>NZ_JACEHE010000047.1 GCF_013778455.1 Streptomyces himalayensis subsp. himalayensis | reverse complement strand
CCCGAGAGCGTGGACCCGGGGCGCTAGCCCTGAGGCCGCGAGTCGTGCGGCCGGAAGAACTCCGAGTGACCACCCTGTCGGGCCTCCGCCCGGCTGATGATGACGGCGAGCTCGCCCGTCGCCTGACGAAGCGCCAGTTCGAGGGCGGCCGGGGTGTGCAGGTCGCCGCTGCCGTCGGGCGGAACGAGCCACTGCAGAGAGCGTCCGGACCGGTAAGGGGGAGGCACGGCGACCCAGGATCCCTTACCTGCGTAGCGGATGCCGGAGCCGATCCAGCGGCAGGCCGGATCCGGCGGCAGGAAGAAGCCGACTCTGTGCGCTGCGAAGTCCGCGAGTGTCGGCCCGGGCTCGTACTGCGGGGTGCGCAGCAGGGTGTCGAGCGTGAGCAGGCCGAGCTCCTCGGGAACGCTGAGCACGTCCCAGAACCGTCCGGAAGCCAGTACCACCGTCCCGTGTTCGCCGTATTCCCACTCCCGTTTGCACGCGCGGGGATCCTTCGCGGCCGCGGCGAGCCACTCCATGGCTTGCCTCGAGGCCGAATTCCTCATGACCCTCCTCCATAAAACATCTGCTCGGCATGATCGGACGGAGAATCAACTCCCAATGGGCACAAACCTGTTCGGATTGGTGCACCGGGTCCGACGCGCTCATGCTGGTAGATATTTCTACGGCGCGGAAGGGGTGGCGAAGCCTGGCGTTTCGTGGAAATGCGTTCGCATGTGGTGGCGCGTTCACAATCCGCCCACATGTCCGGCGTCACGACTTCACCCATGGGACGACTGTCCGATCGCCGTGGGGCCGTGGGGCCGATTGAAGCCGCAGCGCGGCGGACCTCGATGGCGAACCGCCTGAGGGGAAGGGACCCGCCGCGCGCGGAACGGAGCGGGGGACCGGCTCGCGAGGCAGGCAGCGCCGCCCACGGCGCTCCGGCAACATCCGCGTCCTCAAGGTGTGGTGCGTGATCGTGTGGAGAGGTTCTGCCGCAGCAGGTCAGATGCTGTACGCCACGACGGCCTCCACGAACCGGCCCACCTCCTTCTCCGGCAGGTTGCGCGCCAGGTCGGCCTCGCTGATCATGCCGACCAGCCGCTTGTTCTCGTCGATGATCGGAACACGGCGGATCCGGTGCTCCTCCATGGTCTCCAGCACCTGCTTGATGTCCGCGTCCGCCTTCACCGTGACGGGCTTGCCCTGCGCCAGTTCGCCGGCGGTCATCTTCGTCGGATCACCCCCGGCGGCCAGGCACTTCACCACGATGTCGCGGTCGGTGATGATGCCGTGCAGCTTGTCGTCGTCACCGCAGATCGGCAGCGCGCCCACATCGAGGTCCCGCATGCGCCGTGCCGCGGCATCCAGCGTCTCGTGCTCGCCCACACAGTCCGCACCGGTGTGCATGACGTCTCGCGCACTGGTCATGACAGCCTCCTTGGCAGCCTCCTTGGCAGCGGATCGGCCTGCGGAGGCGCGAGGATGCCACGGCATCCCTGATCTGCCACGGTATCTCTGGTCCGCCACGGCATCCCTGGTCTGCCACGACTCCCCTGGTCGCCTCCTGTGCCTTGGCCCAGATCCATTCTCACTCCGGCCGATCCACGATGCATCCGAGGCAGTCGGCGCTACCCGCCCGCGGTGGCGATCCCCTCACCGTCGGCGCGCCGCCTCCACGGCCGCCGCGACAGCGGCGCTCAACCGTCCGCGTCCGCCCCGATGACGGTCGGCGGCATCATCTGCCGGCGCTGTTCCGTCAGCCGCTGCCGTTCCTCCTCGCCGAGCCCGGCGAACACCTGCTCACGCCTCCGGTGGAGTTCGGCGAGCTCCACCGGCCGTACGCCCGGACGGCGAGAGCAGGCCCAGCTGGCCGTAGTGGCGCAGTGTCCGTACGGTGTGGCCGGTTTCGCGCGCCAGCTCGCCGATCTTCCGCATGCTCTCGTCCGTCTCTGCCATCCGTCTCCTCCCAGGGATGCAGGACTCACGCCAGAAGGTGACGTAACGTCAGTTTCAAGGGATGGGGGGGTCACCTGCGCGGCCCCAGGGACTACGACACCCAGGTCGTCGCCGTGTCCGAGTAGCGCAGCAGCACGCCTACCCCGTCTGCCAGCCGCGGTTCCTCGTGTGGCGGTACGACGACCAGCTCGGCGCCCGTACCGACGGCTGCGCGGATCAGGGCGGCATCGGCCGGTTGCTCCTCGACGGCGTTCACGCCGAAGGACCGCAGGTCCACAGGGGACAGGGCGATGTGCATCGGCGCGGGCCCGGTCCACACGCGCGCGTCGAACTCCGTGTGCTCGTTCACGAGGAGGGACCTCGCCTGGCCTCGCTGCAGCGCGGCGACGGTGGCCCCCATGCCCTCCGCCGCGCTCCCGTACCGGGCCCTGTGCGCCATGAACGTCTCCGCCTGGGCCCGGTCCCGCACCGCCATGCGTCCGCGGAACACCTCCTCGAGTTCCTCCTCCAGCAACGCCCGGCCCCCGTCGCCTTCACCCGCGCCGCCCTCGGCGACGATCGCGCGTTCGCTCAGGCGCCGGGGCAGCCTGTGCAGCAGGACGCCACGCGCCCACACCTCCCCGCACACGACGATCACCTCCGCACCGCCCCGGTCAGCCAGCTCCTCCAGCTCGCCCACGACCTGCGCCACGCCCCTCTGCCAGTCCGCTGCGGGGATCCGCCGACAGGAATGCGTGCCGGGGGTGACCCTGCTGATGGGCCACCGACCCGTCTCCAGGTCGACCTGCAGTTCCTCCTGGGCGCCGGTCTCGCCTCTCAGGTCGGCGCGGTGCACGACGACGGCCGCGTACGGAATATCCGGTGCGTGCTGAACCGCCAGCGGCATGGCGTCCGGCAGTGAGGTGAACTCGGCCAGGTCACGGACGGGCGGATCGGGCAGCTCCTCCACCAGAGCGAGCCGCCCCTGTGCCGCGAAGATCGCCTGGCCGTGCCGGCCCGGCACGGTCCTGTCGGTCCCGATCACGGCGGCCACGGCTGCGACGGTGGCGGTATCGGCCCCCTGTGCGGTCAAGTCGTCCCGCACATGACGTCGTCGCAGGTCGTTGGCTGTCTCAGGGTCCTCGATGTCGCGGGACGTATCCACATAGGCACATGCGTAGGGACCCGGCCGTGCGTACAGCGGTTCAAGAAAGGACAGCTTCACGGTTGCCTCCTGGCCTCACCCCTTGTCCTTGCCGGTGCCGGTGCCGGTGCCGTCGCCCCTGGTCACACGAGGGTCTTCACACGAGGGTCTGATGGTCGGCGGCGCGTCGGCGGGACGCCTCGATCTCGGCGTAGGCCTGCTCTCGGCCCTCCCAGTGGGAACCCTCGACGGACTTGCCGGGTTCCAGGTCCTTGTAGACCTCGAAGAAGTGGGTGATCTCCAGCCGGTCGAACTCCGGGACATCGCCGATGTCCTGCGTGGCGGCGTAGCGCGGATCATGGGCGGGCACGCACAGGACCTTCTGGTCCATGCCCTTCTCGTCGCGCATGACGAACATCGCGACCGCGCGGCACTCGATGACGCAGCCGGGAAACGTCGGATCACCGGTGATGACCAGGGCGTCCAGGGGGTCGCCGTCGCTGCCGAGGGTGCCGTCTATGTATCCGTAGTCGGCCGGATACTTCGTGGAAGTGAACAGCATCCGGTCCAGCCGGATCCGCCCCATCTCGTGATCCATCTCGTACTTGTTGCGGGAGCCCTGCGGGATCTCCACGATCACGTCGAATTCCACGGTGGCTCTCCTTGTCCGCGTCCTCGGCCCGCCCACCGGGACCCGGCCGCTCACAGGCGCGGGTCCAGGTGGGGGTCCCCTTGTGTCGCATCGCAGGTCGGCCGCTTCCTGCCGTCCGGCTACCCCGTGGGATCGGCCATGAACGGAATCGGTGCGCGCGTTTTCCTGGATTTGCCTGCGCACGGCCGGATACCCGGTGCGGGATTCCTGCCGTGATCTCCGGCGGAATGCGATTACGTCGGTGCGGAAAGCAGAGCGGATACGGCAGGAAGAGCAGTGACGTCAGTAGGGGCCGAAGACGTTGTCGATCGATCCGTACCTGTCGGCCGCGTAGTTGCACGCAGCAGTGATGTTGGCGACCGGGTCGTAAATGTCCATCGACGTACCGGGCACGTGATAGGCCTGGAACGTGGGGTCGATGACCTGGAGGAGACCCTTGGAAGGTGTTCCCTTCGCGGCGTTGGAGTCCCAGTTGTTGATGGCCTTCGGATTGCCCGAGGACTCACGCATGATGTTCCGGTGGATTCCGTCGTAGGTGCCGGGAATCCCGTTCGCGGCCATGACGTCCAACGACTCCTTGATCCAACCGTCCAGGTTGTCGGTGTACGTCTTCGCGGATGCCGGCGTGACGGTGGTCGTGGTCGGCGTGGCCTTCTCTCCGAGAGTCAGCTTGAGGCCGGCGCGGATCTTCGACGGATCGCTGCCGATGATCGCCTTGTTGTCCTCGTACAGCTTCTTCCAGCCACCCTTCAGGTTGTGCGCGGCCGCGATCTTGGCCAGGGTGTCGCCGGCAACCACCGTGTAGGTCGTCGGGCTGCCCTTCTGGGCGGCGACGACAGGCGAGAGCGCCGCTGCGGCGGTCGCGTAGTGCGCCGCCGGAGCCGCGTCGGCAGTGGCCGCGGTCGCCAACGGTACGGCGAATACGGCACCACCCACGCCCATGGCCATGAGGCCTCGAGCGAATGGATTGGTCCTGGGACGACGGTGCTTGCCGTTTGCGCGCATGACGAATTCCTCTCCGTCGCCTGCGAGGTGAGCTGTCGGGTTCGGGCTGGAGATGCCCGGCCGCATGTGATTGCGACTTCACCCCGAGCCGGTCCGGTTTCCGGATCGGCGACTTACCTGGGTTCCCCGCTCCTGCCATACGTGGGTGATTGCGGTTTTCCGGGCGGCGGCAGGATTCGGCGCGGACCCCCGGATTGGCGCGAACGTAAGCGAGAGCGCCCGACCGGAACAAGGGCCGAAATCACAGAGAAATCCCCATTGCGAATCAAGCCGGGACAGATGCGGTTACGCGTCGGCCGCCGGGGAGCCCAACTCCCCTTGTCTGACGACGACATGGACGAGGGCGTGGGAACGGCAGAGAACGGTCAGCTCGCCCTGAAGTGAGGCATATCACGGTTTCGTGGGAATTCCTCTCTTCGCAACCCCAAGTGAATCACTGCAAGTTGGACCAACAGGCTTAATACGAGCTTTAGTGAGAAAACGAATAAATCGCCCATATATGGTCAGTGGGATTGCTCACCGGGTCGCCCTCCAGGGCGGCCCGCTGCCAAGCCGCCTCCCTCAGCAGCCGCAGTCCGTTGAGGCCGACGATGACGGTGGAGCCCTCGTGACCGGCGACACCGAGCGGAAGCGGAAGAGTGCCCACCAGGTCCCAGGCGACGAGGCCGCCGATGAACACCCCGGCGATCACGAGGTTCTGCACCACCAAGCGCCGTGCCCGGCGGGAGAGCGCGATCACCGCGGGCACGGTGGTGAGTTCATCGCGGACGATCAACGCGTCGGCGGTCTCCAGCGTGAGGTCCGAGCGTGCCCTGCCCATGGCGACGCCGGTGTGGGCGGCGGCCAAGGCCGGGGCGTCGTTGGCTCCGTCTCCGACGACCAGGAGCTTGCGGCCGGCGGTAACGGGCCACGGAGCTGACACCAACACCGCCGCCACGGCACGCGAGGGCCTCGAGACCGTGGGCGCCGCCGATGTGGCCGCCACGCTCCAGGCCCTCGCCACTCCCTCCCGGCTGCGGATCCTGACCCCTCTCACACCGATCCGGAGCGCACCCGCCTTACGACGCGGCGCGCTCGCTGCTGCCCGTACGACGCGGCGCGCTCGCTGCTACGGATGTTCGCCCCGCTGGCCGTTTCCATGGGGGCGGTTACCGTGAAATGGGCAGGACCGGCTGGGGAGGTCACCGCAGATGTCGCCGCTGTCGAACATGCGCCTTCCGGCGCTTTCGGTGCTGGGGACGCTGGCCGGTGGTGTGGCGGGCGGGGTGGCCCTCGGGGTACGCGGCGTGGCGGACGCGACCGCGCTCCTGGTCGGCCTCGACCGGCGCGATGTGTGGTCGCGGCCGGGGCGGTGCCACATCGAGGTCCACGGCGTGCACGGCCCCCGGGGGATGCGGGTGGGCCGGCTGGTGGAGCGCGCCCTGGAGGAGCATCCGGGTGTGGAGTGGGCTCGGGTGAACGCGCCGTCGGAGCGGGTGGTGGTGGCGCTGGGCTCGCCGCCCCCGTCCGAGCGGGAGCTGATCCGGCTCGTCGCGCATGCGGAGGCACACGGCATGGCGGCGCCGGCGGAGCCGAGCGAGTTCGACGAGTGGTGCCCGGAGCCGCACCATCCGAGCGAAGGGCCACGCAGGCGGAAGGAGCTCCCGGCGCTGGCCGCGGACGCGGTGGGGCTGCTGCTCTCCCTCGCCACGCGCCTGTCGCCGTGGACACCGCTGCCGGCCGAAGTCGGTGCGGTGGCCTCGGCCCTCCAATACCACCCTCGGCTGCGGAAGTGGACCGCGCGGGGCCTGACCGGCCGGGAGGAGGCCGAGTCGGTGCTGCCGGTGCTGAACGCGCTGGCCCAGGGCGTGGCCACCCGCGGCGGAGGGCTGGTACTCGACGTCGTCGCGCGAATCTCGCAGTGGCGGGAGGCGAACGCGGACCGCGACGCGTGGGGGGCGGCCGAGCCGCACCTGATGCGCGAGCCGGAGGACGCGGCGGCCGAGCCCATCGTGGTGGAGCGGCCGGGTCCGGTGCACCGGGACGTCACGGCACGCTATGCCGAGCGGGCCATGGGCCTCGGCGCGCTGGCCGGCGCCGCGGCCGCGCCGTATGCCGGCTGGCGGCGCGGGCTGGCGGTGGCGCTGGCGAGCGTGCCGAAGGCGCCGGAGGCCGGACGCGAGGGGTTCGCCACCAGTCTCGGCCGGTTCCTGTCGCTGCGCGGGGTCGTGACCATGGACCGCGGCGCCCTGCGCCGGCTCGGCCAGGTCGACACCGTGGTGTTGGACCTGGAGGCGCTGCGCAGCGGCCGGCACGAGCTGACCGATCTGGTACCGCTGAGGGGGGCCGATCCTGAGCAGATCTCCGACCGGCTCTTCGCCCTGTTCGACCCGGAAGCACCCGGTCGGATGCACCAGGACGACGAGGGCTGGGTGCTGGGCCCGCTGGAGGCGTCGGAGCCGGCCGGGCGCCAGGCCGCGGCCCGGCTGCGACGGCGGGGCAGCGAGCAGATCCTCGGCCTGTCCAAGGCAGGGCGCCTGAAAGCGGTGGCGGGGGTGTCCGCGCAGGTGCTGCCGGGTGCGCAGGCCCTGGCGACGGCCGCCCGCCGCTCGGGCATCCGCGTGGTGCTCGCCGCCGACGAACCCGACCCGGCGCTCGGCTTCGTCGACGCCATGGTGCCCGCCGGTGGGCGACTGGTGGCGTCCGTGCGCGGGCTGCAGGCCGACGGCGCGGTGGTGCTGCTGATCTCGGGCAACCGCCGGGCGCTGGGGGCCTCCGACTGCGGAATCGGGATCCACCTGCAGGGTGAGCCACCGGCCTGGGGCGCCCACCTGCTGATCGGCGACGACCTGGAGGCGGCCGCGCTGATCCTGGCCGGTGTCGGGGTGGCCCGGCAGGTGGACCGGGACAGCGCCGTGCTGGCCGCGGGCGGCAGCGGCGTCGGCGCGGTCGCGGCCTTGCAGGCCCCGCCGGCCATGGCGTGCTCACGGGGCCAGGCCGCGGGCAACACCGCCGGAGCGATCGCCTTCTGCCTGGGCCTTTGGCGGGCCCGGCAGCTGCTCTCCCGCCCGCTCACCCCGGCCGTCGAAACCATCCCCTGGCATCTGATGCCCGCCTCGCGGGTGCTGGAGCGGTTGAACACGAACCTCGACGGACTGACCGCCCAGGAGGCCGCGGCGCGAGCCACGGACACGTCGCTGGGCCGTGAGCCGCTGCACACCAGCCTCCCGTCGGCGTTCATCGACGAGCTGGCCAACCCGCTCACCCCGGTGCTCGCCGCCGGGGCCGCCCTGTCCGCCGCCGTCGGTTCCCGCACCGACGCCGCGCTCGTCGCCGGGATCACCGCCACCTCCGCGCTGGTCGGAGGCGTCCAACGGGTACGGACCGAGCGCGCCCTGGCCGAGCTGACCGCCCGCTCCGCACTCGGCGCGCGGGTGCGCCGTGCAGGTGCCGAACTGCTGGTATCCGCGGAGGAGTTGGTGCCAGGGGACGTCATCGCGCTGCGGCCCGAAGACGTGGTACCCGCCGACTGCCGACTGCTCCAGGCCGAGGGACTGGAGGTCGACGAGTCCTCGCTGACCGGCGAGTCGCTGCCCGTGGCGAAGGACCCGGCGCCGGTGGTCGCCGCGCAGATCACCGACCGCACCTCGATGCTCTACGAAGGCACCACCGTCACCGCCGGGGAGGCGACGGCCGTCGTCGTGGCCACCGGGGCGGCCACCGAGGTCGGGCGGAGCATCGCCACCGCCCGCCAGGCGGCCCCGGTGACCGGCGTCGAAGTGCGCCTGAACAAGCTGACCAAGGCGAGCCTGCCGGTCGCGATCGCCTCCGCGGCCGCGGTGACCGGATCCGCGCTGCTGCACGGGCAGCCACTGTCCAACAGCCTCGCCTCCGCGGTGAACCTGGCCGTCGCCTCCGTCCCCGAAGGGCTGCCGTTCCTGGTCAACGCCGCCCAGCTGGCCGCCGCCCGCCGCCTGGCCGACCACGGCGCCCTGGTGCGCAACCCCCGCACCATCGAGGCCCTCGGCCGCGCCGACGTGCTGTGCTTCGACAAGACCGGCACCCTCACTCAGGGCAGGCTCCAACTCACCGCCGTCAGCGACGGGAACCGGCCTCTGACCGTCGACCGGCTCCCTCTCTCCCACAAGGTGATTCTGGGCGCCGCGCTGCGCGCCACCCCGCCCGCCCGCCATGCCGAGCCCATGGCCCACCAGACCGACCACGCGGTGGCCTCCGGGGCCCGCCGGGCCCGGGTGTCGGTGACCCGCGGCGCTCCCCGCTGGCGCCGTACCGACGATCTGCCTTTCGAATCCGCCCGCTCCTACCACGCCACCGCCGGCCGCACCCAGCGCGGCCTGCTGCTCAGCGTCAAGGGTGCACCGGAGAACATCCTGGCTCGCTGCCGGTACCGGTCCTGGGACGGCAAGGACATCGCCCTCGACGACGCCGCACGCAAGGAACTCACCGCCGCCACCGAGGAGCTCGCCGGTGCCGGCCGCCGCGTACTCGCCGTGGCCGAACGCCCCCTGCGGGCGGGCGAGGAGCTCACCGACGAGGCCGTGGACGACCTGGCCTTCCTCGGCTTCCTCATCCTGGCCGACCCGGTGCGCCCCGGTGCCGCCCCGGCCACCGCTCGGCTGCGCGAGGCGGGGGTGCAGACCGTCATGCTCACCGGCGACCACCCCGCCACCGCCGACGCCATCGCCGCCTCCGTCACCGGGCAAGCGGAGCATGTCGTGTGTACGGGGCCGGAGTTGGACGACCTCAGCGACGACCAACTCGACGCCCTGCTGCCGACCGTGGATGTGATCGCCCGTTGCAGCCCGCATCACAAGGTCCGCATCGTCCAGGCGTACCAACGTCTGGGCAAGGCCGTGGCGATGACGGGCGACGGCGCCAACGACGCCCCCGCCATCCGCCTCGCCGACGTGGGCATCGCCCTCGGGCGCCGGGGCACCCCTGCCGCCACTGCGGCCGCCGACCTGGTCATCAGCGACGACCGGCTGGAGACCATCGTCGCCGCTCTTACCGAAGGCCGGGCGATGTGGACCTCAGTCAGGACGGCGCTGGCCATCCTCATCGGCGGCAACCTGGGCGAGGTGACCTTCAGCGTGCTCGCCTCAGCCGTCACCGGCAGCGCCCCGCTGAACGCCCGTCAGATCATGTTGGTCAATCTCCTGACCGATCTCGCCCCCGCCGTCGCCATCGCGGTGCGGGCACCAGCCGAAGAGGCCGGGGAGCAGCTGCTCCAGGAGGGCCCCCACCAGTCGCTCGGCGCCGCGCTGAACCAGGAGATGCTGCTGCGCGGCCTGACCACCGCCCTCGGTGCAGGCCTCGCCTGGGTGGTCGCCCGCATCACCGGCACCGAGCGCCGCGCGAGCACCGTCGCCCTCGCCGCCGTGGTCGGCACCCAACTCGCGCAGACCCTCACCAGCGGCAGTCTGGACCGCAACGTCCTCCTCGCCGGCCTCGGTTCGGCCGCCGCCCTCATCGGCATCATCCAAATCCCCGGCGTCAGCCACTTCTTCGGCTCCACCCCGCTGGGCCCGTTCGCCTGGGGCATCACGCTCGCCGCGATCGCCGCGGCCACCCTCCTCCACACCGCACTGCAACCGCTCACCCGTCGGCTCGCGGAGTCGGAGGCACTGTCCGCCGCGGCCGGGGGGCAGAGGTAGGAGCAGGCCCAAGGCTGCCTTTTCCCACGGTGGTTGTGGCCACGGGGTTCACGGCGCCGGCGTGGATTCCGAGGACCTCGCGCTGTACCGGGAGAAGTTTCGGCGACGTCCGCCGGAGTCGCTGGACGAGTTGCGCGGCCCGGCCCAGGAGGTCGTGGAGGAAGCGGGAACCTGAGGCCGGTCCGCCCACGCGATGACGTTCCCGCAACGAGTTGCTGAGCGTCGCGCCGTGGCTGGGACGCCAAAGTGCCAGGAGTTCGAGGCCGCCTTGAACCCACCCCGCCGTCCGCAACGACCACGGCTGCGGGACCCGTCACGAGGACGGGGCCCGCAGCCGGTTGTTCGCCGGACAGCGGTCAGCCGCTGACCGTGATGTTCGAGCTTCCGCTGCTCTGGTAACCCTCGGTGGCCATGATCATGTAGTACCTGAACTGGCCCATGTTCATGCCCGCGCGGGCCCAGGCGTCGAAGTGGTTGCCGGTGGTGATGGTGCCGGAGCCGCTGGTCACCTTCGACTGCCGGACGCTCCAGTACTGCTGGAAGGTCTTGGTGCCTTCCACGGACGGGGCGTTGTACCGGGTCGTCTGGTAGATGTCGTACGTGCCGCCGTCACTGTAGACGGTGCCCTTGTGGGTGCCGGTGGGCCGGTAGCTGCCCCAGTTGTCGACGATGTAGTACTCCACCAGCGGGTTCGAGGTCCAGCCGTAGAGGCAGCCGTAGCCGTTGCCCGACGGGTTGAAGTAGCCGGTGTAGCGGACCGTCCTGCGTCCGCCGGTGCTCCAGCCCTTGCCGGCGACGAAGTTGCCGCAGTTGGTCCACCTGGTGCTGTAGCTGCCGCCGCCGTTGAGCGTCATGGAGACGGAGCCGCCGCCGTCGGTCCAGAACGAGTAGTACATGCCGTCGGTGCCGGTCTGGTTGGTGGTGATGGTGGTGGCGGCATGGGCGGTGCCGGGCAGCAGCAGCCCGGACGCGGTGGCGAGCGCGACGGTGCCGGCGCCGCCGAGGAAGCCTCGTCGGCTCATGCCGTTGAGTCGGCTCACGCCGTTGAGGGGAGCGGGGTTCTGCTGGATCTGGTCCTGCTGCGTGCCGTCCTGCTGCATGCATCCTCCCGATGAAGGCTGGTGGGGACCGGGCGGCTTCTGCTGCCCGGCGGCCTTGCATGGAACACGGCGGGGGTCGCCCGTCGTCGTGCAGTACCGACCGACCGGCGTCCCCGGTCACATGACGCGAGGGGAACGACGGACTCCTGTCGTTCGGTGGCCATAGTTTTCGTAGAGCCTCATGACCCTGTCAACGCTTTCGACAGCCTTTCGGAAACATTTCCTTAACCAGAGGAAGCCTTGATGAGTGCGCCTTCGCTGGTCAAGCCGCCTCTCACACGAACCGGCGTGAGGGATGGAATGGAATCCGGGAGGGACAGAACGCCAGCGTGTGCGGGGTTTTCAAAACTTTCTTCGCGTCGCTTTCGAAACTTTCGGAGCCTCTCGGGGCCCTCCGTGGTCCCCTCCTCGTGCCGCTGCGTGACGCACCTACAGGCTCGCGGCCTGGATCAGAGCCAAAGCGTCGCCATCCGAAATCCAGGCACTTTCCCAACGGCCCTCACGACCCCCTGCCGGTCGACTCCACCGGCAGATCATGAGCGTCATACGAGCGTCAAGAATTCCGAAAACCAAGCACGCCGATGCCGCCCCACCCGTCGCCCGAGCACAAATCGCAGGTGAAGCCATGGCAGAAACCTCGACCTGTTGGATCCCCCGAAACAGGTCGAGACCTCCCGCCTCCACTGCAAAGCAGCAGGTCAGGCGCCCTTTCCTGCGGGCTCCAGAATCGCCACGCACTCCACATGATGCGTCATCGGAAACAGATCGAACGCCCGAAGCGTCCGCACCCGGTAGCCGCCCTCGCGGAAGTACGCCAGGTCGCGGGCCAGCGCCGCCGGGTCGCAGGCGACGTAGGCGATGCGGCGGGCGCCCAGTGAGGACAGGTGCTGGACGGTCTTCTTGCCCGCGCCGGCGCGGGGCGGGTCGAGGACGATCAGGTCGACCTCGGTGATGCCGGTGCGCGGCAGGACGGACTCGACCCTGCCCTGTTCGATGCGGACCCGGTCGAAGTCGGCCAGGTTGTGGCGGGCGTCCTCGACCGCGCGCTTGCCGGACTCGATGCCGAGCACCGCGCCTTTCTCGCCGACCCGGTCCGCGAGGGCTCCCGCGAACAGGCCCACGCCGCAGTAGAGGTCGAGCGCCATCTCGCCCTTGCGCGGCAGCAGGCCCTGCATCACGGCCTTGACGAGGGTGTCGGCGGCCTTCGGGTGGACCTGCCAGAACCCGCCGCTGCCGACCCGGTAGGTGCGGCCGTCGGCGCGCTCGCGCACGAAGGGCCGGCCGTGGACGCGGTGGACTCCGCCGTCCTTCTCCTCGACCCGCATCACCGAGACCGGCTTGTCCAGTTCGACGATCGGCAGGCGGGCGCCCGGCTTGGGCGTGAGGATCACCTGGCGGTCCTGGGAGCCGGTCGCGGCGATCGCCTCGATCGACGCCATGCCGGTCCAGTCGCGCTGCTCGATGCCCAGCTCGCTGACGCCCTCCGCGGCGATCATGCAGTGCTCGATCGGCTCGACCTCGTGCGAACGGTGGCGGCGAAGACCGGCCTTCCCGTGCTCGTCCACCGCGTACTGAACGCGCGTGCGCCACGCGGGCACCTGCCCGGCGGGAAGCTTGTCGCCCTCGGCGGGCATGACCGTGCCGTCCCAGCCGGCCTCCTCCGGCGTGAGGCCCGCGAGGCGCTTCAGCTGCTCCGCGACGACCTCGCCCTTCAGCCGCCGCTGCGCGCCCGGCTTGGCATGCTGCCAGTCGCAGCCGCCGCAGCGGCCGGGACCGGCGTACGGGCAGGGCGCCTCGACGCGGTCCTTGGACGGCTCGAGGATCCGTACGGCATCGGCGCGCAGGAAGCGGGAGTCCTCCTCGCCCTCCGTGACGCGCGCGACGACCCGCTCTCCGGGCAGGGCGTGCCGTACGAACAGCACCTGCCCTTCGTCGGTACGGGCGATGCAGTGGCCACCGTGGGCGACGGGGCCGATCTCGACCTCGTACTCCTCCCCCACCAGCGAATTCTTCGGTTCTGCCTGCATGGCGGGGTGACTCCACAACGTAAGGAACGAACGGACGGCGCGAGAAACGAACGGACGACCTACGAAGCGAACGGTCGGCGCACGTCAGAATCGGCCGGACAACAGCCCACCAGTCTACGTTGGGTATCGTCCGGCCGTTCACCACAGGAGCGTCGGCGCCAGGTCAGCTCTTGGCGCTCGGCTCCTTCGGCCGCTTCTCCACGGGACCGCGCCGCACCGAACCGGGCGCGTTCCACTCCTGGCGCTTGCGGGCCCGCTTCCTCGCCACCTCGGAGGACTCCAGCTGATAGGGCACGGAGGTCACCATCACGCCGGGCGTGAACAGCAGCCGGCCCTTGAGCCGGAGCGCGCTCTGGTTGTGCAGGAGCTGCTCGTACCAGTGGCCCACCACGTACTCGGGGATGATCACGCTGATCGCGTCCCGCGGGGACTCGCGGCGCAGACCCTTGACGTACTCGATGACCGGCCGGGTGACCTCGCGGTACGGCGAGTCGAGGACCTTGAGCGGTACGTCTATGCCGCGCCGGTCCCACTCCTCCTTCAGGGCCTTGGTCTCCGCCGGGTCGACATTGACGCTGAGCGCCTCGAGGGTGTCGGAGCGGAGCAGCTTGGCGTACGCGACGGCGCGCAGCGTCGGCCGGTGGATCTTGGAGACGAGTACGACCGAGTGGACGCGGGAGGGGCGGACGATGTCGTCGGCCGGGCCCTCGGGGGCCGCGAGCTCCTCGGCCACGCGGTCGTAGTGGCGGCGGATCGAGGTCATCGTCACGTAGAAGATCACCATGCCGAGCAGGGCGACCCAGGCGCCGTGCGTGAACTTGGTGACGAGGACGACGACCAGGACGAGGCCGGTGAAGAAGGCGCCGAAGGTGTTGATCGCGCGGGAGCGGATCATGCGGCGGCGCTTCGCCGGGTCGGTCTCGGTCCTCAGATGGCGGTTCCAGTGCCGGACCATGCCGGTCTGGCTGAGCGTGAAGGACACGAACACGCCGACGATGTAGAGCTGGATCAGGCGGGTCGAGTCGGCTCCGTAGATCCAGACGAGCAGCGCGGCGGCGCCCGCGAGGAGCACGATGCCGTTGGAGAAGGCGAGCCGGTCGCCGCGGGTGTGCAGCTGGCGCGGCATGTAGCGGTCCTGCGCGAGGATCGAGCCGAGCACCGGGAAGCCGTTGTACGCGGTGTTGGCCGCGAGGAACAGCACCAGCGCGGTGGCCGCGGCGAGGAGGATGAAGAAGAACGTCCCGTCGCCGAAGACGGCAGCCGCGACCTGCGTGATCACCGGGTTCTGGACGTAGTCCTCACCGACCGGAGCGCCGTCGCGGAGCAGGTCGTGAGCGGGGTTCTCGGCCATGCGGACATTCGTGACCATGGCCAGGCCGATGATGCCGCAGAACATGGTGACGGCCAGGACGCCCATCAGCGCGAGCGTGTTCGCCGCGTTCCTGCTCTTGGGCTTGCGGAAGGCGGGCACGCCGTTGCTGATGGCCTCGACGCCGGTCAGCGCGGCACAGCCGGAGGAGAAGGCGCGCAGCAGCAGGAAGACGAGCGCGAATCCCGCGAGGCCCTGGTGCTCCGGCTTGATCTCGAAGTCGGCGGTGGGGGCCTTCATGGTGTCGTCGAGGACGATCCCGCGGAACGCACCCCACATGATCATGATGAAGACGCTGGCCACGAAGACATACGTCGGGATGGCGAAGAGCTTGCCGGACTCCTTGACGCCCCGCAGGTTCATCAGCGTCAGCAGCACGATGATGCCGACAGCGCATGCGACCTTGTGCTCGACGAAGAAGGGGATGGCCGAGCCGAGGTTCTCCACGCCGGACGAGATCGACACGGCGACGGTCAGGACGTAGTCGACAAGGAGGGCGCTGGCGACCGTGCGGCCGGCCTTGGGCCCGAGGTTGGTGTTGGCCACCTCGTAGTCGCCGCCGCCGCTGGGATAGGCGTGCACATTCTGCCGGTAGGACGCCACCACCGTGAACATCAGCACGACGACGGCGAGCGCGATCCAGGGGCTGAAGTGGTACGCCGACAGGCCCGCGATCGACAGGACCAGCAGGACTTCTCCGGGCGCGTAAGCGACGGAGGAGAGCGGGTCGGAGGCGAAAACGGGGAGTGCGATGCGCTTGGGCAGGAGTGTCTCTCCCAGCCGGTCACTGCGCAGTGCGCGCCCGATCAGGATCCGTTTGGGCACGTCGGTCAGTTTGGACACGCAGAGGATCGTAAGCGTTCGAACGGGGGATCGCCCACCCACCACCCCACACGTTCGCAGGATGGCCATAGGAGGACACCCACACATGCGTACATCGGCCGCGAAGGGCGCGGACCACGCCGTGATCCAGGTCCTCGAAAGGCCCGATGTGCACCGGCGACGTGACGTGCGTCATGCAGGTGCGGGCGTCGGGCGAGGTACGGTGGCGGGCGTTTGTCACGCAATGTCCACATCTAACGAGAGGAGGTCGGGCAGCGTGTCCGTCGGCCTTCCGTCCGTCATAGCCGCCACCACCCAGTGGCTGATCCGCGCTTATCCTCCGGCCTCCGGGGCGCTCAATGCCGTACTCGCCGAGGCGCAGGCCCGGCAGGCGGCGACCGTGGCCGCCTGGCTGCGCTATCCGACCGCGGTGGACGCCTCGCTGGTGACGCTCGTCGGACCGGGCGGCGCCGGGCGCCTGGACTGGCTCGTGGGAGCCGACGCCGGTGAGCTCGACGCCGACGAGCACGCGTGGCGCACCTGGGTGGACGAGGTCGTGGCGAGCTGGGCGGCCTCACTGCTCACCGACCCCGCGCTCGCGGCCGCGGCCGTGGCGGCGCTGACCGGGTCCGAGCACATGGGAGCCTCACCGGTCGAGTTCCGGCGCCTCACCGACCCCGACGCATACGAGAGGAACGCGGCTCCTCTGCTGCGCCACCCTGACCTCGTGCTGCCCGTGGCCCGACTGCACCGGGCCGGGCTCGTCGAGCGGCTGCAGGCCGACGCCGTGGGCGCCGACTGACGGCGGTACGCCGCCCACCTCCGTTAGGCGCGCGGCCGGACGGCGCACGCCCTCCGCGCGATCGGTGCTGCTCCGATCAAACACGTACGCGGATGAGGGCAACGCAAGGGTTGCGTCATAAGCTCGTCAACGGGCAACGCCGTACGCGGTTGCCCGGTTGTTGCCCGGCCTACTGAGAGAGAAGAGTGAGCAGTTTGTTTTCGCAGGTCAGCAGGGTGACGAGGACTGCGGGGTAGAGGTCAGGTGCACATCGTCATCATGGGCTGCGGACGAGTGGGCTCCGCTCTCGCGCAGACCCTGGAGCAACAGGG
The DNA here is from genome assembly GCF_013778455.1 of Streptomyces himalayensis subsp. himalayensis. Taxonomy (GTDB): domain Bacteria; phylum Actinomycetota; class Actinomycetes; order Streptomycetales; family Streptomycetaceae; genus Streptomyces; species Streptomyces himalayensis. The sequence goes on along the minus strand of NZ_JACEHE010000047.1, from coordinate 27,220 downwards.
GCACACGGTCGCCGTGATCGACCAGGACCCCACGGCGTTCCGTCGTCTGGGCTCCGGGTTCGGGGGCCGCCGCGTCACCGGTATCGGCTTCGACCAGGACACCCTGCGCGAGGCCGGCATCGAGGAGGCGGGCGCCTTCGCCGCCGTCAGCAGCGGCGACAACTCGAACATCATCGCGGCCCGGGTGGCCCGCGAGATGTTCGGCATCGAGAACGTCGCGGCAAGGATCTACGACCCCCGCCGCGCCGAGGTCTACCAGCGTCTTGGCATCCCGACCGTGGCGACGGTCCGCTGGACCGCCGACCAGATGCTGCGGCGCCTGCTGCCGTCCGGCGCGGAGCCGCTGTGGCGCGACCCCACCGGCGGGGTGCAGCTCGCCGAGGTACACACGTCACCGGCCTGGGTCGGCCACAGGATCAGCCGGCTCCAGGAGGAGACCGGGGTCCGGGTCGCGTTCCTGACGCGGCTGGGCGAGGCGATTCTGCCGACCTCGCAGACGGTTCTGCAGGAAGGCGATCTCGTCCACGTGATGATGCGTACGGACGACGTCGAGAAGGTCGAGGCGGCGTTCGCCGAGGGTCCTGAGGAGGGCGGTCACTGATGAGGGTCGCCATTGCCGGAGCCGGTGCGGTGGGTCGTTCCATCGCCGGCGAGCTGCTGGAGAACGGGCACGAGGTCCTTCTCATCGACAAGGCGCCGACCGCCATCTCGGTCGAGCGCGTACCGCAGGCCGAGTGGCTCCTCGCCGACGCCTGCGAGATCACCTCGCTCGACGAGGCGGCGCTGCAGCGCTGCAACGTGGTCATCGCGGCCACGGGTGACGACAAGGTCAACCTCGTCGTCTCGCTGCTCGCGAAGACCGAGTACGGGGTCCCGCGGGTCGTCGCCCGCGTGAACAACCCCAAGAACGAGTGGCTGTTCAACGAGGCGTGGGGCGTCGACGTCGCCGTCTCCACGCCGCGCCTGATGTCGGCCCTGGTCGAGGAGGCGGTCAGCGTCGGCGACCTGGTCCGCCTGCTGCGCTTCAGCCACGGCGACGCGAACCTGGTCGAACTGACGCTCCCGCCCGAGTCGGCCCTGGCCGGCACGCAGGTCGGCGATGTCGAGTGGCCCGAGGACACGTCGCTGGTGACGATCATCCGCGGCAATCGGGTCCTCGCCCCCACCCAGGAGGACTCCCTGGAGGCGGGCGACGAGCTCCTGTTCGTGGCTGCCCAGGCCCGCGAGGAACAACTCGAGGACCTGCTGTCGGTACGCCGGGAGGACGCGGCGAGCTGACGCGAGCCGCTAGCCGCTGGTCGCTGTGGGGGGTCGTGCCGCTGCTGTGGGCGTGCCGCCGCTGCGGGCAGTCGTGCCGCTGGGCGATAGGGCTCCCACCTGCTCGTGCCAAGCCGAGAGCTCGTGGGAGCGTGGGCACAGCGGCACACCCGCGACGGCGGGCAAACATGGAGGGGGCGCCCGGAATGATTCCGGGCGCCCCCTCCGTCGTTGCGATGGCAGGGCCCTGGCCCTGCTGCGGCCGCCGTACCGGCCGCGCGCGGCCCTACGCCTCGCGGCGGTGGCGCCCCGCCGCGGTCTTGCGGTCCGGGTCCGACTCCTCGCCCGCACCCGGCTTCTCCTGCTCCTTCGCCTTCCTGGCGTGCTCCTCCGCCTCCATCTCGGCGAAGACGTCGATCGGCGCGGGCGCCTTGGCGAGGAACAGCCAGGTGAGCCAGACCGCCAGCAGGAACGGCGGGATCTTCAGCGCCACCAGGACCCAGCCGAGCTGGGTGGTGTCGGCCCACCAGTAGAGCGGGAAGAGGATCGCGCACTTGGCGAGCAGGATCAGGCCCCAGGCATAACTGGCCTTCGCGTACGCCTTCTTGCGGCCGGGGTTCCGGGTCCGCCAGGAGAGGTTCTCCTTGAAGACCGGGCCCAGGATGAGGCCGATCAGCGGGACGCCTGCGAGTGTCGTGATGATGTAGGCGAGGCCCAGGCCGAGCGTGTAGAGCATGCCCGGGAGGTAGAAGTCCTTGGCGTTGCCGGTCATCATCGCGAAGACCACGCCGAAGGCGACGCCGAAGACGCCGCTGAAGGCGTGCTTGACGGTGTCCTTCATGACCAGCCGGACGACGACCAGCAGCAGGGACACCCCGAGGGCCGCGATGGCCGACGTGTGCAGGTCCTTGTTGATCGTGTAGATCGCCACGAAGAGCAGGCCCGGGAGCACCGTCTCCACCATGCCCCGCACACCGCCGAAGGCCTCGAAGAGTGCGGCCTCGGTCACTGCCCTGGAGTCGGTGGATTCGGCGCCCCCGTCCGTGGTCCGATGGTCGGTCGGCTTGTCGAGGGACGTCACCGGCTACTCCCGTCCGAGCGGTCTGAGTTCGTACTTCGGGTTGAAGAGCACCCGGCGGCCCCGGCTCATCGAGATCCGGCCCGATGCGATCAGCTTGCGCCCCGGTTCGATTCCCACGATGGAGCGCCTGCCGAGCCACACCACGTCCAGGGCCGCGGAGCCGTCGAAGAGCTCCGCCTCCAGGGCCGGGACCCCGGCCCGCGGTCGCAGGGTGACCGTGCGCAAGGTACCAGTAACCGTCACTATCTGGCGGTCGTGACAGTCGCCTATACGCGTACAGCCTGCGGTGTCGGCGTCCTCGCGCAGCTCCTCCGACTCCAGGTCCTCCTGGGACGAGGAAAGCCGGTCGAGCATGCGCCGGAACCGGCCCGCCGGCTTTTCGGAACGAGGGTCAGCACTCATGACAGGAAGCCTACCGGGGGGCTGTGACACTGGAAGGTACCTCCCAGGCCCTTGGGGCACTGGGGGAGGAACAGGTGCTCGTCTGCGCGCTCTCCTGCTCGGATACCCGGTCGGCACCTCTCTCGAACCGGCACCCCGCCCCGGGTGGGAGCTCACCGCTCGAACCGATACCCCATCCCCGGCTCCGTAATGAAGTGCCGCGGATGCGACGGGTCCGCCTCCAGCTTGCGGCGCAGCTGGGCCATGTAGACGCGCAGATAGTTCGTCTCAGTGCCGTAGGAGGGCCCCCAGACCTCCTGGAGCAGCTGCTTCTGGCTGACGAGGCGGCCGGTGTTGCGTACGAGGACCTCGAGCAGATGCCACTCGGTGGGGGTCAGGCGCACGTCGCGTCCACCGCGGTTGACCTTCTTGGCGGCCAGGTCGACGGTGAAGTCCTCGGTCTCCACGACGACCTCGTCATCGCCGGCCCCGACAGGCTCCGCGCGGCGGACGGCGGCGCGCAACCGGGCCAGCAGCTCGTCCATGCCGAAGGGCTTGGTGACGTAGTCGTCGGCGCCCGCGTCCAGCGCCTCGACCTTCTCGTCGGAGCTGTGGCGGGCGGACAGGACCAGGATCGGTACGCGGGTCCAGCCGCGCAGTCCCTTGATCACCTCGACGCCGTCCATGTCGGGCAGACCCAGGTCGAGCACGACCACGTCGGGGTGGCGGGCGGCGGCGATCTGGAGTGCGCCGGTGCCGTCGGAGGCCGAGTCCACCTCGTACTTGCGCGCCTTGAGGTTGATGACGAGCGCGCGGACGATCTGGGGTTCGTCGTCGACCACGAGCACCCTCGTGGGGGCCTTGGGGTCTCCCCCAGATGAGTGCAGCATGGGGCCTGCCTTTCTTCTGCTGCGGCGGTCGTGCTTCTGCTGCGGCGGTCGTGAGGTCATCTCGTGCGGAGGTCGTGCGGGCCGGATGCCGCCGTGAGATGACGAGCTGACGAGATCAAGCTGAAGCGATCAAGCGGACGTTCCGTCCCGTGCGCGTGCCGGGTCACGAGGCGGCCTCCGCGGGAAGGCGGGGACCGATCTGCGGGCGGCCCACGACTGCCTTGAGGGTCAGCACCATGGTGAGGCCGCCCCCGGGAGTGTCCTCGGCGTTGAGCGTGCCGCCCATGGCCTCGGCGAAGCCGCGGGCGACGGCGAGGCCCAGGCCGACGCCGGTGCCGCGGGGAGCGTCACCGTAGCGCTGGAAGGGCTCGAAGATGCGTTCCTTCGCCTCGTCCGGCACGCCCGGGCCACGGTCCACCACGCGCACCTCGACCCGGTTGCCGAGCGCACTGGCTGCCACCAGGACCGGCTGTCGGCCCGAGCTGTACTTCACCGCGTTCTCGACGATGTTGGCGACCGAGCGCTCCAGCAGCCCCGGGTCGACGGCCACCATCGGCAGGCTCTCCGGAACGTCCAGGTCCACGCTGTCCTCCGGTACGCCGCCCAGCGCCATCGGCACCACCTCGTCGAGGTCGATCTCCCGGATCAGCGGGGTGACGGTGCCGGTCTGCAGCCGCGACATGTCCAGCAGATTGCCCACCAGGTGGTCGAGCCGGTCGGCGCCCTCCTCGATGCCCTCCAGCAGCTCGGCCTGGTCCTCCTCCGACCACGCCACGTCGTCCGAGCGGAGCGAGGTGACGGCGGCCTTGATGGCGGCGAGCGGAGTGCGCAGGTCGTGGCTGACGGCGGCCAGCAGCGCGGTGCGGATGCGGTTGCCCTCGGCGAGCGCCCGGGCCTGTTCGGCCTCGGACTCGAGCCGCTGCCGGTCCAGGATGACCGCGGCCTGTGCGGCGAACGCGGCAAGCACCCGGCGGTCCTCGGCGGGCAGGACGCGTCCGGACAGCGCCAGCGCCATGTGGTCGCCGACCGGCACGTCCACGTCCGCCTCCTCCGGGCGCTGGACCAGCAGCGACCGCGCGCCCACGCTGCCCGCGCAGGTCCACGGCGCGACGTCGTTCTCGCGCTCCAGCAGCGCCACCGACTCCATGCCGAACGTCTCGCGCACCCGCTCGAGGAGGGCGTCGAGCGTCGTCTCGCCACGCAGCACACTGCCCGCCAGGAACGACAGGATCTCCGACTCGGCCCGCAGCCGCGCCGCCTGGTGGGTGCGGCGGGCCGCCAGATCCACGACGGAGGCGACCGAGACGGCCACGGCGAAGAAGACGCCGATGGCGACGATGTTCCTCGGGTCGGCGATCGTGAGGCGGTGCAGCGGCGGTGTGAAGAACCAGTTCAGCAGCAGGGACCCGACCGCTGCCGAGGCCAGCGCCGGGAACAGCCCGCCGAGCAGCGCCGCGGCCACCGTCAGCGCCAGGAACAGCAGCATGTCGTTGGCGAGCCCGAGATCCGCTTCGACATGTGTGAGCAGCAGGGCCAGCAGTGCCGGACCGGCCACGCCCACCAGCCAGCCCGCGATGATCCGGGACCGGCCCAGGCGCGCGCCCCGCGCCACCGGCAGCCCGCGCCCCTTCGCGACCTCCTCGTGGGTGACGATGTGCACGTCCAGGTCGGGCCCGGACTCGCGGGCGACGGTGGCGCCGACTCCGGGCCCGAAGACGTACTGCCAGGCCTTGCGGCGCGAGGAGCCGAGGACGATCTGCGTGGCGTTGACGCCGCGGGCGAACTCCAGCAGCGCCGAGGGGATGTCATCGCCGATCACGTGGTGGAACGTGCCGCCGAGGTCCTCGACGAGGGTCTGCTGGGCCGTCAGCTCCTTGGTGGAGGCGGACGTCAGCCCGTCGCTGCGGGCGATGTAGACCGCGAGTACCTCGCCGCCCGCACCCTTCTCGGCCAGGCGGGCGGCGCGCCGGATCAGCGTACGGCCCTCCGGACCGCCCGTCAGACCGACGACGATCCGCTCGCGCGAGCCCCAGATCTTCGAGACGTGGTGCTCGCTGCGGTACTCCTGCAGATACTCGTCCACCCGGTCCGCCACCCACAGCAGGGCCAGCTCGCGCAGGGCCGTCAGATTGCCGGGGCGGAAGTAGTTCGACAGGGCCGCGTCGACCTTGTCGGGCTTGTAGATGTTGCCGTGTGCCATGCGGCGCCGAAGCGCCTGAGGCGACATGTCGACCAGCTCTATCTGGTCCGCGCGCCGCACCACCTCGTCCGGCACGGTCTCGCGCTGCCGTACGCCGGTTATCGACTCGACGACGTCACCCAGTGACTCGAGGTGCTGGATGTTGACGGTGGAGACGACATGGATGCCCGCCGCCAGCAGCTCCTCGACGTCCTGCCAGCGCTTGTCGTTGCGCGAGCCGGGGATGTTCGTGTGGGCCAGCTCGTCGACCAGGGCGACGGCCGGGGCGCGCTCCAGGACGGCGTCCACGTCCATTTCCGTGAAGACGGTGTCGCGGTACGCCAGCTCCTTGCGCGGGATCTGCTCCAGGCCGTGCAGCATGACCTCGGTGCGCGGCCGGCCATAGTGCTCCACGAAGGCGACCGCGCAGTCGGTGCCCCGTTCCACGCGCCGGTGCGCCTCGGACAGCATGGCGTACGTCTTGCCCACGCCCGGCGCCGCACCGAGGTATATCCGAAGCTTGCCGCGTCCCATGGCCCCATTGTCTTCCGTGACGGCCGCGGACACCCCGGTCAGCGCTCCGGTGTGCTCCAGTCGGCCTCGACCAGACGGTACCGCCAGGAATCACGGCATACGGGCTGGACAGCAGGGCACGGGGAGTCTTTGACGCAACCCTGATACGGGACCGCGGGCATCACTCGTCGCGCCCGCCCGCGATGTGGACCCCGGCAGGGCCCATCCCGGGTGCCGGTCCCCCTGAAGCGACGGGCCGAGGCGGCGCGGACCCTCCAGCTCCGTCTCGTCGTCGGTGGCCAGCGGGAGGAACGCGGCGTCGCGTCGAGCCCCACCACCCGGCAGCAGCCTCAAGCGCGCCGAAGGGGACGCGCCAGGATGTGCGCCCGCGGCGGGTACTCACCCAGGCCCTTGAGGCACGGGGAGGCGGGCGCAATCCTCCGGAGCCGTCCGACGACAACAGCTCGGCGCCGGGCCTGGGGGTACCACCCAGGCCCTTGAGGCACTGAGGGCGTACATCCCCGCGCGGCGCCGACACCGGACGAAACGGCGCGCGTACCAGCCCGCCCCGGCCCGCACGCTCGCCGCGCAGCCACAAGCCCCCGCCAGCGGACCGCTCTCGCGCCGGAAGGCCGATGGGCCGCACCCCGGTGCAGGGGTGCGGCCCATCGGCCCGGCGCGACTACACGCGTGCGCGAAGCGTCACCGCACCTCGGTGATCTCGGGCCCGCGCGAGAGCTGGCCCATGCCGCCGGAGAAACGCGAGCCGCTCTGGTCCTCCTGCTGAACTCCTTCGGGCACCATCTGCGCGTCGTTCGGCAGCTTCAGGACGATCGGGTCGCGGGGCGCCATCGGGCCCTCCCCGCGGACGACCACGGTGTCCCGGAAGATCTGCTCGAGAAGGCCGGCGGTCCCCGGCTGCACCGCGCCCTGTCCGGAGATCACTCCGCGCAGGAACCAGCGCGCCCCGTCGACACCCACGAACCGGACCACCTGGAAGCCGCCCGTGCCGTCCGGCAGCTGCACCGGCACCTGTGCGCGCAGTTCCCAGCCGAGCGGTCCCTCGATCTCGTCGATCACGCCGCCCTGCTTGGTGATGCCGGAGGCGATCTCCTCGCGGACCTCGCGCCAGATGCCCTCGCGCTTGGGGGCGGCGAAGGCCTGCAGCTGGATCGCGCTGTCCCGCAGCACCACGGTCGCGGCGACGATCGCGTCGCCCGCGACCTCCACGCGCAGCTCCATGCCCTCGACACCCGGGATGAAGAGACCACCGAGGTCCACGCGGCCCTCGGCCGGATCCCGTACCTCGGAGCTGTCCCAGGGGCCGTCGGGGCGCGGCGCGGGCTCGAGCCTTACGCGCTCCGCCTCCGCCTCGTCCGCCGCGTCGACGTCGACGACCTGCTCGGCCTCGCTCGCCGCGTCCGCCGCGTCCTCGGCGGAACCCCTCTTCTTGCGACGTCCGAACACGTCACTGTCCTTCCCGGTCGGATACGACCGAAGCGTATCGATTCCCGCCCACGTGCCCATCCGCGCCGCCCACGGCGGCATGACCGCCGGTGGAACCGAAGCCCCCTTCGGCCCGCGCCGAGTCGGGAAGATCCGCCACCTCCTGGAAGCGCACCTTCTCGACCTGTTGGACGACCAGTTGAGCAATCCGGTCGAAGCGCTCGAACCGCACGGACTCGCGCGGGTCGAGATTCACCACGATCACCTTGATCTCCCCACGGTACCCGGCATCCACCGTCCCTGGGGCATTCACCAACGCCACACCGAAACGGGCCGCGAGACCGGAACGCGGGTGCACGAAGGCCGCGTACCCCTCGGGAAGCGCCACCGCCACCCCGGTGGGGAGAACAGCCCGCTCACCAGGGGCGAGTTCGCATGGTTCGGTTGTCCGCAGATCGGCCCCCGCGTCACCGGGATGTGCGTACTCCGGAAGCGGAACGTCCGGGTCGATACGACGGATCTGCACGACGAGCGGCTCACGGGCGGCGGGGGTCACGGGTTCACCTCGAAGGCGCGGACGCGCCGGATCTGGTCCGGGTCGTTCATGGCGGCCCGGATCTCCGCAGGGCGGCCGTTCTCGATGAAGTGGTCGACCTTGACCTCGATGAAGACGGCGTCGGCGCGGACCGCGACCGGCCCGTCGGGGCCGCCGATCCGGCCGGTGGCGGTGGAGTAGATCTTCCGGCCGGCAACGGCGGTGACCTCGGCCTCCAGATACAGCACCGTGTCGACGGGCACGGGGAGCAGGAAGTCGGTCTCCAGCCTGCCCGTCACGGAGACGACGCGCAGCAGCCAGTTCAGCGAGCCCAGCGTCTCGTCCAGCGCGGTGGCCAGGACACCGCCGTGCGCGAGGCCGGGAGCACCCTGGTGGGCGGGCCGTACGGTGAACTCGGCGGTGACGCTCACGCCGTCGCCCGCGCGGGCCTCCAGCTGCAACCCGTGCGGTTGCCCGGCGCCGCAGCCGAAACACTGTCCGTAGTGCGCGCCAAGCAGCTCCCCGGGAGCCGGCGCTTCGGGGTGCCGCACGGGGGTCACGGCGTCGGCCGGCGGCATCAGGCCCGTAGATGTACCACTCACAGGCGCAGACCTTACCCGGAGTATCCCGCCCCGACCGCCCTGGCCTCGGCCCCTTCCCGTCACCGTGCCAAGCTTGGCTGCATGCAGCATTCCGCACCCTCCGCATCGCCCTACGAAGAACGCCTCACCGCACCCCGCTTCTGGTGGGTGGTCTCCGTCCTGGTCGGGATCTCGCTGGCGCTCATCCTGCTGCCGTTCGGCACGCTGCCGCTGCTGGGCGGCCTCGTCGGCGGCACGGCGGCCGCGGCGGTGGTGGTGAGTTCGTACGGCTCGGTCCGCATCCGAGTGGTCGGGGGTCTGCTGATCGCCGGGGACGCGAAGATTCCGGTGTCGGCTCTCGGTGAGGCGGAGATCCTGGACGAGGACGAGGCCCAGGCCTGGCGCACCCACAAGGCGGACGCCCGCGCCTTCATGCTCCTGCGCGGCTACATTCCGACGGCACTGCGCGTCGAGGTCACCGACCCCGAGGACCCGACGCCCTACCTGTATCTGTCGACGCGCCACCCGGAACGCCTGTCAGCGGCACTTACGGCGGTACGGGCGTCGTAGCGAGGGACGCCCCGTTGTGGGCAGTCGTTCCTCCCCAGCTACCGCTGGGGGTGCCCCGAGGTGCCCCCAGGCGATGGGGGTGCCGTGCCCCTGCAGGGCACGAATGTGCGGCACCTCGTCAGCGAGTGCCGGCGAGAGTCCTGCGCGGCCCCGGCGCGAGCTCAGTGGCCGAGCTCCTTCGGAAGCTCGCCCACCACGATGGCATCGGCCGGCTTCTCCAGAGGCGGCAGCTGCGGCAGCTCGTCCCAGGGCACCTGACGCTTGCGAAGGTCCCTGCGGATGTGCTCGGCCAGCCTCCTGGTGTCGCGGCGGTTCATGAGCGCACCGACGGCCGCACCCACCATGAAGGGCATCAGGCTCGGAAGGTTCCTGACCATCCGCTTCATGATCTGCTGGCGTAGCTGGAGTTTCATGGGGCCGCCGAAGGCGCCAGCGAGCGTCGCCGGCTTCTTGACGTCGACATCGCGCTCCTCCGTCCACGACGTCAGATACGCGGCGCTGCGCTCCCTGAGGTTGCCGGGCGGGCGCACTCCGTAGACCTCGTAGAGCTCGGCGATCAGCTTCAGCTCGATCGCCGCGACACCGGTGATCTCGGCGGCCAGCTCGGTGGGCATCGCCGGCGGTACAGGCAGCATCGCTGCCGCACCGACGCCCGCACCCACGGTGGAGGACGCCTTGGCCGCTCCGGCGACCAGTTTGTCCGCGAGCTCCTCGGGGGTCAGTCCGGGGAACTGCTTCCGGAGAGTCGCCAGGTCGCGTACCGGGACGCGCGGGGCGATCTCGATGATCCGGTCCGCGAGAAAGCCCAGGCCGGCCTTGGCAAGGCTGCCGCTCTTGCGCACGCCCTCTCGGACGGCGGTCGATCGGCGCCTGGCCGGAGGCGTCTCGACGTCCCCTGCCGAGACGTCGTCAGCCCTCTCCAGGGCCCCCGTCATGCCGACGGCCGGCGGGCTGCCCAAGTGGGGGGCTTCGAGCGAGGCCGAGGCCTTACGGCCTCGCTCGTCGTCATGCACGCCGTCAGACGGGCCACCATCCGCTTCCGCAGAGCGGAAGCGGCGCTTCCAGGGCGGAGTCGAGCCTGTCACGGCCGAGTCCGCCTCAGTCGCAGTCGCGGCAGATCGGCTGGCCGTTCTTCTCGCGTGCCAGCTGGCTGCGGTGGTGGACCAGGAAGCAGCTCATGCAGGTGAACTCGTCCTGCTGCTTCGGCAGGACCCGGACGGCCAGCTCCTCGTTCGAGAGGTCCGCTCCGGGCAGTTCAAGGCCTTCGGCGGCCTCGAACTCGTCTACGTCGACCGAGGAAGTCGTCTTGTCGTTCCGGCGGGCCTTCAGTTCTTCAAGGCTGTCAGAGTCGACGTCGTCATCGGTCTTGCGTGGGGTGTCGTAATCCGTTGCCATTTCGCTCTCCCCCTCTGGGTTCTGTGGTGTCTCAGCGCACGTAACGCGTGAGAGGCCGGACTTGTGCCCGACCCGAGGCGGAGATTTTGCCTCACATCAAGGTCTGTTACTCAATCGACACCCAACCGGACTCCCCATGAGTGATCGGCTTGGATGGCGATCGCGACCGTACACGGTCCGAATGTTGCACTTCACGGGCGCCACCCCGTGTACTTCCCGTGATCAGGACCCCCGAAAACCCCCACGTTCCCGGCTTTCCGACGGGATTCTTGATCACGGAGAGTATATGGCCGGAAATCTGCTCCTGTGATCGATCACACACGATCCAGTCCGGCACACGTCCTGAAAATTCCGCGCAAAGCGAACAGCCCCGGCGTGTCGCCGGCGACACGGTTCATCGGCGTGTCGCGGCGACTCTCTCACACCGGGAGTGTGACTCGCATCACAAGCCCACCTCCCTCGCGTGGCTCCGCGATGATGCGGCCGCCGTGGGCACGCGCCACCGACCGCGCGATCGACAGGCCGAGCCCCACACCCTTGTCGCTGCCGGTCCGCTCCGTACGCAGCCGCCGGAACGGCTCGAAGAGGTTGTCGATCTCGTACGCGGGCACGACCGGGCCCGTGTTGGACACCACCAGGACCGCCTGGCCGTGCTGTGCCTCCGTGGTGACCTCGACCCAGCCCCCTTCGGGGACGTTGTAGCGAACGGCGTTCTGGACGAGGTTCAGAGCGATCCGTTCCAGCAGGACGCCGTTGCCCTGGACGACGGCCGGCGCGCGTTCTCCGCGGATCTCGACACCCCCCGCGACAGCCTCCTCCCGCACCTGCTCGATGGCGCGCGAGGCGACCTCCGCGAGGTCGACCGGCTTGCGCTCCACGATCTGGTTGTCGCTGCGGGCCAGCAGCAGGAGGCCTTCCACGAGCTGCTCGCTGCGCTCGTTGGTCGCGAGCAGGGTCTTGCCAAGCTGTTGCAGCTCCGGCGGCGCACTCGGATCGGAGAGCTGCACCTCGAGCAGGGTCCGGTTGATCGCCAGCGGCGTGCGCAGCTCGTGCGACGCGTTGCCGACGAAGCGCTGCTGGGCCGTGAAGGCCCGCTCCAGACGCTCCAGCATCTCGTCGAAGGTGTCCGCGAGCTCCTTCAGCTCGTCGTCCGGACCGTCCATCTCGATACGCCGGGACAGGTCGCTGCCCGCCACCTGGCGCGCGGTACGCGTGATCCGGCCGAGTGGTGAGAGCACCCGGCCCGCCATCGCGTACCCGAAGGCGAAGGCGATCACGGCGAGGCCGAGCAGCGCGAGGAGTGAGCGGCTGAGCAGGTTGTCCAGAGCGGCCTGGCGCTGGTGGTCGATGCAGGTACTGATCGCGGAGTTGAACTCGTCGAGCGACAGCTCGCCGCTGGCCACCTCGGGGCAGTAATGGCTCGAGACCTTGATGTCGGTACCACCGACGATCTTGAACGGTGGCTCGTTGCCGACGTTCAGCGCCTGGGCCGCGAGCAGATAGATGATCGACAGCAGCAGGATGCCGGCGATCAGGAACATCCCGCCGTAGAGCAGCGTGAGCCGTATCCGGATGGTCGGCCGCAGCCACGGGAACGGGGGTTCGGGACGTCGGGGGTCCCAGGTGGGCTTCGGTGGCGCCGCGGGCGGCGCAGGCGTAGTGGCCATGGAGGGCTTCAGATCCGGTAACCGGAGCCGGGAACGGTGACGATGACGGGGGGCTCACCGAGCTTGCGGCGCAGCGTCATCACGGTGACGCGCACGACGTTGGTGAAGGGGTCCGTGTTCTCGTCCCATGCCTTCTCCAGCAGCTGCTCGGCGGAGACGACGGCGCCCTCGCTGCGCATGAGCACCTCCAGGACCGCGAACTCCTTCGGCGCGAGCTGGATCTCCTTGCCGTCGCGGAAGACCTCGCGGCGGTTGGGGTCGAGCTTGATGCCGGCGCGCTCCAGGACGGGCGGCAGCGGGACGCTCGTACGGCGTCCGAGAGCACGCACGCGCGCGGTGAGCTCGCTGAACGCGAAGGGCTTGGGAAGGTAGTCGTCGGCGCCGATCTCCAGGCCCTCGACGCGGTCGCTGACGTCGCCGGAGGCCGTGAGCATCAGGACGCGGGTCGGCATACCGAGCTCGACGATCTTGCGGCACACGTCGTCACCGTGGACGAGCGGAAGGTCGCGGTCGAGGACGACCACGTCATAGTCGTTGACTCCGATGCGTTCCAGGGCGGCAGCACCGTCGTACACGACGTCGACGGCCATGGCCTCCCGGCGCAGTCCGGTGGCCACCGCATCGGCGAGCAGCTGCTCGTCCTCGACGACGAGTACGCGCACGTCGCTTGTCCTTCCTGTGTCACCCGCAAGGCCCAAGGGCGCACGCGGGCACGGTCCGTCGTGGGATGAGGCCTCCATCCTGCCTCTTTCGGCCATAAACCGGCTGTAAGACGGGTGTGCTCACAGGAATGCGCGATTTTTCTCGCGTCAGGCATGTTTCCCCGGAAGTCCGGTGGGGGAAGACGACCTCACACCCGCGATCACGCTTTGTATGTGGCGTGCCACCGATCGCTTTCCGCAGAGCGACGAGAGCCGTGATCGCCCCTTCCAAGGGCACACCCCCGTGCCACCGACCCACGACCCAGGACGAGGGGCGCAGCATGGACGCTTTCACCACCGGACTTCTGCAGCGCATAAGGGCGACCGAGTCCGATCTGACCCGGGCTCGAGAGACGGGCGACGACTTCCTTGCGGAGGTCGAGCAGGGCGAGCTGGACGACCTGCGCCGCCTGGCCGCCGAGCACGGCGTGGAGGTCGGCGCATTGCGCGCCTGAACCGCTTGCAGGAGAGGGCCCCGGCAGTCGGCTGCCGGGGCCCTCTCGCGTGCGGAGGCGACTGCCGTCGGCGCCGCGCGCTCTTGGGAACCAGCCGTCGAGGATTGCGCCCACCACGCCGGGGCGCGGGTCCCACGCCGGGGTCCGGGTCCCAGCCGCGGGCCCGCCGTCGTGGGCTGCGCCCACCCCCGCCGGTGGTTCGGTACCGGGCAGGCACCCGTCGTCGTGGGTTGTGCCCACCCTCCCCCAAGCTCTCGGCTTCTCCCCCAGTGCCTCAAGGGCCTGGGGGAGTACATCCCGGCGCGGCCCCGACCCACCCACCGACACGTCGCGAACCACCCACTAGCGGCAAGCCGCGCGCGTGCCCGAAACGCGCCACCGTCATTGGCGGCCGTAGGCGCATCGGCGCCGCGAGCAGCGCGTCCAGCGGCGCCGAGCCCGGCTCAGTCGTGCCAGGCGCCCAGCTCGTCCAGGCGGGCCTGGAGCGGCTCGAACAGGCCGGGCGGGGCGGCGATCGTCAGGTCGGTTGTGGGGGCGTCGCCGGGGCGGCCGCCGGTGAGGGCGCCCGCCTCGCGGGCGATCAGCTCGCCGGCCGCGTAGTCCCAGGGATTGAGCCCGCGCTCGTAGTACGCATCGAGCCGGCCCGCCGCGACGTCGCACAGGTCGATCGCCGCCGAGCCGCCCCGGCGTATGTCCCGGACCTGCGGGATGAGCTGCCGGACGACCTCGGCCTGCCGGTTGCGGCGCTCGGCGAGGTAGCCGAAGCCGGTGCCGACCAGGGCGAGCTCGAAGGCGGGTGCGGGCCGCACGTGCGCGGGCCTGTCGTTGAGGTACGCGCCCTCACCCAGGACCGCCCGGCAGGTCTCGCCGCGCATCGGGGCGTGCACGACGCCGACGAGCGTCTCGCCGTCCTTGCGCGCGGCGATCGACACCGCCCAACTCGGAAGCCCGTACAGGTAGTTGACGGTTCCGTCGAGCGGGTCGATGACCCACTGCACCCCGCTGCTGCCCTCGATGCTCGCGCCCTCCTCGCCGAGCACACCGTCGTCCGGCCGGCGGTCGGTCAGCAGGCCCGTGATCAGCTTCTCGGAAGCGATGTCCATCTCGGTGACCACGTCGACGGCACTGGACTTGGTGGCGGCGACGCCGAGGTCCGCGGGGCGTCCGTCGCGCAGGAACTCGCCGGCACGGAGGGCGGCCTCGAGCGCGAGCTCCAGCAGTTCGGCCTTCAGCTGGTCGGTCAACGGATCTCCTTGTTCTGGGCGGTCACCGGGGTCTCCACCAGCCGGTCTGACATCTGAGGGCCTTTCGTGGGCGAGCCGGCCCGTATGCGAGGGACCCGCCTCACCGGGTCCGCCGGCAGGCCGTCCATGGGCAGGCCGTCCGCGCCCCTCACGCGTACCGGCTGTCGGCACCGGCGGCCGCGGGTTTCGGCGCGCGGGCCGGGCAGCAGCCCACCGGGCAGAGGTCGTGGCTCGGGCCCAGCGCCCCGAGGGCACAGCGCTCCATGGAGCGCCCGCTCTCGACCGCGGCGCGCTCTATGACGAGCTCCCGCACCGCGGCTGCGAACCGCGGGTCCGCTCCGACGGTGGCCGAGCGGCGGACCGGAAGCCCCAGCTCCTCGGCCTTGGCCTTGGCCTCGGTGTCGAGGTCGTACAGGACCTCCATGTGGTCGGAGACGAACCCGATGGGGGCCATCACCACGGCCGGGACACCGGCCCCGTGCAGTTCTTCCAGGTGATCGCAGATGTCCGGTTCCAGCCAGGGTATGTGCGGGGCGCCCGAGCGCGACTGGTAGACGAGCTGCCAGGGGTGGTCGATGCCGGTCTCCTCGCGCACCGCGTCCGCGATGAGCCGGGCGACGTCCAGATGCTGCTTGACGTACGCACCGCCGTCGCCGTGGTCCTCGACGGGCCCGGAGGTGTCCGCGGCCGAGTTCGGGATGGAGTGCGTCGTGAAGGCGATGTGCGCGCCGTCACGGACGTCCTCGGGGAGGTCGGCGAGGGATTTCAGAAGCCCGTCGATCATGGGCTGCACGAAGCCGGGGTGGTTGAAGTAGTGCCG
The DNA here is from genome assembly GCF_013778455.1 of Streptomyces himalayensis subsp. himalayensis. GTDB lineage: Bacteria > Actinomycetota > Actinomycetes > Streptomycetales > Streptomycetaceae > Streptomyces > Streptomyces himalayensis. The sequence continues at coordinate 11,505 of NZ_JACEHE010000047.1, read as the reverse complement.
CAGCTTGTCGATCTTCGGCAGCTCCAGGCCCTCCGCCTCCAGGGCGGCGAGCGCGTCCGCCAGGTTCTCGCGGTACTGACGGCAGCCCGAGTACGACGCGTAGGCACTGGTCGCGAGGACGAGGATGCGGCGGCGGCCGTCGGCGACCATCTCGCGGAGGGTGTCGGTCAGATACGGCGCCCAGTTGCGGTTGCCCCAGTACACCGGCAGGTCCAGGCCGTGGTCGGCGAAGTCCTTGCGCAGGGCGTCGAGCAGGGCGCGGTTCTGGTCGTTGATCGGGCTGACCCCGCCGAAAAGGAAGTAGTGCTGCCCGACCTCCTTCAGCCGCTCCTTCGGGATACCGCGGCCGCGCGTCACGTTCTCCAGGAACGGGACGACGTCGTCGGGCCCTTCGGGGCCGCCGAACGAGAGCAGCAGAAGGGCGTCATAAGGGGCGGGATCCAGCACTCGTGACATGCCTCCGATCCTGCCACCCGCCACTGACACCCGGAAAACGGGCTTGTGAACGGCGGGCTCAGCGGCCCGAAAACCGTCTGCGACACAGCCACCGCACCCGTAAGCTGTATCGGCCAGCTTTACGCCTTACCGATGCCCGCCGGAGTCCTCGTTGCCCAGCCCCTACCGCGCTCTCTTCGCCGCCCCCGGCACCAAGGGATTCTCAGCCGCAGGGCTTCTCGGGCGGATGCCGCTGTCGATGATGGGCATCGGCGTCGTGACGATGATCTCGCAGCTCACCGGGCGGTACGGTCTCGCGGGCGCACTGTCGGCCACCATCGCGCTGTCTGCCGCGGTGATCGGCCCGCAGATCTCCCGCCTGGTCGACCGGCACGGGCAGCGCCGGGTGCTGCGGCCCGCGACGCAGGTGGCGCTGGCCGCGTCGGCCGGCCTGCTGCTGTCCGCCCACTTCGAGCTGCCGGACTGGCTGCTGTTCGCGTTCGCGGCCGGGATCGGTTGCGTACCCAGCGTCGGTTCGATGATCCGGGCGCGCTGGGCGGCCCTCTACCGGGGCACTCCACAGCTCCACACCGCGTACTCGTTCGAGTCGGTGGTGGACGAGATCTGCTTCATCTTCGGGCCGATCATCTCGATCGGCCTGTCCACGGTGTGGTTCCCGGAGGCAGGGCCGCTGCTGGCCGCCGCGTTCCTCGCCGCCGGGGTCTTCTGGCTGACGTCCCAGCGGGCCACCGAGCCGGCACCGCACCCCCGCGAGCACCACACCGTCGGCTCGGCCCTGCGCTCCAAGGGCCTGCAAGTCCTCGTCGCCACGTTCGTCGCGACCGGCGCGATCTTCGGCGCGGTCGATGTGGTGACCGTCGCCTTCGCCGAGGAGCAGGGCCACAAAGCGGCGGCGAGCCTCGTGCTCGCGGTGTACGCGGCGGGCTCGTGCATCGCCGGAGCCGTCTTCGGGCTGCTGCATTTCACCGGCCGTCCGGCCACGAGGTGGCTGCTGGGCGTATGTGCGATGGCGATGAGTATGATCCCCCTCCTACTGGTCGGAAACTTGCCGTTTCTGGCCGTGGCGCTCTTCGTCGCGGGCCTGTCCATCGCACCCACGATGATCACCACGATGGCCCTCGTCGAGGAGCACGTACCACGCGCACAACTGACCGAGGGCATGACCTGGGTGAGCACAGGGCTTTCGGTGGGCGTCGCGCTCGGCTCCTCCATGGCCGGCTGGGTGATCGACGCCGCCGGTGCGGACGCCGGGTACGGGGTTCCGGCGGTGTCCGGAGCCGTCGCGGTGGCGGTCGGTTTCCTCGGGTACCGCCGGCTCAGTCAGCCGGTGCCTGTGCGGGGAGGGGCCCAGCAGCATGGCGAACGGGAAGAGCGGCACGTGGCGTAACTGGGCGGGGAACGTCACCGCCCGTCCGGTACGGGAGGTCACTCCCGCCTCGGTCGACGAGCTCTCCGACGCCGTACGGAAGGCCGCAGAAGACGGTCTGAAGGTGAAGGCGGTCGGCACCGGCCACTCCTTCACCGCTACCGCCGCGACCGACGGCGTGCTGATCCGGCCCGACCTGCTCACCGGAATACGCCGCATCGACCGCGAGGCCGGCACCGTGACCGTGGAGGCGGGCACTCCCCTGAAGCGGCTGAACGCGGCCCTGGCCCGGGAGGGCCTGTCGCTCACGAACATGGGCGACATCATGGAGCAGACCGTCTCGGGCGCGACCAGCACGGGCACCCATGGCACGGGCCGCGAATCGGCCTCGATCGCCGCACAGATACGCGCCCTTGAACTGGTGACGGCCGACGGTTCGGTTCTGAGCTGCTCCGAGAAGGAGAATCCGGACGTGTTCGCGGCGGCCCGAATAGGCCTGGGCGCGCTCGGCGTCGTCAGCGCGATCACCTTCGCCGTGGAACCGCTCTTTCTGCTCTCCGCGCGCGAGGAGCCGATGGCCTTCGACGAGGTCATGGCCCGCTTCGACGAACTCCACGCGGAAAACGAGCACTTCGAGTTCTACTGGTTTCCGCACACCGGGAACTGCAACACCAAGCGCAACAACCGCAGCACGGGTCCGGTCGCCCCGGTCAGCCGGTGGAGCGGCTGGTTCGAGGACGAGTTCCTCTCCAACGGCCTTTTTCAGGCGGTCAATTCGCTGGGCCGGGCCGTCCCCTCGACCATCCCGGCGATCGCAAAGATCTCCAGCCGCGCCCTGTCCGCCCGTACGTACACGGACATTCCCTACAAGGTCTTCACCAGTCCCCGCCGGGTGCGCTTCGTCGAGATGGAGTACGCCGTCCCACGCGAGGCCCTGGTCGAGACCCTCCGTGAACTGAAGGCCATGGTCGACCGCTCGGATCTGCGCGTCAGCTTCCCCGTCGAGGTGCGCACGGCGCCCGCCGACGACATCGCGCTGTCCACGGCATCAGGTCGTGAAAGCGCCTATATCGCCGTACACATGTACAGAGGCACGCCTTATCAGGCGTACTTCACGGCCGCGGAGCGGATCTTCACGGCGCACGACGGACGGCCGCACTGGGGCAAGCTGCACACGCGGGACGCCGAGTACTTCACGGCGGCCTACCCGGGGTTCGGCGAGTTCACCGCCCTGCGTGAACGCCTGGACCCCGAGCGCCGCTTCGGAAACGACTATCTGCGGAGGGTCCTGGGCGACTGAGCAATTAGGTCCATTTCCGGGGACTTTGTGAAGTGCGCCACGCGCAGCGACGCGAATTCGCCGTCCTGCGGCCAACTACCGCCCCCTGATAGAAGTTGGGTGGCGTGCCGCTCCACCCGAGTGGCCCGAATGGAGTACTGTTGCGAGCCCTGGGTCCGGTCTCCCGCCAGGGTGCCCGGGTCCCTCCAGGACCACCGGGAGGGGGCTCGTTGCACAGGGCGACCAAGTTGGTCACTGAGCGTTGCGAATAGGTAACCGTGTCATAACGGCGATCCAGGGCCCATGCCCGACACGCCGGGCAACTCGGCAAGGTTGTGGCAGGCTGCACCCGGGCAGGCCACACTCGACTAGCGGAAGCAGCGACGCACGTGACGTCGGCAGGCACCACCCGGGAGGTCCCCATGCCCGAACTGCGTGTCGTGGCCGTCTCCAATGACGGCACACGGCTGGTGCTGAAGGCTGCGGACAGCACGGAGTACACGCTTCCGATTGACGAACGTCTCCGCGCCGCCGTGCGCGGCGACCGTCCCCGCCTCGGCCAGATCGAGATCGAGGTGGAGAGCCATCTCCGCCCCCGTGACATCCAGGCGCGTATACGTGCCGGTGCCACCGCGGAGGAAGTCGCCCAGCTCGCCGGCATCCCCGTCGACCGCGTTCGGCGCTTCGAGGGTCCTGTGCTGGCCGAGCGCGCCTTCATGGCCGAGCGGGCCCGGAAGACTCCCGTGCGGCGCCCCGGCGAGAACGCGGGGCCCCCGCTCGGAGAGGCCGTCCAGGAGCGGCTGTTGCTGCGCGGCGCCGAGAAGGACACCGTCCAGTGGGACTCGTGGCGCCGCGACGACGGCACCTGGGAGGTCCTGCTCGTCTACCGGGTGGCGGGCGAACCGCACTCGGCGAGCTGGACGTACGACCCGCCGCGGCGGCTCGTACAGGCCGTCGACGACGAGGCGCGCTCGCTGATCGGTGAGTCCGACGACCTCGCCGCGCCCGAGCCCAGCTTTCCGTTCGTGCCCCGCATCGCCCGGCTGCCGCGCGACCGGCCGCTGGACCGCGCCCTGGAGAGGCCGAGCCTGCCGTCGCAAGCGCCCGAACCGCCCGAGGAGAGCATCCCGAGCGAACAGGGCCGCGACTCCCTGACCAGCCTGCTCGAGGCCGTGCCCAGCTTCCGTGGCGACATGATCGTGCCGGAACGTCCCTCGACGGCGCCGGAGCGCCCCGTGGACGAGCCCGCGCAGGAGCCCGAGGCGGAGGAGCCGCCGGCCCCCGCGGCCTCGGCCGGATCTGCCGGTTCCGCCTACGCGGACGTGCTCATGCCGCGCTCGGTGACCAGCCACCGTGACCGACTCGTCGGCGCCACCGACCGCCAGGCCGAGGCGGACGGCGTGCGGCCGGGCCGTCGCGCGGCGGTCCCGAGCTGGGACGAGATCGTGTTCGGCACGAGAAGGAAGAAGCAGGAGTAGCGGCCCGGTCGGGCACGGAGGCGCTCGTACGCCGATGTCGCTCCCGCCGTCGTCACGCCTAAGCGCTCCGCTGGAAGTCCGGTGCAACACCTGCGGGTCCGTCGTGGCTGGTCGCGCAGTTCCCCGCGCCCCTTACGGGGCGCGGTACCGCACCAGACTTCGCCAAGGCCGCTTAGGGGCCCGCGCCGGGTAGGTGCGGGTCCCTCTCCCTTGGCGTACTTGCCCCTCGGGTAGGCGCCAGGCGGACGCGGGACCCTCTGCGCCCACACCCTCGCGATACGCGGCGGGGGACGCACACCCCCGCCACACGCCTCCCGCGGCACACGCCAGGCAGACCCACGCCACCGCCACACGCCTCCCGCGGCACGCGCCAGGTGGACGGTTCAGGTGGCGCAGACGCGTGTGTCAGCCCGACTCCGGGCCCGTCGCCACCGGGCGGGACGGATCCGACGACCACTCCGACCAGGAGCCCACATACAGCGCGGCCGGGATGCCTGCGACGGCCAGGGCCAGTACCTCATGGGCCGCCGAGACACCTGAGCCGCAGTACACGCCGATCTCGGAAGTCCCGGATGCGCCCAGGGACTTGAAGCGGGCGGCCAACTCCTCGGCCGGCAGGAAGCGCCCGTCCTCCGCGATGTTCTCCGTGGTCGGCGCGGAGACGGCGCCGGGGACGTGACCGGCGACCGGGTCGATCGGCTCGAGGTCACCGCGGTAGCGCTCGGCGGCGCGGGCGTCCAGGAGCAGGCCCGTGCGGGCCAGCGCGGCGGCGCCGTCCGCGTCGAGCAGCCCCGTGGCACCCGGCTCGGGCACGAACGTCCCCGGCTCCGGTGAAGGCGTCTCGGTGTCGAGCGGCCCTTCCCATGCGCCGATGCCGCCGTCGAGGACCCGCACCGAAGGGTGACCCGTCCAGCGCAGCAGCCACCACGCCCGCGCTGCGGCCCAGCCCTGCCCGCCGTCGTACGCGACGACCGGGGTGTCGGCCGAGACGCCCGCCCGGCGCATCGCCGCACCGAACTCGGCAACGTCCGGCAGAGGGTGGCGACCGGCCGCGCCGGGCGGTCCCGCCAACTCGGCGTCGAGGTCGACGAAGACCGCCCCGGGGATGTGCCCGGCTTCGTATGCGGCCCGGCCGTCGAAGGGGGCGGCCCCTTGGGCCGTGCTCAACTGCCAGCGGACATCGAGCAGCACCGGCGGCTTGCCACCCGCCAACTCGTTCGCCAGTTCAGACGCGGAGATGATGGCATTCATGGCTCCATCCTTGCGCACGGGGTGGCCCCCACGCCCGCGTCCGGCTAACCTGCTCCGCCGGGGGTCCGACCACGCCCTGTGCGGGTCCGAGCACGCCGTGTACAACTGATCGACATCGCGCGGCAACGGCCCGGGAACGGGTGAGTAACCCGGCAACGCGTGAGTGAGGGATGCGGACATCCTCTCGCCACAAGCCGCCCCGACACGGCGCGGCCGGGGCACGGGCCGCGACAGGGAGTGCGAGCATCTGCCTGACGCGGCGGCATCCGCAGAGTGGCGCGGGGCGCGTATGTGAAGCGTGGAAGCGAGCACAACCGACGGCAGCAGGTGACGGGCTACAGGTGACGGTGGCGGATGACCGGTGATGACGTCATCCGTCGTCCGGCCGCACCGAAGGGGTCGAGGAGAGCGTGACGATGACCGAGGCGGGGTCCCAGGACCGGCAGGACGACTCCGGTCCCGCACGGCGCACACTCGGTGAACCTTGCTGGGTGAGTCTGATGGTGCACGGCATGGAGGCGACTCAGCAGTTCTACGGGGAGCTGTTCGGCTGGGAGTTCCGACCCGGGCCGCAGCAACTCGGGCCGTACGTAAGGGCCCTGCTCGACGGCGAGGAGGTGGCCGGCATCGGCCGGTTGCCCGGCGGGCGGGAACTCCCCGTCGCCTGGACGCCGTATCTGGCCACGGACGACGCGGACACGACGGCCGCGACCGTGCGCCACTGCGGCGGCACCGTCGGCGTCGGCCCGCTGCATGCGGCCGCCGCGGGGCGCATGGCCATCGCGTCGGACCCGGCAGGCGCGGTGTTCGGCATCTGGCAGGCGGCCGCGCACCTGGGCATGGCGGCCGCCGGCGTGCCCGGTGCCCCCGTCTGGAACGAACTCATGACGCGGGACACCGCGAGCGTCGCCCGGTTCTATCAGTCCGTGTTCGGTTACAAGGAGGAGGCTGTCGTCTCGGCCGACTTCGACTATGTGACGCTGCATCTGGACGGCCGCCCGGTGGCGTCCATCCACGGCGTGGGGCGTGCGCTGCCCCGGGATCGTGGCGCCCATTGGATGACGTACTTCGAGGTCGCGGACGTCGACGAGGCGGCGGAACGATTGACCGACCTGGGCGGACATGTGCTGCAGCCGCCGCACGACGGGGACAAGGGGCGGACGGCAACGGTGGCGGATCCGGAGGGAGCGGTGTTCGCGCTCCTACGGACGGCGGGCTGACACCGCGTCGATGCGGGTGGCGCCGGTCAGCAGCCGCCCGAGGCGGTACGGGCTCCGACGCCGATCTGCAGAGTGGTGGGTGCCGCGCAGCAGCCTCCGCCGGACTGTTCGGTGCCCTCCGGCTCGTCGAACAGGCCCGCGCCGCCGCACACTCCGGTCTCGGGGAGGGTCAACTCCACGCGTTCGGCGGCCTCCTGGTCTCCGGCCAGGGCGGCGGCGACCGAGCGGACCTGCTCGTATCCGGTCATGGCCAAGAAGGTCGGGGCGCGCCCGTAGCTCTTCATGCCGACCACGTAGACGTCCTTCTCCGCGTGGGAGAGCTCCTTGGCGCCGTGCGGGTAGACGGTGCCGCACGAGTGGACGTTCGGGTCGATCAGCGGGGCGAGTGCCACGGGGGCCTCGAGGCGCTCGTCGAGGTTCAGGCGCAGCTCGGACAGGATGGAGGTGTCGGGGCGGAAACCGGTCAGGACGATCACCTCGTCCACGGCGTCGAGGCGGCGCTCGTCCTCGCCTACGAGCACGAGTCGGTCGCCGTCCCTCTCCACGGCGGCGGTGCGGAAGCCGGTGACGGCGCTCGCGTATCCGTCCTCCACGGCGGCCCTGGCTCGTAGGCCGAGCGCGCCGCGGGCCGGAAGCTCGTCGGCCTCACCGCCGCCGAAGGTGCTGCCGCTGATGCCGCGCCGGAGAATCCACACCGCGTGCGTACCGGGCGCCTCCTTCGCCAGCTCCGCAAGGTACGCGAGGGCGGTGAAGGCCGAGGCGCCCGAGCCGATGACGGCGGTGCGCCTGCCGGCGTAACGGGCGCGCACGGCCGGGTCGACGAGGTCCGGGACCCGGTAGGCGATGCGGCCGGCGGCCGCCTTCTCGCCGAGGGCGGGCAGGCCGTCGCCACCGGCAGGGCTCGGGGCGGTCCACGTACCGGAGGCGTCGATCACCGCACGGGCGGTGATCCGCTCCTCCGTGCCGTCGGCGTGCGCCACATGGACGGTGAAGGGCTGCTCCTCACGCCCGGCGTCTACGACCCGGTCGCGGCCGGCGCGGGAGACCCCTGAGACCTCGGCGCCGTAGCGGACGCGGTCCCCGAGGACGTCGGCCAGGGGCTGGAGGTAGAGCGAGGCCCAGTCGCCGCCGGAGGGATACGTCGCGCCGTCCGGCTTCACCCACCCCGTAGATGCCAGCAGCTTCTCGGCAGCCGGGTCGACGACCTCGGCCCAGGGGGAGAACAGCCGCACGTGCGACCAGTCGCGCACCGCCGTACCAGCGGACGGTCCGGCCTCCAGGACCAGCGGTTCCAGGCCACGGCCGACCAGATGCGCGGCGGCGGCCAGACCGACCGGTCCTGCGCCGATCACGACCACCGGCAGTTGCTGCTCACCCATGACTGCTGTCTCCTCACGTACCGGCGTGCTGCGGATGCGCCCTGCCCTCACGGACGCTACCTGATTCGACGCCTATCGATATCGCTTTTCGTCCGTGAGCCTGACAGGTGCATCGACATCTGTCAACATAGACACACGTCGAATTTAGCCGCTGCAACACCGACCACCCGTCCAAGCCCGACCCGCCGCCCCCGGCGGCTCGCTCACGACCTTCGGCGCTCGATTTCCGTACAGCGGGACGTCGACGGATGTTCGCCTTACTGTCACCCGTCAACGCGATTGATCCGCGAGCATCGATGATCTGTTCGCGGTACACCGAGGGGGAACCACAGTGCAGCGCCCACATCCGGGACGCAGGACCCGAAGGGTCACTACGATCACCGCCGCTTCCATGGCGGCCGCACTGCTGGCGGGTTGCGGATTCGTGGGCTCGGAGGACGACGGGGACTCGGACATTCCGTCCGCCACGCCTGCTGCGGTAGCCGATATCGACTGCGCCAAGAAGGGCAAGGTCCCCGGCTCGGGGTCCACCGCGCAGCAGAACGCCATGAAGTACTGGATCGGCCAGTACCAACGCGCCTGCCCCGGTGTGCGGATCGCCTACAACCCCGTGGGTTCGGGCGCCGGCGTCGCCCAGTTCCTGCGGGCGGCCACCGCGTTCGGCGGCTCCGACAGCCCGCTCAAGCCCGAAGATGTGGAACTGTCGTCGGAGAACGCCTGCCCGGGCGGCAGAGCCATCGACCTGCCCATGCTCGGCGGCCCCATCGCCATCGGCTACAACCTTCGCGGCGTGGACAACCTGGTGCTGGACGCCCCAACCCTCGCCAGGATCTTCGACGCCCGGATCACCACCTGGAACGACCCGGCCATCCGGAGGCTGAACCCGGACGCCGAACTGCCGGACACACGCATTCGACCCGTGCACCGGTCGGACGACTCGGGGACGACTCAGAACTTCCAGTCCTACCTCTCCGGAGCGGCACCTGAGGTGTGGCAGTACCCGGCCGAGAAGGCATGGCAGGGCAGGCTCGGCGAGTCCGCGGACGGGTCGAGCGGCGTTGCCTCGGTGGTCGATTCGAATGACGGGGCCATCGGCTACTTCGAGCTCTCCTTCTCGGTCGCCCTGAAGATCGAAACGGTCAGCATCGACACCGGAGCGGCCGAGCCCGTGGCTCCCTCTCCGGCAACCGCATCCGCCGGCATCGCCGCGGCCGAGATCGCGGGCGACGGCAAGGACCTGAGGTTGAACTTCGACTACGCGACCCTCCGTCGCCGCCGACGTCCGCCAGGTCGTGCGGACGCTTTCCTGATCACGGGGCGACGAGCAACCTGACGCCCACGGCGGGCAGTTGGCCTTCACCCAAGCACGAAGGCGTACGCCCTTCAGGCGACCGAAGGATCGAGGATCGCGCGTACCTTGTTCAGGCCCTCCTGGTTGACCGAGTACCAGGCCCAGGTTCCGCGACGCTCACGGTTCAGCAGTCCCGCTTCCGTCATTGTCTTCAGGTGGTGACTGACCGTCGGCTGCCGGAAACCCAGGCATGCGACCAGGTCGCATACGCAGGCCTCACCTGCGGGCGCACGCTCGATGATCCGGAATATCTGCAGCCGGGTGGGATCGGCGATCGCCTTGAGCATGGCTGCCAGCCGTTGGGCCTCTTCGCGATCGATCAGCAGACACGCGAGCCCGGGAGTGCACGTCTCCGCCTGCGCCTCATCAACCACCACCGAGGCGCTCAATTCAGTGATAGCCACCTTTTCACGATAAGTGTCCGTCAGAAGTGCGCAGTGTGTTCAAAGACACATCGCGAACCTTGTTCACCAAGCGTTCACTTTGGTGGCCACGGGTGACCCGCACGCATCCGACTCACGGGTCCACGTCGGCGAGACAACAAGGAGTTCACGTTCACGCCTCCGGCGCGCTTCCTATGCGGCGGGGGTCCCGGGAGGACGTTCTGGCCTTCCTGCGCGCGGCTTTCGAAGGGATGTACTCGAGGCGGTAGCCCATGCCGCGGATGGCGTCGATGGTGCAGCGGCTCGCGCCCTCCTCCCGGAGTTTGGTGCGCACTCGGCGGATGTGCACGGTCAGGGTGTTGCTGTCCAAGGTCTCGCTCCCCCACAGGGCCAGGGTCAGCTCGCTCCGGCTGACGACCCGGTTGGCGTTCTCCATCAGGTAGCGCAGCAGCATGAACTCACGTACGGGCAACTGCAGCGAGCGCCCGCGTACACGGACGTGGAAGCCCGCCGGATCGAGTTCGATGTCGCCGACCACCAAGGGCTGGGCGCGGTTGTCTTCGTCCCGGCCTCCGGAGATGAGCAGGGGGACGATCTCATCGGTCCGGTAGGGGCGGGCCACGAAGGCGACTGCGCCCGCCTCCACCGCTGCCGTCGCCTCCGCGGCCCCGTCGGGCCCGGCGGCCACCAGGACCGGCACGAGGTGGAGTTGGGCGATCAGCTGGGTGACCCGCGCGGCGTCGACGACCGGCAGAGGAGCGCCGAGCAGCACCGCGCGGGGATGGTGCACGCCGACCTGCAGCAGAGCCTCGGCACCGTCGTGGCAGACCACGGTCCGAAGGCCCGCCTCTTCGAAGCGCGCCCTGGTCTTGGCGGCCAGGTCCTCGTCGGGCTCGGCCAGCATGAGATCGGGAGCCTTGCCCTCTTCAGGGCGGCCCGGGCCGCTCTTCACGTATGGCTGCGGCGGCCGGTGCGGATCGGGCGTCACCCGTGGCTCTCCTTCACGTGTCGTGCGCAAAGGGACGGACCAGGACCGGTCTCAGGGCCCGGGCCGGTCTCAAGACCCGGATCGGTCTCAGCCGAAGCGGCCGGAGATGTAGTCCTCGGTGCGCTGGTCGGATGGGTTGGAGAAGATGAGTGCCGTCTCGTCGTACTCGACCAGCCGGCCGTGGCGCACGCCTTGTGGGTCGACGTCCGCGGTGAAGAAGGCGGTGCGGTGCGAGACGCGCGCCGCCTGCTGCATGTTGTGTGTGACGACGATGATCGTGAACTCCCGGGCGAGATGCTCCATCAGGTCCTCGATCTTGGCGGTGGCGATCGGGTCCAGGGGCAGGCCTGGGCG
>NZ_JACEHE010000046.1 GCF_013778455.1 Streptomyces himalayensis subsp. himalayensis | reverse complement strand
TCCAAGCAGATCGGTGATACTCTCTCATCCCACGTGGATGAGGGGGTTGACGTGCCTGTTCCTGTCGGGACCTACTACCGGATCTCTGAGGACATGGTGGGGGACGCCAAGGGCGTGAAGCGGCAGCGAGAAGACTGCCTGAACCTCGCCCGGCTCCGCCGCTGGGACCCAGTCCAGTACGAGGACAACGACCTGTCGGCCTACAAGCCCACTGTCGTGCGCCCCGACTTTGAGCAGATGCTGAAGGATCTCGATGCCGGGATCATCAAGGGCATTGTCGTCTATGACCTGGACCGCTTCACCCGCCAACCGCGGGAGCTGGAGCGCACCATCGAGATCTACGACCGGCACCCCGGGCTGATCTTCGCCAGCCTTCAGGGCGACATCAACCTCATGACCTCCGACGGGCGCACCATGGCCCGCGTCTTGGTCGCCTTCGCCAACAAGGCCAGCGCCGACACGGCGCGGCGCGTCAAGCGCAAGCAGGAGGAACTTGCCGTCACTGAGGTCAAGCTCGTCCACGGCGGCCGTGTCCCGTACGGCTGGATGCCGGACGGGGAGACCGCCGACCCGGAGGCCAAGAAGGAAATCCTCAAGGCCCACGAGCGCATCATGGCCGGCGACCGAATCCACGAGATCCGGGATGACTGGCTGGCCCGGGACGTGATCCCCAGGTCCCGAAGCGGCAAGCGCTTCGGGAAGGACGGGGGCCTGCAACACTCCACTGTTACGCGCGTACTGACCAATCCGGCTCTCGCCGGGATCAAGGTCTACCGCGGGGAGGTGCTCCGAGAGGAGCACGGCAGCCTCATCAAGGGCTCCTGGGAGGCCATCTGCACACCTGAGAGGCTGGAGGAGGTCACGGCGGAACTGGAGGGGCGCACGCCCCCCCGCAACCCGAACGTGACCCCTTACCTGCTCTCGGGCATCGCCCGGTGCGGCAAGTGCACCGGGCCCATGCGGGGCCAGTACCGCAAGGACCGCAAGGGCAACCGCGTCCCCGCCTACTGCTGCCATCAAGAGAAGGGCGGCTGCGGCGGCATCAGCCGCAAGGCCGAGCCGATCGACGAGCTGATCATCAGCCTCGTCCTGGCGGACGAGGAGCGGGTGAAGTCCAAGGTCACCACCAAGGCCCCCACCTGGGAAGGCGAGGCGGAACTAGCCGAAGTCCAGGGCGAGATCAGAGAACTGATCCAGGCCAAGAACGACAAGAAGATCAGTGTCTCTACGCTCATCCAGCTCATGCCTGACCTGGAGACCAAGCGTGACCGGCTTCTGGCCGAGCAGCGCCGGGCCAGAGCAGCCCGGCGTACAGCTGAGGTCATTTCCACAGCCAGCCGGGACGCCTTCGATGCTCTGCCCACCATCGAGCGTCAGCGTGCACGCATCCTGCAGAGCATCCAGGCTGTGATCATCCATCCAGCCGGGAAGGGAGCGGGACCCAAGTTCAACCCGGACTTGATTGAACCCATCTGGGCCTGAGCCCAGAACACACCAAGAGCCCTCGGGAACTCCCCGGGGGCTCTTTGCATGCCCGGAGGGGGCCATGACCAGCAAAGACGTCAGTATCGGACGCCATCCGGCGGAGGCGGGAGTCCGTCCCCCGACGGAGGAGGAGCGGATCTTGGGCCAGATCGAGCGGGGCGAGGTCATCGCCGGCCCCGAGGGGGCCCGCAGGATCGCCGCCATCCACCAGGCCGCTTACGGGGCGGTCTGGGATGAGTGAGCCGGACTGGAAGGCCGATCTCCGGTCGATCGTGGACTTCTGGGTGGGGGGCGACTCCTTCCTGAAGGCAAGCGCCCTCAGCGACCTCATGCCCCACATCGAAGCCGCGTACAAGCGTGGCCTGGAGGCGGGCCGGAGCCGGGACGGCAGCCGCCTGGTGCAAGAGAACGAGCGGTTGCGCCGTGAACTGGAGCTGGCGCACCAGAGCAAGAGAAGAGAAGCGATATGTCCATCGTGCCTGTCTGCCCTGGATGCGGCCGGGTCTACCCCTGCGTCTGCGGATGACGGGAGGAGCGGATGAGATGGCGAGCGTTGGCGTTCTCCCTTGGCATGGGCCTGGGCGTCCTGATCGGGACCCTGTGGAGATAGAGCCGCTGTACGACCCCGAGCGGCGTTGGCAGGACCGCGGCAGCTGCCGGTGGGCAGACCCGGAGATCTTCTTCGCGGGAGGTCCGCAGCAGGTCAGCAAGCGCCCCGCGAAGACGGTTCTTGCCATATGGGCCGAGGCCAAGGAGGTCTGCCAGAAGTGCCCCGTGCTGCAGGAGTGCAGGCGGGACACCTTGGGCGAGGAGTTCGGCGTCTGGGGCGGGCTGGACCAGTGGGATCGCTTCCTTCTGCGCAGGAAGCTGCCGAAGCAGGCCATGCGCTGGCCGGCTGAGAAGCGCTTGGCCTGGGGCCAGATCCTGGCCGAGTGCCGCGATGGCGGGATGCTCTGGAAGGACATCACCCGCCAGACGGGCATCACTCTCAATCTCGGCGAAGAGCTGGAGAGCGAGTGGCGGGCTCACCACGAGGCCCTGCAGAAGCAGGCCGCGGCCAAGGTCGTGGACCTGCCCCTGCCCGAGTTGGACGACAGGCAGCCGGGCTTCCCGGACCAGCCCGGCCGGGCTCATGCCTGGGTCCGCCACAACGGGCGGATCTCTGACGGCTGGTACCGGGGCCAGACCGATGACGGGGCCTGGTTCTTCATCACCACGTACTCCGGCCGCGGCAACGTCAACAAGTGGTTCCGGGCTGAGGACGTGCGGCTGTACCAGCCGCAAGCGGTCGTGATCCTGACCTACGAGAGGAGGCCCGACCATGCCGGAGACTCCGCAGCCTAGGGCGCCCGTGCACATCTCCCACAGCGCCAGAGAGACGCTCACGCGCTGCGCGAAGAGCTACTTCCTTAAGTACCTCGCCAAAGCTCCCAAGCGGCCCGCCCTGTGGCTTGCTGGAGGCTCCGCCGTGCACCAGGTGACGGAGGTCTACGACCTCAACGTCATGGCTGGCGGCGAAAAGCTGAACGTCAAGGCCGCCTGGGACACCTGCTTCGACTTCCAGCTTTTCGAGGCTCGCGAGCGCGAGCCCAACGAGAACATCTGGGCCAAGTCCAGCGCTGAGCCCATCGAGGTCTGGCGGACCATGGGCCTGGGCTTCGTCCGGTCATACATCGACTGGCGCGAGCGCTCCCCCTGGGAGATCTGGACCACACCCGACGGCGAACCCGCCATCGAGCTGGACGTCTCCGGACGCCTGCCTGGCTGCCCGGTGGAGATCAAGGCGTACCTGGACCGGGTCTTCTGGGACCCGGTCTTCAAGAAGCACTGGATCGTCGACCTCAAGAGCGGCAAGAAGCCGCCCAAGAACGCGGACCAGTTCGGCACGTACTCCGCCCTGCTCAAGGTCAAGTACGGCTTGGACGTGGACATGGGCGTGCCCTTCATGAACCGCAAGGGCACGGTCGGTAAGCCCTTCGACCTGACCGAGTACACGCCCGAGTTCGTGGGCGAGATCTTCGGCAAGGCGTGGGAGGACGTCCAGGGCTACCTGAAGTCGGGCCAGTGGCCCGCGGACCTCTCGGACTGCTTCCTGTGCGACGTGAAGGCCGCCTGCGCGGTCATTGGCGGACCTCTGGCCCCGCAGTACGACCCGGCGAGTCCGGGCCATCCATCCAACACCCCCTCTTACTGAGGAGAGGCATGCATTTCCTGTTCATCGTCGGCTTCGCCCTGATGGCGGTCGGCTTCCTTCTGCTGTGGTCCGATCGCACCCTTCGCATCTCCGTGCCGGTCTCGGCACTGGGTGCCGCCGTCCACGGCGTCCAGTACGCCCGTGAGGGCACCTGGGGCTGGGCCGTGCCCGTGGGGGCCATGGCGGTCCTTGTGGCCGTCACGTGGGTGTACAAGCTGCGCCAGGAGAACTGATGGACCCCACCGCATTGCTGGGGCCTCTGGCCCTGGCATCCATGGCGCTCGGCTACATGGCCGGGCGCCTTTCTCTTGTCTCCATGGCGCTGCTCTCGTCCGAGAAGGACGAGGAGTACGTCCCGCTGGACGACCCGCGGCGAGACCCGGGCTGGTGCCACACGCACGACATGCACCGGGACGACGAGGACGAGTGACCAACTGTGACTGCGGCACCTGCTGCGACGCGTGCGGCCATTACCCGGGCTGCATCCGCTTCGAGGTGCCCGAGGAGGACGATGCCGATCCTTAGCCTCTGCACGGGCTATGGGGGGCTGGACATGGCCGTTGAGGCCCTGACTGGTGACAAGGTCGCTTACGTCGCGGACAACGACGAAGCGGCCTCTCTTTTGCTCGCGCACCACTACCCCGAGGCGCCGAATCTCGGCGACATCGAGACGTACGACTTCACGCAGCTGTACGGCCTGGTCGACAAGGTCGTGGCCGGCTTCAGCTGTCAGGACATCAGCAACGCCGGC
This sequence comes from Streptomyces himalayensis subsp. himalayensis, assembly GCF_013778455.1. Taxonomy (GTDB): domain Bacteria; phylum Actinomycetota; class Actinomycetes; order Streptomycetales; family Streptomycetaceae; genus Streptomyces; species Streptomyces himalayensis. The sequence goes on along the minus strand of NZ_JACEHE010000046.1, from coordinate 40,430 downwards.
GGAAGAGAGGGCATCAATGGAAGTCGGTCCAAGGTCTGGAAGGACGTCTGCCGGGCCATACGCGATATTCGACCTGAGTACGCGTTCCTGGAGAACGTCGGGGCGATCAGGTCGCGGGGCCTCAACGTCGTCGCTGAAGACCTGGCCAGCGTCGGGTATGACCTCTGGTGGACGACTCTTCGAGCTTCCGACGTGGGAGCCGCCCATATCCGGCTCCGATGGTTCGGCATCGGTGTTCCCCACGCCGACCGCCAATCCCTGGCGGTCGGGCGCCTCGAACCTGCACGGGGTCAACTCCAGGCCGCTGAACGAGGTGGTCTTGCTGCTGAAGACGCCCACGGCGCAACTGGGCCGCAACGGCTCAGCGCAGCACCCGGACAAGCGTCGCGGGGGGGGGCATGGCCCAACCCTCGACGATGAGGTCTCCTTCCTTCTTCCCCACGCCGACAGCGGCGGACGGGACGGGGGGCCCGGGGACGAGCCCGAGCCGAAAGGGGGGCATGAACCTCCGGACAGCCGTTACTCGCCTACCGAATGGTGGGGCGAGTACCTGCCCGCCATCCGGAGATGGGAACGCCTGATAGGCGTACCGGCTCCGGCCCCGACGGAGCTGGGACCACGTGGGGGCCGTCGACTGACGGCCTCTTTTGCTGAGTGGCTGATGGGCATCCCCGGTCATGTCACGGACGTGCCGGGCCTGACCCGCGCTCAGCAGCTCCACAAGATCGGCAACGGCGCCATGCCTCAGCAGGCGTACGTGGCCTATGACCACCTGCTTCACCAGATCCACGCACTCCGTTCGACCGAGAAAGAGGCAGCATGACGGACACCATGCCCGAGCAGACCACCGACGAGCAGGACTGGACCGGGCCGGAGACGGACGCCACCTACCCCGAGTTCCCCCAGAACCCGCACAACCACCGCTACACGATCTCCATCGACGGCCGCGGCCCGATGCTCGTGGTCCGCGCCAACACCGCGGCCGAGATCACGGCAGCGTCCGAGGAGCTGGAGAACGCTGAGGTCGGTGCGGCCATAGGCCGCGCCTGGGCCGCCTTCAAGGCCGGTGCGGCTCTGGGCAACGGCCTGGGCGCCACGCCTGTGGGCGCTTCCCCGGCCCCCGGGGCCGCTCAGCAGGTCGCCGCGGGGTACCCGACCCCGGCGCCGGTTCCGCCAGCCATGCCGGGCGTCCCGGGCCAGGCCCCCGCGGCCTGGCAGAACGCCGGGGCCCCGACGCCTCCGGCTCCGCCGGCCCAGGCGCAGACCCCGCCGGAGTACGCGCAGTCCGGCTGGTACCGCCTGAACGTGCCCTTCAAGCAGAAGGGCGTGTTCGACGGCATCACGGCTCAGTACCAGATGAGGAAGGGTCGCCCGTCCGAGGGCGGGCAGTTCTCCTTCAACAAGGCGGACAAGTCCTGGTACGTGGACCCGCGGTACGCGGGCGCCTTCGACCAGTTCCAGCCCGTGCCTGCGTAATTGGTGCATTGCCCCTCCATCTCCCTGGGCGTCACACTGGGCGTTCCAGGGAGGGGAGAGGGACATGGCATCACGATCAAGGAAATACACGACACGCGAGGCGGACCCTACGGGCCGCTTCCGTCCGCCCATGACCAAGGAGCAGGAGCAGCGCGCAGCGGAGCTTCTGAAGGCCATCTCAGGGCCTTCCCCGGCTGAGCGCTACCGCTCGCCGGACAGCAAGCACGGGCTGCGCATGCCGCCCGCCTTTTCAGCGAGCGCCGTCCTGGTCTTCTTCGGAATCATGCTGTTCCTCTGGCTCGACAGGATCACGATGTAGATGCTCACGCTTTCGCGTTCTGTGACGCGGGCGGCCAGTGGCAAAGAGCCACTGCCGCCCGCTTTTGCGTCCTGGGTCAGCCAGGGAATCAAGTTCCGCCGGTCCAGCGTCAGCATGCTAGCCGGGGTACCCGGCTCCCATAAGACCCGGATCATGCTCAACGCCGTTGTGAACATGGGCGTCTCGACGCTCGCGTTCTCGACGGACAGCGATCAAGACACGGTCAGCTCCAGGCTTCTGGCCAAGGCAACGAACACGCCCACCGCGGTCACGGAGGAGTGGCTGAGGACGGAACCGGAGAAGTGCGCGCGACTGCTCGCGCAGTACGACTTCCTTCGCTGGGATTTCCGCCCGGACCCGAGCCTGGATGACATCTGGCACGGCCTGTACGCCTACCACGAGGCCGAAGGCCGGTACCCAGACCAGACGGTCATCGACATCGCCTCGGACGTCGGTCACGACACCGGGGATGAATGGGGGTCCCTCCGGGACCTCATGCGCCAGGCGAAGGTCATCGCCCGTGAGACGGGCACACACCTGCTGCTCGTACACCATGCCTCTGACAGCGAGCGCACCAAGAGGCCCTGTCCCAGGCGCTCGGACATCCACGGCAAGGTGGCCGCGATTCCCGAGCTGATCGTTACGTGCGGCACGACCAACACGGGCGACCTGCATGTGGCGTGCGTGAAGAACCGGCACGCCAAGGCGGACGCCGACGCCAGCAATCACTTCCCGATGCATCTGGACGCCGCAACGTCGCTGGTCGGGGACTACATCGAGCGGCCCCACGCCCCCGCGTACGGGGGCTGGGGCCAAGACCAGCACGAATACGCAGAACGAGAGGAGGGCTGGTGATGAACTGGCTTACCCGGCACTGGTGGTCCATGTGGTGGCCCGTCCGCATCGTCGAATGCCCGGACGGAGAGCCCGTGGTGATCGAGGTATGGCAGCGGCACTGCCGCCTGTGCAGGGCCCTGGATGAAGCAGAGGTGGTGTTGTCGTGCGCGTCATCGTGACCGGTTCCAGGGCCTTGAAGGACGAGGCCGCCGTCTATGACGCCCTCTGGGGCGTCTACCAGGAGCACGGGCCCTTCCAGCTCGTGCACGGCGCCTGCTCCACCGGAGCGGACTTCTACGCCGAACTGTGGCACCGGATCGCCGGTCGCGGACTCGGTTGCACCGAGGAGAAGTTCCCCGCGGCCTGGTCCACCCGCGGCAGAGCCGCGGGGCCTGAACGCAATGAACGGATGATCGAGGCCGGGGCCGATTTGGTCCTGGCCTTTCCCTTGCCCGAAGGCTCGGGCACGCAGATGACGATGCGCCTGGCCCGTGAGGCCGGCATAGAGGTCAGGGAGTACGGCCATGGATGAGATCAGGTGGGAAGAGCCACCGCGGGTTCACAGCTACCCCGGGGGCGGCAGGGGCAGGCATGCCGAGATCGCCGCTCAGCTCAAGGAGCGGCCTGGCGAGTGGGCGAAGGTCCTCACCTTCGCGAGCTCCGAGACGGCTCGCAGTATGGCCTATTCCATTCGATATGCGGCCAGGCTGGCCGCATATCGGCCCGCAGGAGCCTTCGAGGCCGTCTCCCGCAAGGTCGACGGCGAGACCTGTGTGTACGCCCGCTACGTGGGCGAGGGGGGCTCATGAGCGACAACCATACGGGCTTGCCCCACGACCTGCCCCGCAGGTTCGCCAGGGCCCGGGTCTACAAGCAGGGTCGTTACTGGACCTGGGAGCACCGCTGTTCCGACAGACCGGTATCGACCCCGGTCGTCGGGTATCCCGAGATGACGCAGCCCACGGCCCTGAAACGGGCCCTGTTCCACCTGACGTGGTGCGCATGAGCACCTACACCGCCCTGTGCGTGGGCGGCCCCAAGGATGGCCAGTGGCTAACCGTCGACCGCCGCACTTTCGAGGTGGCCGAGCTGCCGAAGATCGAGTTCACCACCGCCATGACGGACGCGGTGATTGAGCCGTTCGTTCGACACGTGTACCACGTGGATAACTTCGTGGCGTTCGGGTTCGGCGTCTGGATCGCCGTCTGCGAGCGGCAGTTTACGGGCTCCACGGAGCGCAACAGGGCCATCTTGCGCGCCATTCTGCAGCGCGACGTGGCAGCCCAGATGGGGGTCCTGTGAGCAAGAGCAAGGCCAGAGGCACCGACACAGAGACCAAGGTCGTCCGCTACCTGCTCTCCGAGGGCTTCTACAAGGCCGAACGCCGCGCCCTGAAGGGCAAGGAGGACCAGGGCGACGTCACCGGCATCGAGGGCGTCTGCATCGAGGTCAAGGGCGACCGCTCCAACAAGGTCTCTGCCTGGAAGGCACAGACCGTCAAGGAGGCCGGGCACGCCGGAGTCGGCATGTACCTTCTGGTCGTCCGCGTGGACTACAAGCCGGTAGAGCGCTGGGAAGTGCACGTCCCCTGGAACCTCCTGGGTAGCGACGGGATGCGCTTCGGCGGGGACCTGGAGGACTGGCAATGGGTGCGTATGGATCTCCGACTCGCGGTCGACCTGCTGAAGGCCCAGGGCTACAGCTGATCCCCATCTCGCCCGTCCTCGCCCATTACGGCGTCGACCTGAACGAGGGGCGCTGGGGCAATGAGCTGGTCTGCTGCCCCGTGCACGGCGAGCGCCGTGCGTCCATGTCCGTCAACACCGAGAAGGGCGTAGCCCACTGCTTCGCATGCGGCTTCGGAGGAGGCGCACTGAAGCTGATACAAGCAATGGAGGGCTGCGACCGTGCAGACGCTCAGCGCAGAGCAGAGGAGATTCTTCGAGCTGGCGGCTTCGACGTACCAAGCCGATCTGGCGGCCGATACCAACGCCCTGGCGTATCTGGCGAGTCGGGGGTTCAGTCCGGAGGCCGCCGCTATGTGCCGCCAGGGCGTCGTTCGGAGACCGCTGGCCGGTCATGAGCAATACCGCGGCCGGATGGTCCTGACGTACCAGACCCCGGCCGGCGTGGTGAACCTCCGCTTCAGGTGCATCGACGAACGATGCGTGAAGAACGAGCAGGGCCAGTACCTACATACCGTCGGCCTGGCCGAGCAGCACGAGGGGCACCCGAAGTACCTGTCCAGCGAGGGCGCCGGAGGCAACCTGTACGGCGTCCTGGACCTCAAGAAGGACTCGCCCTTCATCTGCGTGACCGAGGGCGAGATAGACCGGGACACGCTGTCCGTCCTGGCCGGTCTGCCGGCCGTGGGCGTGCCCGGCGTCGACACCTGGCAGAAGCACTTCTCGCGCTGCCTTGAGGACTTCGAGGTCATCTACGCCTTCGGCGACGGCGACAAGGCCGGAGGCAAGTTCTCCAACTTCCTGGCCCGGGAGACCCGGGCCCGTCCCATCCGCATGCCTGCGGGCGAGGACTGCAATTCGATCTACGTGAAGGAGGGGGCCGGTGGCCTCCGAAGACTCATCGAGTGACTGCCACCCCGGCAGGGATGGCGAGCACTGCCCCGAGCACGACCCGTGCTGCTACTGCGAGAAGCCGAACCCAGGGCCTGAGTGCCAGCACCCCGACAACGACCCGTGCGACCGCTGCCTGATGCCCAAGTCGTATTACATCCCGTGCGGCTGCGGGCACGTTCAGGGCGAGCACCGCACCTTCATGGAGGGCGGCTGCACGAACTGTCGGTGCAAGAGCTTCGCCCTGCCTCCCGCAGAGCCGCCCCTGACACCCGAGGAGGAAGAGGAGCTGCCCGAGGACGGGGAGGACACGGCGCAGTATCACGTGGTCGACGGTACGAAGTACCTCTGCCACGAGGGTGACCACTACTGCCCCAAGCCGCCCCAGCCCGAGCGGCGTCCGCCGCTGGCCGTGGACTACTCGGCCGGAGGCCACCCGTACCAGGTGCTGGTCCCCGGGGACGCCACGGTCTGGGCCGTGGATGGCGCCCTTGTCATACGCCACCACGGCTTCCCGGTTCTCGGGATCACCGCCACCACCCCCTTCCGACAGGAGGCCAGAAATGGCTAAGTACCGCGTGCCACTGAACGGCTACGCCTATGCCACGGTCGTGGTGGAGACGGACGAGACGGACCCCGAAGCAATCGTTGAGCTTGCCTACGAGGAGACCCCGACCGACGTCTGTGGGCACTGCAGCGGATGGGGGCAGACGTGGTCTCTCGAAATCGGAGACGAATGGAGGGCGTCCCGCAAGGAAGACGGCACCCCGGAGTTCTACGAGGAGAGCGCCTGATGCTGAAGCTGAAGCCGACCACCAAGGCCGCCAGGTTCGTCTACGACGATGGCGCCATGACCGTCTCCTGGCTCGTCAGCGCCTCTCTAGAGGGCGATGAGCTGGTGGACATGCTGCGGCGCATCGTGGGCTTCTACGACGCCCAGGCGGGTCCCCCGCCCCTCCCACAGCGCATCCCTGGCATAGCTCTGGGCATGGCCCAGGAGGCGCACCCGCGCATGGTCCAGGTCACGGAAGAGGAGGGCATGGCCCTCAAGGCGTCTGGCGCAACCAACGTGACCAACGGCTGGGCGACCACCGCAGGGGTCGTGCCTCCGGCGCCGGAGATCCCCGCGGACCGTCAGGGCGAGTGGGAACTGATCCCGCCGGGGGAGGGGGAATGAAGCTCGGAGACGTTCCCCCGCCGTCCTGGCGGACTCGGATCGGGAACGCCCTCTACGAGGGCGCCAAGTGGCCACCGGACCAAGTCAGCTACTTCCTGGACCAGCTCTTGACGGAGCATGCCCACGAGCTGGCGGAGAAGATCCGCAACTCGGAGGAGTTGCGGGACCTGACCGACGACCACATGAGCGACTGCAATGCCGCCGCTGACCTGATCGACCCGGAGGTGTCTGACAATGGCGGATGACGCTCCCGAGAGCCCTAAGCCCGGTAAGCGCATCGTGGTGCGCGTCGATGTTGGCATGGCCCGCGATTTGGCCGTGCTCATGGCGGGCGGAGCCAACGTGTCTGACGCTGTCAGACGAGCTGTCCGGCGGGATGCCGACAATCAGCGCAAGCGCTGGCAGACGCCAGACAGGAAGGCGGCCAATGGCTGACAAGGAGTTCTTCTACGTCCCCGGCGTGGGGCAGTTCCCGAACGAGGAGACGGCCAACGATGCGGCCGAGAGGCACGCGGCCAAAGCGGACGAAGAAGTCGAGGTCTGCCGCTGCACGGAGACCGTCATACGCCGCTACCGGCGCAATATCACCGTGATCGCCGAAGACGTCACGCCGGCGTGAGACGATAGGCAAGCGCCCCGGACCCGGACTCATCACCCGGACCTCTCCCCGGGGCGCACCCCCAATGCTCCTGGTGCGCAGCGCCAGGCCGTAAGGCCTCGGAAACGTGGTCCACCAGGAAAAAGGAAGCCCCCTCCTTCGGGAGGGGGCCCTTTTTTTGTGCCCGCGCGAAGAGGGTTGCGCGGAGCACTGCTACCACTCCAGAGACTACCCGTCCCCTGTGACAGTCGTGTCACAGAGTGTCTGTGTCTTCACGCTTCGCCAACGCCTTCAGCACACCATCTTCTATCCGCTTGTCCAGTACACCGTTGGTCTGCTCCTGGATCTGGCCCAGCACCTGGTCCTGCTTACCCAGGTGCGTCATCAGGAAGGCGGCCCCGAGGACGGGGCCGATCAGCGTGACGAACTCCGCGGTTGCCTTGCTGAATATCGACAGCACCACGTACCCCGCCACCGACGTGACGAAGATGCCCAGCTGCAAGATCTTGTTGTTCATTCAGTCCTCCCTTAGGGACGGGGGCCGCAGGCGGTCCAGTGCCTGGGCCGTTGGTTTGTCGAGCACTCCCGTCACGGGGAGGTTGAAGAGCTTCTGTACGCCTCTCAGAGCGCTCTTCGTGGCGTCGTCCATGACGCCGGTCTCATCCACGCTCAGCGCCCGCTGAGCGGTCCTCACGGCGTCCCTCTCGCCCTCATTGGCAGGGGAGATGATGACGCGGGTCGGAGGCCACATCAGTGGCCGCCACAGGGCCAGTGCCAGGTGCCGCCGCGCTTCTTCTCGGCGTGGTGCACGACGGGGATGAACTCCTGCGAGCCGTCGGCCGCGAAGCACTGAACGGCGACAGTCACGGGCTGACCCAAAGGCTCCTGCACATCCACCACCAACGCCGCATGGCAGCGGCTCTGGCCTTCGTGCCACAGGTGGACGGAGTCCCCGACGTCCGGGTCTCGCTCCGCCTTGTCCGACGCCTGCCGGCGTGCGTAGGAGATGAAGGGCGCCGGGTCGTACAGGTCGTCCTTGTCGTGCTGGATGAGTTCGTATTCCACGTCTGTCCTTATGCGGTGATCACGTCGGCGATGGTGCGCAGCTCCACCCAGAGCACGCCGCCGTAGTTGGACTTGTTGGAGCCCGGCTGGGCGCCCTGCTCAAAGCGGTAGTCGTCGATGACGACGAGCCAGCTCGTGTCGTTCTTCAGGTCTTGGAACATGACCGCATCGCCCCGGGCAAAGACCTGCTCGAACGCTTCGAGCCTGGCGAGCGTGCGGCCTTCGAAGCCCACGGTCTGACCAGAGCGGGTCTGCTCCTTGTCGAAGCACAGCAGCGGGATCGTGAAGATTCGCTGCCGTACGGCCCCTGGCATGGCTTTCAGCTGCCAGGCGTTGACCTCTCCGCCCTTGGTGGTGTCCGTGGTGGAGCGGGCCAGGGACAGCTTCAGCTGAACCCATTCGGTCGCCGCGGAGGGTGCGGCCATGACGACGTTCTCTATGGTCGCGGTGCCGCCCTGGGACACCGTGAGGATGGAGGTGTCCGCCCCGCCCGGGTCGATGACGGAGACGCCCACAGAGCCCCATAGGGGGCTCGGGGTCTTGACCGTGACGAACTTGAAGATCTTCGGCTCGATGGTGTTGTACCGGACCCGGCCCGTCTTGAGGTAGCCGGACGCTTCCAGCGTCGTGGCGCTCTCCAGGTAGGAGCCCTGGCCGACCACGGCCAGGACCATGCGGTCGCTGTTCCCGAAGTTGGTCACGCCCGTGACCTCGCCGGCCTGCTTGGACTGCAGGTCCGTGGCGTACGCGAAGCGCACAGAGGGGGAGACGTCCCCGGACTGCAGCGGCTGGCCCAGGTCCACCCGGTACAGCCCGCTCTTGGCCTCGATGGCGTTCGTTGCCGCGACGAAGAAGAACCGGTCATAGGCCGCCACGGCCTTGACGCCCGAGGCGTTCTCGATGAGCAGGGGCCCGTACTGGATGTCGCCGTTATCGTCGATCTGCCCGACCCTGAAGCCCCTGTTGGTGCCCAGGCCCACGAACGTACCCAGGTACGTCGTCATGGCGTGCACGATCTCACCGCGCGGCAGCTGTGCCGCGAGGACGCCGCCCGAGGAGAGCACCGGTACGGCGCCTGTCGTGTCCAGGCCGAACTTGTAGATCGCGCCCTCGGAGCCGGCGTAGCCGGAGGCGTAGATGGCGTTGGTGCCTTCAGCGAAGTCCGTGAAGGTGAAGTTCGCATTCAGGTGCGTGAAGCGCAGGTTCTTCGCCGGGGTGTTGTCGCACTCATAGACCTTGTTGTCCAGGGCCAGCATCAGGCGGCCCTTCACCCAGCGGCATACGACAGCGGTCGTGCCCGTGGTCACGAACGCAGCGCCTGCGCCGTTGCCGGCGCCCTTGTAGACGTTGACGTTGTCCGCGGCGAAGTAGTTCGTGCCGTCGCTCGTCAGGCTCCTGATCACGTTGGCCCCGCCCCACGTAATCGTGGTGATGGCGGAGCCTGTGTCGCTCTTCAGCACGTTGTTGACGGCCGACCAGTAGCGGTCGGTGCCGTCGTTCCAGCCCACGACGTGGTGGACGTTGGCGGTGCCGTCGGCGATGCGCAGGGAGGTCTCCCGCAGCAGCGTGAGCCTGCCGTTCACCCACGGGTTCACGCCCACGCCTTCGGCGTAGCGGATGGCGAACTGGTTGTCATTGGAGGGGTCCTGGTACAGCAGGCCCTGCCCGCCGATGAAGGTGCTCTGCGAGCGCAGCCACCAGGAGGCCAGCGACTGTTCCCCAGGGATCAGCTGCTGGTCTGACTGGTCCTTCTTGATCGGGGCCCCGGCCCGGGTCATCTTCCGCTCGTCGTTGATGGCGGAGAGCCACGGCATGCCGCCCAGGGCGAAGTGGTACTGCACGCCATCCAGAGCGAAGGAGGACGCGGCAGTGGCCGTTCGCCCTGAGAGGGGGAACGGTATTCGGCTGACGATGTCGGCCATGCCTGCCCCCTACTCGATGACGGCGAACCAGTTGAAAGTGGTGGTCGAATTCGTGTCGCGCCAGCAGTTGATCTGGAATCCGGTGGTCGTTTCGCTCTGGACTGCCCAGCGGATATTGGAGTTGTTCAGGTCGGCCGAAGCGCTGCTTGCCGTAACGATTACGTTCGGCACGGACGGCATCGCCGAGGAGAACGTGACGGCCACGCTCGTCTGGCCTGGAGTGCCGCCAGGGGCGGGAGTGGTGGCCTGACCTGTGCGAAGGTTGGCGGCGCTGACCTTGCCCGTGATGGCCGCAGCCCCGCCCACGGTCAGGTTGCCGTTCGCGATGAAGTTGTCGTCCGTCTTGAGGGTGTCAGCCGCCGAACGGTACAGGTTGGTGTCCTGGATCGCGCTGCCCGGACCCCACCACATCTGTCCATCCGCTCTGGCGAACCAGCGGGCGTTTGCGTCGCCCGACACGCGCGACTCGTACTGGCTGTCCGAGGCTGCGGCCCTGGTACCTCGCACCAGGTTGGCAGGCTTCAGCTCGCCAACGATCGCCAGGGCGTCGTCGGTCTTCAGCTCGTTGGCGGCATCGCGGTACAGGTTGGTGTCCGCAGTGCCAGACCCGGAGGACCACAAGAGCTGGCCGTCCGCCCGGATGGCCAGGCGGTTGTTGCTGTCTCCGCTCACCGTGGTCCGTAGCGCGACGTCGGTACCCACCGTCTTCAGGAACAGCGGCGCAGACGTACTGAAAGTCGGCCCGCCCGTGAAGAGCGGGGCACCGCTGAAGGTGGGGTTGCCCGAGAGGGTCAGGTTCCCCGAGAGGGTTGGCGAGCCCGTGAAGGTGCCCGACAGGGCCCCGCCGTTGACCGTCGGGTTCGTCAAGGTCTTGTTGGTGAGCGTCTGCGTGGAGGTGGCGCCCACCAGGGCGCCGGTAACCCCGTGCACGTCCGCGGTGGCAGCCTCGTGCGTGCGGAAGTCGGTGAGGTCCACCGAGTTGACCACGTGGCGTACGACGGCACCCAGGCTGTGGCTCTGGGCGCTGGTGGAGCCGAAGCCCCGCTCCACGGTGAGAGCGGTTCCCGCCGCGGCGGTGACCTTCACCAGCTCCTCCGTCGCCGCGCCGTAGTCCACGGCCAGGATGTACGGGAAAGAGCCCGGGAAGCCAGTGGTGGCGCCCACGGTCATGGACGTGGCGCCGGCCGAGATCGACCCTGACAGAGTCGTCTGTATGGCCGTGTTGGAGTAGAAGAAGGCGTTGGGCATCAGGACCCCTGGAACGTGGCGTAGTTGGGCAGCTCTGCGAACATCAGCGCTCGCTCCTCCTCCAGACGCTCCGCATACAGCGAGGCGTACATGCTGACCACCTTGGTTGCGGAAGTCTGGGCTACGAGCGGGGCTCGCTCCGTGGCTTCCACGGACTGCTGCTGCAGCCGTGCGGACTCCAGCGCCGGGGCAAGCCGCTTGCAGGCGGCCCAGACCACCAGGTCCGAGATGCGGTCGGCGAAGCCGGTGACGGTAGCGAAGTCGTCGGCGTTGGCGCCCAGAGTCGCCGGAGCCTTGGCGTAGACGATGCGTACGGCCTGGCCCGGAGTGACCGCGTCGAAGAGCTGAATGGACTTGCCCGAGGCGAAGTCCGCGGTCCTGGCCCGGGGGTTGTAACGCCAGTTGGGCATGGGCTGGGCGACCTTGGACGGCCCGACAGTGCGGGCCGTGACGTACCAGATGTCCTTGCAGTCGCTCGGAAGCTCGTATTCGGCCTGTGCCGAGTTGTAGGTGATCTCAGTCGTCGCGAAGACGACCAGATGCGGGTACAGGGCCGTGATGGCGTCGTTAATGGCCTCTTTGATCCGCGCCCGGGGGAAGGCGGGGTTGGAGGTCACCAGGGCGTTCGTGGCGTGGCTGGCGGCCGTGGTGCCCTCGTAGCCGCGGCCGTTGGTCAGACCCATGACAGAGACGACGCCCGACTGGACGTCGTACGCCTTGACCAAGATCAGCTCATCGTCGATCTCCACCAGACCCCGGGACAGATTCGTCACGGTGCCCGTGTCACATGTGAAGGTGGTTGCCGAAGCGGTCATGGCCCCCGACAGCTCGCTGACGGACTCCTGGCTCATCGTGAAGCCCAGCAGCTGCTGGCGCACGCGCTTAACGAGCTGATCGAAGGTCGGCATGTCAGACTGCCTCCGCTCCCGCAGGCATCGGAGTCGCCTTGTTGAAGTCCTTGCCGTACGCGGCCCCTGCCGCGTCCGAGGCCTTCAGGGCGGCCGTGATCTGGTTGAGCTTGGTTCCATCGGGCTGGACGCCCTGCTTGCGCGCCTGGCGATACAGCTCCAGCTCGGAGTCCCACCGCTTCTGGGCGGTGGCGTCCCCGCCACCGATCCCGCAGTACGCAACCTTGAGGTTCGCGGCACGCGCACAGGCGCCCCAGGAGGCGTGGTCCTGCGTCGGGCAACCACTCCGGCACATCAGTGCCTCCCCCGCTCCTGCATGCCCTCAGAGCGCGTCTGAAGGCCCTGCGTGGTGCGGTCCAGGATCGGCTTCTCGTCCTGGTTGGTCAGCGTCTTGTTGCCGCCGTCGCCCTTCGGGCACTTGCTGTCGTGCGCCATCACGCACCCCTCCTACGGGAAGCCTTCTTGGCCGCTACAGCCTTACTGGCCACGTTCTTGGCCCAGGGCGGCGCACCGGCCGCCCCGCCCCTGGTGCCCGGGGAGCCGGGCGCCTTGGGTGCAGCGCCCTTCTTGACGGGCGCCGGAAGCGTGGCCTTCTTGCCGGGCGTCACCGGCAACGCCTTCTTCTTGGCGGGAGCGGGCAGGGTCGTCTTCTTGGCCGGCGCCCTCTTCGAGGCCGCCGCCGGCAGGGTCGTCTTCCGTGCTGCCATTTCTGTCTCCTGTGGACTAGCTGACGAGGTTGTTGCCGGGGTTGGTTGTGCCGCCCGCCCAGTCGGTGGCCGGGGTGCCAGGCAGAGAGAGCGCAGTTCCGCCCGGCCAGCTGCTCCCCGACAGGTCGTTACCGATGACCATGCCGCCCGTGGCGGATGCGGTGACCTCGATGCCCAAGGCGCTCACGCCGTTGCGCAGGACGGTGTTGGCCGTGATGCGGGGGCGTAGCGAGGTCGACGTGGCGCGGATTCCGCTACTGGTCACGCCCCACACCCGGTTCCCCGTGGCGGATATGTCGCTGCCACCCGCGATGAGAATCCCGTGGCTGCTCCCACCCTGGACGAAGTTGCCGCTGGCGTGCCCTCCGGTGCAGGTATCCACGCCGATTGCGGTCCCGCCCGCGGAGACCGTCTTGTTCCCGGTGACGAGGGGGGCCACGCAGCTGATGACGTAGATGCCGGAGGTGCCGGGGCTGATTGCCTGGTTGCTGGCTACGGTCGGGTTGGATGCCTGCGAGACGAAGATCCCGGTGGCGGTGCCACCGGTCACGGTGTTGTCGGCGATGTGGACGCCGGTGGGCTGAGCGGCACTGAAGCCGGAGACGCGAATGGCGTTCGCGGAAGCGCTCGCCGGGCCGGCGACGACGTTGCCCTGAACGGTCACGTACTGGCAGGGCATGTTGTACCCGGCCACCGCAGGATCGGGGCCGGTGATCATGATGCCCGTAAGGCCCGTACCGGAGATGACGTTGTCCGCGATGACGGCGTTCTTCCAGGCGTAGGCCCGGACGCCCTCCTGGGCGGTGCCCTCGATGCGGTTGCCCAGCACCTGGATACCGTCGGCCCAGGCGCCATTGACGCTGGTGTGAGAGCCCACGGCGCGGCCGAAGGCCGGCAGGCGGGTGCCCGCGCCGAATGAGCAGCCCTGGACCAGGATGTTCTTGCAGGGCGTGTTGTCGTTCGCCCCCACGATGCCGGAGTCCGTGATGGCCCAGTCGATCTGGATCGCCTCGGACCAGGGCCGGCTGGCGTCGCCAGTGTTGTCGCGGAACCCCTCGAAGCGGCAGTTGAGGATTCGTACAGTGTCGCAGGCGTTCACGTCCATGGCGTGGGCCGATGACACGTTGGTGACCTTTGCGTCCCGCACCGTGATGTTGCGGGCGTGGCCGAACGTGAAGACGTTCACCGTGTTGGTGACCGTGCCGGTAACGCCATCCGAGGCGTTGCCGTCCCAGGTGCCCCCAGCAATCGTGATGTTGCTGGGGCCGTTGTAGACGGTGAAGGACTCCGCTGAACCGAAGTTCCGAAGAATGCCCTTGTTGCCGATCGCCTTGACGGTAGCGCCGTAGGCCCATACGACCGTGTTGTCTTTGGGCACCAGGTAGTCGGTCACGCAGTAGGTGCGCCCGGCCGACAGGAAGACTGTGCCGCCGCCGGCATTCGTGGCCGCATTGAGTGCGGCCTGAATCGCCGCGGTGTCATCACTGGCGCCATTGCCTACCGCGCCGTAGGTGAGGACGTTGAAGACCTCGGCGCTCAGGTTGGTGGTGATCTGAGACTGCAGGTCATCCAGGGCCGCGTTGAGCGCCGTGTCCCAGCCGTGCTGGCCTCGTGTCGGCTTGGTGACCATGTCATTCTCCGTAAGCGCCGAAGCCGTAGCCGCCCCCGCCGTACCCGTTCTCGGGGACAGCGAAGTTGGACTCTGTTACGCCGATGCCGGCCGCGAGCAGCGCGGCCTTGGTGGTGTCGTCCACCTCGTACTCGTGGCCGCCCATGTACATGGCGGGGGCCGACGCTGCGATCTCGTCCTGGGTAGGAAAGCGGGCCGTCCTGTACGTGCCAGGCGGCCCTTCGAGGATCGAAATCCCCCGAGCCAGCTTGACCCGGTAGAACAGCGGGTTTTCCCAGGACGCCGGCCCCTCATCAACCGTGGGGGGCCGGAACGTCCAGGTAGCCATCAGCTGGCGTTGATGGTGGAGGTCGTCTCGGCGCGGATCAGCGCCTCTTCGCGGTATCGGGCCCAGCCGGCCACCCCGTACCAGCCGAGAGGCCGGAAGCGAGCCAGCTTGTCGACGATGGGACCGGCGACGATGTGGAACTCGTCGGCCACGGCCTCCGCCAGGGCCTGCTGGCCCGCGTAGTACGTGCGGAACCGGCGGACCGTGTTGTCACCGGTACCGGCGTCCACGGCGTTGTAGCACCGGGGCGACTCGATGTAGAACGCGCCCTCGTAGGCGCCGATCTCACCGGCCCAGATGTTCCCGGCGGCCGAGTAGTTGTGCGGGTCACGCCAGGCAGCCGCGCCGGTCTCGGCGCGCAGGTCGTGGGAGACCTCCGGGTGGATGGCACACCAGTACAGCGAGCCCTTGCGGGGCACGGCCTTGTTGGCCCGCAGCTTGGCCGTAGCCAGGCGCGCAATGGCGCTGTTGAAGCTGTCCGTGGCCGCCATCGTGGTACCGACCGGAGTGGTTGCGGTGCCGTTGGTGACGTAGGAGACCGTACCGGCCTTGCGCTGGATGACGTTGGTGCCCGAACGCAGCACGGTCTGCACGATCGTGTCCACCGAGTCCGCGGCGTTGAACGCCACAATGTTGGCAATCGCCGGGTCCACGTCGGTCAGCGAGTACAGGAACAGCTTCCGGGTGCGCAGCACCGGGTTGCCGTACTCGTTGAGTGTGATCGTGACCGTGGTCGGGTTGCCGACGGCAACCGAGTCCGGGTCGGTGGTCTCGGTCAGCGCCGTGGTGGCGGTCGCCAGATCCTGGTACCGCTCAAGGACGATGGACCCGCCGGGGGCGGTCGCATCGACGGGCCGCTTGTCGGCGACGGCGCGGAACATCGGCTGAGAGCGCAGTGCGAACTCAAAGGTCTTGTCGTACGCGGTCTGTACCGCGTTGGACATGGCTGAAGTGTCGGTGTAGGCGTTGGCCATGGCCTCTCACCCCCTCCTGGGGTGCCGTAGGGACGGGAGAGGTCAGGAAGGCATTCCCCAGTCGTAGGGGTTGCCGTGCGACTGCATCAGCTGGGCGAACTGTTCGGGCGTCTGTGCGGCCCTGAGGGCCGCTGCCAGTTCGGCTTCCGTGCCCTGCGGGGCGGCTACGCCCTGCGTGCCCTGCTCCTGCATGCGCTGCATCTGCTCCTGACCGTCAGCCGGAACGGTGGAAGTCGGCGGACCCTGGGGGGCCTGCTCGCCCGGCTGCTCGCCCTCGGGGGAGAGCTTGGCCAGGGCGCCGCCGTTGGCGGTCAGCCATTCGTCCAGCTGGTTCGGGTCGCCGCTGAACAGGCCGGCGGCCTGCGGTGCGTAACCCTTCGCCTTGAGTGCGTCTTCGACCTGGCCACGCTTCTGAGCTGCCTTCAGGCGGTCGTTCTCCGCCTTCAGCTCCTGTACCTGTCCCGAGAGCTTGGCCAGTCCTTCGCGGAACCACTTGGGCCCCTGCTGGCTCTCTGTCTCGCCCAGGTCCGGCATTGCGCCGGTCTCGTCGTAGCCGAAGCTGTACTCACTCACTGCGCACTCCCGTTCGTCTACGCGGCCTGCTACGCCTCCGGGGGAAGGCTTCGCGCTCCGCTACCGGCCTTATCCGAGGACGGGGCCGGTCGGTCCGTCGGTGCACGACTGTAAACCCAGCTAGCAGAAAAGTGCTATCACCTTCCCTTTCCGGGGCAGCACAAAGCCCCCGGGGAGAGGTCCGGGGGCTGAGGCAATCCGCCGCTGTGCGGCAACGCCCCTCCATCACCAGCCGGGCGTGACTCCGGCCTAGTCGGGGCGGCGCACGCCCTGGCTCCAGGATGCCGGTTAGGCGTGCTACGTCTGAGAATAGCCCGCGTTCAGGCCCTGGATGGAGGAACCGCGGGAGCCTGCGAACTGGGCCCGCTCCTGGGACTTCAGGCGCTTGCCCTTCTCTGAGGCGGATTCCTTGCCGCCAGTGGTGGCGCCAGGCGTGAATAGCTCTTGCTCCGCCTCGCGTTGGGTCCACGTGGTGCCGTAGCGGCCCGCGATGCCCAACATGGACTCAAAGCCCTCAGAGATCTGCGCGTAGGCCTGTTCGGCCTGGTCGGCCGTGATCCCGAGCGTGGCGTAGCTCTCCAGGTCCAGGACGTTGGCGCCGAAGCCCCGGCGGATGGCAGCGGCGCCGATTGCCCCGGCAGCTGCCTGCTTCTTCAAGATCGGCTCAGCGCGCTTGCGGTCCAGGAAGTACGCCGTCAGGTCGCTCTCGTTGATGCCGTACATCTGCCACAGGGCTTGCTTGTACTGCGGGTTGGCCTGGCCGGTAGCGGCCACGGCCATGTCGACACGACCCTTGATCTCGGTCGGGCTGACGTCGTCAGCTATCCACCGCGTGAAGTCCGCGGGGTTGTCGTAGAAGCCCTTCGGCAGCCCAGCAGAGCTGAGCACCTGCCGGTATGCGGCCTCCGTGGCCAGGTAGTCGGCCGGATTGAGCACCGCCAGGCCCGCCTTCGCGCGGGCCTCGTTGCCTGCGAAGCGGGTCTTGTACTCCTTGGTGTCCTGCAGAAGCAGGCCGATGGTGTCGGCCCCGTACCCCTGCTTCACGTAGTCGTAGATCTTGCCCGCGAGGCTCCCCAGGCCGTACTGGCCGAACAGGGATTTGAGCGCCAGGAAGGCGTCCCGGTTCTCACCGCTGAGTAGCTTGTCGTACTCGCCGCCGGTCTCGTAGACCTTGTTCTGGGCGGCGTCCAGCTTGGTCTGGGTGGCTGCGCGCCCCTTCTCAAGCCTGGCAATCTGCGCTTCGTACCACTTGACCTTCGTCCGGTCCTTGCCCGCCGCCTTCATCTTCTTCTTGTATGACGCAATGGCGGCATTCTGCGTCCTGAGGCTGCTCTGCTGCTTGGCAAGGTCTGACTTCGCCTTGGTGAGGGCAGCTTGGTCGACCTGCCCCGGGGCGGGCAGGTCCAGCTCATCCTGGAACTCGTCGGGAACTGTCTGCTCGACAGGCGTCGTCATAAGTTACTCCTCAGTACGCGAGGCCGAAGTCCTTCGCCACCTGGCGAGCGACACTCATCATCGACTCCCTGGCGTTGTTGGTCTTGCGCCACAACGGGTCAGCCCTGACTGCGTTCTCGAACTCCCACAGCGGCATCTGCGTGCCCGCAGCTGTCCCGCTGGCAGGCTTCGAGGTCATCGCCTTGGCGACGTGCTTGTCGAACAGATCCACGTCCGTCTCGGGCAGCTCCAGGAGCGTGGACAGGCTCTTGATGTACGGGGCGGCCAGGTCCATGACGTTCTGGCCGGCCAGGATCTGGTCCTTGTAGGCGCCGTATCGCGCTGCAGCCTGCGCGCGGATCTTCGCCTCTTCCGTCTCCAGCGTGGTCTTGCCGGAGACCACGGCCACGGCGTTCTTCTTGTACCAGTCCTGGCTGTACTTCATGCCGTTGAGATACGCCAGCTCATGGAACTTGTCGAAGGCCTCGCCGGCCTCGCCCCACATGATGCCGTCGTGCAGGGTGGCCTTGGTGCCAAGCCAGTCCTTGATCCGCTCATCGCTCCAGCCCAGGGCGAGCGAGTTGTAGATGGCCGACTTCAGCAGCTTCGAGGACTTGCCGCTCTTGATCTGGCTGCCCAGGCCGACGGCCACGGCCAGCTGGTTGACCTTGTACTGGGCCTGGGCCCACTTCTGCTTGTGGGTCGCGGGGTCGGTGAACTTGGTGGTGATGTACTTGCGCAGGCTCGAAGACTGCGTCTTCCACCACTTGCTGTTCTTCAGCTTCGCCTGGAACTTGGCGGCCGACCAGCCGCCGCTTACGGCCTGGTTGAACAGGCTCTTCAACTCCTTGGAGGAGTTGATCAGGGCGGATGAGAGGCCGTACTGCTCGGCAAGCTCGTCCTTGTCCAGCGCCACCTTGACCGGGCCTCCGCTCGTGTATCCGCCACCACCCGTGCTCTGGCCCGAGTAGCTGCCCGCCCTGGCCATCACGCTGTTGACGTACTTGTAGACGGGCGGGTTGCCGTAGGTCTTGTTCGGATTGGACTGGCCCGAGTACCACATGGCCGCCGCCCCGCGGGCGCCGTACTTCTTGTAGTAGCCGCCCAGCACGCCGCGAACCACGGCGTCCTGTGCCGCCTTGTTGTTCAGGAACTGCTGCGGCGTGAGCCGCTTGCCGTAGTACTTCGCCGTCCAGGGGCCGACGTTCGGCGCGAGCACCTGGTAGCGGCCATACGCACGCCCGTAGGGCGTGGGCGGCCCCACGGCGCTGTAGTTGCCGCCGGACTCCTGCTGAGTCAGCGACCACAAGAACGCTTCGAATCCCGGATCGGCCATTTAGAACCCCAAGCCCATGTCAGCCAGTACCTGGCGCCCGATGTTCATCGTCCGCTCCGCCGTGCCCGGCGTGCGGCGCCAGGACGGGTCATTGCGAACCGTCTGCGTGAAGGTCGCGAGGTCCATCGGCTCAGGCTGACCCTGCGCGTTCGTCCGGTTCAGCGCTGCCTTGATCTTCGGAGAGAAGGCGTTGACGTCCGTCGCGGGAAGGCCCAGCTCCTGGGCCATCACCTGCACGTACGGCTGCGCCAGGTCCTGAAGCGCGGCGCCCGCCTTGATCTGCTCGGCGAAGGCCGGGTACAGCCCGGCCGCTTGCTCACGGATGCTCGCCTGGATCTTCTCCATGGTCGTCAGCCCGCGCACGATGTACTGCGCGTTGTTCAACACGCTCTGCTCGGTGACGCTGACGCCGTTCTTGTACGCCTCTTCCTTGATGGCCTTGGCCGCCTGGCCGGCAAGGCCGCCCAGCGTCTCGTTCTCCCCGAACTTGATGTACTGGCCCAGGAAGTTCGTCACCTGGGCCTCCTGCCACCCGAAGTGGACCATGTTCTTCGCCAGCTGGTCGACGTTCTTGTCCGAGAGGATCGCGCCGGACTTCACGGCCATCTGGCGGGCCGCCACGCGGGCGGCCTCCATCTGGGCCTTGTAGGTGGCCGGGTCGGTCTTGGAGAGCAGCTGCGCTTGGCGGGCGGTGGAGCTGTTCTGCTTCCACCACTTGGAGTTCTTGACTTCAGCATTGAACTTGTCCGCGGTCCACTGCTCCGCCACGGCGCCCTTCAGGAGCTTCATCAGCTCCGGCTGGGACTTGAAGAAGGCGTACGACATGCCGTAGGTCTCCGCCAGCTCGTGCGCGTCGAGCCGTGGGGCGACCTCCAGGGCCTCACCGCCGCCGGATGTGGCAGAGGCCGAGACGCCGGAGACCCGGCGTCCGCCCATCCACCGGTCCATGTAGTACCCCTCCGCGAGGGAGGAGACCTTGACGCCCTGGCCGGGGCGGGGGGCGTGGATGAACTTGCCGCCGCCCATGTAGATGCCCACGTGGTCAGGCCCCGACCGCTTGCGGTCGGTGTCGAAGAAGACCAGGTCACCGGGGCGCAGCTTGTTGGGCTGTACGGAGGCGCCCACGTTGATCTGGTTGTAAGTGACCCGGGGCAGGTTGATGCCGTGCTGTGCGAAGACGTAGGAGACCAGCCCCGAGCAGTCGAAGCCGCTCGGGCTGGAGCCGCCCCAGACGTACTGCACGCCCAGGTACTTGCGTGCCAGGTTGACGATGTCTTCTCCGCGCGCCATGGCTTACTCCGGGGCTCCGTAGATCAGTGACTCCAGGGCGTTCTGGTAGGTGGTCACGGCCTGGTGAACGCCGTACTCCTTCTTGCCCTTGATCTGCTGCTCCCCGATGTACGCCTTACCCTCGGCCGAGATGCCGCCCGAGGACTGGGTGGAGCTGGACAGAGCCTGCCCGGTGTCCATGTCGTACTCCGTCGTGGTCGTCTGCACGACCGGGTTGCTCTGCTCCGCGGAATGCAGAGCGGACGCGAAGGCGCCCAGCTCGCCGGCCCCGGGGTCGCGGCCCATCATGTTCTGGAACAGCTGGGTGGCCACGGAGCGGGCCGTGTCCGGGTCGGTCAGATCCACCCGGGTGTCCGTCTGCTGCGCCTTGCCGTCACCCAGGTACTTGCCCGGCCCTACGTACCGGCGCTCACCCGTGGCGGTGTTCACCTCGAACACGCCCTGCTGAACCCATTGGGAGCCCTTGCCGCCGCCAGCGGCGCTGACGTAGGACGCCATGATGTCGATGGGGGTAACCCGCTTGCCGGCGGCGCCGTAGCGCGCCGACTCCTGGACCAGCTTCTTCCAGAGCTTGCTGGCCTCCATCGCCCCGTCGCCCAGCTTGAGCTGGCCGCTCAGGATGCCCTGGGCCAGGAAGTCGCTCTGCTGCTTCTGGGACCAGGTGAAGAAGTCCTGGTAAGCCTCCTCCTCCGTGGCCCACACGGCCCTGGAGGTCCGAGGCGCCCGGCCCGCCCTCTCGTCTACGGCCGTGGCCGGCCCTCGGGCCTGCCCCATGTAGACGTACGCGCCACCTCCCGTGGCGCCGGTGCCCGACTTGAAGCGGTCCGCCCCGGCGGCCTCGCCGCCTGTTCCACCGCCACCCGCTGCCCGGATTGCCACTAGGCCACCTCCTCCTCTTCCTCATCCGCCATGCCGGCTATCTCCAGCGCATCCACGCCCAGGTCCCTGGACAGGTAGCGATGGAAGAGGTCTCCGAAGCGGGTGTCTTCTTCGACCAGAGTGTCTACGAAGCGGCCCCACTGGGCTGCCAGGTCGGCGTTCGACTTGGCCGCCAGCGTCTTGGCGCCTCCGGCGGCGTCACGGGCCAGCAGCTCCTGCAGCAGGGCCTGGCGCCCGCCCAGGTACTCCTGGAGCTTGCGCAGGTCGGTACGGCTCGGCTGCTTCGCGAGGTCCGACCGCGCGATGGCCGTCAGGTTGGGAATCATGCGGTCGTACTTGCGGACGTCGAAGGTGAAGAAGTCCTTCGACCACTCCTCGTTGTAGTACGGGTTCCTGGAGCCGTCCGGGTAGGTCGGTTCCGAGTACAGCGACGTGTACGAGCGCTTCTCGTCAAGCAGGTCTTCCGCGCCCGGGTCCTGGAAGGAGTTCAGGCCGCGCTTGTGCAGCTCGGCCGTGACGCGGTTCATCATCTGCATGTACTTCGTCCAGCCCAGACGCTTCTGGTTCTCCTTCATCGCCTCGTCGGCGCTCATCCGGGTGCGCTGCATCTCCGCACCGCCGGGGATCAGCGGCGTGGAGAGCTGGTACGTGTACGCCTCCGGCGAGAAGGGCCCGTTGCCCTCGGGGCCGACGATCAGCGCG
Organism: Streptomyces himalayensis subsp. himalayensis; assembly: GCF_013778455.1. Lineage (GTDB taxonomy): Bacteria > Actinomycetota > Actinomycetes > Streptomycetales > Streptomycetaceae > Streptomyces > Streptomyces himalayensis. The sequence continues at coordinate 18,451 of NZ_JACEHE010000046.1, read as the reverse complement.
GCCAGCTCCGGGTTGGCCGCGATCAGGTCCGCGTACTGCTTGGTCAGCTCCACGGCCCGCTGGGTGGCGGGAACGCCGCCCACGTTCTCCGTGGTCGCCTGCGCGAAGATGAAGTGCGACTCTCCGAAGCGCTTCAGGTACTCCTCATCCGCGCTCAGCGGGTTCTTTCGGCGCAGGGCGTTGTACTGGTCGCGGAAGAACTGGTACTTGTCCGGCTTCTGCGTGGCGAAGGGCTGGGTCCAGGCCGAGACGGCCGACCAGAGCCAGTAGCTCTTGGTGCGGTCGGCAATCTCCTGCGCCGATGGCATCGGCTTGCCGAGATTCGCGTGCTCATACGCGGCCTGCTGCATGATCTGCAGCTTGATGCGCTGGTACCGCTCGTCGCTCGTGTCCCAGGCCGTCAGGAAGTTCTTCGCGTACTGCGGCAGGGCCTGCTGGGCGAAGGTGTCCGTGAGGTTCCCGGGCGTGGGTCCGAACGGCAGGACGCCCATGTGCCGCAGGATCTCGGCATCCTTGGGCTTGTCCTTGACGAGCAGGCTCGCCGGGATGGATACGATCGGCCCGGTACCCGGGTTGAACCACGGGTCACCCTGGGTGATCATGTTCATGGAGTCCTGGCTGATGGACCAGTTGCCGCTGGAGTCCATGCCCCAGACCTTGCCGATCGGCCCGTTCGCGATGAACTTTGGGACTCGGGTCATGATCCGGCGCTCGCCCTTGGGGACGAACTTCGGGACGAGCTTCTTCGCCTTCTCGTCCCAGACCATGACTGTGCCGTCGCGCTGGACCTTGTTGCCGTCCAGGTCCTGCATCCAGCCCCAGGAGATCGGGGCGTTGAAGAAGATCGAGGCGTACCCGACCGTCTGGGGCCGGTCGGCGATGATGCGGGCCCAGCGCTGCCACGCCTCGGTCGTGGCCGCGAAGAACGGGCTCATGAAGCGGAGCATGGACGCCGCGTCCGAGCGGTGCGCGATGTCGAAGACCAGCTTGCGCGTGTCCTTCAGGGCCAGGCGCCGGGCCGTCTCTGCCAGCCGGTCGGCGTCCTTCTGGGAGACCTTGGCGCCCTGCTTCAGCTCCTGACTCGTCAGGTTGCGGGCGTGGCCTTCGTAGAGCTGGTTGAACAGCGGGTGGCGTGACATGCGGTCGGCCGGGATCGAGGCGGCCCACTTGTACCACCAGTCAATGACCCGGTCCACGCTGCGGCTGGTCGCGTTGGAGCCGGCCAGAGCCTCCCCGAGGTTGGTCGTGTGCACGAGGGAGGGGCCGTAGCCCACTTTGGCCATCTCGGTCAGGTATTCGATGTCGGCCTCACCCTTCAGGGCGGCCTCCCGCAGGCCGCTGCCCGGGGGCATGTACTCGTTGACCTCGTGCCAGACGCTCTGCGCTATGCGCTCGTTGGTGTCGTACTGGATGCCCAGCCGCTTGCGGTACGCGCGCCCCTGGGGCGTGTGTGCCAGCCAGTGCGCCATCTGGTCAGCGGACTCGCCCTTTGCTGCCTTAAGGGCAAGTTCGTCCTGCATGATCATGTGGTTGATGGCCTTGTTCCAGGACTCCACGTACAGCGAGGGGTTCTGGGGGTACGAGATCGGCGCTGCGTCTTTGTGGTTGTAGCTCTTGATCAGGTTGGAGTGGATCAGCTGCTTGTTGCTCTGCAGCAGCGTGCGCAGGCTGTCATCCGCGCTGATGAGCTTCATGTAGTACTCGCCCTGCTCGCCGGCCAGGGCGGGGGGCAGGACCACGCCGGGCGCAGCCTCGATCTCCTTGTAGAGCTGCGAGGACTGGCGGAAGCCCTTCAGACGTACGGCCTTGGCGGCCTCAGCGTCCGTGAGGCGCGCGGTGCGCTGTGTGTTCAGGTCGTTCAGCAGGTCATCGAGCTGGGCCAGCTTGGTCTTCTTGCCGGCCGAGTGGCCAGCGAGCCGCTTCTCAACGGTCTTGGCCTGGGCCTCCAGCTTGGTGACCAGCTGCTGCATGGCTGCCAGCTTGACCGTGTCCGCGGGGTCCATGGCATTCAGCTTGTTGCGCGCATGGCGGGCCCGGTCCAGGGCCTTCCTGTAGTCGGCCCGGTGCACGGCCTCTCGCTGGGCAACCTCGGTCCGAAGCGCATCGGCCTGCGGCTTGAGAGCCACGATCTCGCCATCTGCATACTTCATGCCCTCGCGGGCCACGGCCTCCCGGGCCTCCGCCCTGGACGCCGCCTTCCAGTGGAAGAGGTTGGTTGCCAGGTTCTTCGTCCCGTACCCGGCGCGCACGACCATCGCCGCGGCGCCCACGCGGGCCATCTGCCCCACCAGGTCATCCCCCAGCACGCGGGGGATGTAGCCAAGCCGGAAGAGCGTGGTGAACTTCCACAGGTGGCTCATGAAGTCCAACCCGTCAAGGAGCTTGTCCGGGTTGCCGATGAAGTCCTTCGTGCGCAGCGCCTTGAGGGCACTGCCGTGGCGGACAAGGGTCCTGTCCAGGGCCTGGAGGTCGATAAGAATGTGGTTGTTGGCCAGCTTCGTGGCGAGGTTCGGGTGAACCTTCAGGTTCCCGTCGGCGCCTACGAATTCGTCAACCAGTCGCTTCGAGTCGGGGAAGTTCACACCCGAGTACCGGCGCATCTCCTCCTGACCCCGGGTGATGTTCGCCCTGTACTCCCGGTACAGGGCCTTGGCCTCGTCGGAAGTGAACCCGCGCCTCTCGGCGACCGCCTTGACGCCGTGGCCCTCGATCTCGTCCAGGATGGCCAGGCGCTGGCCCTCGGTGGTGGTCTGCAGGTACTTGTTCAGGTACTCCTGGCGGATATCCGGGCCAATGCCGGGGATGCGGGCCAGGTGGCCGCGTAGCTCGTCAACGGCCTCCGGGTGGATGTCGTCCACCGCGATGATGCCGTTAGGGTGCGCCTCCTTGAAGGAGCGCACCATGGTCAGCGAGTTGCCGAAGAAGTCGCTGCCGTACGCCCGTGAGGCAACGATGGCGGGCTCTCGGTTGCGAGCGGTCAGGCTGCCCAGGGCGGGCCCGGTGCGGTAGCTGGCTTGGGCTGCCGTCCGCCGCTCCGCGCGGCCGGTTGAGTAGCGCGTCAGGTTGATGGCGTCCAGCTCGCCATAGTGCTTCAGCATCGCGTCGTACCGGGCGGCCAGGTCTTCATCCGCGGCAATCCGCCTGCGCAAGATGTCCTGCTGCTTGGTGACCATCTCCAAGGCCCGCGGGTTGTTCTGTGCGATGACGCGCGGAAGGGCCTCCAGGTTGATGGCGGCCAGGCGGGAGCTGTCCTGCACCAGGCGGGCGGCTGCCACCTCGTTCCCCGCCTCCAGCTTGGCCCTGGCCTCGATGTCACCCAGGGTCGTGCGCAGGAAGAGGTTGACCTCTTCCGGGCTCTTCAACTTCGAGATGATGCCGCCGGCCCGGGGACCCAGCCCCGACTTCTTGAACATCGAGAGATTGTTGATCAGCGCAGGGTTGTCCTTGTTGGCCCACAGGAACTCCTGCGTCTTGGCCATGGTGGAGCTGGCCATCAGCCTGCTGATGTCCTCGCCGGACCACCCGCCCTTGGGGCGGGGCTTGACCACCGCGGCCGTGCGGATGCCGCCGGCAACCTTCATGCCCAGGATGGTCGGGTCCAGCCACCAGCGGGCGGCAAGGTCCGTAGCGCCACTGGCGAAGGTGAAGAAGGAGACGTCACGCCTGATCTCCTCAACAGCCCGGTTGCCTACGATGGGCAGCCCGGCTTCTCCAAGGATGCTCTGCTGCTCGTCCTCGCTCAGCTTGTCCCAGCCGGGCGGCAGATAGGCCTTCGGCGGGGTGGCGTACAGCGGCCGGCCCTTCAGGATCTCCTCGACTTCGCCGTGGTTGGCCCAGAACGCCTGGCCAGGGCTGACGTGCTCGGCAACGTCCCACGCCTTGCCCCAGGCTGACGCCTTCAGCAGGTCGCCGAAGTTCCCGTTCTCCGCGTGCGTGCCCTGGAGCAGGAACGTCGACATCGGCTGAGAGACGCCGTTGTCGTACAGCCATGCCATGCCGTGCAAGGCTCGCTCTAGGCCGTGCCCGACAGGCTTGCCGATGTTGCGAGAGATGACGTTGTTCGGCTCGGCCGGGGTAGCCCGGACGGGAACCCGCTCGCCGTTGACCGTCACGTACTTGGTCGGGCCCTGCTCTTTGCCGAATACGTTCTCGTCGACCCAGTCTCCGGCGTCGCGGAGCGCGCCACCCTCGCCGAAGATGTCGCTCAGGAACCCGCCGAACCCGTCGCCCATCAGACCTCCGGCTCAGCGAAAGACATCTCTGAGGGATAGACGTCGATCGGCGTCGCAGACGCCTGCAGCCCAAAGGCGAGGTCATAGCCGACGTGGTTGGCGTTCGGACCATGCATGGCCATGTCCACGGCCAGGGCCGGGGCATCCGCGAGGAATCCCATGTAGTTGCCGATGGTGTCCCACCAGTCCATCAGGCCATCCCCTTCAGCATGCGGACGAGATTCCGAGCCGCCTTCGAGCTGCCGGGCTGGTTGGCCATGTGCTCGAAGACCGGCAGGTACGCAACCAGTCGCCGCATGTCGTCGTCCGGCTGGTTCGGCAGGCCCAGGGCCTCCAGCCCCGGACCGTCGCCCAGTTCGGCACCGGCCGTCACCGGAGTCTCCGGCTCCTGCGTGGGTGCGTCGAAGCCCACCAGGTCCGCGGTCAAGTCCGCGGCCTGAGGGGCGCCGACATCCCCGCCCGGCGACGCTGAGACCGGCGCAGCCTGCTGCATCTGCTCCAGCGCCTGGCGCTCGCCGTACGCGCCACCCGAAGGCGCGCGCACGGGCTGAGACGACCCGCCGTCGGTGCGCCTGGAAAGCGCACCCGGCCCGCTGACGGGGGCCGGGTTGCCCGGCTGCCGATATCCGCCGCGGGCCATGGCTCAGTGCGCCCTTCGCGAGTCGCTGCTGCTGGTCGGGCTCGGCTTCGAGCCGAGAGAGGTCGTGTTCCAGCCCGCGACGTTCGGCGTCACGGTGTTGCCGTCGGTGTCGCCGGAGTTGGAGCCCTGCATGGGCGTCTGCGTGTTGGGGCCGATCATCGAGCCCTTCAGGCCGGCCATGGGCTGGCTGCCGCCCTCGTGCATCGGGTCGCCCGCGAATCCTTCGCTCACTTCTTGCTCCCTGTCTTGTGGTCGCTGCAGTACTTCGTAGGCCGTGGCCCCTTGCTGACTGCCCGAGGATTCGTGCAGCCGTCCGTGATGCACTCGCTCTCGCGCGTGCTGTGCCGGTCCACGGCCTGACAGCCAAGCCAGTGCGTGGCTTGGCCGTTCTCGGCCGGACGGCCGCAGGTTCCGCAACTCATGCCGGAACGCTCCGCTTCACTGAGGCGGACGCCGTCGGGCGCCCGGAGCTGGTGAGCCCTGCGAGCAGGCTCATGACGTCCGGCTTACCGCCGGGGCCCATCTGGGCCTGGCCGGGGGCGATGCCGCCCGGCATGCCCGTGGACGGGTTGATGCCGAAGGGCACCCCGGCGCCCTCTTCCGGGGTGCCCGGCGGAGCCCCGCCCGCGGACGTGGGGGGCGCGGGCTGGGGCTCCGGCTGGAACGCGGTCAAGATCGCCTCGTGCATCGGCATCTTTTCCCGCAGCTCGATGATCTTTGCTGCCTGCGTGAGCAGCATGGTCGGGTCCATGCCCTGCTGGGCCATGATCCCGACGCTGGAGAGCAGGGCGAAGATGCCCTGCTTCAGCGCGTCTACGGTCTGCTCCTTGTCCACCTCGGCCTGGAGCATCGACACGTCAATGTCCATCGGCAGCTGACGCTGCACGAAGTCCCGCGAGACCAACTGGTCGCCGCGGAGCTGGAGAAGGAAGATCAGCGCTTGGTTCGGGTTCATGCCGGAGGCGAAGCCGTAGCTCACACTCACCCGGAAGTTGCCCTTGATGTCCTTCTCGGGCGTGTAGGTCTCCTCGAAGGGAGTCCCGTTGATAACGCCGCTGATGGACTTCTTGGCGTCCGGCCAGAACTTCTCATCCATCTCGAAGGCGAGTTCTAGGGCCTGTTCCAGCGCGTGCCCGATCATCAACTGGCCGGTGGCCACCTGGATGTCGTAGCCGCCGTTCAGGGCGTCCACGCCCCGGCCGGTGATGATCGAGGCGTCCACGTCGCCGGTGGCGCTGGCCGGCGTGCGCGTGCCGCGCATGACCTCGGCCGACAGAAGCGCATCCTGCTGCCAGGCCGCCTGCGGCATGTCCGTGCCCACCCGCCGGATCTTCTCCGGGGAGTTCGTGCGAATCACGGCGTCGTCCCCGAAGGGGATCTTCTGCACGTCCGTCGGGATGGCCAAAGGGGCCCTGACAGTCTGCTGGGTGGCTTGCAGGCCCAGCATCGCCATGCGGTTGCGGGCCAGCATCGGCCACACGACGTCGTCATACTGGCCGCGGTCCTGGTCGTCATACGACGGCTTGCGGGCGACCGCGACGGGGACCTTGCCGAACGTGTTCGGCGTCTCCATCAGCACGAGGTTCTTACGCTCGGGCATGTAGAGGACGTATGACGTCGCGTCGCAGAACTTGACCAGCTCCAGTTCCGTGTCCCCGGTCACCTGCTGCCCCATGGGCCGGTCCCGGCCCAGGATCGCGGTCTCGTGCTCGGGGAACTTCGCGGCGAGCTGTCGGGCAGGCTCGCGCCAGACCTTGGTGTACGAGCGGACCCGGCCGTTCAGGTCGTACTCCACGTATGACTTCATCGGGTTGTCGATCCGCAGCCGCGGACGGCCCTCGGTGAAGTCCGCGTCCACCACGATCGGCATGGACCCGTACGTGAGGTACCAGTCGCAGCCCTGCGGCATCTTCGCCTTCAGGTTGCTGTCGATGATGTACGAGTACGCGATCTTCGTCTTCTTCGCGACGAACTTCTTCGCCCGCTCACTCGTCATCACGCCCGAGGCGCAGTTGATCGACGGCAGCGGCGCCAGGTTCTCCGCCAACTGCCGCGCGGACGTGTCGATCAGGTTTGCGGTGATCGGCCGCGGCCAAGCGTCCGGCATCGAGCCCGGCGCGATGTTGTCGATCTTCTGCGCGCGGGCGTCGTAGATCGTCTGGTGCCGTGCGTCCCGCTCCTGGGCGTCACGGCGCAGCGCCTCGACCCGAGCCGCGATCTGCGCGATATCTGCCATGACCACCTCCTGCGAGGGCGAAATGTACGGCCTGTCCAGCTACTTCTGCGAGCGCAGGGCCTTCACGGCGGCCTCCAGGGCCGCTACGCGCTGCTCTAGCGTGAGCTTGACCGCCGTGACCACGCCGCCCCACTTGCCGGCTGGCAGGGCCAGGCATGCGGCGATGTCCTTGCGGAACTTCAGCATGTCGATCCCGCGGGGGTCGACCTTGCCCGGCTGCCACTCCTTGTGGGCGATGGCGGACTTGGCCGTCCAGCCGTAGTGGCGCAGGATCGCGGCGTTCGCCTTCACCATGGCGATGTACTGCTTGGCGGGCCACGGGTCCTTGCCGTCTCCGAGGTTCTCGCACTCGAAGCCATAGAAGTGCGCGTTGCCGTCGGTGTTCGCCTCGTTGTCCGCGGGCGGGTAGTCGCCGTAAGACTCGAGTTTCACGGCCGCCAGCACGTCGTCATCCCCGAGGCCGGCGTGATTCGCCCGGCCCGCCGAAGTCAGCCACACCGTGCCGGACTTCGTGATCACGCCCTGGCACAGCGGCCCCGGCAGGGTGGAGTGGCCCTTATAACACAGGGCTACGACATCGACCCCCGGACCGGTCGCAGTGTGGTGCGTCATGGTGCCGTTGATCGGGCCCCAGGCGCCCTTGTGGTTGCGGTTGTGCGTCCGCCAGCTCCCGTACTCCTTGACCGTGCAGCCCTCCTTCTTGAGGACGGCCAGAAGCGTGTCCGGACTCATGGGTGGTGCCATGTCAGGCCCCTTCGGTATGGATGACCAGCTTGAATTCCGCGAGCGTGACCCGCCGCGGTACGTCGTCGTCGTGCGCGACAAGCAACCCGAGTGGCGTGCTCGGGTGCACCTTCATCTGCCAGACCTTGGTGAAGGACTGCATGCCGCGGCTTGGCGGCCGGTGATCCGTGGCTGTCGAATCGGGCGGGCCGTACAGGCCCAACGGGTCACGCGTGAAGCGGTCCCTCAGTTCGACGTATCCGCCCGGCTCCCACTGGATCATGGCGCTCAAGAAGCCCCAGCCGGGGGCGATCGGCCAGATCAGCCCCGAGCGGTCATCGGCGCGCCAGTCGGTGACCTGGCACCCGTCGGGCTGGGCAGCCTGGTGCATGCGGTGCTCGTCAAGGGACTCGGAGGTCCCGAACGGGAAGCGGAGGACGTGGTATCGGCCATCGTCCGGGACGGGCTGCGGGCTTTGGGTCTTCAGTGAGCAGACGAGCATGGCTACACCCCGAAGATCAGGTGGGAAGCCAGCCAGGCACAGAACCCGGCAATCACTGCGATGCCCACGGGGCGCCACGGCCGCCGTGGGTCAATGCCCGCGAGGCGGCGCAGGAACGCTGACAGCGTCCGCTCCCTGCGCAGCAGGGCCCGGCCCTCCAACACGACGAAGGTCGCGCCGGCAGCGGCCAGGGCGACCGCCCAGACTCCGTCAGTCACCATCGAAGGCTCCCGTCCCACGCACCCGCACCCTGCTGCTGCAGGGCGAAGTCAATGTCCACGACCATCTGGCCGGCCTGGTCCCGCTCCGAACTGAACTCGTTGCTGTTCACGTGCCAGCCGGAGAAGTCCGACACCATCAGCTCCCGGCAGCGGATCTCGGCGAACCACAGGGCCATCACGGTGTCCGTCAGGCCCTTGGTCTCCGGGAACCACGAGCACAGCTGCTCGATCAGGGCGCGCACGCCCTCGGACTGCGTCTGTGACGGCAGGCGGATCAGGTTGTTGCCGCCCTGCCAGCCGTCGAACAGCGTCGCCATGGACGCCACACCAAAATCCGGGTCCCACTTGTTGGAGTTGGTGTGGTGCGGGCTGATCAGGCAGCCCCGAGCGGTCAGATAGCTCTTGATGTCCTGGTCCTGCGTGATCGACGCCTGGTAGGCGTTCTTTTCGATCCTCCACTCAGTGATCGAATAGCGCTCCGTCAGGCGCTTGATCTCCGCGCGCATCTCGTGCGGCGGCATGCCCCGCTTGTTGACGACGTCCAGCACCCACCGGACCCCGGTCCGGCGGTCCAGGCCCATGACCACCATGGCCGTGCAGCCCGCGGCGGCTGGGTCCAGTCCGGCTATGACGAGAAGGCCGTCCATGCCGTACTTGCGGTGCTGCGACTGACCGTCGAACATCCGGCCCGGATAGCGGGCCCGGTCGATACAGCCCTGCACGTCTGCCTGCTTGAAGACTGCGTCATCGGCCACCTGGTCCTGCATGTAGACCATGGACCAGTTCCGCGGCGTCATCTTCCGCCGCTTCCTGGCCAGAGCCTCCCCGTGCCACATTGGCCACAGGCCATCCTTCGGCCAGCCCTGGGCCTCGGCCTGCTTGCGCGCCTGAATGGTGACCGGCGGCCGGTTGGTGGCCGGCCACAGCGTCTCCCAGTCCTTTGGATCGTCGGCGAAGTTGAGAACGGCCGGCTGTGTGAGGTACGTCCAGGGGCTCTGCCCCTCGGAGTAGTACTGCGGCTTCAAGATCTCCGAGTACAGGTCGACCGTGGCCATGCGCGTACCGATGAGCAGCATGCGCCCACCGACGTCGGCGACACGAGAGCCGACGATGTTCTGAATCCAGTCGATCTGGGCTTCAAACTGCTGGTGGTTCGTGTTGTCCACGCAGTCATCCATGATGACCAAGTCGGTACGCGTGCCGTAGATCTGGCCGCCGATACCGACGGCCTCCACGGTGTACTCCTTCTCGCCGGAGTCGGCGCCGGCCACACGGATCTGCGTGGAAGACCACGTGGAGGCGCCCTCGGCGTACCCGCCGGGCGGCCCGAACGCCTGCTGCAGGTCGATGTACGACTCAGACTCGGCCAGGCGCTGCTTGATCGAGAACAGGAACTTCGCGGCCATGGACTGGGTCTTGGACACCAGCAGGATGCGGATGTTCGGGTCCTGCACGATCCGCCACACCACGTAGTTCACGGTCAGCGTCGTGGACTTCGCGTGCTCCGGCGGCGTGTTGACCACGATCTGGTCCTCATCGCCGCGCACGTACCGCTGCGCCGGGTGCAGGTTCCTCGGCTCCCGACCCTCCAGCAGGTCGTACCACTGCAGGTGATGCGTGAAGAGCTGGGTCTTCAGGTACCGCTCACAGAACTCCGGGAAGTCCGGGACCTCTTGCTTCGCGCCCTTGGCCTTCTCGATGTTGCTCTGCAACGCCCGGTCGATCAGGTCCCGGAAGTCCGGGTCTGTCTTGCGGTAGTAGTCGTACGTGGAGCGCACGCAGTTGGCCTGCCGGCACCCCTCTTCGATGGTGTGCCCCATGCGGACCGTCGCCAGGATGATGTTCTTGCGGTCCTGGCTGGACGCCTTGCTGATCCGGCGGTCCCGCGGCTTGGCCAGAGACCCGTCCTTGTTGACCGTCAGGCGGGCCATCAGTCGTCATCCCAGGCGACTTCGGCGCGCAGCCGGGTCTGCGCAAAGTCGAGAAGGCCCATGAGGCGGTGATGCGGCACCTGGCCGCCCCCGTCAGGTAGAAGGGTCCCGACCTGAGTGACGTGCGTGCCGTCGCTCTCGTAGCGCTGGGTGGACGTGATGACCAGCCATTCCGTCAGTACGCCGTCCCCGCCCTCCAGGCGGTTGACGTCGTCCACGGCTTCAGCGAGACGCCTGTACGCCTCGTTCTTCTCGAAGCTCACGGCCACCTCCCCGCGCCTGGGGCCCCTTGGGGGGCCAACCAGCGGGCGAGGGTACGTGCGCTAGCACATTTCTGCTATCGCTTGTAGGAAGCTACAAACGCCTACGGAAAAGTTCGTAGGAAAATACGAACGGCGACACGCCGTAATGGATCGCGGATCTCAAAAAACGCCAGCTAAGCTCGACCCAGCGAAGCTCGACCGGAAGGGAAAGCACCTCCCGGCCTCGCTTAGCGGCGGACCAAGTCCGCAGCAGACGGCCCAAGGCCGTCAGCCCAGCTCAGGCCCCCTCCCGGGGGCCTTTCGCATGCGCGGCGCAAGGCCGCTCCCCAGCGGCCGATAAGCGCCGAAGAATGGGGCCCCAAGGGCCCAGCAGAGCCGACTGAAGTCGGCTCAGCACTGGGGGGTTTGCAGCAGATCTCTGGTAGGAGACCAGAGATCGGGGGCGGAGCTGGTTTTAACACCTCGGGGTCATACGAGGTGAGAAAACCTGCAGGTGAGAGGCACTTGAGCTGCCGAGAGAGGCAGCTCCGCCCCCGATCAGGGGAGGGGGACACTCCCGACCCTGATGGGTCGCTCGGTCCCCAGCACTGCTTACCCATAGCCGTGTGCCTCTCGGCACACACATGCAAGGCACCCATGGATGGACCACTGTTGTGGTCCATAGCTGTGCGGCCCAAGAGGACAGGCCGCACCCATGGGAGCGCCACTGATGTGGCGCTCTGCTGTGCCTCGGGAGCAGGCTTCGCCTGCCTCCCTCACCACCGCCGCATGTCTTCCCGCCAGCCCCTCCGGGGCGTACGGCGGAAGGGGGAGTCGAGCCGCTGTGCGGCTCCCTGGCGGCCTATGGCCGCCCGCTGAGCTCTCGGCATGGATGGCTGCGGCCGAGACCTCAGCTGGGGCGCACAGCCGCAGCTGAGGGCCGCATGGCTGCGTGCGTCGTCGAGCGCACGCCAGAGCCCTGTTTCATGATCGTCTTCTATGTGCCGGCGGAACCGGCCATTCCATGATCGTTTAGCCCTCACAGTGGCCCATCAGGCCACATAGATGACCGTCTGTAACGCGCAGTGTGCCATGTGCATATGACATCGATGCAGGTAGCAGCCATGGGCGCGCTCCCATCGCGACACACCTTCACGTTTCCCTCACACGCGGAGTAACCGAGCCCAGAACCATGAAGATGGTCGTTCGAATCTGTTCGATCGAAAGTTTCGATAGGCAGGCAACCCTAATCACTGCAGGTCAGCGCAGGGTTCAAAAGAATCTTGAAAAACCTTGCTGAACCCTATTGACCAGAACGCTGGTCACCGCCAATCTGGTCACACGCCACCAGGGAGCACCGCAAACGCGGAGGAACTGGGAGGTACCGAGCGGCCGGTTTCACAGGCCGTTCACACGCACCGCTCGGCTGGCTTACATGCCCCCGAAGCGGACAACTGAACAGTGATCCACCCCGAGGACCGTTAGGGCCTTAGGCGATTGACGCCGATAGCGGGTGGTGCGGAGACCGGGCCTCACGGCCCCACGGGACCGCACAAGCTGGCTCCCCTGGCTTGGGCAAAGGGTGAGCGGTAGGCAGCAACCGGGATGCTGCGAACGGCTCTTAGAGAGCCACACAAAGCCACGAGGACGGGCCCTCACGGGCCCGTCGCTCGTCATGTGGGCACGGGCGTTACCCATCCGGGGAGTTGGACGCTCACAGCGTCCGTGCCTGCATGATGAGTGATGATCATGGTTCGGCCGGCATTTCCAGGAGAGGGGAAATGATCATGGACGTACAGCAGCACACGGAAGAGGGCACCACCTACCGCACGGGACAGGCCGTGCAGCGCGTGGACTACGAGAACGACGGGACGCCTGCCTACTTGGGGCGGATCACGCGTATCGAGATCGAGAACGATGAGGCCACGTACTGGATCACGTGGGAGGGTGCGGCACCCGACCCGCACGGTACGTACGCGTTCAACCTGATCTGATCTGCCGGAGCATCGAGCGGCCCCGTGGTGCCACACGGGGCCGTTGGCTTGCTCTTACAGAACAGAGCACATGCCGTGCATGGGGTGCCACCCAGCACGCATGCAGTGATCACACTGGAGAGGCAGTGATCATCATGGAGAACTACGGAACCATCTGGGTGTGCGTGGACTGCCTGATGCACCACGCGAACGGCGAGTGTGGCTCGTGCAACGGCCTGTACGGTCCGCACGACGAAGAGCCGCTGAGCGCCATTGAGGCGCCGTACACCGTGGCCATGGGCATGGCCTACGAGGAGCACGCGGAAGACTGCGAGACGCGCATTCAGGGCGGCGCTCCGGATAACTACGAGTGCGACTGCGAGACCAACACCTACAGCACGTCGCAGTGCGAGGGGTGCGGGTCGTGGCTGCATGGCGAGCGCCACGCGATGACGCTCTTCAAGGACTGACCATCCGCCGGAGCATCGGAGGCACGTCACGTACGTGCCTCCCTTTGCTCTTACGGACGAGAGCACGCGCATTCCTGGGTGCCACCAGGGGCGCGCGTCAATGGTCGCTACTGGAGAGGCACCGACCATGCTGCAGTACGAGAACGACGACCGCGCTATTGCCCGAGTGATCGCATCCCTGTCTGAGGGAGAGACGATCGACCACGGCACGGCCCGCGCCATTGCGGCGCCATACAACGACTACCGCACCGAGCACTTTGTCTCCACGGGGTACATGCCCCAGGGTGACGCTGAGTGGCTGATGGAGGCCATCTGCCGCGGTGTGGACCAGACGGCACTGGACCGCGACCGCGAGGCACTGGGCGCCCTGCGCGTATACCTCAGCGAGCGCGAGGAGAACGGCGACACCGGTCGCGTGGACGGCTGGTCCGACATGTGGGTGGCAAAGCATGTCGACTACCCGCACGAGCCGGGACGTCTGTACGACTGCCCCGCATGCGAGTCGGAGTGCCACTGCATCGAAGAAGAAGAGCCGTGCGTTCACTGCTCCGCTCAGTTCGAGGGGGCGTGACCATGATCTTCCCCGAGACCGAGATCCGCTACGTACCGGGCGCGTCGTTCGCATGCTTCAAGCGTCCGATCATCTCGCCCGATGGCGAGACCGGGCCGGAGTGTGGCGCTGAGATCGTCATGCATGGCTTCTGGTGGTGCGCGCAGGTGTGCCCGTCATGCCTGGCGAACTACTTCACCAGCGGCGCGAGCAGCCAGCACATGGGCCTGGACACCGCGGGCTTCTACCCTGCGGACACCGCGGCCCGCGTCCGCGAGACGATCGCGGCCAACGGCGGTCAGTACGTGCCGCAGTTCTGATCATCCGCCGGCGCAGGCCGAGCGCATCCCCTCGGGGGTGCGCTCCCTTGCTCTTACGGATGAGAGCACAGAGCCCCGGGGTGCCACCCGGGGCTCTGCTACGGCGCACACACCTTGGAGAGGCAGCGCCATGGAGATTGTCTACGCGATCGGCGATGAAAGCTACCGCCGACACATCGCGCTCAACGGCACGGAGACGCTCTGCAGGAAGGACGCGGGAGGTCACGTGCTCGGGGCGCTCCCTGTCAACTGCGACGCATGTCGCACGGAAAACGGTCGCCTGATCCGCCGCAGCATGGATGGGGGCGAGTGATCATGGCCGAGAGGATCAGGCTGCAAGCCGTCGGCTGGGCGCCAGCCGACGAGGTCCAAGCGCTGGAGGTGGGCGACTGGATCATGTGGAACTTCGGCAGCACGTCCGAGGTAACCAAGATCGAGACCGTGTCGCCCATGTTCCTGCTCATCTCGCTCCAGTCGACGAAGACCGGAGAGAGGGAGAGGCCACGCAAGCTGAAGAGGACTTCGCTCGTGGCCCGCGTGCCGCGCAAGGGGGGCGAGTGATCATGGTCGACACCGCCGAGTACGGCTCATCCCAGCTAATCAAAGAGGTGGGCTGGAGGCTGAACAAGGAGATCACGCGAGAGGCGTACCTGAGGGACCTGGCGTACGCCGAAGATCTCCGGTTCTCCGTCCATGAGTGGCGCGGCGAGGACCGCGCCGGCAAGCCCATGGTCATCTCGTGGGTGGCCACACCGAACGGCGCGGCTCTGTCCGCGTACGAGATCACGGGGCGGGCGTGAGCATGGACTGGGCTGTGTTCGACAAGAACGACAAGCGTCTTGCTGGCCCCTACGACGACGCCGCGGACGGTGAGATTCGGGCGGAGGTTGAGGCCCGACAGTTCCCGGCGGACGTCGGAGCGTGGGCCGCACCGGTCTGCGACTGGCACCCGCAGGTAGCCCGGGAGAGCTGCTCCGGATACCCCCACGACTAACCCTGACGCACCAAGCTCCGGCCAAACCCCCCGGCCGGGCATGAGCGAGACCCCCTGTTTCCCGGGAGAAGGGCAGGGGGTCCACTCGTGCACCAAGCCCCCGGCACCCCCCCGCCGGGCCCCGAGAGCCCCTGCCCACCCTCCCCAGGGCAGGGGCTCTCCCCTTCCCCTAGTCCGTGCGCTCAGAAGTCCGCATGCCCGATGTCTGCCTCTCCACAGACGGGCGTGCGGGCCTCTGGCTCGCACGGGCCAAGCCATGACCTACGGAGAGGTGGACCTCATGGCGAACACGGAGTTGCTGCGCAAGACGCTGCAGCACATCAAAGACAACCCCGAACAGTGGGACCAGAAGCGCTGGCACAAGGACTTTGCCGGCTGGTCCCTGCGTCTCGGCATCCCGGACGTCAAGGTCAACACCGACGCCGACGGCATCGAGACCCTGTACCAGGGTGACGACCGCGTATGGATCGACGACATCGCCACCAAGGCGGAAGAGCTGCTGCAGCTGGACCGCGGCCAGGCCATCCGCCTCTTCTGTGGCGCCAACACCATGGACGACCTCTCGGCCCTGGTCGACGAGTTCGCGACCTTCGGCTGAGAAGGGGGCCGACATGGCCCAGACGCGCGTACAGAAACCCCGCCGAGTGACTGACAAGCGGCGCCTGGCGCGGGATGATGCGCCAGAAGAGCAGGAAAGGCCGGAAATCCGGGAGGACATCCGGCACTGGTTCAAGGAGAGGTGAACCAAGCCATGCTGACGGCTGAACAACTGATCAGGCAGTTACGAGCCCCCGACCAGACGGGCATGGGGCGCGTCGAGAGCGCCGACGCCGGCGCGTACAACCTGGATCGCCTGGCGTCGCTCGACGCCGCGGCGCAGACCATCCGGGTGTGGGATAGCACGGTGATCCCCGGCAACCTTCAGACGCCCTCGTACTCGGGCGCGGTCATCGAGGCCGCACACCCCAAGCTGCCGCACTACGAAGTGCGGCGCAGGGTCGTGCTCAAGGAGCAGCGTTCCAGGGCCTTCCTGAAGCGCACGTTCGATGAGCGGCTGAAGCAAGCCTGGTTCGTCATCGGAGAGCGCGCCATCACGCAGTGCATCCATGGCGAGATCGACGCCCATGGGCTGCAGCTCTGGCACCTGCTCAGGCTGGGTGCTCACGCCAAGGTCGTGATCCAGGTACTCCCCGAGAAGAAGGTAACGCCGGGACTGGCGGACCAGTTCGCACTGTATGGCCTGGACGAAGGTCACCGCGTTGGCTACGTTGAGACGATCATGGGGTCTTGGTACTCCACACGTATCGACGACGTGGCCAAGCTCCACTCCACATTTAGCGACATAGCGAGTGAGGCCATGTCCCCCCTGTCGACGGCGCACTTCATCCGAGAGGTTCTCAGCTCATGGCGGAGCGAAAAGAAGGAGTCACCCGAAGGTACCGAGGAGGAGACTTCTTCTTCTCCTCGTACAGCCGGGCAGGTGACGACTGCATTGGAGTCGCAGGATATGGCGCGGACGCGTCACCGGATGGAGCCGTAGCCATCCTGGACTCCAAGCGCCAGGACGGCCCCGTCCTGGAGGTCACACAGGGCGCCTGGAGCGCCTTCCTGGCGTACGCCAGGGTGTAACCCCCCCGCACAGACACGAAGCCCCTCCGGCGCCGATCGGAGGGGCTTCGTCATGCCTCGCCCTTGTGGGGCGGGAAGAGCGTCACGGCCGACGGGCCGTGGCTGGTGCATTGGGGTAGCTCCCCGATGTCGGACGGATAGCTCAGTGGCAGAGACCCCGGGTGGGGTGACGTGGGTTCGATTCCCACTCCGTCTACGGAACCATGGCAGGCGCCACGAGGAACGCCGTGCAGCCCCTTCGGGCAGCTGCATATCCCGAAGGGACGGCCAACACCTCAGCGCGGGCGATGAGCCCTCACAGGTTCCGGTGAGTTTCGCTCCAACCACGAAGATCTGCCAGGAGGAGCCGTAAGGGTCGGGCCGGCCTGAACTTGATCAATCGGCCACCGCGGCCCCGCCCATCCAGGGCGGGGCTGTCTCTCTCACTGGGGGGTGAGGAATGGAACAGACCAGACAACCAGCACACACGTTGCCACCGTAAACGATCTTCTCTCACATATTCCGCACCGGCCGGCGAGACGACGGGCGCCCTGCCCCCACCGGGGCGTCAGCCAGATCGCACTGAAGGACCCGAATTCGGAAGCCCAGTACGCCAGTTCGCGCACGGAAGTGGTGGGAGTGGTAACCGGGAGTGTCCAGTCTTTTCCCTGACCGGCGCAGTCCGGACACATTCGGTTAAGTTTCCGGCAACAAAGCACCAAGACGGGGTCCAGACCTCTGGTCATGCCTCCACACTGGGCCGTGCTGCCAAGGACAACCGAAGAGGGATCATGCCACCGAGGAAGAAGATCGACTTGCCAGACCACGTCAGAGACGCGGTGCTCGCCGACGTGAAGATGGACTACGAACAGGCCATCAACGCCGACGAGCGCTCAAAGATCAGGATCTACCTTGCCACCGAGCAGGGGCTGAGCACGTACGAACTCGCCGAGGAACTGAGCGTCAGCCAGTCGGTGATCAGCAATTGGAAGCGCCAGGGCGAGGAGGCATACAAGCGCCGTGAGCAAGCACGAGATCAACAGCTTGGCGAAGATCCTCTCAGACCCGGAGAACTCTTCGCGCACGGCTGAGGAGATCGCCGAGCTGTGCATCAGTGCCCTTGACGACGCCAGATCAGCGACTCACCGCCTGGCCGTGGTCGGCCAGATTCGATTCGGGCCCCAGGAACCCACCCACACGGTGGTCCTGGGGCCTTTCCGCGCCCCGCTGCTGTTGCGGGACGAAGACCGCTTCAAGGCCGCTCTGGAGCGGCCCTGCACGGCCGCGAGGGACGCAGGCGGGCACCTCGCCTGGGATGCCAAGACCGGCCGCGGGCAGGGCCGCTTCCTGCTGGCCCCGGCGTTCATGAAACCCCGGGACGCCTGGGACTTCTACCGGGGGGCCGGCCCGGCCGAGACCATCGTTCAGGCTCTCGCCGAGGACCGGCCCCAACACCTTGGGCCGGCGTGCATCTGCGGCCTGAAGGACGCCATGGCGTGCCAGTTCTGCGGGGACCCGTACGTACGTCACTGCCCCCTGCACGAGCCGGGGGCCGAGATACACCGTTGCCGCAAGGCGGCATGACCCCGCCCTTGTGGGGCGGGAAGGAGGGGGACATGCAGGACGGAATATCCGCCGAAGAGGCCGGCGCCTGGCTGCGCAAGCACCTGGCGTCGGCGCCGGAGCGGGATGAGTTGTGGTACCGGCGAGTGCTCAACATCTATGGCGCACCGGCCGATTCGACAGAACCGCTTGTGCCCGAAGCGCCCGCAGCCTAGGGTCTGTTACATGCGCTTGCTTGAAAGAACA
>NZ_JACEHE010000045.1 GCF_013778455.1 Streptomyces himalayensis subsp. himalayensis | reverse complement strand
GGCGCTGCTTCAAGCGGTCGACGATCGCCCAGTCCGCCACGTGCGACAGCTGGATGTACGTCTTCTTCCCGGAACGCGAGGTCCGCTCGGCGCGGAAGCCCAGGAATTCATAGGACTCCGGGTCGAAGATGAGGTACTTGCCCTTCTCGGACGCGCGCTCAGGGTAGGAGATCCCCACCCCGGTGCGCCCGGCGGAGTCCTTCATCCCCGGGGTCGCCTTGACCCCGGGCACCAGGGCCAGCGCCTCGTACGCGGCGGGACGCAGTCCCTCGGGCAGCACCGGCCACTTCAGGAGCTCGCCGAGCATGAAGTAGGCGTCGTACCAGTCCCACGCGGTGAAGTCGTCCATCGACTTGTCGGACGTGCCGACGCCGATGATGCCCGGGATGAGCTTCTCCGGGTCGGTGGGCAGCTTCTTCAGCTTGCTCCACTCCCGAGGCGGCCACACGCCCTCGTTCTTCCCCATGGGCTCCTCCCAGATCACCCGGCCGAGCTCCATGGTCAAAGATCGCTTGGAGCCGTCCACCGAGTCCCAGTTCACATCCACATAGGTCTTGACCGCGCCGGTCTTCCGCTCCGTCTCCTTAATGATCCGCTTCCAGTAGATGAACTGGTCGTCGCGCGGCGCCACGGGCTTCTCGTGCTTACTCGCCCGCGCTGCCGCCCCGTTCAGCACCGTCACGGCGCCGGCGTTGCGCATCTGCGGGGTGTTCGTGCCCGCGCGGTCGGTGCGGCCGCCCTCGTCGGCGCCGTCCGCGGTGATCAGTACCGCCGTGCCCGTAACCGTCATGGTGACCACCCCGGCTGTCGCGAGGCGCAGCGCGTGGCGGCGGCTGGGTGCGGCGTCGGGGTGCCGCTCCGTGCGCGTAATCGTGTTGAGCAGTCGGTGGCGGGCCTGCGCTCGGGTCGCTTCGGAGAGCGGGGCCGCGTCCGCGTTCCAGGCCCGCAGGAGTTCGAGTTCGTCACTCATGGCCGGATGCCTCTCGCAGTGTCGTCGGATCGGATCCGCCCAACGCTTCGCGTAGCTTGCTGCGAGCCCGGTGCAGCCGTGATCTGACCGTGCCGATGGGGACACCGAGGGCCTGGGCCACCTCCTCGTAGCCGAGACCGCCCCACGCCACCAGCAGCAGCACGTCCCGGTGCCGCGCGGGCAGTGCGGCCAGTGCCGCCGCCAGCTGGCGGCGTACGGCCTGTGCCCCCACCCGGGCCGCAGCCCGGTCGGCCAGCGGCTCCTCGTGGTCGGCGGGAGCCGGGATACGGGCCAGGGCCCTGAACCGGCGGGCCTCGGCCCGACGGTGCCGGCTGACCAGGTTGGTCGCTATGCCGAGCAGCCAGGGCCGGGCGTCGTCGCCCATGGCCCGCGCGGGGTCGTACCGGTGCCGCTGCTGGAAAGCAGTGGTGAAGGTCTCCGCCATGAGGTCGTCGGCCGGCTCGCCGCCGAGCCTACGAGCCAGATAACGGTGTACCGCATCCGCGTGCCGGTCGAAGAGCACGGCGAATGCCTCGGGCTCATCCCGGGACCGCGCAATCACCGAGGCATCTCTCTCCGCCCCCGTGCGGACGCCTGGCTCGACGGTCATCGGGGCTCCTCTCGTCCTGGGGAACGCTTCGAAGGCTTGGGCTTTCCTCTCTCCTTCGCCCGTCGCCCCCGGCGAGTTCCCTCGGGGCCCCTGGCCGCTGGTCCCCAGGGCTGCGCCGCGGAAGTTCCGCGGGGCAGCACTAGCTGCCGAGGAGGCCCCCACTTCAGCCGGAACAATTTCGGCTGAAGTGAGGAGGCCCAGGGGATCGTGTCGCTGGTGTCGTGGCACAACTACGTCTCGGTCACAACGACGACCAGCGCGAGGCGGCCAGCCGCCAGGCGTAGTTCCGGGCGACGTGCAGCTTCAGCCCGTACACAGGGCCGTCCCCGTTGTCTGTGACCCGCAGCCTGTAGTGGTCTGCTCCGGGGATTACGTCTTCGGGACGCTCCACGGTGACCTTCGAAGCTTGCCCGCGGATGGTGTCCTGCCGGTTCTGCCAGTACACGCGAGCCGCGACACTGAATGAGGCAGTCGATCCGGAGGCAGTCGATCCGATCGCGGAGAACCAGGTGGCGGCGTTCTCCCGGTCAATTGGCATGCCCCATCTGTACCCGCAGGGGCGGGCGAGGCGCAGCGGGTTGAGGAGCTTTTGAGCCCGCTAGATCCCGCCGTGGCCACGCGCCGAGCGCGAGGGTGGCTTCCACCCTCAGCGATCGGGCCCGGACAGGAAGCTGCGTTCTCGAACGCGACCCATCGGACAAGCCCTGGTGCTGCGACCGAAACAATGACTGCGGCAGGCCGTTCTGCCAGCGGGTGACCCGGGGTGGCCCGGGTGGCCGAGGTGGGCGGTCAGGCCGCGGTGGTGAGTGGTCGGCCGCCCCGTCGGATGCGTTTCTCGCTGCCGATGCGGGCCCGTTCGCGGCGCTGGGCGACCACGGAGCTTTACTTTCACCATGCTCGACCTCGCCGGGGGCTACGACCTGCAACTCTACGTCTGCCCGAAGTCTTCGGACCATCCGCACACTGACCTGATCCAGTGAGGCACTGCGGCCACCAGGCAACTTGGTTCAGCCGTCCGGCCTGAGCCGCCCATTCAGCCGGGCGGCGCCAGCAGGTCATGCCCGACCCGAAGCCGAGTTCGTACGACAGGGGCTCCCAGGTGATCCCCGTGTGCAGCGCGATCAGGATGCCCTGGAGCACCAGCCGGTCCGGATGCTGGGTCCGGCGCTCGACCTTGGGCAGCAGCGGCTCGATCTCCGCCCGCAACTCGTTATCGACTTCCACGGCTTTGGCCGCGCCACCCCGCACCCAAGGCCATCGGATCATCAGCCCGGAGTGATCCAATCACGCCGGAGATCATTTCGTTAGGAGATCTCATACAGGCCCGGCAGGATAATGTGCCTGCGCTGGGAAGTTGGCGCAGCAGCCGCTGTGTCAGGATACGGAACGCGAGCCCTGGGGAGAGGGTCGAAACGGCTCACAAGGCAAGGAGTCCGGTGTGAACGCGGGTGGGGAGCGGAGCGGCTCGTCAGTGCCTGACGAGGAGTGGGAGCGGTTTCTCCGGGATTCGATGACCGGTGTGGCGGACGCTCCCAGGGAGCCGTCGGCGCGGGCCCGGGTCGTGGCGAGGCGGCTGCGGGAGGAGCCCGCGGGCGCGGAGGGATGGCGGACGTACTCGCCGGCCCGGCCCAGCCGGAAGAAGGGCTGGTACGTGGTCGGGTTGCTGGCTTCGGTGGCACTGCTGATCGTGGCGCTGGATCCGGGGCGGGTGGTCGGGTGGTTCGGCAACGACGAACGGGCCGAGGCGCCGCTCGCCGCGGAGTCGGAGCGCCCGGACAAGGCGCCTCCTGTGGAGAGTGCCCGACGGCCCACGCTCGACGAGCCGTTCAGGGGCTCGCCTGCGGCTCGCTGGGCGAACGGCACGGCCGGGATCACGGTGCCGGAGGCCAGGGCGACCGGCTGGATGAGTCGGGCGCAGGTGGAGCGGGCGTTGGAGCAGACCCGGGACTTCCTGGCCGCGGCAAGTCTGGATCCGGGGGTGCTGCGGGGCGGGCACCCTGGAAAGGCGATCGCGCTGATCAACCCTCACCAGCAGGACGTCCAGGCCTTCCTGAAGTCCGCGTTCCGCGCGCCGAGCAAGGAGAACGACCCGCTGCTGCTCTTCAGCCGGTTCGACACCTCGCACGCGCGTCTCGTCGGGGACGTGGTCAAGACCCGGGGCCGGATCACGTACCGGGAGGGTGAGCGCGGCGCGCTCCAGGTGACCAGTGACGTCACGTACGTGTACCCGGTCGCGCCGGCAGCGGGCGGCGACGAGGTCGTCCGCACGATCGTGCGGCGCGAGGTGGTGCTGAGCTGGGACGACCCCTCGAAGGTGATCAGCGAGCCGGGAACCTTCTCCCTCGTCTCGTACAAGGTCGACATGACCAACGGGGGCTGCGGCACCTCCACCGGTTACCTCACCCCTCCGTTCGGCACGGAAGAGTCAGAAACGGGCGCGGGTCCCGAGGTCGACCCGTACGACCGCAGCACCTCGATGAGCGAGCGGACTACGGCCTCGAACGAAGGATGCGGCACTGCGACGCGGTCGTAAGGCATCTTCTGGCAGTCCGGATCGCCGCACTCGATTGGCGCGCGGAGCGGGTACGGGGTGTATGACTCCGGCTTGATGGCCGCCGCCCGTGCCTTCGGGCACTGGCGCGGCGGCTCGTGCACCGAAGTCTTCGAACTGGATGACCCAGGCACTCGGCCAAGTCCTTGGCGGGATGCGCTGCAAAGACAACGGGAAGCAGCCGGGGGCGCCGAGCCAGGGCTGATGGCTGCGGTCCGGCTGATCGGCGACCGCATGGGTGCCGTCCTGGACGACGCCACGCTCGACAGCCCCCTGCCGACCGTGCTGCTCGGAGACGACCGTCCGCCTCGACCGCCTTCGCCCGGCGGCCGGGGCCGGGGCCGGGGGGACGACGTGCTGCGGTTCGGTTCTACGACGTCGACCCGGCCGAGGCGCGGACGATGACGCGCCGGGAGGCGGCCGAGGCTTCGGGCTGCCGGATGAGGCTGTCGGGCTGCCGGACGAGGGTGCCGCCCCATCCGTCGCCGGCCAGGACCTTCAGGGCGTAGGGGACGCCGACCCCGAGCTGGGTGGCGGTGTCGCGTAAGTGCGGGGGGATCTCGACGTTCACGGCCTGGTGCTCCGTGCTGGTCGGATGAAGGGCGGTGCCCCTCACACCGTAGGACGCCGCGCGCACCGGCGGGTGGTGCGGGCGTCCTGTCGTGCGGGGCGGGTCAGGCGGGTGTGGGGGCCTCTGGGATTCGACGGCAGCCACACGATCGGCGAGCAGGCCGAAGGCTGCCACGGCGCGGGTGACCGGGTCGTCATCCAGGTCGCCGAGCGTCCGCGTGCGGACGTATGCGGACTTGGTCGCAGGCCCGCTCAGGCGACGATCGAGCCCATCGCGTCGATGAGGGCTTTGGCTTTGTTGGCTATGGTCTCGTCGTCCGCGCTGTCCCAGTGGCCGCACATGACCTGCTCTGCCG
The DNA here is from genome assembly GCF_013778455.1 of Streptomyces himalayensis subsp. himalayensis. GTDB lineage: Bacteria > Actinomycetota > Actinomycetes > Streptomycetales > Streptomycetaceae > Streptomyces > Streptomyces himalayensis. Next base: position 40,139 of record NZ_JACEHE010000045.1, on the reverse strand, counting down.
TGCTGGTAGAGGGTTCAGAACAAGCCGAGGCCCCGCTGGCTCTGGTTCCGAGCAAGTCGCCGGCGCGGCGGGACGTCGCTCAGAAACCGGGGGAGGCCCGACGTTCCCACGGAAGGCGGAGGCGACGGGAGGCTGCTTGACCACGCGTTCCCAAGCGTTCCCATACAAGATCAAAAGGCCCCTCGGAGACCAACTCCGAGGGGCTTTTTCGATACACCGTGCCTGGTCAGGCATGGTGCCCCCGGCAGGATTCGAACCTGCGACACCCGCTTTAGGAGTGGGATCGAATCCTTGCCGGGTGGTGTCGGAGACTGTCGCGTGGGGTTGTTCCACCTGGTCAGCGCCACACGGCCTCGCGCTCAATCCCGCTCGTGGCACATCGTGCCGGACGGTCCGCTCACGCACCGCTCACGCGTCGGGGTGCCTCTCGCATACGGTGGCGCGGGCATTGGCGCACGCGAGCCCAGCAAGATCTACAAGGGCTGACTAGCCGCGCTGACGCAGCTGTTGCACTACGGGTACCACGGCCGGACAGAGCAGCGCGGTTCCTCCGAACGCTGCACCTGCCGAGAGCAGGGCTCCGGAAACCGGGGCGCCGTCGATGGCCTTGAGGAATCCGACGCATACCGCGACGAGGGCAGAGGACAACACCATGACCAGCAGCCAGGGGATCCAGGCACTGTTCGTGGGCTCGGCGGCCAACGTGGGCTGTGTCGTCGGAGCAGACGGTTGGCGCCGGGTATTCACAGCATCGCTTCTTTCTCGAATCGGTGGCGGGGGAAGGTACCAGGGGCGAGTTCCGAAGACTGGCCCAGGAGCGCACCGGCCAGGGCGATGCGGCTGTGCCGCACTGAGGCAGCGACGGCCAGATGCGCGCGGTCCAGCTCGTCAAGGCCGTTCAGCGCGGCTACGATTTCTTGCTGCTCGACCAGGTCAGGCAGCGGAATCTGCAGCGATCCGAGGGATTCGGACCGGAGAGACGGGGCTGCGGTGGCCGCGGCCCGGTCCCGCATCCAGGCGACGGACTCGTCCAGGCACAGGTAGTGGAACAGGTATTCCGGCAGCACCCGGTCCTCCTGTCCCTCGGGCACACGGAGCCGGATGACATTGGGGCTCATCAGCCAGCCGGCCTGATGCTGCTGCACCAGCGCCGGCGGAACGATCGCACCGGAGCGGACACACACGATGTCCCTGTGCCACAGCTCGAAGTTCCTCAGGCGACGGGCCGTCTCCTCCGTCACCCGCTCATCCGCCTTGTCGTTGATGCGCCGGCCCTTCAGATGACGTGGGAACACCACAGGAACCGGGCCGTTGGCGCTGCGCTGCTTCTTGCCGAGCACGGAATAGGACGGTCCGGCCTGAATCTCGCACAGTGAGTCCAGGTTGGCCGTGGATGCCGGCTGGTTCCTCCGAAGCAGCGGTCCATGGTCCCCGACGAACGGCAGCAGGGCGGCAGCATTCTGTATGTCCCTTAGGTGTTCCTCGGCGTTGGTCAGCCGCTCCTGGGCGGACACGAGCTCGTTCTCGAAGCCGTCCCTTCCGCCGCTTTGGCGTTCGACATGGTCAAGTGGGTTGAGCGAGAAGCCGTTGCGCCGCAGTTCTTCCCGAGATACCAAGGCGGCGGGCACGTGTGGTTCCGCAGTCGTCGGACTGGGGGGAGGAGCGGCCGCTCCCGTGCTTCTGTGAGCGCGGTAGGCGTCGAGTAGAGATTCGGCGTCCAGGGCGCTGAACACCCGGCGCGAGCCGTTCTTCGATCCCATGTGCCGTGCGTCGAGGAAAAGTGTGTTGTCGCACGGGTTGTCGGGGTGGCGCAGTATCCATACAGAGACGGGTACGGCGGTGCTGGTGAACAACTGGGCCGGCAGGGCGATGACACAGTCGACGACTCCGCTCTCCACCAGATTCCGCCGGATGGTCTGCTCGGCCTTGTGACCGGAGTTGCCTGCCTTGTTGGGCATGATGATCCCGGCTCGGCCCCGCTCGCGCAGCGTGGCCAGGCAGTGCTGGACCCAGGCAAGGTTGTCGTTGTCGAGCGGCGGAGCCCCGTACGCCCACTGCCCCTCGCGGCGTTCTTCGCGGCCGGGGTCGCTCATGTTGAACGGTGGGTTGGTGAGCACGATGTCGAACGACTCCAACGGGGCCCGCTCCGGGCCGTCGTGCCAGGGGGCTGTGCGCTTGAGGTCGAGAGCCGGGGAGACACCATGAAGGAGGAGATTCATGGTCGCCAGTCGCCACGTGTCGGCGCGCCGGGTCTCGCCGTACGTCAGCAACGTCTCTTTGCGCGGCAGACCGTCCTTGTCCAAGGCGCAGGCGGCCATCGCCTCGATGAGGAACCCGCCGTCGCGGGCGTAGGGGTCGTAGACGGACTCCGGTTCCCCGGGACCGAATTCTGAGCAGGCAGGCCGCGTCATCAGCCGGACCACAGGGCGAGGAGTGAAGAATTCGCCGCTGCCCAGCGCGGCTCGTTGCTCGTACTCGTCGAGGATCAGCCCGAACACGTCCTCGGTGAGGCGGCTCATCGCATCCACGACATTGCGAAGGTCACGAGCAGTTCGTGGCTCCAGGCGCCCCAATGCTTCCTGCATGCTCGAATGGACACCGAGGCCACGCATGTCCTCGTCGGCCAGGCGGCCGACGTCCCGGAGCAACTGGGCTGCTTCGTCGAGACTGCTGAGGGCGCGGGCGCGGGCGGCCAATGTGTCGAAGCGGTCCGGGGCAGCGCCGCGGAGATAGTGGAGGCGGAGAAGCAGGTTCAGATAGTCCAGCACGCTGGCCGCCCCCCGTACGCGGTCGACGAGGCTGCCCATCAGATCGGCTACGATCCGTCGGTTCTCGGGGCGGGGCTCATCGACAGCGCCGGTTGGCATGCGGTACGACGACCCGGTGCCAAGACGGTGCCGCGCGGCGTCGGCTCCTTGCCCCTTCCTGGCACGGTCCCCGTAGGTGGTGCCGACGGGCTCTCCTTCGACGAGCCGCCCGGACGGCACCGGCCGTCGGTCCAGCCAGTCCATGATTTCCGACTGCCGGAAGTAGTCCTGTCCGTTGGAGCGCCGGGGAGAGGGAAAGTCGGTCTCCTGCTTTTCCCAGGCCGTTACGGTTGGTCGGCCTACGCCTGCGAGCGTGGCAATCTGCGGCCGTCCGAGCAACGGATCCTCACCGGTCGGCGAGTACGACATGAGCTCGGGGCCCCCTCAACTGCGCAAGGGGAAATGGTTGATGGAGAGTGAGCCTAGAAGTGCGCGGCCGTGCTGAGCAATTGCGCACCTGGAGTGCGCAATCCTCTCCAAGGCTGTCAGGGCTACGGGTGTTGGTGGATCGTTGGCCCGGTGGCGGTGCTTTTAGTCGCTGTCTCAGAGGACTTGCTCGCCGCTCACTGTTTGAAGAGGGTGTTGGGGCGAGCCTGTTCGCTCACGTGCGCGTGTGCCGCCCTGCCGGGCAAGGCGCTGCCTCGTCTATGGCAGATGATCACGGACGCGCCATACTGCTGCGATGGGACTCGACGGAGCGGTCCAATGGGACGGTGACGCCTTCTGACTTCAGATCGATCCGCATCTGATCGTCTCCGTCAACAACGCGGAGCCGCCTGCGGGGTAACGGCGGCGCGACCGACTGTCCACTATCTCGGCGAGGCCGGTGACGGCTGGTTCCGGGCCGGTGTCCTCCTGTCCCCGCGGCTTGTGGAGAGCGCGTGGGCTTCTTCGTCCCGGCGGTCGGCTTGACCACAGGAAACGGAGGATCCCATCGGCGTACGGCCAGCGGTCAGTCGGGGGAGCCGGCGAGTCGTCGGAGTGAGGTGCGGGCGGCGTTTCGTCAGACCTTCTCGACGCGCACGGAGTGTCCCCCGAGGAGTTGAGCCATGTCGTCGGTGTCGGACGTGAAGACGGTTGCCTCAGCTCCCTTCACGGCTTCCCGCCCTGCCACAGCCGCCAGGATGGCGTCGATGGCGTACTTGTGACCATGTAGACCGGCTGCCTTCAGCATGTCGCGCGCCATGGCGATCACCTGGTCGTCCGTGTGCACGACGCGGATCCGGGACAGCGTCCAGTTCCACAGCGCCTGCTTCGACGTTTCGCGAGGGTCCCATGCTTCCAAGGTCGTGAGCGCCGACGTGACGATCGGGATGTCGAGCCGCGGAGCCGTTTTGATCAGCGCGGCCATCTCCCGATCGCCGCGAACCGCCTTGGAGAGGGCCTCGGAGTCGAACACGAAGACGCGATGTCGCGGCCGGTGCAGTTTCGCTCGGGCGGTGCGGTTCACGCGGCCTCGTCTGAATGCGAGTGCTGCTCGTCGTGCCAGCCGTCAATCGCGGCGATACGGTCCAGCGCTGCTTGCTGCTCGTCGTCTGTCACGGCGCCGTGCTCTTCTTCGAGGCGTTCAGCCAGCTCGCGCAGTCGGTCCATGGCGTCCTGATGAGCGGCGGCGGCCGCAATGTAACTGGACACCCCGCGCGCATCGACACGTTCCTTGATCGATTCCACCAGCTCTTCCGGCACGGTGATAGTGATCTTCCGAGTTGCCATACTTCAAGTATGCCATGTCGTGTGTGTTGTGGGTGGGTGCCCTCGGATGCCGCCATCCTCGGCAGCCGCTTCACGCTTTGCCAGGGAAGGTCGGAGCCAGGGCGTGAGGGGCGTAGAGACCTTGCGGTGCGCGTGGGTGCTTGGCGATCCGCCCGCTCACGCAAACGGCCCCGGACGAGGAGTCCGGGGCCGAGTAGGAGCCCTCCCTGGGGGAGAAACCCCAGGTCAGAGGGGTAATGCGTTGTGCCCCCGGCAGGATTCGAACCTGCGACACCCGCTTTAGGAGTACTGCCTGAGGACCGCTGCGTACCTGGTCGGCCCAGTCGCGCACCTCCTGGTCATGCTGCGGATGCGCGCTTTGATCCATGTGTGTCCGTCGCCGTTGATGTCAGTTCTGGATGTCAGTTGATGATGTTCCGTGAAGTGGCCTCACAGCGCGGGACCTGTCGCCGATGATGTCGAGATGTCCGACGCCTTATGGAGCAAGCTCATCGGAACGGTCCCCGCCATACTCTGGGTTGCCTTCGCTGCCACCGTGTACTTCACCCTGCGAGGGACGCTCATTCAACGGTTAGTGCCTCGACTAACTGCCGTACGAGCCCTCGGCGTTGAGGTGGAGCTCGCTGGCGAGCTGCTCGACCGCGCCCAGGATGAGAGCCAGACGACGGTCTCCGCAACTGCCAGACGTACGGCGCTGGGCAGGCTGGAGCATGCTGCCGATGTACTACAAGGCGGCAAGATTCTGTGGGTTGATGATCGCCCCGAGGGCAACACCCCGCTTGTCGAACTCTTCCGCGCCGCTGGTCTGCATGTCGACGTGGCCCTGTCGACCGAGGAGGCAACGCCAATGTTTCGTCGCAGGCCGTACGACGTCATCATTAGCGACATTGATCGAGATGGCGACCAGCAAGCGGGGATCAAGATGCTGCGTCTGCTGGAGCAGTACAAGATCGACGTGCCCGTGTTGATCTACACGGGGAGGTTCGATCCTGAGAGGGGCGTTGATCGCAGGATATTCGCAGCAACCACGGCACCTGTCGAACTGGTCCACTACGTCATCGATCTCATGGAGAGAGCACGGTTGAGGTCACTTTGATCCGACATCTGCTTTGTAAGGGCGGACGTGATCGTCGACAGGGGCGCCCAGGTCACTCCGGCTGTAGCGGCAGCCCAAGTCTACGGCGCATCTCGACTGCGACGAACCGTCGTTGACCGTGATTGACCGCATGAAGTGGCACGACTGTGGCACGTGCAGAGCGGCCGCGGGCTTAGAGGGCGCTTGATGGTCCGAGCCAGGCAGGGCCTCTGACCTGTGGTTGGCAGCGGTGTGATCGATCGGCCTGGGCGGCCTCGACGCGCATTCGACAAGAGCCAGTGATCGCTGATGCGGACACCCGGGGGCCGAATCTAGACTGACAAAGGCATAGAAAGCCCGTATTAGGGAGATGTGCACCATGGCTAAGCGAGGGAACAAGCGACGCGGCCGCAAGAAGAAGAAGGCCAATCACGGCAAGCGTCCCAACGCCTGAGCCAACCGAGCAGACGGCCGAGGGGGCCCTGAAGACTGGGGCACCTTTTCCAGAGTTGGGCAGAGAACATTCGAACCTGCGCGCACGGCTCCGGAGGCCCCTTGGCTCCTGAGGGTACTTGCAGGTCAAGGCTCCATTCCGTAGCGCTGAGTGCTTCCCTGTCCACAGATAGTCCACGACGTGGCAGCCGGATGACGGTGCCTTCGTCGCCCAGGTGATTCGCTACTGGATGACCTCGTAGATCTCCTTGTAGCCAGATGCCGCGTTGCTGTTAAACGTGTCGATCAGTGACTGCGCGTTCTCGTCCGGATTCACGAAGAACGCTCGCTCCATGGTGAAGTACTGATCGAGGCTATCGAATTCCCATTGGCAGATGACCGTATCCATGGGACCGGAGTAATCGACGTAGATTCGCCGGTTCGTGTACCCGGCCTCTTCAAACACCTTGGTGAGGGTCTTGAACGCCGCCACGATCTCCGGCGCCTTCCCGCGTTTAGCTTGGTAGACCTCGCGCATCATGTACATGGCGTGACGCCCTTCCTGCTAGAGCAGTAATTAACGAGCCAAGAGCGCAATTTCATGCTAAGTCGCCCACGTGTCGCTCGCATGCCAAGCGAGGCCCGGCGATCAGTCGCCTGACCTGGCGTTTCCTGCCTTGACCATGGTCTGACTGTGTGCGCTCCCTGCACCTCGATTCCCTCGTGAGTCCCCGTCCCTTCAGGAACGAGAGTGGCAGGGGCCCACGCGGTCGGCGTAGCGGCTTTGGGCTGGAGCTGCTTTGGCGCGAGTGATCATGGCCCATTACGCTGGCCCGCGGATCGGGCAGGTTTGTGAGCCTGCCCGTTAGTGCCCGATCTTGGGCCATGATCTTCGAGGCTCGCGCCAAAGTGGCTGCGTAAAGCCGCGGAGCCGACCGCCCCAGCCACAGAGGGTTTCTCCCCCTTCTGCCCGCGGCACGCAGCGCGCCGCAAAGGCGGCGCGCGCCCGCGCCGTGCGCGGGCCTTGATGAAGTAGGGAAAGTTCTACCGCGCTGGCATCAGGCAGGGTGTCCGGTCCCGGGAGATGCTTGACACTTCGGTCCCAGCTGATGGTTGACAGTGGCCGTGAGGCATCAGGCGCTTGCCGTCATGGCTCCGCACAATGGGGGCGCCTTCGGCTGCCGGACCCTGCGAGACTGCCTCGCATGGCTGATGGCTCCAGTGCTGAACTCACACCCGTGACCGTGGTCAGGAACCGGACGCTGCGTGCTGCGGGGCGCCGTCTCGGCGATGCACTGGTCTACGACTTTGGGTTCGAGTGGCACGGCCAGCGCTACGAGCAACGCGCCTTTGTGCTGCTCGATGTCGGGTTCCAGATCAATCAACCCGTGATCTTCCCACCTGAGCAGCAGGGCTGGTGGTACTGCGACCTCGTCAAGGTCACTGAACATGAGAACGAGTTCATCGTCGATGATCTGTGGATCGACGTCATCGTCGGACCTGCAGACCACCCCTACCGCGTACTGGACCTCGACGAGTATGGCGACGCAGCGCAGAACGGCACGCTCAGCGCAGCCGATGCAGTGGACGGCCTGCAACGCACTCAACGCTTCTTGGACCGGCATCTCAACAGACGCCATGACACGACGCGTTCTTGGCCGGACTTCCCGCCGAGGATCATCGCCGACCTGCGACACGTGAACTTCCCGCGAGCATGGTCCTTGATCGACAACTAGCGCCGTAACGACCTGCGGTTGATCGTCAGGGCTCCGGCCAGGCATAGCAGAGGGCCGGGATCTGGTGGTCGTGGCCGTCGCCTCAGTACAGTCAGGGCAAACGCCGCCGATTCGGCTCCATCCGGCAGCTCAAGTCCGGCCGCTGGCAGGCTCGCTACCGTGACCCCAGCACGGGCCAACTGCGCAGCGCCGAGGACACCTACGCCACCAAGAGGGATGCTGAGGTCGCGCTGACCCACATCGAGGCGGACATCACGCGCGGCCAGTGTGCAGACCCCGAAGCGGGCAAAGTCCAGTTCGGCGACTACGCCGACGCATGGCTCAAGGATCGCAAGCTCGCCGATCGCTCTCGTGAGCGCCATGAGTCGGTGATCCGGCTGCACCTGCTGCCCACCTTCGGCGGACGCCCGCTCTCCTCGATCACGACGGCTCAGGTCCGGGCCTGGCGTACAGCACGCCTCGCCGCGGGCGTTGGGGAGCCGACCGTGGTCAAGGCGTACCAGATCATGCGCGCGATCCTGAAAACGGCCGTAGATGATGAGCTGATCCGGCGTAACCCGTGCCGGGTCAAGGGGGCTGACCGCTACGACGTACCCGAGCGGCCCGTCCTCGCTGTGGCCGAGGTGTACGCCGTCGCCGACGCGATCGCCCCGCGCTACCGGCTGCTCATCCTGCTCGCCGCCTTCACCGGGCTGCGCTTCGGCGAGCTGGCATCACTCCGCCGCCGGGACATCGACACCACGAACGCCGTGCTCATGGTCCGGCGCTCTCGGGCGGAGATGCAGAACGGCGCGCTCTTCGACAAGGCGCCCAAGTCCGATGCCGGAGTCCGGCCGGTGGCGTTCCCGACCGAGCTTCTGCCGGACGTGGAACAGCACCTCGACGACTTCGCCGGGGCTGGCCGTGACGGTCACGTCTTCCTCGGCCCCCAGGGTGGGCGGCTCCGCCGAAGCAACTTCCGGGACGACTGGATCAAGGCCAGGAAGAAGGCGGGCATCGTGACAGGCGTGCACCTCCACGACCTTCGGCACACCGGGAACACCCTCGCCGCCTCCGGCGCGAGCTTGCGCGAGCTGATGACCCGGATGGGCCACAGCACGCCCCGGGCAGCGCTGATCTATCAGCACATGGTCAACGGCCGGGACCGTGAGATCGCTGACCGGCTTGGTTCGATGATCCGCGAGACGCGGGGTGGTGATGTGGCACCGTAGTGGCATTTGTGGCACGTGAGTGGCACGGCCGCGATCATGCGAAAGGGCCAGTTCGAGAGGTTCAAGCCTCTGAACTGGCCCTTAGTCGTGTGCCCCCGGCAGGATTCGAACCTGCGACACCCGCTTTAGGAGAGCGGTGCTCTATCCCCTGAGCTACGAAGGCGGGGATGTGTGGGCAAAGGTGTTGGAAATCCGCCCGTACCGGGTGGATCCCGACCTCCGTGGGCCCCAGACATCCACAGGGTGCCCCACCGAAGTGGTGCACCGCCCACAGTCTAGCGGTCCCGGTCGCCCCCCGGGGGCGTCACGTGCTTCGTGTGCGACTGCGCATCGAGCGGCCTGTGCCGCCGGTCTGCCGACAGGGGTCTGTGCCGTGGCGCTCAGGTATGTGGACCAGTCGAGCGCCTACCTGGTTCGGCGGCTGATCCGGAGGCCACGGAGTTCTTGGCCCACGCGTACCCGATGTAGATGAGCAGGGCACCGTCGGCTCCGTACGCAGGTACCCGACGGAGCCGATGCGTTTCATCCAGGGTGGAGAAAACGGATTCGCTGTCCTGGCGGAATTCGATGAGGCGATCTCCGGCTTCCGTGCCCGGCCTGGTTGATCCAGGCGTCGCGGCTGGCCTCTCGAAGTTCGTGGAGTGCGTCGAGAATTTTGGGTCTGAAGTCGTGCCAGTGGTGCCGCTGGGGACCGGTCTCGGGCAGGCTGTCCGCTACGGTGTCGCCGCGATGCTGTCGGGCGCCCTCACGGACGGTGTTCCACCACGGATTCGCCGGAACACAGCCGGCAAGGGCACGCCGTTCTGTCACGAGCTCTCAGCGGCGCGTGCTTCCGCCGTCCGCGACGATGATCTGCCCCGTGATGAACGCGGCGTCGTCGGAGGCGAGGAACGCCACGACGCCCGAGACGTCGGCCGGCATCTGCACACGCTTGATGTTCTGGATCTGCACGGTCTGCTCGAAGAAGAACTCGCTCGTCTTCTCCGCGGCCGCAGCCGTCCGGACCAGACTCGCCGCGACGCCATTGACGGTGATGTGGTGAGCGGCGAGGTTGGCGGCCAGAACCGAGGTGAGTCCGTTCAGCGCGCCCTTGGCGGAGACATAGGAGACGAAGGGAGGCGGCGGAGTCCAGTAGCTCGAGGACGTGATGTTGATGATCCGTCCTGACCCGGACTCCTTCAGGTCTGGCAGGAACGCCCTGGAGGTCAGGAAGGGGCCGTCCACGTTGACGGCGAAGGTGCGACGCCACTCGTCGAAGGTCACGTGGTCGATATCGGCCAGCAGAACAACGGCCGCGTTGTTCACCAGGATGTCGGCGGCGCCGAGCTCACTTCGGACCCGAGCGGCAAACCCGTGGATCGCGTCCTCATCCGAGACGTCGACCTTGTCACTGAAGAATCGCCGGCCGGTTTCCGTAACGAGTTCCCGCGTCTCGTCGGCCGGATCGACGTCCGCGACCGCGATGTCCGCTCCCTCCGCCGCGAGCCTACGGGCGATCTCCTGCCCGATACCGGCACTGCCCCCGGTCACGACGGCGGTCTTGCCTGTCAGTCTCCCGGCCATGGCTCATTTCTCCTTGGTCAGCGCTCGAATCTCCTTGGTCAGCGCTCGAACGGAACCGGAGCGATGCCCAGCGTCGTGGAGCGACCTCTCCATGGAAGCGATGCGCTTCGTGGCGCTACCCGAGCCCCGCCGGCCCCGGCAAGGGCGTCACCCACGGATTGTGCGCGTCGAGGCTGCGGACAAGTGGTGGCCTGTTCGTCCAACGAACATGCCCATTGAGCGTGACGGAGGCCACTCCTACCTTGTCGCTGCTCGGCGGGCTGGCCACCAGGGCCGAGCGTCCTGAATCAGGTTTGGTCGATGAGCCACGCGGAGGCGCTCCGCAAGGCCTCAGGGGCGGTACGGCAGCGATCGGGGCGGTACGGCAGCGATCTTGCCGGGATGACCGCGACAAAACACCCACAGCACGGTCCGGCGGCGAACGTCGGTTCCGACAGCAGCGCTCTGCGCGCAAGGAGTCGTCCATGGTTCAGATCGATTCACCCAGTGCTGCAAAGGGAGAGGGTGGCAGATACACCCTGAGCCCAGGCACTCTGACGGCGGTGGTTCTCGCCGTGTGCCTTGCGCAGATAGCCCTTTCCGTCCCCTCGCTCATCAACGGGCTGATCCAGCAGGATCTCGCGCCGTCCTCGGCCCAACTGACGTGGATCACCGAGGCCTTCATGCTTCCCGTCGCCGCGTTGGGACTGGGCTTCGGCGTGTTCGGTGACCTGTTCGGCCGTAAGCGCCTGCTCATCGGGGGCGCCGCGCTCATTGTCGTGGGCTCGGCTCTCGCGGTCCTGGTGCCGGCTGAGGGATCCTCGACCGACACTCGGGTGACGTTGCTGATCCTTGCCCAGGTCCTCAACGGCATCGGGGCCGCGGCCATCTTCCCGACGAGCCTCGCCATGGTGGCGGCCGGCACGCACACCACCGCCACCCGCGCGCGTGGCGTGGCGATCTGGGCCACCGCGCTCTCGGTCGGCGGCTTCCTCGGACCGCTGCTGGCAGGCGTCGCCGCCAAGATCGATCTCGGCTGGGCCGGGAACGCGAACTGGCGCTGGGCCTTCGTCGGCGTCCTTGTCATCGCTGCGGTGAGCGTGGTCCTGTCGCTGGCCCTCGCCCAGAACTCCGCCTCGCCCGAGGGCCGATCCGTCGACTGGCCGGGTCAGATCACTGCCGCGCTCGGCCTGTTCGCTCTGATGTACGCCGTGATCCAGGGCCCCGAGAGTGGCTGGGGGAACCCGCAGATCGTCATCGCGTTCATCGTCGCGGCCGTCTTCCTCGTGCTGTTCGTCTTCGCCGAGAGCCGTGCGGCCGAGCCGCTCCTTCTCCTGAGTGTGTTCAGGAACCGGGCGTTCGCCATGAACTCGGTGGTCACCCTGATCGGTATGTTCGCGTTCCTCGTGATCATGTACGGCACCAGTATCCGTCTCACCACCATCCAGGGATTCAGCCCACTGCAGAGCTCCGTCGCCTACCTCTTCTTCGGAGGCATCGGCTTCGTACTGCTGCCCCTCACCTCCAAGCTGCTCGAGCGCTACAACCCCCGGTGGGTTCTCTGCACAGCCCTGACCCTCATCGGCGCCAGCGGGCTGTGGTTCGCCGGCATTCCGACGAGCAACCGGGCCCTGGGCGCCATCGTCGGGCCTCTGATTCTCGCCGGCGTCGGCTCGGCACTCGCCTTCGCCGCCATCAGCGCGGTCGCGGTCAACACGTTGCCCAACCACTTCGCCGGTATGGCGAGTGGTGTCACGAGCACGTTCCGGGACCTCGGGTTCGCCCTCGGCCCCGCGATCGCCGGTGCTGTCGCACTGGGCCGAGCCGCCGACGAGATCGCCCGCAAGCTGGCCGGCGATCCTGAACTGAGGAGCGCCTATGAGGCCTTCCAGGCCTCTGCGGCCCATGCTCCCGCGGATCAGAGACCGCAGCTCGAGGCGGCAGTGCACGCCGTGGAATCGGGCCCGCTCGGTGCCAACTCGGTGCCGGCCAGCGTCACACTGCCGGATGGTCAGGTCGTGCCGTTCAACCCACTCAAGGACGTCGCCTTCGAAGCCCTCAGCAGCAGTTACTCCCTCGCCTACGTGCTCGGTGGTGTGGCTGCTCTCGTGGCGGCGGCACTCACGCTCGTCGGCGCGCGCGGTGGTGTGGGCGAGGCTCATCTCGAGGACGACCCGCACACCCTCGTCGGCTGACCGCCTGACGAACGCGCCGGCGCCGGGACACGGGTAGCAGGCCGGCCAGGTCAACCGGAGTGCCCGCCGCGACTCCTCCTCCTCGCGAGCAGCAGTTGCGGCGGGCCACGGCGTACAAGGCACAACGATCAACAGACGCACTCGGACAGGAGTCGAACAATGACCACCGCGCACCCAGGGCCGAGCTGTATGAACGACGTCCGCATGCCAGACACGGTCGCTCAGGCGGAAGCGGCATGGCTGGTAGCGATCACGAAGGGCGATGAGGAGCAGCGTCACCTCATGCTCCCCGACTGTGTGATCGTTCACGGCCCGGTCGGGAATGTCCATGACCGCGAGCGCTTCCTCAGTCACAACGCGTCCATGGGGGCCACCGTCGAGGCTGAGACCAGCGAAGTGACGTGTCTGGAACGAGGGGACCGGGCCATCGTGACGTGCTTTCAGAAGATGCGCATTCGGCGCTTGCCCGACCTGCCGCCGTTCCTGGTTCAGGCCGTGGCCACACGGGTGTGGTTCTCGACCGACGAGGGATGGCGGCTCGGCCACATGCAGCTCTCCCGGCGGCAACCGCCGGCATGACGCGCCCGTTTCCTCGCCCTGCGAGGGTTACGAGGTGTGGATGGGAATGCCCGGCCTCCAGCCGAGACTCCTGGACAATCCCAGTCCGCTCGTGACCAGCGTGGGAACGGCCGCTTGCAGTTTGATCGAGCCCGCAGCCACCACAACAGACAGGGCCGCGACGACTTTGCCGCGGCCGTCGACGATGCGCGTCGCGATCGACTCGGCACCTTCGGTCAACTCTTCCTTGACGACCACCGTTCCGGTTGAGCGGCAGGACGCCAGTTCGCGACGCAGTTCGGCCGGCTCCACGATCGTCTTGGGAGTGAAGCGCTGCAGCCTTCCCGCCAGCACCTCATCGATGAAGGCGGGACTGCTGTGGCTCAGAAGTACCTTGCCGACACCTGAGCAATGCAAGGGCAGAAGGCCGCCGACCTGCGATGTCAGACCGACGGCGTCGACCGCCGACAGTCGCTCGATGATCACGGCCTGGTCGCCCTGGAGGACGGCCAGTTGCACATGCTGGCGAAGCGCCGTGTACAGGTCCTCCACGAACGGCTGCGCGGCGCTGCGGAGTGTCTCGGCGCGCGGCGCGAGGGTTCCGAGGCGCCACAGGGGCAGGCCGATCGCGAACCGGTTGTCGCTGGTGCGTTCCAGCGCGCCGGCCTCCAGAAGGTCGAGCGTGAGGCGCCTTGCGGTGGCCTGTGGCATGCCGGTACGTCGGACCAGGTCGGCGAGGCTCAGCTCGGTGTGGTTGGGGTCGAAGGAGAACAGCAGATCCCACAGTCGGGAGCTGACTGAGCGTCCCGGCTCGTGCGCGCGAGGCATGGGTCTCTCCTCCATCGTTCGTGGCCCCGGTCACCCTACCTTCCATGTTCGTTGGATGGATGACGCTGTTCTAACAATGCGCGGTTTGCTGAAGTCTTGCACGCAGCCAGTCACCTACCTCGCTCGCAATCCACGGGAGTGAAAGAGCATGATGAGTACGGAAACCGGCCCGAAGATCGCGATCCTGGGTGGAGGCATCGGGGGCCTCGCTGCTGCGGCTTTCCTTCGCGACAAGGGCTTCGACAGTGACGTCTACGAGCAGGCGGCCGCCCTGACCGACGTGGGTGCCGGCCTGGTGATCGCGCCCAACGCCGCCCGCCTGCTACGACGTCTCGGCGTGCTGGACCGGTTCGTCAAGCGAGCGGTCCGGATGGAGATCGGCTGGGAGTTCCGGCGCTGGGAGAACGGCGCCGTCCTTTCCGCGGAGAACCTTCAGGAGGGGTGCAGACGCCTGTACGGCGAGCACACCTACGCCGCGCACCGTGCCGACCTGCTGGACGCTTTGAGGTCGGCTGTCCCCGAGCACTCGGTCCATCTCGGCAAGCGCTGCGTCTCGGTCGAGTTCGAAGGCGACCAGGCGGTTCTGCGGTTCGAGGACGGCGAGACGGTTCGCCCGGACATCCTCATCGGCGCCGACGGAGTCCACTCACGAGTGCGCGGCGCCGTCGGCGGGTCGACTCAGGCCAGGGAGTCAGGCATCTGCGCCTTCCGGGCCCTCGTACCGGCGGAGAAGGCACCCGACTTCGCCAGGCGGCGCGCCCAGACCCTCTGGATCGGCCCCGACCACCACCTCGTGCACTACCCGGTCTCCGGCGAGGAGTACGTCAACCTCGTCGCCTTCGCACCGGCCGGGGTGAGCAGTGTCGAGTCGTGGACGGCCACCGCGACGCTCGGGGAACTGCTCGACGAGTTCGCCGGTTGGGATCCGCGTCTGGTGGAGCTGATCAGGGCGGCCGACACGCCGGGGCGCTGGGCGTTGCTCGACCGCGAGCCCCTCGACCACTGGAACCGTGGAAACGCGACCCTGCTGGGTGACGCGGCCCACCCGATGTTCCCGTTCTTCGCCCAAGGCGCTGCCCAGGCGATCGAGGACGGCGCTGTCCTGGCCCTCTGTCTCGCGGAGGACCCGGACAACCCGATCGCGGCGCTGGGGCGCTACGAAGAGCTCCGTCGACGCCGCACGGCCCGCCTGCAGGAGGTGTCGCACGGAAGGTCGCACATCAACCACCTTCCGGACGGCCCTGAGCAGCAGGCTCGTGACCTGGCGTACTCGCAGGCCGACCCTCTCAGGGCGAACGGCTGGATCTACGAGTACGACCCCGAGGTCGCTGTCTCGGACTTGGTGTGAATCAGCGTCCGGTCGACGGGGTCTCGACCTTTCCAGGTCGAACAAGGCGTTGACCATCCAATGAACACGGTCATTGTCGTCACCCAGGCCACACCCGAGACTCCGCTACGGACGGCCCGAGATACGGCCCTGTCCCCAGCGACTTTTGTTGAAATCCTGAGTACTTCCAGAAGGGCGGATCATCGAATGGCACCCGCAACCGGTAGTGCGCTCGTGGTGCGAACACTGCAGCGAGCCGGAATCAACGTCGCCTTCGGCCTGAACGGAGCACACGTCGACGGCATCTTCCAGGATGCCCTGGACGCCAAGCTTCGCATCGTCGACGTGCGCCACGAGATGAACGCCGGCCACGCGGCCGAGGGCTATGCGCGGGTCACCGGGGATCTGGGTGTCGCCGTCGTCACGGCCGGTGGCGGCTTCACCAACGTCCTGACCTCGGTCGCCAACGCCCATCTGGACCGGACCCCCGTCCTCTATATCGCAGGCTCCGGTCCCCTCGAGACGGACCA
Source organism: Streptomyces himalayensis subsp. himalayensis (assembly GCF_013778455.1). GTDB lineage: Bacteria > Actinomycetota > Actinomycetes > Streptomycetales > Streptomycetaceae > Streptomyces > Streptomyces himalayensis. The sequence goes on along the minus strand of NZ_JACEHE010000045.1, from coordinate 24,185 downwards.
GATCAACGACCAGCAGGCCGGATTCGACCAGGTCGCCATGGCAGCCCCGGTGACCAAGTTCGCGCACCGCGTCACCCGTGCCGAGCTGATCCCCGCCTGGTCGCCCAGGCGATCCGCATCGCTCAGTCGGAGCCCAAGGGCCCGGTGCTCCTCGACATTCCCTGGGACGTCCTCCGCCAGCCGGTCGACGTCGACGAGGTCGAGGACTACCGCCTCGACATCGACGGCACCGGCATCGCCCCCGCCGGTGGCGTAGATCGGATCCTCGATGCGCTCAGTGCCGCCCAGCGGCCGATCGCGCTGGTCGGCAAGTCCTTTGTCACCGCCGAGGCACGGGCACAGTTGCACGAGTTCGCGGCCCGTACGGGAGTGCCTCTCTTCTCCGACTGGGAAGGCCTCGGGGCGATCGCCGGCTCCGAGCAGCATGTCGGTCTCGTCCAGACCCTGGCCACCGTCCCCGAGGACGAGCGGCCCGACCTGGTCCTGCTGCTCGGGCTGCGCTTCGGACTGGCCACCCAGTTCGGCACGGGCCGACTGCTCCCGAAGAGCTCGCGGATATTCCAGATCGACCCCGACGGCCGTGAACTCGGCCGTCTGCAGGATGTCGAACTCGGCATCCAGGCCGACCCGGTCGGCACGATCGGCGTGCTGAACGAGCGCCTGGGCGACAGCCCCGTGCCCTCGGGGCGCGACGACTGGCTGGGGACCCTGCGGGACGTCTCGGCCGCCCGGCGGTCCGCACTTGCCGCCGAGACCGAGGAGCAGAGGACGACGCGATCCACCCGTACCTCGCGGTCCGCACGATCGCTGAGAGCGTCCCCGACAACGCCACCGTGGTCGTCGACGGCGCCCTGACCGAGCTGTGGCTCTCCGAGACGATCGCACTCGCACCTCTGGCCCACTACCTCGGGCACGGCTACCTCAGCTCGATGGGGAGCAACTTCGGCGTGGCCCTGGGAGCGCAGTACGCGGCCCCCGACAAGGCGACGATCCTCGTCACCGGAGACGGCGCTGTCGGCTACAGCCTCGCCGAGTTCGACGCACTCGTCCGGGCAGGGCTGCCGGTCGTTGTGATCGTCCTCAACAACCAAGCCTGGGCGCCACCCTGCACACCCAGCAGTTCCTCTTCGGACAGGACCGCGTCACCAACAACCGCCTGGCGAACGGCTCCTACAGCGGCGTGGCACGAGCTCTCGGTGCGGACGGCGTCGATATCACGGAACTCGACCAGCTCCGCCCGGCGATCGAGGCCGCCCTCGTGGCCCGCCGACCGACGTGCATCGACGTGCGCGTGAGCCTTGCGCCCGTTCCTCCGGAGGAGCGCGTCCTGAACGGCGGAGCTCCGTTCGGTGGCATCGAGATCGACGCATGAGCCGCCACTCCTGACCGACCGCGAAGGAGAAGCGCGGACGACACGACTGACGCCGGAAATCGCGACCTGGTCGTGGAGGACCGGCGTCAGCGTTTTCTCGGGAGTACCTGCCTCGTCACCGGCGGCAACAGATGACTGGGACTGGCAGTTGCACAGGCGTTCGCGCGCGAGGGCGCACGCGTGGTCGTCGTCGCGCGAAACCCGGCAGGCGGGCATCAAGCGCCTCGACACCGCGGAACGCGAGGAGCTGAAGCAATTCCGCGCAGAGCACGCCGGGTTGAAGCGGGTGACGAGATCCTGAAGGCTGCCAGTGTGTTGTCGCCCAGGAGTTCGACCGGCCCAGGATGAGGGCCGAGGTGGGCGCCCCCTCCGGGGGCGACCACCTGCTCCAGAAGGGTCTCGGGGGAGATCCCGTCTGCCGGGTGCTCCAGCTGTTGTCGTCGGAGTATTCCGCCCCAAGAAGGGGCCGAAGCCGGCTCGCCGGCTGCGTGACGAGCAGCTCACGCCGCCGATCCAACAGACTGCCGTGCCCCGGGGGATCGCGTGCCTGCACGCTCATACGCCCGCGGGGGCGAGGACGATGTCGAAGCGCACCCGGCTCCACGTGCCGTCGATGACGCGGCCGTCGGGCGTCGGCGTGCCGGCGGGCTGCCGCTCGAACCGCTTGATCAGTGAGCCCTTCACGCCGAAGACGCTGTCCTTGCGGCCGATCGGGTCGCCCTCGGGGAAGATGTGGGTCACCAGCGTGCGCGCCCCTTCGTGGCACACCAGGAAATGCAGGTGGCCGGCGCGCAGCGGCGAGCGGCCGACCGCGTCGAGCATCTTGCCGACGGGCCCGTCGTTCGGGATGGGGTACGGCGTCGGGGTGAGGCCCCAGAAGCGGTAGCCGCCGTCGGCCGCGGAGAAGAGGTGCGCCCGGCCGGCGCGCTTGCCGGGCTCGTACTGCACGTCGTAGAGCCCGTCCTCGTCGGCCTCCCACACCTCGATCCGCGCACCGGCGAGCGGGGTGCCGTCGGTGTCGGTGATGGTGCCCTCGACCCAGCAGGGCTCGCCGGGGGCACCGAAGGCCAGGTCACCGCCGAGTTCGATCGCGGGGGAGTCCTCGACGAAGAACGGCCCGAAGACGGTCGCCTCGGTGGCGCCCTCGTAGGCCTGGTTGTTGACGTTGATCGTCTGCATGCTCGCGCCGAGGGTGTCGGACAGCAGGATGAACTCCTGCCGGGCCTCGTCGGTGATATGGCCGGCCTTGGTGAGGAAGTCGATCGCCGTCCCCCACTCCTCCTCGGTCAGCCGGACCTCGCGGATGAAGGCGTGCAGGTGCTTGACCAGGGAGATCATGAGTTCCTGCAGCCGCGGGTCCTGGCAGGCGTCGAAGGAGGCCACGACGTTGTCGACGAGCCGCTGCTCGACCACCTGCTGCTCGCGCGACACCTCGCGGTAGATCGTGACGTGGGCACCGGCCTGGGCCGAGCCGGGGTTGACGTAGGTAGCCATGACGGCCTCCTTCAGTTGATCGGGTCGCCGGCCCACGCTGCCTTCAGCAGCGCGGTCAGGTTCTCTTCGGTGACAGGGGTGGGGTTGTTGGCGGGGATCGCCTGCGTGATCGGCCCCAGCGCCTTGGCGATGCCGTCCTCGGGCATGCCGTAGTCGCGCAGCGCCCTCGGCGCGTCCAGCACCTGGCGCAGGGCGGCCAGGCCGGCGCTCGCCGCCTCGGTGCGGAAGACCGTGCCGAAGGCCTGGGCGATACGCGCCTCCGCCTCGGGGGCCTGCGGGGCGTTGAAGGCCAGTACATAGGGCAGCACGACCGCGTGGGTCTGTGCGTGCGGGAGGTTGAACATGCCGCCGAGTACGTGGCAGATCTTGTGATGCATCCCGGAGCCGGCCGAGGCGAACGCGACCGCGGCGAGGTAGGCGCCGTACAGCGTCTGCTCGATGCCCTCGACGCTGGTCGAGTCGTCGGCCACCGCCGGCAGGCCGGTCGCCAGTGCGCGGATGCCCTCCTGCGCCAGCGCCCGGTCGATCGGGTCGGTCCGCGGCCCCCACATCGAGTCCACGCAGTGCGCCATCGCGTTCAGGCCGCTGGCCACGGTCATCCCGCCGGGCAGCGTGGTCAGCAGACCGGCGTCGTAGACGACCGATGCGGGCAGGACCTTGTCGTCCACGCCGGTGGTCTTGGTCTCACCCTCGGTCAGACCCCACACGTTGGTCGCCTCGGAGCCCGCGTACGTGGTGGGTACCGCGACGATCGGCAGCCCGGTGGTCAACGCCACCGCCTTGGCCAGACCCGTGGTCGAGCCGCCGCCGACGCTGACCAGGATGTCCGCACCCGCGTCGACCGCCGCCCGGAGGGCTCGCCCCGCGACCTCGACCGGCACGTGCATCACGACCTCCTCGTGACGCAGCACGACCGGGATCTCCTTGGCGATGGGGTCGGCCAGCTCCTTCTCGCGGTCCGACGCGATCAGCATGACCTTGGAACGGCCGAGCGCCTCGACCTCCGCCGCGACGGCGGCGGGCGACTCCCCGGCTGCGAACACCACGCGTTGGGGAAGGGTTTCGTGTGTGAACTTCATCAGGCCTCCGCCAGCCATTGCTTGCCTTCGCCGTAGAGCTGCTCGACTGCTGTGCCGGTGAGGCCGGGAAGCCCGTCCTTCACCGTGAAACCCGCCTTGGTCTGCAGGTACGCCAAGTGCCGGTAGCCGGTCGGGAACCGATCCAGGAGTTCGGGGTCCAACGTCAGTGAGGCAGCGGGGTCCACGACGTCGAGCCGGTCCTTCTCGTAGATCGGCTGCCGACGCACGAGGGACCAGCGCCCCTCGTGGCGGGAGAGGAAGTCGTAGAAGCGGCCGGTGCAGACGACATCGACCTCGATGCCGTCGATGCTCGCGCGCTGGTTGATCGTCATCTTCGTCTGGGCGACGGCCCGGTCGCCGACGATGTCCGCGGTGTGGCCACCCAGGAAGTGCAGGATGCTGACTCCGTTTTCGAAGCCTTCACGACTGGCCTTGATGAAGTCGGTGGCGCTTCCCTGGAACCACGTGGCGCTCATCCAGCCGTCGCGCGGATGCCAGACCGTGGCGAAGCGGCCCCAGTCCCCGGCATCGCGCCACAGCGCCCAGTTCTCGACGAGCTGCCGGATCTCGTGGTGGTCGTTGTCGGGCTGCGGCATGGTTCGATCTCCGCTCTGGTCTCGTTCTACGGGGTGCAAGTAGCCGGTGACCGGCCGACCCGATCCCGTTGCAGCCGGGAGAGTGGTGGCCCGGCACACGCCATGTCACGTGCGCCGTACGCCCTCGTCGCAACATCAGATGGGGTAGTGGCGGGATCCGGACTGGATGGTGATCCAGCGCAACTCGGTGAACTCCTCCAGCGCGGCGCGGGACCCGAACCGACCCCAGCCGCTGGCGCCGACACCGCCGAAGGGCATCTGGGGTTCGTCGTGCACGGTGGCGCCGTTGATGTGGCAGATGCCGGACCTGATCCGGCGAGCCACGTCGAGCGCGGCGGCCGCGTCCTTGCCGAAGACCGCGGCGGAGAGCCCGTACTCGGTGTCGTTGGCGACCGCGACGGCTTCGTCGGTCGAATCCACGTCGATGATCGAGACCACCGGTCCGAAGGACTCCTCGCTGTAGATGCGCATGTCCGGCGTGACACCGCGCAGCACGGTGGGCTTCACGAACAGGCCGTCGGCCGTGCCACCGGTCAGGATCTGCGCACCCTTGTCACGGGCGTCCTCGATCAGCGCGATCACGTGGTCCCGGGCGCCGGCGTGGACGAGCGGACCGATCTGTGAGGCGGGGTCGCTCGGGGGTCCGACGACGAGCTTGGCGGCACGCTCGGCCAGGCGGGAGGAGAGCTCGTCGGCGACAGTTCTGTCCACGATGACGCGCTCGGTCGACATACAGATCTCGCCCTGGTTCATGAAGGCACCGAAGCTGGCCGCCGCGGCGGCCTCCTCCAGATCCGCGTCGGGAAGGACCAGGAAAGGCGCCTTGCCACCGAGTTCGAGCACTACACGGGTGAGGTGGCGACCGCCGAGTTCGCCGATGACACGGCCGACCCGGCTGGATCCCGTGAAGTTCACGCGTGTCACGGCGCGGTGGGCAATCAGCGCCTCGACGACGCTCGGACCGTCCTCTGGCGCGTTGCTGATGAGGTTGACCGCTCCGGCGGGCACGCCCGCATCGTGCAGCACCTGGACGATGGCGGCCTGGGTGAGCGGCGTCTGCTCGGAGGACTTCAGCACCACGGTGTTGCCCCACACCAGCGGCCACACGATGGAGCGTACGCCGAGGATCAGCGGCGCGTTCCACGGTGCGATGCCGACGACGACGCCGACCGGCTGACGCACGCCGAGGGCGGTGAGGCCGGGCACGTCCGACGGGATGACCTCGCCGACGGCCGCGTACGCCTGGGCCGCCGCCTCGACGAGCATGCCCTTCGCGACGTGCACGTTGAAGCCGCACCAGGGGAGAGTGGCACCCATCTCGCGGCTCATCGTGGCGACGATCTCGTCGGTGCGCTCGCCGAGCAGGACGGCCGCACGCTCCAGAACCGACCGCCGTGCGGCCGGCGGAAGGGCCGACCACTCCGGAAGGGCGGCCGCCGCTGCGTCCACCGCGAGATTGACGTCCTCGACGGAGGCTGCCGCCACCCGTGCGATCGGTTCACCGGTCAGGGCCTCGGTCGTCTCGTAGTAGCGGCCGTCCCTGGCCGCGACGTGCTCGCCCGCGATGAGGAGGTCGCTGGTCCGGACCGCGCCGGAAGTGGGTGCCTCGGTCTCAGTGGCTGACATGTGTTGCCTCACCTCTTAACAGCGGCGATCGCCGCACGAAACCTGCATGTCGAACTCTCCGCCCCCGGCGTCAAGTCCTGAACCCTCATGTCCGTTCATCGAACAGCCGCGTGAGGGCAAGGCGGCCGGCCTTCCCGGCGCCTCCCCGCCGGTGACCTCGCATCGGGCGACCGCCTCTCCCCGGAACGTCGCCCCGGGTCGATGTGAGGACGACGCTGCCCACGCAGAGGGTTGAGCCGGAGTTAGCAGCCGAACCGCGTGTGCGTCGGAGTCACGCCGAGGCCGGATGAAGTAGTGATCACGACCCGAGGGGTGAGGGACGGCCGTTGGGGCTTGTTGGCGCGTCAAGCGGGAGCCTTGTCCGGCGTCGGTGGACGTCTCAGAACATCGCCTGGATGATCCCCACGGTGCGCACCAGGTGCGGCTCGGAGCGGTCCGCGCGGTGGGCGACGGCCAGCTCCACGCGTGCGTCGGCTCCGGCCAGCGGTAGGTAGGCGACGCCGTCGAGCGCCAGCGCGGTCACGGGCTCGGGCACGACTGCGACGCCGAGGCCGCCGGCCACGAGCGTGACCAGCGTCGAGGTCTCGCCGACCTCGTGGCGGATGTGCGGCTCGACGCCGGCGTCGCGCAGGAGGCCCAGCACGACGTCGTACATCACCGACCGGCGGTCGGCGGAGTGCACGATCAGGTCGGCACCGGCCAGGTCCGCTGCCCGCAACCGTTTCCGGCGGGCGAGGGGGTGGTCGACCGGTACGGCGACGACGAGCCGGTCCCGGCGCAGGGTGTGCACGGTGAGGGAGAGGTCGGCCGCCGGAGGGCGCAGCAGCGCGACGTCGATCGCGCCGGTGCGCAGCCCCTCGACCTGGTCGGGCGCGAGCATCTCGCCGCAGAAGGCGAAGTCGACGCCGGGAAGCTCTTCCGAGAGCCGCCGCGAGAGCGCGGGCAGGAGGCTGTACGTCGCCGAGCCCACGCACCCGATGGCGAGGTGGCCCACCGCGCCGGCGGCGACGAGCCGTGCGTGGTGGGCGGCCTCGTCGACGTCGGCGAGGAGCGCGCGCGCCCGCTCGAGGTAGGCCCGGCCGGCCTCGGTGAGGTCGACGCGGCGTGTGGTGCGGCGGAGCAGCTCGACGCCGAGCTCTGCTTCGAGCTGGCGGATCTGCGTGGAGAGCGGCGGCTGGGCCATGTGGAGCCGCTCGGCGGCGCGACCGAAGTGGCGCTCCTCGGCCACCGCCACGAAGTACCGCAGGTGACGCAGATCCATATGTTGTCCGTATCAATTGGCTCGGATATGCGTACTTCAGAATATCGTGGCCCGGGATTAGCGTCGCTGCCATGAGTGCATTCCTGTACGCCGCGACGCGAACGCCGTTCGGACGCTTCAACGGCGCGCTGGCAGGCGTCCGCCCTGACGACCTCGCTGCCGCCGCGATCACCTCGACGCTCGCCCGGGTGCCGGGGCTCGATCCTGCCGCGGTCGACGACGTGGTGTGGGGCAACGCCAACGGCGCCGGCGAGGAGAACCGCAACGTCGGCCGCATGGCGGCGCTGCTCGCCGGGCTTCCGGTGAGCGTGCCCGGCACCACGGTCAACCGGCTGTGCGGGTCGAGCCTCGATGCGGCGATGATGGCCGGCCGAATGATCGAGTCCGGCGATGCCGAGGTGGTGCTGACCGGCGGCGTGGAGTCGATGACGCGGGCGCCGTGGGTACTGCCCAAGTCGGCGAAACCGTTCCCGGCCGGCGACGTCACCGCCGTCTCGACCACGCTCGGCTGGCGGCTGGTCAACCCGCGGATGCCGAAGGAGTGGACGGTCAGCCTCGGCGAGGCCAACGAGCAGCTTCAGGAGCGCTTCGGCATCTCCCGCGAGCGGCAGGACGAGTTCGCCGCCCGTTCCCACCAACTCGCCCACGCGGCGTGGGAGTCGGGCTTCTACGACGACTTGGTGGTGCCGGTCGAAGGCGTCGACCTGACCCGCGACGAGGGCATCCGAGCCGGATCCACGCCGGAGGTGCTGGCCGGACTCAAGCCGGTGTTCCGTACACCGGAGCAGGGCGGCACCATCACCGCGGGCAACGCCAGCCCGCTCAACGACGGTGCCTCCGCGGTGTTGTTGGGCAGTGAGAAGGCCGCGGCCACGATCGGGGCCGACCCGATCGCCCGTATCGCCGGCCGCGGTGTGATGGCGCTGGAGCCGCAGGCCTTCGGCTACGCCCCGGTCGAGGCCGCGAACCGTGCGCTGGCCCGGGCCGGGATCGGCTGGGACCAGGTGGGCGCGGTCGAGCTCAACGAGGCCTTCGCCGTGCAGTCGCTCGCCTGCCTCGATGCGTGGAAGGTGGACTCCGACATCGTCAACCAGAAGGGCGGCGCCATCGCGATCGGGCACCCGCTGGGCGCCTCGGGCGGCCGCATCCTCGCCACGCTGGCCAAGGTTCTGCGCGAGACGAGGCAGCGCTACGGCGTCGCCGCGATCTGCATCGGGGTCGGGCAGGGGCTGGCCGTCGTACTCGAGAACTGCGATGTCACGGAGACGGCCCAGTGAGCCGGGCGGAGATCGTCGAGAGCGCAGATGCGGCGGTCGCCGGCATCGAGGACGGGTCCACCATTCTCGTCGGCGGCTTCGGCATGGCGGGCATGCCGTTCGATCTGATCGACGCGCTCATCCGGCAGGGTGCGAAGGACCTCACGATCGTGTCCAACAACGCCGGCAACGGCGATGTCGGGCTGGCCGCGCTGCTGGCCGCCGGCCGGGTACGCAAGGTGCTCTGCTCCTTTCCGCGCCAGGCTGACTCCTGGGTCTTCGACGGCCTCTACCGCGAGGGGAAGATCGAGCTCGAGGTGGTGCCGCAGGGCAACCTCGCCGAGCGGATGCGCGCGGCCGGTGCCGGCATCGGCGCGTTCTACTGCCCGACCGCGGTCGGCACGCCGCTGGCCGAGGGCAAGGAGGAGCGTGAGATCGACGGTCGCAAGTACCTGCTGGAGTACCCCATCAGGGGCGACTACGCACTGATCAGCGCGCACGTCGCGGACGCGATGGGCAACCTTGTCTATCGCAAGACAGCCCGCAACTTCGGGCCGGTCATGGCCACGGCCGCGACGACGACCATCGTCCAGGTCGACCAGGTCGTCGAGCCAGGGAAGCTCGACCCCGAGGCCGTCGTGACCCCGTCCATCTACGTCGACAGGGTCGTCCAGGCGAAGGCCCGTCACTACACCGTGCAGGGGGCGCGATGACCACCACGTCAACCACCACGTCGAGCGGCCAGGCGTACGCCGGGGCGCCGAGGAGCGCCGACCACCGGCTCTCGATGGACGAGCTGGCCGCCGTCATCGCACGTGACATCCCGGCCGGTTCCTTCGTCAACCTCGGTATCGGGCAGCCCACCAAGATCGCCGACCATCTGCCGGCCGACTCCGGGGTGGTGCTGCACACCGAGAACGGCATGCTCAACATGGGCCCGAAGGCCGAGGGCGACGCGGTCGACCCTGACCTGACCAACGCCGGCAAGGTCCCGGTGACCGAGCTGCCGGGGGCGGCGTACTTCCACCACGCCGACTCCTTCGCGATGATGCGCGGCGGGCACCTCGATGTCTGCGTCCTCGGTGCCTACCAGGTCGCCTTCAACGGCGACCTCGCCAACTGGCACACCGGTAAGCCCGACGACATCCCTGCCGTCGGCGGCGCCATGGACCTCGCCATCGGCGCCAAGGACGTCTACGTGATGATGACGCTCTTCACCCGCTCCGGTGAGCCGAAGCTCGTGCCGCAGTGCACCTACCCGCTCACCGGCGTCGGCTGCGTCAGCCGCGTGTACACGGACTGCGGCGTCTTCGACGTCGGCCCCGACGGCGTACGGATCCGGGAGACGTACGGCGTCAGCGCCCAAGAGCTGGCGGAGCGACTCGGCATCACGCTGTCTTAGACCGCGTCCTTGTGTGATCGTTCCCCGCTTGGGGGACGGGAACCGGCCACGACCGCCACCACAGGATCCCGTCCCACCTGGCTGGTCAGGCGCCGTCGCTCTCCAAGCTGAGCACCCGCAGCTCCCTGATCAGCCCGTCCGCGTCGACGGTCACGCGCTCGATGCCGCCCTGGGACCCGAGCTGCCCATCGGCGGTGCGCCAGGCCGCTATGAAGCGGACCTCGATCGTTCCTTCGTCGTCGAGCACCGTGGTGGTCCACACGTGCTTGCTGTCGGCCATGTCCGAGTAGAAGCGTCGGTAGAACTCCGTGATGTCGGCCAGGCCGGTCACCGGAGGGAGTTCACCGAACTGCACGGTGGCCTGCGGCGCGAACACCGACTCCAGCTCCTGCAGTGCTTCCGGCTCGTGCACCGCACGGTCAACGAGCGTGATGTAGCGATCGACTACCGTCTCGGTCGTCTGAGTCATTGCACTTCCTCTTTCCCGTGAGGTGTCAGCTCATCAGGGCTTTGCCGAGCTTGGCGCCGACCGGGGTGGAGGCGGCGCGGATCAAGGTGCTGCGGGCGATGCGGCCGAAGCGGTTGGCGGGCATGAAGAAGTGCCGCATGCGCAGGGCTTCCTTCTGGTAGCGGGTGACGAGCGGGCGCAGTCGCTGTTCCCAGCTGCCCAGGGCGGTCGGCAGGTCGCCGTGTTCGGTGAGCAGGCGGGCGAGCAGTTCGGCGCCGGCGATGCCCATGCCGGAGCCCTGTCCGGAGTGGAGGGTCATGCACCAGGCGGAGTCGCCGAGCAGGAGCACCCGGCCCTGGCTCCAGCGGCTCAGGTGGATCTGGCTGACCTGGTCGAACAGGACGGACTCGGAGCGGTCCATCGCCTCCAGCATGGCGGGCACGATGTCCCCGCCGAAGCCGGCGAAGGCCTGGCGCAGGGCGTCGGAGGGCTTCTTGCGGATCTCGGCGGCCGGCCAGTCGGTGCGGTAGAGCAGGAAGGCGACCGGGGGGTGGTCGCGGTAGCTGTTGATCCAGGCGGAGCGGCCGGGGGCGGTGGCGACCAGGGTGTCGCCGTCGCGCATGCCGGGCAGCGGGCCGTCCATGACGCAGGCGGCCACGACGTGGTCGAAGTCCTTGCGGTAGAGGTCCTCGGGGCCGAAGACCAGGGAGCGGACGGTGGAGTGGATGCCGTCGGCGCCGATGAGCAGATCCGCGCTCTCCACGGACCCGTCGGTGAGGGTCACGGTCACCTGGTCGCGGTCCTGGGTGATGGCCGCGGGCCCGGTGCCGTAGCGGATCTCCACCAGGTCCTGGACCGCCTCGTACAGGACGCGCTCGAGATCGCTGCGCAGCAGCATCCGCATCGGGGTGCCGTTGACCTGTTCGGGAAAGGTCAGGCCAGGTGTGAGGCGACCGCGGGAGTCGACTTCGAACGCGCGCCCCTCGGGGTCGCGGCGGTCCGGAAGCGAGTCCAGGATGCCCAGGCGTTCGGCGGCGGTGTAGCCGGGGCCGTTGAAGCGGACGAAGTAGCCGCCGGTGCGGCGTTCTGGCGCCCGCTCGATGATCAGGGGCTGCCAGCCGGCCCGGTGCAGGCTCAGAGCCGCGGCCAGACCGGAGATGCCGGATCCGACGATGAGGGCACGGCGGGCGCCCCGTGGGGGGAGCGACGAAGAGGTCATGCCTCGACCATACCCGTGGTCGATACCGCATGACCAGTTTTGAAATTTGGTCACACGACGAGTCGGGTGGGATGCTGTGTTCATGACCCTGGATCGCCTGGCCGCTTCCCCGCAGGCCGACGACGAACGCGCCGAGCGCATCCTGGCCGCCGCGCGCGAGCTGCTGTTGGCGTGGGGCTACAAGCGGGTCACCGTCGATGAGATCGCCCGCCGCGCCCGTATCGGCAAGGGCACCGTCTACCTGCACTGGAAGACGAAAGAGACGCTGTTCACCGAACTGCTGCGGCGCGAACTCCACAAGCAGCTCGGCATCCTCGCCGCCGGAATCGGGCAGGACGCGTCCGCCGCCCTGCCCAGCAGGCTGGTCCGGGAGGTGTTCCTGCAGCAGACCCGCAACCCCCTCGACCGGGCCCTCCACGCCGGTGACAGCGATGTCCTCGGCGCGCTCGCCATCACCGCGAACGGCCTTCCCGTCATCCAGGAACTCGGCTTCCACACCCTGCTCGCCCGCGTCGTCGACGTATGGCGCGCGCACGGGTTGGTGACTGTCACAGCACCGGCGGCGGACCAGATCCACACGATCGACGCGGTGCTGACCGGGTTCATGACGGGGGGCATCGCCGTCCCCCCGAGCGAGGAGTTCCCCCCGGACCACCGGGCGGACCTGCTCGGCCACACGATCAAAGCAGCCCTCGAAACCTCCGCCGGGCCGGACGAGGTCACCCTCCGCGCAGCCGCTCAGGACGTTCTCGCCGCCTTGGCAGCCGCCCAGGGCACGCTCGCCGAGGCCCGCTCGCGCTCGGCGGCCCGCTGAGCGGCAGGGGCCCCGCCGGTCGGGCAGACAGGACGACGAGGGCACAGGGGCTGCGGCTCATCCCCGTTACTTACGGCAGGCCCGGCCATGGAGAGACGCCTGAGGGGGCCTCCGGCGGCAGCGGCGTTGTGGCCACGCCAAGGGGGGCCGTGTCGCGTCCCCGCGTGGTCTGACCCTCCGCCGCCGGGTGCTCGGAGTGGACGATCGGGCGAGGTCGGGCGGCACAGCAGGGTGTGTGGTGTCTCCGCTGCGGGACTGTGTCGGCCATGGCCTGGCAAAGCCGACGGCCTTTCGTGGTGAATCCCGGGCCGGTGGCGGCAGGCCGTCCCCTGCCGCCACCGACCACCGGGTCCAGGCTTCTTCACCGCCGGGCCGGGCATCCTTCCGCTCTGGGTGCGTCCGGCCCGGCGTCTGTCACTCGGTCGGGTAGGAGAGCTCGATGTCGTGGCTCTTCACACCCGAGCCGTGCACGGTCAGGTGGGTGGCCTTCGGCGGGTAGCCGGCCGCCATGACCGTGTACTCGCCGCCGTCCAGGTCGGTGAAGGCATAGCCGCCGTCCTCGCCGGTGATCGCGGTGACCACCACGTTGCCGACCGCGTCGACGAGCGTGACCCGCGCGTCGTTCAGCGGCCGGCCCGCGGCCGTGACCACACCCTGCACCGGCAGGCCGGAGAACAGTTCGACCTCCGTCCTGGTGACGCCCTGCGCGGCGATCTCGACAGGCAGCGCGATCGGCCGGTACCCGGCCGCGGTCACCGCGAGGGTCAGCTGGCCGGGCACCAGCTCGGCGAAGCCGAAGGTGCCGTCCGCGTCGGTCAGCCCGGCGGCGAGCACGTCGCCACGCACGTCGGCCGCGACCACCATGGCGCCGACGACCGGCTCCTTGCGGTCGGCCGACCTGACCGTGCCGACCAGGCCGCTGGTGCCGGAGAGCAGGATGTCGTACGAGACCGGCTCGTCGCCGATCACCACCGTGGACGCCTGCGGCTGGTAGCCCTCGGCGGAGGCGATGAGCACGTAGCTGCCCGCGCCCGGCGCGTCCACCGTGTACGAACCGTCCGGGTGGGCCACCACGCGGCCCACCTGCCGCCCGCCCAGCGAGATCAGGGTGACGGCTGCCTGCGGCACGGGTGCCGACTCGGCGCCGATGACGTGGCCGCTGACCGGGATGCCGCCGGAGGACCGGACCGCGGCAGCGGCACTCGGGGTCGCTACCGAGACGGGCGAAGCGTCTGGGGCGGGCGCGGCCGGGCTCGGCACCTTCGCGTCGTTCTCGTCGTGCCCGTCCTTCCGGGCGCGAAGGCCGAACGCCGCGAGGGCGGCGCCGACGAGGGCGAGGATGCCGGTGAGCAGGACGGCGGTGTGGACGCCGTTCATGAAGGCGGTGTGGCTGCCCTCCACCACGGCGGCCCTGAGCTGTGCGGGCATCGCGTCGGAGACCGGGGCGACGCCCATCGCGACCGCGTCCTTCGCCTCCTCGAAGCGAGCGGCTGCCGAGTGGGGCACGCCGGAGTCGGTCAGTGAGTCGGTGAGTGTGGAGCCGACGCGGCTGCTGATGAGGGAGACGAGCACCGAGGTGCCGAGCGCGCCGCCGACCTGGAGCGAAGTGGCCTGGAGGCCACCCGCGATGCCACCGTCCTGGACGGGGGCGTTGCCGACGATCGCGTCGGAGGACGCGGACATCACCATGCCGACGCCGAAACCGAGCGCGACGAACGGCGGCCACATGGTGGCGTACGACGAGTCGGCGCTCCACGCGAGCATCGTGAACGCGGCGCCGGCCTGGAGCACCATCCCGAGCGGCATGGTCAGGCGCGGTCCGAACTTCTCGGTGAGCTTCGCGCCGAGCGGCGAGGCCAGCATGGAGGCGAGGCTGAGGGGCAGGGTGCGCACACCGGACTCGACGGGCGTGAAGCCACGTACGTTCTGCAGGTACAGCATCACGAAGAAGATCACGCCGAGCAGGACGAAGAAGTTCAGCGCGGTGACGATCGTACCGATGGTCAGGGCCGGGTTGCGGAACAGCCGCATGGGGAGGAGGGGGTGCGCGACGCGGGTCTCGTACCAGCCGAAGAGGACCAGGACGACGACACCGCCGACGATCGCGCCGAGCGTGCCGGCCGAAGTCCAGCCCCACGTCTCGCCCTTGACGACGCCGAAGACGACGGCGAGCAGTCCGAGGGCGAGCAGCACGACGCCGGGCACGTCGAACTTCTCGCCCGCGGCCGCCTCGTTCTTGGACTGCGGCAGCACCACGAGGCCGAAGAGGAGGGCGATGACGCCGATGGGGGCGTTGATGTAGAAGACGGACTCCCAGTTGACGTGCTCGACGAGCAGTCCGCCGACGATCGGGCCGAGCGCGGTGGAGACGGACGAGATCATCGCCCAGATGCCGACCGCCATGCCGAACTTCTTCGGCGGGAACACGGCACGCAGCAACGCGAGGGTGTTGGGCATGAGCATCGCACCGAAGAGGCCCTGCACGGCCCGGAAGGCGATGACGCCCTCGATCGAGCCGGCGAGGCCGATCGCGACGGACGCGACGGTGAACCCGACGACGCCGACGAGGTAGACCGTACGGCGCCCGAAGCGGTCGCCGAGCTTGCCGCCCAGGATGAGGGCGGCGGCGAGAGCGAGCAGGTAGGAGTTGGTGACCCACTGCAGTTCGGCGGTGGTGGCGTTCAGGTCGCGGGCGATCTCGGCGTTGGCGATCGAGACGACCGAGCCGTCGAGGCCGACCATGAACAGGCCGAGCCCGACGGCGAGCAGCGTCAGCCAGGGGTTGGCGCGAAGACCGCGGGGGTGGGGGCTGGATACGGGAGTGGGCGCTGTGGAAACAGCGGTGACAGACATGTGTGAGCTGTCCTCGGGACGTGCGGCGCGCGGCTAGGGCGCGTGGACATGTGTGGAGAGCTGCGTATGCGAGCAGCACACCCGGCCCCGTCGCAGCAGCGGCAAGGGCAGTAGGCGTACGGGGAGAGTCGGACCGGTCAGGCGGAGTGGTCGCGCAGGCGCCGGGTGAGAGCCTCGAGGGCGCCGAGCGCCGAGCCGAGGGCGTCGCGGTCGCCGTCGGTGAGGGTACGCAGCGCGGCCGCGAACTGCGCCGCTGCGATGTTTTCGACCTCGCTGAGGCGCTGACGCGCCTTGGCAGTGACGCACAGGTGCGCCACACGTTTGTCGGTGTCGTCCTGATGCCGTTCCAGCAGGCCCGCGTCGGTGAGGCGGGTGACCAGGGCGCTGACGTTGTTCGGCATCATCCGCAGCGCCTCGGCCGCCTTGTGGACGGTCGCGCCGTCGTGCTCGGCGACGTACTGAAGCAGGGCCAACTGCCGCTCGGGGAGCTTGCGGTAGGGCAGGTGCCCGTCGATGCTCTGCTTGAGGTACCGGTTCAGCACGGGCAGGCACGCCACGAGGCCTGCGGCCACATGGTCGGCGCCCTGGCTCATGTGAGCCTCACTGATTCCGGTCATGCCGCCAAGTTACCTATGAAAAGAAACCTATGTCAAAAGACTGATTGATGGCCGCGGCTGGCCCGGATCCCACGAAGGCATTGGGTGGGCGGTGAGGATTCGGCCCCTGGGAGGGCGTCGGTCCCTGGAAACCGCCGTCATCGGGTGGGGCCTCTTCGCAGGACCTTGTCGATGCCCACTGCCACGATGACGAGGGTGCCGGTCGCTACGTCCTGGTAGAGGCTGTCGATGCCTGCGTGGGTGAGGCCGGAGCGGAGCACGCTGACGATCAGTGTCCCGATGAGGGTTCCGACGACGCCTCCGCGGCCGCCGAACAGGCTTGTTCCGCCGATGACGACGGCGGTGATGCTCTCCAGGTTCGCGGTCTGGTAGGCGTTCGGGTCGGCGTTGGGGATGCGGCCGAGGGCCTGCCAGGCCGCGAAGCCGTAGAGCAGCCCGGCGGTGACGTACACCGACAGCACCGTGCGCTGCACGTTGATGCCCGTCAGGCGGGCTGACTGGGGTGCGTTGCCGACGGCGTAGACGTGGCGGCCCCAGGCGGTCTTGGCGAGCAGGTACCAGAAGAAGGCGTACAGGCCCACCAGTACGAACGTTCCCCAGGTGACGAGTGCCCCGCCGATGCGGATGCCGTTTCCCCAGAAGCGGAGCAGTTCGTCCGTCACCGGATAGCTGCGGGACTGCGAGTAGAGCCTGCTCACCGCGTAGACGACGGTCAGGATCCCCAGGGTCACGATGAACGGGGGGAGGCCGAGGCGGGTCACCAGCAGCCCGCTCACCAGTCCGATGGCCGTCGTCACGAACAGGCCGAGCAGTACTGCTGCCGCGGGATTGCCGCCCTCGAAGACGTGCCTGGCCATGATGACCGTGCCGAGGACCGCGATGGCGCCGTTGGCGAGGTCGATGCCCGCGGTGAGGATGATCAGGGACTGGCCCAGGGCCAGCGTGCCGATCACGATGGACTGCTGCAGTACCAGGGACAGGTTGGCGGGTGTCAGGAACGTTTCCGTGGCGAGTGAGAAGGCCACCACGGCGACGATCAGGGCGGCCAGGGGGCCGGCGGTCGGCGTGCGCAGGGCGTACCGGAGCAGTTCCCGGCGTGAGGCAGCCGGTTCGCTCTCGGGGGCGGGCGCGGTGGCAGGTGATCTCATGGGGTGCGGTGGTCCCTTCGAACCGCTGCACACCGGGATGCCAACCCCAGCAGCCGGGATGTCATCCCCAGCATCGGTCGAGTCCCCAGGCCGTGTTCTGTGACTTCAGCCCCTTCACCGGTTTGTCGGTGATGAGCGCCGTGCCCGTGTCCGTGAAGCCCGACGGCTTCTTCCCGCTCTTCGCGAACTCGGCGACCGCGGCCACACCGTCGTCAGCCATCCTGACCGGGAACTGCATGACAGTGGCCGCGTACTTGCCGGCCTTCACGTCGCGTACGCCCGTGCATCCGCCGTCGATGGAACCGATGGTCACCTGGTCGGCGAGCCCGGCTTCGGAGACTGCCGCGTGGGCGCCGGCGGCCACCGGTTCGTTGATGGTGTAGATGGTGTTCGCGTCGCTCGCCCGCTGCAGCAGGCTCTCCAGCGCGGCCTGCGCGGTGTTCTGGTCGGCGTTGGTGTCCGCGCGGCCGACGATCGCCGGCGAGCCCTCCTTGAGCTTGAAGCCCTTGAGGAAACCGTCGTGGCGTTGGCGGCTGACCGAGGAGCCCTGCGTACCGTCAAGCATGATCAGCTTGGGTTCCCGGTCGCCGAGCACGGCCCTGAGGTAGGCACCCTGCAGCCGCCCCGCCTCGAAGTTGTCGGTCGCGAACGTGGCGTCCACCGCGTCCGCCGGGTCGGTCGTGGTGTCGAGTGCGATCACCAGGATGCCCTGTTGGCGGGCGTCCTCGATCGCGTCCAGGATGCCCGTCGTGTTCGACGGTGTGACGAGGATGCCCTTCGCGCCGCGGGAGACGAGGCTCTCGATCGCGGCGACCTGACCTTCGTTGTCGCCGTCGAACTTGCCGGAGAGAGCGATGAGCTCAGCGTTGTGCTTCGCCGCCGCGGTCGCGGCGGCCTCCCGCATCGTCACGAAGAAGGGGTTGGTCTCGGTCTTGGTCACCAGGCCGATCGTGATCTTCTCGCCCTTCTGGCCACCCGCGGAGTCCTGACCTCCGCCGCACGCGACGCCGCCGAGCAGCAAGACTCCTGTCGCGAGGAGTGCGAACCCGTGGCCTCGGCGCCGCTGCCGGGTGCGCTCGCGGCTTGCGGGCTTACGGTCTGCGCGCTCGCGGCCTGGGGGCTTACGGTCTGCGCCCTCGCGGCCTGCGGGTTCGCGGCCTGTGCGGTCGTGGCCCATGGGTGACACCTCCTCCAGCCGGCGGCAGCGTCATGCGCGCTCTGTGTCATGCGTCATGCGCGCTTTGTGTCGTACGCGCTCTGTGTCCTGCGCGCTCTGTGGCGTACGCACTCTGTGTCATACGAACTCTCCGTGACCTACATCATGCGTCCAGAATCTTCCGCTATGTCGGCTTGTGCCCCCGGGGGCGGGCAGACGGACGGCATGCAGACCTATGGATTGCGGCCGTGGTCGTTGAGGCGAAGGATGGTGAACGGCCTGGTAGGGAGCGCCTGCGGGGCTCGTACGGCATGAGGTCCAGGTCTCCGCCGAGGCCGTGCGGCGTCACCCCGTCGAGCGGAGAAGGTGAGGTGCCCGTGACCGCCCCGCCTCTGCTGGCGCTGCGTGGAATCTCCAAGCGGTTCGGCGCCGTCCAGGCCCTCATGGACGTCGAGCTGGAGATCCACAGTGGTGAGGTCGTCGCGCTACTGGGCGACAACGGCGCCGGCAAGTCCACCCTCATCAAGGTCATCTCGGGTGTCGTACCCGCGGACAAGGGCGTCATCGAGTGGGAGGGCCGGTCTGTGCAGGTCAGGTCGCCCCGGGACGCCCAGCGTCTGGGCATCGCGACCGTCCACCAGAACCTGGCGCTGTGCGACAACCTCGACGTCGCCGAGAACCTCTTTCTCGGACGGGAGCGGCGACGCGCCGGCCCTCTGGGCAGCATCTGCCGGCTGGTCGACAGCGGCGGTATGCGGCGGGAGGCCCGCAGACAGCTCGACGAGCTGGGGATCCGCATCCCTGATGTACGTGTCCCCGTCGCCGTCCTGTCGGCAGGGCAACGGCAGAGTGTCGCGATCTCCCGTGCGCATCTCGGCGAGCCCAAGGCCGTACTCCTCGACGAGCCCACGGCCGCTCTGGGCGTCCAGCAGACCAGTCACGTCCTCGATCTCGTCGACCAGCTTCGCGAGCGCGGCATCGGGGTGCTTCTGATCAGCCACAACATGGGGGACGTCAAAGCCGTCGCGGATCGGGCGGCGGTGCTGCGGCTCGGCCGCAACAACGGCTTCTTCGATGTGCCGACCACCTCTCACGACCAGATCATCTCCTCGATCACCGGTGCCGCGAGCAGCGCCTGATCCCCGAGCAGCGCCTGATCCAGAGCAGCGCCTGATCCAGAGCAGCGCCTCGTCCATCAGCACCGCTGCGTCACGATCGCGTGACCCGTACCCGGTAGTCACCCCCACGCTCGGCCCCCGCGACCGTGATCCGTACGCCGCTCTTGGCGTCGGTGAAGGTGCTGTCTGCTCCGTACGTCGCGTCGGAGAGTTCCGCGTGGACGTTGGGGCGGCGGGTACAGCCGCCGCTGCGCGGGGTCGAGTCGACGACCGTGATCGGTCCGTGGCCCGTGTCTATGTCCGCGTCGACGCGGTAGACGAGCACGCCCGGCTTGCAGACGGCCTCGTCGTTGCCTGCCTGGGTGCGTACCTCGACGGCGTAGCCGGTCGTCTTCGTCAGGGGTATGAAGAGGAGCTTCGGGCCGCCGGACCGGGACAGGGGAGTCAGGAGGTGTTCCGATGTGCCGCGCGTGGAGGCGCAGGATATCTGGGTGTTGTCGAGCCAGCCGAGCTTCCACTTGTGCCAGCCGAGCAGGTCGTTGTTGGCACCCCAGTCCTCGCTCATGATGTCCCAGTGGCCGACGGCGCCGCCGCCCTCCTGGGTGTAGAGGTCGGGCAGTCCGAAGACGTGGCCGTTCTCATGGGGGAGGACCCGGTAGCCGGTCTCGTCGTAGGTGCCGGAGCCGTCGTCCTGGCGGCTGTAGACGAAGGACGCGTTGGCGATCGGGACGCCGTCCGCCACCGGGGCGTCGTGGTTGCCTGCGAAGGTGACGGAGAGGACGGTGTCGAGGGCGGACGGGCCGGCGTTCGGGGTTATCAGTACGTTCACCAGGTCGTACGCACGGAAGTCCACGTCCGGGTCGGCTACGGCGATGATGTCGTCCACGAGCCGGCGATAGCCGGGGTCGAAGGGGGCGCCCCGCTGTATGCCGTAATCCGTGAACCGTTTTGGCATCCGCAGCCAGTGCCGTATGGGGGCCTCGGGGCGGTAGTCGAGACGGCCGTACGAGCTGGTGCGGAACCAGTCGCGGGTCTGTGGGAAGAACTCGGCGAGGCGGTCCGCCGCGCTGCCCTCACCGGGCACGTCGGGGAAGTCGACCATCAGATTGAGGGCCCGGACCGTGCCCGTGGAGCGTGCGTAACCGGTCGCCGTGGGCATGCCCTCGGACATCTGTACGCCTATCACGCCGTTGATCATGCAGGGGCTGAGTGCGGCGTTGCGGCCTCGGCTCATGGCTCCCGAGGCGGTGGTCGAGTCGGCCATGAGCCCGCCGGTGCTGGCCGACGTGGTCACCGCCAGGGTCAGGGCGGCAAGCGACGCAAGGACGGCGGTGCGGCGCGGGCCGCGTATCCGACGACGGCTGGTCGGCTGCATGCAGTGGCCTTCCGCTCCGCGGCAGCCGGGCCGATCTGGCTGCTCCCTCTCGATCACCCTGTGCCGAGGGATGCGCGGGCGCCTGCTGGGTGCGCCGATCGTGGGTTTCCGGCGGGGGAGAGGGTGTGACTCGGTTCACAGGGAGTGCGGGAAATAACCGGGGATCGTTTCCCCGTTTAGTCAGGTGTCCGGGCGAATCGGGGAGGGAATCCCCGGATCGCCCGACGGACGACGGATGATCCGTGGATCACCCCGCCACCACGGGGAACTATCCGTGGCAATCCGGGGCCACCCGGGGGTCGTTCGTCAGCCGTAACCGAAGTCAGCCGTCAACCGAAGTCAGCCGTCCGGCGAAGTCAGCCGTCAACCGAAGTCGGCCGCCAAGAGGAGTGCACACGTGAACGCCGTGGACGCCGCCACCGTCGCGCAGCGCCGTACGTCCCGCCCGCGGGCCGACGCCCTGCGCAACCGGGAGCGGATCGTCGCCGCCGCGCGCGAGATGTTCGTCGAGTTCGGCGCCGAGGTGCCGTTCGACGAGATCGCGCGCCGCGCCGGCGTCGGAAACGCCACGTTGTACCGGCACTTTCCCGATCGCGAGGCACTCGTACGCGAGGTCGTGTGCTCGGTCATGGACGGGACGTCGGAGCTGGCCGAGGCGGCGCTCGCCGAGGAGGGCGACGCCTTCGCGGCCCTGCGCCGCTTCGTGCACGCAGCCGCCGACGAGCGGGTCGGCGCCCTGTGCCCGATGCTCTCCGGCAGCTTCGACAAGCACCACCCGGATCTGCTGGCCGCCCGCGAACGGATCGAGGCTCTCGTCGAGGCGCTCATGGAGCGGGCCCGGCGGGCCGGGCAGCTGCGCTCCGACGTCGCCGTCGGCGATCTGATGGTCGCACTCAGCCAGCTCACCAGGCCGCTGCCCGGAACCGGGTGCCTGGGCATGGACCGCTTCGTCCACCGCCATCTGCAGCTGTTCCTGGACGGTCTGCAGGCCCCCGCCCGTTCCGAACTGCCGGGCACCGCAGCCACTTTGGAGGATCTGAGGCGGCCGGACTGACACGCACCGGACCACACCGGTCCCGACCGATGGACCACACCGGTCCCGACCGACACCGACCCCGATCCACAAACGAGTTCAAGCCGAGTTCGAGCCGAGTTCCATCAGGTTCCCTGCTCGGCTGATGAGTTCTGCGCGCTTCGCCCGTCAACGTTGACGAGCTCGAGCGTTACGCCCGCCGACTCCCTGCCACGTCCACGTCCCGAAGTGGGTACCTCCATGCCTGAAACCGCCAAGGCTGCTCCGCAGGCAGCAGCCTCCGCCCCCGACGCCAACCGCTGGAAAGCGCTCGTCTTCATCGCGCTCGCCCAGCTGATGGTCGTGCTCGACGCGACCATCGTGAACATCGCACTGCCCTCCGCCCAGCAGGATTTGGGCATATCCGACGGCAACCGGCAGTGGGTCATCACGGCCTACGCCCTCGCCTTCGGCGGTCTGCTGCTGTTCGGCGGCCGTATCGCCGACCTCTGGGGCCGCAAGCGCACGTTCGTGACCGGTCTGATCGGCTTCGCCGCGGCCTCCGCGCTGGGCGGTGCGGCGCAGGGCGAGGCGACGATGCTCGGCGCCCGCGCTCTGCAGGGTGTGTTCGGCGCGCTGCTGGCGCCGGCCGCGCTGTCCCTGCTCGCGGTGATGTTCACCGAGGCCAGGGAGCGCGCCAAGGCGTTCGGCATCTACGGCGCGATCGCCGGTGGCGGCGGCGCCGTGGGCCTGATTCTCGGCGGCTTCCTCACCGAGTACCTCGACTGGCGCTGGACGTTCTTCGTGAACATCCCGTTCGCCGTGGTCGCGGCCGCGGGTGCGTACTTCGTCATCCGTGAGCCGGCCGGCTCCCGCAACCGATCGTCCCTCGACATCCCGGGCGTGATCCTCTCCACCCTGGGCCTCGTGTCCCTGGTGTACGGGTTCACGCGCGCCGAGTCCGACGGCTGGTCGGACTCCGTGACCATCGGCCTGTTCGTCGCATCGGCGGTGCTGCTGGCCGGGTTCATCCTCGTCGAGTCCAAGGTGAAGGCGCCGCTGCTGCCCTTGCGCGTGCTGACCGACCGCAACCGCGGCGGCGTCTACCTGTCGCTGGGCCTCGCCGTGATCGCGATGTTCGGGCTGTTCCTCTTCCTCACGTACTACCTGCAGATCGTGAAGGGGTACTCCCCGGTCAAGACCGGCTTCGCGTTCCTGCCGATGATCGTCGGCATGATCGCCGGTTCGACGCAGATCGGCGCCCGTCTGATGACCCGGGTCGCGCCCCGTCTCCTGATGGGCCCGGGCTTCCTCGTCGCCGCGGTCGGCATGCTGCTGCTGACGCAGATGGAGATCGACTCGTCGTACGTGGGTCTGCTGCTGCCGGCACAGCTGCTGCTCGGCCTCGGCATGGGTACGGCGTTCATGCCCGCGATGTCGCTGGCCACCCATGGTGTGGAGCCGCGGGACGCCGGTGTCGCCTCCGCGATGGTCAACACCTCGCAGCAGGTGGGCGGGGCGATCGGCACGGCGCTGCTGAACACCGTCGCCGCGTCCGCGACCACCGCGTACATCAAGGACCACATCGCCACGGCGGCCTCCAAGCCGCAGCAGCAGCTGGTGCAGCTGCAGGGCATGGTGCACGGCTACACGAACGCGATCTGGTTCGCCGTCGGCATCCTGGTCGTGTCCGCGGTGATCGCGCTGACCTTCGTCAACACGGGCCGCCCGGGCGGGGCCACGGCCTCCGGGCGGGCCGACAGCGAGGACGCGCAGGACGAGGTGCACGTGCCGGTGGTCGCGCACTAGCCCGGCGTACGGGCATCTGAGGCCCGACAACCAACGGTCGCGGGCTCAGCGGAGCCAGGGCAGGTCCGCGCCAGCGTCCTTCGGCTCCAGTCCCTCGGCGACGATCTGCATGATCTCGCCGAGGGACTTCTGCTGTTCGGGCGTGAGCCGGTCGAAGAGCGCCTGGCGGACGGCTGCCACATGGCCGGGTGCCGTCCTGCTCAGCACCTCGTACCCCGCATCGGTGAGCACGGCGAACTGGCCGCGCTTGTCCGATGGGCAGTCCTCGCGGCGCACCCAGCCGTTCTTCTCCAGCCGCGCGATCGCGTGCGAGAGGCGCGAGCGCGTGATCTTGGCGACCATGGCCAGCTCGGTCATCCGCAGCCTGCGCCGCGGGGCTTCGGAGAGCCGTACGAGCAGTCCGTAGTAAACATGCGGCATACCCGCGTCCCGCTGCAGCTGCCGGTCGAGATGGTCCTCAAGGAGCATGGTGGCGTTCAGATACGCCAGCCAGATGCGCTGTTCCTCGCTGGTCAGCCAGCGCGGCTCTG
>NZ_JACEHE010000044.1 GCF_013778455.1 Streptomyces himalayensis subsp. himalayensis | reverse complement strand
GTGACGGCAAGGCGTACCGCCGGCGCCTTCGACCTGGACAACGTCACCGGCGACGTCGTCATCCGCCACGCGGACGGCACCGAGTCCTTCACCCCGCTCGGCGAACCCGACACCGTCGAGAACCCCAAGCCCGGCGAGATCATCTACGCGGACACCACCGGCGTCCTGACCCGCCACTGGAACCACCGCGACGCCCACCGCACCCGCGTCACCGAGGACTCCACACACGTCGCCTTCATCCTCGAAACCCTCCACGCCACCCGTGACGGCGACCTCCTCAAGGTCGCAGCGGACGAACTCGAGGGCCTGCTCGCCCCGCACGCCGAACAGACCGCCGTGCACTACCTCAGCCCTGCACAACCTCAGGCCGCTTGACGAGCCACGTCAAGGCTGTGGCGTAGGAGTCAGCAGGCCGGGCGGGATCGCTTCTGCAGCCTAGTAGCCCCGGTCGACCCACTCTTGGAGATGCGGGGCCTCGGTGCCGATGGTGGTGTCCTCGCCGTGGCCGGTGCGGACCACCGTTTCCGGCGGCAGCACCCACAGCCGGTCGCGGATGGAACGGACGATGGTCGGGAAGTGGGAGTACGACCGCCCGGTGGCCCCCGGTCCGCCGGCGAACAGGGTGTCGCCGGTGAAGACGGTGCCCAGTTCCGGCGCGTGCAGGGAGATCGCTCCCGGCGTGTGTCCAGGAGTGTGCAGCACGGTCAGTTCGATACCGGCCACGCTGATCCGGCGCATGTCGGCGAGGTGGCCGTCCGGGTTCCGTTCCGGGTGGGTGTGTTTCCACAGCAGCCGGTCGTCGAGATGGATCAGGATCGGTGCACCGGTGGCGTCGGAGAGTGCGGGAGCGGCGTATATGTGGTCGTCGTGGCCGTGGGTGCACACGATGGCCTTGAGATGCCGGTCGCCGACGGCGGCCGCGATGGCGTCGGCGTCGTGGGCGGCGTCGATGACGATCACCTCTTCGTCGTCGCCCACGATCCACACATTGTTGTCGACGTCCCAGGTGCCGCCGTCCAGGCTGAAGGTGCCGGACGTGACCAGGTGCTCGATACGGGAGGCCGTCACAGCACGACCACGGAGCGGAGCACGTCGCCCTTGTGCATCCGGGCGAAGGCGTCCTCGACGCCGTCCAGGGCGATCGTCTCGCTGACGAACGCGTCGAGGTCCAGACGGCCCTGGAGGTACAGGTCGATCAGCAGGGGGAAGTCCCGGGAGGGCAGGCAGTCGCCGTACCAGGACGACTTCAGCGCCCCGCCCCGGCCGAAGACGTCGAGAAGCGGCAGTTCGAGCTTCAACTCGGGCGTGGGCACGCCGACGAGGACCACCGTCCCGGCCAGGTCGCGGGCGTAGAAGGCCTGTTTGTAGGTTTCGGGGCGGCCGACGGCCTCAATGACGACGTCGGCGCCGAAGCCGCCGGTCAGCTCGCGGATCGCCTCGACGGGGTCGGATTCGCGCGAGTTGACCGTGTGCGTGGCGCCCAGCCCCCGGGCGGTCTCCAGCTTGCGGTCGTCGATGTCCACCGCGATGATCCTCGCCGCGCCGGCCAGGTGGGACCCGGCGATGGCCGCGTCGCCGACACCGCCGCAGCCGATGACGGCGACCGAGTCGCCGCGGCCGACGTTGCCGGTGTTGATCGCGGCGCCGATGCCCGCCATCACGCCACAGCCCAGCAGACCCGCGGCGGCCGGTGCCGCGGCCGGGTCGACCTTGGTGCACTGCCCGGCCGCGACCAGGGTCTTCTCGGCGAAGGCGCCGATGCCCAGGGCCGGGGACAGCTCGGTGCCGTCGGTGAGGGTCATCTTCTGTCGCGCGTTGTGGGTGTCGAAGCAGTACCAGGGGCGACCGCGCAGACAGGCCCGGCACTGGCCGCACACGGCACGCCAGTTGAGGATCACGAAGTCGCCGGGCTCGACGTCGGTCACGCCTTCGCCGACCGTCTCCACGACGCCTGCCGCCTCGTGGCCGAGCAGGAAGGGGAACTCGTCGTTGATGCCGCCCTCGCGGTAGTGGAGGTCGGTGTGACACACGCCGCACGCCTGGATCCGCACCACCGCCTCCCCCGGCCCGGGGTCGGGGATCACGATCGTCTCGATGCCGACCGGCTCGCCCTTGGCCCGCGCGACGACGCCTCGTACCTGCTGGGACATTGCTGGTTCCTTCACTTTCCGCAGAGATGTTTGCGACGGAGCCGATGTCGACGGCTGTTCAGGCAGTCGGCTGGACGCGCAGGGGCAGGGACGCCCACGAGCGCAGGGTGTTGTTGGGGTGGCGGTGCGGTGTGCCCGCGAGTTCGATCCGCTCGATGCGGTCGGCCAGGGCGGTCAGCAACGCTTCGGCCTCGAGACGGGCAACATGCTGGCCGACGCACTGGTGCAGGCCCATGCCGAAGCCGACGTGGCCGGAGGGGTCACGGGTGAGGTCGAAGCGGTCTGGATCATGCCAACGGTCCGGGTCGCGGTTGGCCGCCCCGAGGAACATGAGGATCTTCGTGTCCTTGGGGACGATCGTGCCGGCGATGGTGACGTCGGTGGTCGCGGTACGGAAGAAGGTCTGCACCGGCGACTGCCAGCGGACCGCCTCGTCGAACGCGGCACGTGCCAACTCCGGCCGGTCCCGCAGTCGTTGCCACTCGCCGGGGTGGGTGGCGAAGGCGTACAGGCAGGCCGCCAGCCCGTGCACCGTGGTGTCGACGCCGGCCGTGAGCAGCGAACGCACCACCAACGGCGCCTGTTCGTACGTCAGATCGCCGCGGTCGGCGGCGGCCCAGATCTGCGCGCCGAAGCCGTCCTCGCTCAGCGCCTCGCGCCGGCACTGGGCGTTCACCCATGCGGACAACTCGGCCGTGCGGTGCGCGTCGGCCGCGACGAGATCGTTGCGCGGGCCGAAGGCGTTGAAGGCCATGTTGCCGTACGGCAGGAGGTTCTCCCGGCCGTCCGGGCCGAGGCCCACCGCGTCCGGGAAGGCCCGCAGCGGGAACGCCTCCGCCAGCGCGGTGAAGGCATCGAACTCGGTTCCCTCGGCGAGGACTTGATCGACGAGTTCCTCGGCCACGGCCGCCCACGACGCGCGCAGGCGGCGCAGGGCGGGCGGGGCCAGGATCTCGCGCAGGATCCGGCGCGGGGCGTCGTGCCGGGGCGGGTCGGCCTCCAGCAGCAGGCTCGGCGGCCGCCACGGCTTCTCGTGCCGGAAGTTGGCCAGGCCCACACCCGAGCCCGACTCGAAGCGCTGCCAGTCCACCAGAGCCGCGTGCACCTGCTCGTAGCGGGCCAGTGCATGGACGTCGTAGCGCGAGAGGTATACGACCGGACCGGCCTCGCGCAGGGCCTGGTGCAGCGGTTCGGGGTCCAGGAGGACCTCGTGGGCGAACGGGTCGGCGTCACTGACGGGCGGCACGACGGCACGCTCCAGTGCCTCAGTCATCACGGCTCCTTGGGGAAGTGAAGGATCTCAGAGGCCGGCCTCAGAGATCGGTTTCAGAGAGCGGTCTCAGAGAGCGAAGGAAGTCCAGAGAGTGGAGGGCACCTCAGAGATCGAGAACGAGACGGTCGCCGCAGGAGCGGGACACGCAGAGGAACATGCAGTCGTTCGCCGCGCGTTCATGGTCGGCCAGCACCGAGTCCCGGTGGTCCGGCTGCCCCTCCAGCACCGGTGTCAGACACGTTCCGCAGGTGCCCTGCTCGCAGGAGGACAGCACATCGGCTCCGGCGCGGCGCACCGCATCGAGCACCGAGACCTCCGGGGTGACGGTGACCGTGCGTCCGGTGCGGCGCAGTTCCACCTCGAACGGCGTGTCCCGCACCGGCGCGGTCTGCGCGGCGGAGGTGAAGCGCTCGACCCGCAGGGCGTACGGCGGCCAGGCGGCGCAGGCCGCTTCGACGGCGGCGAGCAGCGGGGCGGGACCGCAGCAGTACACCTTGGTGTCGGGGCGCGGGGTGCCCAGCCAGGTCGCGAGGTCCAGCAGCCCGAGTTCGTCCTGCGGGACGACGTGCACCCGCTCGCCGTAGGCCTCCGTCAGCTCCTCACGAAAGGCCATCGACGCCCGGGTCCGGCCGCCGTACAGCAACTGCCAGTCGGCGCCGAGCAGTTCGGCCTGGCGCACCATGGGCAGCAGCGGGGTGATGCCGATGCCGCCCGCGATGAAGAGATACTTCTCCGACGGCACGAGGGGGAAGTGGTTGCGCGGGCCGCCAACCCCGACCCGGTCCCCCGGCCGCAGCCGATCATGCACATACGCGGATCCGCCCCGGCCCGCGGGCTCCCTCAGTACGGCGATCCGGTAGGTGTGCGCGTCCCATCGGTCGCCGCACAAGGAGTACTGCCGGGTCGTCCCTTCCGGCAGCACCAGGTCGATGTGGGAGCCCGGCGTCCAGTCCGGCAGCCGGGCACCGTCCGGACGGGCGAGGGTGAGTGACACGACGCCCTCGGCGACGTCCTCCTTCACGGAGACCGTCAGAGTCGCCGCGTTTCCCGGCATCGACCGTCCTGCGCCGACGCCGGACCCGGCATCCGCAACCACGCTGCTTCCGACCACGTTGTCGCCTCCCGTCGTTGGGTTGCAGGCAGGATGCGGGGCGGCGACGGACGGTCGCGACGGCATTCTCAACCAGTGAGAGACGAACTTCCGCCGACTGTCATACGGCCGTTGCACTGCCGTCACGTGAGCCACCGGGATCCCGGCGCTGTCCCGAGGTGTCAGGGGCTCCCAGCGCACGGGAGATCCCGCGTGCCGCGGTCCGCACCACCGGCACGACGGACGTGGCCCCGGCCTCGTTGGGGACGATGACCGCCAGCGCGGCCACCACCTCACCGCGCGCGTCACGCACCGGCGCCGCGATGCCCAGGGCGTCCGGGTGCACGTACCCAGGGCAGTACGCGTACCCCCGCCGACGCACCTCGGCCAGCACGGCCCGCAGCCCCGCGGCAGTGGCGGGAGTGTTCGGGGTGTAGCGGTGCAGAGGCTCGTCGAGCATCCGCCGGCGCAGGTCCGCGGGCCCGTGGGCCAGGAGGACCAGACCGCTGGAGGAGGCATGCAGCGGAAGGCGGCCCGCGATGCGGGTGTAGTTGATGACCGCGCCCGGTGCCGTCAGCCGCTCCAGGAACAGCACCTCGTCGCCGTCCAGCACACCGAGCTGCACATGATGGCCGACGACGTCGTGGACGCCCTCCATGAACGGCATGGCCGCGTTGCGCAGCGACAGGGTGGGCGAGGCCCGTGTGGCGAGTTCCCACATGCGCATGCCGATACGGACCCGGCGGTCGGCGTCCCGGGTCAGGAACCCGTACGAGACCAGCTCGGCCACCAGCCGCGACCCCGTCGCCACGTGCAGCCCCGTACGGCGGGAGATCTCCGAGACGGTCAGGGCCGACTCCTCCGGCGTGAACGCCTCGAAAATCCGCACGACCCTTGCCAGAACCGACTCGCCGTTCTGTGTCCTCACCTCGCCATCATCGGATTCCTTCCAGACACGTCAACCCCACGGAAGGCGCCGTACGACCAGCTCGGCTGGCGCAGGACTCGGCTGCACCCGCATCCGCCGACGCAGCCGAGGGTGACCCCGGTCCCGGCGCGGCCCTAGACCGCGGCGAACCGGAGCTGCTCGACGACCTTGCCGCCCTCGCGCCGGGTGAAGGTGGCCGACCGCTTGCCCAGGTCCCCCAACACGACGACGACAGCCTGATCCGGGCGCCGGGGCGTGCCAACCGCGCCGCCTTCCAGGCCCAGCTCGGCGAGCAGCACCGAGTCGGCCGCTCCATCCGGCGGCGCAGCACGGTCTCGGTCCGCAGCGTGCTGGTACCGGCACGCCATGCGGGCCGGTACCAGCACGGACAGGCACCGGACGCTCGGCTGCGCGGTAAGGGCCGGCCGCGGCCGGCCTTCACGCATCGAGGCCGGCAGCGACCTCAGGGCCAGGACCCGAGCACGTGGTCCCGTCGGCCACGGGAGGGCTCGCTTCGCCGGGTCCGGCGGCCATGCGGCGGCTCGCTTCGCCGAGTCCGTCGGCGAGTGCCCGCACCTGGTCGGGCGTGAGCACATCGATGAGCAGTTCCCGGACCAGGCCCACATGGCCGGGCGCCGCCCGCTCCAGCAGAGCCATGCCCTCGTCGGTGAGAACGGCGTAGACCGCACGCTCGTCACTCGGACAGGAGCGCCGGCGCACCAGCCCGGCCTTCTCCATCTGCCCGATCTGATAGGTCAGCCCGCTCTTGGAGTTGACCAGGGCGCAGGCCAGTTCGGCCATCCGCAGTTCCCGGTCCGGAGCCCCGCTGAGCCGGGCGAGGATCTCGTACTGCAGGCCGGACAGGCCGAAATCGCGCTTGAGCCGCTGCTCCAGGTGCCGGTACAGCAGCGCGTGCGCGGTGGTGAAGGCCGTCCAGGCACGCTTCTCCTCCTCGTTCAGCCATCGCGTATGACCCACGTCACACCTCTCGCAGTTGTTCAAATTGGAACTCCATCCTATATCGTCAATGGCGCGTTCAAATTTGAATCACCTAACGCCACGGGAGACGCCATGACCACCAGCACCGCCGCCGCCACCGCCACCGCCACCGTCCGCACCCAGGTCCGCATCCCGCTGCGCTTCTCCGACGGCTACCAGGTGACGGCCGAGGTGGTCACCTTCGACGGCCTGGCCGACGGCGCCGAGCACGTCGCCCTGATCCTGGGAGACCCGGCCGCCACTGCCACCCCGCTGGTGCGTCTGCACTCCGAATGCCTCACCGGTGACGTCTTCGGCTCCGCGCGCTGCGACTGCGGACCCCAGCTACGCGAGGCCACCGAGCGCATCGCCGACACCGGAGGCGTCCTGCTCTACCTCCGCCAGGAAGGCCGCGGCATCGGCCTGTACAACAAGCTCGACGCCTACGCCCTGCAGGACCAGGGCCTGGACACCTACGAGGCCAACCTGGCCCTCGGCCTGCCCGAGGACGCCCGCGACTACACCGCCGCCGCCCAGATGCTCACCGCCCTCGGCATCACCGAACTGAATCTGCTCACCAACAACCCCGACAAGGCACGGCAGCTGGGCGACCTCGGCATCTCGGTCACCCGGACCGTCCCCACGGGCGTGCACACCACGCCCAGCAACCTGCGCTACCTGCACGCCAAGGTCCAGCACACCCACCACACCATCGCCCTCGCGCCGGTGCCGAGCCTGGCCGGCTGACCCTCGCAACAGACACGTCGGACACTCCCATGACCGCACATCCGCATGTGGTGCTCTCCTGTGCGATGTCCCTCGACGGCTACCTCGACGACGCCGGCAACCAGCGCCTCGTCCTGTCCAACGCCGAGGACCGGTAGCGGGTGGACGCCCTCCGGGCCTGGGCCGATGCCGTCCTCACCGGGGCAGGCACACTGCGCTCGGACAACCCCCGTCTCCGGGTACGCTCCATCCGCCGACGCGCTGAACGCCGCTCACGGGGGCGATCGGCGTCCCCCGCGCGAGTCGTCCTGACCGCATCCGGAGACATCGACCCGCATGCCGCCTTCTTCGCCGAGGACGGCACCGACCGGCTCTGGCCGCCCGCGACATCCTCGGCGTCAACCTCGGCAACCGTCCCACCGCCGAGACGCTGACGACACTCGCCGAACTCGCCGCCACCCGGGAACTGCGCGTCCGCATCGACGCGGAAGTCCCGCTCGCCGACGCCCCGGCCATCGTCGCCAAGGCCCTCGCCGCCCACGCCACCGGAAAGACCGTCATCGTCCCTTGACGACGCCGTCACGAGGCTCGGACGCGCGGACGGAGGGCGGGCGACTCTCGGCCCTCTGCCCGCCGTGGTGGACGCCGATCCGCCCTGGCGGCGAATCGGCTTTCCCCGGCCCTGCTCCGCAGGAGTCCGTTTCCTCCCCCGCTTGAAGGCGGGGGTATTCACGGAGGAACCCTGATGAACCGAACGGCACAGGCTGTGCGTTTCGACCGGTACGGCGATCGTGACGTGCTGTACGTCACCGATGTCCCGATGCCCGAGCCAGGGCCCGGGGAAGTCGTCGTCGAGGTCCGTGCCGCCGGCATCAACCCCTTCGACACGATGATCCGCTCCGGGGTGATCCGAGATCTGTTCCCAGTGGACTTCCCCTCCGGCCAGGGCAGCGACCTCGCCGGGGTCGTCGTGGCCGTCGGTGCCGGGGTGGACGGGTTGGCCGTCGGCGACGAGGTTCTGGGCTGGACGCCGGTTGCAGGCACACAGGCGACGCATGCGGCTGTCCCTGCGGACCGGTTGGTGGCAAAACCGCCTCAGGTGAGCTGGGAGGCAGCGGGCTCCCTGCACATGGTCGGCGCCACGGCCTACGCGGCCGTGCGCGCCGTCGCTCCCCAGCCCGGGGAGACGGTCGCGGTGTCCGCCGCCGCGGGCGGGGTCGGTTCGTTCCTCGTGCAGATGCTCACCGCTCGGGGCGTGCGCGTGCTCGGCATCGCCTCGTCGGCCAACGCCGAGTGGCTGGACAAGCACGGTGTCATACCGGTGTCGTACGGAGAAGGCCTTCGGGAGCGTCTCCAGCAGGCGGCGGGAGCGGGCGGAATCGAGGCGTTCATCGACCTCTACGGGCCGGAGTACCTCGACCTCGCGGTCGCTCTCGGCATCAAGCCGGACCGCATCCAGACGACCGTCGCCATGGAACGTGCGGCGGAAATCGGCGCCAAGACCGACGGCCGCCACAACGCGACCGCACGCGAGATCCTGGTGGAGCTCGTCGATCTCGTCGCCTCGGGTGCCGTCGAGCTTCCGATCGCCGCCACGTATCCGCTCGACCGCGTGGCCGACGCCTTCGGGGAGCTGGAGCAGCGGCACACCCGGGGCAAGATCGTCCTGATCCCCTGACCGAGGCCGAGAGCGAGCCCCGGAGTGACCGTCCGGCCCTCCGGGACTCCCTGGTCGTCATGTCACCCGGCGTTGAAGCGGTACGACCCCGCCCGGGCCCGGTAGACCTTGTAGGCCGCACCGCCTGAGGTGTCGTCACGGACGAACGCGACGCCCCGGGGCGCGGTGACGGGCTTGTCCTGGGTGGGGACCCAGATCTCGGCCTCCGTGTTGTACGGGATGGTGACCGCGAGGTCGATCCTGCCGTCCGGGCGGCGGTGCCATTCCGAGGACACCTTGCCGCGCACGGTTTCGATGGAGGCGCTGACGTGGTCGAGGGTCGCGGGTGACAGCTCGGTGTCCTGCGTGTCCTTCGGGACTCGGCTGTTGACCGCGGCCGAGGGGATGTACGGACGGATGCGCAGCGACTCGTAGGCGGTCGAGGTCGGCTTGATGCCGGCCAGGCTCTGGTAGAACCAGGTGGCCACGTTGGAGCGGTAGTGGTGGTTGACCGAGAGCCTGTCGTTCCACTGCTCCCACAGCGAGGTGGCACCCCTGGCGATCTGGTGGACGTAGCCGGGCATGCCGGTCTGCGTGACGGCCTTCAACGCAACGTCCGTGTAGCCGTACTCGCTGAGGATGTTGAACTCGTAGCGTGAGCCGTACATGTCGTTCTGGATGTGCTGGTCCGCGGCCACGATGCGGTCGGCGAGCAGCTTGGCGAGGGCCTTCTTGTTCTCGGCGAGCGTCTTCGTGCCCGCCAGGTGGCGTGGGTCGTCGTGGTTCAGGTCCGAGCCGGGTACCAGGTCGAAGGCGATGGCCATGGCGTTCTCGCTGGAGATGCTGCCCTGGGTGAAGTAGCCCTTGGACGTGTCCCAGTAGTTCGCGATGAACGCCTTGCGGAGGGTCCGCGCCAACTTCGCGTAGTGCGCGGCGCGTTCGGTACGGTCGAGCCCCCGGCCCACCTCGTCCATGTAGTCGCAGAAGTGGATGTAGAAGGCGAGGCTGATGACGGCGTTGTTGCCGGGGCTCTCGGCGCCGGAGTAGGCGCCGAGGGAGGCTTCGAACTTGAAGTCGTTCTCGGCGGTGAACAGCGTCTCGTAGTACTTCAGGAGCCTGTCCTGGTGGTCGTAAAGCTCCTCGAACAGGCTGCTGTTGCCGTAGTACGTGTACAGCTCCCACGGCATGACGAAGTACGCCGAGTCCCAGGCGGGCACCGCCTTCCACGCGGCGTTCCAGCCGGGGGTGTGGTCGTAGCCGAATCCGCCCTTGCCGAGGGGGACGATCATGGGGAGCTGACCGGTGGAGATCTGGTTGTCGGGGAAGTGGCGCAGCCAGTTGGTGAAGACGGCGTTGACGTCCCAGGTGAGGGACTCCGACTCGGAGCTGGCCATGGCGTCGCCGGTCCAGCCGTTCTTCTCCCGTGACGGGGTGTCGGTGGGCTTCTGGACGAGGTTGTTCTGCTCGGCCCACTCCAGGTTGCGCTGGAGGCGGTTGAGCAGGGCGTTGTCCGTGGTGAAGGTGCCGGTGCGGGCGAAGCCGGTGCGGGCGACGTCGACGGTCAGCAGGTCCGCGTCGCGGGTGAGGTCGGGGGCTCGCCCGAGGACCGCCTCGAGGTTCATGACTTCCAGGTAGCGGAAGCCGAAGTGGCTGAACTGCTGTTCCCAGGTCTGCGTCGACCGCCTGCTGAGGGTGTAGTAGTGCGTCTGGAGATTGGCGTCGTGCTGGAAGTTCTCCTCCTCGACGGAGAGCGGGGAGGCGGCCGTGCCATCGCCGGCGACGATCCGGTTGCCGCCGCGGAGCCGCAGGGTGAGGCCCTCCTTGTCGGGGCGTATGCCGGTGAGCTGCAGGCGGACGAAGCCCGTCAGGATCTGGCCGTAGTCCAGGACCCAGATCCCCGAGCCGGGCGCCGTCTCGGTGATCGAGACCGGGCGCAGCGTCTGGTTGACCAGCACCGGCTCCGCCTCGTGGGCCCGTACGACGGCAGGCTTGAAGCCCTCGGGAACCGTCGTGGCCGGCAGCGCGCCGTGGTGCTTCGGCGAGGGGCCTGCGCAGCTGCCTGGCTGGATCAGCACGGTGGCCGGGCGCCAGTCGCGGCCGGTCCTGTAGCCGGGCGAGCGCCACTCCCCCAGCTGGTCCGCGCGCCGGGCGTCGTACTTCTCGCCCGAGTAGACGGAGTCGAACGTCGTGGGCCCGTCCGCGCTGAGCCAGTTCTCGTCCGTGACCAACGTGGTGGCGGAGCCGTCGCTGTAGGTCACGACGAGCTTCGCGCGCAGGCGGGGCTGGCCGGCGTAGGGGGCGAGCTGCCAGTACCACTCCTGGGGCGTCGTCACCCCGTACCAGCCGCGTCCGAGCTCGGCCGCCACGACGTTCTCCCCGTCGGTCTCCAGCAACGCGGTGACGTCGAAGGTGTCGTACAGGACCGTACGGTCGTAGGTGCTCTGGTCGGTGAGCAGCCGGGGCACCTTGGTCCCGTCCTGCGCTGCCCGCTTGCCGTCGACGGTGATCGGGTCGCCGTTGACGGTGAAGGTGACATTGCCGGCGGCGCTCAGGTGCAGACGGGCCTTGGCGATGCTGCGCCCTCGGGGCAGGGTGAACGCGCGGCGCAGCACCGGTGCCGGGGTGGCGATCGGCAGCACGGCGTTCTCCTGTGCCGAGGCACAATGCTTTGGTCGCAGGAACGTCGTCAGTCGGGCTTGGAC
Organism: Streptomyces himalayensis subsp. himalayensis; assembly: GCF_013778455.1. Lineage (GTDB taxonomy): Bacteria > Actinomycetota > Actinomycetes > Streptomycetales > Streptomycetaceae > Streptomyces > Streptomyces himalayensis. The sequence goes on along the minus strand of NZ_JACEHE010000044.1, from coordinate 34,600 downwards.
GCCCACGCCGTCTCGACCGCGTCCGCGAGTGCCTCCCCCTTGGCGAATCCGTAGTACGCGGCGAACTGCAGCACGATCTCGTCCATTTCCACCTTGGTGAGGTCACCTGAGTGGAGCGCGGCGGTGACATGTGTCTGCAGCGGGACGGGCGAGTCGTCGAGGGCGACGCTGGCGACGGTGACGATCCGACGCTCCCGGCGGGTCAGCCCGGGCCGCTGCCAGACGTGCCCGAAGACGAAGTTGAGGATGCCGGCGTGCCGGTACGGCGAGTTCGTGGGCGGTGCGGGCATGAGGTTGACGTCGATGAACTCCTCCACACCGCGCTTGAGCCGCTCGTCCCACACGCCGGGGCCGAGGGTGTCGTTCGGCAGCTGCGGCCACGGCGGGGTCTCCTCACCGCGCTCGCGGTGGACGCGGTCCCACTGCCGGGCGATCGCGCCCTCCAGGTGGGACGCTTTGGGCCACCCGCAGTACACCGCGAAGTGCAGGACAAACTCCAGCAGGGCCTCGAGCTTGATGTCGCCGCTGGCGAGTGCCGCATGGACGTGCTCCTCGATGGGCCCGGGGGAGTCGGCGGCGGCCACGCACGTCAGCGTGACCCATCGCCGGTCCCGGCGGCTCAGTCCGGGACGCGACCACACCTCGCCGAAGAGGTAGTCACGTGAGGCCCGGCCGAACGGGGTGGTCGCCGCGGGTGGTTCGGCGGTGGCCATGACCTCGGTCACGGTCCGTGCCGCGTGGGTGCCGTCCATGGGTGCCTCCTGAGGCCCGGGTTCGGGATGTCCTCATGCGCGGATGAAGACGTTCTTGGTCTGGAGGAACTCGTAGAGGCCCTCCTTGCCGCCTTCGCGGCCGTAGCCGCTGTGCTTGTAGCCGCCGAACGGGGCGCCCGGCGGCTGGCCCGAGGCACCGTTGACGAGCACGGTGCCCGACTGGAGCAGGGGCACGATGCGCTGCACCCGCGACACGTCACGGGTCTGTACGGCGGTGCCGAGGCCGTAGGGCGTGGAGTTGGCCAGCTCGACCGCCTCGTCCTCGCTGTCGAAGGGGATGACCGACAGCACCGGGCCGAACACCTCCTGCTGGCCCACCTCGCTGTGCGGGTCCACGTCGGCCAGGACCGTCGGTTCGATGAAGTAACCGTCACGGATCTCCGGTGCCAGCGCCGATGGGTCGGCGGGGCGGCCACCGACGACCACCCTGCTGTCCTTGGCCGCCCGTTCGATCATGCCGAGGATGCGCTCGTGGGCCGTCTTGCCGATGACCGGGCCGAGTGCCGTGCCCTGGTCGAAGGGGTCCCCGACGCGCAGCGCGGCCGCCGCCTCGGCGGTGGAGCGGACCACCCGGTCGTAGACGTCGCGGTGGACCAGCATGCGGGTGGTGAGGTTGCAGCCCTGTCCGGAGAGGGTGTAGCAGGACCGGACCGTCTCCGCGACGGCCGCGTCGAGATCCGCGTCGGGGAAGACGACGTTGGCCGTCTTGCCACCCAGTTCCAGCAGGACCGGCTTGAGGGTGTGGCGGGCCGCGTCGAGGATCTTCTTCGCGGTCGGGATCCCTCCGGTGAAGGAGATCTTCGCGACGTCGGGGTGGCGGACCAGCCGGTCGCCGGCCTCGGGGCCGCCGGGCACGATGTGCAGCACTCCGGGCGGGAGCCCGGCCTCCAGGGCGATCTCGGCGAACCGGGCCACGGTGAAAGGGGCCAGGTCGGGGGACTTGACCACAACGCAGTTCCCGGCGGCGAGCGCGGGAGCGATCTTCATGCCGACCGACATGATCGGACCGTTCCAGGTCAGGATGATTCCGATGACCCCGTACGGTTCCGGGACGGTGTAGTCGAGGCCCGGGACCATCCGCGGGCTCGGCGGAATCGTCGCGCCCTCGATCTTGTCGGCCCAGCCTGCGTAGTAGCCGAACCATCCTGCACACAGGTAGGCCAGGGCCGCGGACGTCGTGAACGGGACGCCGAGTTCGAGGGTGTTGAGCCGCCCGAGCTCGGGGACGCGCTCCCGCATCAGTTCCTCCACGCGCTGGAGGATGCGTCGGCGTTCGTCCGGGGACATCGCCCGCCATGAGGGAAAGGCTGCTTTGGCCGCGGCGACGGCTGCGTCGACCTCCTGCGGTCCGCTCAACAGTACGGTGCCGTTCGCACGGGCGGTCGCGGGGTTGATGTGGTCCATCTGGCCGGCTGACGTCCGGTCGAGCCAGGTGCCGTCGACGAGGGGGCCGGTGGTGCCGAGGTCGTGGGACACGGTTGTGGAGGAAGTCATGTCGGTTCCGCCTTGTTCTCGTCCGGATGGGGCGGTGCGCGGGAGCCGCCGTTCATGGGGCGTCCGCGCCGTGCGGCGCGGCGGACGGGTCCGACACGCGATGGGTGCGGTGCTCAGGGCGCCAGAGGCTCGTCCAGTGCCGACAGGGTGTGCGCGGCGAGGTCCGCGAGCGTCTGGGGCCGGGGGTTTTCGGCCGTATCGGCGACGTCGAGCATGATGCCGACGTCCTTGCGCAGCAGCGGCAGGGCCTGGCGCAGCCCGGCGGTGTTGAAGCCCGACGCGGCCAGAATGGCCGCCGCCCGGCTGCCGCCGCTGCCGTGCGCCAGCACCTGCGCTACCGCGGCGCGGTCCATGCCGAGACCGTCGGCGAAGGAGAAGGTGTCCAGTGACAGGCCGACCTGCGCGGTGAACACCAAGTTGTTGAGCACCTTGGCGAGTTGGCCGGTGCCCAATGGGCCGAGGTGGATCACCGGGTCGGCGAAGGTCTCGAACACCGGGCGGCAGCGTGCGACGTCGGGCTCCTGTCCGCCGGCCATCACCAGGAGCCTGCGTTCCGTGGCGGCACCGCCCCCGCCGCTGACCGGGGCGTCCACGACGGCGACCTCGCGCTTGGCGGCCTCGTCGGCGATGTGCCAGCAGGTGTCGGGGTGAATCGTCGAGTGGATGGCGACGACTCCACCGGGAGCCATGCCCGCCAGGACGCCGTCGGGCCGTAGGAGCACGTCCTCGACGTCGGCGTCGGCGACGACGCACAGGCACACGATGTCGCTCGCGGCCCCCAGCTCGGCCGGTGTGGCGGCCACGGTGGCAGCGGTGTCGGCGAACGCATCCGTGGACGCGCGGCGACGTGCCCACAGCGTCAGGGGAAACGACTCCTCCGTGATGCGGCGGGCCATCGGCGCACCTTGGCTGCCCAGCCCGATGAAGCCGACTCGTGTCATGGATGTCCCTTCCTCTGCGCGCCCTTTCGGATGCTCCGGCCCGTGCGTGGCAGGGATATGCCGGTCACAGCCGCGTGACCCAGCCGCCGTCGACGCTGATCGCCTGACCGTTGATCCACTCGCCGGCAGGGGAGGCCAGCAGGAGCAGCGTGCCGAGCAGGTCTTCCGCGGGCGCGGACTTCTTGCCCGGGATCGACGCCGCCAGCGCGGCGCGTGCGGGATGGTCGGCCGGCAGGCTGCGCAGGCCCGGTTCGTTCTCGACCAGGCCGGGCGCGATGGCGTTGACGTTGATGCCCAGCGGGCCGAGCGAGCGTGCGAGGCCGACGGTGAGGTTGACCAGGGCGAGCTTGCTGATCCCGTAGACGCCTCCGCCCATGAAGGCGCCGGCGGACACCTGGTTGATGATCCGTCCGCCGCCGCGCTCGGCCATCGACGCCTTGACTGCTCCCGCGCACACGACCGCGCCGAACACGTTCACGCGCATGACCCGGTCGAACCAGTCCATGGGCAGGTCGAGGATGTCGACCTGGGGGATCTCGGCCATGAGCGCGGCGTTGTTCACCAGGATGTCGATGCCGCCGAAGGCGGCGGCCGTCTTCTTGGCCATGTCGGCCGCCGAGGCGCGGTCGGTGATGTCGACCTGCACGCCGAGCGCGTGCAGACCATCGGAGGCCAGGGCCGAGGCGGCGCTCTCGGCGCCTTCGCCGTTGAGATCCGCCAGTACGACGGCGGCGCCGGCCTCGGCCAGCGCCCGGCCGTAGACCTGGCCGATGGCGCCGGCACCGCCGGTGACGACGGCGACCTTGCCGTCCAGGCGAAGCCTGTCGAGTGTGCTGCTCATGGGACGTCCTTCGTCAGACGGGACAGGTAGGCGTCGACATCACGTCCGCGCTCGCGAAGTTCGTCGGCGGCCTCCTGTGCGGTGAGTATGAGGAAGCGGTTCTGCGTGACGCCGTCGGCGACGAGTTCACCGACCGAGTCGGCATCGAGGACAGGGAAGCTCGGCCCGCGGGGCGGCGCCGGCTGCCCGTAGAAGGCGATCTGCTCGACGATGTTGGTGGCCACGCCGGCCGGGCACAGGCACGAGACGCCGATGCCGCGCGGGCGCAGGTACAGCGCGAGCGCCTCGGACAGCCCGACGACCGCATGCTTGGTCGCGGTGTACGGCAGTCGGTCGAATCCGTAGGGCAACAGGCCCGCCGTGGAGGCGGTGTTGACCACGTGGCCCGCCCCCTGCTCCAACAGGACCGGGAGGAACACGAGGTTGCTGCGCACCACGCTCAGCAGATTGACGTCGACGACGCGTTGCCACGCGTGGAGGGGGATGTCCTCGACGGGGCCGACGGCCAGGATCCCGACGTTGTTCATGATCAGGTCGATGCGGCCGAAGTGGTCGAGGGCCAGGTCCCGGACCGCTTGCAGGTCGTCGAGGCTGGTGACGTCGCACACCGTGGCGACGCCGTGGGAGCCGAGTTCGTCGGCGACGGAGTGCGCCCGCTCGCCGACGAGGTCGGTGACCACCACCCGCGCGCCGCGCCGGGCGAAGGCGTGGGCGGTGGCGCGGCCGATCCCGCTGCCGGCGCCGGTGATCACCGCCACGGCGTTGTGCAGATCGATGCTCATCGGACGGTCCTTCCTCTGCTCGCCGATGGGAAGGCGGATGCTCACGGGTGGAGCGGCAGGGCCAGTGCCGGCAGGTCGGTCTCCCCGGCCACGGACGATGTCGCCGGGGACACGGGGGCTTCGAGGAAGCCGACCAGGCCGTCGAGCAGGTCCCCGACATGAACGGCGAACGGCAGCACGTTCCCACCGCGTTCACGGGTCCGCTCGCGTTCAGACGCGGCGTGCACGCCGAACGCCAGGGCCTGTGCGATGCGGTGGCTGCGCAGGGGTTCGGGAATGTGCCCCAGCAGCGCGCCGACGCGCTCGACGAAGTCGGTCGTGGGCCGGCTCAGCTCGCCGGGGAGACGCTCGAAGACGTCCCTGCGGCCGTACTGCTGCAGCATCGCGACGAAGCTCAGGTAGTGGCTGCCCTCCTGCTCGCCCTGTTCCAGGATCGGCAGGATGTGGCACTCCACCCACGACCTGAGGTCGTCCGGGCGCCGACGGGCGACCAGCAGCCTGCGTCGCTCGTTCAGGCCCGGCAGACGGTACTCGAAGATCTCCTGGACCAGGCGTTCCTTCGAGCCGAAGTGGTACTGGACTGCCGTGTTGTTGCCGTTCCCGGCGGCCGCGCTGATCTGGCGCAGGGACGCCCCGTCGAGGCCATGCTCGGCGAACAGGCGCTCGGCAGCCAGGACGATCTGCTCCTTCACGGACGGTTGCACCACGACACCGAACCCCTTGGAGAGTGACGTTTCACATGATCGAGAACGGAATTTCCGTCTTACGGCGGGCATCGAATCACGCCACATCGGCGAAGTCAACTGCCTTAGCAATCAGGCAGGTGCGCGATCCGGGCGTTCAACGATCCCGCCGTATGCTCTCGGCGGACGCATGGCGAGAAGGCCGACAGCACCATCCGTCGGCGCACGGCTGACTGCTTTCGGCGCACGCGTTTCCCTTCTCAAGGGGACTACCGAACGACGGGCCCGGAAAGAATCAGGCCGGGGCGGTACGGAATGCGATGTCCCATGAGCCGCCCGGCCCCACGTTCATGACTCCGGCGGAAAGATCGCTTTCCCGGTGTCCGCGTCGGCGATGGAGATCGCCTCGATCGGGCAGGACTCGGCGACTTCGAGGACCTCCTCCGAGGCGGGCAGGGTCTCGGAGGTCGCGCGACCCTGTCCGCGTTCGTCGAGTTCGAACTCCTTCGGCGCGGAGGCCGCGCACAGCCCCGTACGGACACACACCCGCGGGTCGACCGTGACTTTCCAACGATCCGTCATCATCAGGCTCCTCAGCCGCTCAGCTCCTCAGGCTCCTCGGATGACGAGCGGCAGCGTCTTCCAGCCCCTCACGGTGGAGGTCTGGGCCAGCTCCGCGGCGTCCCAGTCCACCTCCCAGTCCGGGAAGCGCCGCAGGATCTCCTCCGCCGCCACCTTTCCTTCCAGACGGGCCAGCGCGGCACCCAGGCAGTAGTGGGCGCCGACGCCGAACGACATGTGCTGGGAGACCCGGTGGATGTCGAACCGGTCGGGGTCGTCGAAGCGCCGGGGATCGCGGTTGGCGGCGGCCTGGATGAAGAGGATGGCGCTGCCGGCCGGCACGGTGCCGCCGTGGAACTCCACGTCCTTGGTCACATAGCGGGCGGTGAACGGACCGGTCGGCTCGAAGCGCAGGATCTCCTCGATGGCGTTCGGGATGAGGGAGGGGTCGGCGACCAGTTCCCGCCGGGTCTCGGGGTAGCGGGCCATCAGCGCGCCGAACCAGCCGATCAGGCGTCCCGTCGTCTCGTTGCCTGCGCCCGCCACCACCGAGCAGTAGGTGAGGACCTCCTCGTCGGTGAGCGTGCGCCGCTGCCCCGTCTCGTCCTCGAACTCGGCGGTCATGAGCTCGGTCATGAGGTCGTCGGAGGGGTGCTTCTTGCGCCACTCGAGGTACTCCTGGAAACCCTCGGTGATCAGGATCTCCTCGTGGTCGATCCGGCCGCCGTCCTCGGTTTCCAGGGCGGCGTCCGTGCGGTCGCGGTAGGTCGGCTGGTCGGCTTCCGGGATACCGAGGAGCATCCCGATCACCCGCATCGGCATCTCGGCGCCGACGGCCTCGACGAGGTCGAACCGCTCGGCGCCGGCCACGGGTTCCAGCACGCGCTCGCAGAAGGCCCGGATCTGCGGCTCCAGTTGGGCGATCCGGCGCGGGGTGAAGAGGCGGGCGAGCAGCCGACGGTGGATGTCATGGACGGGCGGATCCTCGAAGATCAGGGTGCCCGGCGGAAGCTCGATGTTGGCCTGGATGATCTCGAGGATGTCGCCGCGCGCGGAGGAGAAGGTCTGCCAGTCGGCGAGGCCGCGCTGGCAGTCGGTGTACCGGCTGACCGCGTAGAAGTCGTGCCGGTCGTTGTAGTAGAGCGGGGCTTCCTCGCGCAGGCGGGCGTACAGGGGGTAGGGGTCGCGGGCGAGTGCCGCGTCGAAGGGGTCCCAGTAGACGGGCTCGGCGGTGGTCATTTCAGCATGGCTCCCGCGTCGATGGTCATCGTGGCTCCGGTGACGAAGCGGCCCTCGTCCGAGGCGAGGTAGAGGACCGCGTTGCTGATGTCGCGCGGCTCGACCCAGGGGGTGGGCAGCAGGTGCATGCCCTGCGAGACGGCGGCGAAGTCGTCGACGGTGGGGTTCTCCAGGTCCGGGCGGAACATCCGGTACGTCTCCTCGTGCATCACCATCGGCGTGTTGACCTGGGTGGGATGGAGCGAGTTGACGCGGATGTTGTGCTCGCCCAGCTCCCAGGCGAGCGTGCGCATCAGGCCTACGACACCGTGCTTGGCGGCGATGTAGTGCCCGATGTTCGCGTGGCCGCGCAGACCGCCGACGGAGCTGGTCAGGATGACCGAGCCGCCCCTGCCGCCCGCGATGATGTGCGGGACGGAGACCTTGGTGGTGAGCCAGACGCCGGTCAGGTTGACGTCGATCATGTCGCGCCAGGTCTTCTCGTCCATGACGTGGAGGCGCGCGCCGTCGCTGCCGAGGCCCGCGTTGGCGCAGACGATGTCCAGTCGGCCCAGCTGCGCCACACCGTCGTCCACGGCGGCCTTGAGCGCGTCGTGGTCGCGTACGTCCGCCTGTACGGCGACGATGCGCCGGCCCAGCTTCTGCACCTGGTTGACCGTCTCCTCCAGGTCCTCCGGAGTGGACATGGCGAACGTGACGCCGTCGAGTTGCTTGCAGACGTCGACGGCGATGATGTCGGCGCCCTCCTCGGCGAGGCGGATCGCGTGGCTGCGTCCCTGGCCGCGCGCCGCGCCGGTGATGAAGGCGACTTTTCCTTCGACTCGTCCGGGCATGGTGGTGTACCTCGTTCCTGGGTTGAAGGACGTGACAGGGCGTACTGAGGGCGTGCTCACGGTGCGGCGGACGTGCGCGGTCCGGTCACCGGTGGTGCCGACGAGTCACCGGTGGTGCCGTCGTCGGCCGAGCAGGCCGAGGGCGAAGATCAGCAGGGCGGCGGCAGCCGCGATCGGTGCGACGCGTTTGAGCGCTCCGGCGCCGGTGGCGTCGATGAGGTCGAGCGGGGCGGCAGGCGTGTGCCGGGCAGGGGCCGGGTGCTCGTCGCCGGGCATCCGTTCCGGTGAGCCGGCCGGGGCCTCCGGCGACATACCTGCGTCCGCCGCGCGGTACGCCGGGGCCTCGGGGGCGTTCGCGGCGAGTTCGGCGGCGAGGTTCTCGGCGAAGCGGTCCATCAGCGCTCCGGACACCTCGGCGAGCGTGCCGCGGCCGAACTGGGCCGGCTTGCCCGTGATGTTGAGCTCGGTCTCCACGTGTACGTCGGTGCGGTCGTCGCCGGCGTCGGTCAGGCGGCAGGTCACCAGGGCCTTCGCGGTCCCGTTTCCGCGCGCCTCCCGACCGCCCGCTTCCAGGACCACGATCCGGGCCTGCTCGTCGCGCGACAGGAAGGTGACGGTGCCGTTGTAGGTGAGACCGATCGGGCCCAGCTTGACCTTGATCCTGCCGCGGTGTTCGTCACCGTCGCTGGCCGTGAGGGTCGCGCCGGGAACGCAGGGCGCGACGCGCTCGACGTCGAGCAGGACCCGCCAGGCGTCCTCCACGGCGACGGGGATGCTGAGGGTGTTCTCCAGTTTCATGCCGGGCCTTCCGTCACGGTGGTACCCGCGGTGTCGGCGGCGGCCCGGACCGCGTTCACGATCCCCTGGTAGCCGGTGCAGCGGCACAGGTTCCCGGTCAGGGCCTCGCGGATCTCCTCGTCGGTGGGCTTGGGGTTCTCGGCCAGGAACGCGGTGACCGAGACGACGAAGCCAGGTGTGCAGAATCCGCACTGCAGGCCGTGGTGCTCGCGGAACGCCGCCTGGACGGTGGAGAGTTCACCGTCCGGCCCGGCGAGCCCCTCGACGGTCGTCACCTCCGCGTCGTGGGCCTGCACGGCGAACACCAGGCAGGCGCGGACGGCTTCCCCGTCGAGCAGCACCGTGCATGCGCCGCAGACGCCGTGCTCGCAGCCGAGGTGCGTGCCGGTCAGGCCGCAGTTCACGCGGAGGAAGTCGGCGAGGGTGAGCCGGGGCGGTACGCTCGCCCGGCGGCTGGTTCCGTTGACGCGTACGTGAATGTCGACGGTGTCCACGTCAGTCATGGAGTGCCTCCTGTACGGCGCGTCATGTCGACGGTGTCCACGTCAGCCATGGAGTGCCTCCTGTACGGCGCGTCGCCAGGCGCGGGTGACCATGGCGGCACCCACGCGTGTGCGGTAGGGGGCCGACCCGTGCAGATCGGACGGGACGGAGTCGAGGCCTTCGGTCGCGGACCGCACGATCTCCTCGGCATCGGCTTCGGCAGGGTCGGAACCGATGAGCGCGGCCTCGGTGCCCCGGGCCCGTATCGCGGTCGCGCCGAGTCCGAACAGGCCGATGGCGCACCGGTCGAGGCGGCCGTCGCCGTCCACGCGGAGCGCGACCGTCGCCCCGGCGATGGCGAAGTCCCCGCTCCTGCGGGCGAACTCCTCGACCGCGAAGCCGCAACGGCCTTTCCACACCGGGAAGTTGACGCCGGTCAGCAGCTCGTCCTCGGCCAGCGCCGTGCTCCACATGCCGGTCAGGAAACGCTCCGCCGGGATGGTGCGGCGGCCTCGTGGCGACAGTGCCTCCAGCTCGGCGTCCAGCGTCAGTGCCACCGCGGGGTACTCGGCCGCGGAGTCGGCGTGCGCGAGCGAACCACCCACCGTTCCGCGGCTGCGGATCTGGAAGTGGCCGATGAGAGGGGTGGCGCGGGCAAGGAGCGGGACGGCGGCGCGGACCTCGTCGGAGCGCTGGACGGTGGCCTGGGTGGTGCCCGCCCCGATCCAGACCGTGCCGTCGCCACGCCGCTCGATGCCCCGCAGCTCGTCCAGGCGGCGCAGGTCGACGAGGTGCCCGAAGGCTGCGAGGCGCAGGGCCAGCATGGGGACGAGGCTCTGCCCTCCCGCGATGGCCTTCGCCTCCTCTCCCAGCTCGGCCAGCAGACCGACTGCTTCGTCCCCGCCAGCCGGCGCGTGGTACGTGAAGGGTGCGGGCTTCACCGGGTCACCGCCTGCCGTGCCCGGGCTTCCTCCAGGAGGCCCACGATGGACGACGGTGTGAGCGGCAGGCGGCTGATCCGGACGCCGAAGGGTGCGAGCGCGTCGGCCACCGCGTTGACGACGGCCGGCGCGGAGCCGATCGCACCGCCCTCGCCGACTCCCTTGTAGCCGCCGGGTCCAGGGCTGGGCGTCTCGACGTGCCCCACCTCGATGACGGGCACCTCGGTGGCCGTGGGCAGCAGATAGTCCATGAACGTGGTCGAGACGGGGTTGCCGTCCTCGTCGTAGGCCAGATGCTCGTAGAGCGCGCCGCCGATCCCCTGCACGGTGCCGCCGAAGATCTGGCCTTCCACGACACTCGGGTTGATCATCGGGCCGCAGTCCTCGCTGACGATGTACCGGAGCAGGGTCACCTCTCCGGTCACCACGTCGACCTCGCATGTGCACACGTGCGTCGCGTTCGCCCAGATCATCAGGTGCGGGGTGTGGTAGCGGCCGCTCGCCTCGAGCCCGGCCGGTACTCCGGGCGGCAGGGCGTGGACCTGGTAGTACGCGATGTCGGCGATCTCGGCGAGGGTGAGCCCGGCGCCGCCGCTTCTCTTCGATGTCGCCCGCCCACGAATGAACTCCACTTCCTCAGCGGGTACTTCGAGCTTGTGTGCCGCGATCGCGAGGATCCGCTCCCGCAGCTCCCCGGCCGTCCGGGCGATCGCGCCCGCCGTCATGGGCCCGGACCGGCTTCCGCCGGTGCCGGCGCCGTACGGGGTGACGGCTGTGTCGCCCTGCACGGTGCTGACGTCCTCGATGGCGGCGCCGAGCGCGTCGGCGGTCAGCTGGACGACCGTGGTCTCCAGACTGTTGCCACACGACCCCCCTGCCACGTACACGTTGACCTTGCCGGAGGGCTCGATGCGTATCGTCGCTCCCTCGGTGGCGTGGAACGGCGTGGCGCCCGCGGTGGGTTCGACGTACGTGCAGGTCCCGACGCCCAGATAGCGCCCTTGCTCCCGGGCCCGCGCCTGTTCCCGGCGGAACGCCTCGTAGTCGAGCATCTTCAGAGCCTGTTCGAAGGTCTCGCGCGGGGAGATGTGGTCGTAGGGCATGCCGTTGAAGTTCGCCGTGGGAAGCTCGTCACGGCTGAGCATGTTGCGGCGCCGTAACTCCACGGGGTCGAGGCACAGTTGCCGAGCGGCGGTGTCCAGCAGGGTCTCGCGGGCCATCGACTCGTACTGCCAGGGTCCTCGGTAGGCGACCCGCCCGCTGGTGTTGGAGAACACGAACCGCGACGAGAACGTGCCCTCAGGGATCCGGTAGGGGCCGGGAAAGAGCATGCCGACCGCCACACCGCTCTGCACGGGCGACGGTGTCGGGTAGGCGCCCGCGTCCTGGACGTGGTCGAGCGTCGCGGCCAGGATTCTGCCGTCGTCGTCGAAGGCCATCCGTGCCTCGCCGTGCTCGTGGCGCGCCTGCCCGGCCGCGAGGAGGTGTTCCTGCCGGTCCTCGATCCACTTGAGAGCGGCGGGCAGCTTGGTGGCGGCGAGCATGACGCACATGTCCTCGCGCTGCGGCAGCACCTTCTGCCCGAACCCGCCGCCGGTGTCCCGCATCACGACGCGCACCCGGTGCTCGGCGATGCCGAGGAGGCGCGCGCAGAAGGACCGGACCTCGTGCGGGGACTGGGTCGCCGCCCAGATCGTCATCTCCCCGCCCGCTGCGGCCCATTCGGCGACGATCCCCCGGGTCTCCATCGGGACCGGCCCGTGGGACTGCTGGTACACGGTCTGGCTGACCACGTGCGGCGCGTTCTCGAAGACCGGTTCGAGGTCCGCCATGGGGCGTCCGCCGAGTTGACCGACGAGGTTGCCGGGCCGGTCGGCGTGCACTGATTCGGTGGAGTCGAGGGCCGTCGCGTAATCAACGACCGGGGGCAGCGGGTCGTAGTCGACGACCACCAGCTCGGCCGCGTCCTCGGCGATGTAGCGGTCATCGGCCACGACCATCGCCACCGGGTCCCCGACGAACCGGACCTCGCCCTCCGCAAGCGGCGGCCGGGGGGTGTCGGGGTCGTCCGGTCCATTCAAGGTGTACCACTGCTCGCGCACACCGGGGTTGAGGTCCTGTGCGACGAACACAGCGTGCACGCCGTCGAGTTGTGACGCCTCCGACACATCGATGCCGAGGATGCGGGCCCGGGCCATCGGACTGCGGACGAAGCAGGCGTGGAGCATTCCGGGGCGTATGACGTCGTCGACGTACGTGCCGGTGCCGGTCAGAAGTCGTAGATCCTCAACTCGTAAGGTGCGCGTGCCGACGTAGGTCGCGTCGCCCACGGTTCGTGTCATCGGTCTGGCCCCTCCGCTCACATGCTGAACGAGTGTTTAACCGAATGCGCTGAACAACTGTTTAACAACGTTCTTCGAGGCCGTCAAGCACAATGACGGCATGACTGCGCCTCGACGAATGGGTACCGAGAACTCCAAGACGCGCCTGCGCCTGCTCGACATCACGGAGCGGCTGATGCTGGAGGAGGGGTACGCGGCCGTCGGCGTACGGAGGGTGGCGCGCGAGGCGGAAGTGGCCCCGGCTCTCGTCCTGTACTACTTCCGCACGCTCGACGACCTCTTCCTCGCCGTACTGCGGCGACGTGCCGACGAGGAGTGGGAGCGGCAGGCCCGTCTGCTGAGCGGTCCCCAGCCGCTGCGCGCCCTGTGGAGACTCAGCAGCCACCCCGGCAATGCGCTGACCACGGAGTTCACGGCACTGGCCAATCACCGCAAGACCATCCGTGCCGAACTGGCCGCCCACGCGGCACGCTATCGCGAGGCTCAGTTGCAGGCCCTCACACGCGGCCTTGCGGAGGCTGGCACGGACCTGCCCCCCGAGGTCTCCCCGGCCGTGCTGCTCATGCTGACCAACGCGCTCGGCCGGATCCTCATGATGGAGAACGCCATGGGAATGACGACCCGGCACGAAGAGGCCCTGGCCTTCGTGGAGCAGATCCTCCAGCGGTACGAGGGCGCCACCGCACCCGCGGAAACCCCTCGCGGGTGAGACCACCTCAGCTCCTTTCCTCCGACGGCTTCCGCCCGCCCAGCTCCCGCCAGCGCGCCCGCAGCGCGTGCGCGGCCGCCTTGGGCCGCCGATCGCGCGTGAAGACGCCCTTGCGGAGCATCGGCTTCTAGCGAGTTCAGCCATCGCCAGCCTCCTTGTTTGAGGCAGCAGAACACTGCGGAGAGAAAGAAGCGGGGTCGAGTCACAGCTTGAGTCGCTGTCGCGCCTCGCGCCGCTTCCTCTGCTCCACCGGGTCCGCGACCGGCGCGGCGAGCAACAGGCGCTGTGTGTAGGGGTCTTCGGGGGTGGAGGTGACACGGTCGGCCGGGCCGGTCTCGACGATGTGGCCGCGATGGACCACGCTCACCCGGTGACTCACGTGCCGGATGACCGCGAGGTCGTGCGAGATGAACAGATACGCGACGCCGGTGCGCCGCTGGATGTCGACGAAGAGGTCGAGCACGCGTGCCTGGGTCGACAGGTCGAGCGCGGAGACCGGCTCGTCGCAGACGATCAGCCTCGGCCCGGGGGCCAGGGCCCGGGCGATCGCGACGCGCTGGCGCTGGCCGCCGCTGAACTCGCGCGGCAGTCGTTCGGAGGCGTCCGCCGGCAGTCCCACCTGGTCCAGAAGTTGGCGGACGCGCGCTCGGGCGCTGCGTGGGGTCGCACCCTGCACCACGAGGGGCTCGGCGAGGATGTCGCCGATGGTGAGGGACGGGTTGAGTGAGGAGTAGGGGTCCTGGAAGACGACCTGGACGTAGCGGGCGAGGGCGCGCCGCTCCTTCGCCGTGCAGTGGGTGATGTCCTGGCCGAGGAGGCCGATGCGTCCGCGGCTGGGCTGCACCAGGCCGAGCACCGCCCGGCCGATGGTCGTCTTGCCGGACCCGGACTCGCCGACGATGCCGAGCGTCTCGCCCTCGTCCACCGCCAGCGACACTCCGTGCAGCACCTCCTGCGGGCGGGCGCGGAACCCGCGTCCCGGATAGGCGACGCGCAGGTCGCTCACGTCGAGCAGGGCCGTCGTCATCGCGCCTCCTTCTCCAGCGTGTCGGTCTTGAGCGTGTCGGTCTTGAGCGTGTTCGCGGCCGGACGGTCGGTGCGCAGCGCGTGCTCGTCGAGGAGGGAATCCAGCAGCATCCGGGTGTAGGCGTGACGTGGGGTGGTGAAGAGGTCGAGCACGTCGCCGGTCTCGACGATCCGGCCCTGCTGCATGACGGCGACGCGGTCGCAGATGTCCGCGACCACGCCGAAGTTGTGGGTCACCAACAGCACCGCCATGTTCAGTTCCTTCTGCAGGTCGCGCAGCAGGTCGAGGATCTCCGCCTGCACGGTGACGTCGAGCGCGGTCGTGGGCTCGTCGGCGATGAGCAGCGCCGGGCGGCTCGCGACAGCGCCGGCGATGAGCACGCGCTGTGCCATGCCGCCGGAGATCTGGTGCGGGTAGGAGGTGAAGGTTCGCTCGGGGTCCGGGATGCCGACCCGGTCCAGCAGGGCGAGGACGTGCTCGCGCGCTTGGCGTCGGGGCATCGGGGTGGCCGCGCGCAGGCCCTCGACGAGCTGTGCTCCCACCGTGAAGTCGGGGTCCAGGTTGGACATGGGTTCCTGCGGCACATACGCGATGGACGTCCCGCGCACACCGCGCAGTTGGCCCTCGCTCAGGCCGAGGAGTTCGCGTCCGTCGAGGCGGATCGAGCCGCGGGTGACGACCGCCTCCGACGGCAGTACTCCGAGCACGGCGAAGGCGGTCTGGGTCTTGCCGGATCCCGATTCGCCGACGAGTCCCAGGGTCTGCCCCGCCTCGAGGCTCAGTGTGACGCCGCTGACGACCTCCGTCAGCTCGCCCGACGGTGTCGGGTAGGCGATGGCCAGGTCCTCGACGGTGAGCAGCCCCGGAGCCGAAACCGAGGTCTCGGACGACGGCGTGATCGGCCGGCGCTCGGGTGCGCTGATCCGGGACGGTTTCGGCCGACCGCCCTCCAGGACGTCCCGCAGCGAGTTGCCGAGCAGTACCAGCGTCGCGGTGATGATGCCCAGCATCAGGCTCGGCCAGAGGAACTGCAGGGGTTCCTCGTAGAGGTTGGCGAAGCCCTCGGAGATCATCGCGCCGAAGCTGGGGACCGAGCTGGATCCGACGCCGAGGAAGGCGAGGCCCGACTGGACGGCGATGGAGGAACCGGCGAGGAAGGCGGTGGCGATGATGACGGGTCCCCGGACCACGGAGAGCACGTGCCGTCGCAGGATCCGCCGGTCGGGCAGGCCCGAGACGCGGGCGGCGTCCACGTACAGCTCGTTCTTCACCCCGAGCACGAGGTTACGTACGAGGCGGTAGATCCCGGGCGAGAGCAGGACCCCGAAGATCAGCATCGTCGCGCGGTAGTCGCCGTCCGTCACCGGCAGCAGCACGATGAGCAGCAGCAGGCCCGGGAAGGTCATCACGAGGCTGAAGACCCACTCGGTGACGCCCCGGACCCGGCGGCCGAAGTAGCCGCCGACGAGCCCGAAGGTGACACCGATGGCCAGGGCGATGCTCGTGCCGATGAGGGCGGAGACCACGCTGGTGTCGATGGAGGCCAGCAGCCGCGCGAAGATGTCGCGGCCGCTCTCGTCGCCTCCCAGCAGGTAACCGTGGGTTCCGGCATCGGCGTTGACCGCGTCGAGTGAGGCGTCATTGGGACCATGATCGGTGAACAGCGGCGAGAGCAGGCCGAGAAGGATCACGGCCAGGAGGAGGCTCGCGCTGATGACGGCCTGCGGGTCCTTGAGGAGCTTGCGGAGCGGAGACCTGCGGACGGGCACAGCGCTACCAGGTTCGGTGGTCAACTCAGTCAACTCAGGATCCTCGCCTTCGGATTGAGCCAGCCGTTGACGAGATCGACGACGAGGTTGACGCCCACCACGAGCAGCACACCGAACAGGCTGATGCTCATGATGATCGGGATGTCGCCCTGCAAGGAGGCGTTGAAGGCGTACTGGCCGAAGCCCGGCAGCGCGAAGACCTGCTCGATGATGAGGGCGCCGCCGAGCATCTGGATGAACTCCAGCGACAGCACCGTGAGCGCAGGGCCGGCCGCGCCCCGCAGGGCGTGGCGCAGCACGATCGACCGGGTCGGTATCCCCCGCGTGCGCAGGGTGCGTACGTAGTCCTTGCGCAGTTCGCCGATCATGGCGCCGCGGATCTGGGAGGTGAGACTGGCAACACCGCTCATCATCAGGGCGACCACCGGGATGGTGATGGTGGAGACCCAGCGGGCCGGGTTCTCCGACAGCGGTGTGTAGCCGGTGGCCGGGAACCAGCGCAGCTCGATGGCCAGGACGTAGACGAGGGCGATCGCGATCAGCAGGTTCGGCACCAGGTAGCCGAGCATCGACACGCCCTGGGCGATCCGGTCGACGGCGCCGCCGCGGGTGGCCGCCAGGACGCCGAGCACCACGCTGATCACCACGGTGACGAGCAGGGCGGCGAGCACGATCGACAGCGTGACGCCGAGGCGGGCCGCGATGGCCGACCGGACGGGCTCGCTGGTGAAGTAGGACAGGCCGAGGTCGCCGCGGACGGCGTGGGACAGCCAGTCCAGGTACTGCGCGAACAGCGGGCGGTGGAGCCCCAGTTGGGCCTTCTGGTCCTGGACCAGGTCGGGCGTCGCGCCACTGCCGACGATGCTGCTGGCGACGTCGTCGAAGGAGGTACTGAGCAGGGCGAACGTGATCATGGTCACCAGGACGGCGAGCACCAGGCCCGCGGCAAGGCGACGCAACACGTAGAGGATCATGATGCGGCTCTCTTACGGGGCCTGGTCGGCGGCGCCGAACTGCCGGATGGTGGCGAGCGTCGAGGAGCCGTCACCGAGGTAGGTGATGCCCTTCTTGGTCGCCCAGTCGCTGCCGATGTAGAACACGGGGCCGTACCACGCGTTCTCGACTCCGAACTCGTTGATCTCCTTGTAGATGTCCGCGGCCTTCGCCGGGTCAAGCTCCCGGTTCGCCCGGTCGAGGAGCTTGGAGAGCTCGGGGTCCGTGGAGTTGAACACGTTGCGGTAGCCGGTGGGACTGTAGAAGTTGCGCGCCTCGACCGGGGTGGTGTTCAGCCCGTCGACGATCAGGAACATCGGGTACTTCTTGGAGGCGATGGCGGAGACGCTCTGCTGCGGCGGCACCGGCTGCCACTTCACCTTGATCCCGATGTCGGCGAGTGCCTGCGTGAACGTCGGCTCGAACGGCTTGGTGAAGACGAGGCTCGGCATGGTCACGGAGAAGCCGTTCGCGTAACCGGCCTCGGCCAGCAACTTCTTGGCGGCCGACGGGTCGTAGGAGTGCGTCTGGTCCAGCGCGGGATCGTGCCCCGGCCCCTTGGGGTTGAAGATCTGCTCGGTCGGCCGGCCCGAGCCCCGGAGCAGTTGCTTCACCATCTTCGTGCGGTCGAAGGCCATGTTGATCGCCTTGCGGACCCGCACGTCACCGAGCGGCTCGAGCACGGACCCCTCGCGGTCCCCCAGGACCAGGGCAGCCACCGCGGTCGCCTGGACGTGCTTGGTCTCGAAACCCGCCGACTTGAAGGAGCCGACCTGCGCGACGTCGATGGTTCCGGCGTTGGTCTCGCCGGCCTTCAGCGCGTTGGCGCTCGCGGTCTGGTCGGAGATCACCCGGATCTTGACGGTCCGGAAGGGGTAGGCCTTCTTGTTCCAGTAGTCGTCACGCCGCTTGAGCACGTACACCGATCCGTTCACCGTCGCGCCCTTGTCGAGGGTGTAGGGGCCCGAGCCGACCGGGTTCAGCGCGGTGCTCTTGGACGTCATCGTCTTCGGGTCGCCGATGACGCCCGCGGCCGTGGAGAGCGAGGTCAGCAGCGAACCGTCCGGCTGCTTCAGCTTGATCACCACGGCGTGGGAAGCGGGTGCCTCGACCGAGGCGACGGAGGCGAGCACGCCCTGGTTCGGCCCGGGCGTCGTCCTGATCAGCTCCAGCGTGGCCTTCACGGCGGCCGCGTCGACGGGGGCGCCGGAGCTGAACTTCATGCCGGTGCGCAGTTTCAGCGTCAAGGTGCGCGCATCGCTGGAATACTGCCAGCTCTTCGCCGCGCCGGGCTGCAGCCGGCCCTTGTTGTCCTGGATCAGCAGCGTGTCGTAGACCGAGTCCCAGACGTACATCTGCTGACCTTCGAGGAGTTGGGTGGGATCGAACGAGTTGGGCGTGCCGAAGATCGAGAGTGCCAGCGTCTCCCCCGAGGACGAGGACGCTCCTGTCGACTCGCTGTCGCACGCAGACGATGCGAGCAGCACAGCGGCGATGCCGACGGCGGCCAGGGCTCGAGCGTGCGATCGCGGGTGCGGGTGTCGAATGCGCATGGGGTGGATTCCTTCGTTCGGGAACCAACGTGTGCAGAGACCTTCGCCATGGCCCTGTGGCCATGGATGGAGCTGAAGCTGCGAGCGCTGCGCGAGTGAAGAGAACCGCGCGTCTACCGGTCCGGCGGCGTGCCGGCGTCGTCGTCCACGTGCACGTCTGCCTCCCCTGGTCGGCCCTGCAGGTGAGCGATCGCGCCAACCCTTACCACATGGTTGGATTTCGCTCGGACGTTAGGCCCGTACGGGAAGCGCGGGAAGAGTACGATCGGCCTTCGTAATCAGAGCGTTATCTTTCGATCGCCGCGACACGGGCCGCAAATCCCAACCATATGGTAAGTTTTGGCTGTCCCGGTTGACACGCACGGCCGATTCCGAACCCGCCTCGTGGGGAGAGTGAGCACACCGTGGGTCAGGCAAAAGCACGCGGGCCGTACGCCAAGACACCGGCCCGCAGGGCGGAGATCGTACGGGCGGCACGCGACAGTTTCGCCGAGCACGGCTACGTCAAAGCCTCCCTACGGGACATCGCGGAACGCGCCGGCATCACCCACGCCGGTCTTCTCCATCACTTCCGCAACAAGGACGAGTTGCTTGCCGAGGTGCTCGCCGAGCGGGACTCGGAGGAGTGGCAGCAAGGCGTGGCACAGGTCGACAGCCTCGACCAGCTCGCGCCCTACCTCGGTGAGCTCATCCGTCATCACCAGAAGGCCCCGGAGCTGATGCGCCTGTGGATCGAGCTCGCCGCCGCAGCCTCACGCCCCGACCATCCCGCCCACACCTACTTCGCCGAGCGCTACGAACGCGGGCGCAGGCAATTCGCCGAGGGATTCCACGACAAGGCGGCCCGCGGCACCCTGCGCGAGGGCCTCAGCCCCGAGAGCGCCGCGGTTCTCTTCCACGCCGTGCTCAACGGCCTCCAGCTGCAGTGGGTGCTCGACCAGGACCTCGACATCATCGGACCCGTCAACGACTTCGTGCGCCTGCTTCTCGACCGGAATCAACTCGACGAGTGACCGGCTCGCCGCCCAACTCGGCGCCCAACTCGGCGCCCAACTCGGCGCCCAACTCGGCGCCCGGCTCGGCGTCTGGGCGCATCTGTCGGATTCCGGCCGCCGTCAGGGCTGATGCCGAGCAGGGTGCGTGGGCGGACTTCTTCGCCTCGGATGAGCTGGCGTTCCCTACTACCTCGCGTATCTGGACCTCGTGCAAGGTACATCCCGTGGGTGGCCGAAGCCTGCGCCCCATTCTCTAGAGGGCATGTCACCCGGCAGCTGCGTAAGCCATGGTGAGATCGTCCATCGCCGGCGTCACCGCTCGCCGACAAAGTCGGGATCAGCCAGGGTGCCCTCTGGTGTGGCATGCGGCCCCTCGGGGCGGCGCCACGGACGTGCGATGGAAGCGGACACAGCCCGCCACCAGGGATCAGTCGGGAGTGGCCCAGCAGCCTCGAAGGGCTCGCCCGGCCGGGGAAGCGCAACCGCCTGCCCGACCTCCTCAGCAGCGTCCTTCGTCCACTCCCCGGGCTCCGCCCACGGGTGCAGGGACAGATTGAAGGTGCCCCAGTGGATCGGCAGCATCACACCGTGCGGCTTATGCCCCTGCAGGTCAAGGTGTGCCTGGACCCCCTGCGGGGGCGACATGTGAATGTCCGGCCAGGCTCCAGGCAGCGGCGTGGAATCCGTGTGGTTCTTGGGCCAGAATTCGCTGTACGCGCCGATCTGGATCATCGTGGCGTCGAAGGGGCCGTGCTCGGCGCCTATGTCCTTGAAGCCGGGGAAGTACCCGGTGTCCCCGCTGTGATAGATCCGGTGCTCGTCGCCCGCCACGACCCATGATGCCCAGAGCGTGTGCTGCTGGTTGCGCAGGCCGCGGCCGCAGAAGTGCCGCGCGGGGGTGGCGGTGAGGGACAGGCCGGACACCTCGGTCGACTCGTTCCAGTCGAGCTCGCGGAGCCGGTCCGCCGATACGCCCCAGCGCTCCAGATGGGCGCCTACGCCGAGCGGCACCGCGAAAACGGTGTCCGTATCGGCCAGCTGCTTGATCGTGGGCAAATCAAGGTGGTCGTAGTGGTCGTGCGAGATGACGATCGCGTCGACCGGTCCCAGCGCGGCCAGAGGCACGGGAACGGGATGCAGCCGCTTGGGACCTGCGAAGTCGAAGGGGGAACACCGCTCGCCCCAGACCGGGTCGAAGAGCACCCGGCGGCCGTCGATCTCGGCGAGCACGCTCGAGTGGCCCATCCAGGTGAGCCGCAGCCCGCTCGCCGGGGACCTCGCCAGGTCGGCGAGGGTCGAGGGGTGCACCGGCACCGCTCCGGCGGGGGCGCGCCTGGCGCGCTCCTCCTTGCGGAAGTACGACTTCGCGAGCTCGAACGCGGAGCCGGAGGAGGGGCGGGTTCGGGCGCCCACCGGGTTCTGGAACGAGCCGTTCGCAAAGTTCGGCGATCTGTGGATCCTGGCGAGCCGTTCACCCGCCGGTTCCGCGCCGAAGGCGGCGGGCCGCAGCGAGCGGAGCCCCGAGCTCAGGGAACGGGAACCGGTCACGGCGCCTCCTGTGGTCGTAGGACATTCATTATGCGTGGCGCCTCTGACAGGCCCGGGTCGGCGGGGTGACGGCACGATGTCCGCGCCGCGGTCCTTCCCCGGTGATCTCCGGTGCCCCTCGCCTTGCTGCGCCCCTCATAAGGACGCCACAGCCGGCTCCAGGGATGACAAGCCCGTGGTGTGGTGCTCGAAATGTGGGCCTGTATGCGGGCCGGTATGTCACATCTGCGGCGCCCCGGTCCGTCGTACCGGTGACAGCACACCGCATCCATGAAGACGGACGAAGACGGAAGGTGGCCCCCATGGCCCGCGCTCGCGCATGAACTCGGCACTGGGGCTCACCAGTCAGGGGTTCAAGGATTCGTGCGATCTCCGCGACGGCCCAGGGGCGGCGACGCGTGGTGCGGCAGGATCGTCGGGTGCCCTGACCGGAGGCGCTTGACACTTCACCGTCCGGAGGCGCTTGACGCTTCACCGTCCAGAGACACCGCCGCACGCCGACCACGGATGCCGCCGCGACGCTCAAGGGGCGCGTTGACAGGGGTCTCCAGGCATCTCGATACTGACTGGCGATTCAGTAAGCGCGCGGTCTGTTCCGTGAGCGCGTCTATTCCGTGAGCGCATCGATTACGTGAGCGCATCGAATACGTGAGCGCATCGCGGTGCGAGTATCGCGGTGAGCGCATCGAACCCTGGAGACCCATGTCCGGCCCACCCACCGCAGCCGCGCCACCGACCGCATCGGCCGCATCGGCAGCACCTGGCGAACCTGCCGAACCGGCCTCGCGACGCACCGCAGGGGGCGCCGTCGCCGAGCCCCCACTGATGTCGCTGACCTGGACCGATCACATCACCAGCCGCCGGGGGTTCCTCGTGGTGGACCGGCTGGTGCGGGGTGTCTCCAGCGGCGGGTTGCGGATGCGTGCGGGCTGCACGCTCGAAGAGGTCACCGGTCTCGCCCGCGGGATGACGATGAAGGAGGCCCTGCACTACAACCCGGAGGGCCGCTACATCCCCCTGGGCGGCGCCAAGGGCGGGATCGACTGTGACCCGCAGGACCCGGAGGCGTACGGCGTCCTGGTGCGGTACCTGCGCGCCATGCGCCCGTACATCGAGGACTTCTGGACGACCGGGGAGGATCTCGGCCTCACTCAGGACATCGTCGACAGGGCTGCTGCGGAGGCGGGGTTGGTCTCGTCCATCCAGGCCGTCTACCCGCTACTGGACGACGAGACGGCGGCCCGGCAGCGGCTCGCCGACGCGTTCGCGGTCGAGGTGGACGGCATCGGACTCGACGAACTGATCGGAGGGTGCGGGGTGGCGGAGTCGGTGCTGGCCGCGTTGGACCGGGCGGGTGTGCCGTATGCGGGCACCCGCGTCTGCGTGCAGGGTCTGGGGACCATGGGCGGCGCGACCGCCCGCTTTCTCGCGCGCGCGGGGCTCACGATTGTCGCCGTCGCCGACGTCAAAGGCACGATCGCCAACCCGGCCGGGCTCGACGTCGAGGCGCTGCTCGCGGCCAGGGACGCGTACGGCACGGTGGATCGCGCCGCCCTTCGCGACGACGACCGTGAACTGCCGGGCGACGCCTGG
This sequence comes from Streptomyces himalayensis subsp. himalayensis, assembly GCF_013778455.1. Lineage (GTDB taxonomy): Bacteria > Actinomycetota > Actinomycetes > Streptomycetales > Streptomycetaceae > Streptomyces > Streptomyces himalayensis. Next base: position 11,702 of record NZ_JACEHE010000044.1, on the reverse strand, counting down.
CTGTCCGTCGACGCGGAGATTCTCGTTCCCGCGGCGGTGTCGTACACGATCGATGCCGGGAACCAGCGGCGGATCACGGCCCGCTGGATCGTCGAGGCGGCGAACATGCCGGTGCTGCCCGATGCGGAGGAACTGCTGGCCGCGAGAGGGATCACCGTCCTCCCGGACGTCGTCGTCAACTCCGGCACGAACGCCTGGTGGTGGTGGACGCTGTTCGGCGACATCGGCGCGGACGCGGACGAGGCCTTCGACCACACCCGCCGCTCCATGCGCGCGCTGATCGACCAGATGCTCACGCGCGCGGAGGCCGACGGTACGACGCCGCGCGCGGCCGCGCACACCATCGTGTCGGACCGGCTGCCGGTGATCGCGGAGCGGTTCGGGTGGTACGGATGACTGTCCCGGTGACCGGTCCGGTGACTGTTCCGGCGCGTGCCCACGCGCGCGTGCCTCACGCGGTCCGGCTCCTGGTGTGCAGCGTCGGCGGTGTTTCCCTGTACAGCGTGGACGGTGTTTCCCTGTACAGCGTGGACGGTGCTTCGCTGTGCAACGTGGGCGGTGCTTCCTGATGACACGGGTGCGGTTGAGCGTGGCTGAGCGGCGGGAAGAGCTGTTGCGTGCCGCCGTCGAGCAGATCGAGGCGCGAGGGGTCGCGGCCGTGCGCATCGCCGATGTGGCCGCCACCCTCGGGGTCAGCAACGCCCTGGTGCTCTATCACTTCTCGACCAAGGAACAGCTGGTCGCCGCCGCGTTCGCACATGCCGCCGAGGGCGATCTCGCGCATCTGCGCAGGCTGCTGGGCAGGCGCACGACGGCGGTACGCCGCCTGCGTACCGCCGTCCGCTGGTACGCGCCGACCGGGCAGGCCAAGGGGTGGCGGCTGTGGATCGAGGGCTGGGCGGGGGCCCTGCGCGATCCCGCGCTGCGCGAGGTGACGCGCGGCCTCGATCAGCAGTGGAAGGCAGCGCTCGCCGAGGTGATCGCGGCGGGCGTGGCGGCCGACGAGTTCCGCTGCCCGGACCCGATGGCCGCGGCCCTGCGCCTGACCGCGCTGCTGGACGGGCTCGCGGTCCAGATGACGGCCTACGACGGCGCGCCGTCCCGTGCGCGCATGACGGAGTGGGTCGACGAGGCACTCGCCCGGGAACTGGGCCTTGAGCGGGAGGCGTTGACGGCAACGGCACGGTGACCCGCCGGGCGGGCCCCACGGTTCCGGACGCGCCCCGGCTCCGGGCCGGAGGCCCATGACGGGTTCAGGCCGTACCTGACGAACCCGCCGTCGTGGGGTTGTGCCCACCCGTTCCCCCCAGCGGCACGACTGCCCACGACGCTCACCGCATACCACCCTCCCCCGGTTCCCAAGACCACCAGATGCCTCTACAGAGGCAGCAGATCCGGTCTCTTCGCCTCGACGTGGTCCCCGGAGGACTCGCCGCGCAGCCGCCGTCCGATCCACGGCACGAGGTATTCGCGGGCCCAGTGGATCGTGTCGCGGCGCACCTCGAGGGAGCCGCGCGGCGGTTCCGGGGGCCAGGGCTGGTCCGGGTCGGCGGGCACCTCGAGTCCGAGCACCTGTGCGGCGCGCAGGGCGACACGGGTGTGGCCCTCGGGCGACAGGTGCAGCCGGTCGGGGTCCCAAGCCCTGCGGTCCTGGATGGTCTTGAGCGACCACAGGTCGAGGACGGGGTAGCCGTACCGGTCGGCGATGGCCCGCAGGTGCAGGTTGTACGTGGCGATCTTGCCGCGCAGGTGCTTCAGCACGGGTACGCCGCGGGTGTCGAAGCCCGTGGCGATCAGGACGGTGCCCGCGGCCGATGCGAGGTCGGCGACGGCCCGCTCGAAGCGTTCCGCGACGTCGTCGGGGTCGGTGCCGGGCCGGATGATGTCGTTGCCGCCGGCGCAGAACGTCACGAGGTCGGGAGCCAGTTCCTTGGCCCGCGGGACCTGTTCCGCGACGATCTGGTCGAGGAGCCTGCCGCGTACGGCGAGGTTGGCGTAGCGGAAGGTGTGCTCCGGGACCCGGTCGTCGAGAAGGACGGCGAGCCGGTCGGCCCAGCCGACGAAGTGCCCGCCGGGCCCGGGGTCTCCGACACCTTCCGTGAAGCTGTCGCCGACCGCTGCGTAGGACCTGATCACGTCACTGGTGAGGAATGTCGACTCTGCTGCCACGTCGGCATATCTTTCACCTCGCTAAGTGACCTACGCCACCGTAGGCAGGGGTTGACGGCGGGTGAGATATGCCACTCGTCAAGATTCGCCCAAGCCAGGAATAGAGCCGGGCCGTTCATAGAGGCAGGGTCGGCGCGGCTCACGGGCGAGACGACGTGCGCCCGGCCAGGTCGCACCATGGGGCGGTGCAGGCCTGACCGGGCCTCGTCGATCGGTGTCGGTCCCTCGAAACCGAGGTGGTGTCAGATGGAGACGCCGTGCTGGCGCAGGTACGCCAGCGGGTCGACGTCGGAGCCGTAGTCCGGCGTGGTGCGGATCTCGAAGTGCAGGTGCGGGCCCGTGCTGTTGCCCGTGGAGCCGGAGAGCCCGATCTGCTGTCCCGCGGTCACGGTCTGGCCGGCCGAGACGGAGAGGGCGGACAGGTGGGCGTACTGCGCGTACAGACCGTCGCTCAGCTGGATGACGACCTGGTTGCCGTACGAACCGGCCCAGCCGGCGGAGACGACAGTGCCCGCACCGACGGCCTTGAGGCTGGTGCCGGTCGGAGCCACGAAGTCCACGCCGGTGTGGTAGCCGCTCGACCACATGCTGCCCGACTGGCGGTAGGGCGTACTCATGGTGGCGCCGGGGATCGGCGCGGTGAAGGCGGAAGTGGTCGTGGCTGCCGTGTCCGCGGGCGCCGTGCTCGTGGCCGTGGTGGTCGCCTTGGGAGCGGTGGAGGTCGTGGACGCCTTCTCGGCGGGCGCCTTGGAGGCGGCAGCGGCCGGGGCCTTGGAGGCGGAAGCGGAGGCCGAGTCGTTGGTGGCGGCGGCCTTGCCGTCGACGACGAGCTTGAGGCCCGCGCGGATCTTTGTGGGGTCGGCGCCGATGGCCTTGCGGTTGTCCTTGTAGAGCTTCTTCCAGCCGCCGGCGACCTTCTGCTCCCTGGCGATGCTGGCGAGGCAGTCGCCCGACTTCACCGTATACGTCTTCGTCGCGGCCGACTTGGCGGCGGGCGCGACGACGGCCTTTCCGGAAACGGACTGGACCGCGGACTGCGGGGCGGTCTGTGCGGGAGCGGCGAAGGCGCCCGTGGCGCCGATGAGCGGCAGTGCGAGTGCGGCACTCCCCGCGCTGAAGGCGGCTATGGAGCGGGTGAAGCGCAGGGACTTGGAACGGCGGTTCTTACCGGTCGCGGGCATGGCGAATTCCTCTCCGGCGCCTGCGAGGTGAGCTGTCGGGTTCGGACTGGAGATGTCCGGCCGCGTTTTGGCGCGACTTCACCCCAAGCTGGTCCGGATACCCGGAACCGGCGTTCTACCTGTGGGATCCCCCGCTCCTGCCATACACGTTGTGTGAGTGGGGATTCCGGGCGATGGCAGGATTCGGCGTCCGCCCGGATCGACCGTGACCGTAAGCGAGTCGGAATGGCGGACACAAGCGTGGTTATTCCGGCGGGATTCCGGTTCTTGATCCTTCGCCGGAAATTCCGGTCACTGTCCGTGGATTAACGATCTCCGCATTCAGGCCAACAGCCCGGAAATTCAGGGGCGGTCACGAAAGGGAGATCGCCACCCACCGTCACCAATATGATCCTGCTCACGGCATGCCGCTCATGACACCTTATTGCAGGGCGAGTTAGAGCTAATAACCCAAAGAGGACTAAATCGGTCAGATGCGACGCAGACGGAGAACTGCCGCATCCAGGTCGCCATGCAGCCCGGTCCGCAGACCGTGGTGCAGCAGCACCGCACCCCGGTGCACCGTGCCGGTCTCGAGGCACTCGTACGACCCGGCGGGATCGAGCTCGCGCAGCCTGACCGCCGGGGGCGCCTCCCCGTAGTGCTGGGCCTGCAGCCACGCCAGGACGAAGGTCTCGTCCCCGAGGACGTACTGCACCGCGCTCAGCCCGCCCTCCGGCGCCCTCAGCCGGTAGAGGTCGCCGCGCTGCACGACGGGGCGGATGTCCTTGTAGAGATCCACCCACTGACGAGCCTCGGCGAGCTCCTCGTCGCTCCACTCGGTGAGGTCGCCGCCGACCCCGAGCACCCCGGCCATGGCGCTGACGAAGCGGAATCGCAACGAGCTCACTCGGTCATTGAGCTGGACGTTCGGGCTGTCGGTGACCCAGGCCGCCATGACCCGCGCGGGGTGTACCTGAGTGAAGCCGTGCTGGATGGCGAGCCGGTCCAGCGGGTCGGTGTTGTCGGAGGTCCACACCTGGTCGGTGCGCGCCATGATGCCGAGGTCGATCCGGCCGCCACCGCCCGAGCAGGACTCGAAGGCCACTCCGGGGTGCGCGGCCCGCAGCCGGTCCAACAGCCCGTAGAGCGCGTGCACATGGGCGTTCCACAGCCTCTGCGGATACGGTTCCCCAGGCCAGCCCGCGTCCGTGAAGCAGCGATTGAAGTCCCACTTCACATAGTCGATGGGCGCGCTGCCCAGCAGGGTGTCCAGCTGCTCCCACAGGTACTGCTGGACGTCCTCGCGGGCGAGGTTCAGGACCAGCTGGTTGCGGAACTCCGTCCGCGTACGTCCAGGGAAGTGCTGCACCCAGTCGGGGTGGGCGCGATACAGATCACTGTCGGCGTTGACCATCTCCGGCTCGACCCAGATGCCGAACCGCATGCCCAGGGCGTGCACGTCGTCGGCAAGCGGCTTCAGCCCGTGCGGGAAGCGGTCCGGGTTGGGCGTCCAGTCGCCCAGACCGGCCCGGTCGCTGGTCCGTGCGCCGAACCAGCCGTCGTCGACGACGAACAGCTCGACGCCCATGTCGGCGGCGCGCCGGGCGAGCGCCCGCTGCTGGTCCTCGGAGATGCCGAAATTGGTGGCCTCCCAGGAGTTGTAGAGCACGGGCCGGTCCTGAGCGGCGTCGGGAATAACGTACTTGCGCTGATATGTGTGCCATGCCCGACTTGTTCCGCCGAAGCCGCCGTCACTCCACAGCCCCGCGAAGACGGGTGTGGCGATCGCCACTCCGGGCTTGAGCAGCGCCTGCCCCGAGTCGTCGTGCCCCGTACCACCGGTGATCTGCACGATGCCGTCCGGCAGCTGCTGCACGGCGATCCGCCAGGACCCCGACCAGGCGAGGGCGCAGCTGTACACCTCGCCGCTCTCCTCGGTGGCCGCGCCTTCCGCGTCGAGCGCGACCCACGGCAGGTGCTGGTGCCCGGTGTGCCCGCGCCGGCTACCGATGATCTTCTCGCCGTAGGTCAGCTCGGAGCGCCCGAGCCGGGACTCGGCCGCCCACCGGCCGTGCAGCTGGGACAGCCGCCAGCGGTCGCGCACCGGCAGCGTCCAGGTCGCGGAGTCGGCGCGCAGCACCTCCAGGGCGGGGGCGTCGGCCGGCCCCTGGTGGATCAGGATGGCGCTGCGCTCGACGACGTCGTCGCGCATGCGGTACACGAGGGTGAGCTGGAGGTGGTGCACTTCGTCGAAGAAGTGCACCTGCAGCTCGTCGTCGTCCGCTGCCGCGTTCCGGTAGCGCCACTCGGTCCCGCGCACCTCGTCGGTGCGTACCGACAGCGCGGGGCGTACGAAGCGGGGGCCGCCCTCGACCGGGTACTCCTCGTGCCCGTCGAGCGGGGACTCGAAGGGCCAGTACGGAGCGGGGGGCTCGGCGGCGAGCGCCTCGGCATCGGCAAGCGTGATCCGCGGCCCCCAGTGAAGGTGCAGCAGCTCGTCGCGGTCCGTCAGCCGCAGCGCATAGCTGCTGCCGGGCCCGGAGAGGAGCCACGTCCGGCCGTCCGCACCGATCTCGATCATCAAGCCCCCACATTCGCTCACGCCCGATCAGGTACCAACATCATCGGGGGTGAGGCACCCTCTGGGCAATGGCCTCATACAGGGCAGCGCGGGCATCGAGGCCGCCCGGCAAGGCACCAAATACGGCTGTATGGACAGCGGAAACACGACCACGCAAGGCCCCAAAACCGCCCCCGCAGCAGCTGATTGGCCCTGACACCCATGTCGTATGGTCGACAGAGCGCCCTCCGGCGAGCAGCGTCGGTGGCCGACTGGGAGGAGCCCACGTGACGCAGCAGGTCCCGTCGACAGACCCTGAGCTGGTCGGTGTGCGCAACTTCCGTGACGTCGGGGGCCTCCCGACCACGGACGGTCGCCGGACCCGGCAGGGGATGCTGTTCCGGAGCGGGCACCTGGCGCACGCGACCGAGGCGGACGCGGCATTCCTCACCTCACTGGGCCTCCACACGGTCTTCGACTTCCGCAATTCCGCGGACCAGCGGCTCGAGGGCCCGGACGTGGAGCTGCCCGGCGTACGCAATGTGAACATCCCGATGAACGACCCCGCCGACGGGGCCGAGTTCTGGCGGATGGTCCGTGACGGCAGCGTGGACCAGCTGCGCGCCATCCTGTCCGACGGCAAGGCGGCGAACCGGATGATCAGCTCGTACCGCACGATCATCAGGCAGCGCACCGCCGAGCAGAGCCGTGTGCTGCACGCCCTGGCGGACGACAGCGTCCCCGCGCTGCTGCACTGCGCCGCGGGCAAGGACCGCGCGGGCGTGACGATCGCAGTGGCACTGCTGGCCGTCGGTGTCGAGCGCGACGCCATCGAGGCGGACTACCTCGAGTCGAACGCCCAGCATCGCCGCTACAAGGTGCGCCGGACCGATACCTCCCCCAACGGCATGTCCCCCGAGATCATGGAGCTCCTGAGCCCGCTCTTCGACGCGCGCGCCGAGTACCTCCGCGCGGCGTTCGACACGATCGAGGAGACGTGGGGCGGCACTGACAACTACTTCGCCGAGGGCCTGAAGCTGACGCCGGAGGTACGCGAGAGGCTCCGCGCGCGCCTGCTCGACTGAGACCCGGCCCTCGGAACAGGCGGTTACTGGCTCTTCGCGCCGAGCTCGAAGAGCAGATAGATGAACGCCGCCAGGAGATGCCCCACGGCGATGTAGACGATGAGCCGCACCCAGAGAGCGCGCGGGAACCTCTCCTCCATCGAGCGGCGAGACGCGGCCGGCTCGGACGGCGCAGGCTGAGGCGTTATCGGTTCCGGCGTCGTCGGTTCGGTCATCGCGGGTCTCCCATGGTCCGGTGGCCGGCCGCCGGGCCGAGGCACGGCACGACGGCGGGGCTCTGCAGCAATGTGTGTACGAAGAGCAGCTCGGCCCCGTCGCGGCCGTCGGCCTCGAGCCGGTGCGGGGTCAGCGAGTCGAAGTGAGCGCTGTCGCCTGGCCCGAGGCTGTGCGTGGCGTCCCCGAGCCGCAGCCGTAGCCGTCCCTCGAGCACGTAGAGCCACTCCTCCCCCGGGTGTACGCGCACGATGTCGCCCTGCGTCCCAGGCGCCACGTGCACCCGCAGGGCCTGCATGGCGCGACCGGAGGAGCCCGCCTGCCGGTAGGTCCAGCCGCCCGCCTCGGTGGGCTCGGTGTCCGCGCCGCGGAGTACGGCGTCGCGGTCGGTCACCGTCTCGCCCAGCAGCTCAGAAACCGTCGTACCGTAGATGCGCGCGAGCGCGAGCAGCATCGGCAGCGAGGGCTGGCGTCGTCCGGTCTCAAGGCGTGAGAGGTGGGCGGGCGAGAGACCTGCGGCGCGGGCGGCGGCCTCGAGGGTCAGCGAGGCTCGTCGCCGCAGCTCGCGCAGGTGGGGTGCGACGGCGGGCAGCTCATCGGGTGTCGCCGGCCGCTCCGGCTCGGAAGGGCTCATGCCTCCGATTGAGCCAGACGTCATGCCTCCTGGGCAAATTTCTTGCCCGAGAGGCAAAGAGGCGCGCTACCGGTTGGCCACCGCCTGCTTCACCAGCGTCTTCCCGAAGTCCCACATCAGCCCGCCACCACTGTGGGCATCGTCCATGACGGCGGTGAAGGCATCCACGAAGCGGTCCACGTCCCGCTCCCCCACGACCAGCGGCGGGATCAGCTTGATCACTTCAAGGTGATCGCCGGACACCTGGGTGAGGATGCGGTGCTTCTGCAGCAGCGGCACCACCACCATCTGCGCGAAGAGCCCCTTGCGGGCGGCCTGCAGCACCGTCCAGCGGCTGCGCAGTTTCAGCGACCGTGGCCTGCCGAACTCGATGCCGATCATCAGGCCACGGCCCCGTACATCGCTCAGCAGCTCATAGCGGTCGACGAGCGCCGCCAGCCGGCTCTTGAGCAGCCCACCGGTCGCGCGCGCGTTAGCGACGATCTGCTCGTCCTCCATGACCGAGAGCACGGCGAGCCCAGCTGCCATGGCCTGGGCGTTGGATCCGAAGCTCGCCGAGTGGACGAGCACGCGGTCGATCGACGAGTAGACCTTCTTGAAGATCCAGTCCTTGCCGATCGTGGCGCCCACCGGGACGTAGCCTCCTGAGAGCGCTTTCGCCACGCAGACCAGATCCGGTTCGACCCCTTCCTCGTGCTGATACGCGTAGAAGTCGCCGGTACGGCCGAGGCCTGTCTGGACCTCGTCGGCGATGAGCAGCGCCTTGTGCCCGTGGAGCAGGTCCTGGGCGGCACGCAGATAGCCGGGCGGCGCCTCAAGTACGCCCTTGCCCTGGATCGGCTCGACGATCAGCGCGGCGACATCGCCCTTCTTGAGCTCCTTCGCCAGTACGTCGAGGTCGCCCAGCGGGACCGGGGTGTCGGGCAGCAGCGGTGCGAAGCCGTCCCGGAAGCCCGACTCGCCGTTCACGGACAGCGAGCCGGTGGTCAGCCCGTGGAATGCGTGCGTGCAGTACAGGACGCGCGGCTTCCCCGTCGCGTACCGGGCGAACTTCAGTGCCGTCTCGACGGCCTCCGTGCCGCTGTTGCCGAAGAACACACGGTCCAGGTGCGGGCTGTGGGCCAGCAGCTTCTCGGCGAGCAGTCCGGGCAGCGGCTGGCAGTCGAAACGGGTCAGATCGGCGAGCGAGGCGTCCAGGACGTCGTGCAGCGCCTTGCGTACGACGGGGTGGTGCCGGCCCAGGCCCATGACGCCGAACCCGGCGAGCATGTCGAGGTAGTCGTTGCCGTCCTCGTCCCAGAAGTACGCGCCCTCTGCCCGCTCGTACACCTTGTCGAATCCGATGGTGTGCAGCATGCGCGGCAACTGGTGGTTGAGGTACTTGGAGTGCAGCTCATAGCGCTCGGCGCCGCGCTCGGCGAGGAGTCTGCCGAGGTCGAACTCCTTGCGCCCGCCGGGCGGCGTGTCCTCGCGCGCATGATCCCGCGCGCTTGCCCCCGTGCCGCTCTGCGGGCCTTCCTCGAACTCCTTGGGGTCGGAGGTGGTCATTTTTCCGGTTTCTCCTTGGCTGCCAGGGCGGCACCGATCCGTCCGGCGATCTCGACGGGCGTGAGCCCGATGTCGGCCAGTACCTCACCACGCTTGGCGTGCGCGAGGAACTGCTCCGGGATGCCGAACCGCCGTACGGGTACGTCCACTTCGGCCTCGCCCAGCGCCAGCGCGACCGCCGCACCGACCCCTGCCGCCTTGCTGTTGTCCTCGACGACCGCCACCAGATCGTGCGCGGCGCCCAGCGGCGGCAGTGCGGGATCGACGGGCTTGACCCAGCGCGGGTCGACGACGGTGCACCGGATGCCGCGCGCCTCGAGCAGCTCGGCGGCCTGGAGGCACACCGGTGCCATCACGCCGACGGCAACGAACAGCGCCTGCGCGTCGTACGCAGATCCCTGCCCCGAAGCCGTCCGGTGCAGGACGTCGAGGCCGCCCATCCGGTCCACGGCCGGAATCGCCGGTCCCACCGACTCCTTGGGGAACCGCAGCAGCGTCGGCGCGTCGTCTACGGCGACCGCCTCGCGCAACTGCGCCCGCAGCTGGTCGGCGTCGCGCGGCGCGGCGATACGCAGACCTGGCACGACCTGCAGGATCGACATGTCCCACATGCCGTTGTGCGAGGCCCCGTCGACCCCGGTCACACCCGCCCTGTCCAGTACGAACGTCACGCCGCACTTGTGCAGGGCGACATCCATGAGGAGCTGGTCGAAGGCGCGGTTGAGGAAGGTGGCGTAGACGGCGACCACCGGATGCACCCCGCCCGTCGCAAGGCCGGCAGCGGACACCGCGGCGTGCTGCTCGGCGATCCCGACGTCCCACACCCGGTCAGGGAACTGCTCGGCGAACTTCGTCAGCCCCACCGGGTGCAGCATGGCCGCCGTGATCGCCACGACGTCCTCGCGCTCGGCGCCGATTCGGGCGATCTCGTCGCCGAACACTGAGGTCCACGAAGGCCCGTTGGACGGCGCGAGCGGTTCGCAGGTCAGCGGGTCCATGACGCCGACCGTGTGGAAACGGTCGGCCTCGTCCGCGAGCGCCGGCTCGTAGCCGCGCCCCTTCTCGGTGAGGCAGTGCACGAGCACCGGCCCGTGGAAGCGCTTCGCCCGGCGCAGCGCCGACTCGACGGCACGGGTGTCGTGTCCGTCGATCGGCCCGACGTACTTCAGCCCTAGGTCCTCGAACATGCCCTGCGGCGCGAAGGCGTCCTTGAAGCCCTTCTTGGCGCCGTGCAGCGACTCGTACAGCGTCCGCCCGATCACGGGTGTGCGCTGCAGTACGTCCTTGCCCCAGGCCAGCGCCTTTTCGTAACCGTCGGTCGTGCGCAGCGTCGCGAGGTGGTTGGCGAGGCCGCCTATCGTCGGGGCGTAGGAGCGTTCGTTGTCGTTGACGACGATGATCAGCGGCCGGTCCTTGGCTGCCGCGATGTTGTTGAGCGCCTCCCACGCCATGCCGCCGGTGAGAGCGCCGTCTCCGATGACGGCAACGACATGGCCCTGCTCCCCCAGCACCTGGCGCGCCTTGGCGAGGCCGTCCGCCCAGCCGAGGGCGGTGGAGGCGTGGCTGTTCTCGATGACGTCGTGCTCGGACTCCTCGCGCGACGGATAGCCCGACAGGCCCCCCTTGCCGCGCAGTTTGGAGAAGTCCTGACGTCCCGTCAGTAGCTTGTGTACGTAGCTCTGGTGGCCGGTGTCCCACAGGATGCGGTCGACGGGCGACTCGAAGACCCGGTGCAGGGCGATGGTGAGCTCCACCACCCCGAGGTTGGGCCCCAGGTGACCGCCGGTCCGGGCGACCGCATGCACCAGGAACTCACGGATCTCCTCGGCCAGCAGGTCGAGTTCCTCCTCGGACAGCGCCTTCAGATCACGTGGCCCCCGGATGCCTTCCAGAATCGTCACGCTCGGGCCTCCCCTCTTTTTTGAAGCTCGGTTCGCCTCCGGAGCGCGCTGTATCCATAAGCCCCTGTCGGGGCGTGGCCGGTGTCGAGAAGGCGACCGTGCTCAGCCCTCCTTCGTCGGGCCTCCGCGCTCCCCCACTCTCGGCTTCTCCCCCAGTGCCTTGAGGGCCTGGGAGGTACCCCCAGAGCGGGGGCACGCTCATCCTTCTCGACACCGTCGCGCTCCTTCGGCTCACTCGCTGGCAAGGTTGTTCAGCTCACGGTGATGCCGGATGCTCCTGGCGTGGTGACGGTCGGCGCGCCGGAGGCGACGCCGTCGTTCTCCATCTGCTCGGCGATCTTCATCGCTTCCTCGATGAGGGTCTCCACGATCTTCGACTCGGGCACCGTCTTGATGACCTCGCCCTTCACGAAGATCTGACCCTTGCCG
>NZ_JACEHE010000043.1 GCF_013778455.1 Streptomyces himalayensis subsp. himalayensis | reverse complement strand
CTTTGATTGAGCTGGTCCCCCGACTTCGGTTGGGGGACCAGCTCTTTTTCGTTCTGCGTCATCTTGCGTTCACGTTGCGCGGTCAGCATCCCCCCATGGGGACAGTTGGAATCCTGAAGGCCGCTGGCATCGGCGCCGGCGACGAGGTCGTGGTGCCGGCGTTCGGGAACGTCGAAGTCGCAGAGGCTGTGGTCCTGGCTGGAGCAGTACCTGTCTTCGCCGACATAGACCCGGTGACGTACTGCCTTGATCCCGCGGCCGTTGCGGGTGCGATAACCCCGCGTACGGCGGCAGTCGTCGTCGTACACCGCTTCGGACGGCCGGCTGATGTCGATGCTCTGCGGAGCATTGGGCAGCGCCACGGCCTTCTCGTGCTGGAACACAGCGAGTTGGACGCGCCGCCGATCGACGGGGTGGCGCAGCGGCGAGCGCATGCCGCCTACCTCGACCAGCGGCTCGGCGGAGTGATAACGCCCATCGGTAGCGTGCGGCACACCTATCAGCAGTACGTCGTACGGGTTCCCGGAAACGGGAGGCCGGACCGGGACGCCTTTGTACGGGCCATACGTGCCAGGGGAGTTGACGGACGTGTGCCGGTCAAAACACCCCTGCACCGCATTCCCGGCTTCCGGCGCGACATCTGTCTGCCGGAGACAGAGCGGGCCGCCGACGAGACTCTGGCGCTGCCCGTCGATGCCTCACTTTCGCGGCGCGAGATACACCGGATCGTCTCGGCCTGCAACGCGCTCGGCGGGCTGCTGCAGCCTGCGTTCTGAGCCCGTGGCCGGCTGTTCGGAACACACGCGAGTTCGGGGTATGATTTATTCCGTTGCCGCGCGGGAAACCGCGTAAGGCGGCCGGCCCCTATAGCTCAGTCGGCAGAGCGTCTCCATGGTAAGGAGAAGGTCAACGGTTCGATTCCGTTTGGGGGCTCCACAGCACAAGGCCTCCGCCCATCGGGCGGAGGCCTTTTTGGTCTCCGGCCGAGGTCTCAGTCCTTCTGAAGACCGGGTACCCGCATCGCCAGAATCGCCATGTCGTCCGAGGGCGCGTCTGACGCGAAACGCTCCACAGCGCGCATGATGCGGGCGGCAACTGCGCCGGCCGTGAGGCCCGTGCAGGTGGTCAGAACATCCGTGAGGCCGTCGTCGCCGAGCATGCGCGTGCCCTCGCGGCGCTCCGTGACGCCGTCGGTGACGCAGAGCAGGACGTCGCCCGGGTCAAGGACGACCGTCTGCTCGTACAGCTCCAGATCGTCCATGACGCCAAGGAGCGGCTGCGGTTCAGCAGCCGGTTCCACCGTGCCGTCCTGGCGCAGGCGAAGCGGCAGGGGGTGGCCGGCGCAGACCACCTTCAGGACGGCCGAGCCGTCCTCCTGGGGCCACAACTCGCCGTAGAGCAGGGTCAGAAAGCGGCTGCGGGCTCCCTCGTCGAGGATCGCGGCGTTGAGGCGCTCCAGGACAGCGGGGCCGCCGAAGCCCTCGCGTGCCAGCAGCCGCAGGGCGTGCCGGGCCAGACCTGTGACGGCCGCCGCCTCCGGTCCCGTACCGCAGACGTCGCCGATCGCGAAGCCGTAGGCGCCGTCGCGGATGGGGAAGAGGTCGTAGAAGTCACCGCCGACCTCGTTGCCCTCGCCCGCCGCGCGATAGATGACCTCCACCTCGACGCCCGGCACATCGGGGAGTTCCGGAGGGAGCAGGCTGCGCTGGAGAGACTGGCTGATCGCCGTGCGCTCCGAGTACAGGCGGGCGTTGTCGAGGGCGAGGGCGGCCCTGCGGGAGAGGTCCTCGGCGAGTTCGAGGTCCTCCTGGCGGAAGTGTTCGTCGGAGGGCTTGCCGAGGGTGAGCATCCCGATGACGCGGTTGCGGGCCACCAGGGGGAGGACGACGGTCTCTCCGCCGACCGCCGATGAGGTCGCCAGAGTCGTACCGATGCCGGAGCTCACGCTGGCCGGCTCGCCGAGGCCCAGGCTGCGCATGGAGGTGCGCAGCGCCGCCTCGTGGGCGGCCTCGGAGGGGGTGTTCCACACGCGGGCGCCCGGCGTCGGGACCGGGTCGGGCGGGGCGATGCGCGCCAGCAGGGCCTTGAGACCGTCGATGCGCTCCTCGTCCTCGTGCAGCACGTACGAGAGGTAGGGCTCGGACGACTGGTCGGCGATCGTATAGACCGCGCACCACGTGGCCAGGGTCGGGACCGTCATCTGGGCCATGAGGGCCAGAGTCTGGTCGCGGTCCAGGGTGCCCGCGAGGAGGTCGGATGCCTCGACGAGGAAGGACAGCGAGCCCCGGCGGTGTCTCTCCAGCTCGCCGAGTCGGGCGGACTCCACGGCGAGGGCGATGCGGTCGGCGGCGAACTGGAGGCGCAGGGCCTCCTCGTTGGAGTACCGGTCGGGCGCCTCCGCCGCCACGCCGAGGGAGCCCGTGAGGCGCCCCTCGACCTTCAAGGGGACCGTGACGACGGAGCGCAGTCCCGTGCCGTTGAGCAGCGGCACGGCGCCGGGGACCTCAGAGAGATCTTCATGGACGGACGGCATGCGCGCCGAACCGTAACGGCCAGGCCCCGCTTCGACGGGGACGCGGGCGAAGCGCTGGCGGGCCGACGGCAGTCCGGTGGAGGCGCGGACCTCCAGCTCCGTCTCGTCGTCGGTTGCCAGCAGGAGGAACGCTGCGTCGCCGTCGAGCATGTCCCGGGCGCGCTCCACGGTGCGCTGCAGGAGCCCGTCCAGATCGTCCGGTGCCGGGGAGCCGATGAACACCTCGAAAGGGTCCGCGGCATGACCTTCGGTCAGGTTTGCGGGGTCCGGGTGGACCGGGCCGCGCAGCGGGGTCTGCAGGACGGCGCGCTCGTGGTCGCGTACGAGAAGGCAGACAGTGGACGGGTCCCCGTCGGCGTCGCGGACCCGTAGATGCGAGGCGTAGACGGGTGTGACGCGGCCGTCGGCGCCCCGGATGCCGTAACTGCCCTCCCAGCGCGAGAGTTGGAGGGCCTCGGCGATGCCGGTGCTGGTGCCGGGGGTGTGCGGCCAGGCCGCGAAGTCCGTGAGGGGCTTGCCGGTGACCTGGTCCGCCGCGTACCCGAAGAGCTCCTCGGCGTCCTCGTTCCAGGCCGTGACGGCGCCGGTCCGGTCGATCTGGATGACTGCGACCCGTACGCGGCCGTCGGCCAGCGGCAGCAGGTCGGTGGGGAGCGAGGGACCGGCTGTGCGGATCCCCACCGGCCGTTCCGGGAGGTCGAGTTGGAACCACACCTGTTTGTGCGTGGGGGTGTAGTCGACGCCCCAGCGGGAGGCCAGCGCGGCGCAGAGCTGCAGCCCCCTGCCGCCCTCGCGGTCGGGGCTGCCCATGGTCGCGAGGGACTGCTGGAGGGGGATCTCGCGCTCCGGGTAGCGGTCGGCGACCTCGATCCGTGCGCCGTCGCCTGTGCGAAGACAGAGGACTTCGGCGGCGGTGCCGGCGTGCACCACCGCGTTGGTGACGAGCTCGCTGGTGAGGACCACCGCGTCGTCGACGATGTCGGTGAATCCCCACCCCTGGAGGGTGTCGCGGACGAAGGAGCGGGCAGTAGCGACAGAACGCCCGACGGGGTCGAAGGTGGCAGCCGCGCGCGCGGTGATCACAGAACTCCTCGTACGAGTGTCGACGCCCAGGTCTCCCGTGGTCATACTGAGGCCGCCCCTCCGTTTGCCCGTTCGTTACGGCCACCAGCCCTGGCCGGGCGGACCGGGGCGGTTGGACAGCCGCATGCAAGGTTACTTACCTTCACCGTCCATGCGGATGCGGGTTCCCAGTGTTTCCGCCCGGAGGGTGTGCGGACGGTGTGCGAAGCTGCCGAACTGTTATGGCCTGGTTCCGCCATGGTGAAACACTGGGCAGGCTTGAAGAGACAGCCCGGCAAGAGGTCGACCCCTGCGGGAGGGACACAGTGGAGTCTGGCGCGGCGACGCGGAGCTCGAAGACGCGCGCGAAAGGCGGACAGTCCCTGAACAAGCAGCGCACATCACGCACCGGGACAACCGCGGTGGACACCGCGGCTCTCAACCGGCTGCTCGCGGCCCTGGTGTCGATGCGGGACGGTAACTTCCGCAAACGGCTCACGGTCTCGGGCGACGGCGTGATGTCCGAGATTGCGGCGGTATTCAATGAAGTCGCCGACCGGAATCTCCACCTGACGGGAGAGCTCTCCCGGGTGCGGCGCGTCGTCGGCCGTGAGGGAAAGCTCACGGAGCGGCTCGAGGTGGGAGCCTGCGAGGGTTCCTGGGCTGCGGCGATCGATGCGTCGAACGCGCTCGTGGACGACCTGGTACGCCCCGTCTCCGAGGTCGGCCGGGTGCTGTCCGCGGTGGCGGAGGGCGACCTCCAGCAGCGCATGGAGCTGCGCTCACAGGGGCCGGAGGGCGGCGGGCATCCGCTGCGCGGCGAGTTCCTGAAGGTCGGGCGCACCGTCAACAACCTCGTGGACCAGCTGTCCACGTTCACCGACGAGGTCACACGCGTGGCCAGCGAGGTCGGTACGGAAGGCAAGCTCGGGGGTCAGGCCCGGGTGCGCGGTATGTCCGGTTCGTGGAAGGATCTCACGGATTCGGTCAACACCATGGCGTACCGACTGACGGCGCAGGTGCGTGACATTGCTCTCGTGACGACTGCGGTCGCAAAGGGCGACCTGTCGCGGAAGGTGACCGTCCATGTCGCCGGCGAGATGCTCGAACTGAAGAACACCGTCAACACGATGGTCGACCAGCTCTCGTCCTTCTCCTCCGAGGTGACCCGTGTGGCGCGCGAGGTGGGTACCGAGGGCGAGCTCGGCGGTCAGGCGCAGGTGCCCGGTGTGGCGGGTGTGTGGAAGGACCTCACCGATTCGGTGAACCTCATGGCCGGCAATCTCACCGCGCAGGTGCGGGGGATCGCTCAGGTCACCACGGCTGTCGCCAGCGGCGACCTGTCGCAGAAGGTCACGGTCAGCGCACGCGGCGAGGTCGCACAACTGGCCGAGACCATCAACCAGATGACCGAGACCCTGCGCACGTTCGCCGACGAGGTCACGCGCGTGGCGAACGAGGTCGGTGCGGAGGGGCGGCTCGGCGGCCAGGCGAACGTGCCGGGCGCGGCGGGAACGTGGAAGGACCTCACCGATTCGGTGAACACGGTCTTCCGCAACCTCACCACTCAGGTGCGGGACATCGCCACGGTGACCACGGCGGTGGCCAACGGTGATCTCTCGCAGAAGGTCACCGTCGACGTCGCGGGCGAGATGCTCGAGATGAAGAACACCGTCAACACGATGGTCGACCAGCTCTCCAGGTTCGGTTCCGAGGTCACGCGCGTGGCGCGCGAGATCGGCGTCGAGGGCGAGCTCGGCGGGCAGGCGACTGTGCAGGGCGCGGCCGGTACGTGGAAGGACCTGACGGACTCCGTCAACACGGCGTTCGGCAACCTCACCGGGCAGGTCCGCAACATCGCCCAGGTGACGACGGCCGTGGCGAACGGCGACCTGTCGCAGAAGGTCACCGTCGACGTCTCCGGCGAGATGCTCCAGCTGAAGAACACCGTGAACACGATGGTGGACCAGCTGTCGAGCTTCGCGGACCAGGTCACGCGTATGGCCCGCGAGGTGGGCACCGAGGGCCGGCTGGGCGGTCAGGCGCAGGTGCCCGGTGTGGCGGGTGTGTGGAAGGACCTCACCGATTCGGTGAACCTCATGGCCGGCAATCTCACCTCCCAGGTGCGGGGGATCGCGCAGGTGACCACGGCGGTGGCCCGTGGTGATCTGTCGCAGAAGATCGACGTGGACGCGCGCGGCGAGATCCTGGAGCTGAAGAACACCATCAACACGATGGTCGACCAGCTGTCCGCGTTCGCCGACCAGGTGACCCGGGTGGCGCGCGAGGTGGGTACGGAGGGCCGGCTTGGCGGTCAGGCACAGGTGCCGGGCGTCGCAGGCGTGTGGCGCGATCTGACCGACTCCGTGAACGGCATGGCGGGCAACCTCACCGCGCAGGTCCGCAACATCGCGCAGGTCGCGACCGCGGTGGCCCGCGGTGATCTGTCGCAGAAGATCGACGTGGACGCGCGCGGCGAGATCCTGGAGCTGAAGAACACCCTCAACACCATGGTGGACCAGCTGTCGAACTTCGCCGAGCAGGTCACGCGCGTGGCGCGCGAGGTGGGTACGGAGGGCATCCTCGGCGGCCAGGCAGAGGTGAAGGGTGTCTCCGGCACCTGGAAGGACCTCACGCAGTCCGTGAACGGCATGGCGAACAACCTGACCATGCAGGTGCGGAACATCGCCGAGGTCACGACCGCGGTGGCGCGCGGCGACCTGTCGAAGAAGATCACCGTCGATGCCAAGGGCGAGATCCTCGAACTCGTCACCACCGTCAACACGATGGTCGACCAGCTGTCCAACTTCGCCGAGCAGGTGACCCGGGTGGCCCGCGAGGTGGGCACCGAGGGCCAACTCGGCGGTCAGGCCCGGGTCCCCGGCGTCACGGGCATCTGGAAGGACCTGAGCGACAACGTCAACCTGATGGCCAACAACCTGACCACCCAGGTGCGCCAGATCTCCCAGGTCACCACGGCGGTGGCGAACGGCGACCTCACCAAGAAGGTCACGGTCGAGGCGAGCGGCGAGGTTGCGCAGCTCGCGGACACCGTCAACACGATGGTGAAGACGCTGGGTTCGTTCGCCGACGAGGTCACGCGCGTGGCCCGCGAGGTGGGCACGGACGGCATCCTGGGCGGCCAGGCGCGCGTGCCGGGCGTGTCCGGTACGTGGAAGGACCTCACCGAGTCCGTGAACTCGATGGCGTCCAACCTGACCGGCCAGGTGCGCAACATCGCGATGGTGACCACCGCCATCGCCAAGGGTGATCTGACCAAGAAGATCGACATCGACGCCCGTGGCGAGATCCTCGAGCTGAAGACCACCATCAACACGATGGTCGACCAGCTCTCGAGCTTCGCCGAACAGGTCACCCTGGTCGCCCGCGAGGTGGGTACGGAGGGCCAGCTGGGCGGCCAGGCACGCGTGCGTGACGTGGACGGAACCTGGCGCGACCTCACGGAGTCCGTGAACGAGATGGCCGGAAACCTGACCCGCCAGGTGCGCGCCATCGCGGCCGTGGCCACCGCGGTGACCCGCGGCGACCTCAACCTCAAGATCGACGTCGACGCGGCCGGCGAGATCCAGGTCCTGCAGGACAACATCAACACGATGATCGCGAACCTGCGCGACACCACCCTCGCCAACAAGGAACAGGACTGGCTGAAGGGCAACCTGGCCCGTATCTCGGGTCTGATGCAGGGACGCCGCGACCTCGAGGACGTCGCCTCGCTCATCATGAGCGAGCTGACGCCGGTGGTCTCCGCGCAGCACGGCGCGTTCTTCGTGGCGATGCCCACGGACGACGGCAAGGACCGGGGCGCCGCGACCCAGGAAGATGCGTACGAGCTGCGCATGCTGGGCAGTTACGGTTACTCGATGGGCTCCATGCCGACGTCCTTCCGGCCCGGTGAGACCCTGATCGGCACCGCGGCCATGGAGAAGCGGACGATTCTCGTGGAGAACGTCCCGCCCGGTTATCTGAAGATCGCCTCCGGACTCGGGGACGCGCCGCCCGCGCATGTCATCGTGCTGCCGGTGCTCTTCGAGGGCACGGTCCTCGGGGTGATCGAGCTGGCGTCCTTCCAGCCGTTCACACAGATCCAGAAGGACTTCCTCAACCAGATCGCCGAGATGATCGCGACGAGCGTCAACACCATCAGCGTCAACACGAAGACCGAGGTGCTGCTCAAGCAGTCGCAGGAGCTCACCGAACAGCTGCGGCTGCGTTCGGAGGAACTGGAGCAGCGGCAGAAGGCCCTTCAGGCGTCCAACGCCGAACTGGAGGAGAAGGCCGAGCTGCTGGCCCGTCAGAACCGCGACATCGAGGTCAAGAACACCGAGATCGAGGAGGCGCGCCAGGTCCTCGAGGAACGCGCCGAGCAGCTCGCGGTCTCGATGCGGTACAAGAGCGAGTTCCTGGCGAACATGTCGCACGAGCTGCGGACGC
This sequence comes from Streptomyces himalayensis subsp. himalayensis, assembly GCF_013778455.1. Classification (GTDB taxonomy): domain Bacteria; phylum Actinomycetota; class Actinomycetes; order Streptomycetales; family Streptomycetaceae; genus Streptomyces; species Streptomyces himalayensis. The sequence goes on along the minus strand of NZ_JACEHE010000043.1, from coordinate 40,724 downwards.
CGCTCAACTCGCTGCTGATCCTGGCCAAGTTGCTCGCGGACAACGCCGAGGGCAATCTCTCCCCGAAGCAGGTCGAGTTCGCGGAGACCATCCACGGCGCCGGTTCGGATCTGCTGCAGCTGATCAACGACATCCTCGACCTGTCGAAGGTCGAGGCAGGAAAGATGGACGTCTCCCCGACGCGCATCGCGCTCGTCCAGCTCGTGGACTACGTGGAGGCCACGTTCCGGCCGCTCACCGCGGAGAAGGGACTCGACTTCTCCGTACGCGTCTCGCCGGAGCTGCCCGCGACGCTGCACACGGACGAGCAGCGGCTGCTGCAGGTCCTGCGCAACCTCCTGTCCAACGCGGTGAAGTTCACCGACTCGGGAGCCGTCGAGCTGATGATCAGGCCGGCCGGCAACGACGTGCCCATCGCCATCCGGGAGCAGCTGCTCGAGGCAGGGTCGCTGCGCGATGCGGACGCCGATCTGATCGCGTTCTCCGTCGCCGACACCGGCATCGGTATCGCGGCGAGCAAGATGCGCGTGATCTTCGAGGCGTTCAAGCAGGCCGACGGCACGACGAGCCGCAAGTACGGCGGAACGGGCCTCGGGTTGTCCATCAGCCGGGAGATCGCGCGGCTGCTGGGCGGCGAGATCCACGCCCAGAGCGAGCCGGGGCGCGGCTCCACGTTCACGCTCTATCTGCCGCTGTACCCGAGTGAACTGCCGCCGCAGGGCTACCCGCAGCTCGCTCCGGTGATCGAGCCGGGTGACACGGCGGCGTCCATGCGCGAGCTGACCGCGCCCGCGGCCGAGACGCCCGCAGAGGTGAAGTCGTACCGTGACACGCAGAACGGGCCGGCAGCGCTGTTCAGGCGGCGGCGGAGGGCGGTGGCGGCCGCCGATCAGCGGCCCGCCCTGCCGGGCCAGCCGGCGGGGCAGGAACGGGCCCAGGACAGCTGGGCGGGCGGGGCTGGACAGGAGTCGGCGCCCCTGGCGCGCCGCGCCCTGCAGTTCGACGGCGAGAAGGTGCTGATCGTCGACGACGACATCCGTAACGTCTTCGCCCTGACCAGCGTCCTGGAGCAGAACGGGCTGTCCGTGCTGTACGCGGAGAACGGCCGTGAGGGCATCGAAGTCCTGGAACAGCACGACGATGTGACGGTCGTACTGATGGACATCATGATGCCCGAGATGGACGGATATGCGACGACGACGGCGATCCGCAGGATGCCCCAGTTCGCCGGGCTGCCGATCATCGCCCTCACCGCGAAGGCCATGAAGGGCGACCGGGAGAAGGCCATCGAGTCCGGGGCTTCCGACTATGTGACGAAGCCGGTCGATCCCGATCATCTGCTCTCCGTGATGGAGCAGTGGATGCGTGAGGAGTGACCGGGTGGCGGACGGGCGCTGTCCACTTGCTGACTGACTGTGCCCGAAGCCGTGTAGAAGTACGGGAATCGGGGAACCTTCTGGTCCCCCACCGCGTTTCTGCTACGTGCACAGTGACATCGCGGTGACAGGGTGTGGCGACGGGCAGGGTGCGGCTACCATGACCGGCACAAGGGCGGGCGGCGAAAGGGAGTCGTCCCCTGGGGCGGCGCCCGGTGCACTGCCGGGACGAGGAGGGCGGGCCATGGTGCAGAAGGCCAAGATCCTCCTGGTCGATGACCGGCCGGAGAATCTGTTGGCGCTGGAGGCCATCCTCTCTGCGCTCGATCAGACGCTGGTGCGGGCATCGTCCGGGGAGGAAGCGCTCAAAGCACTACTCACGGACGATTTCGCGGTCATTCTGCTCGACGTCCAGATGCCGGGAATGGACGGTTTCGAAACCGCTGCGCACATCAAGCGGCGGGAACGGACCCGGGACATCCCGATCATCTTCCTCACCGCCATCAACCACGGCCCGCACCACACCTTCCGGGGATATGCGGCGGGTGCGGTGGACTACATCTCCAAGCCGTTCGACCCCTGGGTGCTCCGCGCCAAGGTCTCGGTGTTCGTCGAGCTCTACATGAAGAACTGCCAACTGCGGGAGCAGGCGGCCCTGCTCCGGCTCCAACTCGAGGGCGGCGGCAAGTCCGCGGTCGGCGACGCCAAGGAGCCCGCCAGTCTGCTGGCCGAGCTCTCCGCACGGCTGGCAGCCGTCGAGGAGCAGGCAGAGGCGCTGTCGAAGCAGCTCGACGACGACTCCGCGGACGCGGCTGCGGTGGCCACCGCGGCCCATCTCGAACGCAAACTCACGGGCCTGCGCAGGGCCCTGGACGCCCTGGAGCCGGGCACGGGGACGGGTGCGCCATCGCTGCCCTCGCAGAACTGAGCCCTTGAGGCACCGTCAGTTCAACGCCGCACCGGGAGCGACACGAACGGGTGAAGCCGTGGGCACACGTGTCCCCTGTGGTCTCCGACGGTAACCTCACACCCATGGCCTCACGTCAGCCCGCAGCCAAGAAGTCGCCCGCGAAGAAGGCGGCCGCTCCGACGAAGGCTGCGGCGAAGAAGGCCCCCGCGAAGAGGGCGCCTGCCAAGAAAGCGGCGGCGAAGAGGGCGCCTGCCAAGAAGGCGGCACAGAAGCCCGCGCCGAAGCCGGCTCCCAGTCCGACCGGGGGCGTGTACCGGCTCGTGCGCGCCCTGTGGCTGGGCCTCGCGCACGCCGTGGGAGCGATGTTCCGGGGCATAGGGCGGGGCGCGAAGGGGCTTGACCCGGCGCACCGCAAGGACGGCCTCGCGCTCCTTCTGCTCGGCATCGCGCTGATCGTCGCCGCAGGCACCTGGTCGAATCTGCGCGGCCCGGTCGGCGACCTCGTCGAACTGCTGGTGACCGGCGCCTTCGGCCGCCTCGACCTGGTCGTGCCGATACTGCTCGCCGTCATCGCCGTACGCCTCATCCGGCACCCCGAGAAGCCCGAGGCGAACGGGCGTATCGTGATCGGCCTGTCCGCGCTGGTCGTCGGCGTGCTCGGACAGGTCCACATGGCCTGCGGCGCGCCGGGGCGCGGCGAGGGAAGCGCCGCCATCAGGGATGCGGGCGGGCTCATCGGCTGGGCCGCCTCCACCCCGTTGATCTACACGATGGGCGAGCTCCTGGCCCTCCCGCTGCTCATCCTGCTGACGGTCTTCGGACTGCTCGTCGTCACGGCCACACCCGTCAACGCCATCCCGCAGCGACTGCGGCTGCTCGGCACGAAGCTCGGCATCATCCAGCCGGCGGCCGAAGAGGACGAGTACGCGACCGAGGACGACGAACGGTACGACGACCAGTGGCGCCGGGCCCTGCCCGCCCGCTCCCGGCCGCGGAGGCCGTCTTCCGCGGAGGCGTACGACCGGGACCATGCGGAGGAGGAGGCCCTGTCGTCCAGGCGGCGCAGGCCGCGGCGGGCCCCCGTACAACCCGCGCTGGACCGGCCTCTGGACGCCGTCGATGTGGCAGCCGCCGCGGCGGCCGCGCTCGACGGTGCCGTGCTGCACGGCATGCCGCCCTCGCCGCTTGTCGCCGACCTGACGCAGGGCGTCGTGCTGGACCGGGCCGAGCGGGAGCAGTCCGTGCCGGTACCGAACGCACGTACAAAGGACGCTCAGCGGGGCACGACCAAGGAGACGGCGAAGGAGACGGCGAAGAACGGCGAATCGCAGGGCGTCGAACGCACGTCCACGGTGCCCGACCTGACCAAGGCCGCTCCCGATGCGCCGCGGGATCTGCCGCCCCGCGCCGAACAGCTCCAGCTCTCCGGCGACATCACGTACGCGCTGCCCTCACTCGACCTGCTCGAGCGCGGCGGCCCCGGCAAGGCGCGCAGCGCCGCCAACGACGCGATCGTCGCCTCCCTCACCAACGTGTTCTCCGAGTTCAAGGTCGACGCCGCCGTCACCGGCTTCACCCGCGGCCCGACGGTCACCCGCTACGAGATCGAGCTCGGACCCGCCGTGAAGGTCGAGCGGATCACTGCGCTGACCAAGAACATCGCGTACGCCGTGGCCAGCCCGGACGTGCGGATCATCTCGCCGATCCCCGGCAAGTCCGCCGTCGGCATCGAGATTCCCAACACCGACCGCGAGATGGTGAACCTCGGTGACGTGCTCCGCCTCGCGGACGCCGCCGAGGACGACCACCCGATGCTGGTCGCGCTCGGCAAGGACGTCGAGGGCGGCTACGTGATGGCGAACCTCGCGAAGATGCCGCACGTCCTGGTGGCCGGTGCGACGGGTTCCGGCAAGTCGTCCTGCATCAACTGCCTCATCACCTCGGTCATGGTGCGGGCGACGCCCGAGGACGTCCGGATGGTCCTGGTCGACCCCAAGCGCGTCGAGCTCACCGCGTACGAGGGCATCCCGCACCTGATCACGCCGATCATCACCAACCCCAAGCGGGCCGCCGAGGCGCTCCAGTGGGTCGTACGCGAGATGGACCTGCGCTACGACGATCTCGCGGCCTACGGGTTCCGGCACATCGACGACTTCAACCAGGCCGTGCGCAACGGCAAGGTGAAGCCGCCCGAGGGCAGCGAGCGCGAGCTCCAGCCGTACCCGTATCTGCTGGTGATCGTCGACGAGCTCGCGGACCTGATGATGGTCGCGCCGCGGGACGTCGAGGACGCGATCGTGCGCATCACGCAGCTGGCGCGCGCGGCCGGCATCCATCTGGTGCTCGCGACTCAGCGGCCCTCGGTCGACGTCGTGACCGGCCTCATCAAGGCGAACGTGCCCTCCCGGCTCGCGTTCGCCACCTCCTCGCTCGCCGACAGCCGCGTCATCCTCGACCAGCCGGGTGCCGAGAAGCTCATCGGCAAGGGCGACGGGCTGTTCCTTCCGATGGGCGCGAACAAGCCGACCCGTATGCAGGGCGCCTTCGTGACCGAGGACGAGGTCGCCGCCGTCGTCCAGCACTGCAAGGACCAGATGGCGCCGGTCTTCCGCGACGACGTCACCGTGGGCGGCAAGCAGAAGAAGGAGATCGACGAGGACATCGGCGACGACCTGGACCTGCTGTGCCAGGCCGCCGAACTGGTGGTGTCCACGCAGTTCGGGTCCACCTCGATGCTCCAGCGCAAGCTGCGCGTCGGCTTTGCAAAGGCAGGCCGGCTGATGGATCTGATGGAGTCGCGGAACATCGTCGGGCCCAGCGAGGGGTCCAAGGCACGTGACGTTCTTGTGAAGCCGGATGAGCTGGATGGAGTGCTCGCGGTGATCCGTGGGGAAGCTCAACCGTAGGACGACCGGAAAGCTCATTCGCAGGACGACGGAAAGCAACCGTTTCCCTTCCGCATACGTCAAGTTGAGGGAGGGAAGGCACCGTGTCCCACCATCAGCATGTCGGTCCATGCTGTTGGCGTACAAAGTGCGACCGCCCGGTTGCCCGACCCTTTCGTACCCCCCCTAGACTGAACCTCCAGCAGGTGGCTACACGCTCGAAAGGCGCCCCCGTGTCCATCGGCAACTCCCCCCAAGACGACCGCCCGTCGGAAGACGACGACCTGTTCGCAGACGCCCGTCCCTCCATCGGCCGGGTCCTGCAGCAGGCGCGCATCGACGCCGGACAGACCGTAGAAGAAGTCAGTACCGTCACGCGGGTGCGCATCCCGATCGTGCATGCGATCGAACAGGACGACTTCACCCGCTGTGGCGGCGATGTGTACGCGCGCGGCCACATCCGCACAATTGCGCGAGCGGTCGGCATCGATCCCGCCCCGCTTCTCGAGCAGTTCGCGGCCGAGTACGGGGGGCGGCCCGCGCCGACCCCTGCCGCGCCTATGTTCGAGGCCGAGCGTATCCGGCCCGAACCGCGACGCCCCAACTGGACGGCGGCCATGGTGGCCGCGATCGTCGCCGTGATCGGCTTCGTCGGTTTCACGCTGTTCAGCGGTGAGAACGGCGCGGACGGGTCGACACAGGTGGCTGAGGGGTCGACGTCGGGCAGCAGCAAGCCGACGCCCAAGCCCAGCCCCACCAAGACCGAGGAGACCAAGCCCGACCCGTCGGACAGTGCGATCGCGGCGGCGCCCGCGGACAAGGTCACCGTCATCGTGAGTGCTGCGGACGGCCGCAGCTGGATCTCCGCCAAGGACGTCAACGGACGGCTGCTGTTCGACGGCATTCTGGAGCAAGGGCAGTCGAAGACTTTCGAGGACAACCAGCAGATCGACCTCGTGCTGGGCAACGCGGGAGCGATCCAGCTGGCCGTGAACGGCAAGCCCATCGAAGACAGGTTCGAGACCGGTCAGGTCGAGCGCCTCACGTATACGAAGGGCGACCCCGAGGCCGGGTGAGCGCGGGGCGGCCGGGGGGCGACCACCGGGTGATCTTGAGGTAGCCCTCCCGGCGGGGGCTGTCAGCGGGACAAAGTAGTCTGGGGCCATGCCCGAACGCCGTACCGTCGCACTGGTCACTCTTGGCTGCGCCCGTAACGAGGTGGACTCGGAGGAGCTCGCAGGCCGCTTGGAGGCGGACGGCTGGGAGCTCGTCGAGGACGCCGAAGACGCGGACGTAGCCGTCGTCAACACCTGTGGTTTCGTGGAGGCCGCCAAGAAGGACTCGGTGGACGCTCTCCTCGAGGCCAACGACCTCAAGGGGCACGGCCGCACTCAGGCGGTGGTGGCGGTCGGCTGCATGGCCGAGCGATACGGCAAGGAGCTCGCCGAAGCGCTGCCCGAGGCGGACGGCGTGCTCGGCTTCGACGATTACACGGACATCTCCGACCGTCTTCAGACCATCCTGAGCGGCGGCGTCCACGCCTCGCACACCCCGCGCGACCGGCGCAAGCTGCTGCCGATCAGCCCGGCGGAGCGGCAGTCCGCCTCCGGTGTGGCGCTTCCCGGGCACGGTGACTCCGCGGACGTCCCGGAGGTCCCGGACCTTCCGGAAGGTGTGGCTCCGGCCTCCGGGCCGCGGGCGCCCCTGCGGCGGCGGCTCGGCGGTGCGACCCCCGTCGCCTCGGTGAAGCTCGCCTCCGGCTGCGACCGGCGCTGCTCGTTCTGCGCCATCCCGTCGTTCCGCGGTTCGTTCATCTCGCGGCGACCCTCCGACGTCCTGGGCGAGACACGCTGGCTCGCCGAGCAGGGTGTCAAGGAGATCATGCTGGTCTCCGAGAACAACACCTCGTACGGCAAGGATCTCGGCGACATCCGTCTCCTGGAGACCCTGCTGCCCGAGCTCGCCGCCGTGGACGGGATCGAGCGTGTCCGCGTCAGCTATCTGCAGCCCGCCGAGATGCGGCCGGGGCTGATCGACGTCCTGACGTCCACGGAGAAGATCGCGCCTTACTTCGATCTTTCCTTCCAGCACTCCGCGCCCGGCGTGCTGCGCGCCATGCGGCGCTTCGGTGACACCGACCGGTTCCTGGATCTGCTCGACCAGATCCGGTCCAAGGCCCCGGCGGCCGGTGTGCGGTCCAACTTCATCGTGGGCTTCCCCGGCGAGACCGAGGCCGACCTGGCGGAGCTGGAGCGGTTCCTCACGGGCGCGCGGCTGGATGCGATCGGTGTCTTCGGGTACTCCGACGAGGAGGGCACGGAAGCGGCGACGTACGAGAACAAGCTCGACGAGGAAGTCGTCGCCGAGCGGCTCGCGCACATCTCGCGGCTCGCGGAGGAGCTGACCTCGCAGCGGGCCGAGGAGCGGATGGGCGAGACCCTCGAGGTGCTCGTCGAGTCCGTCGACGGTGAGGAGGGCGTGGTCGGCCGGGCGGCGCACCAGGCGCCCGAGACCGACGGCCAGGTGGTGTTCACGAGCGGCGAAGGCCTGCGCGTCGGACTTATGGTCGAGGCGAAGGTGGTCGGCACCGAGGGCGTCGATCTGGTTGCCGAGCCGCTCCAGGGCAGCGCGTGTACCGAGGAGGCGGGCAGATGACCGGAGTGCCGGCGTCCGCGGCAGGCGGCTCCGGCGCACCGGGCGCTCAGGGGACGAAGCCGGTGCGCGGTGGAAAGCTGGGCGTCGCGGCCGTCAACGAGGCCAGCCTCTGGAACATCGCCAACCTCCTCACCATGGTCCGGCTGCTGCTGGTGCCGGCCTTCGTGATGCTCATGCTCGCCGAGGGCGGGTACGACCCCGCGTGGCGGTCCCTTGCCTGGGCGAGCTTCGCGATCGCCATGATCACCGACTTGTTCGACGGTCATCTGGCGCGGACGTACAACCTCGTCACCGACTTCGGGAAGATCGCCGACCCCATCGCCGACAAGGCGATCATGGGGGCGGCACTGATCTGCCTCTCGGCCCTCGGCGACCTGCCCTGGTGGGTCACCGGTGTGATCCTCGGGCGTGAGCTGGGGATCACACTGCTGCGGTTCTGGGTCATCCGGTACGGGGTGATTCCGGCGAGTCGCGGCGGCAAGCTCAAGACCCTGACGCAGGGTGTCGCCGTCGGGATGTACATCCTGGCGCTGACCGGGCCGCTCGCCACGCTGCGCTTCTGGGTGATGGCCGTGGCGGTCGCGCTCACCGTGGGGACCGGGCTGGACTATGTGAAGCAGGCCGTGGTGCTGCGGCGGCGGGGAAGGGCGTCTGAGAAGGCGGCGGCGACCGAGAAGCCCTCGGACGAGGGCTCCGGCGGGGAGAGCTCCCCGCACGCAGGCTCCCAGGATGCGGGCTCGAACGGGCGCTCCCCTGATGAGCTGGCTCTGGAGGAGGGCGCGGCGGCCAGGCGTGCGGCGGACGGCCGAACGGCGGGCGAGGAGCCCGAGCGGTGACGACCGCGGCTGCCGAGGTAGTGCGACTACTGAGGGTGAGAGGCGAGACGCTCGCCATCGCCGAGTCGCTCACCGGCGGCCTGGTGGCCGCGGAGGTCACGGGAACACCCGGGGCCTCCAAGGCGTTCAGAGGTTCGGTGACCGCGTACGCAACGGATCTGAAGCAGAAGCTGCTGGGCGTCGACGGCCCCCGATTGGCCGAGTGCGGCGCCGTGGATCCCGAGGTGGCGCTGCAGATGGCCGCCGGGGTGCGCGAGGTGCTCGGCGCCGACTGGGGCATCGCGACGACCGGCGTCGCCGGGCCCGAGCCGCAGGACGGTAAGTCCGTCGGTACGGTTTATGTGGCGGTCCGTGGACCGGCCGGTGGCGGCAAAGTGGCCGCGCTGCGATTGAACGGCGACCGGGCGGAAATCCGTATGGAGAGTGTACGCAGCGTATTGGCGCTGTTGCTCGAGGAGCTCGCCGGCGAGCAATCCGGGAATGCGTGGGCGCAGGATACGGAAGAGAACGGGGGGACTTGATGTTTGCAGCCCTGAGTGAACACGACATCGCTCCCCGCACGGCCGCGGCGCAAGGCGGTACGGTGGGGCGTGAAGGATGCGGCTACACGGTCCGAGGAGGGAGCCACCGATGATTCTGCTCCGTCGCCTGCTGGGTGACGTGCTGCGTCGGCAGCGCCAGCGCCAGGGCCGTACTCTGCGCGAAGTCTCCTCGTCCGCCCGAGTCTCACTCGGCTATCTCTCCGAGGTGGAGCGGGGGCAGAAGGAGGCTTCCTCCGAGCTGCTCTCCGCCATCTGCGACGCGCTTGACGTACGGATGTCCGAGCTCATGCGCGAGGTGAGCGACGAGCTCGCCCTCGCCGAGCTGGCCGAGTCGGCAGCAGCCAGCGAGCCGGTGCGCACACCGGTACGCCCCATGCTCAACTCCGTCTCGGTGACCGGTGTGCCACCGGAACGGGTGACGATCAAGGCGCCAACGGAGGCGGTGGACGTCGTCGCCGCGTGACGCTCACGCTTGTGTGAGAGCCCCGGCCGGGGCCGTTCGGGAGTCATCCCGGACGCTCCTCGGCCGGGGCTTTCGCTGTGTCGGGGGCTTGCTCTGATGTGACCCGATTCATCCGCTTGTGCCATGGTTGTGGCAGTCGGTCCTGGTGGAGCGGCGGCAACTCGGGGATTCCGAGATTCCGGCATGTGTCAGACACGGGAGATCTGTGAGATGTGCGAGATGCGGAGGACTGTCGGATGTACGTCGTGAAGAGTCCGTTGTCCGAGGCGGATCTGAAGACTGTGTCCGAGGCGTTGCAGGGCGCCCTCGTCGACTTGGTGGATCTCTCGCTCGTCGCCAAACAGATCCACTGGAACGTGGTCGGTCCGCGTTTTCGCTCCGTGCATCTGCAACTCGACGAGGTCGTGGACACGGCGCGCCTGCACTCCGACACCGTGGCGGAACGGGCCTCGACGCTGGGCGTCCCACCCGACGGGCGCGCGGCGACCGTGGCCGGCAGTAGCGGAATCGGTTCTGCTCCGGAAGGCTGGATCAAGGACACCGAGGCGGTCGCGACGCTCGTGAGCGCGCTGGGCGCCGTGATCGCGCGCATGCGGGAGCGGATCGCGGCCACCGGTGACGCGGATCCCGTGAGCCAGGACGTCTTCATCGGCATCACGGCGGATCTCGAAAAGCATCACTGGATGTTCCAGGCGGAGAACGGCGGAGAGCGGCTGGGTGGCTGACGGGGCCCTGGATAGCTGACGGATCCCTTTGAGGTATGGCATCGGGCATGGAGCCGTCGGCGACGTTCTAGGGACGGTTGGCGTCGGCTGGAGGTGGCGGCCATGGCAGGGCGGATCGTGCGCTGGGCGCCGGCCCTGACAGTGGGCGCCCTGTGGTGGTGGGCCGTGCTCCGGCTCGCGCTCGCTCCGGACGCCGGTGCGCTGGAAGCCACCGTGGCCGTGGGCGGCTGGGGACTCAGCCTGCTGCCGGTGCACTGTGTGCCAAAGACACGGGCCACGGGGGTCGTGGGGGCGGTTCACCTGCTCGCGGGACTGAAGCGGCGGCGGGCACGCATAGGGCGTCGGCGGCCGCGGCCTGCTGGGTAGGGCGGTGCCGGTTCGCCGGTAGGGCGATCGCGGTTGTCGTCCTGCCGATGGTGTCGTCCTGCTGGCGGTGACCCTGGGTGTCGTCCTGCCGACAAGGGATAGTGGTGTCGTCCTGCCGACAGTGGTGCGAAAAGGGCGCGTTTGCCGGTCCGGGCGTGGCGCGTCTGCCGGCGGGGGTGGCGCCTCTGCCGGCCGTGGGTCCGGACTACCAGGGCATGGCGACGCCGCCGTTCGGGCGGAGGATCTGACCCGTGGTGAAGGACGAGGCGTCGGAAGCCAGGTACAGGACGGCGTGGGCGATGTCCTCCGGCTCACCGACGCGGCTCAGCGGAGACATCCGGGCCATGAGTCCCTCGACGCCGGCCTGGGCCACGGCGTCTTCGCGGTCGGTCATGGGCGTGCGGATCCAGCCCGGAGCCACGGCGTTGACGCGAATGCCATGCGCGCCCACCTCCGTGGCGAGAGTCTTGGTGAGCTGGACGACCGCGGCCTTCGCTGCACCGTAGCTGAGCAGGCCGGGGCCGCCGGTGTCGACGGCCCCCGAGGCCATGGTGACGATGCTGCCCCGTGTGCCCGTCGCGATCATGGACCGGGCCGCCTCCTGGCATGCGTACAGCACGCCCTTGAAGTTGACGCTCAGGACGCGGTCCAGGTCCTCGTCGCGCGTCTCCAGGACCGGGCTGCGGTGCATGATCCCGGCTATGGCGGCCATGACGTCGAGTCGGCCGGCCGCAGCGACGGCCTGGGCGAACTGTGGTCTGTCGGTCACATCGAGCGGGAGCGTATGGGCGGTGCCACCTCTGTCCTTGATCAGGGCGGCCGTCTCGTCGAGGCCCGGGATGTCGCGGTCTGCGCAGTGGACGGCGGCTCCGGCCTCCGCGAGGAGCACAGCAGTGGCACGCCCTATGCCGCTTGCGGCGCCGGTGACGAAAGCGGTGCGTCCGGTGAGGTCGTACGCGTCGACGGGCATGAGGCGACGGTACGAGTTATTCTGACGGTCCGTCAATTAGGTGGGGGCAGGCGGCCGTAGGGGGTCGGGAAGCCGGCATGTTGGCCTTCGCTGGTTCTACGGAGGTGTAGGCCCCCGTTGGCAGGTCGGGCACCAGTAGGTGGGGCGTTCCCGGCTTCCATCGCCTTGGTCGGCGGAGCGGATGGAGGTACGACAGCGCAGACAGGGGCGCGGCGCACGGCCGTAGACGTACAGGCGCTGGTCGCGGTGGCCCGTGGTGGAACGGGACAGGCGGTCACGGTTGGCTTCGAGGAGCTTCCTGGCGAGCGCGGGCAGTTGCGCGGTGGCGTCGTCGGTGAGCTCGCCGACGGGGAGCCAGGGCGTGACACGGAGGAGGAAACAGAGCTCGCTCTTGTAGACGTTGCCGATGCCCGCGAGATTGCGCTGGTCGAGCAGTGCCTCGCCGAGAGCGCGGGCCGGGTCCCGGAGCAGGTTGCGCAGCGCGAGGTCGGGATCCCAGTCCGGGCCGAGCAGGTCGGGGCCGAGATGGCCGACGGCCCTGTGCTCGTGGGTGGTGCGGAGCAGTTCCAGTACGGGGAGGCGGTAGCCGACGGCCGTGCTGTCAGTGGTGCCGAGGATCGCCCGGATTTGGTGGCCGGGACCGCCGCGCCAGCGCTCGCCGGGGGCGTACACCCGCCACGAGCCCTCCATACCGAGGTGTGAGTGCAGGGTCAGCCCGCCCTCGATACGGGTCAGCAGGTGCTTCCCGCGCGGGATGACCTCCAGGACCGTACGACCCGTCAGGTCGGCCGTGGCGTACTTGGGCACGCGCAGGTCGGACCGGATCAGCACATGGTCCGCGAGGGCAGCGTGCAGCTGCTGCGCGGTGTGCCAGACGGTGTCTCCTTCGGGCATGGGTCAAGGGTGGCACGGGCCGGTGGCAGGGCTGGCGCGGCGGGGTGGCACGGGCGGGTGGCAGGGCTGGCGCGGCGGGGTTGCATGGGCGGGTGGCAGGGCTGGCGCGGTGGGGTTGCATGGGCGGGTGGCAGGGCTGGCGCGCGGCAAGGTTGGGCGGGCGGCTGCCAGGGCTGGCGCGCGGCGAGGTCGCACGGGCAGGTGGCTGGCTGGTGCGGCGGATGGCTCGGGCGGTCGCATGGCTGGTGCGGCCGCCGAGAGTGCGGGAGACGGCGGGGACCGCCGTCAGGCCCGTATGCGCAGGCCGCGCGGCGTCGCGTGGAAGCCTGCTCCTTCCAGTAGGGCGGCGAACGGGGATGTCAGAGCGGAGGCGCCATTGATCCGCTCCACCGTGATCGTGCCGAGTGAGCCGGCCCGGGCTGCGGCCGCCAGGGACTCGGCGGCCACGTGCAGACGCGGGTCGTCGGCGGGGTCGTCCGGGGCGGTAGGCCAGGCCAGCAGGGTCTTGCCGCCGCGCTCCATGTACAGGGCCAGCTCGCCGTCGACGAGGACGACCAGGGAGCCGGCCTTGCGTCCCGGCTTGTGCCCGGCGCCGTCCGGGGGCTCGGGCCAGGACAGGGCCGCGCCGTAGGCGTTCGCGGGGTCCGCGGCCGCGAGCACCACGGTCCGAGGACCACCCGGCCGCGAGCGAGTGGGCGCCCATCCGGGGCCGACAGGCCTGCCGTGGTAGCCGTCCGGGAAGGCGCCCGCGTCGCCCGGGAACACCCCCGACTCCTGACCAGCTATCGCCTCGCCGCGCTCCTGCGCGGTGGCCGCAGCGCGCAGCCGGTCCACCGCGCCGTCCATCGCGAACTGCGCGGCGCCGAGCCCCTCGACGACATAGCCGCGGCGCGCCTGACCGCTCTCCTCGAAGGCCGACAGAATCCGGTACGTCGCCGAGAAGCCGCCCTCCACGCCCTCCGCGGCCACCGCACCCCGGGTCACCACACCGTGCCGGTCCAAAAGGACGCGGGCCAGGGCGTGAGCGCGCAGCGTCGGGTCCGGCTCGCGCGCCGGGAGCAGCGACCAGCGCCCGGCCACCGTGGGCGGGCCGGAGCGAGAAGCGGGGCGGGCGGCTGCTGGCAGCGTGCCGTAGCGGCCGCGCGGGATGGTGCGCTTGGCCCGGTGCGCCGTGGAGCCCGCGGTGCGACCCGAGCCGAGGAGTGAGCGCATCGGGGCGAGCGTGTCGTTGGTGAGCCGGCCGGACCAGGCCAGATCCCAGAGGCCATCGGCCAGTTGGGGGTCCGTGGCGTCCGGGTGGGTGGTGGCCCGGACCTGGTCGGCGATCTGGCGGAAGAAGAGTCCGTAGCCGCCGGAAAGGGCTTGAAGGAGGGACTCGTGGAGAGCCGTCAGCTCCAGGGGATGGGGCGGTGGAAGCAGCAAGGGAGCGGAGTCGGCCAGGTACAGGGAGACCCAGCCGTCCTTGCCCGGGAGGGCTCCGGCGCCTGCCCACACCACTTCGCCGGCGGCCGTCAACTCGTCGAGCAGCGACGGCGTGTAGTCCGAGACGCGGGAGGGCAGGACAAGCTTCTCCAGGGCCGACGCAGGCACCGACGCACCCTGCAGCTGCTCGATGGCTCGCACCAGGCCGTCCACTCCACGCAGCCCATGCCCGCTCAGGTGCTGCCACTGGGGCAGGAACTGGGCGAGTGCGGCGGGCGGCACCGGCTCCAGTTCGTGGCGCAGCGCCGCGAGGGAACGGCGGCGCAGCCGACGCAGCACCGCCGCGTCGCACCACTCCTGACCGATGCCCGCGGGGTGGAACTCCCCTTGTACGAGACGGCCGCCCGCGGCGAGGCGGTGCAGGGCCCCCTCGGTGACGGCGGTTCCGAGGCCGAAGCGGGCTGCGGCGGCCGCCGAGGTGAACGGGCCGTGCGTGCGCGCATAGCGGGCGAGCAGATCGCCGAGTGGATCCTTCACCGGCTCGGTGAACGCCTCGGGGACGCCCACGGGGAGTGCGGTGCCCAGCGCGTCCCGCAGCCGGCCCGCATCCTCGACCGCCGCCCAGTGGTCCGCCCCCGCGATACGGACGCGAATCGCGCGGCGGGCGCCGGCCAGCTCCTGTGCCCACTGAGGCTCGGCGCCCCGCTCGGCCAGCTCGGCGTCCGTGAGGGGCCCGAGGAGACGGAGCAGGTCGGCGACGCTCTCGACGTCCTTGGCGCGGCGGTCCTCGGTGAGCCACTGCAGTTCCTGTTCCAGCTCGGTCAGGACTTCGGCGTCCAGGAGCTCGCGAAGCTCGGCCTGGCCCAGCAGTTCCGCGAGGAGACGCGAGTCCAGCGACAGCGCCGCGGCGCGTCGCTCGGCCAGCGGGGAGTCGCCCTCGTACAGGAACTGTGCGACGTATCCGAACAGCAGCGAGCGGGCGAACGGGGACGGCTCGGGCGTCGTGACCTCGACGAGGCGGACCTTGCGGGACTCGATGTCGCCCATCAGCTCCGTGAGGCCCGGGACGTCGAAGACGTCCTGAAGGCACTCGCGCACTGCCTCTAGGACGATCGGGAAAGACCCGAATTCGCTGGCTACCTGCAGCAGTTGTGCCGCCCGCTGGCGCTGCTGCCACAGCGGGGTGCGTTTGCCAGGGTTGCGGCGCGGCAGCAGCAGGGCGCGGGCCGCGCACTCCCGGAACCGCGAGGCGAACAGGGCCGAGCTGCCGACCTGGTCGGTGACGATCTGGTCGACCTCGGCCTTGTCGAAGGTGACATCCGCCGCGCCCACGGGCGCCTGCTCCGTGTCGTATTCGGTGCCGACGCTCATGGGCTCCTGGTCGAGCAGGTCCAGGCCCATGAGATCGGCGTCCGGAAGGCGCAGCACGATGCCGTCGTCGGCGTGCATGACCTGCGCGTCCATGCCGTACCGCTCGCCGAGGCGGGCACCCAGCGCCAGCGCCCACGGGGCGTGGACCTGGGCGCCGAAGGGGGAGTGGACGACGACCCGCCAGTCGCCCAGCTCGTCGCGGAACCGTTCGACGACGATCGTGCGGTCGTCCGGGACATGGCCGCATGCCTGGCGCTGCTCGTCCAGATACGCCAGGACGTTGTCCGCGGCCCATGCGTCCAGGCCCGCGGCCACCAGCCGCAGGCGGGCGTCGTCCTTGGGCTGTGAACCGACCTCGCGCAGGAATGCGCCCACCGCACGGCCCAGTTCGAGGGGGCGTCCCAGCTGGTCGCCCTTCCAGAACGGCAGCCTGCCCGGGACGCCGGGCGCGGGGGACACCAGCACGCGGTCACGGGTGATGTCCTCGATGCGCCAGGACGTGGTGCCCAGCGTGAAGACATCGCCCACCCGCGACTCGTACACCATCTCCTCGTCGAGCTCGCCGACCCGGCCGCCGCCCTTCTTCGGGTCCGCGCCGGCGAGGAAAACGCCGAAGAGTCCACGGTCGGGAATCGTGCCGCCCGAGGTGACGGCCAGCCGCTGTGCGCCGGGGCGGCCCGTGACCGTACCGGCGACGCGGTCCCACACCACGCGCGGGCGCAGTTCCGCGAAGGCGTCCGACGGATAGCGGCCCGCGAGCATGTCGAGCACCGCGGTGAAGGCCGACTCCGGCAGCGATGCGAAGGGCGCCGCGCGGCGGACCATGGCCAGCAGGTCGTCGACCTGCCAGGTGTCCATCGCCGTCATGGCGACGAGCTGCTGTGCCAGCACGTCCAGGGGGTTGGCCGGGACCCGCAGCGACTCGATGGCGCCGGTGCGCATGCGCTCGGTGACCACGGCGGCCTGCACCAGGTCGCCCCGGTACTTGGGGAAGACCACGCCCGTGGAGACCGCGCCCACCTGATGTCCCGCGCGGCCCACGCGCTGGAGGCCGGAGGCCACCGACGGCGGCGACTCGACCTGGACGACGAGGTCAACGGCACCCATGTCGATGCCCAGCTCCAGACTGGACGTGGCGACGACTGCGGGGAGCCGGCCCGCTTTCAGGTCCTCCTCGACGAGCGCGCGCTGCTCCTTGGACACCGAGCCGTGGTGCGCGCGGGCGATGACCGGGGGTGCGCCCAGTGCGGCGCCCGAGCCGCCCATCAGCTCGGCCGGGCCGTGCGCCTCCTCCAAGGGCTCGCCCATCGCCCGTTCGTACGCGATCTCGTTGAGCCTGTTGCACAACCGCTCCGCGAGACGGCGCGAGTTGGCGAACACGATCGTGGAGCGATGGGCCTGGACGAGATCGGTGATCCGCTCCTCGACATGCGGCCAGATCGACGGCCGCTCGGCGGCCTGCCCGGAGTCGGCGACAGGGGATCCCCCGAGCTCCCCGAGATCCTCGACCGGGACGACCACCGATAGGTCGAACTCCTTGCCCGACTCCGGCTGGACGATCTCGACCTTGCGTCGCGGTGAGAGATAGCGGGCGACCTCGTCCACCGGGCGCACCGTCGCGGACAGGCCGATGCGCCGCGCCGGCCGCGGCAGCAGCTCGTCGAGCCGCTCCAGGGAAAGCGCCAGATGCGCACCGCGCTTGGTGCCGGCGACCGCATGCACCTCGTCAAGGATCACCGTCTCGATGCCCGTCAGCGCATCGCGCGTGGCGGACGTGAGCATCAGGAAGAGCGATTCCGGCGTCGTGATCAGAATGTCCGGCGGTCGCGTGGCCAGCGCCCTGCGCTCGGCGGGCGGGGTGTCGCCGGAGCGGATGCCGACCTTCACCTCGGGCTCGGTCAGCCCCAGACGCACCGCCTCCTGACGGATACCGGTCAGGGGGCTGCGCAGATTCCGCTCCACATCGACCGCGAGGGCCTTCAGCGGGGAGACGTAGAGCACGCGGCAGCGCTTCTTCGGATCGGCCGGCGGCGGAGTCGATGCCAGCTGGTCCAGGGCGGCGAGGAACGCGGCCAGCGTCTTGCCGGACCCGGTGGGGGCGACCACCAGCACGTCCGAACCCTGCGCGATGGCCCCCCACGCCCCGGCCTGGGCGGCCGTGGGCGCGGAGAAGGCACCCGTGAACCAGCCGCGGGTGGCGGGGGAGAAGGCGTCGAGCGCAGACCTGACCATGCCCCCCATCGTGCACCCCGCCACTGACAATGGCTCCGACCTGCGCAATACGGTGACTCGGGCCTGCGCGAGCACGCTGGTGACAGGGGTGCGGGGCCCTCGGTGGCCGCTCCGGGCCCACGACGGCTGGCGCAGAATGGAGCCCATGGCGGGTACAGGGGAGCGGGCACGGCACTGGCAGTACGAGGAGCTGCCCGGCGTCGATCTGCTGCGCGCCCGCTACATCAGCAAGACCTTCGTACGGCACACGCATGAGAACTTCGTGATCGCCGCCATCTCCGACGGAGTCGAGGTCTTCCACCACGGCGGAGCCGATCAGTACGCGGGTCCGGGGGCGCTCGCCCTCGTCAATCCGGACACCCCGCACACCGGCCGCGCCGGCGTCCCGGAAGGCTGGCGGTACGGCGCGGTCTATCCGGCGCCGGACCTCGTGGCCGCCATCGCCGCCGAGACGACCACGATCCGCGGCACCCCCGGCTTCGTCGAGCCGGTCCTCGACGACCCGTACGCGGTGCGCCTGGTCCACGAGGTGCTGCGTGCCGCCGAGGAAGGCAACGCGCTGGCCGCCGACACCCTGCTGAGGGTGGCGGTGACGCGGCTGCTGCGGCTCAACGGCGGCCCGCTCCGGCAGCGGCTCGTGCGCAGCGCCGGGGCCCGTCTCGCGGCACGCGCACGTGCGCAGCTGGAGGAGCGGCTGACCGATCCCCCGTCGCTGGAGCAGCTCGCCGAAGGTCTCGGCACCAGCCCCTTCGCTCTCCTTCGTGCCTTCCGGGACACCTACGGCATGCCGCCGCACGCATGGCTCACCGACGCGCGCGTACGTGCCGCCCGACGGCTACTCGACGCTGGAACGTCACCCGCCGACGCGGCCGTCACCGTCGGCTTTACCGACCAGCCGCACCTCAACCGGCACTTCGCACGCATCGTCGGGGTGCCGCCCGGGGCGTACCAGCGGGAGCGCAAGAACGTACAAGACTCCGGCAGGGCACTCCTCGTACCGTCCGAGGCGTGTCAGAACAGACAGCATCCCCACCCTCAGGCATAACCGGCACAGGCTCAGGCATAACCGGCACAGGCTCAGGCATAACCGGCACAGGCTCAGGCATAACCGGCACAGGCTCAGGCATAACCGGCACAGGCGACCGCGGAGCGTCCGCAGCGGAGGTCCCGGCCAAGTCCGACGCAGCCGTAGTCCGCGACGCGCTCGGTGTCGGCGTAGCCGTCGGGCTCTCCGGCTTCGCCTTCGGAGTGACCTCGGCGGGCAGCGGCCTCTCAGTGCTGCAAACATGCGCACTCAGCCTGCTCGTGTTCACCGGAGCGTCGCAGTTCGCGCTGGTCGGGGCGCTCGCGGCCGGGGGCAACCCGCTCACCGCTGCCGCGGGCGCCTTCTTCCTCGGCGTACGCAACGCCTTCTACGGACTGCGCCTGTCACAGCTGCTCGCGCTGCCGCGCGCGGTGCGCCCGTTCGCCGCCCAGTGGGTGATCGACGAAACCACGGCCGTCTCGCTCGCACAGCCCACGCGACGTGCCGCTCGCGTCGGTTTCGCGGTGACCGGGCTCAGCCTTTACGTGCTGTGGAACCTGACCACGCTGCTCGGGGCGCTGGGTGCCGAAGCCATCGGCGACACCGACGCCTGGGGTCTCGACGCGGCCGGGCCCGCGGTCTTTCTCGCGCTGCTGGCACCGATGCTGCGGACGACGACAGAGCGTGCCGTCGCGGGCATCGCGGTAGTCCTGGGCCTCGGTCTGCTGCCGGTACTGCCCGCGGGTGTGCCGGTCCTGGTGGCAGCACTGGCAGCGCCTGCCGTCCTCTGGCTGCAGGGCTACAGGTCCGGCCGCACGCGGGACGGCGCTGGGCGCAACGGACAGAGGAGCAATGCAGAGGCAGGGAAGGAAGACCGTTGAACATCTGGATCGCCATCGGCGTGACCGCAGTGGGCTGCTACGCCGTCAAACTCATCGGTCTGCTCGTGCCTGCGGGCGCGCTCGAACGTCCCGGCGTGAAACGGCTGGCTGCTCTGCTGCCGGTCGCGCTCCTCGCCGCGCTCACGGCGCAGCAGACGTTCGCCGACGGGCAGGCTCTTGTACTGGACGCCAAGGCCGCCGGACTCGCCGCCGCGGCCGTGGCGCTGCTGCTGCGTGCGCCGTTCCTGCTGGTCGTGGGGGTGGCCGTGGTGGTCACGGCGGCGGTGCGGGCGATGACGGGCTGACGCTGCCCGGTTGAGGCCCTCGTTGTCTGGTTGGGGCCCTCGGGTGGCGCTGAAGAAGAGCGGGCACCGGGGCCGACGGACGCGCGCGTGGCGACTGTGGGACTGTGCCGGCGCGCGCGTGGTCTGCCTCATGTCGGTGCATGCTCGGCAGCGCACCTACGGAGGCCGGAGGCTCCATGTCAGACGACGGCGGAGCCGTGTCAGACGATGGCGCGCCCGTATGCCCGCAGAGTGCGCAGCGCCTCAATGGTCACGATCGGCCGGGACTCGAGGGCCGTCCCCGGTGCCCACTGCCGCCAGCGGATGGGCCAGCCGCCGTCCTCCTGCTGCTCGCGTTCGAGGAAGTCCAGCGAGCGCTCCATCTCCTCGTCGGTGAACCACGCGCGCGCGAGGGACTCCGGAACGCGCGCGTAGTCGTACGGGAAATGGTGTTCGCCCGCTGCGTAGCCGGGGGCGACGGGGTATGCGTCGAGCTGGTCGGGGTCCAGCACGGCGAGCCGCTGCTCGCGCACCATCCGGCCGAGCCGGTCGGCGGCCGCCTCCGCGCGCGGGCGGTCCGGTGCGCTGTCGAGGAAGACGACGGCCGCCTGGACCTCGTACGGATGGGATTTCTCCAGGGACTCCACCGCCTCCCAGCAGAAGTCGGTGGCCCGGAACAGCCAGGCGTGCCACACCTCGTTGCGGTGCAGCAGGCCCACCACGGGACCGGTGGCGAGAAGGCTGCTGGGAGGGTCGTCCGCGACGGGCACGAAGGGCGCAGCCGGATAGCCGCGCTGGCTGGGATGGATGGCCGGAAGTGCACCTTCCGGTGTCGAGACCGACGACAGATAGCGGCATACGCGCTCCACGCGTTGCCCACTGCAACGCCCGATCGAGTCCAGCACGCGCAGCGCGTGCCCGGTATGCAGCGGTTGGCTCACCGGGCCGCGCAGATCGGGTTCGAGCGCGTGACCGTACCCGTCGTCCGCATTGAGGTAGGCGGTCAGGGCGGTCTCGACCGGGTCGGCGCTGCCGTTCAGGAAGTGGTACGCGAACCGCCGCTGCTCGAGCACGCGTGCGGTGAGCCAGACGAACTGCTCGGCACGGGGGAGTGCGCTGTGCGGGGAGCGGGGAGAGAGCGGTGACGCGGACGGGGGGAGTGGGGATGCTCCGGATTCGGCCATGTTCCGACCGTAGGGCGGAAAGCGGTACCAGCAAGCCTCCCGGACACGGCTGCACTCTCAGGGCGGGATACTGGAGCCATGCGGTTGACGGTCTTCTGGCAGCAGATGGTGGAGCACTTCGGCGAGGCGTACGCAGACTCCTTCGCACGCGACCATGTGATGTCGGAGCTCGGCGGGCGCACGGTGCACCAGGCTCTGGACGCCGGCTGGGAGGCCAAGGACGTGTGGCGCGCGGTGTGCAGCGCGATGGACGTGCCGGCCGACAGGCGCTGACCGGCCGAGAAGCGCTGACGAGACCCCGGGGAGGGGCGCTGACAAGTCCGATGAGGAAGGGCCCGGAGCCGATTGTCGGTGGTGTGGGCGACACTGGCTCGGTGGCATCGACAGACGAGACCGCGCAGGTGGATCAGGACACGGCTGCGCTCGGCACGCCCCCGCAGGCGACCGCGGGGCGTGCGGCCGAGCGCGGCGCCAGCATGCCGCGCTGGCTGCCGCGGGCCATGGTGCTCGCCCTGGCTCTGGTCGCCTGCTTCCAGCTGGGCACCTGGGCGTTCCACCAGCTGACGGGGCTGCTGATCAACATCCTGATCGCGTTCTTCCTGGCACTCGCCGTGGAGCCCGCGGTGAGCTGGATGGCCGCGCACGGCATGCGCCGTGGAACGGCGACCGGGCTGGTCTTCGTCGCTGTGCTGATCGCGGGCGCGGGATTCGTCACGCTGCTCGGCTCGATGCTCGCCGGCCAGATCGTGAGCATGGTCGAGGAGTTCCCGAAGTATCTCGACTCGGTGATCAACTGGATCAATTCGAGCTTCCACACCGAGCTGAGCCGGGTCGAGATCCAGAACAACCTGATCCACTCGGACTGGCTCCAGAAGTACGTGCAGAACGGCGCGAGCGGCGTCCTGGACGTATCCGCGCAGGTGCTGGGCGGCCTCTTCCAGCTGCTGACCGTCCTGCTGTTCTCGTTCTACTTCGCCGCCGACGGGCCACGGCTGCGGCGCGCACTGTGTTCCGTACTGCCGCCCGCCAGGCAGGCCGAGGTGCTGCGCGCGTGGGAGATAGCCGTCGACAAGACCGGGGGCTATCTGTATTCGCGCGGCCTGATGGCGCTGATCTCCTGCGGCGCGCACTACATCCTGCTCGTGGTGCTGGAAGTGCCCTACGCGCCGGCGCTCGCCGTGTGGGTGGGCCTGGTGTCGCAGTTCATACCAACCATCGGTACGTATCTCGCGGGTGCCGTGCCGATGCTGATCGCCTTCACCGTCGATCCCTGGTACGCGCTGTGGGTCCTGGTCTTCGTCGTGATCTACCAGCAGTTCGAGAACTATCTGCTGCAGCCCAAGCTGACCGCGAAGAGCGTGGACATCCACCCGGCCGTGGCCTTCGGCTCGGTCATCGCCGGCACGGCGCTGCTCGGCGCGGTCGGCGCACTGATCGCCATCCCGGCGGCGGCCACGCTGCAGGCCTTCCTGGCGGCGTACGTGAAGCGGTACGTCGTCACGGACGACCCGCGCGTGCACGGCCACCGGCGCCGGGGCGCGGGGCCTGTCCCCGCGCGCGTGTGGCGGTTTCTGCAGGGGCCGAGGGACCCTCGGGTCCCGAGGGTCCCGTGGGCACGCACTGAAGCTGCGACCGGAACTGCGGAGCAGGAGCAGCGCACTGCGTCGGCCAGCGGACGGGAAACGGAGCAATGACGCGGCCCGCGCGGGAGCGGTCTGAGGGCTGGGGTGCGGCCGCAGTGCAGGGGATACGGGCACTGCGGCGCACGCACCCGTACTGACCGGCAGGTCCGAGCCCTCGGTCGTCGCCGACGCGCTGTACGCGGTCGATCCGGACTCGCTGTGCCCGGCCGCCCGGACACAGCCGTAGCAGGCGGTGCGGCGGCGCAACGCTCGCGGTGACCGGCCGTTCTGAGCGGCCGGCCCGCCGCTCCGAGTCCCCCGGGCGCGGTGCGCCGGGTCCGCCAAGGGTGCGGTGGCTCGAAAACTTCACGCGTCGCACTGGCGGCGAGCCGAGCGATCCGCTTGACACCAAAATCGAACATCCATTCTTATGGAGTGCCCGGCGGTGCTCGCTGGGGCGAAATCCCGGCGGATTCCCGCGGATTCAACCGAGTTATCCACAGGCCGGGCAGGCGTCGGAGCGCATTGTCAGTGGCAGGCGTTAGCGTCTTTGACGTGAAGCGATCGACTCAAGCAAACCGGGTGGAACCCATGGCAGGAACCGACCGCGAGAAGGCGCTCGACGCCGCGCTCGCACAGATTGAACGGCAATTCGGCAAGGGCGCCGTGATGCGGATGGGCGAACGGCCGAACGAGCCCATCGAGGTCATCCCCACCGGGTCGACCGCGCTCGACGTGGCCCTCGGCGTAGGCGGCCTGCCGCGCGGCCGAGTGGTAGAGGTGTACGGCCCGGAGTCGTCCGGTAAGACGACCCTGACGCTGCACGCGGTGGCGAATGCCCAGAAGGCCGGCGGCCAGGTCGCCTTCGTGGACGCGGAGCACGCCCTCGACCCCGAGTACGCGCGCAAGCTCGGCGTCGACATCGACAACCTGATCCTCTCCCAGCCGGACAACGGGGAGCAGGCCCTGGAGATCGTGGACATGCTGGTCCGCTCCGGCGCCCTTGACCTGATCGTCATCGACTCCGTCGCGGCCCTGGTGCCCCGCGCGGAGATCGAGGGCGAGATGGGCGACTCGCACGTGGGTCTGCAGGCCCGACTGATGAGCCAGGCGCTCCGGAAGATCACCAGCGCGCTCAACCAGTCGAAGACCACCGCGATCTTCATCAACCAGCTCCGCGAGAAGATCGGCGTGATGTTCGGCTCCCCCGAGACGACGACGGGTGGCCGGGCACTGAAGTTCTACGCCTCGGTGCGCATCGACATCCGCCGCATCGAGACCCTGAAGGACGGCACGGAGGCGGTCGGTAACCGCACCCGCTGCAAGGTCGTCAAGAACAAGGTCGCGCCGCCCTTCAAGCAGGCCGAGTTCGACATCCTCTACGGCCAGGGCATCAGCCGCGAGGGCGGCCTGATCGACATGGGCGTGGAGCACGGCTTCGTCCGTAAGGCGGGCGCCTGGTACACGTACGAGGGCGACCAGCTCGGCCAGGGCAAGGAGAACGCGCGCAACTTCCTGAAGGACAACCCCGACCTCGCCAACGAGATCGAGAAGAAGATCAAGGAGAAGCTCGGCGTCGGTGTGAGGCCGGAGGAGCCGACGGCGGAGCCGGGCGCGGACGCCGCGGTCACGGCAGCCACGGATGAGGCCCCGAAGTCGGTGCCCGCCCCGGCGGCCAAGGCTGCCAAGTCCAAGGCCGCGACCGCCAAGAGCTGATCCATGACCCGGAGGACCGACTGGCCGGAGTACGCCGATTCCGCAGGGCCGGACGACCCGGAGGGCCGGGGCCGCGGGGGCGCCGGCCCGGGTGGCGGCCCGAGCGGCGGCTTCGGTGAAGGCAGCCGCCGCGATGGGCGGCCCGAGGGCGGTGGCCGTCGGGGGCGCGGCGGATCAGATCACCAGGACAGCGGCTTCCCCGCCTCGTCGAGGGCCGAGAACGGGGGGCTGCCTGGGGACCCGGCTGAGCAGGCGCGGGCTATCTGCCTGCGCCTGCTCACCTGGACTCCGCGTACGCGTAAGCAGCTCGCCGACGCCCTGCGCAAGCGGGAGATCCCGGACGACGTGGCGGAGGAAGTGCTGTCGCGGTTCGAGGAGGTCGGCCTGATCAACGACAGCGCGTTCGCGGACGCCTGGGTGGAGTCCCGGCACCACGGCCGGGGACTGGCCCGGCGGGCGCTCGCCCAGGAGCTGCGGACCAAGGGCGTGGACTCGAAGCTGATCGACGAGGCCGTCGCCCAGCTCGATTACGAGCAGGAGGAGGCGACCGCCCGCGAGCTCGTCGCCCGCAAGCTGCGCAGCACGCGCGGTCTCGACCGCGACAAACGGCTGCGACGCCTCGCGGGCATGCTCGCCCGCAAGGGCTACCCCGAGGGCATGGCCGTGCGAGTGGTCCGGCAGGCGCTGGAGGAGGAGGGCGAGGAAACGGAGTTCCTCGAGGACGAGGGGTTCTGAACCGAGCGGACACCCTGGAGGCGAGGCTCAGCGGAGCCCCGATGACCGGGAGGGCTCGCGTCGGTATGGCATCAGCACTGTCCGCCAGCGCGCTGGCCCTCGTCGCCACCTCGCTGCGGGGGGCTGCGCTCAGAGTCCGCGCCGTGACGGTGGCGACCGCCAAGGAGTAAGGGGCCGTACGCAATTGGGTGCGCCCCTTACAGAGAGGCGCACCCACCCTGAGGCTCACCCCCACGCAAGCAATGGGCCTGGCGGCCCACGCAAGCCTGGGTGCCTACGACGTCACCGGCAGTCCTGCGGCCTTCCATGCCTGGAATCCGCCGACCAGGTCGGTGGCCCGGTGCAGGCCCAACTGGTGCAGGGAGGCAGCCGCCAGGCTCGAGGCGTAGCCCTCGTTGCAGATCACCACGATCCGCAGGTCGTGGCTCGTGGCCTCGGGGGCGCGGTGGCTGCCCTGTGGGTCCAGGCGCCACTCCAGTTCGTTCCGCTCGACGACGAGGGCGCCGGGGATCAGCCCGTCGCGCTCGCGCAGGGCCGCGTACCGGGTGTCGACCAGCAGCGCCTCGCCCGTCTGGGCGGCGTCGTACGCATCCTGGGCCTCGATCCGCTCGTAGCCCTCGCGGACCCGCTCCAGCAACTCGTCGATTCCGACCTGCTTTTGGATGTGTGCGCTCACTGCCAGTCCTCCGGGCGCTCGACGTGCTCCAGACGCAGAACCTGTCCCGTACGGCTGTAGCGGCGGATCTGCGGAAGGGGCGGGTAGTAGGCGTGGACGGAGATCGCGTGCCGGTCGGTGGACTCGTTGAGCACTTCGTGCACGTGGTGGCGGCCGAAGGCACGGCCCTGGCCGGCCGGTAGCTGCCGCTCCCGGTCCACCCCGTCGGTGAGTTCGAGGGACTTCCATCCGTCGGCGGGCAGCCGGGTGGCGAGCGAGTACTCCTTGAGCTCGCCCGACGCGGTCACGAAGGCGCCGACCGAGTCGGCGTGGTCGTGCCAGCCGGTGCCGGTGCCCGGCGGCCAGCCGATCAGCCAGGCCTCGCTGCCGCCGGGGCCCTCGAGATGCACCCAGGTGCGCCCCTCGGGGTCGAGGGGGAGTGAGGCGATCAGTTCGGCGTCGGCGGCCACGCGCCGTACGAAGTCGAGGAGGTCCGCCTGCGTGGGGACCCGGGCGGGAGCTTCGGCATGCGGAGAGACTGCTGCGGCAGCAGAGTCCAAAGCGAGCGTGGAGACAGCAGGTACAGCAGGTACAGCAGGTACCGCAGAGACAGAGGGGAGAACAGACACAGGCACCGTCCTGGTGGCGTTCGCGGGGGTGCGCGGCAACGCATCAGCGGCGCGCGCGGGAGAGGGGGCGAATTCAGCAGGACGGACGACACATGCAGCCCGCATAGCGGACGAGGTCCATATGGACCCTCCGCCACAGGCGCACATCGGTGTCGGTCACGTTCCGGAGTAGACCATGACGGAGGGGAGCGGTCAATTCAACGTCACTATGTGGACGCGCGGTGACGGCGAGCTGAGCGCCGACCGACGGCAGCCTCGCCGGCGCGGGCCCGCAACGGCCTCGGCGACGCAGGCCAGCCACGGCCTCGCGGGCGTGGGACGACCGCCGCCTGGCCACCGCGGACCGGCCATCGCTTCGCCAGCGCCGACCGGCAGCGGCTTCCGGGCGCGGCCGGCCATCGCTTCGCCGACGTGCGCCGGCCATCGCGTCGCCGGCGTCGGCCAGCGGCAGCCTCGCCAGTACGGGCGGCCACCGCCTCATCGGCGCGAGCCGGCCACCGCCTTGCCAGCACTGGGCGACCAGGCCTCGCTGGTGCGGGCCCGGGCCGGTGACGGCCTCGTCAGTGCGCGCCCGGGCCGGTGACGTCAGTGCGCGCCGGGCCCACCCCCCGCCAGCTGGGCCCACCACCGTCTCGCCGGCGTCGGCCAGCGGCAGCCTAGCCACCGCCGACCGGTCCCCCACCGCGCCAGCCCGTGCCCCCCACTCCCTCGCCAGCGGGCGCCGCCCCGCCAATCAGCGCACACCGGCCCCGCCGATCAGCGCACACCCGCCCCGCCAATCTGCGCACACCCGCCCCGCCAATCTGCGCACACCCGCCCCGCCAATCTGCGCACACCCGCCCCGCCCCATCAGCGCGGGCCAGCCGCCGCCCCGTTGGTCTCAGGCGTCGCGGACCCGCCCAAGGCCGCCTCGGCTGCCGCATATAGCTCCGCAGGCCGCACTCCGCCCAGTGCCGTGACCAGGTGGCCGTCGGGGCGGATCAGCAGGACGGTGTGGGGGGACGCGCCCGGGTAGTTTTCGGCGACCAGGAGTTCCGCCGAGTGGGGCAGTGCCGTGACCGCGGCGGCGAGGCGCGGCATGATTCCGGCCGTCATCCAGTGCCGCCGCTCCCACACGCCCGTGCCGGGTGCGACAAGCAGGACGAGGAGCCGGTTGCGGCCGAGCCGCTCTCGCAGCCGTACGAAGGAGCCGTCCTCCCCCGTGGCGCGCACATCGGTCACGGGCGTGCCGGGAGCCGTGTCCACCGTCACCTCCGCCTCGGAGGGCGCGGGCGCCAGTGGCGAGGCCGCATACGATCCGGGCGCGCCCAGCGGGCCCCGGCCCAGGTGACCGTCCGTGAGCAGTATGTCGTGGCCGCGCGCCGTCCCCGGCAGATGGGCGCGCAGGCCTCCGCCGCCGCGCAGTATCGGCAGCGACTGGTCGGCGGCGCGCAGCCGGGCGGCGACGACGGCGCGCCGCTCGGTCTGGTAGCTGTTCAGGAGCGCCTCGTGCGGCCCGTGGTGCCAGGCCAGCGCCAGCTTCCAGGCCAGGTTGTCCGCGTCCCGCAGCCCCTCGTCCACGCCCTGCGTGCCGAGCGCACCGAGCAGATGTGCGGCGTCCCCGGCGAGGAAGACGCGGCCGTTCCGCCACCGCCGCGCGAGGCGGTGGTGCACGGT
Source organism: Streptomyces himalayensis subsp. himalayensis (assembly GCF_013778455.1). Classification (GTDB taxonomy): domain Bacteria; phylum Actinomycetota; class Actinomycetes; order Streptomycetales; family Streptomycetaceae; genus Streptomyces; species Streptomyces himalayensis. The sequence continues at coordinate 12,691 of NZ_JACEHE010000043.1, read as the reverse complement.
GTGGACGCCGGTGTCGAGCAGTTCGTATGCCGGAGTGGTGCCGTTGTGCCAGCCCGCGAGGGTCTCCCGGATGCGTGCCACGAGGGACTCGGGCGTGACCAGCTCGTTGCCCTGGGGGAGCAGCCAGTCCAGGCGCCAGGCGCCGTCGGCGAGGGGCCGGGCGGTCACCTCGCTGCCCGCGAGCCGCCACGGCGGCATCCGGTGCAGCAACGCCTCACCAGGCCACGGGAGTTCCGTACGCAGCGCCGCGACCGCATGCCGCTCGACGGCCGTGCGTCCGGCGAAGCGGATGTCGACGAGCTTGCGCACCGTCGACCGCGGCCCGTCGCAGCCGACCAGATAACTCCCGCGCCACCAGGTGCCTTTGGGCCCCCTGGTGTGCGCCGTCACGCCCGCCGTCTCCTGCTCGAGGGAGTCGAGCCGGTTCTCCACCGCCACCTTGACGAGCGGCTCCCGGGCGATGGCGGCACGCAGGGCCGAGGTCAGCACATGCTGTGCCAGATGCAGCGGGGCGGGATCCTCGGCACCGAAGGTGATCTGCCGCATCACCTGCTTGCGCCGCAGTGACCGCCATCCGGACCAGCGGGCGCCTGTGTCCGCGAACGAGACCCCGGCAAGCCGCTCCACGAGATCGGCGATGTCCTCACGCAGAACGACCGTCCGCGCGGCCCTCGGCTCGTCCTTGCCGGGCCCTTCGTCCAGTACGACGCTGGGGACCTCGTGACGCGCGAGGGCCAGGGCGAGCGTCAGCCCGACGGGTCCCGCCCCGACGACGATCACCGGGTCCACGGCGCGGCGCCCCCTGCCCCGGGAGCCTGGCGGGAAGCCCTGGGCATCGTAAGAAAACTGGCAGTTGGAGCGGGGTGCGCGGTCACAGAACGTATGCAACCCATTGCCGGTGCTTGCGTCAAGTGACGGAGGCAGTGGCGATCACGCCACTGCCTCCGTTTGCTCACGACTCGTCAGGTCCTGTGCCGAGCCGCTCGGTTTTGATGTGTTCGATGTGTTCCGATGCCGAGCGGATCACTTCTTGCCGAGGTCCGGCCCACCGGGCCCACCTGGAGCATCCGGCCCGTCGGACTCATCGCCGTCTCGCGGGTCCGCCTGACCGCCGGCAGCGGAACCAGCGACCTCGTCGGCCGGCGCAACCGGCACACCGGGGGCCTCCGGAGCGGCGGCCACCGGGCCCAACGGGCCTTCCGAGGCGTCCAGCACGCCGGGCGCCTCCGCCGGCTCGGCGGCCGCGGCCACCGCGATACCGGTCTTGGCCCGGCGCCCGCGCTTCTCGATCCAGGTGGCGAGCGAGGACAGGGCGAGGCACAGCGCGATGTAGATGGCGCCGACGACGATGACGACCGCGGTGATCGGGTTCTCGCCGTTGACGATGATGTTGTTCGCCATCGTCCGGGCCGCGTAGAGCAGTTCCGCGTACGTGATGATGTAGCCGAGGGAGGTGTCCTTCAGGGTCACCACGAGCTGGCTGATCATCGTCGGGAGCATCGACCGGACGGCCTGGGGCACCAGGAGCATCGTCATCACCTGGGTCTTGCGCAGACCCAGGGCGTACGCGGCCTCGACCTGTCCGCGGGGGACGGCGTTGATGCCGGCCCTCAGGACCTCCGCCTGCACACAGCCGTTGTAGACCGTCAGACCGATGACGAGGGCCCAGAAGGCGGTGTTCTCGCCGACGACGCCCAGGTCGTCCTTGTAGCTGAGGAAGACCACCCACAGGGCGTAGATCGTGATCAGCAGCGGGACGGCACGGAAGAGCTCGATGAAGCCGGTCGCCAGCAAGCTGACGGGCTTGTGGTCCGAGAGCCGGGCGACGGCCAGCAGCAGGCCGAGCACGAGTGACAGCACTCCGGCGAGCGCGAAGACCTTCAGGGTGCTCAGCACACCGTCGCGGATGTTCGCCCGCACGCCGGCGTTGTTGAAGATGTTCCACACCTCGGGCTCGAGCACGCCCTTGACGTTCAGCCGGTAGATCGCGAAGACGATCAGGCCGAGAACGGCCGCCGAACCGACGACGGTGAAGACGATGTTGCGGACGCGGGCCTTGGGGCCCGGGGCGTCGTACAGGACGCTCGAACTCATCGTGCGACCCCCATGCGCCGCTCGAGCAGCCGGAAGAGACCGCTGATGGTGAAGGTGATGACCAGGTAGCCGATGGCCACCCAGAGGAAGATCCAGGCGATGGCGAAGCCCTTGTCGCTGAGCAGCTTCTGCACCCCGAACAGCTCGGTGACGCTGAACGCGCCCGCGATCGCAGAGTTCTTGGTCAGTGCGATGAAGATCGAGCTGAGCGGTGGGATCACGGTGCGGGTGGCCTGCGGCAGGACGATCAGCCGCAGCGTCTGGAAGAAGGTCATGCCGATGGACCTGGCGGCCTCGGCCTGGCCGAGCGGCACCGTGTTGATGCCGGAGCGGACGGCCTCACAGACGAAGGCCGAGGTGTAGAAGCCGAGCGCCAGCAGCGCCTTGGTCCACGGGTTGAGGCCCGGGGCGAAGATCACCGGGACGACGAACCAGGCGACCAGGAAGAGCAGGGTCAGCGGGGTGTTGCGGAACAGCGTGACCCAGGCGGTGCCGAAGAACCGGAGCGGGGCGATGGGCGAGACCCGGAAACCGGCTATGACGACACCCAGCACCATCGCGAGGAGTCCGCTGGCCAGGGTCAGCAGGACGGTGCCTATGAACCCCTCGCGGAACTCCGGGAGATGGTCGAGCAGTACGTTCACGGGATAGTCCTCGTGGGCGGCAGCGGACGGGCAGAGGGGACCGCGCCCCGTACACACCGGCGGTGGTGCGTACGGGACGGGCGGTTCACTGCCGAAGGATCAGACAGTGCGCGAGGTGGGGCACCTCCCAGGGCCTCAGGGCACTGGGGAGGCCGCGGGATGATCGGCCCGCGGCCCACTCCGTGGCGCTTCAGGGCCTCTCAGGCCCGCGGATCAGTAGCGCTCGATGGCCGGCGGCTCGGTGTACTCGGAGCCGGACAGGCCGAGCGTCGCGTCGTACGCCTTCTTGTAGTCGCCGTTCTCCTGGTGCGCCTCGAGCGCGTCGTTGACCGCGTCGCGCAGGGCCTTGTCGTCCTTCGCCATGCCGACGCCGTACGGCTCCTCGGTGAACGGCTTGCCCACGACCTTCAGCTTCTCGGGGCGCTGAGCGGCGTAGCCCTTGAGGATCGCGTCGTCCGTGGTGACCGCGTCGACCTCGTTGTTCAGCAGCTGCTGGACGCACTCGGAGTACTTGGCGAGCTCGACGGTCTCGGCGCCGTACTTCGGCTTCTTGATCTCCTGCAGCGGAGTCGAGCCGACGATCGAGCAGACCTTCTTGCCCTTGAGGCTGTCCGGGCCCGTGATCGCCGTGTCGTCCTTGCGGACGAGCAGGTCGGCGCCGGCCAGGAAGTACGGGCCCGCGAAGCCGACCTGCTTCTTGCGCTCGTCGTTGATGGTGTACGTGCCGACGTAGAGGTCGACGTCGCCCTTGGAGATGGTGGTCTCGCGGACACCGGAGTCGACCGTCTTGAACTCGATCTGGTCGGCCGAGAAGCCGAGGTCGGCCGCGACCATCTTGGCGATCTCGATGTCGAAGCCCGAGCGCGTGCCGTCGGTGTCCTCGAAGCCGAGGAACGGCTGGTCGTTCTTGGCACCGAAGACGATCTTGCCCGCCTTCTGGGCGCGCTCGAGGGTCGGCGAGTCGATCTTCACGTCCTTGGCCACGGTGTACGTGGGGAGCTTCGGCGCGTCCGAGCCGGTGGCCGGGTTACTCGGCTTGTCACCCGCCGTACCGGACTCGCCGCCGCAGGCGGTGGCGGTGAGCGCGAGGACGGCGATGGCCGCGGCGGCGGCGGACTTGCGGAGCTTCATGGTGAACATCCTTTGAGTCGGCAGATGAAAAGGGACGCGGGGGGTCGGCCGTGCGTCAGTGGTGCAGGATCTTCGACAGGAAGTCCTTGGCCCGGTCACTGCGCGGGTTGCTGAAGAACTGGTCCGGGGTGGCCTGTTCGACGATCTTTCCGTCGGCCATGAAGACCACGCGGTTGGCCGCGGACCGGGCGAAGCCCATCTCGTGGGTGACGACGACCATCGTCATCCCGTCCCGGGCGAGCTGCTGCATGACCTCGAGCACCTCGTTGATCATCTCCGGGTCGAGCGCCGAGGTCGGCTCGTCGAAGAGCATGACCTTCGGGTCCATCGCCAGCGCCCGCGCGATCGCGACGCGCTGCTGCTGGCCACCGGAGAGCTGCGCGGGGTACTTGTCGGCCTGGGTGCCCACGCCGACGCGGTCGAGCAGGGCGCGCGCCTTCTCCTCGGCGGCCTTCTTGTCGGCCTTGCGTACCTTGACCTGGCCCAGCATCACGTTCTCGAGGACCGTCTTGTGCGCGAAGAGATTGAAGGACTGGAAGACCATGCCGACGTCGGCCCGCAGCCTCGCGAGCTCCCTGCCCTCCTGGGGCAGCGGCCGTCCGTCGATCGCTATGTCACCCGAGTCGATCGTCTCCAGGCGGTTGATGGTGCGGCACAGGGTCGACTTTCCGGATCCGGAGGGCCCGATCACGACGACGACCTCGCCACGGGCGACGGTCAGGTCGATGTCCTGGAGCACATGCAGCGCGCCGAAGTGCTTGTTCACGTTCTTCAGCACGACCAGTCCGTCGGCCGCCGGTGCGGCGTCCTTGGCCACCGATACTTCGGTCATCGGCTTCTTGCTCCGTCCTCCTCGGTTGGGAGGACAGTAATAACCGCGTAAAGCCAGCGCATTACATCTGAGGGGAAATTGAGGATAACGATCCGGTAGCGAGCCGATACTGTGCGTGCAAACGCTCCACGCGCGCGTACCGGCTGGATAACAGAACCCGCCGGTGGCCCGATCCAGCTTGACGGGATCCTGAGCGATCCGAATGGATGCATAGGTGCGCACCCGCGCGTGTAGAGGCCGTGACCGAACAACTGGTGAACCGGAGGGGGCCGGTATGAGACTGCTGCTTGTCGAGGACGACAACCATGTCGCCGCGGCCCTGTCGGCGGTCCTGACCAGGCACGGCTTCCAGGTGGTGCATGCGCGCAGCGGCGAGGAAGCCCTCCGCGCCCTGCTGCCGGCGGCCACCGAGCCCTTCGGTGTCGTCCTCCTCGACCTCGGCCTCCCCGACCAGGACGGCTACGAGGTGTGCGGCAGGATCCGCAAGCTGACCAGCACCCCGGTGATCATGGTCACGGCGCGCGCGGACGTGCGGTCGCGCATACACGGCCTCAATCTCGGCGCCGACGACTACGTGGTGAAGCCGTACGACACCGGGGAACTGCTCGCCCGTATCCACGCGGTCAGCCGGCGCACCCTGCCCGGCGACGGCACGGCACCGGCAGAGACCGAACTGAGGCTCGGGCCCGTGCACATCGAGCTGCCCACCCGCCGGGTCAGCGTGGGCGGTGCAGTCGTGCAGCTGACCCGCAAGGAGTTCGACCTGCTGGCGCTGCTGGCGCAGCGGCCGGGAGTCGTCTTCCGACGGGAGCAGATCATCAGCGAGGTGTGGCGCACCAGTTGGGAAGGGACAGGCCGCACGCTGGAGGTGCATGTGGCCTCGCTCCGCTCCAAGCTGCAGATGCCGGCCCTCATCGAGACCGTGCGCGGCGTGGGCTACCGGCTCGTCGCCCCGGCGTCGTAGCGGGTCCGGGTGCGAACTCGTCTTCTCCCGCTGCTCATCGTCCTCATGGCGGGCGTACTGCTGGCTCTCGGGTTTCCGCTCGCGGTGAGTGTGGCGGCCGCGCAGCAGCAGAAAGTGGTGGTCGACCGGATCGACGACACGGCGCGCTTCGCCGCACTCGCCACGTTCGTCACGGACAGCCCCAGCGGCTCGCGGTGGATGGTCAGGGACGAACGGCAGGACACCCTCCAGAAGGAACTGGAGCGCTACTGGGAGGTGTACGGGATCAAGGCGGGGGTGTTCTACCGCGACCGTACCCCCATGGCGAACGCCCCGGACGGCTGGTCCGTGCCCGAGGCGGGCGATGTGCGCGAGGCGTTCGACGAGGCGCTGCGGTCCCGGCCCGACCACGACCCGAAGCAGGTGTGGCCCTGGCAGGACGGCCGTCTCGTCGTCGCCTCGCCGGTCATCCGCGACGGTGACGTCGTCGCCGTCGTCGTCACCGACTCGCCCACCGACAAGATGCGTTCGGAGACCCTGCGCGGCTGGCTGCCGATCGCCCTGGGCGAAGCCGCCGCGATGCTTCTGGCCGTGGGCGCGGCGCTGCGGCTCACCGGCTGGGTGCTGCACCCGGTACGCATCCTGGACGCCACCACGCACGACATCGCGACCGGCAGTCTCAAGTCCCGCGTTGCCGTGGCCGGCGGGCCGCCGGAACTGAGGCGGCTGGCCCGGTCGTTCAACGAGATGGCCGACAACGTCGAGGAGGTGCTCGAGCAACAGCGCGCCTTCGTCGCCGACGCGTCCCACCAGCTGCGCAACCCCCTGTCCGCGCTGCTGTTGCGCATCGAGCTGCTCGCCCTCGAACTGCCCGAGGACAACGAGGAGATCGCCTCGGTCCGCACCGAGGGCAAGCGCCTCGCCCAGGTCCTCGACGACCTGCTCGACCTGGCGCTGGCCGAGCACGCCCCGGCCGATCTGCAGATCACCGACATCGGCGCGCTGACCGCGGAGCGCGTCGAGGCCTGGCGGCCCGTCGCCGACGAGAAGGGCGTACGGCTGCGCGAGGAGTGCCCGGCCGTCACGGCATGGGCCGATCCGGTCGCGCTGTCCAGCGCCCTCGACGCGGTGATCGACAACGCCCTCAAGTTCACGCCCGAGGGCGAGCAGGTCACCGTCACGGTCTCCTCGAACGGGCAGAAGTCGACCATCGTGATAGCGGACCGCGGGCCTGGCCTCACCGAGGAGGAACTGACCCGCATCGGCGACCGCTTCTGGCGCAGCGGCCGCCACCAGAACGTCAAGGGCTCGGGCCTCGGCCTCTCCATCTCCCGCGCCCTCCTCGCCGCGGGCGGCGGCACCATCGCCTACGCCCAGCACGAACCGCACGGGTTGCGGGTGACGGTCACGGTGCCGCGGTCGGCGCCGCGTGAGGCCTGAGAGGCCTCGGGGTCAGACCGCAGCCTCCGGCGTCAGGCCTCGGGCTGGACCGCAGCCTCAGGCGTCAGGCGTCAGGCGTCAGGCCTCAGGCCTCGGGCTCAGGCCGCGGCGTCGATCCTGGGCCGGTGGCACGCGCGCGCCGGCCGGTGTCCGGGAGGCGTGGAGGCCTCCGCCTTGGACCTGGGGCCTGCGGCCTGGGGCCTGGGGCCTGGGGCCTGCGGCCTGTGGCGCGGCCGCCGGGGTTCTGCGGTGCGAGTCCGGCACCGGTGCTGATCGGGGCGAGATCGGCGTTGGGACCTTCGGCTCGCGCCTCTCATTGCTGGCCCCGGCGGGCCTGTGGCAGCTGGGGACCTGCGTGCTGGCGGCGGCCGGGACTTCGCGCCTTGCTGGGGGAGCCGTTCTGGCCGCCTGTAGGGCAACCCTGGCCCTGCTGGCTCGCCCGTGGCGGTCCTGTGTGCGAAGCGTTTGGGTTTTCGCGTCCTGCCGGCGAGCCCGGTGCTACCGGCACCGGTGGTGCAAGTCGTCCTGCGGGCCGAGCCCGGTGCTGCGGCCTCCCGCAGGGCGTGAAGGCCCAGCCGTGGGCTACGGCTTCACCGACCGGTAGTAACGCCTGGCGCCCTCGTGGAGTTCGAGTGGGTCTGTGTACAAGGCCGTTCGCAGGTCCACCAGCTGGGCCGCGTGTACCTCGCGGCCGATGCGGTCGCGGCTGTCTATCACCGTGCGAGTCAGGCCCTCGGTCAGCTGGGGGTCCGTGCGGTCCGTCGTGACCAGTAGGTTGGCCACGGCCAGGGTCGACACGGCGGTGCCGTGCTGTGCCTCGGGATAGGCGTCGGCGGGCATCACGGAGGCCCGGTAGTAGCGGGAGACACCACCCAGCCGGTGCAGCTCGTCGACGAGGTCTCCGAGCTCCACGAAGCGGATCTCGAAGCGCTCGGACAGTTCTTTCACGGCCGTCGTCGGCAGGCCCCCGGACCAGAAGAAGGCGTCGATCTTGCCGCTTTCGAGTGCCTTGGGCATCGTGTTGATGCCGATACTGCGCGGCTCGACGTCCTTGTCGGCGTCGAGGCCCGCGGCCTCGAGGACCCGGTTTGCGATCAGTCGTACGCCCGAGCCGGTCTGGCCTATGGCCACCCGCTTGTTCCGCAGGTCCTTGACGGAGTGCACGTCCGATGACCGCGGGACCACGAGCTGGACGTAGTCGTCGTAGAGCCGGGCACAGCCGCGAAGTCGCGCGGCGCCCGGCTTGCCCGCCTGCTGGTACGCCTTGACCGCGTCGGCGGCCGCGACGGTGAAGTCCGCTTCGCCCGTCGCCACCCGCTGCAGGTTCTCCTGCGAACCCTCACTGCTGCGCAGCGTCACGCTGAGCTTCGGGAGGTCACGGGCGAGAGCCTGCTCGAGGAGCTCTCCGTACCGCTCGTAGACCCCGGACTTCACGCCCGTACTGAAGGTCACACGGCCGCCCGGTGAATCCTCGTCCAGCGGCAGCAGCCACCACAGCAGGAGTCCGAAGGACACGAAGGCCGCGGCTGCGCCCAGCAGCGCGCGGCGCCTGCCGAAGTTCGGGAGTGGCTGGAACATGCGAGCGATCCTGCCAGGTCACGCGCGGTGATGGCCAGAACGGGGGCGTGATGGCCATAACGGGGGCGTGACGGCCAGAACGGGGGCATGACGGCTTCCCCGCCGTTTTCGGTGACGGCCTTCCACGCGCGCGTATGTAGCGTGGCGAGCGTCGGCGCCCGCTGTCCGTTACTCCGGCTACTCCGGCTCGCCGTCCTCCACCTCGTAGACCTTGGTCCAGGTGGCCCCGCAGCGGCAGCGGGAGTGCTCGACGAGCAGCCCGTCCTCCGACACACCCATGCCTTGCGAGAGGCGCACGTGAACATGCTCGCTCATGAGGAGCCGCTTTCTGTCGACGAATAAATTGCCCCTCATCGTTCTCATATGTCGCCGGTGTCCGCAATGATCCAGGCCACAGCCGGGATCACGCGGTGGGTCCGCATGGCCGTCATGGCGGCCTCAGCCCCTTCCGCCATCCATGATCTTCCAGATCAGGGGGCCACGTGGCACGTGCAGGTGCCGAATGACGGCGCGAGAGACCACCTGCTCCGCCCCTGTCCCGGACAGGGCAGCTGACGCAGCATCCGCAATGGTTCTTCAGTGGATCAGAGGTCGAGGACCAGGCGGTCGCCATTGGCTCGGGAGACGCAGATCATCATTGTGCTGCCTGCGGCGCGCTCCTGGTCGTTCAGGACCGAGTCGCGGTGGTCGATCTCCCCGGACAACACGGTCGTCTCGCAGGTTCCGCAGATTCCTTCCTCGCAGGACGTCATCACCGACACGCCGGCGTTCCCGACGGCCTCAAGAATGGACATGTCCTCAGAGACCTTCAGCGTCTTGCCGGACTGGGCGAGTTCGACCTCGAAGGTCGTCTGCAGCCGGGTGGTGACGTCCTTCTTCGGGGCGAAGCGCTCCACGTGCAGGGCTCCGCTCGGCCACTTCTCGCAGGCGGATTCGACCGCCGCGAGCAGCGGTTCCGGGCCGCAGCACTAAACGGCTGTCCGCCGTTGCGGTTTGCGGAGCAGCGAAGGCAGGTCCAGCAGCCCGTATTCATCCTGCGGCCGCAGGCTCACCCGCTCTCCGTAGGAACGCTGCAGATCCTCACGGAACGCCATGGACGCTCGGGTGCGGCCCCCGTAGACGAGGCTCCAGTCGGCGCCGCGCGCATCGACGGCAGCAATCATGGGCAGCATCGGCGTGATCCCGATCCCGCCTGCGATGAACAGGTAGCGCTTGGCCTTCTCAAGCGGAAAGTTGTTGCGGGGCCCGCGAATGCGCACAGACTCACCTTCGGCGAGCACGTCGTGCACGTAACTCGACCCGCCCCGGCTTTCCGGTTCACGCAGCACCGCGACCTCAAGACGGGAGCGATCCCCCGGGTTCCCGCACAGCGAATACTGCCTGACCAGGTCTGGTTTCAGCATCAGATCGATGTGTGCTCCCGGCTCCCATTCCGGTAGCGGCCGGCCTTCAGGGTCGTGCAACGTCAGCAGCACAACACCTTCGGCCACCGTTTCCTTGCGTTCCAGCACGAGGTCGCGTTCGACCTCGGTGCGGGGAGTACTCATGATCGGCCTTCCCTTTCGTGGTGATATTTCGACGCTCCGCTGCTTCCCGACCGATCAGGATGGGAAGAAACGGCCGAAGGCGAGCAGCAGCCGCGGCGAGCCGTGCATCTTGATGCGGCCGCGCAGCAGCGCCCACGGCAACACTGACCGTTTGGTGAGGAAACGGATCCAGGTGTCCGCGTCGGCGGTGATCCTGAGATCCGGCTCACCGTGAAGCCCTTCGGCGATATCGAGTTCGCGGTCGCGGATGGTCACGGTGATCTGACGAGACTCGGCGCCGGTGAAGGTGAACTGGTAGGTCGCGGACATGTCTGCGGCCTGCTCGCGCTGAAAGATCAGCGGCATGCCTTCCACCAGGCCCTCGATGCTGTTCGCTCGCAGGCTCTGCCCTACTCGCTTCGTGCGCTTGTGTGGGAATTTGCTGGCCACGTGCTTCTCGGCGTCGGAATCCGAGAGGACGTAGACGGTCTCTTCCTTGTTCACCAGCGGGCGGACGACCGTGTCCAGGTGTGACTTGCGATTGTCCAACCAGGGGCCGATGACGTCCTCGCCTGCCGGGCAGACCGACATGCAGTAGGCCGCCTTGTAGTTGGCGCCGAAGGAGAGGCTTTGCCACATGGACGCGCTCTCGGCGTCGCTCACCCGTGAGCGGTAGTCGTCGGAGTTGCTGCTTTCAGCGACCTGTTCGGCCCAGTCGCCGAAGCCACCCATGAACTCGCGGTAGTTGTGCGTGTAGCAGGCCGAGAAGTTGAAGTGACCGTCGGAGGCGATCGCCCCGGTCGGGCAGGCGGTCACGCACAGCTTGCATTCCAGGCACGGATTGAACTCGATGGGCTGGGAGGGGTCGCTGATCTCGGCGTCGATCAGAATGGTGCCCAGCAGGATGAAGTTGCCGAATTTGGGGTGGATGACGTTGCGGTGGATTCCCATCTTGCCGAGCCCGGCCGCCACGGCGACCGGCTTGTGCCCCACGACCCACGTTTTCCTGGGGAACTTGTCCATTTCCATCGGAAAACCCATGGCGGGGTTGATGGCGCGCACACCCATCGCTTCCAGCTCGGCCACCACTTGCCGGCCTACCTCGTTGGTGTGGTCGCCCCTGTGATGGAATTCCAGGTTGGCCACCGAGCGTGCCGGAGTGCGGATGCTCTCCCGGTTCATTCGGACCACGAAGCTGATCAACATTCGGACACCCGGCAGCGCGGCGTTCAGGTCCGCTCGCTGGTCGGCGATTTCCGGCCGGTCGATCTCGACGAAACCAACATCGTCCGCACCCGCGTCGAGACATAGCTTCCGCAGCCATGCCGCATCCAGCGGCTCGGCGGGCCGGGTGGAGCCGCGGTCGCGCCGCTGGCGGATCTGGACGACGGTGGGATGGTCGTCGAGCTTGTTCTTTCGGGCCATCGGGCATCCTTTCCTGTTTCTAACCTGGTGTCAGATGTGCAGTGACTGCTCGTGCGACCGTGTCGCGCACCTCGGTATGGGTTGGGGTCGGCAGGCCGCGTTCGGCGGCGAGTTCGGCCAGGGAGGTCATCCGGACGCCGGGCAGGGCACAGGCGGTGAAGGTGGTGTAGACGCTCAGGTCGGGGTCGATGTTGAGGGCGAAGCCGTGGCTGGAAATGCTCCCGCTGATGCGCATGCCGATCGAGGCGAGTTTGCGGTGATCGGAGGTCCACACGCCCACCAGGCTCTCCGACCCCGGCGGCGTCTCGCGGCGGACTGCTGGGAAGCCGAGGCTGTCCAGTGCGTCAATCAGCGCTTGCTCTACACGGCGGATCAGTCCACGGGGACCGAGCTCGCGCACGTTGAGCACGAGGTAGCCGATGAGCTGGCCGGGACCGTGGTAGGTGGCATGTCCGCCGCGGTCTGTCTGCACCAGGGCGATGGGCGAGGCCGCGTCGGGCAGTTGTTCCTTAGGCGTCCGGGCGGTGTGGGTGATCACCGCAGGGTGCGTGAGCAGGAAGAGCCGGTTGGCGGCGAGGCCCTGTTTGCGCTCCTCAACCCAGCGGGCCATGTCCGCCTGCGCGGCAGCGTAGGGTACTTCTCCCAAGTCGACGCGCTCCAACCGCCAGTGTGAAGGCTGTTCCTCCACAGATCCCGGCACCGTCACCGCTCATCTCCTCGCTCATGGCCGCAGTTCATTACGTCCGTGCGGCAACGTGTGCCAGCCGTGGGACCAGCATGTGCTCAGTCGGCCACAGCCACTTGCACCAGCACCTTGCTCACGGCGTTGCTTTGCACCGCGCACTGGGCGCTCGCCGTTTCCTCCAGCGGGTAGCGGTGGAGTGGAAGACCGGCTTTCTCCCTGGACCGCTCGGCGGCTCAGGCAGCCGCCAGCTTCTGGATGCGTGGATGGTTCTCCAGCGCCCACCGCACGGTCTTCGGCGGGCGTCCGAGCAGGGTTTCCAGCTGGTCGGTGACGCCGCGGTATCCTCCGCCGCCCATCAGCCGGGTCAGGGTCTTCAGGTGTTCCGCAGTGTGT
>NZ_JACEHE010000042.1 GCF_013778455.1 Streptomyces himalayensis subsp. himalayensis | reverse complement strand
GCACGGACCTCGCCGACCTCGTCGTACCACTCGACGATCTGCACCCAGTCGGTCTCCTCGGCGGTGGGCGCGTCGGCGTGGAGTGCTGCGATGGCTGCCTGGGCCTGGAACTCGCCCAGCCGGTCGCGGGCGAGGGCCGCCTGCAGGATTTCGATGCCCTCGACGATCGCCCCGGTGTCCCACCGGCCGCGGTCCTGCTCGGCGAGCGGCACCAGGCTGCCGTCGGGCGCGGTCCGGGCGGCGCGTCGGGCGTGGTGGAGCAGCATGAGGGCGAGCAGCCCAGCCACCTCGGGGTGATCGATCGCGGACGCCAGCCGCCGGGTGAGCCGGATGGCCTCGGCGGCGAGGTCGATGTCGCCGGAGTAACCCTCATTGAAGACCAGGTAGAGGACGCGCAGCACGGTGGCGACGTCGCCGGGCTGGTCGAACCGCACGCCGGAGACGGTGCGCTTGGCCCGGCTGATCCGCTGCGCCATGGTCGCCTCGGGCACCAGATAGGCCTGGGCGATCTGGCGGGTCGTGAGCCCGCCGACGGCGCGCAGTGTGAGCGCGACCGCGGACGACGGCGTCAGCGACGGGTGGGCGCACAGGAAGTAGAGCTGGAGCGTGTCGTCGACCGCGGGCGCGGGCCCGGGCGCCGGCTCCTCGTCGAGGCGGTCCTCACGCCGGCGGCGGGCGGCGTCCGCCCGGGCCTGGTCGAGGAACTTGCGCCAGGCCACGGTGACCAGCCAGCCCTTGGCATCCCGCGGCGGGTCGGCCGGCCAGACGCGGACCGCCTCGACCAGCGCCTCCTGCACGGCGTCCTCGGCCGCCGCGAAGTCGGCTCCGCGGCGGACGAGGATGGCGAGCACGCTCGGCGTGAGGCTGCGGAGCAGGGCCTCGTCCATCGGTGAGGTCACTCCGTGATGGTGGGCGACACGCCGTAGAACGGGCGCAGCTCGAGCCACTCGTGGATCGGCTTCCCGCCCGCCCCAGGGGCGGCCGACAGTTCCCCGGCCAGCTCGACGGCGCGCTCGTAGCTGTCGACGTCGATCACCATCCAGCCGGCGATGAGGTCCTTGGTCTCGGCGAACGGGCCGTCGGTGACCGGCGGGCGGCCCTCGCCGTCGTACCGGACCCACGTCCCCTCGGGGGCGAGCGCCTGACCGTCGACGAACTCGCCGGTCTGCTCGAGCCGGGCCGCGAAGTCGTTCATGTACTGCACGTGGGCCGAGATCTCCTCCGGCGTCCACTGGTCCATGGGCACGTCGTTGACCGCCGCCGGAGCGCCGCGGTAGTGCTTGAGCAGCAAGTACTTGGCCATCGTGTTTCTCCTCGGTGCTGATGCGACCCATTGTGGTCACGTTCAATACGGGGACGGAGCCGGTCACGGGTTCTCGACGTCGCCGTCCGAATTTTTTTCGCAGGCGGCCGCTGGACTTCCTGGCCTCGCTGCCGGCGCACGGCGACCTGGTCAAGATCAAGCTCGGACCGGTGCCGTTCTATGCGCTCTGCGCCCCGGATCTGGTCCATCAGGTTCTCCTCGACGACCGGACCTTCGACAAGGGCGGGGCGATCTTCGAGCTTGTGCGGATCGTGGGCGGGAACGGGCTGGCGACCTGCCCGCACGCGGATCACCGTCGGCAACGCCGACTGCTGCAGCCGGCCTTCCACCGTGATCGCCTCCCCGCTTACGCCCGAGTGATGTCCTCGGAGATCACCGCGATGCTCCAGAACTGGACGGAGGGCCAGAAGCTCGATGTTTTGGTCACCGTGAACGAGCTCACCGCAGGCCTCGCGACGCGCACCCTGTTCGCCGCCGACCTCGACGATGCGACCTTCGCGGAGCTGCGGCTGTGCATGCACGACGTCATGACCGGCATGATCCGTCGGATGCTCCTGCCCTGGCCCCTCCTCAACCGACTGCCAACCCCGGGCAACCGCCGGTTCGACCAGGCCCGAAGACGGCTCAGACAGTACGTCGCCCAGCTCACTGCTGACTACCGGCATTCGGGCGTGGACCACGGAGATCTGTTGTCCATCCTGCTGGCCGTTCGCGACGAAAACGGACAAGGCCTGACCGACGCGGAAATCCATGACCAAGTCTTCACCTTCTACCTCGGCGGCAGTGAGACCACAGCCCCCCTGCTGTCCGGGTCGCTGTACCTGCTTGGACGCAATCCCGACATCCGCGAGCGGCTCCACAACGAGGTCGATACCGTGCTCGCCGGGCGGATCGCCGAGTACGACGACCTCCCGTACCTGGACCTGACGCGCCGGGTCCTCATGGAAACGCTGCGCTTGTACCCACCGGGCTGGCTGTTCACCAGGGTCACGACCAAGGACGTCGAGCTGGCAGGCCATCGCCTTCCGGCTGGCTCCAACGTCGTGTACAGCCCTCACATCGTGCAGCACCGCGCCGACCTCTTCCCTGACCCCGAGTGCTATGACCCCGATCGGTGGCACGACGACCGCCCCCGCCTACCCCGCGGCGTGTTCACGCCCTTCGGCAGCGGTGCCCGAAAATGCATCGGGGAAGTCTTCGCGCTGACCGAGGCCACCCTCGCCCTGGCCTCCATCGTGGCCCGCTGGCAACTCGATCCGCTGCCCGGAGCACACGCGCGCCTCGCTCCACGGCTCTCCTCCACGCCGCGGTCGCTTCCGATGTCCCTGCGAGAGCGTGTAAGCGTTCTTGTGTAAGTCCTTGATTCTCACTCGGGCGCTGATCCGGTCTTCGAAGAACGGGGTACGTCGCCATGGCCCGCCGTGCTCCGGGGCGACCTGCCGGCCGTACAACGGCCACATGCGCGGCGTGCTGTACGAGTTGCCGTGCAGGCGCGACACCCGGGCTGGCTCGGCGAAGTTGAAGGACTTGAGATCAGCCTCACCGGCGCGCCGAAGACAAGCTGGCTCAACGTGATGCCGCCCCCAAGCCGGGCGTCACTCACCTGGGCTTACCCGCTTCGGCCAGATCGCCGGATGCTCCAACGACCTCGACCTGCCTTCCTGATCCGGCAGACCGGCTCGCCCTCCTGCCTCGGTGGAGGCCACGAGTTCAGCATCTCCGGACGCTGGAGCGAACATTAGGGGAAGGAACGAGTCGTTCAGCGGCCGCGGTTGATCAGGTTCCCCGTTCGTGGTCGCCGGGATCGGCACGGCCGTTGTCCGTCGCAGGTCGAGGTGGGCCTCCGGGTGGGCCCGCCGCGTCCTGCGGCATCAGACGCTTCGACCCGCCCGTGGAGGAGTCGGGATTGTCCATCTGCCTCCACACCGGGAAGATGACCGGGGTGAGGGTGGCGAGGAGATACGCACCGCCAACCGCCAGCATCGTGGCGAACAAGCCCATCGAGTCCACAAGGTAGCCAGAAGTGAGGCCGCCCAGCGGGGTGATCGTCAGGACCGCGGCAGTTGTCGCGCTGAGCACGCGGCTGCGTAGTTCTTCTGGCACGGTTTCGTACATCACCGTGGTCATGATGGGACTGAGAACACCGAAGGCGATGCCCTCGATCGCCATCGTCACGGCCAGCGGAGCGACCGTGTCGGTGAAGGCGGCTACCGCGAAGCGAGGCATGCCGCCTACGAGGAACGCGATGGTGAACACCGGCCATCGCCGGAAGCGGCCGGCCACCGCTCCATAGACCAGTGCCCCCGTGAGCGCGCTGAGGGAGAACAACGCGTTCAACAGACCCAGGTCGGCGGCGCCCCCCAATTCCTCACGTGCGTGAACCGGAAGGAGTACGGCGCTCCAGCCCTGGTCAAGGCCCCTGGTGGCCAGGGTCATGAGACAGATGCCGAGGAGCAGCGGCGTGGCAAGCACATAGCGGTAGCCCTCGCTCAGCTCGCGGCGATAGGAGCGCGACGATGCCGGCTCGGACCGCTTCTGAGGTTGGGCCTCGGCCAGGCCGCGCAGGCCGAATGCGAGGAGCGAGGCGGACACGGCGAAGGTTGCGGCGTCCAGCAACAGGACATTCTGTGCACCCAGGAGGGCGATGAGCACACCGCCGACTGCCGAGCCGATCATCCCCGCACAGCGTGAGGCGCCGTCGTACCACCCGGCGGCCCGGGCCAGCGGCATCCCGGCACGCTCGGCGAGCGTGGGCAGAAGGACACCGCGGGCAGTCGCGCCTGGAGCATGGAACAGCCCGGTGACGGCCATCAGCCCACACAGCATCCAAAACCGCAGCACCCCGGCGAACTCCAGCAACGGAATCGCGGCGACGGCCGCTCCACAGACAAGATCGGACACGATGCCGACCCTGAGCCTGCCTATAACGTCGATGACCGGACCGCCGACTATCGCAGACAGCACCACCGGCAACATCGTGCAGAACGCCACGATCCCCGCCTTGGCGGCGCTCCCGGTGCTCTGCAGGACAAACCATGGCATGCCCATACCGGTGAGCACGCTCCCGGTGATGGAGACGACATTGGAGGCGAGTACGGCGGTGAACGGGCGGCGATCGCCGGGCAATTGCAGCTCCACAGAGCGCAAGGCATCGGGACGCGGCGCATCCTGGCACGGGAATGGGGCTGCGGGCACGGCATTTTCCGCGGCTGGGCGCCCAGCAGCAGGAACGCGAACCTCTCCGAACGGCAGCGTCGCAGCACGAGGCCAGCGTGCTGCACCTGCTGGAGTGCCGGGGTTGCCGCGCCCAGCAGACCCTGCCCCGCCGGTTCCACCCCGGCGTGGTTGTCGCACACCTGGAGCAGACCGAGCGGCACGGGCCCTGCCGACGCGAGCCGTACGCCCGTGAGCTGGAGTACGTGCACGGCGTGTACCGGTTCGAGCTGGACTGCGGCTGGCACACGACCGGCAGATGGCTGAAGGACGTCACGGTGGCCGAAGTGGCCGTGCTCGTGCAGGCCTTCGTCGACGCGGCCCTCGCCGCACAGGAGGGCCCGCTTTCCCCCGACGCCGAAACCGAGGCCAGGACGGCGTAACCGCCGCCATAAAATGCGGCGTTGGGCAGAACATCGGTAGTTCCAGGATCGACGGGGCATGCCTCGACGGTGCAACGCAATAGCTCCGCCGACACCGCAGCCGGAGCCACGGCAAGACGAGCCTTGAACTCCTCGGCACCGCCCTCGACTATCTCGCTGAAATCGCCCTCTAAAGCGCTTTCAGTTGTTCGAGTTGAGTGTTGTGGTCGGCGAGCGAGCTGATCTCGCCCCCGACACACAAGCTCTTGCCGCCCGAAAGGACCGACACGCCGCAGCCCAACCCACCCGGGGTCATCGCGCATGAGCACACAAGACTCACGTGTCGGGGTGTCGTCAAGGCTCCGTGTCAGGACGGGGCGAGGACGCAGAACTCGTGGCCCTCCGGGTCGGCCAGGCACCTCCACGGGACGTCGCCCTGGCCAAGGTCGAGGTCGGTGGCGCCGAGGGCCCGCAGCCGGGCCACCTCCGCCTCTTGGTCGTCACCGGGGTACGGCAGCAGGTCAATATGAACGCGGTCTGGCACGGCCTTCCCGCTGGGCGTGCGGAGGAACTCGAGATACGGGCCGACACCCTTGGCGGAGCGCAACACCGCATGATCGTCAGTCACCTCGTGCAGGGTCCAGTCCATCGCCTCGTCCCAGAACCGGGCCATGGCCCGCGGATCCGCGCAGTCGACCACCACCCGGGCGATCGGCCCGGTGTCCCGGTAGATCTCCCGAGGCTCCAGCACGCAGAACTCGTTGCCCTCCGGGTCGGCGAGGACCGTCCACGGCACTTCGCCCTGGCCCACGTGGGCGGGCGTCGCACCGAGAGCCTGGAGGCGCGCGACCAACTCCGCCTGGTGGGCCGCAGAGGTGGTGGCGAGATCGAGGTGCACACGGTTCTTTGTTGTTGTCTTGGGCTCCGGGACGGTAACGACGTCGACGCAGACGGCGACCGGATCCGGCCAAACGAAGCCGCCGACGGGTTCAACGTTGGTCACGCCGGGTCCCTCGCTCGAAACACCCCAGCCGAGCGCCTCCGCCCAGAACCGGCCGACCGCCGAGTCATCAAGAGCCTTTATGTTCACCTGAACAGGTCGCAGTGCCATGCCGGCGATCCTATGCACCCGCTCTGCAACGACGCAGGTAGTCGCCAAACAAAGATCAACGCGCTCACCAGCCGCAATGCTCAGCTCGCCAAAGCTCCACGGAAAGCCCCTCATCGACTACCGACGCCGCCGAGAAGCCCAGGAATGACGCCCGGCGAGGGGTCGTCAGCGTGCCGCGCCGCTGACGACCCCTCGCCGGGCGTCAAGGCTGGAGGCGAATCAGCAAACCTAACCAGCGGCCGCCGCCGCGTCGGCGACTCCAGGGGCGGTCGGCTTCGCGACAGCAGGCGGCGTGCGGTAGGCGCGAAGGGGGGCGTTGGTCGCGGCCACGGCGGCGATCGCCAGGATGGCGGACAGTCCGCCGAAGACCAGGGAGAAGGAGGCGGAGGTGGCCGACGCCAACAGGCCACCACGGAAGTTGCCGAGGTCGGGGCCCGCGACACCGATGACGTGTTCTACCGAGGAGACCCGACCCCGGTACGCGTCCGGGGTCTCCAATTGGACCAGGGCACTGCGGGTGACGACAGACACGGTGTCGGCAGCGCCCGCCACGGCCAGGCAGCCGAGCGCCAGCCACAACGGCCCCGCCAGACCGAAACAGGCCAGCGCCAGGCCCCAGACACCGGCTGCGGACAGCTGTACCAGGCCGCCACGGCGCCAGCGCGTCACCGTGCCGGAGAGCAGACCGGCCGTGATCCCCCCGACCGCGACGGCCGAGAGGAACAGGCCGAGGGTCTTTGGGTTTCCCCCGAAGCGGATCTCGTTGACCAGCGGGAAGAGCGCGACGGGCATGGCGAGCAGCGTTGCGGACAGGTCGGTGGCCATCAAGCCCCACAGCGTCGGGCGGCGCAGGACGATCTGCCAACCGCCACGCTCTGGCCGGCGCCGACCGCCTGCCGTGTCGGCGCCTTCGGGCCGCATGGCAGGCAGGCGCATCACCGCGAGCATCGAGACAGTCATGGCCACGGCCTGGGTTGCGTATGCGACAGGGAAATCCCAGCGGGCGATGATCTGCCCGGCCATCGCAGGACCGGCCAGCATCGCTGCCTGGAAGGAGACGTTGGTCAGCGCAAGACCGGCCGCGACCTGGTCGCCCGGCAACAGCCGGACCGGGAAGGTGCGCCGGGCAGGAGCTCCGAGAGCGCTGCAGCTCGTCCCCATGGCGACCAGGGCGAGCAGCAGCAGCACGTTTCGGTTGTCCGCCAGGGCCTGGGCACACAGCCCTGCGGCGGCCAGCAGTTCGCCTGCGGTGGTGGCCCGCACCACCGCACGGCGGTCAACGGTATCGGCCAACGTGCCGCCGATCAGCCCGAACAGCACCATCGGCAGGCCGGTGGCGAGCCCGATGGCGCCGGTGCCCACTGGGCTGCCGGTCAGGTCCCAGACCTGGGCCAGCACCGCCACGTTGGATATCTGTCCGCCGAGTTGAGAGACCGAGGTGCCGATCCACAGGTCGCGAAATGGCTGACTGCTA
This sequence comes from Streptomyces himalayensis subsp. himalayensis, assembly GCF_013778455.1. Classification (GTDB taxonomy): domain Bacteria; phylum Actinomycetota; class Actinomycetes; order Streptomycetales; family Streptomycetaceae; genus Streptomyces; species Streptomyces himalayensis. The sequence continues at coordinate 45,725 of NZ_JACEHE010000042.1, read as the reverse complement.
CGCAGCGGGCGGGTGTCGAGGAACCGGGCACGGACATGCCCCCTCATCGCGGTGGCTCGACAAGGTGGTGGAGGATCCGCTGCCGCATCGACCGGCGTTCCAGCGCCCGCCGCACCTCCTCGACAACGGTGGTCATCGCGCACGGAACCTCGCTGTCCAGCTCGGCGACCGCCTCATGGGTAGCGCGCCACTCCGCCTCCAGGAACGGCACCAGCGACCGGCCGCGCTCGGTCAGGTCGATCCGCCGGGTGCGGGCGTCAGGCCCCGGCTCGGAGGTGACCAGATCCTCCTTGCGCATGGCGGCGATCGTCTGGCTGATCGCGGAGTGCGAGCGGCCCAGGGACTTCGCAAGCTCGCGAATGGTCAGTGGTCCGGTGTGGGCGAGCCGGATGAGCGGATAGGCGAACCGAGGCCGCACCCCCTCGATGCCACGCTCGACGTAGACCTGCTCGATCTCGGCGTCCATGGCTGCCAGAAGCTCGTGCAGAGAGTGCCAGGGATCGGGTAGCGCTGTGGGATCTGAAGATGTCACAGCGCTAATATAACAGTGCTGTGATAATCGGGTCGTGATCAGTGGTGTCGGCGGGGCAGTATGGCGATGTAGCAGGAGATCTCCGCGGGCCTGACGCGAGCGACGTTTCCACTTGCGTGGGCTCGGTTCGTTGAGACAGACCACAGCTGTCCGTCTCACGTGATCGCAGGTGCCCCAGTTCGGGGTGTGGTCGATAGCGTGTCGCCATGCCGTATTCGCCGATGCCGCTCCAACTGGAAACCGCTCGACTGACGTTGCGGCCGTGGATCGAGTCAGACGTCGACGCCCATCGCCTGCTCGTCGCCGAACGTGGTGGTGGCATGCCGTCGATCGAGGACAACCGGCGGATGATCGAGGATCAGCGCGCTGCGTCGGCGCTGACAGGGATTGCTCTGCTGCCCGTCACCCGCCGCGATGTGGGTGACTTCATCGGGTATTGCGGGCTCACTGTCGGTCGAGCCTCCGTTGACGAGCCAGAGATTGCCTACGAGCTGTTCCGGCGCGTGCACGGACACGGCTATGCCACCGAGGCGGCGTCCGCGGTACTCGACGCGGCGATCGCGACTGGGCGGAAACGGCTCTGGTCGACGGTGCGTCCCTGGAATGCACCGTCGTTTCGCGTCCTCGAAAAGCTTGGGTTCAAGCGCGACCACGTCTCGACCGAAGACAGCGGCGAACTGGTATGGCTCACCCGCTCCCTGCCGTAAGAGACGCGCTGCGGTCAGTTCGGACGGACAAGTAGCCCGTCGGGCCGCACAGTCCCGCAGCGGACGCCGACGACGCCCGTGCATCGCCGCGCGTGTTCGGCTGCTCAGGCCACGGGACAGCGGTAGCACTTGAGCGAGCACCATCGCCGTTCCCTGGCATCACACCGAGCCGGAACTCGGTCACCTCGGCTTCCAGGGGCGGTATGCCCAGAACGATGCGTGACACATCCGGCCATGCGCGCGGCCCCTCAACTCGCTGGACCCGTGTCGCAGTTCGGCGCGGCCCCCAGCGTCAGACCGACCTCGTCCGCCTGCTCGGCTCCGACGCCGCCACCATGACCCGCACCATTCAACGCCTGGAGAACGCGGGCTTCGTATACCGCCGCCCCTCCCCCAGCGACAAGCGGGCCGCCATCGTCGAACCCACGGCCGCCAGCAGCGCCCTGCGGCAAGAAGTGGAGCGTGCGTGGCTCGATCTCGAGGCCAGCGTCGTCAACGACCTGACCCCCAAGGAGCAGGCCGTGGCTCTTGAGGTCCTGAGCCGGATCGAGGACAGCGTCTCTGATTGGCTTAGCGATCCCATAGGTTGCACAGGATCAGAGAGCTGAAAACCACTCCATGCCGCCAATCGCCTTCGTGCCCTGGTACCGATGGGCATAGCCGTCGGCCCGCGTGACACGTCCCTCCGGACGCTGGCCGGTCAGGCAGGTACAACACCTGACCGGGGAGGGTGCCCGACGTCGCCTGGGCGCCGGGCGTGCGCGTCACACTCTGCCACAGCATCACTACGGTTGGCTAATCCAACTGGTGAGCCTCACGCGGGCCGCAGCACAACTCGACTGAGGGACCGCACGACGGATCCGGAGCCGCCATGCGGATCGGGGCTCAGCCCGCCGCCTCGGTCCGGGACCTCGGGCACTGCCGGGACAGGAAGAAGGCCAGGATCAGTCCGACGACCATGGCGGCTGTCGCGATCAGGAAGGAGACGCGGAAGGACCCGCGCGGTGCACACCGCGTCAGGAACGGGCGGCGGGCGCGTTCTGCTCCAGGCGAGCACGAAGAGTGGCGGCGAAGTCCTCGGCGCGGGTCAACTGGACCCGGAGTTTCTCCACCTGCCCGGCAGCGGCCCGCTCGTAGGTCCGCACGCGCGTCACCAGGGCCTCCCGTTCGTCGCTGTTCAGGTCGGCGCCAGTGTCGAGGCGGTCGGTGGCATCCAGCAGATCGCGCATCTGGTCGAGGGTGAAGCCGAGCGGCTTCATGCGGCGGATGGCCATGAGCCTCTGCACGTCGCTCTCGGTGTAGAGGCGGAAGCCGCCCTGGGAACGGGCGGAGGGGGTGACCAGGCCGGTTTCCTCGTAGTGCCGGATAGTGCGCAGGGACAGCTCCGTCCGCGCGGCGACTTCGCCGATCTGCATGTGCTTGTCGTCCACGCCCGTGATCCTCTGCTGCGTCTCGTCCGGGCGGGCCGCGTCCGGTACGACCTCACCAACCTCTACTCTAACGTTAGGGTAGAGTTGCAGACGCTGAGGGCAGCCCGCGTTTGCCCGCAACTATTCGTGTCGGGGCCGATGGCGCCCCCGGCGACAATCCGATTCTTGCAGGAGAGATGCGTGCGCGAGCCCATGACGCTGATCGCCGCCGCCTGCCCGCCGTGACACCTCACCCCCGTTTGTGAGCCGCCCGGCCCCGCTCGTCCGCGCGCCGGCTCCTTACCCCTTCTTGAACTTCCGGCCCGCCCCTGTTGTGGGCCGCCCCGCGGGGTGCCGGCCCGGCCATTCCGCGTCCTCCCGCATGCCCGGCCTGCCGAGTGGGGTGTGCCCGAGCACGACAGGTGCCCGATTCCTTGTCTTCTTCCGTTGTCTCCCCCGCCGCGCGCCTGCGCGGCCTGCGCCCCGACTGGCTGAACAACCCGAAAGTCTGGCGCACCGAGGTGCTGGCCGGCCTGGTCGTAGCCCTCGCGCTGATCCCCGAGGCGATCTCCTTCTCGATCATCGCCGGTGTCGACCCGGCGATGGGACTGTTCGCCTCGTTCACCATGGCCGTGACCATCTCGATCGTCGGCGGCCGCCGGGCGATGATCTCCGCCGCCACCGGCGCCGTCGCGCTCGTGATCGCACCCCTGAACCGCGAACACGGCCTGGGCTACCTGATCGCCGCCGTCATCCTGGCCGGTGTCATCCAGATCGCGCTCGGCGCGCTCGGGGTGGCGAAGCTGATGCGGTTCGTGCCCCGCAGCGTGATGGTCGGATTCGTCAACGCCCTCGCCATCCTGATCTTCATCGCCCAGGTTCCCGAGATGACGGGCGTGCCCTGGCCGGTCTACCCGCTGATCGCGGCCGGTCTGGCACTGATGGTGTTCTTCCCTAGGGTCACCACCGTGATCCCGGCGCCGCTGGTATCGATCGTGATCCTGACCGTCATCACCGTCGCCGCCGGTATCGCCGTACCGACCGTGGGCGACAAGGGCGCCCTGCCGTCCTCCCTGCCGGTGCCCGGTGTGCCGAACGTGCCGTTCACCCTGGACACTCTGACCACCATCGCCCCCTACGCCTTCGCGATGGCACTGGTCGGGCTGATGGAGTCGCTGATGACGGCGAAGCTGGTCGACGACATCACCGACACCCACTCCTCCAAGACCCGCGAGTCCATCGGCCAGGGCGTCGCCAACATCGTCACCGGCTTCTTCGGCGGCATGGGCGGCTGCGCCATGATCGGCCAGACGATGATCAACGTGAAGGTGTCCGGAGCCCGCACCCGCCTTTCCACCTTCCTGGCAGGCGTTTTCCTGATGATGCTGTGCATCGTCTTCGGCCCGGTCGTCTCCGACATCCCCATGGCCGCCCTGGTCGCCGTCATGGTCATGGTGTCCTTCGCGACCTTCGACTGGCACTCCATCGCCCTCAAGACGCTGAAGCGCATGCCCGCCGGCGAAATCGCCGTCATGGTCATCACCGTCGTCTGCGTGGTCGCCACCGACAACCTCGCCATCGGCGTCGTCGTCGGATCCGTCACCGCCATGGTCATCTTCGCCAAGCGCGTCGCCCACGTCGCCAACGTCACCGCCGTCACCGACCCCGACAACGCCACCGTGGTGTACTCGGTGACCGGCGAGCTGTTCTTCGCCTCCTCCAACGACCTCGTCGGCCAGTTCAACTACGCCGCCGACCCCGACAAGGTCATCATCGATCTGTCCGCCGCGCACGTCTGGGACGCCTCCTCAGTGGCCGCTCTGGATGCCATAGAGACCAAGTACGCCCAGCGCGGCAAGACGGTCGAGATCATCGGCCTGAACGAACCCAGCGCTGACCTCCACGGCAAACTCACCGGCGAACTCGCCACCCACTGACGGCCCGCCCCGGCATAGTTCACTCAGCGTCATCACTTGCGGGTGCCAGCCGCTCCTGCAGTTCAGAGAAGTTGCGCGGATCTGAGCTCGCCGTCAGGTGCGGGACGGCTGGAGGTACAAGGTTGGCCTCCCGGCGTACCGGAACGGGCCGGAGCACAGCGTGGAGCCTGCCGGGTACCGGGTGTGGGTGCGCACCTGAACACGTGCGGCCCGTCGACGGCGTCTCGTAGGCGTCTTGTATGACCAGGTGCCCACCGAGTATCTGGAGCCGCCCTCTCTCGTGGAGCAAGCCCTCGGGCCGCGCCGGCCGTCGGGCTGGGTGCTGCAGAAGACCGAGGGCCGCGGGCCTGGCCGGGGCGTCGTGCACGCCGTCGACTGCAAAGAGGCCCCGGCCGGGGCGCCGGTGCTGACCCTGGACAAGGCCCTGGATGCGGCGCAGCACCCGGGCACCCGACTGTGTGCTCTGTGCGGAGCGGCGGCCGAACTCGATCCGGTGCCCCGTGGCTTCGACCGCGGCTGGACAGCTGATCCGCGGAGTCGTTCCTACGGCGTGCGCCGATCTAGGCCGACGGCGGAGCGCAGCGACAGGCGCGCGGACAGTCGGCATGGGGCCGCCCGGGCGCATACGCCGTTCTCACCGGGGTCGGGCCGGTCAGGCCAAGGTTCTGTGCGGCGCCTTCGGCGGAGGAGCGGTCGATGGCGTCCAGCAGCTGGTGGCACTCTCCGAAATTCGGACGACCTGGCCCTCTGGCTTCAGCAGGCCGACCTGCTCACACCGGGCACCCCGGACCCCGCCGGTGCCGCCGTATCCTGGCGTTTCGGGCCGACGACTGCGTGAGACGGTCGACCGGGCCGTACTCGCGGTCGCCGACGGCCCGTTGCCCTCATCCGGCGACGTCACCATGCTCAACCGAGCGGCAGCGGAGGCCCCCCGCCCCGCCCTGCAGATCGCCGTCACGGACGGACGCCTGGAGCCCGCCGACACCACGAGCACGCCACAAATCCCGCAGCCGCACTGGCACTGATCGCCCAGGACGCCGTCGATCTGCTTCTGTCCGCCGAGATCCGGCGCGTACGCGTCTGCGGCCGGACATGTGCGCCCTGCGCTTCCTGGACCGCTCCCCCGCCCACAACCGCCGCTGGTGCTCCATGTCCCGCTGCGGCAACCGCACCAAGGTCCGCCTCCACCAGGCCCGAGCCAGACGGAGTGAGCACACCCGGGCAGACTGAGCCCACCACGAACTCCGGGCGCAAGAGCCTCAGCTCACTCGGCGGGCCTCATACGAAATGCAGGGCCAGGAACGCTCTCGATGTCTTCCGCCTGCACGACGTGGCCCCGTTCGCAGCGGATCTGGGCATCGACGTGCGCGCCGCATCCGCGGTGTCGCGCCAGTACGGCCGGGCCCTCCGGGTCGGCGCGGTAACGGTCACCCCACTGCAGGAGCCCCATCACGGCCGGGACCAGATCCATGCCCTTGGGCGTGATCACGTACTTCGGCCGGCTCCGCGAGCCAGGCTCTTTATAGGTCTCAGTGGCCAGGATCCCTTCCTCCACGAGCATCCGGAGCCGCGCCGCGAGGAGGTTGCGAGGACAGCCGAGGACGCGCTCGAAGTCGCTGAAGCGGGACGAGCCGTACCAGACCTCGCGCAGGATCAGGATCGTCCACTTCTCACCCACGACCTCAAGGGTCCGGGCAATCGAACAGTTCGACATGTCCCGGTCGAGACGGGGGTCCATGCCGGCATCCTGAAGAGCTTCGATCCTCGCATCCATGCGGTGATTCTAACCTCATCTGAGTTTACTTTTCTATACTCAGCACGTAGCGTCGTTACCAGCACATCGACAACCGAGAAGATCACGCAGAAAGGGAGGCCGGCATGAAGGCATTCGTAGTCGAGAAGTACGGCAAGGACGGCGCACGCGCAGCACAGGTACCTGAGCCCACCGTCGGGGACCGCGACGTCCTGGTCAGAGTGAGCGCCACCAGCATCAACCCGCTGGACAAAATGGTCCGCAACGGGGAGTTCAAGCAACTCCTGAAGTACAAGCTCCCGTTCCCGCTCGGCCACGACGTGGCCGGCGTCGTTACGCGGGTCGGCTCCGCCGTGCGCAGCTTCAAAGTGGGCGACGAGGTCTACGCTCGTCCGCGCGACCTGCGGATCGGAGGCTTCGCGGAGTTCATCGCGATCGACCAGGACGACGTCGCGCCCAAGCCGGCCTCGCTCACCCTCCAAGAGGCAGCCGCAGTGCCGCTGGTGGCCTTGGCCGCCTGGCAGATTCTCGTCGACCGTGCCCGCGTGAAGCCGGGGCAGAAGGTGCTCATCCACGCCGGTGCCGGTGGCCTCGGGTCGACGGTCATCCAGCTCGCCAAGCACCTCGGGGCCACGGTGGCGACGACCACGAACACCGACACCGAGAAGTTGGTCAGGAGCCTCGGCGCCGATGTCGTCGTCGACTACACCAAGGAAGACTTCTCGAAGGTGCTGTCCGGCTACGACCTGGTGCTGGACTCCCTGGGCGGGGCGAACCTCGAGAAGTCACTGACGGTACTGAAGCCCGGTGGCCTGGCCATCGGTGTCGCCGGCCCGCCGGACGCCGGGTTCGCCAAGCAACTCGGCGCCCCCTCGTTCATGGGTGTAGTCATGAACACGCTCAGCCGCAAGGTCCGCAAGCAGGCCAAGGCGCTGGGCGTCCGCTACCAGTTCTTCTTCATGCAGGCCAACGGCTCCCAGCTGCGCAAACTCAGCACCCTCTACGACAGCGGGAAGCTCCGCCCGGTCATCGACAGGACCTTCCCGTTCGACCAGACACTCGAGGCGATGGCGCACGTCGAGCAGGGCCGCACCAAGGCAGGCAAGGTCGTGATCTCGATGATGCCCGACAACAACTGAGATCAGGCCGGCCAAAAGCTTCCGCCCGGCACGGTCACAGGAGAGGGCGACACCGCCACCAAGGCGACGCATGGGCGACCACTTCGCGGACAGTCGCCGCTGTCGGTCGGCACCTCGGTTCCGTTCCGCAACGCCATACGCCCTACGTCGGGGACCCACGGTTCGCTCGACGGGGAGAGTTCACCGGGTGACGACCGGCCCGTCCTGCGGCTCGGCGGACTCGGCGCAGCACTCCAGCGGCCCGCGCTGGACGGGCCGCCCGCAGCCCCGCTGAGGCACAAGTGAACCCGCAGCACAGTCCCTTGGCGATCGAGCAGTTCGACGTCTCCCGGTCGAGACGGGGTCCATGCCGATGCCCTGAAGAGCCTCCTCGCATCCATGGGGGCAATCCTCTCACCTAAGTTTACTTTCCTATACTCAGTCAGTAGCGTCATGACCAGCACATCAACCCGGCTGCACGCGGGAAGTGGGCGTGGCAGCAACCTGTGAAGGAGCACCACTATGGGAGCAAGCCCAGAGGCACAGCAGTTCGCGCAGTTCCTCGAGAGCGTGAGCGCGAAGACCTCGACACCCGGCCTCGACCTGGCCGTGATCCGCGACATCGTCGACTCGAACCACAAGGCGTCGACCGAACCCGAAGGCGTCACCTACGCCGAGGTCGACGCAGGCGGCGTCCCCGCCCTGTGGGCCATCCCCGAGAACGCGGACCCCGACCGGGCGCTGCTCCACTTCCACTTCGGCGGATCGGTCACCGCCTCGATGCACTCGGACCGCAAGGCCGCCGGCCACATCGCGAAGGCGGCCGGAGCCCGCTCACTCGTCGTGGACTTCCGCTTGGCGCCTGAGCACCCCTACCCGGCGCAGCTCGACGACGCCGAGACGGCCTACCGGTGGCTGCTCTCGCAGGGCTACGAGCCGAGGAACATCGGCAGCACGGGCCACTCGATCGGCGGCACCCTCGCGGTGATGCTGCCGCTGCGTCTGCTCGCGAAGGGCGAGGCGACCCCGGGCGCGATCGTCAGCGTCTCGCCGTGGACCGACCTCACCATCCAAAACCCTTCGGTCGACGAGAACGAAGACAACGACAAGATGCTCAGCAGGGCCACGCTCGAGCTCTTCCGAGCAGCCTGGTTGCAAGACCCCGCCGTGGACTTCGCCGACCCGCAGATCAGCCTCGTGCACGCCGATCTGACCGGCCTGCCGCCCACGGTCGTCCACTACGGCGAGTACGAGACCCTCGCCGACGACGGCGCCGAGCTCGGCCGCCGCCTCGCGGACTTCAAGGTCACCTCCGAGGTCCATCCGATGCCCGAGGGGCAGCACTCCTTCATCCTGGGCGCGGGGCGCGTACCCGAGGTGGACCAGGCGATCCAGCAGATGGGGCAGTGGCTCCGCAAGCACCTCGGCACCTGAGCAAACCTGACGGCGGAGTCTGCTGGGCGGGTCCGCCCCACCACCGCGATGCCGGTGACCGGACCGCCGGTCTCCGGCATCCTCGACCATGTCGGCCGGCATGCGGTACTTGTGTCCGACACCGTTCTGTACACCGCCACACCACCGGTCCCTCGATGCCACGAAGGAGTGCGCGATGGGAATGTACGAGGATGTCTTCCGCTTCAGCACCGAAGACCCGGAAGGTTTCTGGCTGAAGGCGGCAGAGGGCATCGACTGGGATGTCGCTCCGCGACGCGCCCTGGACTCCTCGGGCGCGCCCTTCTACCGCTGGTTTCCCGATGGACGGCTCAACGTCTGCTTCAACGCGCTCGACCGGCACATCGAAGCCGGCCGCGGCGAACAGCCCGCGCTCGTCTACGACTCACCCGTGACCGACACCCGGCGCACCTACACATACGCGCAGCTGAGGAACGAGGTGGCGGCCTTCGCTGGAGCGCTCACGCAGCTCGGCGTGGGACACGGCGACCGCGTGGTGATCTACATGCCGATGGTTCCCGAGGCAGCCGTCGCGATGCTGGCCTGTGCGCGCATCGGCGCGGTCCACTCGGTCGTCTTCGGCGGATTCGCCCCGCACGAACTCGCCCTCCGCATCGACGACGCCGCCCCCAAGGTGGTCGTCTCCGCCTCCTGCGGCATCGAGGGCAAGCGCGTCATCGCGTACAAGCCGCTGCTCGACCGGGCGATCGAACTCGCCGTCCACAAGCCGGAGAAGAGCGTGATCCTGCAACGCCCGCAGGAGCCGGCCGCGCTGGGGCCGGACGATCTCGACTGGGCCGAGCTGGTCGCCGCCGCACCACCGGCGGACTGCGTTCCCGTCGCCGCCACCGATCCCCTGTACATCCTCTACACGTCCGGAACAACCGGAAAGCCCAAGGGAGTCGTGCGTGACTGCGGTGGCTACGCGGTCGCCCTGCACTGGTCGATGGGCGCCATCTACGACGTGGGGCCGGGCGAGACGATGTTCACCGGCTCCGACGTCGGCTGGGTCGTCGGGCACTCGTACATCGTCTACGCGCCTCTGCTGGTCGGCGCCACGACGGTCCTGTACGAGGGCAAGCCGGTCGGCACCCCGGACGCGGGGCAGTTCTGGCGTGTCGCCGCCGAGTACGGCGTCAAGACCATGTTCACCGCCCCTACCGCCTTCCGCGCCATCCGCAAGGAGGATCCGAAGGGGGCCCTCAGCGCCGACTACGATCTCTCCAGCCTGCGCTACCTCTTCCTCGCCGGCGAGCGCCTCGACCCCGAGACCTATCACTGGGCGAGCGCCCTCCTGGGCGTCCCGGTGATCGACCACTGGTGGCAGACCGAGACCGGCTGGCCCATCGTCGCCAACCCTGTGGGCATCGAAGCGGCTCCTCTCAAGCCCGGCTCCCCCACCCGCCCGCTGCCGGGCTGGGACGTCCGCTTCTTCGACCCCTCGGGCGAGCCGGTGCCTGCGGGCGTCGACGGCGCGATCGTCGTGAAGCTTCCCCTGCCGCCCGGCGCACTCCCCACCCTCTGGAACGACGACGACCGCTACGTCGCCTCCTACCTCTCCGCCTTCGACGGCTACTACCTCACCGGCGACAGCGGCCACATCGACGAGGACGGCTACGTCTTCGTCATGGGCCGCACCGACGACGTCATCAACGTCGCCGGCCACCGCCTGTCCACCGGCAGTATGGAAGAGGCCCTGGCCGCCCACCCCGACGTCGCCGAATGCGCCGTCATCGGCGTTGCCGACGCCCTGAAGGGACAGGTCCCGCGGGGCTTCGTCGTCCTCAAAGCTGGCAACAACCGCGAAGCGCGCGAGGTCGAGGCCGAACTCGTCCAGCTCGTACGCGAACGCATCGGCGCCGTCGCCTCCCTCAAGGACATCGCGGTCGTCGCCGCCCTGCCCAAGACCCGCTCGGGAAAGATCCTGCGCAAGACGATGCGCGGCATCGCCGACGGCCACGACGAACCCATGCCCTCCACCGTGGACGACCCCAGCGTCATCGAGGCCCTGCGCCCTGTTCTCCGTCGCGATGGTGACACGTCATGAATGCTGACCGACGGCCCGGCCGGCGCTGACGAAGCGGCGCGCGCCGCCGGACTCCGGGGCCCGACCCCTCGGCCTGGGTGAGGGCGTACGGCAGGTCGACGCCGGGTCGGCCGCTGCGACGACAATCGCCCTGCCGACGACGTCGGAGCGTCGCCGCCCTTGACTGCCGCCGCGAACGGCCGGTTGGTGGTCTCGCGTAGTTGCTCCGGGACGAAGCCGACCACGGAGGAGCTGTCGGCAATGCGTCCGCGGTGCCGCGTGTCGCACCCACGCTCCGTCACGCGCCGGAAGTCCGCCTGCCGTGCGCCGACTCGGCCGGCGGCCACACAGACCCGACCGCCATGACCCCTCTTGCGCCGCCCGGTCCTGGCGCATAACATTACGATCGTAATTCTATAAGGGGTGCTCATAACGGATGCGCCATCGGGTTTACCGGCAGGAAGGCTCGGCCTCCACCCGGCCGACCCCGCACGCCGACCACCACGCCCTCGTAGCCATCAACCACCCATCACCTGAGGAATCCCCCATGCTGAACGCCCTGTGGACCCCGACCGTCGCCGGGGAGATCCCCCTGCCCCACCGGCTGGCCATGGCCCCCCTGACCCGCAGCCGGGCCACCCTGGAAGGCGTGCCGACCGAACTGAACGCCGAGTACTACGCCCAACGCGCCTCGCACGCGCTCATCATCACCGAGGGCACCCAGCCCTCCGCCGACGGCCAGGGTTACCCCGTGACCCCGGGCATCTACACGGTGGAGCACATCGCCGGCTGGCGGAAGGTCACCGACGCCGTACACAAGGCCGACGGGCGCATCGTCATCCAGCTGATGCACGCCGGGCGAATCTCCCACCCCGACAACACCCCCCACCACCGGCAGCCGGTGGCTCCCTCCGCGATGAAGCCGACCGGCCTCATGTTCACCGCCTCCGGGCCCCAGGAGATGCCGGTGCCGCGCGAGTTGTCCACCGAGGAGGTCGCCGCGACGGTCGACGACTTCCGGCGCGCCGCCGCGGCCGCCATCTCGGCCGGCGCCGACGGCGTCGAGATCCACGGGGCCAACGGCTACCTGGTCAACCAGTTCCTCTTCCCCAGCGCCAACCAGCGCACCGACCAGTACGGCGGCTCTCTCGACAACCGCATCCGTTTCGCGGTGGAGGTCGCCACGGCCGTGGCCGACGAGATCGGCGCCGGCCGCACCGGCATCCGGATCTCTCCCGGCAACCCCTTCCAGCTCAACGACCTCACGGAGAACGACCCCCACGAGCTCTACCCGCACCTCCTGCGCGCCCTCGCCCCCCTCAACCTCGCCTACCTGCACATCGGCCACGGTGGCGACGACGAACTCCTGCACACCCTCCGCAAGCTGTGGCCGACCACGCTGCTCCTCAACCGCGCCGGCACGGACATAGCCACCCGCGCCAAGGACATCGAGAACGGCCTGGCCGACGTCATCACCGTTGGCTCGATGGCACTCGCCAACCCCGACCTGGTCGAGCGCGTACGGGCCGACGCCCCGCTGAACACCCCTGACCCCGCCACCTTCTACGGCGGTGGCGCGGCCGGCTACACCGACTACCCCACCTACGCCGCCTGACGAAAGGCCCGGCGTCCGAGGGATCACCGACCTCGGGCGCCTCAATACGGCTGCGGCGCACGGCGGTCGGCGACCCGAGGAGATACGGGCCGCCACCGCCGTGCGCCGCAGCCGTCCCACCTCGCACCCCGGCGTTCTGCGCCGAGGTCGAGGGAGTCCGGCATCACCGCACACACATCACCCTCCGCAGGTCAACAGCGAGGCGGGATGAGACGGGGAGGAATGAGGCGTCGGTGCGCAGGGGGAAAGGTCCGATGCACCGGTCGCCGTTGAGACTCACCCTTGAGAGGGAGGCACCGGGAAGAGCATGCAGCTACTGGTGGCGTGGGCGAGCAGACGGTCTTTCGCGTCGACCAACTGCGCCTGGGCGAGGGCCGTTTGACGACCCTTGCTGACAACCGTGCCGATGGCGCGCACCGTGCCCGTGTCCACGGTGATCCGCCGCAGGAACTTCACTGTCAGGTCGAGCGAGGTGTACGCCATGCCTTGCGGGAGGGTGGACTGGACGGCGCAACCCGCCGCCGAGTCGAGCAGGGTGGCGAAGATGCCGCCGTGCACGCTGCCGATCGGGTTGTAGTGCTCCTCACCCGGCGTCAGCGAGAAGACCGCCCTGCCGGGCTCCACCTCGTCCAGGGTGAAGTCGATGGCGTAGTTGATGGGCGGCCTCGGCAGTTGCCCCGCCTGCAGCTCGCGCAGGAAGTCGATACCGGCCATGCGTCCGGCGGCTTCCGCCAGAATCGCGGGATCTTCCCATTGATATGTACGTGTTCGTCCCACGACCGAGTGCCTTCCGTCTGACTTTTGCAAGTGAAGCTAGCTTCCGGCTCACCTGACTGTCAATGACGAAGTCAGGCCCTTACGATGGCGGGATGGAGTGGCTTGAGGCGAGCACGGAGAACTGCCCCGTCCAGCGCACGCTCGACGTGATCGGGGAGAAATGGACGCTGCTGATCCTGCGTGACGCCGTCAACGGAGTCCGCCGCTTCGACGACTTCCACCGCCACATCGGCCTGTCGGAAGCCGTCCTCAGCGACCGCCTCCGCAAGCTGACCTCGGCCGGAATCCTGAAGAGCGTCCCCTACCAGGAGCCGGGCAGCCGCTCCCGCAACGAGTACCGCCTGACCCGCAAGGGCTGGGACCTGTGGCCCGTTCTGATGGCGCTGAGCCAGTGGGGCGAGACGTACGCCCTCGGCCCGGAGGGTCCCGTGCTGGACGTTCGTCACACCGAGTGCGACGCCCCGGTCCGCGTCGTCGTCGAGTGCTCCGCGGAGCACTCCACCCTCACTCCCCGTGAGGTCACCGCCCGGCTGGGAACAGGCGCCCGCCTCCGATCGTGAGCCATCGGCCTCGCGGTCGCGGGCCAGACCGCGGTGGAACATCAGCTCTTCGGTCACCAGGAACGACAGGTGCTCGCCCCCGACGATGACGCGTCGCAATCGTCGGTCTGCACGAACCGCTCAAGCCCGATGTCCACCTCCGCCATCGCACCGATGAACGCACCGCCCAGCGCGGCCTCCGTTTCGGCGATCAGCCAATGCACTCCATGGTGGGGCGCCGCACTCGTCCAGGAGTTCACGGCGCGGCAACTCACACGTGCCGATGGCCGGTTCGGGACATGAACCGATCACACGCAATGACTATACATTTCATATAGTCCTTGCTAGCGTCCGCTTCATTACGAAGGCGTCGCTGGGCGGTCAACGTGTGCTCACAACGGGAGCGGCGCGCCGACGATGATCGCGAAGTCTCGCCCCTCGGCCCTGAATTCGGACTCGCCGCACTGAACGTGGACGCGGACAAACCCCATGACTGAAGACGAGGCATCCGCATGACTGCATACGAACTCGCCGACAAGGTCGTACTCATCACCGGAGGCACCGGGGGGCTCGGCAGCGCGACGGCTCGGGCTCTCCTCGCCCGCGGCGCACGGGTCGGCATCGTGGATCTGCATCCGGACACGCCGGAACTCGCAGTACGTGTCTCGCCGTCCGGCGTCGCCGGCTTCACTGCGGACGTCTGCGACCGCGACGCGCTCGACGATGCCGTAGCCCAGATATGTGAGCGGTTCGGGCGGGTCGACGTCGTGATTGCGAACGCCGGCATCATGGGGCATGGCTGCACACTTCACACCATGCCCGCACCCGCGATCGACAAAGTGCTGGCCGTGAACGTCAACGGCGCCCTCAACACTGTGAACGCGGCGATGAAGCAGATCGTCGCCAACCAGGGTCAGATCGTACTCATCAGTTCGGTATTCGCCTTCCTCAATGGCATGGGGGCAATTCCCTACGCCATGAGCAAGGCCGCGGTTGAGCAGCTCGGACGCGGACTCCGAGTGGAACTTGCCCAGCACGGCGCCTCTGCCACCACCGCCTACTTCTCGCTGATCCAGACGGACATGATCAGAAACGGCGTCGACCAGGACCCGACGATCGGCAAGCTCCTGACCAGGACAACGCCGCGACCGCTGCGCAAGCGCCTTGAACCGGACCAGGCTGCCCATGCCATCGCGCATGCCATCGAGCACCGTTCACCCCGCGTGATCCGGCCGGCTCGCTGGACACCGCTGTCCGTCTTGCGAGGGGTGATCAACCCGGCAATCGACGCGCGTCTGGCACGTGACCTCAAAGTACGCGCGCTGCTCGGCAAGCTCGAAGGACGTTGAGTCCGATAGCAGCTGTCGTACGAGGGCCAGGTCGAATGGAACGCCCTGGCCCTCGCGTTGCCCGGTCAGAACCGTCAGTAGAGTGGAACACATGGGAGCGGTACGCAGATACGGGCAGGCCTGCCCAATTGCCACAGCGATGGATGTGCTTGGCGAGCGGTGGACCGTACTCATCCTCCGCGAGCTGTTGCTGGGCCCGAAGCGGTTCACCGAGATCCTCGGTCGCATGCCGTCGATCGGACCGAATCGCCTCACCGACCGGCTTCGCACTCTGCACGCGATCGGCGTCGTCTCCAAGGCCGAGCCGACGCCGGAGTACACCCTGACCGAGTTCGGCGAAGGGCTGAGAATCCCGATCATCGGCCTCGGCCTGTGGGGCCTGGGCCTGATGAGCAACGGCGTCGACCCCTCAACCGCCCGTCCGGATATGGTGGCGCTGTGCATGACGGCAGCGGCGGATCCCGGTCGGCTGGCCGACCTCGCTCTTGAGTGCGACGTCGATGCCGGCGGAAGGTTCTCCATGACCGTCAGCGACGGAGTCCTCCAGGTCCGGTCCGGACCGTCACCCGCATCGTCCCCCTCTACGATCGCCTGCGACGCGGGAACATTCATCGCGCTGTCCCTCGGAAGCGAGACGCCGTCCGCCGCCGTCAGCTCCGGCCGCCTCACGATGGGCGGCGATATCGCGGCGGTCAGTCGTCTCTTCGAGACCTTCGCCGAGGCGGCTCGACGGCATACCGCTGGTCAGCCGGCCCCATTGACGACCTGATCTCTCACTCTGCCTCGCTGGGAGGGCCGGGTGGGGCCTCAGGCCCCGCGCTTGCGACGGAAGGACGCCCTGCCGTTTCGCCGCACCATCGAGACAGTGGTGGCCAGACGCCCGCGGCGCAGGTCGGGATCAAGGCCGGCGCCCAGTCGGTGCAGCTGGTCGGCATGCCAGCTGAGGTCGAGCACGCCGTCGAGTGCCTTGAGGTCGGCGACCTTGCCGAGCACGCGGCGCATCCCGTAGCGCATCTGGTGTGCGACGACTGCCTCGGCGCGCCCCGTGAGGATCACATCGGCGGCATCGGGCGTCGTGGCGGTGGGCCGCCCGATGCCGACGACGTCGCACACTCCGGCGGCGACGGCGTCCGCCATTCCGTCGCGGGAGCGGAAGCCACCCGTGACCGCGATCGGGATGTCGCCCACCAGGCCGCGCACCGTGCGGGCGTACTCCAGGAAGTAGGCCTCGCGGGCGCGCGTCGACGCCGCTGCGGCACCCGTCATCGCCGGCGACTCGTAGTTGCCGCCGCTGACCTCGATCAGGTCGAGTCCTTCCCGCGCCAAGGCCGCGACGACTGAGCGGGACTCCTCCTCGGTGAAGCCACCGCGCTGGAAGTCGGCCGAGTTGAGCTTGACGGCGACGGCGAAGCCCGGGGACACCCGTGACCGTATGCGGCGCACGACCTCGAGGACGAAGCGCATCCGCCGCTCGGGGTCGCCGCCCCATTCGTCGTCGCGCTGGTTCGACAGTGGGGAGAGGAACTGGTTGACCAGGTATCCGTGAGCTCCGTGTACCTGCACCCCGGCGAAGCCGGCCGTCTCGCACACCGCGGCGGCGGTCGCGAACCGCTCGATGATGTCCTCGATCTGCGCGGACGTCAGCTCGCGGGGCTTGGCGGCGCCGGGCAGGTTGAGCGGGATCGGGCTGGGCGCGACCGGCGTGTGCCCGAGTGCGAGCACGTTGGACTGGCGGCCCGGATGGTTGAGCTGCACCCAGGTCGGGATGCCGGCGTCCTTGGTCGTCGCGGCCCATCGCGTGAGCGCGGCGAGGTCGCGGTCGTCCTCGATGACGACGTTGCCCGGCTCGCCGAGTTGGGTGCGGTCGACCATGACGTTGCCGGTGATGATCAGTCCGTACCCGCCCCTGCTCCAGGTCCGGTAGAGCTGTTCGAGGCGGTGGTCCGGGGCGTTGCGCTTGTCGGCGAGTGCCTCGCTCAACGCGGACTTCATGATCCGGTTCGGCAGCACTTGACCGTTGGGCAGGGTCAGGTGGTCGTGAAGGGACGTCATGGGCGGGTTTCCTTCGGTCGGGGGGAGTGCGTGGGCAGGGGTGTGCAGGTGCCCTTGAGCAGACGGCCGCCGGCCGGCTCGATCCGCGGCCTCGGCCGAGTCGCCCGACCGCCGATGAGCGCCGACGTTGTTCGGCCGGGCCGGTCAGGCGAGTTGGCGCTTGAGGATCTTGCCGGTGGAGGTCAGGGGCAGTTCGTCGACGAACTGGACGATGCGCGGGTACTTGTACGCGGCGAGCCGCTCCTTCGCCCAGGCGGCGAGCTCCTCCTCGGTCGTACCGCTCCCGGCCTTCTTCACCACGACGGCCTTGATCTCCTCGCCGTGGGATTCGTGCGGTACGCCGATGACAGCGACCAGCGAGACGGCGGGGTGCTCCATGAGCACCTCCTCGACCTCGCGCGGGTAGACGTTGAAGCCGCCGCGGATGATCATGTCCTTGGACCGGTCGACGATGTAGTAGAAGCCGTCCTCGTCCTTGCGGGCGAGGTCGCCGGAGCGGAACCAGCCCTCCCTGATCGCCTCAACCGTCGCCTCGGGCCGTTTGTAGTAGCCCTTCATGACGTTGTGTCCCTTGATCGCGATCTCCCCGATCTCGTCGGGGCCGCCCTCGACCTCGAACCAGTCGTCGCGGATGAGCTTCATCTCCACGCCCGGGATGGGCACCCCGATCGACCCGACGCGGGGTTTTTCGCCGAACCGGGAGAAGGACGCGATCGGGGAGGTCTCGGACAGTCCGTATCCCTCGAGGATCGTGACTCCGAAGCGTTCCTCGAACTGCTTGTGGATCTCGGCGGGCAGGGCTGAGCCACCGGCCACTGCCACGCGAAGGTTCGCGGCCAGGCGGGCGACGTCGACCGTATCGTCGAGTGCCGCGAGAAGACCCCAGTACATCGTCGGAACCCCGGCGAAGAACGTCACGTCGTGGGTGAGCATGAGACGCAGGGCAGCATGCGCCTCGAACCTCGGCTGCATCACGATCGTGCCGCCGAAGGCGAAGGCGCCGTTCTGGATGACGGTCTGGCCGAAGGCATGGAACAGCGGCAGCACACACAGGTAGTTGTCGGGGCGCTCTGGATCGGCCGCGAACAGATCGATGCCGATGAGCGCGTTCTCGCACACGTTGCGGTGCCGCAGCTCCGCGCCCTTGGGATTGCCGGTCGTGCCGGAGGTGTAGAGGACCACCGCGGTGTCGTCGTCGTCGCGTTCGACCGTCCGGAACGTCACGGGCTGCTCAGCTACGACCGAGGCGTACGACTCCGGCGTCTCGCCCCCGGACCATGGCGCGCCGCCGCCCTCGATCAGGAAGAACTCGGTGCATCCCGCGCTCGCCTGGAACCCCTCCCACGCGGCCTCCCCGATCGGCAACTCCGGCGTGCCCTCGAAGGCGAAGTACGCCTTCGCGTCGGAGTCGGCGAGGTGGTAGGCGACCTCGCGAGCCTTCAACAGCACGTTCAGCGGCACGACCGCGGCACCCGCCTTGAGGATGCCGAAGTAGATGCTGGAGAAGTGGGGCAGGTTGGGGCAGGACAGTGCGACCTTGTCCCCCGGCTGTATCCCGCGCGAGACGAGCAGGTTCGCGACACGGTTGGCAGCGGAGTCGAGGGCGTCGTACGTGATCCGGTCGTCCCCGAAGATGATCGCGGTGCGCTCCGGGTAGAGGGACGCGGAATCCGTCAGCAGTCGTGACACGTTGCGGCTCGGGCTGAGCATCATTGCTCTCCTGGTTCTCGGGGTGTGTGCGGTCGGTCTAGGCGAACGCCGGAGGCGGCACGAAGCCCTCCACTTCGCGACCCAGCAGAGCGGCGAACTCGATGGTGGTGAGATCGCCTCCGCTCGGCCCCATGGCCTGCAACCCGATGGGCAGTCCGCTCCTGCCCTTGCGCACCGGGATGGTCGTCGCCGGACCGCCGGAGACGTTGGCAACGGCGTTCCACTTGATCTGGTCCCAGTAAGGACGTCGCACACCGTCGACTTCGTAGGGCCGCCCGAACCGGTCGATCAGCTTGTTGTGGTGGGCGGGGGCGGCCGTCGGGGTGACCGGCATGAGCACGATGTCGAAGTCCTTGAAGAACTCGAACCATCGCTGCCGGATCTCGTTGCGCACCGTGTGGGCCTTCAGCCAGTGGTAGTGGGACTGGAAGGTTCCGAGCAGGGCGGGACCGGCGTCGCCGCGCGGGTGCTGGACGAGCCGGGCCAGCAGCGCGGCGTTGGTGGCAGGTGTGAGGCCTGTGCGGTCGTAGGACAGCGCGCCGAAGAGCAGGGGCAGGAAGGCTTTCCGGTGATTCGTCGCAATGTCGACGGGGAGGCTCGCGGGCCGGATCGTGACTTTCGCGCCGGCCGCCCGCAGCGCAGTGACCGCGTCGTCCACGGCTGCGGCGACGTCGCTGTCGACCGGGCACGAGGGATCCTCGCCCCAGACGGCGATCCGGAAGTCCGACAGCTTGGTCGCACGCGGCGGTGCGAGCGTGTAGCTGAAGCCGGCGTCGTGGTCGGCCGTCCCAGCCGTTGCCCGCAGGATCGGAACGAGGTCACGTGCGTCGCGGACCTGCGCGCCGCCGCAGGCCATGTCGGCGTCCGTCCACCATCCCACACCCGGGCCGTAGGGGACGTGCCCGCTGAGGGGGATCGACCGCCAGGTCGACTTGTGCCCGTACAGGCCGTTGAAGTGGGCGGGGATCCTGGTCGACCCGCCGATCTCCGAGCCGAAGTCGAACGCCGCTAGGCCCGCGGCGGTCGCGACGGCGCCGCCTCCGGCGGAACCGCCGGAGGTGCGGGTCGTGTCCCACGGATTCGATGAGGGACCGAACACCGCGTTGTCGGCCTGAACGTCCTGGTTGCCCGGCGGCATGTTGCTCTTCCCCATGATCACGGCACCGGCCGAACGCAATCGCCTGACCGCCTCGGCGTCCTGGTCGGGCACGTGGTCTTTCAGGTCCACGCGCCCGCCGACGGTGCGCATCCCGGCTGTCTCGAAGCTGTCCTTGACCGTGATCGGCACACCGTGCAGCGGACCGAGGTCCTGCCCCGCCGCCCGCGCGGCATCCGCATCCGCGGCCTCGCGACGGGCACGCTCGCGATCGAGGGTCACCACCGCGTTCAGCACGGGGTTGTGGGTGGCGATCCGCTCGAGATAGAGCTCGACGAGCTCCCGGCTCGAGACCTCACCCGCGGCCAGCGCGCGTGACTGCTGCACGGCGGACTGGAAGGGAACGTCGCTCACGGCACGCCTCATCTCTGACGGGCAGACGGAATTGTCTGTCGACCATAATATTACGAACGTCAGACCATAGATTAGGATGGGGTGCGAGGCAACGGCCCCGCGGAGTGAAGGGAGGAACCCTGTGGCGCGCTACGCCAAGGAGCACAAGCAGGTGACGCGGCAACGGATCATCGAGAAGGCCGGCCAGCGGTTCAAGCAGGACGGCATCGACGGCTCGGGCATCTCCACGCTGATGTCGGATGCCGGGCTCACCAACGGCGCCTTCTACGCCCACTTCGCGTCCAAGGACGACCTCGTCGCCCATGTGGTGGCCGACGAACTGCGCACACAAGTCGCGAGGTACGGCACTGCGCGTCCCGGCCGCCCGGGACTCGAGGACCTCGTTCGCGACTACCTGTCACCTGAGCACCGGGACCACCCCGGCGTCGGATGCCCCTCCGCCGCCCTGCTCGACGAGATCGGCCGCTGCGAGGACGGGACCAAGCAGGCCTACACCGACGGCGCGAGGGCCATCGTGGAAGAGATCGCCGCGCGCCTGGCGCCTGAGGATCCGCGGTCCGCTCGCGGAAAGGCCATCGGGCTCTTCACCATGATGGTGGGGACGCTGCAACTGTCCCGCGCCCTCTCCGACCGGAAGTTCGCCGATGAGGTCCTTGAGGAGGGAGTTGAGAACGCCCTCGCGTTCATGCGCTGAGCGGGCGGTCAATCCGCGGCCGGGCGGTTGGCCGGCTCCGCCGTACCATGCGTGAGGACATCGAGCCCGGAGGCGCGCGGCGACGGCCCTGCGCGCCCCGAGTGTGACGGCTCACGGCCGCCCACGGAGTCGCTGGGAGGGCTTCTCCGCCCTGGCCTCGAACCCTCGCGCTCGTTCAGCCGCCGCCCGAGCCCGAGCCATAGAGGGCCGCGATGTCTTTGGATGTCGCCCACCGGCTGTAGGTGGGCGACTGAGGCCAGCCCTCGGGCGAGTCCTGCCACTCCTCCTGTCGTCCGTACGGCAGGACGTCGATCAGCGCGAAGGTGTGACTGAGCTGCTCAGTACCCCGACCGTTGGTGTGCCAGGTGCGATAGACGGTGTCGCCGTCACGCAGGAACACGTTGACCGCGAATCCTCCGCCGGGCGGTGCGCCGACGTCGGCCCCGAATGAGCTGTTGGCAGTCGAGTACCACGTCATCTGGTTGCCGACCCGCTGCTTGTAGGCGAGTGCCTCTTTGATCGGGCCCTGGGTGACGATGACGAATCGCGCATCGTAGTTGTCCAGGAACTCCAGGCGGGTGTACTGCGAGGTGAACCCCGTGCAGCCCGGGCACTGCCATTCCTTGCCCGCGAACCACATGTGGTTGTAGACGATCAGTTGCCTCTTGCCTTCGAAGACGTCCGCCAGCCGAACGGGGCCGTCCTCGCCCTCGAGGGTGTAGTCGGGCATCTCGACCATCGGCAGGCGACGACGCTCGGCGGCGATGGCGTCAAGCTCCCGCGTCGCGGCCTTCTCCCGGGCTCGCAGCGCCTGGAGTCGGCGCTCCCACGTTGCGGCGTCGACGACGGGTGGTAGTGCGCGTGTGGTCATGGTCCCCTCACAGAACTCGTGCGCAGCTTGCGCTTGTGCAGAGGCAGACCCCACCGGGCGCCGGAACTCATCGGTCGCCACAGGGAGATGCGACTGACGCGGTAGACCCGCCGACGCACTCTCGCCGAGATCACCACTGGGGTTGTAGCGTCAGCCAGCCGGCACCGCCTGCAAGCCACGCAGCCTCGCCGTACCAGTGGCGCCTCAGCCGCACCACGCCCACCCGGCGCACACTGCGCAGCTCGGCCTCCGCGCGCCGCATCGGATGGCGGCGGCGCTCCCGGGCAACTTCAGCGCGGGCTGAGCCTTCCGTCTCTCTCCTCCGGGGCGCCTACGGAGGCGGACCCGTGCTTCGATGCGGGTGAGGCTTTGGCGGCGGATGCCGCCGGTTATCGAAGGACGAAGTTGAGAAGAGCCTCGGCACGCTTACCGAAGGGGGCATACAGGAGGCGGGCGGCGTTCCAGCGGCCTTGTACGAAGATGCCCTTGGGGTGGCTGAGCGTCCGGAAGCCCTCGATCCCGTGGTATTGGCCCATTCCGCTCGCGCCGACGCCGCCGAAGGGAAGGTCGTCCTGCCCGACGTGCATGATGGTGCCGCTGATGGTGACGTTGCCGGAGGTCGTGCGGTCGAGGACCTTGCGCCGGTCCGTGTCGTTCTTGCCGAAGTAGTAGAGCGCGAGCGGTCGTGGCCGTGCGTTGACGTAGTCGATGGCATCGTCGATGTCGCGGTACGGGAAGATCGGGAGGATGGGGCCGAAAATCTCCTCGTGGGCGATCCGCATCTCGTCGGTGACGCCGAGCACGACGGTCGGTGCGAGGGTGTGCGGGCGGTGGGCGGCCTCGCCCGGCCGGTGACCGACCTCGATGATCCGTGCCCCGCGGTTACGGGCGTCTTCGATCAGGTCGGTGAGGATCGCGTACTGCTTGTCGTTGATGATCGAGGTGTAGTCCTTGCTGGTCGGACCGTCGGGGTAGGCGGCCTTCACGAGTCTGTCGTAGCTGTCGATGAAGGTGTCGATCTCGGCTTCGTGCACCAGGGCGTAGTCGGGGGCTATGCAGGTCTGCCCGCCGCTGAGGAGTTTTCCGAAGACGATGTCGGACACGGTCCGGTCCGTTACGTGTCCCTTGGCGACGATGGTCGGGGACTTGCCGCCCAGTTCCAGCGTGACGGGGACGAGGTTCTCGCTCGCCGCCTTCATCACGGCTCGTCCGACTTCGGTGCTTCCGGTGAAGACGAGATGATCGAAGGGCAGGGAGGCGAACGCGGAACCGTCGCCGCTGACGATCGTGACCTGCTCTTGTGGGAAGACCTCGCTCAGCATCGACGCGAGCACAGTGTTCGTCGCCGGGGTGAACTTCGACGGTTTGAGCATGACGCGGTTACCGGCGGCGATCGCGGTGACGACCGGCATCAGCGACAGGTTGACGGGATAGTTCCACGGTGAGATGACCCCGACCACTCCGAGCGGCTGGTATTCGATGCGGCTGGTGCCGAAACGCATGTGCCAGGCGGTGTGGCGGCCGGTCGGGCGCATGAACCGGCGGAGATTGCGCTGCAGGTA
This sequence comes from Streptomyces himalayensis subsp. himalayensis, assembly GCF_013778455.1. GTDB lineage: Bacteria > Actinomycetota > Actinomycetes > Streptomycetales > Streptomycetaceae > Streptomyces > Streptomyces himalayensis. The sequence goes on along the minus strand of NZ_JACEHE010000042.1, from coordinate 22,112 downwards.
GTCGATGCCCTGGACGACGCCCCCGAGCTCCATCATCGCGGTCTCGTGGCGCGAGCGATTTCCGAAGTCGGTGTTGATCGCCTCCTCGATGGCGCTCCGCCGGGCGATCAGTGCCGCCTTGAGCCTGCTCAGATCGCTGCGCCGCGCCGCCAGTGAGGGCGCTCTGTCGCGGAGGTAGGCAGCGCGCTGAACAGCGAGGATGCGACCGAAGCGCTCCGCGTCCGTGGGCTGCGAGGTGGCTTCTGTGATGGTCATGAATCTTCTTCCTTTGCTGCTGCTGGTGGGGGGTGGCGGTGGAGCAGTGCCGGTTAACGGCGGGCCTTTGCTGCTGGTGAAGGCGACGGTGGGGCAGGTGCCGGTTAGCGGCGGGCCATCCGGCCCATGAACCGGACGGTCAGGCGGCGCGGCAGGATCTTGCTGAGGAGGGCGAGCCGGCGGCCGTTGGTGATCACCGACGGGGGCGCGGAGCGGCGGTCGAGGGTGTCGAGGGCCATCTTGACGACGTCGGCGGGGGTGGCTCGCTTCGTGCCGTAGTCGGCCGACTGGCTGCCGGCGACGTCGTAGAACTCGGTCTTCGTGGCGCCGGGGCACACGGCGAGGACGCGTAGGCCGGTGTCGTGGGTCTCCTCCCACAGCGATTCGGTGAAGCTGAGGACGAAGGCCTTGGTGGCGCCGTAGACGCTCAGGTACGGGGTCGGCTGGAAGCCCAGCAGGCTCGCGACGTTGATCAGGACGCCGGTGTCGGCGGAGGTCAGCGGGTCGATGTAGGCGCGGCTGAGGTCGACGAGCGCGCTGACGTTCAGCGCGATCATGCTCTGCAGGCGGTCAGGGTCCTCGTCGGTGAGGGCGTTGTGGGTGGCGAAGCCGGCGTTGTTGACGAGTCCGGTGGCGTAGATGCCGCGGGATTCGAGTTCGGCGCGCAGCGTGCGGCCGGCGTCGGGCAGGCCGAGGTCGCGGGCGACGACGGTCACCGTGACGCCGTGGGCGCGGGTGAGTTCGTCGGCCAGGTTCTTGAGCCGGTCCGCTCGGCGGGCGACGAGTACGAGATCCGCGCCGCGACGGGCCAACTGGCGCGCGAATTCCGCGCCGAGCCCGGAGCTCGCTCCGGTGACGATGACGGTCTGGCGGCGATAGTCAATTTTGCTCATGACGTGCACTCTACGCACCTGCTTGCACTCAGTGCAAGATATTGCATCTGGCGAAGGGATGTACCATAAGTGCATGACTCAGAAACCGGCACCTCTTCGGGAGCAGACCCGCTCGGTGGTTCGCGCGCTACTCGCCCGGACGGCCCTCGAACTGTTCGCCGCCAAGGGGTACGACGACACGACACTCGAGGAGATCGCCGCCGCAGCGGGGGTCTCCAAACGGACCCTGTTCAACTACTTCCGCAACAAGGAAGACCTCGCGCTCAACGGCCTGTCCGAGCAGGGGGAATTGATCGCCGCGCGGCTCGCCGAGCGCCCGGCCGACGAGGACCCGTGGACGTCGCTGCGTGCGGCGTTCCAGGTGCTCGAGGAGATTGACCTCACGGCCGAGCGCCGGCTCGAGATGATCACGCTGCTGTTCGGCAATGAATCCCTGCGCGCCGGCCACGCCGAGAAGCAGGCTCGCTGGCAAGACCTGTTCGCACCGCTGATCGAGCCGCGACTGCCCGACTCCGACCGCCGCGCCCTGCAGGCGCGCGCGATCGCAGCCGCGGCGATCACCTGTCTTCAGGCAGCAACAGAAGAGTGGATGCGCCTGGGCGGACAGGTCGACCAGTTCGACCTGTACGACGCTGCCGTCCAGGCGATCCGCCGTCCCGCCTCATACCCAGAGAAGAAGATGACATGACCAATCGCCTGCCCACGGCGGACCTGCCGAACATGGCCGCCGCCCTCCGCGCCGAACGCGCCGAGATGCTGAACTTCACCAGCAGCCTCACCGACGACGAATGGACCGCACCCAGCGCCGCAGCTGGATGGCGTATCGCCGACGTCGTCGCCCACATCGGTGCGACGGCGCGGAGCTTCTACACACCCGCCGGGCTGCGCACGATCTTCGCCGCCAGCCTCGAGCAGGTGAACGAAGACCCCGTCGACCGGCGGCGGGACTGGAGCCGTGCCAAGGTGATGGCCGAGTACCAGCGCACCGGCCGGCGAGCCACCACACTCCTCGACGTCGTCAGACGCACGCCCGCCGCCCGAGTGCGGGTACCGCTGGCCGAACTCGGTCGCCACACCATGGGTCTGATGATCGGCGGCGCACTCGTCTTCGACCATCACACGCACCTGCGCCACGACATGGCCCCAGCGCTCGGCCGGCCCGTGCCGCCCACCGATGCAGACAGGATGCGCGCGGTCCTGACGTGGATGATCGCCGTACTGAGCAATCAGGTCGCGCAGACGCCAGTCGCCGGGCTCGACGCCCGCGTCGCACTCACTCTCACCGGCCCCGGCGGCGGGACCTGGTGGATCGACGAGGCAGGCGGCCTGGCTCCATCCAACGGCGCGGTCGCCGCGCACGTCACCGCCCCCGCGCTGACCTTCCCCGACTGGGGCACGCAGCGGTCGTCCTGGCGCGACAGCGACGTGACGGTCACCGGCGACACCGAGCTCGCCTCCCGCTTCCTCGACGCCGTCAACGTCATCTGATCGGGGCACGGGAAGCCCGCCTCCCTACTCGCCCGAACCGCCCTCGATCTGTTCGCCGCCAAGGGGTATGACGACACGACACTCGCGGAGGTCGCCGCCGCAGCGGGGGTCTCCAAACGGACCCTGTTCAACTACTTCCGCAACAAGGAAGACCTCGCGCTCAACGGCCTGTCCGAGCAGGGGAATCGATCGCCGCGCGGCTCGCCGAGCGCCTGGCCGACGAGGACCCGTGGATGTCGCTGCGTAGCTGGCCGCCCGCGACCGTAGCCTGATCACCGTCGCAGTCATCGTCGCCGGTGGTGACGCGGACCAGCTCCGCCTCCACCTCGGACGAGCGAAGGAGAACGGCATCACCGAGACCGAACTCATCGAGGCGATCACCCACCTCGCCTTCTACGCCGGGTGGCCCAAGGCCATGACGGCGATCACGACCGCGAAGCAGGTCATCTCAGCCTGAACGCTGGGAAGGAGCCACCAGGCTCGTTCCCAGCGGCGAGCCCGTACAGCGGCTTGGAACGGAAGGAGGCGCTCCCATGCGAGGAGCAGGCATGCACGTTGCAGTTGAGGCTCTCGGGCTCCCAGGGGTGGAGCCCGGCCGGGCCTCGCGGGTGCGAGGGGCGGTGCGATCGTGAGTCGGATCCTGGTGACCGGTTCCGCCGACGGCCTTGGACGTGCCTCGGCGGATTCGCTGTTGTCCGCGGGACACGACGTGGTGGTGCACGCTCGGAACCGGGAGCGCGCGGCGGGCCTCGACGCGCTGATCGACCGCGGGGCACACATCGTGGTGGGCGACTTCACGGAGCGTGCCGCCGTACAGCGCATCGCCGCCGAGCTGAACGACGCGGGGCCGCTCGACGCGGTCATCCACAACGCCGGCGTGTGGAGCGGACCGGCGGTCATGCCGGTCAACATCGTCGCACCGTACCTGCTCACGGCCCTGCTCCGCGCCCCGCGCCGGCTGGTGTACCTGAGCAGCAGCTCGCACTTCGGTGGGCGTCCCTCGCTCAACGGCGTGGACTGGCGGGGCGAGAGCCCGGGCTCGTACTCCGACAGCAAGCTGTTCGTCACGACGCTCGCCGCTGCGGTGGCTCGTCTGCGCCCCGGAGTGCTGAGCAACGCCGTGGACCCGGGCTGGGTGCCGACGAAGATGGGCGGGCCGAGCGCACCGGACGATCTGGAGCTCGGCCATCGGACGCAGGAGTGGCTAGCCTCCAGCGACGAACCCGAGGCCCTGACGACCGGCGGGTACTGGTACCACGGCCAGCGGCTGCAGCCGCACCGCGCCGTCCGCGACGAGGCGTTCCAGGACCGCCTCCTGCAGGCGTTGGCGGAGGAGACGGGCACCGCGCTCTGAGCGGTGAGGACAGTTGCATCTGAGGGTCGACGCGGTGCTGGTGGACAGGTCGATCCGTCTCAGTTGTGCTGCTCGGCATCCAGCAGGGCGAGGGCGTTGCGGATGCCCTGTTCGAGGAGTTCGTCGGCGAGCTGCCGGTCGGTCAGGGCACGGGAGAGTTGCAGCGTCCCGGCCAACATGCCGAGGAGGATGAGTGACTTCAGACGCGCCGACGGCGGATCGTGGGGTGCCAGGCGGGCGGCGAAGCCGTCGATGAGGACCAGCACGCCGTCGGTGTACGCCTGCCTGGTTGCGTCCGCGCAGCGCCCGATCTCGTCGAGCAGGGCGGCGTTGGGGCAGCCGTCGCCGGGGTTGTCCCGGTGGTGGGCCGAGAGGTACCAGCGCACGATCTGTTCGAGGCCGGCCGGGCCGGGCTCCGCCTGCGCGACGATGTTCGCGTTCAGTGTGTGCAGTTGGTCGGCGATCGCGATGGCGACGAGGATGTCCTTGGATGCGAAGTGAGTGTAGAAGGCGCCGTTGGTCAGGCCCGCGTCCTTCATGAGCGTCGCGACTCCGGAGCCGTCGATGCCGTCCCGTTTGAGCCGGCGACCGGCCGTCGCAATGATCCGCTGCCTTGTCTCCTGCTTGTGTTCTTTCGCGTACCGCACCATGCGTTCCTCCATCGCAGCCGGGGCCCCCACTCCGGATACCGCCCTGGCCAAGTCAGTGTGCCGTTGTGGAACCTGAGCCCGTTGGCACCGATCGGCAGGGCTTCGGTCGGCACCGGCGCGAGAGCGGCATCGGTCAACCACGGGGAATTCGGGCGGAATCGACGCCCTTCGATGCCGGACCGGGATGTCAGGTGGGCATGCGGTTGTTCTTGCGGATCTGCTTGTCGAACGCTCCGGCGGGGACGAGGCGGCGCGCCGTGGTGACGCGTGAGGCCAGCGGGCCGGCGGTGTAGCGCAGCTTCGGCTTCTTGTCGGTGGCCGCACTGACGATCACTTTGGCGACGACGGCGGGGTCGTCGCCGTCCTTCATCGCATCCGCCATCACCTCGTCGAAGACGCGCCGTCGCTCCGCGTACAGAGGCAGCGGGGCGTCGGGCTGCGCGGCGTTGGTGTCGAAGCTGGTCTTGGTATAGGCGGGCTGGACGAGGAGAACCCGGACGCCGTGCTCGCGGACCTCGTGGTCCAGCGACTCGGAGTAGCCCTCGATGGCGTGCTTCGACGCGACGTAGAGGGCCATGAAGGGCTGGGGGGCGACCCCGAGGACGGACGAGATGTTGATGACGCGTCCGCCACCCTGGGCGCGCATGTGCGGTAGGACGGCCTTCGTCATACGGATGACACCGAGGACGTTGATGTTCAGGATGTTCTGGGCCTGGGTGACGGAGTTCTCCTCGACGGCGCCCGCCGAGCCGACGCCTGCGTTGTTGACCAGGACGTCGATGCGTCCGAACCGGTCGATCACCTCTCCGACCGCGTTGGTGGCCGAGTCGTCACTGGCCACGTCGAGATCGAGGTACGTCACACCGGCGGGCGGGGTGAGTCCGGAGGTCTTGCGGCCGGTTCCGATCACCTCGAAACCCGCCGCGACGAAGGCGCGGGCCGTCTCCTTGCCGATCCCCGATGAGGCACCTGTCACGAGCGCCACCGGCCGAGTTGTCGCCATCACGAGCTCCCTGGGTTTTGAATTACGTTCGTATGCCTTACGCTCGTACGACCATATGGTGGTCGTCGGTCGATGGCAAGTGGTCACGTCCGGCAATCCGAGAAAGATCCGGGCAACGTGGGGTGCGGTACGGGAAAGACCACGAGCGGACGACGAGCAGTTGACCGAGACGGCCGGTCCTTGGTGTTCCGGTGGGGCGGTCGTCGGCAAGGTGTCGTTTTCTTCGGCGAGGTGCCGGTGGTTCAGAACCCGTATTCCATACCCACGATCATGCCGTCATCCGCCGGATGTCATCGGTGATGCCTTCCAGCGGCGCCGTGTTGCCGATGGACGCGAACCAGTCCCACAGCTCCAGAGCGTGGTAGAGGCGGTAGAGGCCGACCCGCTCACTCCAGTCGGCGGGCAGCGTGCCGTAGCCGTCGCAGAGCGCTTCGCGCTTGTCCTGGTCGTCGCGGACGGAGTAGTAGTCGGTCTTGGCCACGTCCATCAGTGGATCCGCGGCGATCGCATTCTCCACGTCGATGAAGCCGCTGACCTGCCATCCGCCGCCGTCCTCGGCGACCAGGACGTTGCCCTCGTGGAAGTCGTTGTGGCACAGCACGGCATGCCGGCACGCGCCGAGCAGCTCAGCCTGCCGAGCGACCTTCGCTTCGATGGCCGCCGCGAGCGCCGCATCGCCCCCGTGATCGGCGTACTCCCTGAGCTTCTTGTGGAACTGCCGTGTCATATAGGCGGTGTTCGTCGGCTCGGGATCCAGAATCCGCGTGGTGAGGTATCCGTAGGCGCCCTGCGGGATCTGGTGGACTGCGGCCATGCAGCTCCCGATCTGACGGTAGATCTCCCGCACCGATGCCCTGTCCAGGGCGTGGCTGACAGCGGACAACGGCTGGCCCCTGAGCATCGTCATCACCGTGTAGCAGCGCCCAAGCGCGTTGTCGGCGTCCCCATGGTGCAACACGGCAGGCACCGGCCCGACACCGTGCTGCTGAAGCAGCTGGTAGACGTAGATCTCCTTGTCCTGTTTCCACCGCCACTGATCGTCATAGATCTTGATGACGACCGGCTCGGCCACCCCGGCGAACCGGATCTCGAAGATCGTGCTCAGCTCCCCGCCAGTACGCAGAACGATCTCCCTGACGCACGCAGCGGGAAGGACGGGACGCAGGAGCTCCTCGGCCATCGCCGGCGGCAGCGCTGTTGCACCGGACACGCCGAAACCGTAGATGCGCCAGGGCGGACATCGCGAGCGAAATATGGGCGGTACGCAGAGCGTCGAAGGAGAACACCTGGCAATCCCCCACACCCTCCCGGTCCCGGCCGTCGCCGCCGCCGTCGGTATCCCGGACCTCCAGGCCTTCAACCAGGCCTGCCGCCGGGAAATGGGCGCGGGACCAAGGGCGATCCGGGGCCGATGACCTGCGCCGCACGGCGCACGGCGGCGCACGGCGCACGTTCAAGAATGGTGGGACGCTTTGACACTCCCAAGGGGACGGCACCCACGCACCCCTCGGCGATTTTCAGAGCTGGTTGCCCTTCCTTGGTAAAAGATCTGGACGGTGACGACCCTTGGCGCCTATACATACATCCCATCAATGGGGTGCGGGTCAGATGCACCGCGGAGGGGAAGGCAGGCCGGAGTGTCGCTGACCGACAAGGCCATCGTGCAGATCCGTGAACTGATCGGCACCGGTGCCCTGCCGCCGGGCTCGAAGCTGCCGCCGGAGCCGGAACTGGCGGCGCAGTTGGGCCTGTCCCGCAACCTCGCGCGCGAAGCCGTCAAGGCGCTGTCCGTCGCCCGGATCCTGGAGGTGCGCCGGGGGGACGGCACGTACGTGACAAGTCTCGCGCCGAGTCTGCTCTTCGAAGGGCTCGGCGGCGCGGTGGAGCTGCTGCAGAGCGACCCCGGCGCGCTGCTGGACCTGATGGAGGTGCGCCGACTCCTCGAACCGGCCGCCACCGCACTCGCCGCGACCCGGATCTCCGAGGATCAACTGGCCGAGATCGGGCATCACTTGGATGCGATGCGTGAGGCGCGGGACGACGTCGAGCGGCTCAACGCGCACGACGCCGCCTTCCACCGGGCCGTCGTCCGGGCCACCGGCAACGAGTCGCTGCTCACCCTGCTCGAAGGCGTCTCCGGCCGCACTCTGCGCGCCCGCATCTGGCGGGGCCTCGTCGACGACCAGGCCGCACAGCGCACGCTCAGCGAGCACGAGGCGATCTTCACGGCTCTCGCCAACCGGGACGCGGCCCTGGGCCAGGCCGCCGCACTCCTGCACGTCAGCAACACCGAGCGGTGGCTGAGGCAGCACCTGCGCACCGCCGAGGCCGCCACCCCGAGCACCGACGGTCCCGGGCTGCTCGCGCGGCCGGACCCTGCCTGACCGCCCGCCCCATCATGTCCCGGATGCCGGGACGCCCACTCCTCCGCTCCTTCATGTCCCGGGATGCCGGGACGCCCACTCCTCCGCTCCTTCTCGCCCACTTCTCCGCGAGGTCTCCCGCATGACATCTCTGCCACCGCGCGTCCTGTTCGGCGCCGCCTATTACCACGAGTACCAGCCCTACGAGCGACTGAAGACCGACCTCGATCTGATGGCGAAGGCGAAGTTCACCGTCATCAGGGTCGGCGAGTCGGTCTGGTCCACCTGGGAGCCGGAGAACGGGCGCTTCGAGCTGGACTGGCTGCAGCCGGTTCTCGACGGCGCCCACGAACGCGGCATATCCGTCGTCCTGGGGACCCCGACCTACGCGGTGCCGCCGTGGCTGGCCCGGCAGTACCCGGAGATCGCCGCCGAGGACGCCGCCGGCCACCCCGCCGCGTGGGGAGCCCGCCAGGAGGTCGACATCACCCACCCCGCGTTCCTCTTCCACGCGGAGCGGGTGATCCGCGCGATCGTGGCCCGCTACGCCTCCCACCCCGCGGTCATCGGCTTCCAGGTCGACAACGAGCCCGGCCCGCGGCTGCCGCACAATCACGGCGTCTTCCAGCGGTTCGTGGACGACCTGCGGCAGCGCTACGGCGATGTGGAGACCCTCAACCGCGAGTGGGGGCTGGTGTACTGGTCGCACCGGCTGACCACATGGGCCGACCTGTGGAAGCCGGAGGGCAACGCCCAGCCCCAGTACGACCTGGCCTGGCAGGCGTTCCAGGCGCGCCGGACCACCGAGTTCATCTCCTGGCAGGCGGGCATCGTGCGCGAGTACGCGCGGCCGGAGCAGTTCGTCACCACCTGCCTCGCCTACGGCTCCCCCGGCCTGGAGGACGACGAACTCACCGACGCGCTGGACGTCACCGCGGGCAACCCCTACTACGACATGCAGGACAGTCTCACGATGCCCGAGCCGCCGCGCGAGAAGCTGCCGCAGCAGTGGATGGCGTACGGGGCGTGGGCGCTGCACCGGAGCGCCGACCGGATCTACTCCTCGCGCCAGGAGCCGTTCCTGATCACGGAGACCAACGCCCAGGCCATCGGTGGCCCCTCCGACAACCGGCCCGCCTTCGACGGCCAGTGGCGGCAGGCCGCGTGGGCACTGGTCGCACGCGGCGCCCGCATGATCGAGTACTGGCACTGGCACACCCTGCACTACGGCACCGAGACGTACTGGGGCGGCGTCCTGCCGCACAGCGGACGGCCGGGCCGCGTCTACGCCGAACTCACCCGACTGGGCGGCGAGTTCGAGCGCGCGGGAGATCTCGTCGCCGGAATCACCCCGGATGCCGACATCGCCATGGTGTACTCCGCGCCCAGCAAGTGGCTGATGCGCAAGCACCCGCCGCTCTCGGCCCCGGACGGCGGCCCGGACGCGGGCGCGTACGAGGGGATCTTCGACCCGTTCTACCGAGGAGCGTTCGAGGCGGGACGACAGGTACGGATCCTGCACGCCCGCCAGCTGCACGACCCCAGCGGCGAACGCCCGGGAATCGCCCCCCAGGCGGCGGCCGAGCGACACCCCGTCCTCATCGCGCCGGGGCTGTACGTGGCGGACGACGGCATGCTCGACTGGCTCGCCGCCTACGCGGAGGCGGGCGGCCACCTCGTGCTCGGGCCGCGCACCGGCTACGGCGACCACGAGGCGCGGGCACGCCACGAGGTGACGCCGGCGCGCCTGGTGCAGGCCGCGGGCGTGCGCTACGACGAGTTCAGCAACCTCCACGCAGACCTGCCGCTGCGCTCCGCCCCGGGCAGCCCCCTCACGCTGGGCGTCGGCGCCGTGGCGACCCGGTGGGTCGAGGGGCTCGCCGTGGACGACGCCGACGTCCTCGCCACGTACGAGCACCCGCACTTCGGACGATGGCCCGCCGTCACCACCCGCCGCCACGGCGCAGGACGCGTCACCTGCGTCGGGACCGTGCCCGGGCGCGAGCTCGCCCGCGCGCTCGCCGCGTGGCTCGCACCCGCCCCGTGCGCCGGCTGGCGGGACCTGCCGGACTCCGTCACCGTCGCGACCGGCACCGCCGAGGACGGGCGGCGCGTCCACGTCGTCCACAACTGGAGCTGGGAGCCCGCCGTCGCCCAGGCACCCGAGGACGTGGATCTGACCGATGCCCTGGACGGCGGCGCCATCCCGGCGGGCACGCCTGTGCGGCTCGGCGGCTGGGACGTCCGCGTCCTCGCCGCCGAGCCCGCGTCCCTCCCCTCCCCCGCCTCCTCCACCTCCCCTGGGGAGGTCCGGTGACATCCGCCAAGGGTGCCCTGGTCGTCCGCGGGGGCTGGGACGGGCACGTCCCTGTGGCCGCCACCGACCGCTACGTCACCGCGCTCAAGGCGGACGGCTACGCGGTGACCGTCTCCGACACCCTCGACAGCTACCTCGACACGGAACTGCTCGCGGCCACGGACCTGGTGGTGCAGCGCTGGACGATGGCGAGATCACCGGCCCGCAGGCGGACGGCCTGAGCCGGGCCGTGCTGGCAGGGACCGGCCTGTGCCGGCTGGCACGGCGGCATCGTCGATGCGTTCCGCACCGAGACCCGCTATCAGCTGATGACGGGAGGTCAATTCGTTCACTCTGCCCGGGAGTTCACGACCTTCGAGGTGCGTCCGGCGCTGGGGAAGGCCGATCACCCGGTGCTGGCCGCAACCGGGCCGTTCATCGTCACCACCGAGCAGTACTACCTGCACGTGGACCCGGCGATCGACGTACTCGCCGTCACCGAGTACGGCCTCGATCCCGGCCGTCCGGGACTCCTCGGTACCCCGATGCCGGTCACCTGGGCGAAGCGCCGGGGCGCGGGCCGGGTGTTCGTCACCACCCTCGCCCACCTGGAGGTTCCCGAGGTCGACGCGATGATCCCGCGGCCGTACCAGCACACGCGAGCCGGGCCTTCGCTGCGCACACCGCCTGTATTGACACCCGGCCAAGAGCACCGAGGAAGAGAAGGAAAACCCGCTCGTGACCGACAACCGCGTTCTCCTCGACTGGGGGCACGATGCCCTGCGCCTCGTCATCGATGCAGACCAGGACGGCCGTCCACGGCTCCGCCACGTCGGCGGCCCCGACGCCGCACCGCTGCCGAAGGGCTCGGGGGCGCCGCTGCCGCTTGTCGAAGCGGTCGTGGGCGGCCACGGCCGGTACTGGTCCAGCCAGCGTCTGATCGACAGCGTCGTCGGCGCACGGCTGCGCTACCGAAGCCATGACACCCGGCGGGACGGGGACTGGCACCAGCTGACCGTCCGCCTGCACGACCCCGAGACGGGCCTCACCGCGGACGTGGTCTACCGCTCGCCCGACAGCATCCCAGTCCTGCGCGGCCACGTAGAACTGCACAACGGGGGACGGGAACGGCTCGACCTGGAGTCGGTCACCTCCCTGGTGCTGGGCGTGCTGACCACGGACGCCGCGCAGCTCGACACCGCGGACCTGCTCCGGGCGGAGAACGAGTGGCTGGCCGAATACCGCTGGCAGCGGCGCCCGTTGCGGCAGGCCGTCCCGGCGCTCAACGCCCGCGTCCACCGCCCCAACGGCAAGGGCTGCTTCACCACGGCCGGGAAGGGCTCCTGGTCCAGCGCGGGTCACCTGCCGATGGGCGGACTGAGCGACCGCCGCACCGGACGGACCTGGCTGTGGCAGATCGAGCACAACGGCGGCGGCTGGCTGTGGGAGTGCGGGGAGCGTGCCGATGCCGCGTTCCTGGCCCTGTCCGGTCCCAGCGACATCGCCCACGGCTGGTCGCACCGGCTGGAACCGGGGGCGAGCTTCACGACCGTCCCCGTCGCTCTCGCCCTCGCCGAGACCGGCGGCGTCGACGAGGCGTTCGCCGCACTCACCCGCTACCGGCGGGCGATCCGTCGGCCGCACCCCGACCACCACCACCTGCCGGTGATCTTCAACGACTACATGAACTGCCTGATGGGCGACCCGACGACGGCCCGGCTGCTGCCGCACATCGACGCCGCCGCCGAGGCCGGCGCCGAGTACTTCGTCATCGACGCCGGCTGGTACGACGACGAGAACGGCGGCTGGTGGGACAGCGTCGGCGCGTGGGAGCCGGCCGCCTCCCGCTTCCCCGGTGAGCGCGGCATCCACGAGGTCCTGGACCGCATACGGGGGCACGGCATGGTCCCGGGGCTGTGGCTGGAGCCCGAAGTGGTGGGCGTGCGCAGCCCGGTGGCCGCGGCCCTGCCCGACGAGGCGTTCTTCCGCCGCCACGGCGCCCGCGTCCTGGAGACCGGCCGCTACCACCTCGACCTGCGCCACCCCGCCGCCCGCGGCCATCTGGACCGGGTGGTGGACCGTCTGGTCGGCGAACTGGGCATTGGTTACCTCAAGCTCGACTACAACCTGGACCCCGGTTCGGGCACCAGCAGCCACCCCGGGGAGGCCCCCGCGGACGGCCTGCTCGGTCACAACCGCGCTCAACTCGACTGGCTGGACGGCGTCCTGGACCGCCATCCGCGCCTCGTCCTGGAGAACTGCGCCTCCGGCGGCATGCGCACCGACCACGCCCTGCTCTCCCGGCTCCAGCTGCATTCCACCAGCGACCAGCAGAACCTGCAGCTGTACGCCCCCATCGCGGCAGCCGCCCCCACCGCGGTCACCCCGGAGCAGGGAGCGGTCTGGGCCTATCCGCAGCCCGAGGACTCCCTGGACGAGGTCGCTTTCACCATGGCCAGCGCGCTGCTCGGCCGCATTCACCTGTCGGGCCGCCTCCCCGAACTCGCCCCCGACGCCCTCGCCCTGACGCACGAGGCGGTGGCCGTTCACAAAGCGATCCGCGGCGACCTCGCCACCGCCGTCCCCGCCTGGCCGCTGGGCCTCCCCGCCTGGGACGACCCCTGGATCGCCCTGGCCCTGCACACCCCCGATACCGCCTACGTCACGGCATGGCGGCGCCCCGGTGACGGCTCCGAGGACTCGACGGTACTCCCTCTGCCGAGCCTTCAGGGTGCGCCGGTCCGTGTCGACGTCCTGTACCCCTCGACTACCAAGGCGCGAGCCTCGTGGGACCCGAAGAGCGCGGCGCTCCGTGTGTTCCTCCCCTCGGCCCCTTCAGCGGTATTGCTGCGCCTCTCCGCACGTCCGGAGTGAACCGTCCGGGCGGGTGGGGACGCGGGACACCGCCCGAGGTCAGGACAGGCGCGACCACGGTCGCGCCTGTCGCAAGCAAATCCGCAGGTCCTGGCCCTGCTGCTCGGCGGTGACCCACGACGCCGACGCGTCGGTCCAGCCTCGGCCGGGCTCGACCAGGCGGGCGCGCAGCGCGCGACGGGCCGGCCGCCCCGGGTAGTCTCCAGCCAGCCTACGGTCAGCGTGCCGCTCTCCTCGTCCCAGCGCAGCGCGGTGCCCGTGCTCGTACCCTGCTCGTAGCCCCACCCGTCACCCTCGTCCTCGTACAGCTCGAAGGAGCCGTCCGCCGCCGGGAAGACGAGGATGTCCAGATCCTCCGGGCCGGAGTCGGGACGGGCGAGGGGGAGAACCGATCCGGCGCGGGCGTAGGCGGGCAGCCGCTCCAGCGGCGTCGGGGCTTCGATACGGCGGCCGCCCGCGTGGCGTGCGCCGTCCCAGACGTCCACCCAGTCCGTGCCGTCGGTCGCCGAGGGCAGCAGCACACCGCGGCTGCGCGGGGCGTCGCGCACCGGGACCGCACCGGGTCCGAACCGCTGTGGCCGCGTCACCCGGCAGACCATCAGCGCCGGGCCGAGCATGAACTGATCGTCCACGGTGGTCACTTCCGGGGCGTCGCCGAAGTCGAAGGCGAGCGGCCGGAACATCGTGCCGTTCTCGGACGTCACCTGTGCGGCGAAGGGACAGGTACTGCGTCGTGCCCCGCCGGTCGAGTCGGCCCTCCTCGTGCTGGCCGAGGCCGTACAGGGCTTCGCCGTCGGTGAGCCGCAGTCCGAGGCCTGCCCGATAGCCGGAAGTGGAACCGGGCGCGGAGCCGTTCGAGGTGCCCGGTGTGCGGAGCTCCATCCGGATCGCGTCCGCCTCCACCTCGCTGAAGAGCGGTTTCCCGGCGGCGTCGCGGTAGCTGAGCCGCCCCGTGGCGAGGTCGACGGCAAGGGCCAGCGCCCCGTCGGACATGACCAGCTCGTCGGGCTTCTCGTCGAGCGTGAAGGGTCCGGGTCGTCGCTCGCGGCGCGGATCGAGCATCGGGCCGTCGGCCAGGACGGGGGCGCCGTCAGACGCGGGGCGGGCTGCGACCCGCAGGATGCCGGGCCCATCCCAGACCGCCCGCAGGGACAGTCCGCGGCAGGTCAGCCGCACTCCGTCCGCCGTTCGCTCCCACCGCACAGGGCGGTCGTCGGTGCCCGTGGCTTCCTCGGTTTCCGCCATGCCGCACACGCTAGGAGCGCCCGCGCGGGGAGCGCGTGGGGCGGATTCACCCTCTGCTGGTCGATTCTCGGCATGAGGTGCTCCGACGGGCTTCGGAGGGCCGGCCGGTCCGCTCGATCCTGGTGGACCACGAGGAAACTCCGGCAAGACATCCCATGGCATCGCCGCGCGGGGACGTCCGCACTGCCGTCAACTACCGCACACTGGGCGGATAGTTCCTGCTAAGGCGACTTCGGCACAGCCAAGTTGTGCGCGAAGTATGGACACGGTTCCCCGGCGGGCCTATAAATCCATCCCATGTTGTGCGTCGGCCGTAGCCGTGCCGACACATCCCTGACACGTGTCGAGGGGCGGTTCCCCTGACCGCGAGACTCCTTCCTGCTGAGCGAACCGAGGCATATCACGCGATGACCGAACTGATCAGCACTGTCGAAGCGCTTGACATCCGCTTCCCCACGTCGCGCGAGCTCGACGGGTCCGACGCGATGAACCCGGAACCCGACTACTCGGCCGCCTACGTCACCCTCCGCACGTCCGCCGGCGGCACAGGCCATGGGCTGGCCTGCACCGTGGGCCGCGGCAACGATGTCCAGGTCGCCGCGGTCAAGGCCCTGGCCTTCGCCGATCCCGTCCGCGTCCGTGACGGCCACTACCTGGCGCCGACCGCCCCTGGCCTCGGCGCCGAGCTCCTGCCGGACGCGGTGGCCGCCCACCGGTACCCGCAGGGCCGGGTCTGGAGCAGTCAGGAGCCGGTGGCATGACAGCAGTCAACTCGTCGCAAACGGGAGGAACGTTCACCCGGGTCTCCCCTCCCGGCAAGCAGCGCAACGGGCTGCCGAAGACCACGGCACGCCGGCGGGCCCGCCGCAGCCTGCGCCGCCACTGGACGCTGTACCTGCTGATGCTGGTGCCACTGACGCACCTGCTGATCTTCAAGTACATCCCGATGGCCAACGGCGTGATCGCGTTCAAGGACTACAACGTGGTCCAGGGCATCTGGGCCAGCCCGTGGGCCGGGTGGAAGCACTTCCAGGCGTTCCTGGCCAACCCGCAGTTCTGGGAGCTGGTGAACAACACCTTCCTGCTCTCGTTCTACGCCGTGATCGCCGCCTTCCCCATCCCGATCATCCTGGCGCTCGCCCTCAACGAGATCCGGCAGGGCCTGTTCAAGCGCACCGTCCAGATGGTGACGTACGCGCCGTACTTCATCTCCACGGTCGTCGTCGTCTCGATGCTCATCATGATCCTGTCGCCCAAGGTCGGGCTGACCGGCCATGTCTTCGGGTTCTTCGGGGTCGAGGCCGTCGACCTGCTCGCCGAGCCGGGCTACTTCCGGCACATCTACGTCTGGTCCGACATCTGGCAGACGGCCGGCTACTCCGCGGTGATCTACCTGGCCGCGCTCGCCGGCGTCGACCAGTCCCTGTACGAGGCGGCCCGCGTGGACGGCGCCACCCGGCTGCAGAAGATCTGGCACGTGGACCTGCCGAGCATCATGCCCACCGCGGTGATCGTCCTCATTCTGGCGGTCGGCAACATCATGGCGATCGGGTTCGAGAAGGCGTTCCTGATGCAGAACCCGCTCAACCTCTCCGCCTCGGAGATCATCGCCACCTACGTGTACAAGACGGGCCTGCTCAACGCGGACTTCAGCCAGGCGACCGCGATCGGCCTGCTCAACTCGGTCGTCAACCTCTGCCTGCTCGTCTTCGTGAACTTCATCGCCAAGCGCGTCACCGGGAACGGGGTGTGGTCATGAGCCTGATCAGAGACACGACGGGCACCGGGCCGGCCCGCCACACCACGTTCCCGGACCCGGACACCTCGCGCCGCTTTCCCTTCCTGCGGCGCACACCCCGCCGGGTGCAGGAGACCAAGGTCGACCGGATCTTCCTCGTCTGTACGTACCTCCTGCTGCTCACCTTCCTCGCGGTCGTCCTCCTGCCGCTCCTCAACATCGTCGCCAGCTCGTTCAGCGCCCCCACCGCCGTCACCTCCGGCCAAGTCCTGTTCTGGCCGGTCGACTTCACCCTGCGGGGTTACGAAGTGGCGCTCGGCAACCCGCAGATCGTCACGGGCTTCCTCAACTCGCTCTTCTACACGGTCGTCGGAACGTTCATCAGCGTCGTCCTCACCATCGCGCTGGCCTTCCCGCTGTCGCGCAGGAGCCTGTTCGGGCGCGGCCCGGTGATGGGCGTGGTGGTGTTCACGATGCTGTTCTCCGGCGGCGTGATCCCCACCTACCTGGTGGTGCAGAACCTGGGCATGCTCGACACCCGCTGGGCGATGGTCCTGCCGCAGGCCATCGGCGTCTGGCAGGTCGTCATCGCCGCCACCTATCTGCGCACGATGATCCCGGACGAGCTGTACGAGGCCGCCCAGCTGGACGGCTGCGGCGATCTGCGCTTCCTGTGGAAGGTCGTCGTGCCACTGGCCAAGCCGATGATCGCGGTGATCGCGCTGATGTACGCCATCGCCCAGTGGAACGGCTACTTCGACGCGCTGCTCTACCTGCGCGACGCGGATCTGCACCCGATCCAGCTGGTCCTGCGCAACATCCTGATCCTCAACAGCGAAGCCGCCGGAGGCGCGACGGACCCGACGAAGATGCTGGAACGGCGGCAGATGGCGGACCTCCTCAAGTACTCGCTGATCGTGATCGCGAGCGTGCCGGTTCTGCTCATCTACCCCTTCGTCGCCCGCTACTTCACCAAGGGAATCATGATCGGCGCGATCAAGGGCTGAGCCGATCCGCCCCGCTCCTCACCCGCACGCACACGCGCACGCCTTCGAAGGGACCTGTCATGCGCCACTCATCCCGGCTCGGCACCGCAACCGTCACCGGCACACTGCTCGCCCTCCTCGCCGCCTGCACCGGCAGCTCCCCCGCCCCGGGCGGCGACGCCTCGAAGCCCCTGCCCAAAGTCACCGGAAACCCCCCGGTCACCCTCGACGTCTTCGCGCCCCAGGGTGGCGAGGGAAGCCTCCGGAAGAACGCCTTCACCAAGGAGATCAAGGAGAAGTTCAACATCACGATCCGCTGGCAGACCACGACCTACGACGCCAACGCCGCGAAGGAGAAGCGCCAGATATCCCTCGCCAGCGGTGACCTCCCCGACGCGTACCTGCTGATCCCGTGGGTCGACCAGTTCTCGCAGACCGAGCTGCTCAAGCTGTCGGGGCAGGGCATCATCCAGCCCCTCGACCAGCACATCAAGCAGTACGGGCCGAACATCCGGAAGGCATGGGAGAAGGAGCCCGCCTACAAGCGGATGGCGACGGCCCCGGACGGCCACATCTACGGAATGCCGCAGTGGAACGACTGCTACCACTGCACGTACAGCGCCAAGCTCTGGCTCAACACCACCTGGCTGAAGAAGCTCGGCCTCGAACAGCCCAAGACGCCCGCGGAGCTCCGCAAGGTCCTGCGCGCCTTCAAGAACGACGACCCGAACGGCAACGGCAAGGCGGACGAGGTCCCGCTCAGCGGCACGGTGACCGACTCGGTCATCAACTACCTGATGGGCGCCTACTCCTACGCACCCCAGGGCACCACGGTGAACACCAACCCCACCCTCGTCCTCCGCGACGGAAAGGCCGCCGTCCAGGCGAACAGGGACGACTGGCGGGAAGGGCTGCGGTACATCAGGTCCCTCTACAAGGAGGGGCTGATCGACAGCGGCGCCTTCACCCAGAACAACGGGGCCCTGAACCGGCTCGGCGACAACGCGGACGCGGTACGCCTGGGCAGCATCACCACCCAGCACATCGGGCAGTACATGACGGTCGACGACAAGAACGTCCGGTACAAGCAGTACGACGCGATACCGCCGCTCAAGGGCCCCGACGGAACCCAGTACACGAACTCCTACTCCCCCTCTTTCGCCGGCGCCACCTTCGTGCTCACCAGCAAGGCGACACAGACCGAGCAGATCCAGGCCATCAAGATGCTCGACTACCTGCACTCGGACAAGGGGCGGCTCGACAGCTATTTCGGTCCCGACGGCTGGGCCGAAGCGAAGAAGGGCGAGACAGGCACCAGCGGGAAGCCGGCCACGTTCCGGGCCGTCGAGGCCCCGGCCAACAACGAGTGGGGGCCGCTGGCCCAGTACAACCACACCGCCGACTACCGCACGTCCCAGGCGTTCGCCAAGGACAGCAAATCGCCCGACGGCTATGAGCGCCTCCTCCACGAGGCGACCGAGCTCTACGAGCCGTACGCCCCCAAGGACCTCGCCTTCCCCTACGAGGAGACCTGGATCGACCCCGCCAAGGCGCAGGAACTCGCCACCCTGCAGACGAACATCGGCACCTTCATCCAGCAGAGCAACGTGCAGTTCATCACCGGTAGGAAGTCCCTCGACGCGGACTGGGACACCTACAAGGCCGACTTGGAGAAGCTCGGCCTGAAGCAGTTCCTCAAGCTGTACCAGGAGGCGTACGACACCTCGCACTGACCCCCCAGCAGCACCGCACCCACCTCTCATACGCCCGGCTGCCGCACACGCACCGGGGCCTGGAAGAACGACTGACACCGCCGCGCGGGGGTGCCGGTGGTGTACGTCGATCCGGCGTACACCACCGCGCCGAGTGCGGCCACATCGACAAAGCGAACCGCGTCTCCCAGGCGTGGTTCGCGTGCCGGAACTGCGGACCGGAACTGCGGATTCGTTGACCACGCAGACCGGAACAGCTCCCGCAACACTCCGCGCCCGCGCGTGGGAGTTGTGGCGACGCTGGGCCGAGTCAACGATCCCTGCTCCACCCCCGGAACCGGATACAGATCGAGTTCGAGGTTCCGACGGAGATGCGTGACGGCACGGTGCTGCGCGCGGACGTCTACCGGCCCGGCGGTACGGGGCCGTGGCCGGTACTCCCGAGCCGGCTGCCATACGTCAAGCAGACGCCCATGACGGCCGTCGTACTCGATCCCCGGCACGACGAGGTCGACCTGCCCACCTCCCAGCTCGGCGGCTGGTAGGACATCCTCAGCCAGGGCACGCTCTACAACTTCACCGCCATGCGCCGGGCTGGCCGGTCCACACGTTGATCATGGCCCGTGGACCCACACCAACTGCCGGCCCGTGGTGGTGACATCAACTGGTCCTTGCGCCGCCGGTAGTCGGCCGGCCCTAAAGCGACGATCCCGGGTAGGCCCGCAAGGCGCCGGCCGAGTACTCCGGCGGCGGCGAGCCGTACGACGCGGCACTCCTCAAGCCCTCCGCTGAACTCCGCCCGACCTCCTCGCCCCGTCTGCGCTCGCCGGCCAGGTCGGGGTGGTCCAGCCTGACCGCGGCCGCATCGTCCGCGCCAGCCGCCAGACACATTGCGCCACGATCCGCGTCGATCACCACCGGCGGCTCGCGACGTCACCCGCCGCTCGCCGGGCGAGCACCACCTGCACCGACGGCTGCCCGGCTTCCCCGGAAGCCTGAGATCCGCCGACTTCACCTCGACACCGCGCGTCGTAATCATCCGTCACTCGCAGTGAACCTCGGTTTCAAGCTCACGTGATCGCTGTGGGTACGGAAGCAAGAATCAACCGACTTGCACTAGGAAACCGATCGGTTTACGGTGGGAGGAAACCGATCGGTTTCCTTTTCTGGAGGTAGTCGTGACAGCAATCAAGGGCGCCAACGTCCTCGTCACCGGAGGCAGCCGGGGTATCGGCAAGGTGCTGGTCGAGGAGCTCTACGCGCGCGGTGCCAGCAAGGTCTACGCCACGGCCCGTGACCCGCGCTCGGTGACGCACCCCGGTGCCGTTCCGCTGGCGCTCGAGGTCACTGACCCGGCATCGGTGGCAGCCGCCGCCGAGCAGGCCCAGGACGTCACCATCCTGATCAACAACGCCGGCGCCTCCGTCGGCGCCTCGTACCTCGACTCCGCGATGGAGGACGTGCGCCGGGATCTGGAGACCAACTTCTACGGGCCGCTGCTGGTCACCCGGGCCTTCACGCCGATCATCGACCGCAACGGCGGGGGCCACATCCTCAACGTCCACTCCGCCCTGTCCTGGCTGGCCGACGGCACGCCCTACAGCGCCTCCAAAGCCGCCCTGTGGTCGCAGACCAACTCTCTGCGCCTGGAGTTGCAGCCGCGCGGCATCGCGGTGACCGGGCTCCACGTGGCCTACGTGGACACCGACATGACGTCGGGTATCGACGCACCCAAGGCCGACCCCCGCGACATCGCCGTGGCCGCGCTCGACGGCATCGAGGCCGGGGCGCACGAGGTGCTGGCCGACGACACCACCCGCTGGGTCAAGTCCCAGCTGTCCGCCGACCTGGAAGCCATGTACGCCCAGCTGAAGAAGTAACACGCACTCACAGATTCAAAGGAATTCCTTGTGGAAAGTTCGCTCACCCACCGCTTCGTCGAGGTGAACGGGGTCCGGCTGCACATCGCCGAGCAGGGGCAGGGGCCGCTGGTCCTGCTGCTGCACGGCTGGCCGGAGAGCTGGTACTCCTGGCGTCACCAGTTCGGGGCGCTGGCGGCGGCCGGATACCGGGTCGTCGCCCCCGACCAGCGCGGCTACGCCCGCAGCGAGCAGCCGCCGGACGTCACCTCCTACACCCTGCTCCACCTCGTCGGCGACGTGATCGCCCTGATCGAGGAACTCGGGGAGGAGCAGGCGGTCGTCGTGGGCCACGACTGGGGTGCACCCGTTGCCTGGACCGCGGCGATGCTGCGCCCGGACAAGGTCCGCGCGGTGGCCGGGCTCAGTATTCCGCCCATTCTGCCCGGCGGGATGGTCCCGCCCTCGATCACCCGCACCCAGTACGGCGAGGGCTTCTACCAGGTCTACTTCCAGCAGCCGGGAGTCGCCGACGCGGAATTCGCCAAGGACATCCCGGACTCCTTGCGCCGCCTCCTGGTCGGTGCCTCGGGCGACAACCCGCTCGGCAGGGAGCCCCGCCCGCTGGTCATACCCGACGGTCTGGGCCTGCTGGACACCATGCCTCAGGCGCCCGATCTCCCGGCCTGGCTGACGGAGGAGGACATTCAGGCCTACGCCGAGGACTTCGCCCTGCACGGCGAGCAGGCGTTCACCGGAGCCTTCAACTGGTACCGGAACATCGAACGCAACAACGAACTGCTCGCGCCCTTCCGGGGACGCGGGATCGACGTCCCCGCGCTGTACGTGGTGGGAGACCGCGACATGGTCACCTCACTGCGCGGCCCGGACGGGGGCCCCTCGCTGAGCGAAATCCTCCGCGGCCAGGGCGGATCGGCCAACCCGCTGAGCGCTGTCACGCAACTGCACGGCCCGGTGGTACTGCCGGGATGCGGGCACTGGACACAGCAGGAGCGTCCCGCCGAGGTCAACGCCGCACTCCTCGACTTCCTCACACGCATCGACGGCCCGGCGCCCCGATGACACTACGCAGAATCCGCCTGGCCGGCACCGTCCGGACAGAGCAGAGCCCACAGCTCACCCGCAGGCGGCCATCAAGCTCGACGACTTCCCCTTCATCGACCGGCTCCGGCGGGAATCGTCACAGCCCAAAGACGGTCGCCGACCGCATCCTGGGCCTTCTGAACAGCTGACTCACCCCAACCAGACAGAGGACACACTGATGCCAGAGCGCAACCCCATCCTGATCACCGGTGCCGCCGGCGAAATCGGTGGTGTGAGCCGAACGATGGTCGACATGCTGCTCGAACACGGCCACCCGGTGCGCGCGTTCGTC
>NZ_JACEHE010000041.1 GCF_013778455.1 Streptomyces himalayensis subsp. himalayensis | reverse complement strand
CAGCTTCGGCGGCATGGATCCTAGAACCCTGCGTGGTCTCCCTGCGACCGCTGGCGCTCGAACGGCGGGCGGCGACTCCGGCCTGCTGGCTGAGGTGGCTGTCCGTCGACCTAGCCGGAGGGGGACGGAGCGAGGAACCGAGCCTGGTTCCTGCGGCTCGTCCAGTCCTGCAAGGAGGTGGCGGTCACGGATCTCGGGCTGTGCGACCAGGGTTGCGACGGGACCGGGCAAAGACGTTGTTCCCCTGCGCCTTCCGGCCCGCAGCCTGGCACTGGATTGCGAGGACGGCTGCGCGCGGCACGGCAGGCCGGGAACGCGCTCGCCACAGAACGGCACCGCGAGCGGAGTCGGCCGGCAGAGCCGCCGGATTCACCCGGGGTGTACTGCATTACAAGATGCCATCTCGTCCATTGACTAGGCTCCAAGCCTCTCCTATCGTGGAGACACTTCTTGAAAGGACGGGACCCGCATGAGGCCAGTCGCCCTGATCGGCGCCTTGCTCGTGTCGTGCGCTGGCCGCCGGACCTACGACGAACCGCTCAGGTACTCCCCGCCCCGGGAAGGACTGCGCCCCGGCACGGCTGTCGGCGAACCTCAGACCCCCTTCTGAGTACCTGCGTCGCGGCGCGGCGAATTGCTGCCGCACCGAGACCTGCGTCGTCCGCCGTGTTATGGCCGGCAGGCCTTTTCCATCACATACGAGGAGTGCATCACCGTGACCACCACTGCCCCCCTTCAGAAGATCTCCGGGCCGTCCGCCTGGCGCGGCGACGAGCTGTCGAAGTCAACCGAGTGGATCTACGTCCTCAGCGACGCTGAGCGCGCCGAACTGGAGGAGCTGGGACGGCGCTTCGTCGCCGACGACCCGGACCTCCGCACCGTCACTGCCGCCGACTACCCGTTCGACGCCTGTCGTGCTCTCAACGACGGCTGTGCCCGCCAGATGGACACCGGCCGGGGGTTCATCCTGGTGCGCGGCCTGCGCACCGAGCAGTACGGCGACACCATGGCTGCGGCCATCTTCTTCATCATGGGTCTCCACCTCGGCCAGCCGATCGGGCAGAACCAGAGGGGCGACCTGCTCGACCACGTGATCGCCACGTCGAACATGACGCTGTCCGACGAGGGCGCGCTGCCCTCCCGCGTGCGGGACCGGCTGCCGTTCCACTCCGACAGCTCCGACGTCGTCGCGCTCATGTGCCTGCGCGGCGCCAAGGAGGGCGGAGCCTCCAGCCTGGTCAGCGGCACCACGATCTACAACGAGATGCTGCGCCGCCGGCCGGACCTCGCTCCGCGGCTGTTCGACACCTACCACTGGGACTGGCGGCGCCAGGACCCCGACTCCCCGGAACTGACGTACACCTCACCGATCATCAGCTACGTCGACGGTGTCTTCAGCACCTACGCGGGCAACTCGATGATCTTCAGTGCCCAGGAGTATCCCGGTGTTCCGCAGCTGACGCCCGACCAGGCCGAGGCCATCACCCTCTTCGACGAGATCTCGCAGGAGACCGGCCTGCCGATCGACATGGACTTCCAGCCAGGAGACGTGCAGTGGCTCCTCAACTACGCCGCGCTGCACTCGCGCACCAGCTACATCGACCACCCGGAGCCGGAGCGTCGTCGGCACCTGCTGCGTCTGTGGCTCAAGCGCGACGTCGGCCGCCCGCTGGCCCCCAAATTCGGCAAGCACGTCGTCGAAATAGGTGAGCCCACCACACCGCTGGTGCCCGGCGGCCGGTTCCACATCGCCGACGCCGTCACCGTCAACGACGACTGGGGAGTTTGAATCCTCCCCTCCCTGAAGGGAAGGGGATTCCTGGCTCAGGCCGCCTCCTGGAGCAGCGCTCCAGGAGGTCTTCCGCCATCAGCACCAGCCGGGTTGAGACCAGCCGAGTGCGCGTCCGGTCTGCGGCAGGGGCTGGACCTGGGCGGGGACGACGAACGAGGCGTACCAGTGCCCAATGCTGTCCTGGCACACGCGCACCGAGGACGGCTGGGCCGGCAGTTCCCGCGACCACACCACCGCCACGACGATGCCGCCCCCCAGGTGCAGCCGGCCGTCCTTCAACCGGAACCCGCGCCGGGTGTAGTTGAGCGTCGGCAGCGCCTCGCGCTTCTTCTTGTACGTGGGCATCCCGGCCCGGCGCGCCATGGGCAGGCGCTCTGTGATGTCCTTCTGCGCCTTGGCGCGGGAGCGGCCGAAGTCGCGGATGATCTGCTGCTGGACAACCGATGAGCCCTCACGCAGCCATGGCGTACGGGCGCGGGCCTCGGTCAGCATCCTGTCGAGCTGAGCCGGGCCACACGTGGCCTTCTGACCGGTGGACTTGTTGTGCAGGTGTACGGCCTTGGATTTGGCGACACCGCACCCCGATCGCACAGCCACCATCCCGACCAGCGATCACAGGCACGCGTGTTCGGACCACTTCGGCGATGCCAACAGCGGTACGGGCACTCCGCGCCCCCGGGGACGTCCGCCACCGCCTCGGCCGCGGAGGCAACAACCCTTGGCCATCCGCTGCCCACTTTTCTGCAGGACGCTTGCGTCGTGCGCTGATTGTTCGCTGGGTGGACTCGATCGAGTTCATAGTTCGTTGAGGTAGACGCCGGGATCTGCGGCTTTACGCCGGCAGCTCGGTCAACAGCCGGCGGTAGACGCGCGCGTAGGCGGTCAGCTGTGCCAACGACAGTGCGTCGCGACGCGGATCGTCGGCGGCCGGTTTCGCCTGCGGGCCGAGACGTACGGTGTCGACGCCGCGGGCGCGCAGTACGACGCCGTCGGTCGAGCCCGTCCAGCCGGTGATCGGCGGCGGCTGCGTACCGAACTCGTCGAGCCAGGCCGCCTGGGCGGCCGTCACCACGGGGGCGTCGGCCGGCGTCGCCGCGGCTGCCGCGACCGGCTCGGCCTCCACCTCGACCGCGCAGTCCCGCAGCACTGACCGCCCGCACCGTGCCCGCAGCCGGTCGGCCAGCTCGTCCGCCAGTACCTTCGGCTCGACCAGGTCACCGGTGACGACGTACAGGTCGATCCGCAGCTGGGCCGGCAGCAGGTCCGGCTTGTCCGGCCATCCCCCGCTGATCGCGCCGATGCCGCACGCCCGGCCGGTCTGCCCCGCCCGCGGATCGGCGGCCAGGTAGGCCGTGCGCCAGCGGGCCAGCTCGTCCAGGACGACGCCGGCCGAGGCGAGGACTCCCCCGGGCGGCATGGCCGACTCCGGCATCATCGCCGCCCCCGAGCGGCCGGTCACCCGGACGGTCAGGTAGAGCGCGCCCGGTTCGTGCCAAAGCAGGGTAGGCGGTCCGCACTTGGCGACGATCGCCGATCGCGGCAGCGGGTGTGTGTCGGCGTAGGCCTCCAGGCCGGTGGTCCCGCCGGAGCGGCGGTGCGTGCCGGACCCGGCGAGCAGCAGCCGCCCGGCACCCGCCTCGGCGAACGCGACCAGCGCGGCGGCCGCCGGCCCGCGGGCGACCCCGAGACCGAAGCCGGCCACCCGGTCGCCGTCCACGCCGAGCGGACCGACCGGTGCGGCGTTGCCGGTGACGAACCGGCTGCCCGCACCGCCGTCGTCCAGCGACGTGTCGAGATGGGAGTACAGCAGCGGCCCGGCCCCCTGGGCGGCGACCAGGCTGCCTCCGGCGGGGCCGTGCTCCAGCACCTGCCACTCGACGTGCGGCCACCGGTCCGCGCACCAGGTGCGCAACCGGTGGGCCGCCGTCCGCTCCTCCCCGCGCGGGGCGGGGGTCGCGTCGAGCAGGTGCAGCACATCAAGCAACTGCTGTCTCAAAAACGTCCCCAGTCGTCGGAAGCCGGACGCCACACGTCGATATTGCGCGGGTCGGCCGGCATCCTGCGGGGCCGGTGCGTCTCGTGCTCCTCCGGCGTGAACACCCGGTGCCGGTCGCACAGTTCGTAGCGCGGACCGAAGCGCGGGTCGTGCATGTAGAACGCGATCGATGTCGACGCCGAGTGGTTGACGATGTCGGAGGCGATCGGCGCGCCCTTGTACAGCGCGCGGGCGCGCATCCGCATGACGTGGTCGAGGCTCTTCATCGCGAAGCACAGGTGGGCTGTGAAGTGCGCCTTGTTGTTCTGAATCGCGAGGCTGTGGTGGTAGCGGTCCTCGCCGCGGAAGAACGTGGTCGAGCCGACGACGTAGTCCGAGGGCTGGAACTGCAGGACGTTCTGGTAGAAGTCCACCGTCTCCTTGTACTTCGCGGTGGCGATGAAGGGGTGCACCAGGTCGAGCGGCCGGATCTCGATGTGCGGCGGCTCGGCGTACTCCTGGAACTCGGTGAACAGCTCGACGATGAGGCCGTTGGGGTCCTTCACCGCGAAGCCGTTGTCGCACAGCGCCTGCTGCCGCTCCTGCAGCTCGAGGATCTCCAGGCCGGCGTCGGCGACGGTCTTGCGCAGCTGCTCGAGGACCTCCTCGCTCTCCACGCTGTAGCCGACCGCGGTCGTCCAGCCGTCGGTGCGCTCGGGCGTGTTGATCAGCTCGATCGCGTGGTGCTCGATGTCGGCACGCAGGTAGGCGTATTCGTCGGTGCGCTGCTCCAGCTGCAGACCGACGTGGTACTCGAGGAAGTCGATCGTGGCCTGCATGTCCGGAACTTCGATCCGGGCGTACTCCATGCCGTACGGACCGTGCGGGCGGGTGCTCACCGGCTGTGTCCTTCCTGCAGCGAGCGAGGGACGCTCGGTGAACTCGAACGAGGTGATGGCCTGTTGGGCGATGACCGGTCGCCAGCGGTTGCGCACGAAGCTCTCGTGGGACTCGCTGCCGAGATAGGCGAGCAGGTCGTCCTGATCGTCGAAGTCGACGGCCATCGTGTGGGCGAAGGTCTGGTCGCGGGTGCTGATGTTCTCGCCGAGGACGAAGCCGCGCATGGCCGGGTACCGGTCCGGGAAGGTACGCAGCTCGGCCAGCACGGACTCCCGCGTGTCCTGGTCGATGCCGTCGGCGAAACGGAAGGACAGGGTGTGTCGGATCATCGGGTCACCTTCCGTCGCCGACTAGAGGATGAAGCTGAGCCGGGCGCCTGCCGCCAGCGACTCGTGGCCGAGGATCGAGCGCCGCAACCGGAAACGGAGTCCGTCCTCGGTCGGCACCAGCAGATGGTCGTACCACCCGACGTAGGCGTCGAAGTGCCCGTCGCGGGCGCGGTGCACCACGAAGGACGCCGACACCCGGAAAGAATCCTCCGATTCCCCGGACAACCGCACGTTCGAGACCAGCCGGTGCGTGCGTGAGTGCGGGTTCTCGGCGTGCGCCTTGCGGGACTTCAGGCGCTTGACCCGCGCGCGGAGCAGGTCCCAGTCGTCGTCGACGAACGATCCGGTCTCGTGCGGCGACCAGCCGGGGCGGTAGTCGGTGGTCGGGATTTCGTAGCGGGCACCGGGCTCGAAGAGAGCCAGCCAGCCGTCGTAGTCCCAGTGATCGAGGATGTCCGCCTCGGCGTAGAGGAAGTCCTCCACCTCCTGCCGGGTGACGGTGCGTCCCGCACACTGCACCAAGCCGCGGTTGCCGATCCCGGTCATCGCACGTCCCTTCCCACCAGGAAGGACGCCGGTCGCTCGCCGTGGATCTCGAGGCCGTCATCGAGTCCTGTGGCTTCGATCCATTGCCGCCAGAAGCCCCGCATCGCGCCTTCGTCGATCGACCTGCCCTGCACAGCCTTGACCTCGTCGGCCATGCCACGCGACATGTCGCTGTAGTCCAGCTCGGGCGCACCGGTGCCCGCGGTGGCCTGGATGCCGCGCTGGACCGCCTCGTACGCCTCGATGTCGTCCGGCGTGGCGAGCCCGCCCGGGCCGACGAAGCTGACGACCGTCTTCATGCGCAGGGCGCGAGCGGCCGGGTCCTCGTTGCGCGGGACCAGCTGCCACGCACGCACATCGGTCTGGTCGGGCGCCACCGGCTCCAGCTGCCGGATCGACAGGCCCTCGATGTCGAACAGCAGCAGGTTCGGGAACACGAACAGGATGTGGCTCTCGTCGGCCACGTGGTGCGCCCGCTTCTCCCCCAGCCGCTGCGTCATCTCGGCTCGGTGCCGCTCGGTGCGGACACGCTCGTCCTCGCCGAAGCGCGGTTCCCAGACCATGCTGATCCGCCCGCCGTGCCCGGTCAGGACCAGCAGCCCGTGGCCGTTGCCGAGGTTGTACGCGTACTGGTTGTCGTCGGTGACGGCGAAGCCGCTCTCCCGCAAGTAGCCCACGAACGTGTTGTGCGTCGGCGCGAAGTGGTACCCGTCCATGGCGTTCTCGACGGCGAGTTTCCAGTTGCCCCGCACGCTGTAGAGCTGCGTGCCGGGCAGCGTGGTCATGCCGCCGACGTGCTGCTGTTCGATCATCGTCATGTAGTCGGCCGCATCGCCGAGGTGCTCGAGCAGCGGCGGCATATCAGGGTCGAAGGAGACGAAGACGAACCCCTCGTGGATCTCCAGGCGCGGCATGCTGCGCAGTGCCATCGACGCCCGGAACTCGTCGCTCGACTCGTACGCGCTGGCATCGGGGATCGCGGCGACCTCGCCGTTGTTGCGGAACGTCCAGGCGTGGTAGAAGCACTGGAAGAGCCTGGCCGAGCCTTCGTTCTCGCGGCAGAGCACGGTGCCGCGGTGCGGACAGGAGTTCAGGAACGCGTGCACCTCGCCGGCACTGTCCCGGCAGAAGATCAGCGGTCGACCGCCGAGGGTGCGCACCTTGAAGTCGTTGGGGTTGGGGATCTCCGTCTCGTGCCCGAGGTAGAGCCAGGTGTGCATCCACACCCAGCCGCGTTCCCGGGTGAAGATCTCCGCGCTTCGGTAGGCCTCGCGGTTGACCCGGAAGGTGAGTTGGTCCCAGTCCTCGACGATCATCGGTGCTGGGACGGTCCGGGGGTTGCTTCCCATGGGGAGTTTGCCTCTCACAAGTCCCGACCCGAGTGACGTGCTCTGTGAGACGCCATCTCGTATGTCGCGCTAGCGTCGCCCAGCACACACGACGGTGTCAAGCATTCATCTCGCGGTTGACACCCCGGGCCGGCGCCGTCATCATCCTATTCCACAATGAGATACACCGTCTCGCATGCTGTGCGACCGTGTGAAGGGCAACAAGCTCGTGCCGTACGTCATAACTCAGGCCTGCGTCGACGTCATGGACAAGTCGTGCATGGAGGAGTGCCCGGCCGACTGCATCTACGAGGGTGACCGGATGCTCTACATCCAGCCCGACGAATGCGTCGAGTGCGGGCGCTGCGAACCCGTCTGCCCGCAGATCTCGATCTTCCACCACGAGGACCTGCCGGAGGAGAGCAAGCAGTTCGAGCGCATCAACGCCGAGTTCTTCACCCTCGGGACCGAACCGCTCGGCTCGCCCGGCGGGGCACGCAAGGTGGGCAAGGCCGGCCACGACCACCCGGAGGTGGGCGCGTGACCGGCCTCCCCACCACGGGCGCCGGCCCCGAGGTCTCCGTCGACCTGCTCGTCATCGGCGCCGGCCCCACGGGGTTGTACGGCGCGTACTACGCCGGCTTCCGCGGCATGAGCGTCGCGGTCGCCGACGCCCTGCCTGAGGTGGGCGGCCAGATCGCCGCGCTGTACCCCGAGAAGTTCATCTACGACGTGGCCGGCTTCCCCGCCGTCCGAGGTCAGGACCTGGTGGACCGGCTGGCCGAGCAGGCCGGGCGGTGGAACCCCGCCTACCTGCTCGGGCACGGGGTGACCCGGCTGGACGACACGGGCCGGGGCATCGTCGCCACCACCGACGCCGGCGCACGGATCACCGCGGGTGCGGTGCTCGTCTGCGGCGGGATCGGCAATTTCATCCCCCGCGAGCTCCCGGTGGGCTCCGAGTACCTGGGCCGGGGGCTGCGGTACTTCGTGCCGCGGTTGAACGAGCTCGCAGGACAGGACGTCGTGGTGGTCGGCGGTGGGGACTCCGCGCTGGACTGGGCGCTGTCGCTGGAGCCGATCGCCTCGTCGGTGACGCTGGTGCACCGACGTACGCGGTTCCGGGCCCACGAACGCACCGTCGAGCAGGTGCATGCATCCTCCGTGCGGGTCCTGACGCCCTACGAGGTCGAGAAGATCTCCGGCGACGGGGCGGTGTCGGAGGTCGTGGTCGCGAGCTCCGACGGCGACCGGATCAGCCTGCCCGCCCAGTCCGTCGTGGCAGCGCTCGGCTTCATCGCCGATCTCGGCCCCATCGAGCAGTGGGGACTTGAGCTGCGCCGCCGACGCATCCTCGTCGACCCCACGATGCGCACCAGCCGGGAGCGGGTCTTCGCGGCCGGTGACATCGCCGACCACGACGGCAAGGTCAGCCTCATCTCAATCGGCTTCGGCGAGGCCGCCCTCGCCGTCAACCACATCGCCGCCCTGCTGGACCCGGCGCGCTCGATCACGCCGGGGCACTCATCGGATGCGTGAGGTCGCCACACTGGGCGACGCGCTGAACGGGCGGGCTTCCGCGGCCACCACCCGTGACAACCTCCTACCGGTTGGTCGATGTCGCCCTCGGCGACATAAAGCCGGCATGGAGCCTCCCGTTCAGCGCCCTGGCTCGCCGTGGATGGCCCCTCAAGCCTCTTCACGCACAGTTGCACGCCCCGTTACCATTGCTTTATTCAATACGGCGTTTCACTTGACGTTTATCGGTCTGACTGAACACGGACAGGAGCGAGAAATCCATGCCCATGAAGGCGCAGCGCGGCACCGGCGAGCAGGACGGCCCGGACACGACCGCGCCGACCATCCAGACGGTGCAGCGTGCGGCGCTGATCCTCGGCTCGTTCACGGTCGGCAAGCCGCACATGAGCCTCAACGAGATCACCGCGCGTCTCGGGGCGAGCAAGGCGACCGCGCACCGCTACACAAAGGCGCTGCGGGCGGCGAACCTGCTACGGTACGACGAGCGCACCTCGCTGTACTCCCTCGGCCCCCAGGTGCTCACGCTCGCCACGGCCGCGCGTGCCGGTCTGCCGATCGTCGCCGCCGCCGAGCCGTACATGGAGGATCTGGTCAGGCGCATCGACGAGACGATCGTGCTGTCGGTCTGGGACGGCGAGTCGCCGACCGTGGTGCGCTCGGTGGACAACACCGACCACATGGTGCGCATCAGCGTCCGGGTCGGCTCGCGTCTGGACCTCACGTCCTCGGCGCAGGGACGGATCTTCCTCGCGTTCCTGCCCCCGGACCAGGTACCGACGTTGCCGCGTTCGGTCCGCAAGTCGGCCGAGCTCACCGAGGAGCTCGAGGCCATCCGGCAGCACGGCCTGTCGGTCAACTCCCCCGCCGTCAACGGGGTCCGCACCATCGCAGCGCCGATCTTCGAGGGCGACAAGATCAGCGGGACGCTGGCGGTCGTCGGCACCACGGCGACCGTCTCCGACGACGTCAAGTCGCCGATGGCCCAGGCGCTGCTGGAGACCGCCCGCGCGTTGTCGCAGCGGCTGGGCACCTCCGACGGCGGCTGACCCGATTGCAGCGACAGTGGATGGCTCACCGTGAAAGCGGTGGGCCATCTGTCGTGACGCGCACGCTGTCGGGGACGGGCATGGCGGATACCGGACGAGCGCGACGCACCTGTGCGGGATTCCCACCGCGCTGCGGCCTGGTCCGCCACCCACGGTGTCACCGTGGGTGGCGGACGCCGCGTACGCCCGAGCCCGGAGCGGCAGCACCCCCGCCGCCCGGCTCACCGTCCGATCAAGAATGTTCCGCTCAACAATGTTCCGCGCGGCCGTCCGTCGCCGGTCAGGGAAGCAGGTCGGCCCGCGGTGGGACGAAGAAGTCGATGTTCACGCAAGGGGCCTCCGTCGGCTCCACGTAGTGCTCACTGCCGCGGGGAACCAGCAGGAACGATCCCGCACGCATGTCGTGCGCGACGCCGTCCACGTAGTAGTTCGCACGCCCCTGGGCGATATGGACCAGCTGGTCGAACTCCTCGTGCCGGTGCGGGTTGAGCGTCATGCCGATCTCGAGCTCGTGGTGGCAGATCATCACCTCGTCCGTCGCGTAGACGCGACGGCGGACCCCCGGCCGCACCTGGGTCACCGGCAGCTCGTCCCAGTTGACGACGGTGTTGAACAGCGCTGTGTTGCGTGTGCTCACTGCTTTTCCTCTCCGGCGGCCGCCCGCAGGCCGGCCGCCAACATCTGCAGGTCCGAGCCGACGACCAGGTAGTCGGCGTCACCGAGACCCAGGTCCGCCGCGGCGCCCCGGGTCGGCGCCCAGCCGCCGAACGCCACCGCCGTGGAGCGGGCTGCGCCTCTCACCCGGTCCACGGCGGCGCGCAGCACCGCCGGGTCCGCCGGCAGGCCCAGGTCGACCGCGAGGTCGGTGCTGCCGACGAAGCACACGTCGAGAGCGGCGACCAGATCCGGCAGCGGATCCGTCCGCGCCGTCTCGATCTGGCCCACCAGCACCGGTGGGTCGTCCTGCTCGGCGCGCAGGAACCCGGCCAACGGGGCCGCACCGAACCGGGCGGCCCTGTTGGCCAGGCTCACCGACCGGCGGCCGGCCGGCGCGAACCGGGTCGCCACCACGAGTGCCTCGGCCTGGGCGACGCGGATAAGCATCGACAGCTGGATTCCCGCCGCCCCGGCCTCCAGAAGCCGGTTGACGGCGGCGGCGTCCACCTCGGGCACGCGGACCAGGGCCGGCAGGCCGCACGCGTCCGCGTGGCGCACCAGGTCGACGGCGTTCTGCTCGGTGAGGGTGGAGTGTTCGAGGTCGACGACCACGAACGCGAACCCGGCCGCCTCGGCCAGTTCCACCACGTCGGGCGACGCCAGCTTGACGAAGGTGCCGACGGCGGGTTCCGCCGCCGTCAGGGCCGCGCGAAGCCGGCGCCGCAGCAGATGGACGTCACCGGCGGTCATCGCATCCTCCCCGGGACGGGCGGCGTCTCACGCCGCCGGCAGACCGCGCCACGGCACGATGTCGACCTCGGCGCCGGCGTGCAGCACGACGGTCGGCTCCAGGCGCGGCGCGACGATGGTGTTCCCCGCGGCGTCGGGCAGGGTGACCTCGTCGGTCCAGTTGACGACCGTGACGTCGGCCCGTCCGCCGACCACCAGGCGGCCGTAGCCCTCGGTGTCGAGCCCGAGCAGCTGTGCGGGGGCGACGGTGGCCCGCCGGATGCACTCCTCGAGCGGCGCGCCGAGCGCGACCAGCTTGGAGATGCTGGTGAGCAGGTCGAACACCGGGCCGCGCCAGTTGCGCGCACTGGTGTCGGAGCTGAGGACGTCGGGCAGGAAGCCGTCGGCGATCGCCCGGCGCGCCACCTCGAAGCTGAGGTTGCTCTTGCCGTGGGCGGAGTCGAACAGCACGCCGCGCTCCCGGGCCGCCATGACGGCGGGGTGCACCTGGTCACCGTCGAGGATGCCGTTCGGCTTGCCGGTGTAGCAGTGCGCCACGATGTCGCCGGGGCGCAGGTAGTCCAGGACGACGGGCACCGGCTCCTCGGTCTCGCCGATGTGCACCATCAGCGGGAGCTGGGCCTGCTCGGCCAGCGCCACGGATTTCTTCAGCAGCGACTCCCAGTGTTCGCCGACGACATCCTCAGAAAGACGGATCTTGAAGCCGCGCACGATGTCGGGGTGGGCCTCGGCGGTCGCGAGCGCGTCTTCGGGGACCAGGGTGTCGGGGTTGAGCAGCTCGCCGAACCTGAAGTCGATCAGGCCGAGCACCGAGACGTTGAGGAAGTTGACGATGCGCAGCGGGTTCGCCTCGACCACCAGCTTGCGGAAGGCCGCGAACGTCGAGGCGCCGGCCGTGCCGGCATCCGCCGCGGCGACGACACCGCGGCGCAGGTGGGCTTCTTCGGCCGGGGCGCCGACGGCGGAGACGTACTGGAAGATGTGCGTGTGGCCCTCGACGAGGCCCGGCAGCACGGTGGAGCCGGTGACGTCGATCGTGCGGGCCGCGTTCGCTGCCAGACCCTCTCCGATCGCGGCGATACGGTCACCAGTGACCGCCACGTCGAGCCGGGCGTTGGTGCCCGACGCCGGATCGATGACGGTGCCGCCCGCCAGGACGAGGTCGTAGGACGACGCGGAGGAGATGGGCATCGGTGTGTGCTCCAGGGTGAGGGGAGGTCAGCTGACCGGTTCGGTCAGCCGGTGGTCGCGCAGTGCGGCGTCTTCCGCAGGACGTACGACGCGGGTGACAAGGGGCAGTACGCCGTCCACCTCGACCCGTACCTCGTCGCCGTCGGCGAGGAAGCACGCGCGGTCCTGGCCGGTGCCGGCCGGGGTTCCGGTGAGGACGACGTCGCCGGGTTCGAGGGCGGTGAACCACGACAGCCGGCTGAGCAGGTCGGGGACCGGGAAGATCATCCCGGCGCTCGTGTCGTCCTGCACAAGCTCGCCGTTGACCCGGGTCCTTACGCGGATCGCGTCCCGGTCGGGGAGGTCGTCGGGAGTGCAGATCGACGCGCCGAGCGGCGTGAACCCCGGGTAGCTCTTGGCGAGCGCGGGCACCGCCGTGGTGCGCATGACGTCGCGCGCCGTCATGTCGTTGGCCGCGGTGATGCCGGCGATCGCGGGCCAGACCTCCGACTCGGTCGCCTGGTACAGCCGGCGCCCGACGACGACCGCGATCTCCCCTTCGTAGTCGGGTTCGGTCGCGGCCTGCGGGATCACCACCTGCGCGCCGGGGGCCAGAACGGCGGACGACGCGGCCAGGTACAGGATCGGCTGCTCGGGGAGTCCCCGGCCGGCCCGGGCGGCCTTCGACAGGTAGTTGAGCCCGACGCCCCACACCGCGCGGGGACGGGCCAGCGGCGCCACGAGCGTGGCCTCGTCGAGCGGGATCCGCCGGCGCACCGCGCAGGACGCCAGGTACTCCAGCGAGCCGTCCTGTTCGAGGACCGCGCCGACGTGTGGAAAAGCCGTGTCCAACAGGGCGATGGCCCCGTCCTCTATTCGGCCCAGGCCGGCCTGTGTTGTCACCAGTCGCATGACGGCATCTTTCAATGCGAGACGGCGCCCTGTCAAGCAATACGAGATGGCGTCATGCACAGCGATACGCACTCAGGCGGCGGACACACCGGCACCCCGTCCGCACGAGAGGCGGACGGGGTGTCAGGGGTCCGGCTCCGGGCTGCCGACGGGGTCGTCAGGCGAGCTGCCGCTGCACCTCTCCGCTGTCCCAGTAGTCCGTGCGGCGCGTGATGAGGCCGCCTGCGACGGTGAACACGAAGACTCCGCGCACGCGTACGGGGCGGTCGCCCGCCGAGCGCATCCGGAACGTCATGACGTAGGGCACCGCGGCCGACTCGCCGTCGACGAGGATGCACTCGGGCGCGTAGCGCAGGTCCCCGAAGTCCTCGAGGAACCCGGTCAGCGCGGCGCGGTACTCGGCGCGGCCCCTGCGGCTCTGTCCCGTCGACGACGTGTGCTCGTTGACGAAGTCCTCGGCCACGCAGGCGGCCACGGCGTCGGCGTCGTGCGCGTTCAGCGCCGCGAGATAGGCCTCGACGGCGGCGCGGGTGTCCTTCAGGACGAACCCCACTTCGCGCGTACGGAGTCGAACACCCGCTGGTCGTGGGAGATCTCGACGACGTTGCCGTCGGGATCCTTCAGGGCGCAGATGTAGCCGACGGGCTCGGGCATCTGCCGGGGCTCCCAGTGCAGGCAGCCGAGCTCGCGGGCCCGGTCCGCGAGCGCGTCGACGTCCTCCCGCGCCGGCACCTCGATGCCGAGGTGCGCGAACGGGTGCAGCAGGCCCAGCTGGTTGCCCTTGTCCTTGTTGAAGGACACCAGGACGAGCACGAACGGGGTCTCGGCCTGCTGGTCGTTGGAGAGCCAGACGCTCTCGCCGTCGGCGTCCTTGAACCGCTCGACCACGACCAGCGGAGTCAGTGTGGTGTAGAACGCGATCGCCTTGTCGAGATCGCCGGTCGGCAGCGCGACGTGAGTCCAGCGTGCCGATGTGAGACCGGTGGCCACGGTACCTCCATGGTGAGTGGTTCGGATTTCTTTGAGCCTAGGTGCGCACTTACCCGCGGGTCGATGTGCTGCGGACACAACACGCAGGCCAGGGATGCTGGCCCCGCGCGACATCGGTTTGCGGCCTTCCGCCGTGCGAGCCTGCGAGAGGACAGCGACAGGGCGTCGGCTGGGAGACGAGGGCAAGCGTGCACTACCGGATTCTGGGTGGGACGGGCATCGAGGTGAGTCAGCTGTGCCTGGGGTCGATGATGTTCGGCGCCTGGGGCAACACCGACGAGGCGGAGTGCCACCGCATGGTGGCGACGGCGCTGGACGCCGGAGTGAACGTCGTCGACACCGCCGACGTGTACGCCTTCGGCGAGTCGGAGGAGATCATCGGCCGGGCGCTGAAGGGACGGCGCGACGACGTCGTCCTGGTGTCGAAGGTCGCGAGCCGGATGCCCGCCGGTCCACTCGACCGCAACCGGGGCGGCACCTCCCGGCTGTGGATCACACGTGCCGTGGAGGACAGCCTGCGCCGGCTGGAGACGGACCACCTGGACGTGTACCTCGTCCACCGTCCTGATCCCCACACCGACGTCGAGGAGACCCTCGGTGCGCTCAGCGACCTGGTGCGGGCGGGCAAGGTGCGGGCGATCGGCTCGTCGAGCTTCCCGGCCGAGGAGATCGTGGAGGCCCAGTGGGCGGCGCGGCGCGGCGGCCGCGATCGGTTCACCGTGGAGCAGCTGTCGTACTCGATCCTGGCCCGGCACGCGGAGGCCGCGGCCCTGCCCACCGCGCGACGGCACCGTATGGGCGTCATGGTCTGGAGCCCCCTCAACGGCGGCTGGCTGACGGGCAAGTACCGGGCCGGCGCGGAACCGGCGGGAGACTCGCGCGCGCTGAGGAACAGTGATCACTTCGACTTCGCCGACGAGCAGGTGCGCGAGCGCAAGCTCGCCGTGGTCGAGGAACTCGTGCGCCTGGCCGCCGAGGAGGGCTGCACACTCGTCGAGCTGGCACTGCGGTTCGTGCTCGCCCACCCCGGCGTAACCTCGGCCGTGATGGGCGCGCGCACCCACGACCAGCTCCTGTCGCAGCTCACCGCGGTGGACCGGCCGCTGTCGGCCGAGGCGCTTGACCGGATCGACGAACTCGTCGCACCGGGCAGCGTGCTCAACCCGGCCGACGTCGGCTACACGCCGCCGGCGCTGGAGACCGCGGCACTGCGCCGACGATGACGGCGATGTCGCGTACCCACGGCGGATGCCGCCCCCGTGCCTTCGCGGGGCCGGCATCCGCCGTCGCCTGGTCCCGGCCATCAGGTCGACCCGCGCTCGAAGGGCCGTCCGAGCGCGCCGGGTTCGCGGTGCTGGGTGGTGAACAGCAGCATGGCCAGGAGCGCGAGCAGGTACGGGGCCGCGACGAGCAGCTGCGCGTTGAGGGTGACGCCGAGCGCTGGGAGCGCGAGGCGCATCGCGTCGGAGAGGCCGAACACCAGGCAGCCGAGCATGGTCCGGCCGAGCCGCCACGCCCCGAAGATCACCGCGGCGATGACGATGTATCCGCGCCCGGCGGTCATGTTCTGGTTGAACGATCCGACCTCGCCGACCGCGAGGTACGCGCCGCCGAGTCCGGCCAGTGCGCCGCACCACAGCAGAGCCTGCCGGCGCCGCATGTTCACCTTGATGCCCGTGACGTCGGCGGCCTGGGGGTTCTCCCCCACCGCCCGCAGTTCCAGGCCCCAGCGGCTGCGCTCCACCAGCCACCAGGTGAGCGGTATCAGCGCGAGCAGCAGGAAGGCGGGCCAGCGTTCGGAGAACAGCGGCTTGCCGATGAGCGGGATGTCCTGCAGCAGCGGGATCGACAGCATGTGGACCTGGTGCGAGACGAACTCGTTGGTCGTGATCAGGTAGCTCGTCAGCCCGAGCACCAGCGCGTTCAGCACCAGGCCGACGACGAAGGTGTTGATCTGCGCCCGGTGGGAGAAGTTGCCGTGCACAAAGCCGAGAAGGAGGCCCGTGACGACGCCGGCCACGAGACCGACAGTGGCGCTGCCGGTCGCGCTCGCGGTGGCGATCGAGGTGAACGCGGCGCCGAGCATCATTGCCTCGACGGAGATGTTCATCGTGCCGGCGCGCTCGGCGATGTACTCACCGCAGGCGGCGAACGCCAGTGGCACGGTCAGCCGGACACCGCTGGCGAGAATGGTGGTGGTGCTGTCCAGAACGCTCACGCGGCTGCCTTCACCTTGGTCGGGACGACGGACATGTCGGGCGCCGCCTGCGGGGTGGCCCCGCGACGCCTGCTGAAGAGATCGATGAGGACGGGCGGCGCGACGAACGCGAGGACCAGCAGTGCTTTGACGACATCGACGAGGTAGTACGGCACGCCCGTGGCCGAGAGGAAATCGCCGCCCGCACGCAGCACGGCGAACACCAGCGACACCGGGATCGCGACCAGGGGCCGGTTGCGTGCGACGAGCGCGACGAGCAGGCCGTCCCACCCGAAGTTGTCCGAGAGCCCGGCCTGCAGCCGGTTGGTGCCGACCGGGCTGACCAGCAGCAGCCCGCCGGCCAGTCCGGCGAAGGCGCCGGACAGTGCCAGGGTGAAGCCGCCGAGCGCGGCCACCCGGACACCGGTGTGCTTGGCCGTCAGCGGATTCAGTCCCAGCATGCGCACCCGAAAGCCCCACCGGCTGCGGCTGAGGACCAGGGCGACGCCGACCGCGGCGACGAGGGCGATGAACAGGCCCACGTTCAGCTGCACCGACGGGTACTGCCCGAAGCCGGCGAGCCGGGCGTTGGCCGGCAGGGGGTTGGACGCCGCGTCGGCGATGCCCGAGGAGCCCTGCGCGCTCTCCTGCAGCCACGGCGTGCTGACCGCGAACGTGACGAGCTGGATGGCGAGGAACGTCATCAGCAGGGTGCTCACCGGGACGTTGACGCCGCGCAGGCGGAGCATCAGGGCGCTGAGCGCGGCCCAGGCGCCACCGCCGACGGCCGCGGCGATCAGCACCATGACGACCAGCATCGGACCGGGCAGGGCCAGCCGCAGCCCGACCCAGGCTCCGGCCAGGCCGCCGATGAGCACCTGCCCCTCCTGGCCGATGTTGAAGGTGCCGGCCGACGCGCAGATGCACGCACCGACCGCGACCAGCAGCAAAGGCGCCGCGTTGAGCAGCGTCGTCGTCCATCCCGTGGCGTCGGCCAGACTCCCGGTCCATATCGCGGCCGCCGACGCACTCGGCGAGCCACCGGTCAGCAGGAGCAGCAGCGCGGACGCGCCCGCAGCGACGGCGACCAGCACGACGGTGAGGCCCGTCGCGATCCAGCCACCGGGCCCGGGCCGAAGCCGGGCGAGAAAGCGCCGGGCGATTTCGTCCCCACTCGTCAGCGAGGCGGCACTCATGCGGCCTCACCGCCGACCAGCATGCCCAATCGCTCGGGGGTCGCATCCGAGACGGGGAGTGCTCCGGTGATCCGCCCGGACGAGATCACCGCGATCCAGGTTGCAAGGGCCATGACTTCCTCGAGTTCGGTGGAGATGAGCAGCACTCCGACGCCGTCTGCGGCCGCCTGGCGCAACCGGGCGTACATGTCCTCGATGGCGCCGACGTCCAGCCCGTGGGTGGGCTGCGCGGCCACCAGGACGCTGGTGTGACCGGACAGTTCCCGGGCGAGCACGACGCGCTGCTGGTTGCCTCCGGACAGGCTGCGCACCGGCGCGTCGAGTGAGGGGGCGACGATGTTGAACTCGTCCGCGAGGCGACGGGCCTCGGAGTGCATCGCGCGCCGGCGCAGCAGGAACCGGCCGCTGAGCCTGTCGAGCGACTTCATCGTCAGGTTTTCGGTGACGCTCATGTCGAGGACGACGCCGCTTTGGTGGCGGTCCTCCGGCACGATGCCCAGACCGGCCTTCCCGAGCGCGCCGGGCCGACTCATGTCGACCCGGCGCCCGGCGACCTCGACAGTGCCGGCAGTCGGCGCGAGCAGCCCGGCCAGGACCTCGCCGAGCACCGCCTGGCCGCTGCCCTCGACGCCGTAGAGGGCGCAGATCTCGCCCGCGCCCACGGTCAGATCGACTCCTTCGAGAACCTTCACCCCGCCTTTTTCGACGGTGAGTCCAGCCAGGCGCAGGACAGGCGGCTGCCGGTCGTGCGCCCCGCGCTCGGCCGTACGCGTCTTCCGCACCGGCAGCATGCCGAGGGCGGCGGCCTCGTCGTGCAGTGACACGTCCCGGCCCACCATCTGGCGGGCGAGTTCCGGCGCGGTGGTCTCGGCGGTGACCGCCCGGAAGGCGACACTGCCCTTACGCAGGACCGTCACCCGGTCGGTGGCCTGCACGATCTCGGCGAGCTTGTGGCTGATGAGGATGACCGCGCGCCCTTCCTCCTGCACCACGCGGCCGAGCACGGCGAACAGCTCCTGCGACTCGGCCTGGGTCAGCACCGAGGTGGGCTCGTCCAGGATCAGGATCTGCGGGTTGCGCCGCAGGCACTTGACCACCTCGACGCGCTGCCGCTCGCCCGCCGCGAGCGCGTCGACGCGCGCTTCGGGGTCGACCGGCAGCCCGTACCGCGCGGCGACCTCGGCGATCTCGGCGCAGACGGCCTGCTTGTTCACCGCGCCGGTGTCGCCGAGCGCGACGTTCTCCCACACGGTGAGCCCGCTGATGAGGCTGAAGTGCTGGTGCACCATGCCGATGCCCAGCTCGGCCGCTTCCTGCGGGCTGTCCAGCGCGACCTGTTCACCCCGCACCAGTACGGTGCCGGCGTCGCGCCGGATCAGCCCGAGCAGGACCTTCATGAGACTGGACTTGCCTGCCCCGTTCTCGCCCAGGAGACCGTGGATCTCGCCGGCGTCGACGGTGAGGTCCACGGCGTCGCAGGCCGTGACGGACCCGTAGGACTTGGTGATGCCACGCAGCTCGAGGATCCGAGCCGCTGAGGTCGTCGGTGTCATCGCGTGTGAATCTCCTGGGTCGGGGT
Organism: Streptomyces himalayensis subsp. himalayensis; assembly: GCF_013778455.1. Lineage (GTDB taxonomy): Bacteria > Actinomycetota > Actinomycetes > Streptomycetales > Streptomycetaceae > Streptomyces > Streptomyces himalayensis. The sequence goes on along the minus strand of NZ_JACEHE010000041.1, from coordinate 35,310 downwards.
CGGCAGGGTCAGCCGAGGCGCTTGACCTCGGCCTCCGGGTCGATCTCCTTGCTGCCGATCTTCTTCATGAAGTCCGTCAGCTGCTTGTCCTCGTCGCCCTGGGCCTTGCAGATCTTCACGGTCGGGAAGGGATCGACGCCCAGCTGCCACACGCGCGGCGTGCCCATCTTCAGCTCGTCCTTGGCGAAGTCCTCCAGCGCGGCGCGGAAGTAGTCACCCGGGCTGAAGATCACCGAGATGTCGAACTTCGGGCTGGTCGAGTCGCACCGGTCGGTGCCCGGGGTGAGGGTCAGCACGCCGTTGGCGTTCGCCACCTGCGCCGCGGCGTCGGTCGCGCCCCCGAGGTAGGGGTAGATGACCTTGGCGCCCTGGCTGATCTGGGCCTGGATGGCTTCCTTGGCCTTCGCCGAGTCGTTGAAGTCACCGGTGTAGGTGCTCACCAGGGTGGCCTTGGGGACCACCTCCCGGATTCCGGCCAGGAAGGCCTTGGCTCCGAGGACACTGAAGTCGGCCTTGATGCCGGTGACAAACCCGGCCTTGGTGTAGCCGGCCGCCTTCATCTTCAGGCCCGCGGCGTAGCCGGCGGCGAGCATCGACTGGTTGGGGTTGTCGGAGGACAGCATGATCCGCGGGGTCTGGTCGATGTTCGCCGACGACGGCACGTACCAGGCGGTCTTGGCGCAGAGCGGCTCCTCGGAGGCCGGGATGGCGGCCTTGAGCTCGCTGGCGGCGAGGGCGACCATGTCGACGTGCTGCTGGCACAGCGCGCGGGCGGCGCTGAGCGCGTCGCTCGCGGGCACGCTGCCGCGCTTGATGACCTTCCAGCCCTTTTCCTTGGCGAAGGCGTCCGCCGAGTCGACGAAGCTCTCGTAGTAGCCGTGGTCGTTGATGTCACCGGGGCTGAGGACGCCGATGACGACCTTGCCGTCGCCGTTGACGTCGGGCTCGTTGAGGCCTGAGCCGCCGGTGCCGCTCGCCGCGGGGGTCGTCTTGGCTGCCGTCGCGTCGTTGCTGGCGCAGCCGGAGAGCGCGAGGGCTCCGGTGAGGGCGAGGGCGAGGCCGAGCGGGGCCCGACAACGCCGAAGCGAGCTTCTTGCGGTCATGTGCGTTCCATTCGCTGAGTGGCACCGCCCCGTCAAGGGCGGTGGCAGATCGGGGGGCGGTCGGGGGGTGGCGGGGCGGGGGGTGGCCGTTCGGGGGGTGGGTCAGTTGGCGGACGTGTCGGCCCGGCCGAGCTCGGCGTAGGCGACACGCTCCTGGTGGAAGAGGGACTCCTCACCCGCGGTGACGAACCATGGGAAACCCATCCGCCCGACCGCTCGGACCCGGGTGGGGTCGATGCGGCCCGGGGCGGACATGACCGAGTCGTCGGTGGTGATGCAGACGACCTCGGCGAGCACGATGTGCACGCCCGAGAAGCAGGAAGTGTGGTCGCCGCGGTCGATCACCTCGTGCACCCGGCACTCCAGGTGCGCGGGGCTGTCGGCCAGCGACGGCGTGTCGACGACCTGTGAGGGCACCGACCGCCAGTCGGCGACGTCCATCTCGCTGACGCCGCGGGGGTACTCGCGGGCCACCGCCTCGATGTGCTCGGCGATCTCGGCGGTGGTGACGTTGACGACGAACTCGCCCGTGCGCTCGATGTTGAGCCAGGTGTCCTTCGGCTCCGAAGTCGCCTCCCGCTGGGCGCCGATGGTGACCGCGATGAGCGGCGGTTCGCCGCTGACCGGCATGTAGTAGCTGTACGGCGCGACGTTGACCCCTCCGTCCGGGTCGAGCGTGGTGATCATCGCGATCGGCCGCGGTACCACCAGTTGCGAGAGCAGGCCCTGCTTCTTCGCCGGCGGAAGCCCGGACATGTCGATGACGTTCAACGAGTGGTCTCCTTTGCGAGGTGGCCCACCGGCTCCGTCGGCCAAGTCGGGCGGGGCGCGATGCCTGCGCGCCGCAGCAGGGCGGCGGATCGCTCGGCGGCAGCCGCGGCGACGACCGCGAGGTCGACGCCGGTCGGCCGCCGGTCGCGGACGACCACGCGTCCGCCGACCAGCACGTCACGGACGGTGCGCGACACGTGGCCCCATACGAGCTGGCGGGCAAGGTCGCCCCGGGGCGTCCAGGCGGGGTCGCGGGCGTCGAGCACGACGATGTCGGCCGCCTTGCCCACCTCGAGGGAGCCGATCCGGTCGCCGAGACCGATCGCCCGGGCGCCGTCGATCGTCGCGAGGGCGAACGCCTGCTCGGCGCGGACCGGGTCGGGCAGATCGCGGTCGCGTTCCAGGCCGGCGAACAGGTAGGCGGCCAGGAGGACGTCCGGGGCGTCGCCTGCGTTGTGGGCGTCGCAGCCCAGTGCCACCCGGCCGCCCCGGCGCACCAGTTCGGCGTGGCGCGAGGCGCGGGTATAGCCCTGGGCGAGACGTAGGTAGGCCCCCGGGCAGGCGGCGACCGCGGTACGGGTCTCGAGGATCGCGTCGACCTCCGCGTCGTCGAGCCACACGGCGTGCCCCAGCAGCAGGCGCGGGCCGAGTACTCCCAGCTCACGGAAGTGGACGACCGGTCGGCGGGCACAGCGCAGGGCGTACGCCTCGACATCGGCGGGTCCCGGCGAGATGTGCCAGGTCAGTCCGGTGTCGAGCCGCTCGGCCAGGCTCGCCGCTCCGGCGAAGAGCTCGTCGCTCGCGAGGTCGTGGCCGACGAGCGTCACCCACCCGGTGACCGGCCCTGTGACCGGCAGGGACCGGACGATGTCCTCCTGCCGGGCGAGCACCTCGTCGGCCGGCGCGCCGAATGGCACGCCCTCGGCGTCCCAGCCCCAGCCGCCGACCCGCGCGCGGATGCCCGCGGCGCCCAGCCCCGCTGCGACTCGTTCCGGGTAGGCCACTGTGCCCGGCTCAAGCACCGTGGTGATGCCCCGGGACAGGCACTCGACGGCGGTGATGGTCGCGGCCAGTTCGTCGTCGTCACCGTCGGCGTGGGCGTGCAGCGGGACGATCCAGTCGAATATCGACTCCTGCGAGCCGATGTGGTCCGGGATCATGCTGCGCACGAGGGGGTCGACGGTCGTGTGCTGGTGGGCGTCGATCAGGCCCGGTATAACGACACAGCCCGACGCCTCGATCTCCCGCGCCCCGGGGAAGCGGGCTCGCAGGTCCTCGGCCGTGCCGAGCGCGGCGATCCCGTCCCCTGACACGGCGACCGTCGCACCGGTGAGGACCCGCCGGGCGGAGTCCATGGTGACGACGTCGCCGCCCACGATCAGCAGGTCGGTCATGGCTCGATCACGACCTTGCCGATGGTGTCGCGGCTGGCGAGCACGTCCCAGGCGTCGGCCAGATCCTCGAGGGGGAACCGGGCGGCGGTGGGCAGGTGCAGGCCGTCGGCCAAGCAGGCTGACGTGGCAGCGACGAAGTCGGCCGAGCTGTAGCCGCCGGTGCCCAGCAGTTTCAGGCCACGGTGGAAGACCTCTTGGAGCGAGAACGACACCTGGTCGCCGCTGGTGTTGCCCATCAGCAGCAGACGCCCGCGGATGCCGAGGCAGTCCAGCGAGGTGCGCCAGGTTTCGGTGCCGACGTGGTCCAGGACCAGGTCCGCCCCGGCGCCGCCGGTGAAGACCGACACCGTTTTCACCGCGTCCGGGTCCCCGTTGCGCAGCACCAGGTCCGCGCCGGCCGCGCCGGCCGCGGCCAGCTTCGCGTCACTGCCGGCGAACGCGACGACCGAGGCACCGGCCCGTTTGGCCAGCGCGATGGCCGCCAGGCTGACGGAGCTCGCGCCCGCGTGCACGACGAGGGTCTCACCGGCGGCGAGTGACCCGACGGTGTGCACCGCGTGCCACGCCGTCGCGAAGGCGGTGGGCAGGGTGACGGCCGCGGAGAGCGGGAGGGACTCGGGGACCTGGACGATCGATTCTGCAGACGCAAGTACGTATTCGGCCAACGCTCCGGGGGCGTTGCCGCCGAGGATGCGCGGGTTGACGCAGTACGCGCGATCACCCACCGCGCAGCGCGGGCAACTGCCGCAGCCCTGGGTGGGATCGGCGATGACCCGGTCACCGGGGACGACCGAGCTAACCGCGGACCCGGTCGCCACCACCGTTCCGGCGAAGTCCATGCCCGGCACGTGCGGAAGGCGGAAGCCGGGGATCAGGCCCGGCCCCTTGCGCTGCAGCAGGTCCAGGCGGTTCAGCCCGCAGTAGGCGACCTCGACGACGACGTCGCGCGGTCCGCACGCCGGCTCCGGGACATCCTGCAGGAACACGGCCTCGGGCCCGCCGAAATCGGTCTGCACCATGGCTCGCACCGCGCTGCCTCCTCACCCTGACCGTCTCGCATTGCGAGGCGGTGGAACGTAATGCGAGGTACTCTGCCGCCGCCGACCGGTGCTGTCAACGCTCCTGTGGAACATCTTGGTTTCGTCGGCGTTTCGCCTGCTCGGAAGGCTCACGGCGCAGGCTGGGGCAGGTGAGGGCGGGGGCACGGGCGGGCGCGCGGCGCCGCCCGGCGGCGCGCGCATACCGGTTCAGCGTCCGGCCGATACCGGCTCGGCATCGGCGCGTAAACCGGTGCAGCGTCCGGCCGATACCGGCTCGGCATCGCGGCGTAAACCGGTTCAGCGTCCGGCCGATACCGGCTCGGCATCGCCGCGCAGCCGCTCGTCGTCGGAGGCGAGCAGGTCCAGCGCCGCGAGCGCCAGGTGCAGTTCCGCCGAGGCGGCGGGAAGCAGGGGGTCAGTGCCGAGGAGGTTCTTGATCTGGCGCACCCGGTAGCCCACCGAGTTGCGGTGAAGGTGGAGTTGTTCGGAGACGCTCTGGCGACTGCCTCTCTCGGCCAGCCAGGCACGCAGAGTCGCCATCAGCTCCGGACGCTGCCGGATCGGCCCGAGGCGTGCCTCTGCGTACGCCTCGAGCCGCGGGCGCGGGAGGGGCAGCAGTACCTGCACGACCCCGCAGCGGTCGAAGGTGAGCAGCGGGACACGCTGGGTGCGGGCCAGGCCGAGCAGCCTTTCGGCCTCGGTGAAGGACCGGGCCAGGCCCATGGGTGAGCCGGGATGGGAGCCGCTCGCCGCGACGACGTGGTCAGCGGACTCGTCGCCGGTCATGAGGCGCAGCCGGTTCTGCAGGCGGGCGAGCTCGACCTCGCCCGGCACCACCGTCCAGGCCGTGCGCGCCTCCTGCTGCACCGGGTGCTCCAGCCAGGCGAGGGCGGTGGACCAGGCGCGCAAGCGGGGGCCGCTGTAGTGCAGTACGGCACCGGCCGGCGGTCGCTGCAGATCGATCCGCAGTCCCGCGGCCGCCGCGCACACCGAGGGGCTCACCGTCCCGGACCGCAGCGCGGCGACGATGTCGGCCGGGGTGTGCTGCGGCGAGACCTCGGCAGAGTCGTCCCCTGCGCGCACGGCATCGATGAGCAGCGCGGTGACGGCGGCACCGGCCAGCGCCTGCACGCGCGCATCACCGGGGCCGACGGTCAGCAGCACACCGGCCACCGTCGTCCCCGCACGCACGGGAAGCGCCGTGGCCCGCAGCCCGTCGAGCGTGTCGACCACCGGTCCGGCCACGTCGGCGAGCACGCCGTCCGCCACCGAGGCCGGCACTCCCGCGCCGCCGTCGGTGGTCGCCAGCGGCACGCCCTCGGCGGACAGAAGGCGCACATCCCGGCCGGTAGCCCCGCGAAGCGCGCGGAGCACCTCCGAGCGCGCGGCGCCTGCCAGCACGGCCTCGGTCAGCTCCCGCTCCAGCACGGCAGGCTCGGCGTCCGTCCCCGGTCCTTCCCGGGCCGGTCCGGACCACGCGGCGGCGGTGGTACCCATGGTGTCCAGTCTCAGCGGGCCAGCAGCCGGATGGCCACGCCCTTCTCCTGGGTGTACTCGCGCAGCGCCGTGTACCCGCCGCCCCGGCTGAAACCGCTGTCCTTCTGCATGTTGAACGGGAAGCCGATCACTCCCGCGTCGTGGAACTGGTTGACCGCCACCTGCCCGGAGCGAACGTCCTTCGCCAGCCGAAGCGCCCGGGAGACGTCGTTGGTCCAGATGCAGGCCAGTAGTCCGAAGTCCGTCGCGTTCATCAGCTCGGTCGCCTCGGCGGTGTCGCGGAAGGACTGTACGGCGAGAACCGGGCCGAAGATCTCCTCGCGGGCGACGCGCATGCCCGCGTCCACACGGTCGTACACCGTCGGCCGGACGAACCACCCGTCGCCGGTGGGCGCGCCACCGGCGACCAGCCGTGCCCCCTCGCGAGGTGCGTCTTCGAGGAAGCCGCTGACGCGGGCGAACTGCGCGGCACTGACCAACGGCCCCATGTCCAGGTCGGCTTCCCAGGGCCCGGTCTTGACCGCGGCCATGGCACCGGCGACCCGTTCCACAACCTCGTCGTGCACCGAGGCCTCCACGAGCAGCCGGGAACCGGCATAGCAGTTCTGCCCGGCGTTCTCGGTGATCGAGGCGACGATCGCTGGGATCGCCGTGTCGAGATCGGCGTCGGCGAAGAGCACGTTCGGCGACTTGCCGCCGAGTTCCAGCTTCACCGGGACGAGGTTCTGTGCGGCGGCCGCCATGATCGCCCGCCCGGTGGCGGTGGAGCCGACGAAGCTGATGTGGTCGACGTCCGGGTGCGAGGTGAGCGCGACGCCCGCCTCCGGGCCGAGACCCGCGACGACGTTGATCACCCCCGGCGGGAAGCCGGCGCGGCGGGCGAGTTCGGCGAGTGCGAACGGGGCCAAAGGCGCGATCTCGGACGGCTTGAGGACGACCGTGTTGCCCGCGGCGAGCGCCGGCGCGACGTTCGCGGCGGTGAGCACGGCAGGAACGTTCCACGGGATGACGACGGCGCACACGCCGTACGGCTCGGGAACCGTGTAGCCCAGGTAGTCGGGGCTGCGGGTCGGCAGCGTGACCCCGGTGAGCTTGTCGGCCGCGCCGGCGAAGTAGTCGATGATGCCGTGGGCGATGTAGATGTTCGTCCGGCCCCCGGACAGTGGCTTGCCCACGTCCTGAGCCTCGACGGCCGCGAGCGACTCGACCTCGGCGATGATCAGGTCGGCCCAGCGCCGGATCAGTGCCCCGCGCTCGCTCGGGTTGGTTGCCGCCCAGCCGGGGAAGGCGCGGCGCGCCGCGGCGACCGCGTCGTCGACGTCGGCTCCGCCCGCCCGGGCCACCTTGGTGATCACTTGCTGGGTGGCCGGATCGACGACATCCAATGTGCCGCCGTCACGGGCCGCAACCCACTCGCCGTTAAGGAAATGCTGGGAAGAAGGGAAGTCAACAGCCGCCATAGGGGGAACCTTGACCGACCTTATCGCGCATGTCAATATGCGATCTCGCTATGTGAGTCACTGAGGAGGCCCCGTGCGCGCCACCGCCGCTCTGCTGGAGCAACCCGGACAGCCGTTCGTCCTGACCGAAGTGGACCTGGACGAGCCCCGCCCGGACGAGGTGCTCGTCCGCGTCGCCGCCGTCGGCATCTGCGGTACCGACCTGGAGTTCGCCGGCTTCTTCCCCACGCCCGCGCTGCTCGGGCACGAAGGGTCGGGCATCGTCGAGAAGGCCGGCGCGCACGTCACCTCCGTACGTCCGGGCGACCACGTCGCCATGTCCTTCGCGTCGTGCGGCACGTGCGCGCTGTGCCTCACCGGCTCGCCCGCCTACTGCCGCAGCTTCGACGCGGTGAACTTCTCCGGCCGCCGGCCCGACGGCTCCACCGCGGTGACCCACGAGGGGCGGGAGGTCAATGCCCACTTCCTCGGCCAGTCGTCGTTCGCCAGCCACGTCGTCGCACCGGAGCGGGCGGTCGTCAGGATCGACCCTTCGTTGGACCTGCTGCGGGCCGGCCCCTTCGGCTGCGGCTTCCAGACCGGGGCCGGCGGCGTGCTCAACGTGCTGCAGCCGCGCCCCGGCTCGTCGATCGCGGTCTTCGGGGCAGGGGCTGTCGGCGTGGCCGCCGTCATCGCCGCCTCGCTGAGCGGCTGCGAGGTCGTCGCCGCCGTCGACGTGAACCCGGCCAAGCTGGAGGCGGCCCGCGGCTTCGGAGCCACGCACACCGTCGACTCCTCGGCCGGGGACACCGCCGAGCAGCTGGCCGCCCTGGTCCCCGCGGGCTTCGACTTCGTGATCGACACAACCGGGCGCGAGGACGTCCTGCGCACCGCGGTGGAAGCTCTCCGGCCGCTCGGTCGCGCCGGTGTCATCGGCGTCGGCCCCAGCGAGTCGATGAGCTTCGAGTGGCGCAGCATCCTGAACGGGCGCAGTGTCACCGGCATCATCGGCGGGTCCAGCCTGCCGCAGCTGTTCCTGCCGCAGCTGCTCGAACTCAACGCCAAGGGCCGGTTCCCCGTCGAGAAGATGATCACCTACTTCCCGTTCGAGCAGATCAACGAGGCCGTCGCGGCGGTCCGGTCCGGCTCGGTCAGCAAAGCCGTGCTGACCTTCTGAGCGTCGTCCACGGGCGTTGTCACACACGGCGGCGACACCTTAGGGTGACCGACGCCGCTGAGGCACCAGACATCCGGTGGCGCGGCCGGACAACACCGCGCACAGGTCCGAGCACGTGGAGCGTGCCCACCATGTCCGCCGACATCGACTTCGACCACCACTCCGACGAGGCCAACGCCGATCCGGTCGCCTACTACACGCGCTTCCGTGAGAGCTGTCCGGTAGGCCGCTCCGCCGCCCACGGCGGCTTCACCTACACGACGCGGTACGCCGACGTGGCCCGCATCGCCCGCGACGACGAGACGTTCTCCTCGGCCCGCAGCGAACACGGCGGCCAGGGGGTCGGCATCGTCATCCCCAAAGGACCGGGGCTCGAGCAGTATCCGATCGAGCTCGACCCGCCGCGTTCGACCGAGTACCGGCAGCTGATCAACCCGCTGCTGACCCCGGAGGCGGTCGAGCGACTGGTACCCATGATCGAGCGCCACGCCGCCCGCGTCGTGGACGACTTCATCGAGCACGGCTCCTGCGACTTCGTCCGCGACCTCACCAACCCGCTGCCGGCCGCGGTGACCTTGGACTGGCTCGGTTTCCCCGAGGAGGACTGGGCGAAGCTGGCCGGGCCGATCCACGACATCTTCGCCGCACCGGCCGGCAGCGAGCGGGCCGTGCGCGGGGCCGCCGGACTGGCCTACATGGATCAGCGCATCCGCGAGCTGATCGCCGAGCGCCGCTCCACGCCACGCGCCGACGCAGTCAGCGAGCTGGTGGCCGGCCGGCGTGCCGACGGCAGCGAGTTCGGCGAGGACGAGCTGGTGTCGGTGATCGGCCTGCTCATCGCCGGCGGCGTCGACACCACCACCTCCCTGACCGGCTCGACCCTCGTCCACCTCGCTCGCCACCCCGAGCAGCGGCAGCGGCTGATCGACTCCCCCGATCTGCTGGACACCGCGACCGAGGAGTTCCTCCGCGCGTTCGCCCCGTCGCAGTCGATGGCGCGGACGGTCACCCAGGACGTCGAGGTCGGTGGCTGCCCGATGCACACGGGTGACCGGGTGCTGATCCCGTGGGTCGCCGCGAACCACGACCCCGCCGTGTTCCCCGACCCCGAGCAGGTACGACTGGACCGCGACGCCAGCCGGCACCTCAGCTTCGGGATCGGATCGCATCGGTGCGCCGGCGCGCACCTCGCCCGAGCCATGTTCCGCGCGATGATGACGCAGGTCCTGACCCGGCTGCCCGACTACCGGGTGATCGAGGAGGGGCTCGTTCCCTACCCGACGCGCGGCAACCAGTCCGGCTGGGACGCGGTCCCGGCGGTCTTCACGCCCGGTCCGCAGGCGACCGCGGCGGCAGGCCGGGTCCGTGCGCTGAGCACGCCCACCCCGCTGCGGGTGACCGCGGTGCGCGCCGCGGCCGAGGGCGTCGTCGCCGTCGACCTCGGCCTGCCGGACGGCGGCGAACTCCCCGCGTGGCGGGCCGGCGCGCACGTCGAGCTGCGTCTGCCCTCGGGCAGGCTGCGTCAGTACTCACTGTGCGGTGACCCCGCCGACGCCACGACGTGGCGCATCGGCGTCCTGCGCGAGCCCCAGGGCCGGGGCGGGTCGGTGGAACTCCACGAACTGGCCCGCCAGGGAGCCACGTTCGCGGTACGCGGGCCGCGCAACCACTTCCCGCTCACGCAGGCGCCGTCCTACCTGTTCCTCGCCGGTGGCATCGGTGTCACACCGATCATCGCCATGGTCCGCGAGGCCGCCGGACGCGGCACGCCCTTCACCGTCGTGTACGGCGGGCGCACCCGCTCGACGATGGCCTTCGCCGACGAGCTCGCCGCCGTCGCCGGCGACGCGCTCACCCTGCTCCCGCAGGACGAGGCCGGGCTGCCGGACCTCCCCCGGCTGCTGGGCGGGCTGGACCCGGACACCGCCATCTACGCGTGCGGGCCGGCGCCTATGCTGGCGGCCGTCGAGCGCGAGTGCGCACGTCTGGATCTCACCGACCGGCTGCACCTGGAGCGCTTCGCCGCCGGCGACGACCTCGAGACGGCGTTCGACGCCGCGGAGAACCGGACCTTCGAGGTCCAGCTCGCGCGCACGGGAGTCACGCTCACCGTGCCGGCCGACCGCCGCCTCATCGAGGTCCTGCGCGACGCCGTGAGCGGCCTGTCCTACGACTGCGAGAAGGGGTACTGCGGGGCCTGCGAGACCCGTGTGCTCGCCGGTACGCCGGAGCACCGGGATTCCGTGCTCAGCGAAGAGGAACGCCTTGCCAGGCGTTCGATGATGATCTGCGTCGGCCGCTGTCAGGACGACCGGCTCGTCCTCGACCTCTGAGCCCCGGTTCGGCCGGCGGACCGCGTCCGTCGGCCGGCCTCCTGGCACCCGCCGGCTGCCGCATGGGTCCAACAGCGGGCGCGATGTTGGCCGTTGGACCCGCGCGGTCGGCGCACGGCCCGAGCACCCACCGGCCCTCCCCGCAGCGGCGGGGTCAGCCGAAGGCGCGGATGCCCAGCCAGACGCCGGCCAGCACGCCGAAGCCGACAACGGCGACACGCAGCACCGGCTCGCTCAACCTCCTCGCCAGTCGGCCTCCGAGCACTCCGCCGGCAAGGGACGACGGAGCGACCACGAGCGCGATCGCCCAGTGCACGGGGCCGAGCAACGCGAACACGACGAGCGACACGGTGGCCACGACGAGCTGCAACGTCCCCTTGAGTACGTTGACCTCGGCCAGCGGAGCGGACAGCGTCAGGCCGAGCAGGGCCATCAGGATGACTCCCAGCCCGCCTCCGAAGTAACCGCCGTAGACCGCGCCGGCGAGCATGCCGGCGTAGAGCTTCACGCGGTGGTCACCGTGAGCGGCGCCGAGCAGTTCCCGCAGCCGGGGCTGGAAGGCGAGGAGGGCAGTGGCGCCGAGCACGAGGAACGGCACCGCGACCGAGAAGACCCGCGTCGGGGTGAGCAGCAGCAGCGCGCATCCGGCGGCGGCTCCCACTGCGGACACGACCGCCAGCGACGTCACGGAGGACGGGCGGGAGGACCCCCGCAATGCCGCGACATTGCCCAGGTAGCCCGGCCAGAGCGCCACGGAGTTGGTGACGTTGGCAGCCACCGTACCCAGCCCGCCGGCGACCAGAGTGGGGAAGAGGAGCAGTGACCCACCGCCGGCTATGGAGTTGACGAACCCCCCGACGAAGCCGGCACCGCCCATGAGAACAACGTCGCCGACGTCCATCCAGGTCCCCTCCACGGCAACGAATTACGAGATGCCATGTTGCCATACGAGACAGCGTTACTGCACAGACCCCCACGCGAAACACCACGGCAACGAGACGTTCCTAGCGTCGGGCCATCCCTTCCACGAAAGGTGGGCCATGACAGCGACCGACTCGCCCCTCCTCGACATTGCCGCGACCGGCTTCCCGATCCTCCAGCCCGGCCACGGAGCGATCGCGTCGACGACCTACGTCCCGGCCACGCCCGGGAACACCCTGTGGGGTCGCCTTCCGTGCGAGGCGGACTCACCGTGCGCGGTTGTGCAACCGGGCTCCGTCGTCACGGTCGACACGATCAGCCACGAGGGAGTCCTCGAGGATCAGGGCCGCAACCCGCGTGAGTTCTTCGCCCGTTACGGCGTCAGCGGCGCCCATGTGCTCGACGACGCCCAGCAGATTGCGGACTCCGGCATGCCGCACGACTTCGACGATGACGGGCCGCACCTCGTCACCGGTCCGATCGCTGTCGCCGGCGCCCGCCCTGGCGATCTGCTCGCCGTGACCGTCCTCGGCCTCACACCGAGGGTTCCGTACGGCATGGTCTCCGCCCGGCACGGCTTCGGCGCACTCCCCGGCGAGATGCCGTCGCTGCCCGGTCCCGTGATCACCTTCGCGACCGCACACGCGGATCGCCACGGCGCTTGGGGCCGGATGGCGGTGGACCGGACGGACGCCTCCCGCGGCTCACTGCGCTTCCCCCTGCGGCCGTTCCTCGGCGTGATGGGCGTGGCGGTGCCCGGGAGCGAGCGGCCTCACTCGGTGCCGCCAGGGCGTCACGGCGGCAACATCGACGTCTCCCTGCTCGGCGAGGGCAGCACACTGTTCCTTCCCGTACAGGTCGACGATGCGCTGGTCTACTTCGGGGACCCCCACTTCGCGCAGGGCGACGGCGAGGTCGCCCTCACCGCGTTCGAGGCGTCGTTGCGCGCCACCGTGAAGCTCGAGGTGGTGCCCGGCGGTGCGGCTCTGCGGCCCGGCCACGGCCGCGTCGCCCCGTTCGCCGAGACGGACGACTACCTCGTACCGATCGGGCTGGACGAGGATCTGGACAAGGCGATGCGCGACTGCGTGCGCTGCGCGCTGGACCTGCTCGTGACCGACTACGGCATCGACCGCCATCTGGCGATGGCGTACCTCAGCGCCGCAGGCGACTTCGCGGTCTCCCAGGTCGTCGACGGCGTGAAGGGTATCCACGGAAAGATCCGCAAGTCCGACTTCCGCGAGGTCGACCCGCCGCGCTGACCGGCAGACGCGCCGGTTCGGCGCCGGGGCACGGCCACACCGACGTAGGCGGGCGTGATCAGGTCCAGGAACAGAGCGCTGCGAGATGCACATGGCAGGCGGCCGCGGTCAGGGTCTGGACGCAGGCCGGGTTCACAGATCGCGGTGTCGCCTCGGACTCGCCCCACGTCAGGTCCCCCGATATGCCCCCGCAGACAGTCGCCAGTGCGGTCAACGCGACGGAGCGATAGCAGGAGTCGGCTGTACATCCCCTCGCCCGCACAGCCCTGTAACGAGGCAGCCGTCATGAATCACCGCACCGCGCGCCGCTACCTGTGTCAACGGTTCCGGCAAAGCCGCGAGGCACTTCCGTGGTCAGGCGTTCCGTGTCTGCCAGGCGCGCACGTAAGCGCGGCCGTAGTCGTTGCCGTGGGGAGTGCGCACCACGGTGTGGATGTGGAAAGGCTGCGGTGTGTCGTAGTCGAGGAAGACACCGCAGTGGTGGTCGAGTTCGGCGATGAGCACCGGCGACTGGAGGCGGTAGTAGAAGACGTCACCCGCCTCGTGCCCGCCGATCCAGCTGAACCAGGTCTCGTCGAGGTGGTCGCGGATCTCGCGCATCCGGGCCGTGCGGGGACCGTCGGGCAGCAGGGACACGAACGACTCGGCGATCTCCAGGAGGATCTCCCGGGCCCGCTCGGGCATGTCCGCGGCCCGGACGCCCTCGAGCGGGATCACCCGGTTGTCCTGGAAGGCGCCGGCGAGATGCCGTTCGTCGCCGGGGTGGATGCGGCCGGGCGGCATCTTGGGATCGACCATTCGCCGGTACACGGTCGCGGCGTCACGGAGGTCCGCCGGCAGCGCGGCCATCAGGTCCGTACCGAGCCGGATCCGGTCGGTGAACGCCGATGTGCCCGCATGGGGGCCCTCGTCGATCTCGTTGGGTTCGGCGCCGAGGAAGACGGGGCTGACGACCATGCGCCCCTCGATGACGAGGCAGTTGACGGCGCAGTGGTGGCCGAACAGCTGCCAGCCCCATGGTGCTTCGGGGTCGGGGTCCCCGTAGAGCGCGAAGTTGTAGCTGTACTCGTTCAGGATGGTCGGCAGTCCCACGACCTCGCCGAGAAAGCCGTTGATCAGCATCGTGTCGTGCACCAACTGGAAGCCGTCGGGGCTGAGCGACGCCTCGACCAGTGCAAGGGCCTTCTGCCGGACCTCGGCAGGCTGGAACTCCAGGCGGATGCCGGTGTCGAACTGCAGGAACTCCGGGTTGGCCCAGGTCTGCCACTCGACCGCGTCCACCGGGTGGCTCAGCTTGGCGCGGCCGTCCTCGTCCAGCGCGTCCAGCAGTTCCCGCGCCGCGGCGACCATGTCGGCGACGGGAGCTTCCTCACCGGGGCGGGCGGGCTCCCAGACATGCACCTCGGGCCGGAGTGTGCCGTCCTCGGTCACTCCGCGGAACTCGGCGAGCTGCAGGGGCTTCCAGCCGCGGATGAGCCCGCCGGTGAACGGGGCAGCCTTGGCCGCCTCACGGTACTCGTACGCGTCCAGGCCCCTGATCGAGGCCAGGCGCGGCGACTCCGGCGGGTAGAGGTATGTGCGGTACTCGGCCGGTGGCATGAAGGCTCCCGTGTCCCGTGCGGTCATGTTCAGTCGGTGTGGTTGTGGCGCGCGACGGCGGCGCGCACGGCGTCCTCGTCCCCGGCGGCGATCGCCTCCACCAGGTCGGCGTGGATCCGCAGCCGCCGAGCCCGGTAGGCGTCGGCGTCCCGGTCCGCTGCGCGGGCGGTGGACGACGTGAGGTGCCCGAGCGTGCCGCGATAGACCGCGCGGGCCATCGCGTTCGGGCACAGCTGCGCGATGCGCTCGTGCAGCGCCCAGTTGGCCCGCATGAAGGCGTCCCAGTCCGGTGCCGCCTCCATGTCGTCCAGGCATGACCGCAGGGGTGGGAGGTCGTCCTCGCCGCGGCACCGGGCGGCGCCGACGGCGATCAGTTCCTCCAGGTGGTTGCGGAGCTCGATGGCGTCCGCGACCGTGCCGGGCTCCCCCGCGACGCCGAGGAGGGTGTGGCGCAGCCGGACCACCGGGCTCTGGTCCGCGACGAACAGTCCGCCGCCGCGGCCGGGGCGGATCACGATCACCCCGCGGTCGCGCAGGAGCCGGACGGCCTCACTGACGGTGGCGCGCGCCAGGCCGGATTCCTGCCGGATCTCCTCGATGGTGCCCACCGGAGAGCCGGGATTCAGTCCGCGGATGCGGCTCTCGAGTGCCGCGGCGAGCTGCTCTGCTCGCGTGCCACCGGGGGCCCTCAGGCCGGCCAGCAGAGGCCGTTGCTCGTCAACCATGGCGCCATCGAACCATAAACGTTATAACCTTTCTAGACTTTGAAGGTGATTCGAAGGGGCGGAGGTCCGGATGCGGATCGTGGGAGTGGAGTACAACGGCGAGGTCCAGGTGGCGAACCTGTCGCCTGACGGCGCGCGGCTGACCGTGGTGGCCGGACTGCGGGAGTTCTGGTCGGACCCTGAGGTATGGCTGCGCCGCCCGCCGGCGGGTGGGAGGGTGCCGGTGGGTGAGGCGCGCCTGGTGCCACCGGTACTGCCCGGGGCGCAGGTGCTGTGCGTCGGGCTGAACTACGTCGAGCACGCCGCCGAGGGGTCCTACCGGGACGAGGAACTGCCCGTGTTCCCCACGCTGTTCGCGCGGTGGCCGCGGTCGCTGACGGTCGGCGGCGCCGAGATCCCCGTGCCCGCCACCGAGGACGGGCTGGACTGGGAGGGCGAGATCGTGGCCTGGGTGGGCCGCACGCTGGTGGACGCCGATCCCGGCGAGGCGCTCGCGGCGGTGGTCGGCTACTCGACGTTCAACGACGTCACCGCGCGCCGGGCGCAGAAGCTGACCTCACAGTGGACCCTGGGCAAGAACGCCGACCGTTCCGGCCCACTGGGTCCTCTGGTGCCGGCCGACGAGGTCGGTGACCTGCGGGACGGGCTGGGGGTTCGGACCCGGGTCAACGGCGTGACCGTCCAGGAGGGGTCCACCAGCGACATGGTCCACCACGTGGGCGAGACGCTGGCCCACATCTCACGCACCGTCACACTGCGCCCCGGTGACCTGCTGGCCACCGGCACCCCGTCCGGTGTCGGCTACGCCCGCACGCCGCCCTGGCTGCTGAGGCCGGGCGACGTGGTGGAGGTCGAGGTCGAGCGCCTCGGGGTCCTGCGCAACACGATCGTCGGCAACGAACACCGCTCCCGTCCCCTGTCCCGGACAGCCGGACGTGAGGGAGCCGTCTGACCGGCCGCCGCGGCGCCACGGCCGGCAGCCCGCTTCCTCTGTGTGGGCATGGTGCTCTGCCCGGCCGCCGGGCGAACCCGACCACAGGACCAGGTCGGGTGCGAGCGGTACGACATGGAGGTCCGGGACCCGACCGGCCCATCGGGACCGGAGCTGGCCGCGAACTCGGCACCGGATCCGCCCGCGGGCACTGTCATTGCCCGGTGCAACAAATCCGCCGGTAAGGTCATCCGTGTGGCAGACAAGGAGACCTCATCGGGAACGCCGGCAGCCGAGCCGGGCAGGCGTCAGCGCCGGAGGCGCCCCAATGATCCTGACCGCCAGCGGGACCCCGTGGGTACCCGGCGGGCCATTCTGGCCGCGGCCGGCGCGGAGTTCGGCGCCCACGGATTCGACGGGGCCCGGGTCGTCCGTATCGCCGAGGCGGCCGGTGTCAGCCATCAGCTGATCACGTACTACTTCGGAGGAAAACGCGGGCTTTACGAGGCGCTCAGCGAACAGTGGCTCGAGGAGTCCATGCGTGTCAGCCAGACCCACACCTTCGCGGAGGCCGTGCGGCGCTACGTGCACTGGGCAGGGGAGGACGCGGCGTGGGTGCACACGCTGACGCGCGAAGAGCCCGGCAAGCGCCCACCCGCCGAGGACGAGCGGGCTGCCGAGCTGTTCAAGCATGTTGAGGAACTCCGCGAGCGGCAAGGGCGCGGTGAATTCCGCAGTGATCTCGACGTCGGGGCCGTGGCTCTCGTTTTCTTCGCCGCCTCGATCGCTCCTGCGGCCATCCCGTGGATCGCTCGTGAGCTCACCCAGCAGGACCCCGCCTCACCGGAGTTCATCGACCACTACGCGGAGCAGGTGGGCCGGATCATCTCCGCACTCGCCGAAGCGACACAGGACGAGGGCTCGCCGGTGAACGGCGAGCCCGAAGACTGACGACGACCGGTTCCCGGGCTCCGGGAGCCCGAATGCTCAGCCCGGCGGAAGCCGCCGGGCCATCTGCAGGTGCACCAACTGCCAGCCGCCCGATTCACCCGCAACCCACACCCGGCTGACGGCGGCCTGGATGACGAAGGGAGACAGCTCGGGCACGAAAGCCACGCGCATCTCCTGCAGACAGCTGACCACGGCCGTGGTGCCGAATCGCTGGACGGTCACGTCGTAGGTGTCCACCTGACTCGTCCGGCCCAGACGTGCCGCGTACCGCAGCCAGTCGTCCACACCGTGGATATGACCGACCGCCGAGTGCACGATGACGCAGTCGGGATGCATCAGGGCACGAAGGCTCTGCTCCGGGTCAGGGAGCGTCTGTGCGGCGAGCCATGCGGCCTCGGCCTCCTCGACCGTGGCCGGGGCGGGCGCGGGGCGGGCGGTCGCCGCCGTCGATGAGGTGGTCGTCGCTGAGGTGCTCACAGTTCCAGCTCCAGGATCGGGGACCTCGACCGCGACGAGCACGGGGTGAACAGGCCCTCCGCGCGCTCGTCGTCGGTGAGGACGTCGTCTCGGTGATCGGGGTCGCCGGCGCGCACCCGTACGATGCACTCGCCGCAGATGCCCTGCCCGCACGAGTAGGGGGCCTCGACTCCGTTCGCCAGCAGGACGTCGAGGACGCTCTGGTCCTCGGGGACGAGGTACTCGGCTCCCGTCGAGGACAGCCGCACCGTGAATCCGCCCTCTCCTCCCCCGTCGGGCTCGGCAGCGGGCGTCGAGGCGCTGAAGCGCTCCTTGTGCAGGGCGGAGGCGGGCCATCCCAGCTCCGCCGCCCGCCCCAGTGCGTAGTCCATGAACCCACCGGGACCGCAGACGTAGACCGCGGTGTCAGGGTCGGGTTCCCCCAGGTCACGTGCCAGGTCGAGGCGTTGCTCCGGGGCCTGGTCGTCGAAGTGGAGGGTGACCCGTGGATGGTTTTCCAGATCGGCGACGAAGGCCGCGTCGGTCCGGCTGCGGGCGCAGTAGTGCAGGTGGTAGTCGCCGCCGGTCGCGTCGAGCGTCTGGGCCATCGACAGCAGCGGGGTGATGCCGATGCCGCCCGCGAGGAGCAGGTGCCGGCGCGCGGGCGTCAGACCGAAGCGGTTCCTCGGTGCGGCGATCCGGAGCGTGTCGCCCTCGGTGAGGGTGTGCATGGCTCGTGAACCGCCGCGCGACTCGGGCTCGTTGAGGACCGCGAGCCGGTACTGCTTGCGGATGCCGGGAGGTCCGCACAGGGAGTACTGCCGGACCAGTCCGTCTTCGCCGACTTGTACGTCGATGTGGGCGCCGGCCTCGTACTCCCACAGCTCCCCGCCGTCGGCCCGGGCGAGGTCGAAGACCGCGATTCTCGGCGTGGTGTCGTACCGGGCCACGACGACCGCGTCCGTCCAAGTGGTGCTCACGCCTCGGTCACGCCCCTGCCGCCGTGTCCGCGGCGGTCGGGTTCAGGACGTCGTCCCCTGCCTCCCGCCGGATGAAGACACCGGCTTCCACGTGCCGGACCGGCTCACCGGTGGTGCCGACACCGAGCGGGTTCCTGCCGGCTTCGACGTCGTCCATCATCGTGCGCAGCATGCGCCGGAGCATGACGACCCCCTTGTCGGACGGGGCCAGGGTCTCCTCCGAGTGCTGGGTGATCGGGCCCTGCGACCACTGGGCTTCGAAGTCGCCGGGGAAGCGCTGACGCTCCTCGTCGGTCAGCAGCCAGCCGTCCTTGCCGTTCTGCTTGATGCCGAAGACGAAGGACTCGCGCCGGCTCGGGTCGGCGGAGCGGATCGAGAAGACCAGCCGGTGGTGTGTGTCGTCGACGGGGACCACCCAGATCAGCATGTCGTGCCGGGCGTCGGGGGTCACCCTGATGAAGTCGGGCAGGCAGATGATGTTCGGCAGCTGGAGCTCCACCGACCAGTCGATGTCCACGAGCTCCCCGTCGGGGCCCTTCTTGTCCTGGTAGCGCTGGATGTACTTCACACCGTGGTCGGTGCGGTGGTACGTGACGCGCTCCGCGACGGTGGAGGGGTCGTAGTAGCTCTCGGGGAATCCGGTGGTGCCGGTCCCCTGGAACTGGAATCCGCTGTGGTTGGAGTGCAGCCACGACGCATGCACCGGGTCAACCGCGTTCTCGAAGATCTGAAGCCAGTTGAAGTCCTGCTCCAGGCCGACGACCTCGGCGCCGGGCACCAGCCAGCTGCTGAAGTAGCTCTCGCCCTCCTCCAGCGGCTCCAGGCTGTCGAAGCGCGGCAGCGGGGGCTTGAGCTCGGGCGGGCCCATGTAGACGAAGACCAGGCCGTAGCGCTCCTCCACCGGGTACCAGGGCTGGCGCGCGAGGTTGCGGCGGCGGCCGCCGTCGAGTTCACAGGCCTGTTCCACGCAGTGGCCCTGCACGTCGAACTTCCAGCCGTGGTAACAGCAGCGGATGCCGTCCTCCTCGATACGGCCGAAGAAGAGGCTGCTGCCGCGGTGTGCGCACCGCTCGAAGACGACGCCGGGGCGGCCTTGGCCGTCCCGGAAGACGATCAGGTTCTCGCCCAGGAGGCGGGCGCGGTGCGGAACGTCGCTGGTCAGCGCGGTGGAGCTGGCGATCGGGTGCCAGTAGCGACGCAGTGCCTCGCCCATCGGCGTGCCGGGGCCGACCTCGGTCAGGCGGGCGTCGTGAGAGGAGGGCCCCCGGCCGTAGCCGGTTCCCGTGTCGGTCACGGTCGTGTCGGTCATGCTGAACCATCTCCTCGGCGTTGAGGCAGCGGGGACGCGTATATGAAGGCCACTGGCGGGGTCGAACAGTTTGCGGCGAAGCCTGCGGTCGAGGCTTCTTCGTGCTGTCGCCGGTGTGGTCGGACGAGCGTGCGGCGGCTCTTCCTTCACGGCTCGGACAGGCGCTGTGAGCGG
Organism: Streptomyces himalayensis subsp. himalayensis; assembly: GCF_013778455.1. GTDB lineage: Bacteria > Actinomycetota > Actinomycetes > Streptomycetales > Streptomycetaceae > Streptomyces > Streptomyces himalayensis. The sequence continues at coordinate 15,248 of NZ_JACEHE010000041.1, read as the reverse complement.
TACGGACCACATGGCACTCCTGCCGTTGTACGACCCTGATGAAAAACTGTCAATGAGTCTGACCTGCTTTGATGAATTACTTGCAGGCCTCTTTCGGATCGCCGAGCGCGCTGTTACGTTGACCCGGCGCTGAGGTGACGGGGCCGCTCACCCGCTTCCCGCCACCTCACGATCACGACTCAGAACGCGCCGCGCGAGCGACCGCCTCCCCGCGCCTTTCGCAGCGCCTCCACCGCGCGTTCGTCCAGAGCCGAAGGAGACGATGATGTCTGGACCTTCCATATGAGCGCCGGGCACGGCGCCGAGTACGACTACGTCGTCGTCGGCGCGGGTACGGCCGGCTGCGTCCTCGCCACACGCCTGTCCGAAGACCCCTCGACACGCGTGCTGCTGATCGAGGCCGGCCCGCCCGCGGACCGCGGCCTGCTCGTGCAGCTGCCGCTCGGGGTCGGGCTGCTGTCGGGACGCAAGAAGATCAACTGGGGATACGAGTCGGAGCCCGAGCCGGGCCTGAACGGCAGACGTATCCCCATCCCGCGCGGCCGGCTGGTCGGCGGCACCGGTTCGATCAACGGATCGACCCATGTCCGTGCACACCGCCTCGACTACGACGACTGGGTCAAGTCCGGTGCGACGGGCTGGGGTTGGGACGACCTTCTGCCGTACTTCCGCCGCTCGGAGAGCAGCTGGCGCGGGGACACCGAGCACCACGGCGGGTACGGACCCGTCGCCGTGTCGACCTCGGTCCGGAGAAGTCCGTTCGGTCAGCGTCTGGACCGCGCCGCCCGATCACTGGGCATCGAGTTCCCCGACGACACGCAAAGTGGTGACCCCACCGGCGCCGGCCAGATCGAGAACGCCATCCACCGCGGCCGACGCCACAGCACCGCCGCCGCCTATCTGCGTCCCGTGCTGCGGCAACGGCCCAATCTCACCCTGCTCACCGGGGTGCTGGTGGACACGCTCGTACTGGAGCAGGGACGCGCGACCGGCGTCCGTGTCGTGGAAGGCGGACGGAGCCGGGTGATCCGGGCGGCCCGCGAGGTCGTGCTCTGCGCCGGCACCTACAACTCGCCGCAGCTGCTGATGCGTTCGGGTATCGGACCGGCGGATCACCTGCGCGAGCTCGGCGTCGACACGGTGGTGGACCTTCCCGGAGTCGGCGCCAACCTGCAGGAGCACCCGGCGGCGCCCGTGCTGTTCGACGTCAAGGATCCGGTGACCTTCCACGAGCACCTGCGCGCCGACCGGCTGGTGCTGGGCGCGGTCCGCTGGTTCGCCACCGGGAGCGGTCCGCTGGCCGGGATGCCCGAGTTCCTGTCCGCGTACGTCCGCACCCGCGCCGACCTGGACCGTCCCGACGGGTTCCTCGGCATCCTGGCCGGCGGCTTCGACGCCCGACCCTGGTTCCCCGGCATCCGGCCGTTGAAGGACCGCCACTGCGTGGCCCTCAACGCCGTCGCGACCCCCCGCAGCCGCGGCGAGGTCCGACTGGGCTCCGCCGATCCGACGGCCGCTCCGCGCATCACGTTCAACCTCCTCACCGAGCCGGAGGACGTCGCCGCCCTGCGGGAGACTGTGCGCACCACGCTGGCCATCCTGCGCAGTCCCGAGGTCGCTCCGATGATCGGGGCGGAACTCGCACCAGGCCCCGACGTGCGCACCGACCAGGACTTCGAGCGCTATCTGCGCGAGACCGGTTACTCCGCCAACCACGCCTGCGGCACGTGTGCCATCGGCACCTCCGAGACCGCCGTCGTCGACCCCGACCTGCGGGTGCGCGGCATCGACGGGCTGCGCGTCGTCGACGCGTCGGTGCTGCCGAGCGTGCCCGGAGCGAACGTCAACGCCACCGTCATCGCCGTCGCCGAGAAGGCGTCGGACCTGATCCGCGGGGTCCCGGCCGCCTCCGGCGCCACCGTCACCCCGCTCAGTGAAAGGACCGCGGGATGAGGGAACCCCTGACCTACGCCATCGCGTACGGGGCAGCCGAGGCCGCGCTGGAGGCGGCCCGGGCCGAGGGCGCGCGCATCTGCGTGGTGGTCGTCAACCGCAGCGGCGTCACCAAAGTGCTCCTCAGCGACGACGGAGTCGGCCCCATCGGGGTCGAGACCGCGCGCCGGAAGGCCTACACCGCCGCCGTCACCGGCATTCCGACCTCGACGTTCGCCGCTTTCGCGGCGTCCCCCGCGATGGCGGTCGCGCCCGTGCACCTCGTCGACGCCCACCTCCTCCCGGTGCCGGGCGGAGTGCCGATCACCGTGGACGACGGCGAGGTCATCGGTGCCGTCGGCGTCGGCGGAGCCGACGGCGAGACCGACGACCGCCTCGCCTCCCGCGCCCTGGAAGGGCTGAAGGACCTGCTCGCCTGATCGCCCGTATCACCCGTGACAACCCAAGGAGAACGACCGTGATCGAGGACTTCCTCGTCGTCGAGGGCGTGGCCCACAACTACAACTTCCGGCCCGAGAACTGCGTCAACCCGCATGTCGGGGCGGCCATCGGCGAGCACCTCTACGGCCTGCACAAGCGGGTCAGCGGCCCCGAATACACCCTCGAGCGCTCCACCTACATGCAGGGTGCGGGCGCGGACATCATCGGTCGGGCCCTGCTGGCGGAGAGCCAGACCGACGTGATCGCCTACCACGAGACCCCCATCTACGGGCACTTCCGCGACGGGGGCTCGGCGCTGAGCTTCGGGCTGGAGATGCGCGAGAAGTGGCCGGAGCGCGTGCTGATCTACGGCGCGGTGTCCCCGCTGCGCCCCGGAGCGCTGGACCGCGTGGACGAGCTGGTGGAGAAGCACCGCGTCAACGCTCTCAAGCTCTATCCGATCGACGTCGTCGAGGGACGGGCGACCGCGCTCGACATGGGTGACCCGGAGATCTGCTTCCCGGTGTTCGAGCGGGCCCGTCAGCATGGTCTGAAGGTCGTGGCCATCCACAAGGCCCTCCCGGTCGGACCCGGCCCGACCTCCGCCCTCGGGATGGCCGACGTCGAGGCAGCCGCGCTGGCCTTCCCCGACCTCACCTTCGAGGTCGTCCACGGCGGCATGGCCTTCGTCGAGGAGACGGCACTCCAGCTCGAGGCGTTCCGCAACGTGTGGGTCAACCTGGAGGCCACGTCATTCATGGCGGTCTACGCACCCCGCCGCTTCGCACAGGCGATGGGTGCCTTCCTGCAGGCCGGTGCCGCCGACCGGATCATCTGGGCGACCGGCTGCGACGCGGTCCACCCCCGGCCGGCGATCGAGGCGTTCTGGAACTTCGAGATGCCCCGTGACCTGATCGAGGACTACGGGCTGCCCGAGCTCACCAAGGAGATCAAGGCCGACATCCTCGGCCGCAACTTCCTGCGCATGCACGGCATCGACGAGAAGGACCTCCGCGAGCGCATCCGCGGCGACGAGTTCGACACCACCGAACTCCAGGAGCCCTGGGGCGGGCGGGTCGCCCCGGTCGACAACGCGCTGGCCGGTGCCCGGTGACGGTCACGGAAACCCAGGTCCGCGCGATGCTCAACGAGATCCTCGATCCGTGCAGCATCACTGCGGGAGTCCCCGCGGGGCTCGACGACATGGGACTCGTCAGTGACATTCACGTACAGGACGATGGCGCCGGCGGTCAGCGCATCGCGGTCACCGTCGGCGTGACCGAGCCCAGCTGCGTACTCATCGGCTCTTTCGCGAACGAGGCGCAGGTCCGGCTCACGGCTCTGACCGGTGTGTCCGCGGTGGACGTGCGGCTGGCGGACGACTTCGACTGGACCCCGGACAGGCTCGCACCGCACTACCGGCAACGGCTCGCCGAACACCGTGAAGAGAAGCGCCGTTCCCTCCCCCTCCTCGCCGTGACCGGGACGGGACGAACCGGTGACGAGTGAGACCTCACAGCAGCCGGACGCCTTGGACCTCACGGCCGTGCTGGCGAACAACGCCGCCGTCATGGGGCGTTTCATGGAAGGGCTCAGCCGGGCGCCGCGTCCTCCCGAGAGGGTCGACCCGGCTCCCGTCCGGGTGGTGCGCGACATCGCATACGGCGCGGCACTGGGTGCGGACCTGCGGATGGACCTGTACCTACCGCCGTCCGCAACGGCCCCCACCCCCGTGATCGTATGGCTGGCGGGTGGCGGCTGGCGGAATCAACGCCGGGGCTACGGGCCCCGCTTGCCCCGGCTCTTCGCCGAACGCGGATACGCCATGGCGGACATCGAGTACCGGTCCTTCGAGGCTTCCGTCTGGCCGGCCCAACTGCACGACGTCCTCGCCGCATTGCGCCATCTGCACGACATCGCGGACACCCACGGCCTGGACCCGACGTCGATCGGCCTGTGGGGCAGCTCCGCCGGTGCGCACCTGGCGCTGCTCGCGGCCTTCGCGCCCAACGCCGACGGCTCCCGCACGGCGCCCGGCGTACGAGCCGTGGTGGCGGGCTATCCCCCGACGGATCTGCTGAGTCTCAACGACGACGCCCTGCCCGGCGGAGTGCTGGGCGTGGACCCATCCGATCCGGCGTGGGGGCTGATGGGCGGACGTCCGTCGGACCGGGCCGCCACGGCCGTCGAGGCCAGTCCGGCCCGGCAGGCCCACCCGCGGGTTCCGCCCGTACTCCTGCTGCACGGTGACGCCGACCTCCTCATCGGACCGGCACAGAGCCGCCGGCTCCACGACGCCCTGAGCGCCGTGGGCGCCGAGTCCCATCTGCTGCTGGTCCACGGAGCCGATCACGGCTTCCTCAACACCGGCGACTGGGAGCTGCACCCCATGACGGCCACCGTGCTGTCCTCCCGCACCCCGGACACCGAACGTTCCGCGCTGCTGACCCCCGCGCTGATCGAGCGCTTCTTCGACCGCCACCTGCGAACGGATCCTTGGAATGCCTGAGACACCACCGCGCTACGACGACGTGGGCCGCGCCCTCTCCCGTCTCGCGCTGGCCGCCGTCTTCGTCTCCGGAGGCCGCCACGTCTGGCAGCACCCGGACGGCCCCGCGCAGGGGGCGGAGAACTTCCTCAAGCGGTGCCGCCGTGCGGTGCCGCTCCTGGACCGGTTCACGGACCGCCAACTGGTACGCGCCAACGCGGCCGTGCACATGACCGCCGGAGCGGCACTCGCGGCGGGCATCGCGCCCGCGGCCTCCGCGTCGGCGCTTGTCGGCTCGCTGGTGCCCACGACCCTCGCCGCCTTCCCCTTCTGGACCCAGCCGGAGGGTCCGCAACGCGCCCGTCAGCAGGGCGACTTCCTCAAGAACCTCGCCCTGGCCGGCGGCCTGCTCGCTGTCGTCGTGAGCGAGGGGCGGCACTCCCGGGGCGCTCCCAGGTAGGCGGTCGTCAGCGTGTCCAACGTCCCCGCACCGGACGCGCGGGGCAACCAGCCCGGCGCCCCGGGAGAACAAGAGGCGGCACGGCATTCGCCGTCCCGGCGGCGCACCCCCGAGGCGCTCCGGGACACTTCGTCGTCACTGCCCCGGGTGTGGTGCACTGGGGAGAGAACGGCAACGACACCGAGCCGGTGCGGATACTCGCGCGACGCGACCTCGGGGTAACCGTCCGTATCCCACTTCGGCTCCGGGCCCTGTCACCCGCTCTTCCCAGGAGCCGCAACAAAGGACAGGCGATGAAGCCGCCTCCATTCACGTACTGCGATCCCGAATCCGTCGACGAGGCCGTCGGACTCAAGAGCGAGTACGGCGCCGACTCCCTCGTCCTCGCGGGAGGACAGAGCCTTCTCCCCCTGCTCAACATGCGGCTTGTCAGGCCGGAGGCGCTGATCGACATCAACAAGATCGGTGACCTGCAGAAGATCGAGGGCCGGTCCGACATCCTGGAGGTCGGCGCCGGGGTTCGCCAGTACGAGCTGGAGGACCACGCGCTGGTCGGCGAACTGGTCCCGCTGCTACCGGAGGCCGCCGGCTACATCGGCCACATCGAGACCCGCCACCGCGGCACGGTCTGCGGCAGCCTGGCCCACGCCGACCCCGCCGCCGAACTGCCGTGCACGGCGGTGACGCTCGACGCGACGGTGGTCGCGCGAAGTCCGTCGGGCACCCGCACCATCGAGGCCCAGCACTTCTTCCAGGGCCGGATGGCCACTGCCCTGGAGCCCGAGGAGGTCCTCGTCGCCGTCCGCTACCCGGTGACGCCACAGGCCGCAGGCCACGGCTTCGTGGAGGTGGCCCGGCGTGTGGGCGACCTCGCGCTCGCCGGCGCCGCCGCGGTGGTGAACCTCGACGAGAACGGCCACTTCACCTCCGTCTCGGTCGGCGTCTCGGGCATCTCCGACACGCCGGTCCGCGCCCGGGCGGTGGAGAACGCGCTCATCGGTGAGGCCCCGACCGAGGAGAACATCACCAGGGCGGCCGACGAGATCGTGCCCTCGGTGACCGCGGGCGACGACATCCACGCCACGCGCGCCTACCGCCGGCACCTCGCCACCGTCGTGGTGCGGCGCGCGATCACCGCAGCCGTGGCCAGCGCCCACGAGAGGAGCGACGGGAAGTGACGACCTCCACCGCCGCCAAGTACGGCACCGCCCGCCGGGCCGTGACGGTGCGTGTCAACGGGCGGCATGTGACCCGCGAGGTGTCGACGCGCACCACGCTCGCCGACTTCCTGCGCGACGAACTCGACCTGGTCAGCGTGCATGTGGGATGCGAGCACGGCGAGTGCGGATGCTGCACCGTCCTCTTCGACGGCCTCTCCGTGCGTTCCTGCCTGATGCTGGCCGTCCAGGCGGACGGGCACGCGGTCGAGACCGTCGAGAGCCTCTCCGCCAACCCGGCGGAGCTGCACCCCATCCAGGAGGCCTTCGCCGAGGAACAGGGGCTGCAGTGCGGCTTCTGCACGCCCGCGATGCTGCTGCGCACCAAGGAGATCATCGATGCCGGTCGTGAGATGACCGATGCCGAGGTGCGCCATGAGATCTCCGGGATCCTGTGCCGCTGCACCGGCTACCAGAACATCGTCAACGCGGTCCAGTCCGCCGGCGCCAAACTGCGCGGCCCCACCGCGGGAGGTCGTGACTGATGACCTACACGTACATCGGCAAAGACCGCAGGCGGATCGAGGACCCTCGGCTGCTGGTCGGCCGCGGCGGGTACATCGCCGACCTCAGACTGCCGGGCATGCTGCACGCCGCGATCCTGCGCAGCCCCGTACCGCACGCGTGGATCAGGTCCATCGACGCCACCGAGGCACTGAAGCTGCCGGGAGTCGTCGCCGTGTTCACCGGCGAGGACTGCAAGGAGAAGATCAACCCCTGCATGAGCTTCGGCCCGGCCACCATCACGCAGTACCCGATGGCCGTGGACAAGGTCCGCTACGTCGGCGAGGCCGTCGCGGCCGTCGTCGCGGAGAGCAGGTACCTCGCCGAGGACGGCGTGGACCTGCTGGAGGTCGACTACGAGGAGCTCCCGCCGGTCACCGATCCCATGGCGGCCATGGAGCCCGACTGCGTACTGCTGCACGAGGAGCACGGCAGCAACATCGGCTATGAGCGGACCTTCGAGTTCGGCGATGTGAACGCCGCGTTCGCCGGGGCCGACCTGATCGTCGAGGACACCCTGCGGTGGGGCCGCTCGGCCGGAATGCCGATGGAGACCACGGGCGCGGTGGCCCAGCCCGGCTTCAACGGCGTGCTGGAGATCTACTGCAACTCGCTCAACTTCAGCTACTTCGTCTTCCTGATCGCGGCCACCCTGAGAATTCCGTCGAACAAGCTGACCCTGAAGCCGGTTCCGGCGGGCGGCAGTTTCGGCAGCAAGCTCGCGGCGCACAAGGTGCCCGCCCTCGCCGGCTTCCTGGCCCTACAGGTGGGTCGCCCGGTGTCGTACATCGAGGACCGGATCGACCACCTGATGAACTCCGACCACCACGGCTGCGACCGCACCTACGAAGCCCGCATGGGTTTTCGCGCCGACGGCACGATCGTCGGTCTCGACATCGACGTCGTCGACGACTACGGCGCCTACATGCAGTTCGGCGTCGGCCATCACGGCAACGCCTTCTCCCAGGTCGTCGGCCCGTACCGGTTCCGGGACGTGAAGTACCGCCTGCGGGCCGTGGTCACCAACAAGTGCCAGCAGGGCGCCTACCGCGGCTTCGGCTCCGAGGTGCACAACTGGGTGCTGGAACGGCTGGTCGACCAGGGGGCGACCCGGCTCGGGCTCGCCCCGGAGGAGATCCGCCGACGCAACTTCATCCAGCCCGACCAGTTCCCGTACAAGATCCCCGGCGGCAACCTCTACGACAGCGGTGACTACCCCGCCGTGCTGGACAAGGCCCTGTCGATGATCGACCTGGACAGCTGGCGCGCCGAAAAGAAACGGCTGCGGGAGGAGGAGGGCCGCCACATCGGCATCGGCCTGGCCACGACCCAGGAGCGCAGCGTCTTCAGCGCCACCGAGTTCTGGTTCCTCGTGGAGAAGCCCGCTTTCCCCCTCACCTCCAGCCCGGAGAGCGCGACGGTGACGATCGACCCGACCGGCCAGTTCCAGCTCCTGCTGCACTGCCAGTCGATGTGGGGCAACAGCCCGGAGACGGTGGGCGCCACCGTGCTCGCCGAGGAGTTCGGGATCCCGCCGGAGAGCGTCAATGTCCGGTACGCAGACTCCGCGCACGCGCTTCCTGGCACCGGCCCGGGCGGCAGCCGCTACACCGCCATGGTGGCAGGTGCGATCCGGGGCGCGTCGCGCAAGCTCCAGAAGAAACTCCTTCACATCGCCGCGCACCGCCTCGAACTGGCCCCGGAGGACCTGGAACTCGTCGACGCGCGCGTGCAGGTCAGGGGGGCTCCGGAGACGGGACTGACCATCGCCGAACTGGCGGGCACCGCGTACTTCTTCGCGCTCAGCCTGCCCGAGGGCATGACGAGCGGACTGGAGGAGTCCTACACCTACGACCACCCCTACACGACGCCCCCGGCACCGGACGGCTCGGACCTCGGCGTCTTCTATCCGATCATGGGCCATGCCTGCCACATCGCGGTCCTGGAGGTCGACCCCGACACCGGGATGCCCTCCTTCCTCGATTACGTGGCCGTGCACGACGCCGGGACGATCGTGAACCCCCGTAGCCTGGGCGGCCACGTCACCGGCGGAGCCACGCAGGGCATCGGGACCACGCTCTACGAGGAGCTGGCCTACGACGAGGACGGGCAGTTCCAGTCCCTGACGTTCAGGGACTATCTGATCCCCACCGCCAGCGAGGCCCCGGTGTTCCGCATCGGACACGTCCAGACGCCCTCGCCGTTCACCGAGTACGGCATCAAGGGCGGCGGTGAGGGCGGCCGTATGGTGGCTCCGGCGGCCGTGTCGGCGGCCATCGACGACGCTCTCCGGGAGTACGGGATGCGGGTTCGCCGACTGCCGGTCAAGCCCGCGACGATCGTGGCGACGGTGCAGGCGGGGCGCGCTGCGGAAGGGTAGCTCTGCTGCCCGCCACCGCCGCGATCTGCGCCCACCCCGGACACAGCACAGCGCCGTCGATCACTCGCCACATCAGGCCGATGCCGCCGCGCGGCAACCCGGTCGGCCGGCCGGAGGCGGAGGGATCGGCCGGCCCGCCGCAGACACAGGGATCAATGGGCCAGGGGAAGGTCCTGCTCGGTCCAGATGCATTTGCCCTCGGCGAGATGGCGAGTGCCCCAACGCTTGGAGAGAGCGGCCACCAGGTGCAGGCCCCGGCCGCCCTCGTCGGTGTACGCGGCGCGCCGGATGCGCGGGCTGGTGAGGCTGCCGTCATAGACCTCACAGATCAGCGACCGGCTGCGCAGCAGGCGCAGGCGTATGGGGCCGCTGGCATGCCGGATCACGTTGCCGATCAGCTCGCTCACCAGCAGCTCGGTGGTCATGGCGAGCTCGTCCAGACCCCAGACGGCCAGCTGGCTGCGGACGTACTCCCTGGCCTGGCCGGCTGCCCGCGGGTCGTCCGGCAGGCTGCACGCGGCCACGCTGTCCACAGGTGTGCCCCGAGTGTGGGCCACGAGGAGGACCGCGTCGTCGTTTGTCTGCTCGCGGTCGGGCAGCAGAGCCGAGACGATGGCGTCGCACAGGTCATGGAGACGCCGGGTGTCATCGCGCTGGGTGCCGGTCGGGAAGTACGAGGTCCGGTCCACGGCCCAGGTCAGCGTCTGCCTGAGCTGAGCCAGTCCCTGGTCGATGTCCCGGGTGGCGGATTCGATGAGGCCGTCCGTGCAGAACACGAGAAGGCTCTCCTCCGGCAGGCGCAGCTCGTGGGTCTCGAAGGGAGGTTCGGCGGCGCCCAGCGGCGGGTCGACGGCCAGCTCTGGGCGGTGGACCGTCCCATCGGGATGGACGATGGCGGGCGGGAGATGACCGGCCGAGGAGAGCGAGCAGGTACGGGTGACGGGGTCGAACACGGCGTACGAGCAGGTGGCGTACTTGTCGGGGCCGAGGTCGGAGACGAGTTCGTTGAGGTGGACGAGCAGCTCATCCGGGCTGAGTTCGAGGTCGGCAAGGGTGCGGACGGCCGTGCGCAGCCGTCCCATGATGGCGGCCTCGGCGATGCCGTGCCCCATGACGTCGCCGATCACGATGGCGACCCGATCGCCGGACAGCGGGATCAGGTCGTACCAGTCGCCGCCCACCTCTTCGCCCTTCCCCGCCGGCATGTAGCGGGCGGCGGCGGAGACGGCCGGCAGGGAGGGCAGTGTCCTGGGGAGCAGGCCGCGCTGGAGTTCCTGGGCGCGGGTGTGCTCCGCGTCGTACAGCCGGGCCCGCTCCAGCGCCTGTGCGATCAGCCCGCTCAGGGCTATCAGCAGAGTGCGTTCCTCCTCACTGAACGAGCGCGGCCGCGAGAAGGAGACGATGCAGCAACCGATCGCGTGCCCGGAGGCGATGAGAGGAAGGAACGCCCATGCGTTCTTGGCCGAGGCGGCCACAAAGCTCTCAAACCGCGGATAGAGCCGGAGGTAATCGGCGGTGGATTCGAGGAACAGGGGGGTGCGAGTGCGGAGCGTGTCGGTGACCGCCATGTGGGTCGTGCGCGCGACCCCGTCGATCTGACGCAGGAATTCCTCTGTGTATCCGACGGATCCGACCACACGCAGCCAGCCGCCTTCAAGCGCGTGGACCAGCAGCCCGTCGGCGCCGAAGGGCGGCAGGACATGCTGCGCCACGGCCTTGGCCACGTCGCTCGATGTGACGGCTTCGGCCAGCGCCGCGGTCAGCTCGCTCATCCGGGCGGTCCGCTCGGCCGCGATCCGATCGCCGGCCGATCGCTCGGCTCCCCTTGGCCGCTCGTCGGTGACGTCGGCGATGTAGATCGTCAGCCCGCCGCCCGGCATGGGGACCAGCCGGACATGGTGGATGCGCTGATCGGCAGGCCGGTGGAGATCGAAGCCGATGGGCTTCCTCTCGGCGGACGCGCGTCGGCACTGGGCTTCGAGACCGGGGGCGCGTCCTGCGGGAATGTCCCAGAGAGTGCTGCCCAGCAGCGTCCGGCCGGAGCCCAGGAGACGCTCGGCCTCCTTGTTGACGAAGGTGATCCGCCAGTCATCGGCGACCGTCAGGAAGCCGTCGCCCATATCACGGAGGGCTGCGACGACTGGACCGCTCGCGACGTGTGTGTGCGTCGGGCCCCACAGCGTACCGACCATGCGTGCGGAGGTGCCGTCCTCATCCGGCACGATGTGGCCGAGCGCCCGCACCCACCCGACTGTGCCGTCCCTGTGGTGCACTCGGTATTCGGTGTCGTACGCCGTCCCCCTGTCGAACGCCTCGCGGATGTCGGCCGTGAATGCCGGCAGATCCTCGATGTCCGAGAGGTGACAGCTGAGGTCCGCGCTGTCGTCGAACGCTTGAGGCGTCTCACCGGACATGTCGATGAGCGGTCGGGTGAGCGTTACGGAACCGGAGGCGGCGTCGTATTCCCAATGCCTGATCGCAAACACGCGGGGCACCTGCCCGCCGGGCGCATCGCACGAGGGTGGCCACCTGGGCGGTGAGACGGCATCCGTCGGCGTGCTGGGACGTTGTTCCAGGCGTCCGGCCGCCCACGCCACCACCGAGCCGAAAAAGGACCGCTGGGCGGGATCGGGCTCGTCGGGCCCTGCCGTGAGCACGGAAACCACACCGATGCGCCCGCCGGTGCCGAGCAGCAGAGGTGCCGCGGCAGTGCCGGAGGCCCCGATCCCCATGCTGTCCTCGGCCACCCAGAGGAAGGCACCTGTGCGCATGGCGCGTGCCGGGGCGACGTCCTCGTCCTCGTGGAGATCCGCCCATGCCTCGGCGATCTCCGGCGCGAGTCCGCTGGCCGCCAGCAGCCGCAACAAGCCAGAACCGGGATCACGCCAGTGCACGAAGCCGCCGAGGCCGCCAAGGGCGGCTATCGCCTGCTGAAGTGCCACGTTCAGTGTCTCGGCCATCGACAGCTCGTCGTTGGCTGCGAAGAACCGGGGCCGCGCCTCTTCCAGCCGCCCGATGCGGCTCCCGGGCCTCGCGTTCCCAGCCGCCACCTCGTCTCCTGAAAGGTCGCGTTCAAGCCGCGGTCGTGCAGTGACCCGTCATCGGATACCCGCACGGCACTGCCGTCGTACGCATGGGAGATTCTCTTGTCGGCAGTACTGACACTGTATCCCTGACATGCCCGGACGCGATCAGAAAGTCAGGTTGTGGAGCCGGGGCCCGGCGGCAGGTGGACCGTCATGATCAGGTGGCAGGTTTCGGTGCCGGAGCCGCGGTAGGTGTGGTAGGCGTCGCCGTCGAAGGTGGCGGTCTGTCCTGCTTCGACGGTGTACTCGGTGCCGTCGACGGTCAGCGTCATCCGGCCGGAGGTGACGCTGACGGTTTCGACGACTCCCGCCTGGTGGGGGTGGCTGGGGTATTCCTCGCCCGGTTGCAGTTTCCAGCGCCAGACCTCGACCGGGGCCGGGCCCGAGGTCGTCAGCATGAGGCGGGCCTCGCTGCCCTGCGTTCCGGTCCACAGCGGCGCGACGGTGTCGGCGGTCACGACGCGGACGCGACCTTCGGCCGGGCCCTCCATCAGGGCGGACACCGAGATGCCGAGAGTGTCGGCCAGCCGGACCAGAGTGGCGAAATTCGGGTTGCCCTGGGCTTTCTCCAGTCCCACCAAGGCGCCCTTGCTGACCTGAGCTCGCCGGCTGAGTTCATCGAGGGACAGGCCTGCGCGGTTGCGGGCCGTTCTGACGTTGTGCGCGAGCGTCCGCAGGGCTGCCTCTGTCTCGGCCATCCGATCACCGTCCTCGCGAGTGGACCACTGTAATGCACCGTCCGGTCGTTTGATTGACAAAGGCCGGTCGATCCGTTGTACGGTTTAGTCGTTCCATTGCAATACTAAGGGATGTGCCGTGATCGCTCTGCTGCTGGCCCTGGGCAGCTCACTCGCCTACGGGTGCGCCGACTTCCTCGGCGGCCTGGGAGCCCGTAAGGCTCATGTGCTGCGCACCGTGATGATCGCGGCCCCGGCCAGTCTCGCGGTCGAACTGCTGCTGTGGCCGGTGCTCGGCGCCTCGTTCAGCACCGGCGCCCTCGGCTGGGGTGCCGCATCCGGGGTCGCCTCCGCCGCCGCGTTCGCCCTGCTCTACCGCACCCTGGCAATCGGTCCGATGAACGTGCTCTCACCCGTGACCGCGCTGGTGTCCGCAACCCTGCCCGTCGGTGTGGGCCTGCTGCAGGGCGAGCACCTGGCCACCGCCGGACTGGTGGGCCTGCCCCTCGCACTGGTGGCGGTGGTCCTGGTCAGCGCCGGACACGGCGCCGGGGCGGCGCGCCCCTCACGCACGGCGCTGCTGCTGGCCTTCGGTGCCGGCGCCGCCATCGCCCTCCAGCTGATCTTTCTCCACCAGGCGCCCACCGACAGCGGGGTGGCCCCGCTGATCATCGGCAGGGCGGTCTCCTCGGCCGTCACCCTGACCGCGGCGGGGTTGCTGCACCGCAAGCTGGGCCCCGAGCGGCCCGCCTATGCGATGTCGGCAGCCGCGGGTGTGCTGGACTCCGTGGCGAACCTGCTGTTCCTGCTCGCCGCTCGCAGCGGTGACCTCGCCGTCGTCGCCGTGATCACCGCCCTCTACCCGGCCGGCACCGTCCTGCTCGCCCGGGGCGTGCTCGCCGAACGCATCCACCGCGGCCAGCTCGTCGGCCTGGGCACCGCCGCCGTCGCCGTCAGCCTCCTCGCCCTGACCTGAGCAAGCCCCGCCACCCACCACACCACCGCCTACGCAAGGAGACCAGCATGTTCATCCAGCCCTGGGACGCCGGCCTGGACGAAGCCGAATGGCAGAGCTGGATCGCCGAAGGCCACGACTTCGGACAGCTCAACGTCAACGGCCTGCCCGGCCACCCGCCCGTCGCCGTTCCCACCCACTTCACCTGCGACGGACCCGACCTCCTGATCCACCTCGCCCGGCCCAACCCGGTCTGGAAGGCGATCGAGAACGACCCGAACGTCCTCTTCACCGTCTTCGGCGACTACGCCTTCATCCCCGGACCCTGGCGCGCCAAGGCCGGCACCCCGCCCAACGGCGGCGTCCCCACCAGCTACTACACGGCCGTCCAGTTCACCTGCCGCGCCCACATCGTCGACGACCCCGAGGCCAAGGCCGACCTGCTGCGCCGCCAGCTCGCCCACTTCCAGCCCGACGGCGACCACTCCCCCGTCGCCGTCGACCAGCCGCCTTACGGCCGGATGCTGCCCGGCATCCGCGGCCTGCGCCTGGAAGTCACCGAGGTACGGGCCAAGTTCAAGTACGACGACCACAAGCCCGTCGAGCACCGCACCGCCGTAGCCGACCACCTCACCACACGCGGCCAGGGCCTCGACGTCCCCACCGCACTCCAGCAGCGCCGCCGCCTGGACCGCATCGGCCCCTGGCAGTCCTGACCCCCCAGGCCCCGACACAGAAACGGAATCCCTCCCGTGGCCGCCTTCCGCCTCGCCCCCGCCATCGCGGACGCCTTCCCCGACACCCTCATCGCCCTGGTCACCGCCACCGGCCTGCGCGGCCGTGAATCCTGGCCCCACACCGCCGCCGCCGTGGAGGAACTGGAGCAGCAACTCGCCGACGGCACCTGGCACCCCGCCGACGAGACCGACCCCCGCATCGAGGCATGGCACACCGCCTACCGCTCGTTCGGCACCAACCCCCGCCGCATCCGTCCCAGCGTCGACGCGCTCGGCCGCCGCCTCGCGAAGAAGGGAGCCCTGCCGCGCATCAACCCGGCCGTCGACTCCTACAACGCCGTCTCCGTCCGTCACGGCCTGCCCCGCACGAG
>NZ_JACEHE010000040.1 GCF_013778455.1 Streptomyces himalayensis subsp. himalayensis | reverse complement strand
AAGAGCCTCCGGCAGTAGGTGGGGCGGCGTCGCGGGCTCTGGCACGCGCATCTGCGGCGTTGTCGTCAATCACCATCGCTCCGCGATGCCTCAATCCTCCGCCTTGCAGCTGCACGCACCAGAGCCCGCTCCTTCTTCCGCCCCACCTACTGCCGGAGGCTCTAACGGGGCTCCGCCCACGCGCCGCCCGGACAAGGGAGAGGGGCGCCGCGGACCGCTTGTGGCAGTCCGCGACGCCCCGGCGCACCTGAGGGTTCTCAGGAGGTGATCATGAGGTGGTGATCGGGGAGATGGTCAGGCGTCAGGAGTTGACCTGTGCTGTCACGAGGGACGAGAAGGTGGTCAGCCGGGTGTAGACGCCGGGGTACTCCGCGTCCGCGCAGCCGTAGCCCCAGGACGTGATGCCCGCGAGCCGGCCGCCGATGACCAGCGGACCGCCGCTGTCGCCCTGGCAGGTGTCCACGCCGCCGCTCGAGTACCCGGCGCAGACCATGTCGGATGCGATGTACGACGAGCCGTACGCGGCCGAGCAGGTGGCATTGGAGACGGTCGGGACGGTCGCCGTGCGCAGTTGGTTGGAGGACGAGCCGCCGGAGGAGGTGGTGCCCCAGCCGAGGATGCGGGCGGTGGTGCCGGCCGCGTACACACCGGTGTCGGACGAGGAGACATAGCCGATGGGCGTGTACGGCATCGAGGTCGACAGGGTCAGGACGGCGACATCGTCGCCCTCCTCGGCGGACGTGTAGTCGGGGTGGATCCATATGCGGCTGACCGACGCGACGGTGCCGTTGGTGCCGTTGCGGTAGGTGCGGCCGCCGACGACCTTGGTGTTGCTGGTGGTCCGGCCGTCCACACAGTGGGCGGCGGTGACCACCTTTCTCGCCGCGACCAGGGTGCCGCCGCAGAACTGGCTCTGCGAGGCGTTGGTGATCTGCATGACGTACGGGTAGGCGGACGCCGTGGTGGTCGTGCCGCCGACGATGGGCTGGGGCGCGGCGACGGCGGCGGGAGCGCCCAGGGCGACGGTCGCGGCGGCGGCAGCGGTCGCCGCGCACACGGCGGCGGCCTTCTTGACACGGGTGAGCCCGAACATGGATCTCCTCAGGATTGCCGGTGGGGGATGCGCGGGTGGGGGGTGCTGCACCGGCCTTGCGGGGAGGCGAGCGCCGGTGCCCGTGCGTACGGCACGGCCTCACGCTAGGGGCGGGCCTCCGGGTGGCCCAATAGGGGTTCCCCCTCGGGGAGTTGCCCAGGGAAAACCCTCGATCCCGTTCCGACGGCCGTCACCCGGTCCGCTGTCCCGCCGCCAGCCGCACGATGTCGACCCGGGACCGGATGCCCAGCTTCCGGTAGACCCGCGTGAGCGTGGCCTCGACCGTCTTGACGCTGATGAACAGCCGCGCGGCGATCTCGCGGTTGGTGGCGCCTTCCAGAACGAGCGCGGCGACCTGACGCTCCGTCGTGGCGAGGGTGTCGAGAGACGGGGGAGCTGAACCGACGAGGCCCGGTCGAGCCGCCCTCTGCGTTCTCGCCGGGACCGCGGGGGTGGGGGCCGAGGCGGCGGTCGGCGAAGGGGCGGGCGAGAGGGCCCGCGCGGTGGCCGGAGAGGACACCGCCTCCAGTTGCCGCAGCCACGGCCGTGCCTTGCAGCGCCTCAGCAGCCGCGCCGCCTCGTCGTACGCGCTCTGCGCCGCCACCGTGTCCGGCCCGCCGGCCTGCAGACGAGCCAGTTCGACGGCCGCACGGGCCTCCTCCAGCCCGTACCCCAGCCTCCCGAGACGCTCCCCTGCAGCGGCCAACCGCAGCGCGGCGGCGTCGTGTTCGCCGTGTGCGGCCAGCACCAGCGCCTCGGCCCGGTCCAGTACGGCGAGTACGCTCTCACGCCCGAGCCGGGCCGCGTGCACGCGCGTGGCGTCGATGACGTCCCGGGCCTCGGCCAGCCCGCCCGTCCGTACGAGAGCCTCCGCCAGGTCTCCGTGCCAGCGGCCGCGCGCGGGGTCCGACACGCCGAGGCGGCGCTCCAACTCCCGCACCCGCCGCAGCGCCTGGGCCGCCGCCGTGTCGTCCCCGGCCACGAGGTGGGCGTGGCCGAGCGCGGCCAGGGCCCGCGACTGGTACATCAGGTCGCCGTCCTCCTCGGCGCGGCGTACCGCCTCCCCGGCGAGGGCGAGTGCCCGTTCCACCTCGCCGCCCGCGGCCTCGGCGAGCGAGGCGAACATGGCGGCCGCACCCTCGCCGATCCCCGTGTCCCGCGCCAGCCGCAGGCTCTCGTGGGCGAGGTCGAGTGCCCGGCCGCAGTGGCCGGAGCGCAGTTCGGTCTCGGCGAGCCCGCGCAGGAAATGCACCTCGCTCTCGGCCATTCCCCGTCTGCGCACCTCGCGGAGCAGCCCGGTGATGGTGGTGCGTGCCTCGGTGAGCCGGTCGCTCATGATCTGCCAGCGGAACCGGGCGCTGCCGACGCCGTTGTGGTCGCAGGCGACGCCCGGGTCCTGCGGCTCGCGCAGGGCACGTTCGAGGGTCGCGGGGGCTTCGGGGTGCCCCATCAGGGTCTCCATCTGCGCCTGGAAGGCGAGAGCCATGAGTTCCGTACGCCGGTCCGCGGTCCTCGCGGCGAGCCGGGCGGCGCGAGCGGCCTCGGCCCGGCCCTTCTCCATGGCGCCCTCCACCAGCAGCGCCCGCCACGCCAGTTGGTAGCGCACAAGGGCCAGCAGCCGCGGATCGTCGCCCGCGTCCGCCAGCGCCTGCGGGAAGACGGCGTCGACGCCGCCCATGGCGTGTCCCGCCGTGTCGATCACGACCATCCAGGCGCGCACCCGGATCGCCGGGTCGGTGGCGCGGTCGAGGACCTCCCGCGCCACCTCGCGGGCGAGGTCCTGTTCACCGGAGGTGAGAGCGTCCTCGGCGGCCCGCAGCCGCCGTTCGTCCGCGTCGTGCACGGCATCCGGCGGGGTGTGCCGGGCCGCGAGCAGCCCGAGCTGCGCGGCGATCGAGGGGGCGCCGCGATCGCGGGCCAGGGCCGCGGCCTCGGCGAGCCGGAGGGCCACCTGCTGGTCGGTGCCCGGTGTGGCCAGGGCGAGGTGGCGGGCCCGCTCGATCGGGTCGGATGCGGCCGTGGACAGCGCGGCATGGGCCGCCCGCCGTTCCTGCGGCGTGGCCTGTGCGTACAGCGCCGCCGATATGAGCGGGTGCGCGAACCGAATGGCGCCGTCCTGCCCGCCGGACGTCTCCCGCTCGGTCGACAGCATCCCGAGCCGGGTCGCGCGGGCGGTCTCCGCCTCGGCGTCCTTCCGGCCCGCGGCGTGCAGCAGCTGCAGCGTGGGGCGCGCCCCCGCGCTCGCCACCAGCAGGGTTCTGCGGGCCTCGGTGGAGAGCATGCCCAGCCGGCTGAGTACGAGGGCGCGCAGCGACGTCGGCACGGGCAGCGGCTCGCCGGGTCTCGGCGGGGTCGGGCTCTCGGCCAGGGCGCGGCCCAGTTCGAGCGCGAAGAGCGGGTTGCCGCCGCTGGTGCGGTGGATGTCCCGGACGGTCGAGCCGGGCAGCCCCGTGTAGCCGCGCCGGGTGAGGAGTTCGGAGACCCCGGTACGGGAGAGCGGCGGCACCCGCAGGGTCAGCGTCTCCGGGACGGACGCGCGTAGATACCGGTCGTACGGCTCTCCCTGCGGCTCCGTGCCCGTCCGTGCCGCGCACAGCATGCGCACCGGCATCCCGCCCAGGCGGCGGGCCGCGAAGCCCAGCAGCTCGGTGCTCGCCGTGTCCAGCCACTGCAGGTCGTCGGCGACGAGCAGCACCGGGCCCCTGGCCGCCAGCGCCCGAAGCACCGACAGCACCGCGAGGCGCAGCGCGAGTCCGTCGTGGTGCAGCGACGAGTCGCCCCTTCCGGTGAGCGCCGCCTCGAGCGCGGCTCGCTGCGGCGCGGGCAACTGGTCAGACACCTCGTCCACGACAAGACCCAGGAGGTCGACCAGCGTCAGGAACGGCAGATGGGATTCGGACTCGGTGGCCGAACACCGCAGCACAGTCCGTGACGTTTCGGCGTATTCCGAGGCCAGGGCACGCAGGACGGTCGATTTTCCTATTCCGGCCGGGCCGTGCAACAGGACACTTCCGCCCCGGGAGAGCTGTTCGCGTGCCCGCGCGAACAGGTCGTCCCGGCCGGTGATCCGCTCCATGACGTGGTCGGTGACCTGGGCGGGTCGGGATCTGGCCGGCTCCTCGAGATCCCGTCGCATGGCCCCGCTCCCCTCATGTCGTGTCCGGGACAATCTTATGCAAAGAGGCTTGAGAATTCGGGCGGTTGTGCGGGTGAGTGGAATAAGAATCACTCGGCATAAGGGATTTCACGATGGTGCCGCATGAATAACAAATGACGCGCGGGGCGGGCGGAGGGGACCGGGGTCGGCCGGACGAGACCAGGGCGGCCAGAGGGGACCGGGGTCGGCCGGAGGGGAGGGGGCGGCATGCCCCTTCACGATCCCACCCCCGTTCGGGGGTAGTGAGATCCACGTCATGGATTGGACGATGGCAGGCGGCTGTCCGGCAAGGTCCGCAACGAGGAGGGCACATGACGGCGACGACGAGCGCCACCGAGCAGTTCCGCACCGCACGGGACTTCCTGCTCAGGCACCGGGAGGACTACGCCTCCGCGTACGAGGGCTTCGTCTGGCCCCGGCCGGAGTTCTTCAACTGGGCGCTCGACTGGTTCGACGTGATCGCGCGCGGCAACGACAGGATCGCGCTGCACATCGTCGAGGAGGACGGGCAGCGCACCCGCCTGTCGTTCGCCGAGCTGTCCGCCCGCTCGGCTCAGGCCGCCAACTGGCTGCGCGCCCAGGGCGTACGCCACGGTGACCGCATCCTCGTCATGCTCGGCAACCAGGCGGAGCTGTGGGAGACGGCCCTCGCCGCGATGAAGCTGCGGGCCGTCGTCATCCCGGCCACACCCCTGCTGGGCCCCGCCGACCTACGGGACCGCGTCGAGCGCGGCGACGTGCGGCACATCATCGTCCGGGCCGAGGACACGGCGAAATTCGACGACGTGCCGGGGGACTACACCCGGATCGTCGTAGGAGGCGGCGGGACCTCCGCGGCCGAGCCCACGGGCCGCTGGGTCGCCTACGAGCAGGCCTACGAAGCGTCCGCGTCCTTCGAGCCCGACGGCGTCACCCGCGCCGACGACACCCTCATGCTGTATTTCACCTCCGGCACGACCGCCCGCCCCAAACTCGTCGAGCACACCCACGTGTCGTACCCGATCGGCCACCTGGCCACGATGTACTGGATCGGGCTGAAGCCGGGCGACGTCCATCTGAACATCTCCTCGCCCGGCTGGGCCAAGCACGCCTGGTCCAACCTCTTCGCCCCGTGGAACGCGGAAGCCACCGTCTTCATCCACAACTACACGCGCTTCGACGCGGGACGCCTGATGGCCGAGATGGACGAGGCGGGGGTCACCAGCTTCTGCGCGCCGCCCACCGTGTGGCGCATGCTCATCCAGGCCGACCTCGGGCAGCTGCGCACGCCGCCGCGCGAGGCCGTCGCCGCCGGGGAGCCGCTCAACCCCGAGGTCATCGAGCAGGTGCGGCGCGACTGGGGCGTCACCATCCGCGACGGGTTCGGGCAGACCGAGACGGCCGTGCAGGTGTCCAACAGCCCCGGGCAGCCGCTGAAGACGGGCTCCATGGGACGGCCGAGCCCCGGCTTCAAGGTCGAGCTGCTCGACCCTGCGACTGGCGCTCCCGGCGCCGACGAGGGGGAGATCGCCCTCGACCTGTCGGCCCGCCCGGTGGGCCTCATGACCGGCTACCACGGCGACCCGGAGCGCACCGCCGAGGCCATGGCCGGCGGCTACTACCGCACCGGCGACATCGGCGCCCGCGACGCCGACGGCTACATCACCTACGTCGGTCGAAGCGACGATGTCTTTAAAGCCTCCGACTACAAGATCTCCCCGTTCGAGCTGGAGAGCGCACTCCTTGAGCACGAGGCGGTCGTCGAGGCGGCCGTCGTGCCCGCGCCTGACCCGCTGCGGCTGGCCGTACCGAAGGCGTACGTCGTCCTCGCCGAGGGATACGCGCCCGGACCGGACATCGCGAAGCTGCTCTTCGAGCACTCGCGGACCGTCCTCGCTCCCTACAAGCGCATCCGCCGCCTGGAGTTCGCCGACCTCCCCAAGACCGTGTCGGGCAAGATCCGCCGCATCGAGCTGCGCGAGCGCACGGCCGCGGGCTCCGCCGACGAGTACCGCGAGGAGGACTTCCGGTGACCCCGAAGCTTCCGGGGTCGTCTTCCGTGGTCACACGGGTCTGCGCATGCACACGCGCGGCCACCGGTCGAGTCCGTGCTCGGCCTCCGCGGCGCGGATCTTCCTCAGTCCCGGGGTGAGTTGGGCCTCGTCGAGGATGCGGAAGCCGAGGCGCGCGTAGTACGGCGCGTTCCAGGGAACCTCGGCGAAGGTGCTGAGGGTGAGGGCCGGCAGGCCCCCGGCGCGCGCCCGTTCGGCGGTGTGCTCGATCAGCAGCCGGCCCACCCCGCGGCGGGCCGCGCGGGGGTGCACGGAGACCTGCTCGATGTACTCGGCGCCGTCGACGGTCGCGCTGAGCAGATACGCGACGGGGTCGCCGTCGTCGCCCTGCCCGTCGAGGGCCACCCAGGCGCGCCCGGCCCTCCGGAAACGTTCCAGCATCTCGAGGGCGGGCGGCTCGTCGTCGGCGACGGCGGCCATGCCGAGCGCACGGAAGGGCTCACCGGCGGCGCGCTCGATGTCCTGGAGGGCGGGCAGCTCGGCGGGTGCGGCGCGGCGGATACGCATGGGACGAGTATGCGGGCGCCCGGGAATCCGCGCCCCCGCATCGGCGCCTTTCGGCGGACCAGCGCGGGGGCCGGCCTTTGGGTTGGGGGGCTGGTCCTCGGGCTGAGCGGGCTGTGCCGTGCCGCGTATGGCTTGGGCTGGGCCCGCCCCGCACAGCTCGGGCTACGCCCCCGCCGAGTACAGCTCGTCCGCCCGGCTGTTGACCGGCTGCGGGGTGCCCGTGAGGTCGACGACGAACAGGGGGACGCCCAGTTCGTCCGCGCGGACCCGGGCGTCGGCCGCGTAGCCCGCCAGTGAGAAGTAGACGGACAGCGCGGACTCGGCCGTGCCCGTGAGCCAGAGGCACTCGACGTCGCGCAGCGTCGCCGGCCGCAGGGACGGCTCCACCTGGGCGACGAGTCCCGTGGCTGCGAGCCCGATCCCGGACGAGGGGCGGTGCTCGGCGCTGCGGATGTCGCGGTAGCCGAGCCAGCGCAGATACAGCGCGACGGCGGTGACCGCGTCGCGTGCGGTGCGGATCGTGACCGGATGGAAGGCCGGGCGGGGTGAGGCGGCGGTCCGCGGCAGCGGGATGTGGACAGGCAGGGAGGGCGCCTGCCGGCTCCGCGTCGTGGCCCCTGCCGCGACCGGGATCCGGAGCACCGTCCCGCACGCGCACCCCAGTTCGGGCTGCGGCCACTCGTCCTCGCGCCCGCACGACTCGCACTGCACGCTCACCCAGTCGTCCGCCCAGGTCCGGTGGGTGATGGGCTCTGGGGTCGAGCTTGCCATGGGCGGCTGGACGGGCGCGCCGCACGTGCACGGATAGGACGGCGGTGCGTAGAGCTGCTCGCGGCGGCAGACCGGGCACCGCACCGGCACGCTCTCGACCATGACCCACCCCAGAACTCAGCACTCAGAACTCGCGACGGTACGTCAGGACAGCCCGCTCATCGGGACAGCCCCTCCCATCGTCCTCCAACGACCCCCGCCCTGACAGCCGGTCGGGCCAGATCGACCCATGCGGTATCGCGCTGAATGCCGTCCGGTGCCTGTCTGTTGACGCTCCCCGCACCGCCACCTACATTACTTCCATATGGCAGAACATTTTTTCCGCATTACGGAATCTGCGGAATCAATGCGGAGTCAATACGGAACAAGGGAAGCGAGCACTCTCCGCGGGGCGCGACGGGAGTCCGAATCCGACAGCCGGATCAGGAGTACTCAATGGCTCGAATGACCGCTGCCCGTGCGGCAGTTGAGATCCTCAAGCGCGAGAGCGTCACCCACGCGTTCGGTGTGCCGGGTGCGGCCATCAACCCCTTCTACAAGGCGCTGAAGGAGGCCGGCGGCATCGACCACACCCTCGCCCGCCATGTCGAGGGCGCCTCGCACATGGCGGAGGGGTACACCCGTACCCACCCCGGGAACATCGGCGTGTGCATCGGTACGTCGGGCCCGGCAGGCACCGACATGATCACCGGCCTCTACTCCGCCACCGGCGACTCGATCCCGATCCTGTGCATCACCGGTCAGGCGCCGACGGCCGTGATCCACAAGGAGGACTTCCAGGCCGTCGACATCGCCGCGATCGCCACGCCGGTCACCAAGATGGCCGTCACCGTCCTCGAGGCCGCGCAGGTCCCCGGCGTCTTCCAGCAGGCGTTCCACCTGATGCGCTCCAGCCGTCCCGGCCCGGTCCTCATCGACCTGCCCATCGACGTCCAGCTGACGGAGATCGAGTTCGACCCGGAGACGTACGAGCCGCTGCCGGTCTACAAACCGTCCGCGACCCGCGCCCAGATCGAGAAGGCCCTCGCGCTGCTGAACGCCTCGGAGCGCCCGCTCATCGTCGCCGGCGGGGGCGTCATCAACGCCGACGCCTGTGAACTCCTCGTTGAATTCGCGGAGTCGACGGGGATACCGGTCATCCCCACGCTCATGGGCTGGGGCGCCATCGCCGACGACCACGAGCTGAACGCCGGCATGGTCGGTCTGCAGACCTCGCACCGCTACGGCAACGCGACGTTCCTGGAGTCCGACTTCGTCCTGGGCATCGGCAACCGCTGGGCCAACCGCCACACCGGCAGGCTGGACGTCTACACACGAGGCCGCAAGTTCGTCCACGTCGACATCGAGCCCACCCAGATCGGCAAGATCTTCGCCCCGGACTACGGCATTGCCTCCGACGCCAAGGCCGCACTGGAGCTGTTCGTGGAGGTGGCGAAGGAACTCAAGGCGGAGGGCGGTCTCCCCGACCGCTCGGCCTGGGCGGCCTCCACCCAGGAGCGGAAGGCCACCCTCCAGCGCCGTACGCACTTCGACGACATCCCGATCAAGCCGCAGCGCGTCTACGAGGAGATGAACAATGCGTTCGGGCCCGAGACCCGGTACGTCACCACCATCGGCCTCTCGCAGATCGCGGGCGCCCAGATGCTGCACGTCTACCGGCCGCGCCACTGGATCAACTGCGGCCAGGCGGGGCCTCTCGGCTGGACCGTCCCGGCCGCGCTCGGCGTGGCCACGGCCGACCCGGACGCCCAGGTGGTCGCGCTCTCCGGCGACTACGACTTCCAGTTCATGATCGAGGAGCTGGCGGTCGGCGCGCAGCACAGGATCCCGTACGTCCATGTCCTGGTGAACAACTCCTACCTAGGGCTGATCCGCCAGGCGCAGCTCGGTCTCGACATCGACTTCCAGGTGAACCTGGAGTTCGAGAACCTCAACTCGCCCGAGCTCGGCGTCTACGGAGTGGACCACGTCAAGGTCGCCGAGGGCCTCGGCTGCAAGGCGATCCGGGTCACCGACCCGAACGAGCTCGGCGCCGCCTTCGAGGAGGCGAGGAAGCTCGCCTCAGAGCACCGGGTGCCGGTGGTCGTCGAGGCGATCCTGGAGCGTGTCACCAACATCTCGATGTCCACGACCGCCGACATCAGCAACGTCGTCGAGTTCGAGGAGGTCGCCACGGAGCCGTGGCATGCGCCCACGTCGGTCAGGACGCTGAAGGCCTGACGGCACCACGACAACGCACAAGCCACGGCCCCCGCCCCGGACTTCCGGGACGGGGGCCGTGAATTCCCCCTGTGTGCTTCCCCTGCGGTATCTCCCCCGAGCTGAACTCGAGGCCCGCCGCCCCCGTGCCGGCGGGCCTCGTGTGCTCAGGTTGTGCCCAACGGTGGTCAGAAGCGAAGCCCTCGGGACCGAGTTCAGAGGAAGACTTGAGGTTGCCGTAGCCCGGGTACGCCCGACGGCTACACGCGATGACGTCCGGGCGCATCGTCGCGTCCCGGTTTGCCCGAACTCGGCTCATCATTCGCGTAGTTGAGACCGTGGGGATTGGAATCCGGGCCGCGGCGGCGCCTGGGCGCGACAGGACATATGTCGGCGCCGACGCGGCCCGGAAGTCTCGGAGGGACTCAGTCCGCGGCACCCGAGAGGCGCTCGACGGCGCGCAGCAGCGCCGAGTGGTCGAGCCCGCCGTCGCCCTGCGCACGCAGCGAGGCCACGAGCTGCGCGACCACTGCCCCGGCGGGCAGCGCGGCACCGACGGCGCGGGCGGCGTCGGTGACGATGCCCATGTCCTTGTGGTGCAGGTCGATACGGAAGCCGGGCCTGAAGTCCCGGTTGAGGAAGTTGTCCTTCTTGCGGGTCAGGACCGTGGAGCCGGCCAGACCGCCGTTCAGGACGTCGAGGGCGGCGTTCAGGTCCACGCCGGACTTCTCCAGGAAGACCACGGCCTCGGCGCACGCCTGGATGTTGACCGCGACCATCAGCTGATTGGCGGCCTTCACCGTCTGGCCGGAGCCATGCGGGCCGCACAGCACGATCGTCTTGCCGAGGGCCTCGAAGATCGGCCTGGCCTCGTCGAAGTCGGGCTGCTCGCCGCCAACCATGATGGAGAGCACGGCTTCGACCGCCCCGGCCTCGCCACCGGATACGGGGGCGTCCAGCACGCGAATGCCCTTGTGGGCGGCGGCCTTGGCGAGGTCGACCGAGGTCCCCGGGGTGATCGAGGACATGTCGATCAGCAGGGTGCCCGGCCTTGCGTTCTCCAGGATGCCGTCGGGCCCGTAGGCGACGGCCTCGACCTGCGGCGAGGCGGGCACCATCGTGATCACGACGTCGGCCTCCCCGACGGCCTCGGCGATCGAGCCGGCCGCGGTGCCGCCCGCGGCGGCGAGCCGGTCGAGCTTCTCCTGCTCCAGCGTGTAGCCGGTGACGGGGTATCCGGCCTTGATCAGGTTCTCGGACATGGGGGAGCCCATGATGCCGAGGCCGATCCATGCCACTTTGGGGAGGTGGTGGGGGAGGTTGTCGCTCATGAGGGTGCCTCCTCAGAAAGCCGTGCATGCGTCGGTAAAGCCGTGCGGGATGTCGTGCTGCGTCGATGAGTTGTGGCCGAGCGCCGGTGCAGAGGCGGCGTCAGCGCGCGGCGCGGGCCTCCAGTGGCAGCCAGTCGAAGGCCTCGGCGCTCGGGCGGTCGCCCGGCTTGTACTCCAGGCCGACCCAGCCGTCGTAACCCGCCTTGCGGAGCAGACCGAGGAGCTCTTCCAGCGGCAGTGAGCCGGTGCCGGGGGCGCCGCGGCCGGGGTTGTCGGCGATCTGCACGTGGCCAGTCCGCGCGGCGTACTGCTCGATCACCGACGGCAGGTCCTCGCCGTTCCTGGACAGGTGGTACAGGTCCATGAGGAAACGGGCGTTACCGAGGCCCGTCGCCTTGTTGACCCCCTCGACGACCTCGATGGCGGCCGGGGCGCTCACCAGCGGATAGAGCGGCGACTCCGGCCTGTTGAGGGTCTCGATCAGCAGGGTCGCGCCGATGCGGTCGGCGGCCCGGGCGGCCAGCGCCAGGTTCGCGAGGGCGAGGTCGTCCTGGACGGCCGGGTCCACTCCCTCGACGCGGTTGCCGTAGAGGGCGTTGAGGGCCTTGCAGCCCAGCGACTCGGCGAAGCCGGCGGCCACGTCGATGTTGGCGCGGAACCTCTCCGACTCCTCGCCGGGGATCGACAGGGCCCCGCGGTCAGGGCCCGGCAACTGCCCCGCGTAGAAGTTCAGGCCTACCAGTTGCACACCCGCGTCCTCGATCGCCCTCTGCAGGGCGTCGAGTCGTGACTGCTCGGGCGCGGGCGCGTCGATCCAGGGCCACCACAGCTCGACCGCCGTGAAACCCGCTGCCGCGGCGGCCGCAGGGCGCTCCAGGAGCGGGAGTTCCGTGAAGAGGATCGACAGGTTGACGTCGAAGCGCTGGCCGGTGGCGGCTGTCTCGGAACCAGGCATGAGAGGTAGGCTTTCCTTCCGTATAGCGGAAGTTTTATTTTGCTTAACGGAAGACTGCCTCTGGCTCGGCGGTGGTGTCAAGGCGCCCGACAAGAACGCCCCCGCGCGAATGCGCGGGGGCGTCTGGGGGCGACTGCCGGGGGAGGACCGTTCACAGCGCGTCGACAGCGCTGACCTTCCAGCCGTCGGACGTACGGGTGAGTGTCATCCGCACCCGGTTCAGGTCCACACGGGAGCCGGAGACCTGTGTGCTCTGGGTGACCTGGTTGACGAAGAGCAGGACGACGGCCTTGTCAGGCGAGGCGGACACCACGGAGGCCGCCGGGTCCCCGCCGCCCGCGGGCTTCACCACGGTCGCCTTCACCACCCCCTTGTACTTCGCGGCCGTGGGCCCCACCACCGTCCTCGTGGTCTTCGCGTACTGGTCGCGGAAGGCCCCGGTGAGATGCTCCCGCGCCGCGGCGAAGTCCCGGTCCAGATGCCGGTAGTCGTACGACAGGACGACGGGCGCCGCCTTCCGCGCTGCTGCGAGCGCCTGCCCCCGCGCCTGTTCGGCCTGCCGCCCCTCGCGGTACTGCCAGCCGAGCACGGCCACCGCGACGAGGCCCACCACGAGGAGGACGGCGAGCACCGTCGTGAGCAGTCCCTGTCGGCGCCGTCGCGTTGTGCGCGCGGCGGCGGGAGCCTCGGGCTCCTCCTCGTCGGCGTCCTCGAAGGCCAGTCGCGGCTCCGGCGGATCGTCCCAGCCGTCCGGGGGTTCGATGAGCAGCGTGCGGCCGACCTGCTGTCCCTCCGGGCGCCGCGGGGTCGCGTCGGAGGCGTCCTCCGCCAGGGAGTGGGCCGTGGACCCCGGGGGCTGGTCGGCCACGGGATCGTGGCCGCTGCGTTCCGCTCGCTTGGCCGCCGCGCGAGCGGCCGCGGTCAGGCTCCGGCGGGCGGGGGAGCCGGTGCGGCTTCGGGTCGTCGGGTTCGCCACGGTTCTCTTCTCCTTACGAGTCGTACGGGGCCGTCGGCCGGGTCGTACGGAAGTGCGGTCAGCCGACGAACTCGACGCCGGACGTCAGCCAGCGGCCGTCCACGAGCACGAGGTCGAGCTGCAGCCGGTAGGTGCGGGCCTCCCCCTTGGGCACCGACGCGTTGGTCACCTTGCTGTCGGCGACCACCAGGACGCGGGCCGACCGCTCGTCCGAGCGCGTGATGCCGGCTTCGAGGACCTGGCCCTCGGAGACCGACTTGTTCTCGGCGACGAGTTCGGTCAGCTCCTTGGTCTGCGCCGCGAACTGCTCCTTGAAGTCACCCGTCGCGCCCTTCAGCACGTTCCGGCTGTCCCGGTCGTAGTGCCGGTAGTCGATCGACGTGAAGTTCAGCGCCGACTGCCGGGCCGTAGCCAGGATGTCCTGGCGCCGCTGCTCCGCCTCGTGCTGCTCGTACAGCTGGACGCTCAACCAGCCGGTCACCGCCGTCGTCAGTACCGTCGCCGTGACGAGTCCCGCGGACCATGCCCGGCCGCGGCGGGTGCCGTCCGCGGGTCCGGCCGCGAGCCGCCGCAGCGGGCGGACCGCCCGTACGACGAAGCTCCCGATCAGGCCCCCTCCTGCGCTGCCCCCTGTGCCTTCGGCGGTCGCCTCAGCCACGTCAGTAGTCCTGTCGGTCATGCCATCGGTCCGACGAGCAGCCATTGCCACGACTCCTTTCCGAACACGCTCTGTTCGCCGCCCGTCGAGCCGATCTCGACGAACGTTCCGTCAGGACCGGCGGCGGTGCCGGTCTCCGGGTCGTACGGCGTGACGTACGCCGCCTGGTTCGCGCCGGCCGAACCGGCCGACGCGCCGGGTGCGTTCTGCGCGCCGCGTACCGACGTCTTGCCGCCGCGCGGTGCCGTGCAACGCGCGTTCGTGTTCGCCTCGCGCGTGCTCGTGTCCGCGGGGTCGCGTCGCTGGGTCCCGTATCCCTGGGTGCACGCGGGCGGGTCGTCGGCGTTGAGCACCAGCCCGAAGTGGGTGGTGCCGTCACCCGGGATGACGGTGTAGCTGTCCGCGACCACCACCGGGAAGGTGACCAGGGCCTGTTCCACGCCGGGCAGCCGGGCCAGCGTGACCTGGCCGCCGCTGATCAGATTGGCCAGCAGCACCGGCAGATGCGGCCGCGTCGACTTCAGCAGCGAGTTGACCTCCTCCGCCGCGGGCGGCGTGTTGCCGATCAGCTTGCGCAGGTCGCCGTCGCTCTTCTTCAACTCCGCGGTGAGGTCGGCGAGATCGCTCGAGAACGACTTGATGGACGAGCCCTGGTCGGCCTGCGTCTTGAGGACCGTCCGGGAGTCCTCGATCAGCGAGATCGTCTGGGGGAGCGAGTCGGAGGCCGACTCGACCAGCTCGTTCCCGGAGTCCACCAGCCGGCTCAGCTGCGGTCCCGTGCCGGCGAAGGCTTCACCCAGCTCGTCGACGGTGACCCGCAGATCGTCCTTGCCGACGGAGTTGACCAGCCGGTCGAGGCTGATGATGAGATCCGTGGTGGGCAGCGGCACCCGCGTGTTGCTCCGGGAGATCGTGCTGCCGTCCAGCAGATAGGGCCCGCCGCTGCCCCGCGGCTGCAGGTCGACGTACTGCTCGCCCACCGCCGAACGGTTCGCCACCATGGCCAGCGTGTCGGCCGGTATCCGCGGCCCGCCCTCGATGTCGAGGGCCACCGACACCCCGCCGGAGCCGGTCAGCCGCAGCTTGCCGACGCGTCCCACCGGCACTCCTCTGTACGTGACCTCGGCGCCGGGGAAGATGCCCCCGGACTCGGCGAAGTCGGCCCGCACGGTGTACCCGCGGTCGAGGAGGCTGTCCACGAGACCCGTGTACTGGGCGCCGACGTACGACACACCGACGGCCGTCACGGTGGCGAAGGCGATCAGCTGGGCCTTGACCGTTCGTGTGATCACGGTTGCATCCCCTTCAGCATGAGCTCCGCGAGCGCGAGATCGATCCCGGGTGGCAGGCCGTCACCGTCCTGTCCGCCGTACCCGTACGCGGCGTAGCTGCTGCTGCACACCGGCGGGCACAGCAGGTCGCCGTCCGAAGGGGACGAGGGGGTGGGGGGAGAGTCCGGCACGTCCGGGCCGTCCGGCAGCGCGGTGGGCGTCGGGAGGCCGGGGACGTCGGGCACGTCCGGGGTCTTCGGAAGATCCGGGGTCTCGGGGCCGCCGGAGCCCCCGTCTCCCTTGCCCGACCCGTCCCCCTCGCTGAGATTCCCGTAGATGCCCGCCAGATCGAGATCGGCGGTGATCCTGAGATTGACGTAGTCGCCCTTGATCGCGTCCGTCGCGCCGCGGGGGAACGGATAGGTCGTCAGCAGCTCGAGGGAGTTCGGCAGATCATCGCCCGCCTTGTTCAGCTGCTCCAGGATCGGCCGGAGCAGCTTCAGATTGGCGATCGCGTCGTCCCGCGAGGCGTTGACGACCTCGGTGCCCGTCTTGCCGAGCTTCGACAGGGCGGTGAGCATCCTCGTCAGACTGCGCCGCTGGTCGGCGAGCACCTTCAGCGCGGGCGGCATCGTGTCGACGGCCACGGCTATCGTCTTCTTCTCGTTCTTCAGCCGCTTGGCCAGCCGGTCGATGCCCTCGAGCGCGCGGACGATGTCCTTGCGCTGCGAGTCGAGGCCGCCGAGGAACGTGTCCAGCTCCTTGAGCAGGGACTTGACCCGGTTCTCGCGGCCCTCCAGGGCCTTGTTCAGCTCGACGGTGATCGTCTTGAGCTGGGCCACTCCGCCGCCGTTGAGGAGCGCGGACAGTGCGGACAGCACCTCCTCGATCTCCGGGTTGCGGCCGCTGCGGGACAGCGGGATACGGTCGCCGTCGCCGAGCCGGCCCACGGGCTTGGCGTCGGGCGGCGCGGACAGCGCCACGTACTTCTCGCCGAGCATGCTGGTCTGCCGCAGCTCGGCGATCGCGTTGGCGGGCAGCTTCACGGAGTCGGCGACCCGCAGCCGCACGCGCGCGTGCCAGCCCACCAGCTCCACCTTCTCGACGGCCCCGACGGTGACGTTGTTGACCTTCACGGCCGACTGCGGCACCAGGTCGAGGACGTCCCTGAACTCGACGGTGACGTGGTAGGCGTTGCCGTCCGCGGCGGCGCCTCCGGGCAGATCGACGTCGTACCAGCCGTTGAACTCGCAGCCGGACAGCAGCAGCGAACCGACTGCCGCCCACGCGACCGCCCCGCCCTTGAGCAGCATGCTCTTGCGCCCCCGGTTCATGCGCAGCTCACTCTTGGGCCCCTGGTTCATGCGCAGCTCACTCTTGGGCCCCTGGTTCATGCGCAGCTCACTCTTGCGCCCCTGGTTCATGCGCAGCTCACTCTTGGGCCCCTCGTTCATGCGCGGCTCACTCATGCGCCGGCCCCCAGGATTCCGCCGAGTGTCTTGTCGACCGTGCCCGTGCCTCCCGAGAGCGTCTGACTCCCGGCCTCCGGCAGCTCCGGCAGCGAGTCGAAGAGTTTCTTCAGCTCCTGGCAGTCGGGGTTCTCGCCGCCCGCGTCCCCCGTCGTCTTCAGGACGGAGCACAGCAGTGAGGCCGGGTCCTGCGGGTGCTGGGCGTTGTTGCGGGTGTCGAGGGTGCCGGAGGACGGATTGCCGGCGTTGTGCAGGTTGTCCAGAGCAGCCGGGGCGACCTCCAGCAGCTCCTCCAGCGCCGCCCGCTGCGTGACCAGCACCTTCGTGACCTTGCTGAGGCCCTCCACGTCGGACGTCAGCGACTTCTTGTTCGCCTTCACGAACTCGGACACGTCACCGAGCGCCGTCCCCAGATGCTTCAGCGCCGCCGCCAGGTCCTTGCGCTCCCCGGCGAGCTGCTCCGCCACCTTGGTGAGGCTCTCGTTGAACGACCGCACGCTCTTGTCGTCCGCAGCCAGCGCGGCCGTGAACACCTGCAGATTCCGTACGGTGCCGAACAGGTCCTGCCGGCCGTCGGACAGGGTGGTGACCGCCAGCGAGAGGTCCTCGACGGTCTGGTTCAGGTTCTTGCCCTGCCCTTCGAGATTGTCCGCGCTGACGCCGAGGAGACGCGACAGGGAGCCGTCCTTGTTGGCGCCCTTCGGACCGAGCGCGTCAGCCGTGGTGTGCAGGCTGTCGAAGATCCGGTCCAGTTCGACCGGTACGGCCGTGCGCGACTCGGGGATGACAGCGCCGTCCCGCATCGCAGGGCCGCCCTGGTACACCGGCAGCAGCTGCACGTAACGGTCGCTGACCACCGAGGAGTTGATGATCGCCGCCTTGGCGTCCGCCGGGACCTTGCGCCCCTCGTCGTACACGAGCTCCACCCGCACCCGCTTGCCCTCCGGCGTGATCTTCTTGACCTCGCCGATACGGACACCGAGGACGCGTACGTCCGAGCCGGGGTAGATGCCGACGGTGCGCGGGAAGTAGGCCGTGACGCGGACGGGTTCGGACCGCGGCCACAGGGCGACGGTGAGCGCGGCGACGAGGGCCGCCGCGGTGAGCAGCGCCAGGAGCCGGGCCCGGCGGCCCTGCAGCGTGATCAGGCGTCCCTTCATCGCGAGCCTCCCGTCCGCGGGGTCACAGGGGCGGGGGCGACCATGTTCTGGACGTAGGTGTCGAACCAGGGGCCGTTGCCGAGGGTGTTGGTGAACACCCGCACATAGGGCGCGAGCAGTTTGACGCTGCGGTCGAGGCTCGCCTGGTTGCGTTCTAGCATCGTGACCACGGTGTTCAGGCTCTTGAGCGCGGGACCGATCTGCTTGCGGTTGTCCTCGACCAGGCCCGAGAGCTGGATGCCGAGGGCGGCCGAGCTCTTGAGCAGGTTATGGATGGCCGTACGCCGCCTGCTGATCTCCTGGAACAGCTTGTCGCCGTCCTTGATCAGCGCGGAGAAGTCCTCGGAGCGCTCGGCCAGCACACCGGTGACCCCGTTGGCATGGTCGAGGAGTTCGCGCAGCGCCTTGTCACGCGATGCCACCGTCCGGGAGATCCTCGACAGGCCCTTGATGGACGCCTGAACCTCCTCGGGCGAGTCCTGGAAGGTGGTGGAGATCGTGTCCAGGGCGGTCGCCAGCCGCTCCGTGTCGACCTTCTCGCTCGTGGTGGTCAGATCGCTGAACGCCTGA
Organism: Streptomyces himalayensis subsp. himalayensis; assembly: GCF_013778455.1. Lineage (GTDB taxonomy): Bacteria > Actinomycetota > Actinomycetes > Streptomycetales > Streptomycetaceae > Streptomyces > Streptomyces himalayensis. Next base: position 37,251 of record NZ_JACEHE010000040.1, on the reverse strand, counting down.
ACGACGTCGTACGCCGACACCGTCCGCTTCAGCGGGATCTCGCTGCCGGGCTTCAGCTGGCCTGTGCCCTTCGGATGCAGCGCCAGGTATTTCGCGCCGAGGATCGTCTTGACCCGGATCGACGCGCCGGTCCGGGTGCCGAACTCCGGGTCGCCCTTGATCTTGAAGACCACCTTCACGTGGTCGCCGTCCAGGTCGACCTCCTCGACCTTGCCGACCTTGACCCCGGCGATCCGCACCTCGTCGCCCGACTTGAGTCCGCCCGCCTCGGAGAAAGCCGCGCTGTACGTGTCTCCGTTGCCGATCACCGGAAGGCTGTCGGCGTTGAACGCGGCGACGGTCAGCAGCGCGAGCGTGGTGAGGCCGACGGCCCCGATCACCACGGGGTTCCTCTCGCGGAACGGGATCATGCGCGGCCCCCTCGGCATGCGCAGCCCCTTCGGCATGCGCAACGCCCGGGGCAGGAGACGTATCCTCATCCGCCGCACCTCGCCCGTGCCACATGGAACTCAGGGGTGAGCACCTCTTTGGTCTTCGGCAGCACGATCCGGCCGTCGAAGTCGCAGAGGTAGAAGTTGAACCAGGAGCCGTAGGTCGCCGTCCCGGTCAACTTGTTGAGCTTGTTCGGCAGCCGCTTCAGGACGCCCTCCACGGTCTTCTCGTTCTTGTTCAGCGTTCCGGTGAGCTCGGTCAGCTCGGCGATGTCGTCCTTCAGCGGCGGCCGGGCGTCCTCGAGCAGCCCCGAGGTGGCGTCGGTCAGTGCGCCGATGTTCACCAGCGATTCCCCGATGGGCTTGCGGTCGGCGGACAGGCCCGAGATCACCCGCCGCAGCTGCTTGAGCAGCCCGGAGAATCGGGCGCCGCGCTTGTCGAGCGTCGCCAGCACGTCGTTGAGATTGTCGATCACGGATCCGATCAGCTCGTCGCGGTCGGCGAGCGTCGTGGTGAGCGAGGCCGTGTGGGCGAGCAGGCTGTTGACCGTGCCGCCCTCGCCCTGCAGCGTCTTGATGATCTCGGTGGCGAGCTGGTTGACGTCCTTCGGGCTGAGCGCGGCGAACAGCGGCTTGAAGCCGTTCAGCAGCGCGTTGAGGTCCAGCGCGGGCTGGGTCCGCGGCAGGGGGATCGTGCCTCCGGGCCGCAGCCGTGTGCCGTCGCCGGCGCCCTCCGTCAGCGCGATGTACCGCTGCCCGACCAGGTTCCGGTAGCGGATGACGGCCCCGGTGCTGGTGAACAGGGGGCGGTCGGCGCTGACCGTGAAGGTGACCTCCGCCAGCGTCCGGTCTTTGATCCGGATGTCCGCCACCTCGCCGACTCGCACGCCGGCCACCCTGATGTCGTCGCCTTCCTCCAGGCTGGTGACATCGCTGAACACTGCGCGGTACGTGTGCTCGGGGGTGAAAGAGATGTTGACGATGGTGGCGGCGAGCAGCGCCGTCGCCAGCACGGTCACCACCGTGAAGAGGCTGAACTTGATCAGTGGCGACGCGGCGTCCCTGGCTCCCTTGACACTCATGCGACGCTCACCGCCGTTCCGCGGGCCATCGGGCCGAACAGCAGAGTCGCGACCGGCGGCACCTCATCGGCAGGCACCCCCATGACGGGTGCGACGAGCGAGCCGATGGCGCGCTGTTCGGCCTCGGTGCTGGACACGTTGACCCCTCCGGGCAGTGTGCCGCCACCCGAACTCCGCGACTTCGTACCGTCGTTGAGTTTGACGGCCGGTGCGGGCACCTGGGGGTGGGGCAGGCCTCTGCAGTTCGGGCCCGATCGCTCTGCATAGCGCGGTTCCTCGCCGGGTTCGTACGGAGATCGCTGGCGGACGACTTCGAGCGTGATGTGCATCGCGCCGCCCCTGAACGTCGCGTCCGACGCCTTGTCCTGGTGCACCAGGCCCTCGAGGAGACAGGGGTACTCGGGCGCGTAGCGGGCGAACAGCTCGAGCGTGGGGCGGGAGACGCGGCCGAGTGTGATCAGCCGGTCGCCGTTCTCGTCGAGGAAGTCGTCCGCGGTGCCCGCGACCGTGGCGGTCGAGGCGAGCGCGGCGGCCAGCTGGTCTTTCTGCTCGACGAGGGTGCGGCTGGTCGTGACGGTGTTGCGGAGGATCCTCATCAGGTCGGGTGCCGCGTCGGCGTACACCTCGGCTACATCCGCGAACCGGGAGATGTCCTCCTGGATCGACGGCATGTGCGGGTTGAGCTTGCGCAGATAGCGCTCGACGCGGGTGAGGTTGTCGCCGATCCGGTCGCCGCGGCCTTCGAGGGCGTCGGAGAACGCGGACAGCGTGGCGTTGAGCTTGCCGGGCTGCACGGTGCGCAGCAGCGGCAGCAGGTCGTTCATCAGCTGCTGCAGCTCCATGCCGACCGTGGTGCGGTCCTGGGTGATGACGTCCCCGGCCTGAATGGGCCTGCCGGAGGAGCCCCGCGGCACCACCAGATCGACGTACTTCTCGCCGAACAGCGTCTTGGGCAGCAGCCGCGCGTGCACATCGGCCGGGATCTGCGGGACCTGCTCCGGCTTGAGCGCGATGTCGAGCGTCGCCTTCTCGCCGTCGGCCCGCACCGCCCGCACCTCGCCGACCAGCAGCCCGCGCAGCTTCACGTCGGCGCGCGGATCCAGCTGGTTCCCGAGCGTGTCGGCCTCCAGCGTGATCCGTACGGCCGGGGTGAAAACCTGCTGGTAGACGGCCACGGACAGGCCGAGCAGCGTTGCGATGACGGCGATGAAGACGACGCCGTACAGGCGCAGTCTCGCCCTCTGAGTGACGATCCGCATCGGCCCTACCCCGCAATCCGTACGGTCGTGTTGGCGCCCCAGATCGCCAGCGAGAGGAAGAAGTCCAGGACGTTGATGGCGACGATGGAAGTCCGCACCGCACGGCCCACCGCGACACCGACGCCTGCCGGGCCGCCGCTCGCGTAGTAGCCGTAGTAGCAGTGCACCAGGATGATCACGACGGCGAAGACGATCACCTTGCCGAAGGACCAGAGCACGTCGACGGGCGGCAGATACTGCTGGAAGTAGTGGTCGTAGGTGCCCGCCGACTGCCCGTAGTAGCCCGTGGTGATGGTCCGGGCGGCGAAGTACGAGGACAGCAGCCCGACCACGTACAGCGGGATGACGGCCACGAAACCGGCGATCATCCGCGTGGTCACCAGGAACGGCAGCGACGGGACGCCCATCACTTCCAGAGCGTCGGTCTCCTCGCTGATCCGCATCGCACCGAGCTGGGCGGTGAATCCGGCCCCGACGGTCGCGGACAGCGCGAGTCCGGCGACCAGCGGGGCGATCTCGCGGGTGTTGAAGTACGCCGACAGGAACGCCACGAAGTTCGAGGTGCCGAGCTGGTTGAGCGCCGCGTACCCCTGCAGGCCCACCTCGGTTCCGGTGAAGAAGGACAGGAAGGCGATCACGCCGACCGTCCCGCCGACCACGGCGAGCGCGCCGCGGCCGAAGCTGACCTCGGCCAGCAGACGCAGGATCTCCTTCTTGTAGCGGCGCAGGGTGCGGCCGGTCCAGGCCAGCGAGCGCCCGTAGAAGGAGAGTTGGGTGCCCAGTTCCTCCAGCGAGCGCAGCGGACGCCCCACGAAACGGCTGATGAGCGCCATCCCTCAACCCCTCTGCGGAACGATCTGGAAGTACACGGCGGTCATCACGAAGTTCGTCACGAACAGCAACATGAAGGTGATCACCACCGACTGGTTCACCGCGTCGCCCACGCCCTTCGGACCGCCCTTCGCGGTGAGCCCCTTGTACGAGGCGACGATCGCGGCGATCGCGCCGAACACCAGCGCCTTCAGCTCGGCCGCCCACAGGTCGGAGAGCTGGGCGAGGGTCGTGAAGGAGGCCAGATACGCGCCGGGCGTGCCGTTCTGCAGGATGACGTTGAAGAAGTAGCCGCCAGCCACTCCGACCACCGACACCAGGCCGTTGAGCAGCACCGCCACCACCATCGAGGCGAGCACGCGGGGCACCACGAGCCGGTGGATCGGGTCGATGCCCAGCACCTGCATCGCGTCGATCTCCTCGCGGATCTTCCGCGCTCCGAGGTCCGCGCAGATCGCCGTGCCGCCCGCGCCCGCGATCAGCAGCGCGGTGACGATCGGCGAGGCCTCCCGCAGCACGGCGAGCACCGAAGCGGCACCCGAGAACGACTGGGCGCCGAGCTGCCGCGTCAGGCTGCCGATCTGCAGCGCGATGACCGCGCCGAAGGGGATGGAGACCAGGGCCGTCGGCAGGATCGTGACGCTTGCGATGAACCAGGCCTGCTGGATGAACTCCCGTACCTGGAAGGGGCGCCGGGGCATCGTCCGGGCGACGTCCAGCGCCATCGCGAACAGATTGCCGGACTGCCGGAGCGCTCCGGTGGGCGACAGACTCATGCGCCCGTCACCGCCTTCCCGTGCAGCGCGGCCTCGCGTTTCGCGATGGCCTCCCAGCGGGGTGGGCGGGTGATTCCCGGGCCCGGCAGCAGGCGGGGAGTCATCTCCTGACTGCCGGGTGTCTGTGCGCGCCCGCCCGTTGCGCCTCCGCCCCCGCCCCCGCCTTCGCCGAGCTGGGCCAGCTCCTGCTCGACCAGAGCGGCGTCCTTCTCCTCCGCCATGCCGATCGGCCCCTGCATCCGGCCGTTCAGAAACTGCCGTACGACCGGTTCGTCGCTGGTCAGCAGCTTCTCGCGCGGGCCGAACATCACCAGCTCGCGCCGGAAAAGGAGACCGATGTTGTCCGGCACCTGGCGGGCCGAGGCGATGTCGTGCGTGACGATCAGGAAGGTCGCGTCGATCTGGGCGTTGAGATCGACGATCAGCTGGTTGAGATACGCGACGCGCACCGGGTCGAGGCCGGAGTCCGGCTCGTCGAAGAGGATGATCTCCGGATCGAGCACCAGGGCCCGGGCCAGACCGGCCCTTTTCCGCATACCTCCGGATATCTCACCCGGCAGCTTCTCCTCGGCGCCGATCAGCCCGACCATGTCCATCTTCTCGAGGACGATCCGCCGGATCTCGCTCTCGGACTTACGGGTGTGCTCGCGCAGCGGGAAGGCGATGTTGTCGTAGAGGTTCATCGAGCCGAACAGCGCACCGTCCTGGAACAGCACCCCGAACAGCTTCCGCACCTCGTACAGATCGTGCTCGCGGAGCTTGGTGATGTCCTGGCCCGCGATACGGATCGAGCCCCGCTCCGGCTTCAGCAGTCCGACGAGCGTCTTGAGGAACACCGACTTGCCCGTGCCCGAGGGGCCGAGCATCACCGATACCTCTCCGGCAGGCAGCGTCAGCGAGACGTCCTGCCAGATGACCTGGTGTCCGAAGGACTTGGTCAGCCCTTCCACACAGATCTCGACACCCATCCGGTCCACCCTTCAGCCCGTGGAGCAGCTCCGACATCTGCTCTACGGGGAGAGGAAGGGCGTCCGTCGCTCCGGTGACCGAATTTTTTCGCGAGGCCGGATCAGGCGGGGCTGGATCAGGCGGGCAGGATCAGGCGGGCCGGATCAGGAGGGCCGGATCAGGAGGGCCGGATCAGGCGGGGCTGGATCAGGCGGGCCGGATCAGGCGGGCCGGGTCAGCGAGGGAGACCGCCGGGCAGGTCGTCGGCGGGCGCGTTCTGCGTACCCGTGGCGTCCACCAGCGCGGAGGCATTCGGGGTGACCGTCGCGTCCGGGACCTCCACCTCCGGCACGGAGGGCACCTCGGTCGCGTCGGGAACGCCGGGCACCTGCGGCACCTCGGGCACGGACGGGACCTGGGCCACCTCCGTCAGGTCAGGGGCGGACAGCGTCGGCAACGGCTCCACGGAGACAGCCGGGACTCCTGACAAGGAGACCTCCGGCACGGGCAGCGGCAGCAGTGACTCGTCGCCGGCCGATCCCGCGCCTTCCGTGCCACCCACCGCCTGCGTCCCCGGCAGGTCGCGTGCGGGGGCCGGCGTACGCCCGTCCGCACCCGTCCCCGACACCTCCGTGGTCTGCGCGGTGTCCGAGACGGATGGCCGCGGTGCCGTGCCGTGCCCGTCCCCGTGATGTGCGTACGGCAGCACGAAGCCCGCCACCGCCAGGGTCGCCGCCGTCGAGGCCGCAGCGACCACCTGCACGTGACCGCCCGCCCGCGGCCGGCCGCGTCCGACCAGGAACAGGACGACACCCAGCGTGGCCGCCAGCGAGTTGCGCAGCGTCCGCCGGGCCCTGGCGAGCAGCGACTCGACCGTCCGGTAGCTCAGCCCCATCTTGACGGCGACCTGCCCGACGTCCAGCTCCTCGGACTTCAGCCAGATCGCCTCCGCCTGGCGCGCGGGCAGCTCATTGCTGCGTACGGCCAGCCACCGCGCCTCGGCCCGGTCGCACACCGCCTCCTCGACGGGCACAGGTCCGGGCGTCACCAGCGTGGGGCTGGTGCGCACCTCGGCCTCACGGTTGACCTGACGGTGGCGGTCGATGCACAGCCGCATCGTCACGGTCGTCAGCCAGGCACCGAGCCGCTCGTCGTCGAGGTCCGGCCGCTCAGCGGCGCGCAGCATCGCCTCGTGCACCGCGTCCTCGGCGTCCTCCGGGCTCAACGACCGACGGCGGGCCACCTTGAGCAGCTGCTCGCGGTGGCTCCACATGCGCTGCCAGCGGTCCCGCTCACCGTCCGGCTCTTCATCCGCTCCGTCCGCATGAGCTGGATGCATGTCCGTCGTCATGAGAGGGCCCCTTCGCGCTCACCCGCCGGTCGTCCCGTGCTTGCCCGGCGGGTCGCGACATTACCGCCCGGTATCCGGTGTTGTGGAGGGGGAGGCGCTCATCGAGTCCTTACCGTTGCTGGCCAGCGGCTCGGCGTCCGTCAGCACCCCGTCACCGGGCAGGTCCACGGTGGGATCCGGAAGGGGAAGTACGGGCTCCCGCGTCTCCTCCGCCGGGCGGGTCTTCGAGGGTGACGGTGACGGCGAGGAGGGCGTGGGGGCCGGGGAGGACGGCGCACCGGATGAGCCGCCGGGGCGGGGCTCCTGCCGCGAGGGCGCGGGTGAAGTCTCGGGCCGCGCCGTCTCCGAAGGCTTCTTCTTCGGGCTCGCATCGGACGTACCGGGTTTGTCCGGCACCACCCGGTGCCCGTCGAGGAAGTACGCGAGCCAGGCCCTGACCGTACGCAGATAGGCCCGCGAGTGGTTGTAGCCGAGGATCGCCCGGTCCAGGTCCGCCGGGCCGGAGAGATCGCGCCCGCCCGCGCACAGATAGCGCCCGGCTGCGAGTGCCGCGTCAAAGATGTTGTGCGGGTCGGCGCGTCCGTCGCCGTTGCCGTCCGCGCCCCAGGACGCCCAGGTCGACGGGATGAACTGCATCGGCCCGACGGCCCGGTCGTACACCGTGTCCCCGTCGTACGCACCGCCGTCGCTGTCCCGGATGAGGGCGAACCCGTTGCCGTCAAGACGCGGCCCGAGGATCGGCGCCAGAGTCGTGCCGTCCGCGGTCACGCGGCCGCCGCGCGCCTGCCCGGACTCCACCTGGCCGATGGCGGCGAGTAGGTGCCACCGCAGACTGCAACCGGGCGCGCTGCGCGCCAGCTCGGACTCCGCATGCCGGTAGGCGGCGAACACGGTGGCCGGCAGCGCGCCGCCGACCGCGGCGGAGTCCCCCGCCGACGAGGCCTCTGCCGACAACGTTCCCGACCCGTCCCGCACCCGCAGCGGCGGGAGCTCGGCGCGGAACGGCGTGTCTCCGGAGATGCTCGGCCCGCGTTCTGTGGCGCTCTCGGGGGCCGGCGCCGATGCCCGTGCCACCGCTCCCGGCGCCTGGGACGCGGTGAGCGCGGCCATGGCCGCCGCCGCAATCGCCGTGCCCCTGACTCCTCTTCCGGTTCCTCTTCGCGTACGTCCTGCCATGGCGCAGCAGCCCCTCCCTGTCGCGTCGCCGCACCGCAGATGAGAGACGGCACGGCTTCCGTCATCTGCTCTACGGCGAGAAGGCGCGGATCCGTCGCGGGGGAGGAGAGTCTCGGCCTCTCCCGGTCACTCGGCGTGGGGCGGCTGGTAGGCCAGCTGGACCTGCCGGACCCCGGTGCGCCGGCCGGTGAGCGTGGCGCGGCCGGGCTGCCGGCGGAACGGGACCACCGAACCGATCAGCTGCCCTTCGGACTTGTCGCCGGAGAGCGTGAGCCCGTGCGCGCCCTGCTCCCGCAGGGACTGCATGAACGGTTCGTACATGGCACGGCCCGCCCCGGCCGAAGTGCGGCACAGCACGATGCGCATCCCGGTGTCCCGTGCGAACGGCAGGTAGTCCAGGAGACGGTGGAGGGGGTTGCCCGAGGCCGTCGCGACGAGGTCGTAGTCGTCCACGAGGAGGAAGATGTCGGCGCCCGTGTACCAGCTGCGGTGGCGCAGTTGCTCCGCGGTGACGTCCGGCGGCGGCATCCGTCTGGCCATGAGGTCGGCCAGGGCGTCGATGTGAGGCTGCAGTTGCATGCCGCTCGGGATGTACTCCGCCACGTAGTGGGGTGGCAGGTCCCCCAGCAGCGAACGCCGGTAGTCGATGACCACCAGCTGCGCCTCCTGCGGCGTGTACCGCTCGCTGATCCTCTGGGCGAGCAGCCGTAGCAGTGACGACTTGCCGGACTCGCTCTCCCCGATGGCGACCAGAAACGGGTCGGTCTGGAAGTCGACACCGAAGGGCAGCAGGGTGCTCTCGTCCAGCCCCAGGAGGAGTTCGCCCTTGGAGCCGCCCGACTCCCGGGGAAGCGCGTCCACCGGCAGCAGCGCGGGCAGGACGCGTACGGGCGGGGCGGTCGGTCCTGTCCACCGGGACCGGATCGCATCGACGAGGTCGGCGGTGGCCTCTGCCAGTCCGGCCGGGGCGTCCGGACCGTCGCCGAGCCGCGGCACGGCGGCCAGGAAGTGGTGCTTGTCGGGGGTCAGACCGCGGCCCGGGGCGCCGACCGGGACGTTCACCGCCTCCCGTCGTGAGATCTCCGAGTCCGCCGGGTCGCCGAGGCGCAGCTCGACCCGGGTGCCGAAGTACTCACGCAGCGCCGGACGGACATGGGCGTAGCGGGTGGCCGTGAGCAGCAGGTGGACGCCGTATCCGAGGCCGCGTGCCGCGATGTCGGCGACGGTCCCCTCCAGCTGCTCGTAGTCCTGCCTGAAGCTCGACCAGTCGTCGATGACCAGGAAGACGTCGCCCCATGTCTGGTCCGGCCACTTCCCGGCCGCGCGACCTTGGCGGTACGCGGCCATGGAGTCGATCCCGTTGGCCCGGAAGAACTCCTCCCGCGCGGCGAGCACGCCGGCGACCTCCGCGACCGCACGGCGCACGTGCTCCGGTTCGAGCCGAGAGGCCACACCGCCCGCATGCGGCAGATCCTGGAGCGTCCGCAGGCTCCCGCCGCCGAAGTCGAGGCAGTAGAACTGCGCTTCGGACGGTGTATGGGTGAGCGCGAGCGCGCAGACGACCGTACGCAGCAGCGTCGACTTGCCCGTCTGGGGTCCGCCGACGACCAGGCCGTGCCCGGCCGGTCCCGAGAAGTCGAGCCACATCGGATCGCGGCGCTGCTGGAAGGGCCGGTCCACGAGTCCGGCCGGCACGATGAGCCGGCCCAGCCCCTCGTACGCCGGAGGGTGCAGCCCGCGCTCCGAGGTGGCCGCCAGCTCCGGCAGCAGGTCGCCGAGGGCGGCCGGGACGTCCAGCGGAGGCAGCCACACCTGGTGCGCGTGCGGCCCCTGGCCCTCCATCCGGCGGACCAGCACGTCAAGCAGGCTCTCCGCGAAGACGTCTCCGAAGACGTAGTCGTCGGTGGCGGACGGTTCCTGCTGAGGGGTGTGGGGAGCTGACACGTACGCGGCCCGGAAGCGGGTCAGTTCGCCGGTGCCGTGCTTGAGATAGCCGGTGCCGGGAACGGGGGGCAGATGGTAGGCGTCCGGTACGCCGATCGTCGTCCGGGACTCGCTGGCGGAGAAGGTCCGCAGGCCGATCCGGTACGACAGGTAAGTGTCCAGGCCCCGCAGCCTGCCTTCCTCAAGACGCTGCGAGGCCAGCAGCAGATGCACGCCGAGCGAGCGGCCGACCCGACCGATCTGGACGAAGATGTCCATGAACTCCGGCCGTGCGACCAGGAGTTCGGAGAACTCGTCGATCACGACGAGCAGCGAGGGCAGGGGATCCAGCGGGGCGCCGTCCGCCCGGGCCGCTTCGTACTGGGTGACGTTGGGGTAGTTGCCCGCCGCGCGGAGCACCTCCTGGCGGCGCGTGAGTTCGCCGGTGAGCGCGTCCCTCATGCGGTCCACGAGCGTCAGGTCGTCGGCGAGATTGGTGATGACCGCCGAGACGTGCGGCAGGTGCGACATGCCGGCGAAGGTGGCACCGCCCTTGAAGTCGGCCAGGACGAAGTTCAGCGTTTCGGACGAGTGCGTGGCGGCGAGGCCGAGGATCACGGTGCGCAGCAGTTCCGACTTGCCGGAGCCGGTGGCGCCGATGCACAGGCCGTGCGGTCCCATGCCGCCGTGCGCCGCCTCTTTGAGGTCGAGGAAGACGGGGCGGCCGTCCTCGCCGGTCCCGACCGGCACCCGCAGCCGCTCCTGCGGTGGGCGCTGCGGCCAGGAACGGGTCACGTCGAACTGCTCGGCGTCGCCGATGCCGAACAGTTCCGTGAACGGAATGTCGGTGCGTGGCTGGGGCGGCGCCGTGTCCGGCTGCACGCCGAGCCAGAGTTCGCGCATCCGCTCTGTCGTGTCGGCCAGGGCCCTCCTGGCCTCCGCGGACGTGGCGACCTCCTCCAGGTGGGGCACGGCCACACGGAAGCGCCGGCGGCGCGACAGGGCCCAGCCGACGCCGACGCTCGCCGAGAGCGTGGCATCGATCTGGGACTCCGCCGGGTCGTCCAGGGCGAGTTCGACACGGGTCCCGAGCAGCCCGAGGAGATTCGTACCGAAGTCGCTCCACCGGCGAGCGGAGACGAAGAGGTGGACGCCGTAGTTCAGGCCCGAGTTGGCGAGCCGGTGGACCTCCTTGGCGAAGTCGGGTATCTCCCAGTCGAAGTCGAGCCAGCCGTCGATCACGAGGAAGACGTCGCTGCCGCAGTCGCGCGGCAGCCGTCCCGCAGCGCGCAGCTCGCGGAACTCCTCGACGGAGTCGATGTCCAGCTCCTGGAACAGGGCCCGCCGGGCGGCCACGGCCTCCCTCACCGCGTCGAGGACCTCCGTGACCGCCTCGTGCTCATGGGTCGCGGCGACCTTCCTGACATGGGGCATCGACCGCAGCACACCGAGCCTGTTGACGGCTCCTTCCAGCAGGTAGAACTCCGCCTCGTTCGGTGTGTGGGTCAGCGCCAGCGACATCACGAGGACACGCAGCAGTGTCGTCTTGCCGCTGCCCAGCTTGCCGACGATCGCCGCGTTCCCCTCCCGGCTGGAGAGGTCCAGACACATGGGCTCGCCGCCGGAGCCCGCCGGCGCCCGGCCGATCGGCACCAGCAGCCGGGAGGCGCCCTCCCACGAGTCGCAGATGAATCCCCGGTCCGGGGTGTCGACCGGGGGCGGGAGCAGTGTCCCCAGCACCAGCTCGTCCGTCCGTGCCGCCCGGGAGGACGAGCCGGCGAACGGGTCAGTGCGCGCCGCGTACGCGAGGGGGACATGCCCCTCACACTGGCCGGACTTGGTGGGTGTCTGATCCGGACCGCTCTGGTTGATGACGGCGTCGTGCACGTACGTGTACAGCTCGTCGGGTGTGATCACACCGTCGCGGTCGAGATCGGCGAGCCCCGTGCTGAGCCCCTCGTTGACCGCCGCGGTGAAGCGTGACATGGGCCGGGAGTTGTCCAGCGTGAGCTGGTCGCCGTCATACGCGTATTCGAGTGCTGTGGACGCGGTGATCACGAAGGTGCCGCGGCCCACCAGCGCCGCCTCCACATCGACCGGGGCCGGGGACATGGGGGTGCCGCGGTGGAACAGGCCGCTGTAGCAGCAGTCGAGGAGCACGATCTTGGTGCGGGCCTCGCACTCGTCCAGGAGCTGATGGACGAGGTCGGCGCGGACGGCGGTGGTGTGGGGGCGGCCGAGGTCCGTGCCGATGGTCGCGAAGAACAACCGGTCGGTGTCGTTCCGGATGCCGTGGCAGGCGAGGTAGAGCAGGACGAGGTCGTCGGGCGCGCGATTGCTGAGCAGTGCCTCGATCTCCCGCTCGATCTCCTCCTTCGGCCGGTTGGTGAGCGTACGGACGAAATCGAAGCGGCCCACCGCCTCGTCCTTCAACAGGACTTCGAGTTCCTCGGCGCCGCGTGCGGGCGAGCGGAGCTGGTTGAGACCCGGGTCGACGTATCCGTCAGTCGCGACCAGCAGCGCGATCCGGCGTCCCGCCATCGCTGCCTCCCGGCTCCCCGCTGCCGCCGTCCGCGCCCGGTCCCGCGGCGATCCTCGCCGCCACGACCTCCACCAGCTTGTTCTGGTCCTTTGCGGACAGCGCCTGGAACGTGCCCTTGTTGCCGTCGAACTCCCACTCCACAGAGCGGTCCTTGGAGCGCTGGATGTAGGCCACCAGTACGTTGCTCAGGGCCTTCAGGCTCGCCGCCGAGAAGGCGCCGCCGAGGACGAGGGCGCCGATTTCGTATCCGGCGGAAGCCATCGAGCCGGCCGGGGCGGGAGCCTGCTTGCGCTCCACGTGGAACAGGCCGAGCGCCCGCAAGTCCTTGTAAAGACTCCGTACTTGGCGCTCCACCTGTTCGTCGGACGCGGCGGGTCCGGCCTCGACCCGGAGCACCAGCTCGTACACCATGCCTCCCTGGCACCGCAGTTCACCGTCGTCGGCTGATCGTATAGCGAGTCAGGCGGCCTGCGTGAGCCGATGCAGACCTGTTGTTCGCGTGCACACCGCTCCGGCGTCCCGTTCAGCCCTCGCCCGCCTCATCGCACGTTCGCGATCGCAAGGTGACTTCGCATCGACAGCAATGTGTGCAACTGACTTTGTCCATGCGCGTAGACGCGGCCTGATCTGCTGCAGTACGGTCCAGCACGGCATGACGCGATGACAGATTTTCTAGCATCGCATGTTTGTCATGAACCTGTCGTCTCACGCAAGTCGGCCCGTGCGGCACCGAACCTCAGGCCGCCCGGGCTTCTGAAAGGGATTCAGAAACGAGCGTTCCAACTGACTTCAGGAGCCTTCATGAAGCTGTTCCGCAGACCGGCGTCCGTCGTCGCGACTCTGCTCCTCGCACTCACCGGGGTTCTGATGAGTGCTCAGCAGGCCGCAGCCGCCGCTCCCGCGTATGTCGCGCTGGGCGACAGCTATTCGTCCGGAACCGGAGCCGGTGACTACGGCGACAGTGGTGACTGCAAGCGCAGCGCCAACTCGTATCCGTCGCTGTGGGCCGCGGCCAACAGCCCCTCGTCCTTCTCCTTCACCGCGTGTTCCGGAGCCACCACCACGACCGTGATCAGCGGGCAGCTCTCACCGCTGAGCGCCGCCACCGGTCTGATCAGCGTCAGCGCCGGGGGCAACGACGTGGGCTTCGCCGATGTCATGACCACCTGCATCCTCGAGAACGAGGAGAGCTGCCTGTCGGCCGTCGCGACCGCCCGGAGCCAGATGTCCAGCCTTCTGCCCGGCAGGCTCAACACCCTGTACGCGACCATCAAGAGCAGGGCGCCCAACGCCCGTGTCGTCGTGATGGGTTACCCGCGCCTCTACATGCTCAACGGCACGTGCATCGTCGGTCTGCGCGAGAGTGAGCGCGCGGCCCTGAACGCCGCGTCGGACCAGCTGAACTCCGTGATCTCGGCCCGTGCCGCGGCATACGGCTTCACCTTCGGCGACGTCCGGACCACCTTCACAGGCCACGAGATCTGCTCGGGTGCCGAATGGCTCCACAGCCTGACCGTCCCCGTCGGCAACTCCTACCACCCCAACAAGAACGGCCAGGCCCTCGGGTACCTGCCCGTCTTCCGGGCCAGGGCGGCGTGACGCCCCGGCGGCGGCCTGTGCAGCACCGCTGAATGCCGTCTGCGCGCACCACCGCTGATCAGCCGCACCACTTGATCCGCTCGAGCCGGGCGGTACGCGTTGTGGGTCGCGTACCGCCCTTCGGCGGCTGATCGCCTCGGGAGAGTCCGACGTCGGAGGAGTCCGTTAAGGTCGGTCTCGGGAGCGGCCGGGGCGCACCGAGCGCGGGATCACGCCGGCAGGGTGTGTCGGCCGCCCCGACCGGAGGATGTGCCCTGGATGTGCCCTCCCGGCCGGAGGGCCCGGAGAACGCGCAGGTCACAGCGGATGCCATGGGGGCACAGTGCGATTGAAAGTGGAGTTCACGACCGAGCCCTTCGATCTCGACGAAACGCCGCAGCACGCACTGGTGGCGCGCGAGGTCGTCGAGGCTGCCGACCTGGACGCCGTGGACGTCGGACCGTTCGGCAATACCGCGGAGGGCGGCGCGGATGTCATCCTGACCGCGGTCGACGCCCTGCTGCGCAAGACCCTGGAGGCGGGCGCCACCCGGATCTCCCTGCAGATCAACGTGATCGGGGAGGGCGATCGGTGACCGGCATCGAAGACCACCCGTTCATCACGGCCGTCAAGCCGCTCGTGGACGCGATGGGCGGCGAGATCCTGCCGCCGGACCAGGCGGGGGATGACGACGTCGTCCTCGCGTGGGAGGGCCGGGACGTGATCGCCGTACGGCTGCCGCAGCTCGCCGACTCGCTGGACCACATCCTGGCCGCGCTGGAGCGCAAGCACGGCAAGCCGCTCGCCGAGCTCGACCGCAAGGAGAAGCAGCAGGTCGTGAAGGGGCTGGAGGCCCGGGGAGCGTTCTCGGTGCGGCACGGCGTCGAGACGGTGGCGAGCGCGCTCGGGGTGAGCCGCTTCACGGTCTACAACTACATCAATTACCAGGAGGAGCAGCGCGCCAAGCGGCGGAATGCCAAGTCCCGTGGCGACCGAGAGTGACTTTCAGAGACGCCCTTATCGGGCAACGGCGCGACACGGTTCTCCCGTGACCGGAGCGACGATCGAGTAGCTGTGGGGTTGGAGAGGGCTAAAGGGGGAACCCGGACGCCCATGAGCCGTATCGCCTCGGTCCACAAGGTCCCGGCACCTTATCGGCATGATCAGCACGAGATCACCGATCTGGCGCGCGCCAGCCTGCCCGGCGTAGATCCGGCTTTTCTCCACCGGCTGCACACGGCGGCGAAGGTTCGCTCACGCCATACCGTGCTGCCGCTCGACGCGTACGCCTCTCTCGACGACTTCGGCAAGGCCAACGACGTGTTCATCAGCAACGCGGTGGAGATGGGCTCCGAAGCTGTTCAGGGCGCCCTGCGCACCGCCGGCATCCCGCCGGAGGCCGTGGACCTGCTGGTGTTCGCCTCGACGACGGGTATGGCCGCTCCCTCGATCGATGCCCGTCTGATCGATCAGCTTGCTCTACGGCCGGATGTCAAGCGACTGCCCGTCTTCGGACTCGGATGCGCCGCCGGAGCGGCAGGCGTCGCCCGGCTCCACGACTATCTGCGTGGCTGGCCCACGCACGTCGCGGTGCTGGTCACCGTCGAACTGTGCTCGCTGACCTTCCAACGGGAGGACACGTCCCCGGCCAACCTGGTGGGCAGCGCGCTCTTCGGGGACGGTGCCGCCGCGCTGGTCGCGCAGGGCCGCGAGGGGGACAGGCGGGTGGACGGCCCGATGGTGGTGGCGACCCGCAGCCGTTTCTACCCGGGCACCGAGCGGGCCATGGGCTGGGACATCACCAGCAGCGGCTTCCGCATCGTGCTCGATCCCGGCATTCCCGGTATCGTCCGCGCGCACCTTGCCGCCGACATCGACGGCTTCCTCGTCGACCACGGCCTGACCAGGAACGACATCGGGACCTGGATCTGCCATCCCGGCGGGCCGAAGGTCCTCGACGCCATCGCCGATACGCTCGACTTGCCGGACGGAGCTCTGGACCGCAGTTGGGGCTCGCTCGCCGAGGTGGGCAACCTCTCCTCCGCGTCGGTCCTGCACGTGCTGTGGGACACGGCTCGGCGCAGGCCGCCGACCGGGACGTGGGGCCTGTTGTTCGCCCTCGGACCCGGCTTCTGTGCCGAACTGGTCCTGCTTCTCTGGTGAGAGGGGTAGCCGGCGGTGATCTGGTACACGCTGCTCATCGGGGCCGTCGCCGTCGAGCGGCTGGCCGAACTGGCGGTGGCCCGTCGCAACCGCTGCTGGAGCCTGGCGCACGGCGCCATCGAGGCCGGGCAGCGGCACTACCCGGCGATGGTGCTCCTGCATACCGGCCTGCTTGCCGGGTGTCTGGCAGAGGTATGGGCGGCAGGGCGGTCCTTCGTACCATTCGTGGGCTGGCCGATGCTGGCCGTCGTCATCGCCGCTCAGGGCCTTCGCTGGTGGTGCATCGCCACACTGGGTCGGCGGTGGAACACGCGAGTGATCGTGATCCCCGGAATGGCTCTGGTCACCAACGGCCCGTATCGGTGGCTGCGCCATCCCAACTACGCTGCCGTGGCGGTCGAGGGCGTCGCTCTGCCCTTGGTGCACAGCGCCTGGATGACCGCTGTCGCCTTCACCGTGTGCAACACCGCGCTCTTGACCGTACGGATCCACTGCGAGGACGCTGCCCTGGCATCGGCATCGGCATCGGCATCCGCATCGGCACGAGCCGCACGCATCGATCGCGTCACCGGATGACGGGTCTGTGCCGAAATTCAGCCGGTGAACCGACCCCGACGCCATCGCGCGCGGTTCGGTCCTGTCCGCCGACCGGGAGCGGCACCCCGGCCAGGAGATTTCAACAAAGTGTTGACGTGAGGTCGTCGAGGGGTATTGGGTTATCCCCAGCACGCCCGTATCAAGGCCACGGAGGCATCCCGTGACGTCGAGCGCGACGACCCCGAGTCCGGCGACACCCGGCCTGGCCCGGTTCAACGCCGTGCCGGAGGCCGAGGCCGCCGCCGTCCTCCATGAGGTGTGCGCCTCCTCGGCCTGGGGCAGGGCGCTGCTCGCCCAGCGACCCTTCGCCAGCGCGGACGATCTCCTGGCAGCGAGCGACGCCGCCATGGCCGGGCTCACGGTCCCGGACCTGGAGCAGGCGATGGCGGGCCACCCGCCCATCGGACGCCCGAAGCCGGGAGACCCGACCTCCTCGCGCGAACAGCGGGGCATGGCCGGGGCCTCCGACGAGCTCAAGGCGGAGATGCTCGAACTGAACCTGGCGTACCAGGACCGGTTCGGGCACGTCTTCCTGATCTGCGCCACCGGACTGACCGGCGAGCAGATGCGGGACGCGGTGAAGACCCGGATCGGCAACTCACCCGAGCAGGAGCGCGACATCGTCCGCACCGAACTGGGCAAGATCAACCGCATCCGGCTGACCCGACTCCTCGAAGAGGGAACCGCATGAGCACCGCCACCGCCGCCTCGGTGTCCACGCACATCCTGGACACCAGCATCGGCCGCCCCGCAGCGGGCGTGGCCGTCCACCTCGCCGCCCGCGGCGGCCGGTCCGTGGACTGGCGGGCGCTCGGCGGCTCCGCCACCGACGCGGACGGGCGGTGCAAGGACCTCCCGGCCCTGCCGGAAGGCACGACCCACGTACGGCTCGACTTCGCCGTCGAACCGTACTTGGAGAAGAAGCAAGCCGAGGCGCAGCAGGACGCCCCCGCGAATCGGGACAGCGGCACCGCCGGCGTGTTCTTCCCGGAGGTCACGGTCACCTTCGCCGTGCAGCCGGGCGAGCACTACCACGTACCGCTGCTGCTCAACCCGTACGGCTACTCCGTATACCGAGGGAGCTAGCAGACACATGACAGCCCATGCCCATTCCGGTCCCTCCCGCCCTGTGCTGCTCGGCCAGAACCAGTACGGCAAGGCCGAGAACCGCGTCGTCAGGGTCGTGCGGGACGGTGCCACCCACCACATCAAGGACCTCAACGTGTCCGTGTCGCTCTCCGGCGACATGGAGGAGGTCCACTACTCGGGCTCGAACGCGAACGTCCTGCCGACCGACACCACCAAGAACACGGTGTACGCGTTCGCCAAGGAGTACGGCATCGAGTCCGCCGAGCAGTTCGGCATCCACCTCGCCCGGCACTTCGTGACCTCGCAGGAGCCGATCCACCGGGCGCGTATCCGTATCGAGGAGTACGGCTGGGAGCGCATCGAGACCGCCGGCGACTCCACAGGCGATGACCAGCCAAGGCACTCCTTCGTACGCAAGGGCCAGGAGACCCGCCTCACCCAGATCACCTTCGACGGCGAGCGGTGGGAGGTCGTCTCCGGCCTCAAGGACCTCGTCGTGATGAACACGACCAACTCCGAGTTCTGGGGCTACGTCAAGGACAAGTACACGACGCTCCCGGAGGCATACGACCGGATCCTCGCCACCCAGGTCTCCGGCCGCTGGCGGTTCAACTGGACCGGCGACGAACAGGACATGCCCGACTGGGAGACGTCGTACGAGCAGGTCAAGCGGCACATGCTGGAGGCCTTCGCGGAGACGTACTCGCTGTCGCTGCAGCAGACCCTCTACCAGATGGGCGCGCGGATCATCGACAACCGCGGCGAGATCGACGAGGTCCGCTTCTCCCTCCCGAACAAGCACCACTTCCTCGTCGACCTGGAGCCGTTCGGCCTGAAGAACGACAACGAGGTGTACTTCGCCGCCGACCGGCCGTACGGCCTCATCGAGGCGACCATCCTGCGGGACGGGTGCGAGGCGCACATCCCGGTGGACCTCACCAACCTCTAGGCATCCAGGAGTTCCTGCCGTGGCAGCTTCGCAGTACGCCCAAGGTGTCGAGCGCATCGTCATCGAGAACTGCGCCGTCGCGACCGTCGACGCGGACGACACCGAGTACCCCTCGGGCCATGTGGTCGTCGCCGGGAGCACGATCGAGTCGGTGGGTCCGGGCAAGGCTCCGGAGAACCTTCAGGACGTGGTCCGCCGCATCGACGGCACCGGCCATCTGGTCACTCCTGGCCTGGTCAACACCCACCACCACTTCTACCAGTGGATCACCCGGGGCCTGGCCACGGACCACAACCTCTTCAACTGGCTCGTGGCGCTCTACCCGACCTGGGCGCGCATCGACGAACAGATGGTGTACGCCGCCGCGCAGGGGTCCCTGGCCATGATGGCGCGCGGCGGCGTCACGACCGCCATGGACCACCACTACGTCTTTCCACGCGGCTCCGGCGACCTCTCGGGCGCGATCATCCGGGCCGCCTCCGAGACGGGCGTCCGCTTCACGCTGGCGCGCGGCTCCATGGACCGCGGGGAGTCGGACGGCGGACTGCCGCCCGACTTCGCCGTCGAGACCCTCGAGGGCGCGCTGGGCGCGACCGAGGAGACGGTCGACCGGTACCACGACGCGTCGTTCGGCGCGATGACGCAGATCGCTGTCGCCCCGTGCTCGCCCTTCTCCGTCACCACCGAACTCCTCAAGCAGGGCGCCGATTTGGCCCGCCGCAAGGGCGTACGCCTGCACACGCACGGCAGTGAGACGGTGGAGGAGGAGAAGTTCTGCCACGAGCTGTTCGGCATGGGCCCCACCGACTACTTCGAGTCGACCGGCTGGCTCGGCGAGGACGTGTGGATGGCGCACTGCGTCCACATGAACGACTCGGACATCGCCGCGTTCGCCCGTACGCGGACGGGGGTCGCCCACTGCCCGTCGTCCAACGCCCGCCTGGCCGCCGGCATCGCGCGCGTCCCCGACATGCTCGCGGCCGGCGTCCCGGTCGGTCTGGGGGTGGACGGCACCGCGTCCAACGAGTCCGGCGAACTCCACACCGAGTTGCGCAACGCGCTGCTGATCAACCGCCTCGGCCCGCACCGGGAAGCCGCCCTGAACGCGCGCCAGGCCCTGCGCCTCGGGACATACGGAGGCGCCCAGGTCCTGGGCAGGGCCGCCGAGATCGGCTCCCTGGAGCCGGGCAAACTCGCCGACCTGGTGCTCTGGAAGCTCGACACGCTCGCCCACGCTTCCATCGCCGACCCTGTGACCGCCCTCGTCTTCGGCGCCGCGGCCCCGGTCACGCTCTCCCTGGTGGGCGGCCGCCCGGTCGCCGAGAACGGCGGGCTGCTGCACGTCGACGAGGACGCCGTCGCCCGCTCCACGCGGCACGAGGCACAGCGCCTCGCGAGGATCGCCGAGGAGGGGTGATCGGGCCCCCACGCTGTGCCTATCGGCCAGGGGGGTAGCTAGTCCGGCTGGCCTTCGGTGCCTCGGCGGGTCTGGGCCAGCCACTCCTGCGCGGGCTCGGCTTCGCCGTATGCGTCATGCCAGTTCCACCATTCGTACGGCGGGGTCTGGGGATAGCCCTCGGGTGAATCCTCCCACGTCTCCTGCCGTCCGAGCGCCGTGATGTCGAGGTAGCTCCAGAGGCTCCCCATTGCCTCGTCACCGCGGGCGTTGATGAAGTAAGTGCGGAACACTCTGTCGCCATCGCGGATGAACGCGTTCGTGCCGTGCCACTCGTCCACACCGAAATCGGTGTCGAAATCGTCGGTGATCGTGTACCAGGGCATCGTCCAGCCCATCCGCGCCTTCAGGCGCTCGATCTCCGGCTGTGGCGCGCGCGAGACGAAGGCGAGAGTGGTGTCGCGGACGTTCAAGTGGGCGAGGTGGCCGACCTGGTCAGCCAGCATGGAGCAGCCGCGGCAGGCGTGGTCGGGCCAGCCGTAGACGCCGGGCTCGAAGAAGGCGCGGTAGACGATCAGCTGACGGCGACCCTCGAACAGGTCGAGCAGACTCGCCCTACCCTCGGGTCCGTCGAACTCATACTCCTTCTCCACTGCCAGCCACGGCATCCGCCGACGCTTGGCGGCCAGTGCGTCACGGGCGCGCGTCAGCTGCTTCTCTTCCACGAGCAGCTGCTGGTGCGCGGCCTCCCACTCCTTCTGCGAAACGATCGGGGGTGTCTTCACTGTGACGTTCACCTTCCAGTTATTGGCCTGGGCTTACATGGATGAGCGCGCACCGGCGGCGCGCTCATCCCGCTGTGAAGGTCACCGCCCCGTCGCCTCCGCAGGCCCCGTGAACTGCACGATGTCGTCGGACGCCACATCGTGCAGCCGGACGGCCAGATCCTCCAGGGCGCGGCTGGCGGCCAGCTCGTCGCCGATCTCCGCCACCGGCCGGTCGATCGGGTTCCGCCTCGCCACCCCGGTACCCGTGACCTCGTGGGTCTCGGGTGTGTCGAGCACGGCACGGGCGCGGGTCTTGTCGCCCTCCTCGGAGATGTAGACCTTCACGTTCCACTGCTTGGATTCCATCGTGATCACCTCTGTACGGGGCGGGGCCCCGGGCGTGGCCCCGGCTCTGCGGCCTCGTACTCCCAGCGTGCGCCGGACCGCGCGACGGGGCCAGAGGTGACGGCGGTCCGGCGGCCGGCCTTCCGGCCGCCTCGCCGGAGGCGTCCCGTGGCGGCCGCCGATATTCGGTGGCCTCGCCGGCCCGGCCCCAGCACAGTGGCCGCATGACGACATCCGACGCCACGTTCTTACCTGGCCTCGAGCTCTCGCGGATCCTGTACGAGGAGGCGGTGCGGCCCCTCCTGGCCGAGGCGTTTCCGGGCCTGCGGTACGCCGCCGCCCGGGTCGGTACGGGCTCGGAGGTGCTCGGCTTCGACACGGCACGGTCGGCCGACCACGAGTGGGGGCCGCGGCTGCAACTGTTCCTGGCGCCCGAGGACGCGGCGGCAGGCGCCGCCGCCGTCCACCGGCTCCTCGCGGAGCGGCTGCCCACGCACGTACGCGGCTGGCCCACGCACTTCCGCCGCCGGGACGACGATCCGCTGGACCCGGTCTCGGGACATATGGAACCGACGGACGGTCCGGTGGACCACCGGGTCTCGGTCGACGACACCGGCGGCTGGCTGACCGCGCAGATCGGTCTCGATCCGCTGGCCGGCGAACCGACCGTCCGTGACTGGCTGGTGATGCCGCAGCAGAAGCTCGCCGAGGTCACCTCCGGCGCGGTGTACCACGACGGGCCTGGCACGCTCACGGCCGCGCGGCGGCGGCTGGAGTGGTACCCGGACCAGGTATGGCGCTATCTGCTGGCCTGCCAGTGGCAGAGGCTCTCGCAGGAGGAGGCGTTCGTCGGCCGCTCTGCCGAGGCCGGGGACGAGCTCGGCTCGGCGGTGGTCGCCGCCCGGCTCGTTCGGGACCTGATGCGGCTGTGCCTGCTGCTGGAGCGCACGTACGCGCCGTACAGCAAATGGCTGGGCAGCGCGTTCGCCGGGCTCGCCGTAGCGGAACGGCTCACCCCGTCGCTGCGGGGCGCCCTGGCCGCGACGGAGCACCCGGAGCGGGAGCGCCATCTGTGCGACGCCTACGAGACGGTCGCCGCGCTGCAGAACGAGACCGGGCTGGCACGTCCCGTGGACCCCGGGCGCCGGCGCTACCACTCACGGCCCTTCCTCGTCCTGCACGCCGAACGATTCGCCGGGGCGCTGGCGGACACCGTCACCGACCCGGACCTGCGGTCCCTGCCGCTGACCGGCGGCGTGGACCAATGGGCGGACAGCACGGACTTCATCGGGCAGCACGGCCCGATCCGTGCGGCGGTGAACGCCCTTGCGTTTAAACGAGCGTGACGCGGCCCTGTCAGAGACGAGGCTGAGCGCTTGCTTACCCATCTTTTTGTACCGTACAGCCGTCCCGAATGTGAGCCGTTCCCGTAGTGGGACGG
Organism: Streptomyces himalayensis subsp. himalayensis; assembly: GCF_013778455.1. Classification (GTDB taxonomy): domain Bacteria; phylum Actinomycetota; class Actinomycetes; order Streptomycetales; family Streptomycetaceae; genus Streptomyces; species Streptomyces himalayensis. Next base: position 14,607 of record NZ_JACEHE010000040.1, on the reverse strand, counting down.
GCTGCCCGGCACTTACGCGCGCCGCGGTGACGCCAGCAGATAGCGGGCGCCCGTGCGCGGTTCCGTGTACTCGCCGACCTGCCAGCCGGCCTGTTCCAGTGCGGCCGCGCAGGCCCGGCGGCCCTCGGGGGCGGGATGGCGTACGCCGACCGCCTCCGGTTGCGGGGTGCTGGTCACGCGGTAGCCCTCGCCGTCCGGAGTCGCGGGCCGGCAGCCCGCCGCCTCCAGGGCCAGCGCGGCGGCCGGCACCAGATGTGCGCGCTCCCAGCCGCAGGGTCGGTCGGTCGAGCCGTCCGGATTGGTGATCCGGCGCATTTCGATCAGCCCCTGCCAGGCGCTGCGGACCTCATGGATCCGGGCCTGTCCGCCGCCCTCGGGCGCCTCCTCGCCGCCGAGCCGTGCGGCGAACACGCCAGGTTTCTGCTCCGGAACGGGCGTCGGCTCGTCAGCTCGGTCCGGCGTCTCCGGCTGCTCGCGCAGCCGGTGGCCGGCAGCCGTCAGGAAGTAGTCGTGCGGCGGCCGCGGGTGCCGGAAGGCCAGCCGCAGCCGCACCAGGCCCGTGAGCTGCGCCGCCGTGCCCTGGATGCGCCCGGTCACGGGATCGGCAGCCTGAATGATGCGCCGCTGCACGGCAGTCGGCGGTCGCGCCACAGCCACCACCTCCCTGTCATACGGCACCCGCCCCCGGCCCCCACCAGGTGCCCCCGGCTTCTGGAGCCTACGACTGGGGTCTGACATTCCAGGCGGCCACGACAGGGCGCCCGTGTTCCGTGCCCAGCCGGCACAGCGTCCCCGTCGCGATCTGGAACAGGGCACCACCGGACGGCGGCAGCCCCAGCCGCCGCGCGGTCAGTACCCGCAGAAAGTGGGAGTGGGCCACCACGGCGACATTGCCCTCGCAGTCGGCGAGGGCCGCGTCCACCTTGGCCAGCATCCGGTTGGCCCGCGCACCGATCTGCTCCGGGCTCTCGCCCGGGTGCCCGTCCGGGCCGGGCACGACCCCGTCGGTGAACAGAAACCAGTCGGGCCGGGTGCCCTGGATCTCGGGGGTCGTCATGCCCTCGTAGCCGCCGTAGTCCCACTCGCACAGATCCGGATCGATCCGCGCCTCGTGCAGACCCGCGAGCTGAGCCGTCTCCCGGGCGCGCTTCATCGGGCTGACGAACACGGCCTCGATCCGGTACGAGGCGAGCAGCGGCCCCAGCCGGCGGGCCTGCTCCCTGCCGTTGTCGGTAAGGGGAATGTCGGTCCAGCTGGTGTGCTGCCCCGAGCGCGACCACTCGGTCTCCCCATGGCGGACAAGGAGCAGATCACCCATGTTCGCGATCCTGTTCTGTCGGTACGAGCCGGGCCGGCCCTCGGCGTGCAGCTGAGGTGCCCGACCGATCATCACCGAGGCTACTGCCGGTACCCGCTCAGAAAGCGTCCGATGCGGCTGATCGCCGCGTCCAGGTCGTCGGCGTACGGCAGGGTCAGGATGCGGAAGTGGTCCGGGCGCGGCCAGTTGAAGCCCGTGCCCTGGACGACCTGGATCTTCTCACGCAGCAGCAGGTCCAGGACGAACTTCTCGTCGTCGTGAATGGCGTAGACCTTCGGGTCCAGCCGGGGGAACGCGTAGAGGCTGCCCTTCGGTTTGACACAGGAGACGCCGGGGATCTCGTTGAGCTTCTCCCAGGCGCGGTTGCGCTGTTCGTGCAGCCGGCCGCCGGGCGCGGTGAGTTCGTGGATGGACTGGCGGCCGCCGAGCGCGGCCTGGATGGCGTACTGGGCGGGCGCGTTGGGGCACAGCCGCATGGAGGCCAGCATGGTCAGGCCCTCCAGGTAGTCCTTGGCGTGCTGCTGCGGGCCAGTCACGACCAGCCACCCCGAGCGGAAACCCGCCACGCGGTACGTCTTCGACAGCCCGCAGAAGGTGAGGACCACCAGATCCGGGGCAAGGGCGGCGGCCGAGTGGTGCATGGCGTCGTCGTAGAGGATCTGGTCGTAGATCTCGTCCGCGAAGACCATGAGGCCGTGGCGGCGGGCCAGGTCGAGGATGCCCTCGATGATCTCCTTCGGATAGACCGCGCCGGTCGGGTTGTTGGGGTTGATGATGACGACGGCCTTGGTGCGGTCGGTGATCTTCGAGGCCATGTCGTCGAGGTCCGGGTACCAGTCGGCGGACTCGTCGCAGATGTAGTGGACCGCCTTGCCGCCGGCGAGCGTGGTGACCGCCGTCCAGAGCGGGAAGTCGGGGGCCGGGATGAGGACTTCGTCGCCGTCTTCCAGGAGCGCCTGGACGGCCATCGAGACGAGCTCGGACACGCCGTTGCCGAGGAACACGTCGTCCACGCCGACGTCGAGGCCGAGCGCCTGGTAGCGCTGGGCCACGGCGCGCCGGGCGGAGAGGATGCCGCGCGAGTCCGTGTAGCCGTGCGCCTGGGGCAGCATCCGGATCATGTCCTGGACGATCTCCTCCGGCGCCTCGAACCCGAAGAGCGCGGGGTTGCCGGTGTTGAGGCGCAGCACGCTGTGCCCGGCCTCCTCCAGCGCGTTGGCGTGCTCGATGACCGGGCCCCGGATCTCGTAACAGACGTCGCTGAGCTTGCTCGACTGCCGGAACTCCATGCGCTGCCGCCCCTCTGGTTCGTGTGTTGCTTGGTTTTACCAAGTGGGCACTTGGAAAGTCCAACAACATGTCTAGACTGCGTCGCATGTCACCGCGCCGAAGCTACGACCAGTACTGTCCCGCCGCCCGGGCCCTCGACGCCGTCGGTGACCGCTGGACCCTCCTGATCGTCCGGGAACTGCTGGCCGGCCCGCGACGCTACACCGACCTGCACGCGGACCTGCCCGGTGTCAGCACCGACGTACTGGCGTCCCGGCTGCGGGACATGGAACGCGACGGGCTGACGACGCGCCGCCGACTGGCTCCACCCGGCGCGGCATACGTATACGAACTCACCCGACGGGGACGTGAGTTGCTGCCCGTCCTGCAGGCGCTGGGCGAGTGGGGCGCGCCCGCGCTGGAGGAACGCCGATCCACGGACGCGGTGCGGGCCCACTGGTTCGCGCTTCCCTTGCTGCGCCGTCTCGAAGCGCTGGGCGGCGACCCGGGCGTGGTCGAGGTCCGCCTCGAGGAGGGCGAGTTCCATGTACGGGTGGGCGCCTCGGAGTCCCTGTCGGGCACCGGGAAGCGCCGGTCGGACAGCGCGGATTCGGGCAGCGCGGATTCCCCGCCCTACGGCGAAGGCCCTGCCCCCCAGACCCCTGACGCCCGTCTGCGCCTGGATGCGGAGACGTGCATCGCGGTGAGCGAAGGCACCTTGACCCTGTCGGACGGCGTTCGTGAGGGGCGGGTCGAGGTGCTGGGGGACAGCGCCTTGGCGAAGTGGCTGCGGGAAGGGTGAGCCTGAGCCTCCCAGGCAGTCGGTACCGGAGGTGGCGCGCGGGCGCACACGCGGCGGCTCGCGCCATCGTGCGCGCCCGCATCGACCCGCGCCGTCGGCCCCGGGGATCCCCGGCTTCGTGGCACAGTGCCGCCCCGGTACACGCGCTAGGCCCTGTCGTCAAACTCCCGTCGTCCGCCCGAAGCGCGGGGCAGGCGGGAGTTTGACGACAGGGCCTAGGTGGTGTAGCCCGCGGGTGCGGTGGACGTCGGCCGGGTCGGTGTCCCGGCCCCGTCGTCGGCCGTGTGTGCCGGGCGGTTGCGGTTGAAGGCCAGGTTCAGCCCGAAGGCGATCAGGGTCGCGCTCGTCACCGGTGAGCTCAACACGATTCCCACACTGTCGGGAAAGCGGGAGTAGAGGTCCGGTGCCACGTCGGGGGCCATGCCCACGCCGATCGACACGGCGACGATCAGCAGGTTGTGCGTTCCCTCGAACTCGACCTTCCGCAGTGTGCGGATGCCGACTGCGGCGACGGTGGCGAACATGACCAGTGCCGCCGCACCCACGACCGGTTCGGGAAGCCCGGCCACCACCGCTCCCAGCTTGGGGACCAGTCCGAGGGCGACAAGGATGGCGCCCGCGACGGTGGCCACGTGACGGCTGCGCACCCGGGTCATCGACACCAGACCGACGTTCTGGGCGAAGATCGTGTCGATGAAGGCGTTCATCACCCCGCCGAGCACCCCGGACAGCCCGTCGGCGGCCAGGCCGCGTGCCATGTCGGCGGTCGTCAGTTCCTTTCCGGTGAGTTCCGCGACCGCGATCAGGTCCGCAGTCGACTCGGCGAACAGAACCAGCATCACGACACACATGGAGATGACCGCGACCGGCGGGAACTCTGGGGCGCCGAAGTGGAACGGAGCGGTCAGCCCGATCCAGTCGGCACCGCGGGCGGCGGACAGGTCCACCAGACCGAGCGGTACCGCGACCGCCGTGCCGGCCAACAGCCCCAGAAGGACGCCGGTCTGGGCCACAAAACCCCGGCCGAACCTCGCCACCAGCAGAATCACGACGACGACGAAAGCGGCGACGGCGAGGCGGGACGGCGCCGCGTGGTCCGATGCCTCGGGGTCGTTGCCGACGACGAGATTGACGCCGACGCCGATCAGCGCCAGACCGACCACCGTGATCACAACACCGCTGACCAGCGGCGGGAAGAAGCGGGCGGCTTTGGCGAACGGCCAGGCGACGAGCAGGCCGAAGACGCCGGCGGCGAGCATCGAGCCATACACCGCCTGGAGCCCGTACTCTCCCGCGATCAGGATCATCGGCGTCACGGCCGTGAAGGCGGCACCGGCCATCACGGGCATGCGGACGCCGAGCAGGCGCCCGACGCCCGCGCCCTGGATCATGGTGACAACGCCCGCGACCAGCAGGTCCGCGTTGATGAGCAGAGCAATGGTCGAGGCATCGAGCCCGGCAGCCGCACCGAAGACGAGCGGCACCGTGACACAGCCCGTGTACATCACCAGCACGTGCTGGAGACCGAGCACCGCGAGGCGCCCGAACGGCGCCTGCCGCTTTGCGGACCTCATCACAACAGTCCCCTATCGTGCGAAGTTGGCGGCGATGCGCTGCTGGATGTACTGCTCGGCCGTGATCGGCGGATACCGGCTCTCCGGCCCCTCGATCACCACGTCACGGTCGGCCTGGGCGAAGAAGGCGATGCTGTAGCGCGCACCCCGGTCCTCGCCGGGACCCGGTGACGTGACCCGGTGGAAGTTGGACGGAAGCCGGTCGTCGCTCCACCGCATCAGCATGTCGCCGATGTTGCAGGTGATGACGTCGGCTGAGGGCACCACGGGAGTCCACTCCTGGGCCTCGGCCTCCCTTCCCGGGCACACCTGCAGCCCGCCTTGCCCGTCACGCTGAAAGAGCAGCGTCAGACAGTCGAAGTCCGTGTGCGCGCCGGCCCGCCACACATCGGGGTCGAGTTCGGCGTCCTCCGGGATCGCGAAGTAGTGCAGCATCCGCAGGGTGGACTGGTACTGCGCGCTCGCAGGGTCGTGGGCGCGGGTGAAGAAGTCGCTGTCGAAGCCGAGCTTGTCGGCGAAACAGGACAGGACCCGCATCGCCACCTCGCGGCAGCGCGCTTCGAAGTCGAGTGCCCGGGGCCGGAATCCTGGCAGTACGTCGTCGGGCCAGAGCCCCTCCATATGGGGCCTGGTGAGCTGATACGACTCCTTCTGGTCCGCTGTCCCGATGGACGGCCTGACCTGCGTCATGGACTCCCATCCGGAGTTGAGGCCCTTCTTCAACGCGTGCCGGGCCTTGTGGTCCTCGGACAGCGCGAAAAAGCGCTCGGCGTTCGCGAAGGCGTCCTCCACCAGGGCCTGGTCCATGCCGTGGTTCACCAGCTGGAAGAATCCGATCTCCGTGGCCGCCGCCCACAGCTCCTCGGTGATCTCGGCCTTGCGGGCCTCGAAGTCGGAGAGGTCGATCCGGCGGATCTCCCGGGCCGTGTTCTCGATGCCGGGCCCGCCCATGCGGGACTCCTTGTCGAGTTCGGCGAGGCTGTACGTCGGTTGGGAAACGGCGGACGTCGTGACGTCACTCATCGCGGCAGTACTCCTGTGTACGTCGGAGTGGTGTCGTACGAGGTGCAGTCACCGCCCCTGCACCCCCACCGCGGGCACGCAGAGGTCCGCGGGCACGGTCGTCAGCGGACCCGTTGGTGGGGCCGGCGCCGTGGGCTGGCATGTGCTCCATCGATGTGGGCGCCATGCGCGATGAAGTCAGCCTGGCGTCCCTGTGTTTCATCCAGGAACCCGTTCTGTTACCGCGACAACACGTCGACCAGGCGGCGGATCTCCAGCGGATACGGCGTTTGCCTGCTCTCATGCCGGAGCTTGAGGATGAAGTCCGTGATCACCACGGTGAGTGGTGCGCAGCGCATCATGTCAGGGCCGATGATGAGCGCCCAGAGGATTCGGCACCGTCGTCCAGATGTCCCCCGGCGTCTCCAGGGACAACCGCATCAGCGTCAGCGCCTTCGTCGGCAGTGGCTCCGTGAGTAGTGCGTCGAGGTCGGGGGTCCGCGGAAGGTCCCGTACGACGGTGGAGAGGGCCTGGCGCAGGGCGGAGGCCGAGCCCGCTGTCGCGCCGAGGGTGCCTGTGATGAGGGAGCCGAAGAGCTTGCGGCGCAGGGCCGTGTCGTCGTCGGTGACCAGGCGGCCGGTGAGGGGCGGGGCCGGGATGCCGTGGCGGGCCAGGCGGGCCGGGCTGATACGGATGTCTGCCAGGTCGCGGTAGACGAGGCGGACCGGGGCGTTGGCGGGGGACAGGACCACGAGGAGGTTCTGGCCGTGTGCCTCCAGGGCCACGCCGAGGTCGAGCAGGCGCAGACAGACCGTGAGGGCCAGGCGGGTGAAGTCGGCCAGCCAGGCGGGGGATCGGGGCAGCGAGGTCGTGGCGAGGGCGGCCACGGGGATGACGCGTTCGCCCGATTCCGGGGGTGCGTATGTCTCCGGGGACTCGCGCAGTACGGCCGCCAGGTCGGGGGAGTCGGCCGTCACCGCGCCCAGCGTGCGCGTGATGTGCAGCAGGCCGTCCAGGCGCGCGGCCAGTGTGTCCACGAGGGCTGAGACCGTCTCGGACGTCGCGATCGAATAGACCGAGATGTCGCGGACGGAGGAGGTCAGGCGGGCGCTGACGGCCGTCTTGATGTGCGGTGTGCCGTCGAGGGGGGCAGCGGCAGGGGCGAGCGTCCGCAGGGACATCAGGGGATGGGCCATGATCTTCTCGTGGCCCGCTCCTCGGCCGGTGGACGGGGTCCCGAGCACGTGCGCCACCTGCCATGGGTGCACCGGGACCAGGAAGCGGTCCCCGTCCCGCAGCCGGTCCGGCCACTCGCCCGTCACCAGGCAGTCGTCCGCGTGCAGGGATGCCAGGTTCAGCGCCACCAGGGGCCGGTGCTCCGGTGCGTATGCGAGTTGCTCGGCCACCGTGAAGCCGGGACGGGAGCGGCAGTTCGGGTGGTACGGGTGGCCGTCGACGATCCGCTGTTCCCACCGCCACGCGGTGCTCGGCCAGGTGCCGTCGTCCGGTGGCTGGTTGGCGCGGGACAGGGCCAAGGATGCGGCGCTGTTCTGCAGTTCGACGGCGAAGGCCGCGGCCCCCGGGACGGCGAGCGCCGTCATGAGGCGGGCCGCGCTGTCGTACGCCGTGCCGTCGAGGTCCACTTCGGTGGCGTACGCGGTGGTGACGTACGGGTCCGCGTGCGGGCCGTGCAGACGGCGGCCGTCGGCAAGATGGAGGGTCAGGCCGTCACGTCCCGGCTCCCGACGCGTGATCCACGGCAGCGGCTCGTACACCAGACCACGCCACAGCCGGGTGAGGACGGACGCCCGGGCGCCGGGCAGCTCGGCGGCGTACGGCGTCAGCAGGCCGGGGCGTACGGCGCGCAGCTCGTCGGCGAATGCGGCCTCCGCCTCGGGGCCGAGGAGCGCGGACTCCGCCTCCGGCTCGGGGAGTGCGGACTCCGCCGCGGCGGCTACGGGGACGGCCTCGGTACGGGGCGGATGCACGTTCGGACTCCTCAGGTGCAGAGACCGCATTGCGGCGGCCTACGAAAGGACATACTGATCATCACCAGTGCACCGTTTGGACCGAATGGATCCCGTGGAACCCACGTACCCCACATACCCGGATCACTCCACACAGCCGATGCATCCCACGGACGACGTCGCCGAGGCAGCTGACGCGTACGCGGCGGCGCCTCTGCTCAATTGTCTGCTGCGGGAGCTGGCTCAGCCCGCCGAGTCCGCAGACTCCGGCGCGTCGGCCGTGTCGGTCGTGTCCGACGAGTCGTCCGAGTCCGACCCGTCCTCCGAGGACGGGCGGCGGCGCGTGTACCGGCTGCCCGCCGTCGGGCGGCTGCTGCGCGTACGCGCCGGGCGCCGGCCCGCCGAGCCGGAGCTGCTCGTGGCAGGCGTCTGGCACCGGCTCGGCCACGCCGAACTGGTCAAACTGACGGCCGAGGAGCTGCGGCGGTACACGGGAGAGCCCAACGACGAGGTGACCGCCGAGATGATCGACAGCCGGGACGCGGTGGCGGCACTGCTCACCGCCCGGGCCCGGGCGACCCCGCCCGACGACCCGTATGTGCGCTCCGAACAGTCCTTGATCACCGGGCATCCGTACCATCCGGCCCCCAAGGCGCGCGGCGGCGGCCCGGTCGCAAGCTGGCTGCCGTACGCACCGGAGGCGCACGCCCGCTTCCCGCTGGTGCTGCTCGGCGTACGCGAGGACATGGTCGTCGAGGAGGGCGACACGCGGGCGCTGGACGCCCTGGCCGAATCCCTGGGAGGCGGGGCCGGCGCGCTGCCTCGCGGGTACCGGCTGCTGCCCGCCCATCCCTGGCAGCTCGAACTGGTCGGCGCAAGCCCGGAGTTGAGGGATGCGTTCGCGGACGGGCGCCTTGTACGGCTGGGGCGGACCGAGCGGTCGGCTTGGCCCACGGCGGCCGTGCGGACGCTGTACGTCCCGGGCCGGGGCCCTTCCTGGGAGGCTCCCGCGGCCGAGATGCACGCTTCCGCGGCCGGGCTGCACGCCGTCACCGCCGAGCAACATGCCTCCATCGCCGAGCTGCACGCCGTCACCGCCGAGCAACATGCCTCCATCGCCGAGCTGCACGGCCCCACGGCTGACATGCACGCCCCCGGCTTCGACCTGTACACCATCCCTGCAGCCGACCTGTTCGTGAAGTTCAGCCTCGACGTCCGCATCACCAACGACGTGCGACGGCTGTGGCGGCACGACCTCGTGAAGGTGCGCGCGACGGATGCCGCTGTCGTGGCCGCCTTCGCCGCGCTGCGGCACTCCGGCGCCGCACTGGGGCGCTCCAGCGGCTCGTACGGGGCGGACATGGCGTCGGCAGCCTGGCTGAGCGACCGCGGCTACCGCACGGCGGCCTTCGCGTTCGAGGAGCTCGCCGTGCTGGTACGGGACGGGCTGGGCCGGCACGTCCGACCCGGCGCGACGCCGCTGCTCGCCGCGGCGCTGGCCGAGGGCTTCGAGGGCAGCCCGCTCGACCGGCTCGCCGATCCGGCGGCGTGGTGGGAGGCGTATCTGCGACACGTGGTGCCGCCCGTGCTCGAACTCTTCGGGCGGCACGGAATCGTCCTGGAGGCGCATCTGCAGAACACGCTGGTGGCGGTGGACCGGGACGGCATGCCGGTGCAGGCGCTGTTCCGGGACGTGGAAGGCGTGAAGAAGGTGCCGGAGGTGGGGCGCGCGGCAGGCTGGGAGCGGCTCGTGTACTGCCTGGTCGTCAACCACCTCGCCGAGATCGCGGGCGCGCTCGCCGAGCGGTACCCCTCGGCAGGACCGCGGCTGTGGCCCGCCGTACGGCGGGCGCTCGTGCGCTACGACACCCGGCGCGGACTCCCCGAGATCGCCGACCTGCTCACCGCGCCCAGCCTCCCCGGGAAGACGAATCTGCTGCTGCGCTGGACAGGCGCGGACGGGGCGGACGCCCGCTACCGGCCGGTGCCCAACCCCCTGCTGAAGGGCTCGGTCACACCCTGACCCGACCACGGACCTTCTTGTCAACTTCGGGTTGACACCCCCTGGGTGTCAACCTACGGTTGTCACATGACGAATCCACAACCCGTCACGACCACCGTCCGCCTCGACGACCTGATCGAGGCCATCAAGAAGGTCCACACCGACGCGCTCGACCAGCTCTCCGACGCGGTCATCGCCGCGGACCACCTCGGCGACGTGGCCGACCATCTGATCGGCCACTTCGTGGACCAGGCACGGCGCTCGGGCGCCTCCTGGACGGAGATCGGCAAGAGCATGGGCGTCACCAGGCAGGCCGCCCAGAAGCGCTTCGTTCCGAAGGAACCCGGCGAGCTGTCGGACCTCGACCCCAGCCAGGGGTTCAGCCGGTACACACCGCGGGCCAGGAACGTGGTGGTGACCGCACAAAAGGAAGCCCACGCGGCACGCAACGACGTGATTTGCCCCGAGCATCTGGTCCTGGGGCTCCTGAGCGAACCGGAGGGGCTCGCGGGGGTCGTGCTCCGGAAGCAGGGCGTTCGTCTGGACGCCGTCCGGGAGGCCGCCACCGCGGCGCTGCCGCCGGCGGCCGAGGAGGTGCCGGCGCTCATCCCGTTCGACGCGGGGGCCAAGAAGGCGCTGGAACTGACCTTCCGCGAGGCCCTGCGCATGGGGCACAACTACGTCGGCACCGAGCACATCCTGCTCGCGCTGCTGGAGTTCGAGGACGGCTCGGGTGTCCTCAGCGGCCTCGGCGTCGACAAGGCGGCCGCCGAGGCCCACATCGCCGACATCCTGGCCGACTCGTTCGCTGCCCGCGTCGGCGAGCAGAAGGAGTCATGACCTGGGTCCTGACCTGGGGTACTGCCTGGGGTCCTGACCTGGTCGCCCGGAAACCAGGATCCGGCTCAGGCGGTGCGGCGACCAGCCGCAGCACGGTGCTGCGGCTGACGCCTACCCCGAAGGCAGCGAAGTGAGATCGGCGGACCCGCGCCCGGCGGGGTCGTGGAACCGGCATGTGCGGCCACGACCCCGCCGGGCGTTCGCGCTGTTCCGCCGCGAAGCCGCCCAGCTGGGGGGAACCCCGTCGAGCTCCTTGACCCCCGGTCGGCACTCCACGATGCTGTGTTGCGATACATGAGATGTGTGCCGTAATGAGCAACATCTGATTCAAGTCTCGACCAGCCGAGGAGTGGCCATGACGCACCAGGTCCGTGCTGTCGTCGCGCGGGGCAAGGGCGCCCCCGTCAGCCTGGAAACGATCATCGTGCCCGACCCGGGTCCGGGTGAGGCGCTGGTGAAGATCGAGGCTTGCGGGGTCTGCCACACCGATCTGCACTATCGCGAGGGCGGCATCAACGACGACTTCCCCTTCCTGCTGGGCCACGAGGCGGCAGGTGTCGTGGAGTCGGTGGGGGAGGGCGTCACCGACGTGGCCCCCGGCGACTTCGTCATCCTCAACTGGCGTGCGGTGTGCGGTCAGTGCCGGGCCTGTCTGCGCGGACGGCCGTGGTACTGCTTCGACACCCACAACGCGAAGCAGAAGATGACCCTGACCGATGGCACCGAGCTCTCGCCGGCGCTGGGCATCGGTGCGTTCGCGGAGAAGACGCTGGTCGCGGCCGGGCAGTGCACGAAGGTCGACCAGACCGCGTCGGCGGCCGCCGCCGGTCTGCTGGGGTGTGGCGTGATGGCGGGCATCGGCGCGGCCATCAACACAGGGAACGTCGGACGGGGCGACTCGGTCGCCGTCATCGGCTGCGGCGGTGTCGGGGCCGCGGCGATCGCCGGGTCGAACCTGGCGGGCGCGGCGAAGGTCATCGCGGTGGACATCGACGACCGCAAGCTGGAGACGGCCAAGAAGCTGGGCGCGACCCACACCGTCAACTCCAAGGACGCCGACGCGGTCGAGGCGATCCGCGAGCTGACCGGCGGCTTCGGCGCCGACGTCGTCATCGAGGCGGTCGGCCGCCCGGAGACGTACAAGCAGGCTTTCTACGCCCGCGACCTCGCCGGCACGGTCGTCCTGGTCGGTGTGCCGACCCCGGAGATGAAGCTGGAACTGCCGCTGCTGGACGTCTTCGGGCGCGGTGGCGCGCTGAAGTCCTCCTGGTACGGCGACTGTCTGCCGAGCAGGGACTTCCCGATGCTCATCGACCTGTATCTGCAGGGCCGCCTCGACCTGGACGCGTTCGTCACGGAGACCATCGCGCTGGACGAGGTCGAGAAGGCCTTCGAGCGGATGCACCACGGCGACGTGCTGCGCTCGGTGGTGGTCCTCTGATGGCCGCCCGCATCGAGCATCTCGTCACCTCGGGGACGTTCTCGCTGGACGGCGGCACCTGGGACGTCGACAACAACGTGTGGATCGTCGGCGACGACACCGAGGCGATCGTCATCGACGCCGCGCATGACGCCGAGGCGATCGCCCAAGCCGTCGGCGGGCGCACCCTGCGGGCCATCGTGTGCACGCACGCGCACAACGACCACATCGACGCCGCGCCCGGACTCGCGGCGCGCACGGGCGCCCCGGTCCTCTTCCATCCGGACGACCTGCCGTTGTGGAAGCAGACCCACCCCGACAGGGCGCCGGACGCCGAACTGACCGACGGCCAGACCCTCGCGGTGGCCGGCATCGAGCTGACCGTGCTGCACACGCCCGGCCATGCCCCCGGCGCGGTCTGCCTGTATGCGCCAGCCCTGACGGCCCTCTTCAGTGGCGACACGCTGTTCGCCGGTGGGCCGGGGGCGACAGGAAGGTCGTACAGCCACTTCCCGACCATCATCGAGTCGATCCGGGACCGGCTGCTGACGCTCCCGGGCGACACCGTCGTGCACACCGGACACGGGGAGACGACCAGCATCGCCGCCGAGGCCCCGCACCTCCAGGAGTGGATCGACCGCGGTTTCTGACGCCCACCGCCGACCCTCACGCGCCCGCCCTCGGCTCGCCGCCATCGCGAGTCGATGCGGCGGGCTGCTGTTGTTCTATGTGAATTGAGTTCTGTATAACGCAACGCAATGGACGGCTCAGAGGGCCCTCTGGATGCCTTGACAAGGGTTCTGGGCGACCTCAGACTGATGTTGCGCTTACCGCAATCCGTTTCGTTATACGCACCGAGGTGTCATGATGATTCCCGCGTGCCGTCTCGAGGATCTCCCCCGAGGCGAGGCCCACCGGCTCGACATCGATCCGCCGGTCTCGGTGTTCCACACCGACGACGGCGAACTCTTCGCCATCGACGACACCTGCACCCACCAGGACGCCTCGCTCGCGGACGGCTGGCTGGAGGGTCCCGAGGTGGAATGCCCGCTGCATGCTTCGAAGTTCGACCTGAGGACCGGTGCGGTCGACGCCCCGCCGGCCAAGCTTCCGGTCCGGACGCACGAGGTCGTCGTCGAGGACGGCATGGTCTACGTCCGGCTGTCCACGGAGGCTCCCAACCTGCCGCCCTGCGTCGCAGCCCGCCTCGCCGGGGGTCCCGCGTGAGGACCGTCGCCGTGGTCGGCGCCTCACTGGCCGGCCTGTCGGCGGCGCGCTCACTGCGGAAGCAGGGCTACGACGGTCGGCTGGTCCTCATCGGAGACGAGCTCCACCGCCCGTACGACAGGCCCCCGCTGTCCAAGGAGTTCCTCTCCGGCACTCTCGGCGAGGCTGAACTGGCCCTGGAGACGGACGACGAGGACCTGGGGGCGGAGTGGCTGCTGGGCGTCCGTGCCACCGGACTCGACCACACCGAGCGTGCCGTCCGGCTCGCCGACGGACGGGAGGTGCACGCCGACGGCTTCGTCATCGCGACCGGTGCCGCAGCGCGCACCCTCCCCGGCTCCGAAGGCCTGGCCGGAGTGCACACCCTGCGCACCCTGGACGACGCCCTAGCCCTGCGGGACGAACTGGCCCGCGGCGGACGGCTGGTGGTGATCGGCGGAGGCTTCATCGGAGCCGAAGTCGCCTCCACCGCGTACGCCCTCGGGCTCGAGGTGACCGTCGTGGAGGCGGCCCCGACACCGCTCGCCGGACCGCTCGGCGAGACCATGGGTGCCATCGTCTCCGCCCTCCACGCCGACCACGGCGTACGGCTGGTGTGCGGCGTGGGCGTCAAGGGGCTGAGCGGGGAGACTCGCGTCGACGCCGTCCTGCTCGAGGACGGCCGCAGTATCCCCGCCGACATCGTCGTGGTCGGTGTGGGCGCACGCCCGTGCGTCGAGTGGCTGGAAGGTTCCGGCATCGTTCTCGACAACGGCGTCAAGTGCGGCGCGGACGGCCGCACCAGCCTGGCCGGTGTGGTCGCGGTCGGTGACTGCGCCAACTGGTACGACCCGCGCGCGGGCCTCCATCGCCGCGTCGAGCACTGGACCGGTGCGCGCGAGCGCCCCGACGCCGCGGTCGCCACGCTGCTGGCGGGGGGTGCGGTGGAACCGGGTGTGCCCCGGCCGCCGTACTTCTGGTCCGACCAGTACGGCGTGACCATCCAGTTCGCCGGTCACGCGGTCGGCGCGGACAGTGTGACCATCGAGGCAGGCGCCGCGGACGACCGCGATGTCCTGGCCGTCTACCGGCGGGCCGGGAACCCGGTCGCCGTGCTCGGGATGAACCAGCCGCGGCTGTTCATGCGGTGGCGCAAGCAACTCGCCGCCACCGCATCCTGACATCGCCCGCACCGTGACATCGCCT
>NZ_JACEHE010000004.1 GCF_013778455.1 Streptomyces himalayensis subsp. himalayensis | reverse complement strand
TGATCGGACTCCCATTTTGTGAGCACCTCTCTTAAGGCAGTGGGGGAGTCGTTGACCGACGACAACGCCGCTGGGGGCACCTCCCACGCCCTTAAGGCAGTGGGGGAGCGTGCCAGGCGCCGCGGGGCTGGGGGCTCCTCCCAGCGGTAGCTGGGGGAGGGAGTTTGACGACAGGGCCTAGGGAGGCCGGTGTTCTCATGGTTGTAGTGGATGGGGATCTGGCCGGTGGTGCGGGGGAAGGACGCCGGGAGCTTGCCGCCCGGGTTGACCGCGCTGAAGACCACGTCGGCGATGGCGTGGCCGGATTCGAGGCCGGGGTGCCAGGCGACCAGTACGGCCGGGGCGGAGGCGAGCCAGGAGCCCAGTGCGAGCGGTCGGCCGCATGTCAGCACCACCACGAAGGGACGACGCCGGACGGCGCTGTGGCCCGCGACCGGTCCGCCGCACCACAGCGGGCCACAGCGACGGGCGGCTGCAGCGCGGCCTGGCCGCGCTGCCCATCAGAACAGGGGGCCGGGTGGCGGTCACCGAAGCCTCGGGCTCGGTGACCGCCGGGGGCGTGCGGAGCCACCGGGTGGCCTGCCGCGACGGCCCTCCTCTACCCGGTCGGTGTCAGGAGTGCGGCTTCTCGGCCGGCTCGACCGGAAGTTCCGTATCCACCCCGGTGGCTCCGGTGTCCGGAGACGCGGTGAAGTCGCTGTCGAAGGGCGGTGCCTCATCCGTCCACTTCATCACCGTGATCGTCCGGTACGCCACGAGCCTGCCCTTGCGCAGTCCGTCGCCGTTCCTTGTGGCGACGGTCTCCTGACCCAGGGGCATGCCCGTTGCCCTGTCGAAGATCAGCCGGATTTCGGTGCCGTCGCCGTGCCTGCTGGGCATCGCGACCGCGTACCCGGCACGTCCGGCGTGGTCCGTCACCTCGCCGATGGGGCGAACCCCCGGCTCATCGGCGAGGATCCGGTACGCGGCGGCCCGCTGGGCCGGGGTGGCCGGCAGGCTGATGCCGATCTGAACGGCCGTGTCGATGACGAGGCGGTGCAATACCTTCTTGGGGGCGTTGTAGTCCTCCTCCACGATCTTCTCCAGCCGGTCGCGCAGCTCGGCCGGGTCGGTGGGCAGGGTGAGCAGCTGCTTGAGCGGGACCTCTCCCATGCGTCCGCTGTCCGCCGTGCCACCGGGTGCGTCGTGCTCGATCTCTCCTCTGCCCTGGTAGGTCACGATCTCCGGCTGGGGTTCCGGAGGTTCGCCGTCGCGTCCGTGTTCCTTCCACTCCCGCGCCAGGTCGCGCCTGGCCTGGGCGTAGTCGGTCAGATCCCACTGCTTGGGGGACCCTGCGGCGCGCCAGGCCGCCTCATCGGCCGAAGTGGCTGGACGCGCCCCCGGGTCCAGGTCCTGCGACCAGCGCTTGTTGGCGCCGGCGGCCATCCAGACCCTGGAGTCGTGCCGTACGTCGATGGTGTAGTCCTCGCCCGGCACCTTCTGCAGCCAGCCGATGCGTTCCTCCTGATACCAGTACGCCCCCGAGCCCTTCGCCTGCTTCTCGACGTCGGCCGCGGCGGCGAGCAGGATCTGACGGCCCGACACCGTCGTGGCCGGTCCCCCTGGGGCGTTCGACGACCCGGGTCCGCCGCCGGGGGCGCTGACCGTGGAGGACACCACAAGACTCGCGGCAGCCGTCACACCGACCAGGCCGATTCCCCATGCGGGACGGACGAACCGGCGCATCCTCTGCTGCAGCGTCCGGCGCGCCCGCGGCCCCGCCAGCACCGCCGCCAGCTCTCCTTCCGGCACCGCGACCGGCCGGTCGGGTTGCAGGTGTTCGGGGCGCGCGGCGGCCAGCCGCCGCAGAACATCGTCCTTCATCAGGCTTCCCCTCCTGCTGTGATCCGCACCCGGGCGGGTACCTGCTGAGGTGGTGGGACTTCTTCCACGGCCTGCACCAGCCGCTTTCGAGCCCGGTGCAACCGGACCCGCATAGCGACAGGCGAACAGCCGACCACACGGGCTGCATCAGCCGGTGCGAGCCCTTGCCAAGCCGCCAGGATGAGGACCTCACGGTCGTCCTCCGGCAGCGTGGCCAACGCCCGGAGCAGTGCGTGGCGTTCAGACACGTCCTCGGCGATGTCCGACTCGGCCACGTCGGCCCAGCTGCCCAGCTCAGCCGCCATGGACTCGCGTCTCACCTCCGCCCGGATGCTGTCACGCAGAACGTTCCGCGCAACGCCGAGCAGCCACGGCAACGGTGGTTCCGGCACGTCGCCGAACCGGCGCCAGGCCACGGTGAACGTCTCGCTCACCACCTCGTCGGCGACCTGCCGACCAGCGCGGCTGACCACATAGGCCCACACCCGCTGCCGGCAATCGTCATACATCGCGGTGAAGCGATCCGCTTCGTCAGGCACTACCGCGCCTCCGTCTCTCCGGGTGTCATCCGTCATGAGGTAGTGGGCCGAACCGGCCCATCGTTACCGATGCGACTCCCGGGAGACGAAGTCACCACCACGCGGCGCATGACTGACGCGCGGCACACGGCTCACGCCTCACACGTGATCTGCTTGCTGCCACGTGCGTTCAGAGCGACGAGCCGACCTCCTCCCGGATCCCCTCGCGGACGTAGGCGCCCTGCTGGACCAGTTCGCGCTGCACCAGTGCCGCGGGGACCTCCCGTGGGCTGCGGTCCATGCGTACCGCGAGGGCCGCGCACACACCGGCGGCCTGTCCGGTGGCCATGGCGATGGGCATCACCCGGTACGAGGAGTGGGCCACGTGCGTACCCGAGATACAGCGGCCGGCCACCAGGATCCGGTCGGTGTCGCGGGGCAGCAGGCAGCGCAGCGGGATGTCGTACATGCTGCCGCGGGGCACCCGCCGCAGCGTGGTCCCTGAGCCCCGCGGATTGTGGATGTCGACGGGGTACGCGCCGTGCGCGATCGCGTCCGGGAAATGGCAGGCGGCGAGGATGTCATGGCCGGTGAGCTGGTAGTCGCCCAGGATGCGGCGGCTCTCGCGTACGCCGATCTGTACGCCGCTCTGCGCGATGTACGAGGCCTCGAAGCCCGGTACGTGGTTGCGCAGGAAGCGGTCGATCTGCTCCATCTGGCGGCGCGCGACGTGTTCGGCGCGGGTCAGGTCCCAGACGCTGGTGCCGAATGCCCGGGTGACGCGGGTGCTGTTGACGCTGACCTCGTGGGGGTGTGGCGTGGCGAAGAAGAGCATGTCCTCACGCGGCAGGACCAGTTCGCCGTGCTCCGTCGCGTCCTTGACGAGGTCCCACAGGCCATGGACGCCGCGCCACTGGTCGGGATGCTCGCGCACGTATGCGGCGAATTCCGGCTGCATGAAGTCCACGACGCGGAACATCAGCGTCATCGGCTGCGTCAAGTGGTCCTCGCGCCGTCCCATCTCGTACCGGGCGCCGGCGGCCGCCGCGATGTCGCCGTCGCCGGTGCAGTCGACGACCACCTGGGCATCGATCACGACGGGGCCCGACTTGCTCTCGAAGACGACCCGCCGGCCGTCCTGAAGCGGCAGCACCGTGGACGCGAAGGAGTGGAGCAGCAGCCGCACGCCCGCCTCGTCCAGCATGTCCAGCGCGACGAGCTTGAAGATCTCGGGGTCGAACGGCACGGTGTAGCCGGTCTCGACCGACGGCGGAATGGCGCCGCCGTGCTCGGTGAGCCGCTCGAGGAGCCGTGACACCACGCCGGCGACCACCGGTTCGCCCTGCCCGTGGTCGGTGGGCAGCAGACGGGTGGAGTCGCCCTCCATGGCCTGCTTCTTCTCATTGTGGAAGGACATCAGCGGCATGACGAGGGCCACGGTCGCGTTGCCCCCGAGAAAGCCGTACCGCTCGACGAGGATCACATCGGCCCCGGCTTCCGCGGCGGCGAGCGCCGCGCCGAGGCCGGCCGGTCCGCCACCCACGACGAGTACGTCGGCCGTGCCCGCGTGCATGGCCTCTCGCGGCGGAAGCACGACGGAGCGCGGCTTCTCAGGTGGCTTGAGAACCGGCATCGGCTTCTCCCTCCGCAGGGGACGTGGCCGCGCCGCCCAGGCCGGACGTGTGCCCGCCGTGCAGCGGCAGGGTCGCGGTGGCCGGGGTTCCGGTGACCGGTACGGACCCCTGGTGCTGCGCGGCAGCGGCTGCCCAGGGCCGTCCATCCGAGGCGGCCAGGGTCCGTGACCCGGCCGGGTCGATTTCGGCCAGCAGCACCGCACAGCGCCCGCACGTCACGCGGGACAGCTCGCGCAGCTCCGCGACGCGCGCGCGGACATGATCACGCTGTTTCGGATACTCGTCCCACAGCCGGTCCACCTCCGCGATCAGCAGGCCCGCCTGCTCTCTCGCCACCCCGACCAGCGCCGGCGCCCCCAGCCTGCGGGCGAAGTCGAAGACCTTCCCCGCGTACGGAAGCGGCAGGAACGGCACACCGGACAGCGCGGCGAAGATCAGGAAGTGCAGCCGCATCCCCACGGCCAGATCCACGTGCCGCATGAAGCCCAGGAACTGCGCGGGGCTGTATTCGCCGTGGAGGATCCGCCCCCGGTCCGGCGCCGTCATATGGGAAAGGACCGCGTGCGCGTGGCGTACGTCCTGCCGCTCCATCGGCATGAACACCACGTACGCATCCAGGCGCCTTACCAGGAAGTCCGCGACATCGGCGAGCAGCGCGTGGTAGTCGGCCACGTCCAGATGCTCGGCCGCCCGGCCCGGCTCCCGTACGGACATGGCCACCAGGCGCGCACCGTCCGGAATGCCCTCGTGCCGCAGCATCCGCTCGCTGAAGGCGCCGGGCGTGAGCATCATGGCCGGGTCCGCGGTGACGGCGATGTCCCGCTGGACACCCGCCTCCTCCAGGACCAGCCGGGACTCGTCGTCCCGCACCACCACGTCGTCCATCCTGGCCAGAGCGGTGCGTACGGCCTTGCGGTCCTCGGCCTCGCGCAGCGGACCGGCACCGACGGCGTAGGCGAACGTGCGGAGGCCCAGCTCCTGCGCGGCGCTCACCAGCCGCAGATAGCGGCGGGCCTCACCGTCGTACAGGACACCGCCGCCGCCGAGAACCAGCAGGTCGAGGCCGGACAGCGACTGACGCATCTGCTGCTGGCTGATCCCCTCCCAGCACGTGACCGCGTCCGCGGCGCCGTGATGTGCCCTGGTGTGGTCGGGGTTCCTGCTGAAGACGACCAGCCGCGCGTCCGGCCGGGAGGCGCGCAGGCATCCCAGCACGCAGGCCAGGATCGACTCGTCGCCGATGTTGATGCCGCCGTAGGAGCCGAGCACCCCGATGGCGGGTGCCCGTGCGCCGGCTGTCCCTGTGCCCTGGTTCGCGGTCATCCGTACCTCCGACACGTGGCTCCGTGGTGGGCAGCCCCGGCGCGTCCCGCCTTGCTCCTCGGCTGCCCCTCAGTCTCTGCTGCTCAGCGGCTCACCCGCTCCCGCTGCTCGGCTGCTCGGCGCAGGCACCTCCCTGGGGCGGTATGGATGGGCTGGAGGGCAGCGGCCTGCGCAGTGGCCCGCTGCCCGGGGAGAGTGGGTCCGGGCCCGAGGAGGAGCGGGCCCACTGCGCCGTCGTCATGACCCTCGGCTCCGGACCGACACCCGACGGCTGCCCCGTGGACGCACCGGGAAACAGAATCGAACGCAATGAGCATGCGACCGGCCCGGGCGCCCTCGGTGGCCGAGTTCCGGTGGCCGATTTCCGGTGACTGGGCCACCGGCAGGCGCGCCTGGACACACGGCGCCTTGACCTCAAGTGTGATCGAGGTTTGAGACTGGCACCCTGACCGGCCGGTCGGATGGTCCGCACCCGGCCGAATCGAGGGGTGAACCGCATGCGTGCCGTACGAGTAGCGGAATACGGAGGGCCCGAGGTCCTCGTGCCGATGGACGTGCCCGACCCGGTGCCCGGCGACGGAGAGGTCGTCGTACGCGCCGAGGCCGTCGACACCATCTACGTCGAGACGCAGATCCGCCGCGGGGACTGGGGCGAGGCATTCGGCATCACTCCGCCCTATGTGCCGGGCGGCGCGGCCGCCGGGACCGTCGTATCCGTCGGCCCGGGCGTCGACCCGTCCTGGATCGGCCGCCGGGTCCTCGCCGGGGCGGGCACGAGGGGTGCGTACGCAGAACTCGTCCTTACCGGCGTGGACCGCCTGGTGCCGGTCCCCGAGGGCCTCGGTTCCCGGGAGGCGGCCGCGCTCGCGCACGACGGCGTGACCGGCATCGGCATCATGGAGGGCATCGCGATCAAGCCGGGCGAACGGGTGCTGATTCTGGGAGCCGCGGGCGGCATGGGCACGCTGCTGGTCCAGCTCGCGCACTCGGCCGGTGCACAGGTCGTCGGGGCCGCTCGGGGCGCCGAGAAGCTGGCGATGGTCAAGCGGTTGGGCGCCGACGCCGTCGTCGACTACACGGAGGGCGGTTGGACGGAGCGCGTGCGGGAGGCGTGCGGCGGACTTCCCGTGGACGTGCTGCTGGACGGTGTCGGGGGCGAACTCGGCGGCCATGGCTTCGCATTGGTGGCGGACGGCGGGCGCGTATCCGCCCATGGCGCGCCGAGCGGCGGCTTCGCGGAGCTCGACGAGGCGAGTGCACGGAGGCGCGGCATCGCCCTGCGGGGCATCGCAGACGTGCAGTTCGACGCGCCCGAGATCGTACGGCTGGCCGCGAAAGCGCTCACGGAGGCGGCAGCGGGGCGGCTGCGCCCGGTGATCTCACGGGAGTTCCCGCTGTCCCAGGCCGCCGACGCCCACCGCGCGATAGAGGCCCGCTCGGTCCCGGGCAAGGCCCTGCTCATCCCGTGACACCCCTCCGGCCGCCCAGGCGGACCAAGATCGGACACCAGTGCCACAGCGGCGGGAGCAGCGACGAATGCGCGGACAGCGGACGCTGAAGCGCGCGTTCACCGCGACGGTGATGCCGAGGTGACCG
Organism: Streptomyces himalayensis subsp. himalayensis; assembly: GCF_013778455.1. Lineage (GTDB taxonomy): Bacteria > Actinomycetota > Actinomycetes > Streptomycetales > Streptomycetaceae > Streptomyces > Streptomyces himalayensis. The sequence continues at coordinate 404,093 of NZ_JACEHE010000004.1, read as the reverse complement.
GTGTGGGCGGCAGGTCGTAGACGTTTGCGGGCGTCACGATGGTGGTGACGGCCTTCGCGAAGAGCGTGCTGTTCTCGTTGCCCTCGTAGGAGGTATCGGTGTTGGTGAGGATCACCAGCGTCGCCTCGGCCGACGGCAGATAAACGGTCACCGACTGGTAGCCGGGCAGGGAACCGTTGTGCCCGATCCAGCCGTGGCTGTTGAAGATGCCGAGGCCGTATCCGGTCCCGGGGTCGCCGGTGGGCAGGGTACGCAGTCGCTCTGCCTGCGTGGCGGGCTTGAGCAGCGTGCCCGTCGCGACGATACGGGCCCATTCGCGGAGGTCGGACAGGTCCGAGATCATCGCTCCGGCGCTCCACGCCCAGGACGGGTCCCAGTTCGTCGCATCCGCGACCTCGCCGTTCGGCGTCTGGGTGGTGTAGCCGTGCGCGTGCGGTTCCGGGAACTCGGCTCCGGTGGGGAAGAACGTGTTGTCCAGATTGCTCGGCTCCAGGACCTGCTGCTTCAGATAGTCCCCGAAGCGGCGGCCGCTCGCCTTCTCCACGACCAGGCCGAGCAGGATCGCGTTCGTGTTGGAGTACTGGAACTTCTGCCCCGGCTCGAAACCCACGGGGTGCTTGAAGGCGTAGTCGAGCAGTTGCTGCGGCGTGAACCTCCGGTTGGGATCGGAGAGGAAGGCCTTGCCGAAGTCCGGGTCTTCGCTGTACGGGTACAGCCCGCTGCGCATCTCGGCGAGTTGACGCAGGGTGATCCGGTCCCCGTTGGGCACGCCCTCCACGTATGTCGACACCGGGTCGTCGAGGCCGACCTTGCCCTCGTCGACCAGCCGCAGGATCGCGGTCACGGTGAAGGTCTTCGTCTCACTGCCGATGCGCATGTGCAGCCCGTCCGACATGGGGGCGCCGCTGCTCTTGTCAGCGACTCCGAACGCCCGCACGTAGCTGCCCTTGCCCGGAATCCACAGCCCCACGATGACGCCCGGCACACCCGCCTGACGCTGCGTCTGGGTAACGGCCTTGTCGAGTTGTTCCGCCACATCGGGGGTCAGTGCGCGGACCGTGGCACCGGGAGAGGGTGCCGCGACCGCAGCGGCCGGCGGGGCCGACGTCGGGGTACCGGAGCACGCCGCGGATGTCAGCAGCGCGGCGGCGGCCAGCACCGCCGCTGCGATCCTGCCGTGTGACTGCATCAACCGGGGTTCTCTTTCGGCGGAGAGGTCTTTACGCCGGCGGGCGCACCGGAAGCCGAAGAGGCCCTAGCGAGCAGACGCCTGCCGAGCACAACGTACGTCCCGGACAGGCGGCGTACGGCGTGACCGGGCCCAGCACTGACCCGATGGCAGCACGGTCACAACCGAAGAGACCCACACGCGTGAGCCGGTCCATGAGACACACCGGTCGCGAGCCCTCAGCCGGCCTCGGGATGGGGGCCCACCGGTGCCGTGACCGCCGTCAGTGGTGGAACAGTCTGAAGCCGGTGCGGGCGAGCGTTATCCGGTGTTCGCGGCAGGCGGCCTCGACCTCGTCTGACCTGATGGATCCGCCCGGCTCGGCGATGTACTCGACGCCGTGGCGGTGGGCATGGTCGACGTTGTCGCGGAACGGCAGTGCGCCGTCGGAGGCGAACGCGACGCCGGTGAGACGCTGCCTCCATCGCTCGCGCTGGTCTATGGTCAGCTCCTCGGCGGGTGTGGACAGTGCCTGGGCGAGGCGCGTGGTCTCGTCCGGGGTGAGATCGCCCTCGATGAACCGGATCTGCCAGTTGATGCGCTCCTGGCGCCGGACGCCCTGCCGGAAGGCGAGGCCACGGACGGCTGGGTGGCGTCGCAGCCACCAGGTGTCGACCTTGGCCCCGGCAAGACGGGTGCAGTCGACACGGGACTGCTGACCGGCACCGATCCCCAGCGTCATCCCGTCACGCACATAGCAGACCGAATTGGACTGGGTGTAGCGCAGGACCGCCAGCCCCAGCATCAGATCTTCCGCGGCGGTCCCCGGCAGTGCACCGCCCACCGTGTGGCCGAGCAGGGCGGCGGAGAGCTGCACCTGGTCGCGGTCCTGGGTCAGGCGCAGGCCGAAGACCTCCCGCTCCTCACACGGTGGCGGCACGAACGTCTCGTCTGATTCCAGGACCAGGAAGCGGCCGTTCTTCTTCTTGCCGAGCGTTGCGACCGTGCCCGGCGCGTACCCGGGGGCGACGATGCCGTCGCAGACCACGCTGGTCAGCAGCTCCGCGAGCTCGGTGTCGACAGGGTGCGAGACGGCGGCGAAGTCACCGTATGAGGATTTCGGATCGGCATCCCGAGCGCGCAGATAGGCGCTGGTCAGGGCGGAGACGCGGTCACCGGCGACTCCGTAGAGCTCTGCGGTGACGTCATCTACGGGTCCGGACACGGCCGCGCCGGCGGGTGAGACGTGCTTGAACGAGGCGGCTGCCGGCCTGCCCAGCGACTGGCTCGCCTCACGCACGAGCTGCCACGCGTTGAGCGCGTCCAGCATGTTGATGAAGGACGGTTGTCCGTGCAGGACCCGGACCGGCCACCTGCCGTGCGTCACCGGTGCGGCGTGTGCCGCTGCCTGTTGCGGGTTGGTTCCGTAGCGCAGTTGCATGCCATGGACTCCTCAGCGGGACGTCGCTGACGGAGGCGCCCAGGCGGTCGACGCTCACATCGGAACGAGGCCGCTCCCCGGTGGTCGTCCACCCTCGCCAGTTGCGGCCAGGCACAACTGTATTCGCAGGCAGGCCGTTCGCGAGGGCCGGAATCGGATGAAGGCCGGAATCGGATAACGGTGGCGCCGCCACCCGAGTGCGGAGTGCGGCTGCCTGCGGGGCACCGGGGCACCTCCTGAGGTGCCCCGCAGCTATCGGGGCGCAGAGGATGATGTGGTCCCTGGCCCGGTGCCGTACGCCGTCAGGAAGCGGTCGCGGAAAGCGTCCATGCGCCAGACCGGGGTATCGGGGCCGGGCTTGAGGCCTTCCTGCCAGCCCCAGTCGGAGATGCGGTCCAGCACGGCCGGGTCGCGGGCGACGATGGCGATCGGCACGTCACGGCTCGCGCTGTCGCCGGTGACGGTCCGGACGGGCTCGTGGTCGCCGAGGAAGATGAGCACCGTGTTCTTGTTGCCGTACTTCTCCACGTAGGAGACGAGGGTGTTCAGGGAGTACTCGATGGAACGGCGGTACTCCGTGCGCACCTGGCCGGAGTCCTTCCATACCTGCTTGGGGTCCTTGCCCGCCTTCTCGATGGCGTTGTAGACGGAGCCGTCACCGACCTCGTCCCAGCCGATCGTCCTGGGGAGGGGAGCCCAGGGGTTGTGGCTGGAGGTCAGGATGATCTCCGACATCAACGGCTTGTCGCCTGGCCTGCCGTGCTCGAGACGCTCGAAGGCCGCGAGGGCGTACTGGTCGGGCATGGTCGACCAGCTGAACTTCGGGCCTTCGTACCCCACGTCGCGTGAGTCGTAGACCTTGTCGAAGCCGTAGAACCTTCCCTCCGGCCAGGACTTGGTGACGCCCGGCATGATGCCGACCGTGCGCCAGGCGTCGGTGCGGCGGAAGGCGCTGACGAGGGAGAAACGGTCGCCGGCGGTGACGCTGCGGTAGCGCTGCTGGTTGTCGATCCACAGGCCCGTCGCGAAGGTCGAGTGGGCCAGCCAGCTGCCGGCGCCGTACGTCGGTGAGGTGAGCCAGCCGCTCCGGGATGCGTACCCGGCCGCGCGCAGCCGCCGGGTGCCGTCTGCGAGCACTGCGCCGATGTGCGAGGCCATCTCCGGGTCCTCGATCGCTGTGCGTCCGTAGCTCTCGATGAAGGTGAAGATGACGTCCTTGCCGCGTAGCCCGGTCAGCAGCTCGTCGGGCGGGGTGTCGGCGAAGCCGTCGACGCCCGCCTCCGTGGCGAACGCCTTCTCGTCCTTCAAGGTCGCGTTCACTCTGTCCACGCGGTCCTGGACGACGTCGGCCGTGCTCCTGGAAGCGAGCGGTGCGCCGGCGACCTGCACACCGAGAGCCGTGCAGGTGATCCAGGCAGTCCCCACCACCAGGGTGGTACGGGTCGCCGCGGCGCTGTGCCGGGTGATGAGGCGGCTCAGCCGGACGACCGCCAGCGCCATGAGAACGAACAGGGCGATGACGAGGACCACGACCGCGATCACCACCAGGATCGCGCCCGTCCGGCCCACGGAGTCCCTGAGGAACGACTCGCCGTCGTCGAGGAGGATCCAGTCCAGCACCGGGTTGAAGCTTCGGCCGAAGACCGCGCTGAAGCCCAGATCGAGGAAGTTCAGGACGGTCAGCAGGCCGAGGCCGACCCCGGCGAGCACGGCCGCCGCCTGCCTGCCCCTCGGTGGCAGGACGAGGAATGCGGCTGCGCCGCATATCGCCTCCACCGGTATGCGTATGAATGCGCCGGGCGTGAGGCGGGTCGGCGCGTTCGGCAGGAGCAGGGCCGACAGCACCAGGACGGCGGCCAGGGCTGTGGTCAGCGTGGCCACGACCCGCGCCACGGCCGGGTACTTGTCCCGCCAGCCGGCGCCGCCGCGCTTCGGAGAGCCTTCCGGGGCAGGGGCGTCCTCCGGGGCCGGGGCGTCCTCCGGGCTCGTGCTTGGCCTACCCGTGTCCGGCAGCTGACCGGAGCGTATGAAGAGGGACAACCCGAAGGTCCTTCCGTGCGAAGCGCGGCGGTGGCGCGGCGGACCAGGCTCGGAGATCGGGCCGCCGTTATCCGTACGGCCCGCGCATGCCTTCCGTTCAATCACCGCCGTGTCCGCCGAGGGGATCGCTCGCCGGGCGCGCCTTCCGCTGAGGAGCGGGCCCTCCACGTATGTTGATCTCAGGCGCCGCCGGACAACGGTGCCGCCTCGCGTTGGTGGTCCAAAGAAAGACGCTCCGCCCCCGGCGGGGAGATGCAGGTGCAAGACCTGCCCAACGCTCTGCAGATCAACGGATCAGGCCCCAGGGTTTTCACGCCCTGGGGCCTTCTGTTGCGAGTGCCGTCACTGCCCTGCGTGGCGGCCCGTCTGTCACCTGGTGAGTCCGGCCTTGTCGCAGGCTGAGCGGAACTCCGGGGTGCAGATTTCGCCGATCGTGTACATGCCATCCTTGACGACGGTCTCTTCGATGTTGTCGACGGTCACGGGCAGCGGAGTGAGCAGGACAGTCGGGATGTCCTTGGTCGTGGCGCTGTCGAGCCGGGTCTTGGCGATGCCCTCGAGGCTCTCTCCGCGGCCCAGTGCGACGGCCATGGTCGCGGCGGCGTCGGCTTCGGGCTTGAAGGGCTTGTACACGGTCATGTACTGGTCACCGGTCACGATGCGCTGCACGGCCGCGAGGTCGGCGTCCTGGCCTGTGACGGGCGGGAGCGGCGTGACTCCGGCGGCCTTGAGCGCGGCGATGGCGCCGGAGGCGAGACGGTCGTTGGCGGCGTAGACGCCGTCGACGCCGTCGACACCCAGGGCGGCGATGGCACCGGACATGTTGGTGTGGGCGTTCTCCTCCCGCCACTCCACGGTGTCGTACGTCTTGGCGATCTTCACCTTGCCCTTGAGGACGGACATCGCGCCCCTCTTGAACCAGCCCGCGTTGGGATCGGTGATGGCACCGTTCATCATGACGATCCGGCCACCGTCTGCCTTGTGCCCCATGGCCTTCAGGAGCGCCTCGGCCTGGATCCGGCCGACCTGTGCACCGTCGAAGGTGACGTGACCGGAGATCGGGCCCTCGGCGAGGCGGTCGTAGGCGACGACTGGGATGCCGGCTTCCTGCAGGTCCTCGACGGTGGAGCGGAGCGCCGGAGGGTCGACGACCCCCAGGATCAGGACCTCGACCCCTTTGTTGATCATGGACTCCATCTGCTGCCGCTGGATCGCCGCATCACTGATGGTGTTGTTGTGCACGAGCCTGCAGTCGCCGCACAACTCCTTGATCTTCTTCTCGATCAGGGGCTTGTCGAACTGCCAGTAGCGGGATTCGCGGTCCCCCGGGAGCAACAGGCCGATGGTGAGGCCTCCCTCGTCGGAGCCCGAGCGGTCATTCTCGGCGCAGGCTGCGGCACCGAGGGCCATCGTCAGCACGGTCAGGACGAGCACAGCACGACTCGGGCGCACGTTCATCCGAGGTACCTCCCTGAGTCGTCTCCCGCCTGGCCCCCTGGGCTCGTATCCTCGACCGGCCGACCACGCCATTCAACGCTAACCAGACAATAGACCCATATCTAAATCAGCAGGGTCGTCGCTCCTCCAGCTCTGCTGCTTTCAGGAGAGCCGGCGGCCGGTTTCCGCGTCCGCGCAGTGCAGCCGGTCCTGGCTCGGTTTCCGGTTTGTGGACCGGAACAGCACGCGGTCGGCGCCGAGCGGGATCGGCGGGTTGTCCCACACGTCCGTGGCCGCCACCCACAGCACCCGGCCGTCGCGGACAGCAGCCACCGATTCCTTCTCGCCGACGAACACATGTTCAGGCCCGGCCGCGATCTCGGTCGGCCGCTGCACAGCCCGGCCGTTCGCGTCGGTCACCCGCAGCCGCCGCAGCCATCGCCGCCCACCGACCTCGGCTGCGTGCAGTCGATGACGCCAGGTAAGGCCGTACACCCAGTCGCCGACGCACACCACGTCCTGGAACGAGGTGAATCGCCACCATCCCAGCCGGTGGCTTCCCAGCGATTCGGCCCGGTCCACACCCGCACAGGCGAAAATCCGGACGCGGCGCCCAAACGATTCGGAGAAGAGCAGGCGTCCTCCGTCGACCAGGGCGGGCGCCCTGGAGAAGTGCTTCAGCGCCCGCTCGCGGAAACGGGTCGTGGCCAGTTCCTTGCCGGTGTCGGCGGCGCGCACGAAAAGTCTGGCGAAGGCGCCGCCGCTCCAGCTGTGGAAGACCGCCGCATCGCCCGTCCCGTCCTGGCCCAGAAGGCTGCCGTACCCCTCGTCCCAGACGTCTTCACCGGTGCGGGCGTCCAGGGCGCGGAAGCCCCCGGCGTCCAGAATGACCCGGTCCCCGCGCACGAGCAGGCCCCATATCCGCTCGAACTCGTCCTCCCACAGGGTCTCCCCGGTCAGCGCGTCGACGGCGGCAATCTGTGCGCTGTCCTCGCGGGTGTCGTTCCACAGCACCACCGTCGAACCGGCGGCGGCTGCCCGGTACAGCCTGCTCTTGCGGCGCGTCCACAGCACTTTGCCGGTCGACACGTCGAGGGCGGTGAACCCGCTGCGGCCGTGCTCCCGCAGTACGGGCACCACGACGGCGCCGTCCGCGCACACCAGCCGCTCCGCGGCCGGTTTCGTGAGCGCCTCGCTGCACCAGCGGATCCGGCCCTCCTGGGCGTCCACGGCCGCGATCCGGTCGTCCGACACCGGTACGTACACCGTGCCGCCGACGAGGACCGGCCGGCCCAGCGTTCCGATGGGCGCGCTCAGCGTCCACAAGCCGTTCTTGGCGTCTGACTTGATCGTCAACGGCGGTCTGTCTTCAGCCACTTCGTTTCCTTCGGGCGAGGTGATCGGCCCACGGAGCTTAAGCCGAGCCCTGTAGTCGAACTCCTGACTGACCCGGGGCGGCCTGCGGCGCGAGATCTCGGCCACCGCCGTGTTCGCGACGATCACCCAGCCAGGACCAGGGCCGCGACAGGATGCCCCACCCCGTACAGGAAGGCCGCGCCGCCGCCCAGCACCACGGCCTTGACCAGCAGCACCACCGCGAGCGGGGGCCGCAGTCGCGCCTTCGGAGCGGCGAACAGGGCCCACAGGATGATGGCGAGAAGCGGGACGCCGAGGCCGAGCACGATGCGACTGACCACGTCGCTGCCGGTGGAGAATCCCCACCAGCTCAGCAGGCCCAGCGCGGCCAAGAAGGCGGCGGGCAGCCGCATGCAGGGTCCGTTGTTGACGCCAGGCTCAACCGAAATCCGAGCTCGTCGGCAACACCACGATGTCGCGCACGCAAAGACGCTGCGGCTGCTTCCAGCAGAACAGGATGATGTCGGCGAGCTGGTCGGCGCTGATGAAGTCGGGATGGCCCAGCCGCTCGCAGTACTCCTCGAAGCTGATCCCCATCTCCGCATGGATGTCGGTCCTGACGAACCCCGGTGCCACATTGATGACACGGATGTTGTTCGCGGCCTGGCTCTTCTGCAGCGAGCCGGCCAACGAGCGGAGCGCCGCCTTGCAGGCGTGGTAGACCTCGCCGTCCGGACCCGGCACGCGGTCACCGATCGAGCTGACGTTGATGATCGTGCCGCTCCTGCGCGCCTTCATGGTGCCCAGAACGACGCGGATGCCGTTGAGTACGCCCTTGAGGAGCACGTCGACCTCGTAGGACACGTCCGCCGGGGCCCGGGTCTCCAGTGGGCCGATCCTGAGGAAACCCGCACAGTTGACGATGCATTCGGTCGGCCCGTATCGGGCTTCCGCGCCCTGGACCGCCGCCTCGAGCGCGGCGTAGTCGGCGACGTCGACCGCTGCCGGCAGGACCTGGTCGGCGGGCAGTCCGCCGAGTGGCGTGGGGTGCCGCGACACCAGCAGCAGGGGATGCTGCTCCGCCGCGAAGGCCGCCGCCACGGCCCGGCCGATGCCGTGGCCGGCACCGGTCACCACGACGAGCGGTTTCGACATCAGGCCTCCGAGCAGCGTGCAGCCCCGTGACTTGGGGAGTGTCACACGCCCGCGCCACGGACCTCGGCGCCGCGCCACAACACGCGGGACGCTGCAGCCGTACCGCGGGCACGTGCGGCGGTATGGCCCCTGCGGCACGCTCCCTTCCGCGGCGTCGTCCCCCGCCGCATGAAGGCGACCCTGCCGGGTAACCGACCCCGTGCCCAAGCGATGCACACGTCGTGGAAGGAGAACAACCGTGCTGATGGCCCACCCCGTGGTGCTGCGCAACTTCGTCAAGCAGTACGAGGCACTTCGCCTGCTGCACGCCGAACAGGGCAGCCCTGAGGCACAGCAGCGCATGAACGACATCGCGTACACGCTGTGCGTGGCCACCGGGACGCGCGACGTCGACGCCGCACTGATCGCTGCCCGCCACCGCCTGCCGGGGGCCCGAGTCGAGGACGACTCCCTGATCAGCGCCTGACGACCGCTGAGTGGAGGACTTCCTGCGGGCCGACGGGTTCGACGGGGCCGACCCGGCATGGCGAGCAGATCGTGCAGCCGCACGGGGACGGTACCGGGGGCGCCGTACTGCGTACGTGGTCGTACGCAGTACGCCGACGGCCCCGCCCGACAACGGGCGGGGCCTACTCGCCTCCACGTCCGCAGAGGGGCCATGCCCTTTGCCGGGACGTCCCCGACTGCCTGTCGGACCAGGGCATTCCGGCTGATACTGTGCTGATGACCATGTCCACGGACGCCGTGCCGCTGCCGCCGGGTGAAGCCCCGGCCGCCCCCGTCTGGTCCAGCAAGGACGCTGCCCGCTGGTGCGCTGCGGCCCCACCCCCGTGGACACGGCTCGGCGCGCACGCGCTGGTTCTGGCCGTCGTGCTGATCGGGGGCCTGGTCATCATGGGTGTCTCGGAACCGGATCCGGTGTGTTCGGAGCGTGATCCCTGCGGGACCGACTGGGAGGTGCTGCCGTTCGCGACCGCCCTGTTGTTCCTCCCGTACGCGGTGTTGTGGCTGCCGAGCTTGGCGCGTGTGCTGCTGCCCTTCGGGCTCGTCCTGCCGGTGGCCGCGATGGTCGCCCCCGTACGGCTCTCGGCTGCCGTCGTGGGCGGCGCCGCGGTCATGGCGCTCGGGCTCGCGGTGGCCTGGTGTGCGGTGCACGTGCGACTGCGTGCTCGCGGCCGCCAACGTGCACTGCACGAGGAAGCCACCGTCGGCCACCGGGCGCCGCTCCCGCGCCGACTGCCGCGCTTCCGAGGCGGGTTGGTACGGATCATCACCGGATCCCTGTTGTTCCTCAGCGGCGGCTCGCTGGTGCTGTGGGGTGTCGGCGCCCAGTCCGCTTCGGACGCCCGTGGCGCGCGAGCCGAGCCCGTCTCGGCCGTGGTCCTCGGATACGCGGAAGGCGGAGACGGCGATCCCGATGTACGCGTCGAGTTCCTGGAGGGTCCGTACGCCGGTGAGGCCCGCACCGTCGGCTCGGGAAACGCGGACGATTACCCGGTGGCCCGCACCGTGACCGTCCTGATGGACGGGACATGGCTGCGGCTGCGGGCGGAGCCGTACGACGCAGTGCCGCAGCAGCTGATGTCCGCCCTCCTTCTGGCGCCGGGCGCCGCTCTGATCGGCCGCGGGTTCGTCGTCAACTCCCGGGCGCGCGCACTGCGTTCGGGCCCCCAGCCGGTACTCCACGTGGCGGTGTGGCCCTGGACGGGGGGGACCGGTCGTTGAGCTGTATCCGGTGAACGCAGTGGAGTCCGGGGACGTACGGGCCCGGGCCCTGCGGACGCACGACCAGACAGTGGTGATCCGGGAGGCCGAACCGGAGGACGACCTCACCGACCGGATAGGGGAAGTGCACCAGGTCGACGACGAAGACGAATTCGGGGACGAGGACTGGGACGAAAACGAAGACGTGGACGAAGACGGTGACGATGACGACGAGTACTTCGCTGGTGTCCTCTACGGCCCTCTTCACGACGACGCCACGCCGGCCCTCCTCACGGGCCTGCCCCGCGGCGGCATGGTCCTCGTCGTACTTTCTGCGCTTTCCTGACAGGCCGCTTCAGGGACGCAGGAAGTCCGACAGACCCGCCAGCAGCCTCTCGACGTCCTCCGCGTCGTTGTACGGGGCGAGGCCGACACGGAGGCCGCCGGTGTCTCCCAGCCCGAGCCGGCGGGAGGCCTCGAGCGCGTAGAAGGAGCCGGACGGCGCATGGATGCCGCGCTCTGCCAGGTGGCGGTAGGCGTCCGTCGTGCTGTGGCCGTCGATGGTCAGGAGCAGGGTGGGGGTGCGCTCGGCTGCCTGGGAGCGGATCGTGATCTGCTCGAAAGCGGACAGTCCCTTTTCGATCTGCGCCCGCAGCGTGTCCTCGTGCTCCTCGATCGCTGCGAGGGCGGACACGAGGCGCTCGCGTCGGCCCGCCGCCGTGTCCGTGTTCGGGCCGAGTCCGGCGAGGAAGTCGACGGCTGCGCGGGTGCCCGCAAGGAGCTCGTACGGCAGGGTGCCGAGCTCGAAGCGTTCCGGGACCGCGTTCGTCGACGGCAGCAGCTTGTCGGGCTGGAGGGTCTCCAGCAGCTCGGGCCGGCCCGCGAGGACGCCGAGGTGGGGACCGAGGAACTTGTACGGGGAGCAGGCGAAGAAATCCGCGCCGAGCTGGTCGATGTCGACGAGGGTGTGGGCGGTGTAGTGGACGCCGTCGACGTAGAGCAGGGCCCCGGCCCGGTGGACCAGGCGGGAGATCTCGGCGATCGCGGGGCGCGTGCCGATCAGGTTCGATGCGGCGGTGACCGCGACCAGGCGGGTGCGGTCGGAGAGCACGGCACTGATGTCGTCGGGGGTGAGTTCGCCGGTGGCGGGGTCGAAGTCGGCCCACCGGACCGTGGCGCCGACCTGCGCGGCGGCCTGGATCCACGGGCGGATGTTGGAGTCGTGGTCTAGGCGCGTGACGACCACCTCGTCGCCCGGTGACCACGTCTTGGCGAGAGTCCGGGAGAAGTCGTAGGCGAGCTGTGTGGCGCTGCGGCCGAAGACGATTCCGGACGGGTCCGCCCCCAGCAGGTCCGCCATCGCCTGCCGTGCCTCGGTGACGATCGTGTCGGCGTTGCGCTCCCCCGGCGTCCCGTCGCCTCGGTTCGACAGCGGCTGCGCGAGGGCGTTCGTGATGGCTTCGATCACGGGCAGGGGAGTCTGCGTGCCGCCCGGTCCGTCGAAGTGCGCCGTTCCGGCCGCGAGGGCCGGGAACTGTGCGCGGATGGCGGCGATGTCGTACGTGGTGATCTCGTCCGTCACGAGGAACTCCTGTCGGGCCTGGGCCAGGGTGCTCAGGGAGTGCGGTCGGCTTGTGACGACGGTATCGACACCGGTCACGGCATTCGTCAGCGCATGCCACTGCGGCACTCACCGTGCCGCCGCGGGCCCGGCAGCCTGGCCTGAGCCTGCCTGGCCTGAGCCTGCCTCTTGCCACGCCGGCCGAGTCGGATCCCGGATCCGCTGCCGACCGGCACACTCGTGCACGCACGGGCAAACAGGCGCACATCGTGCAAGCGCGGGCCGACAGGCGCACTCTGGAATCAGCGGTTCCGGAGGTGATCGTGATGACGCAGCACCCCGTCGGGTGGCATGTCGAGCTGGAATTCGAGGAGGACAATCACCACACCCGCGCCGCCGCTCTCGTACGTCTCCCCGACGGGAGCGAGGTGCGGTCCCGCGGATACGCCAGCCGCCACCCCTCCGACTCGAACCAGCCGAAGGTCGGCGAGGAGGTCGCGGGAGCCAGAGCGCTCAACGACATGGCGACAAAGCTGCTGACCAAGGCACACGACGAGATCGACGAGGCGTCGGGCCGGACGTCGCACCCGCTGACCTGACCTGTCGGCCCGTCCGCAGGTCACGTCCTGGTGGTGTTCCCCCATGCCACCGAGGCGGCACAAAGCGTGACCCGCGTCGCCGTGTGGTGCGGCAGGGGGCCCGTCCGCCTGCCGCACCGCGTGAGCGCGCTCATGCGCTCGGCGCCCTCACGCGTTCCGCGTGCGGAATTCGCGGGCTCCTCACCCGGCCAACGGCATGCCCGTGATCCCCGGCGGCATGTTGTACGGCGTCACCACCTGGATCGCCGACGGCAGGAACGGGCCTTCGTCAGGCAGCGCATGGTGCGCACGCATGATCGTCTGGCAGGCGCGGCGCATGTCCTGGCGCAGGTCGTGATGGAGTACGGCGGAGAGGCGTCGTTCGCGCAGGAGCCGGGTGTTGTCGTGGTCGAGATCGTGGGCCACGAAAACGGCGAGCTCGCGGTCGAGGGCGCGGAACGCATCGAGGGTGGCGGCGTTGCCGCCGCCGATGGAGTAGACAGCGTTGACGGTCTCGTCGCGCTTGAGTGCGTCCAGGACGAGGTCCCGCTGGGTCGCGTCAAGACCGTCGGTGTCGGTGACCTCCACCAGTGACCGTTCGGGGTGGGCGCTGCGCATCACGCTGCGGAAGCCCATTTCGCGCTCCTCCTCGTTGCGGAACGAGCCGCGGCTGATCGTGACGAGGACGCTGCCGGGGCGGTCGCCGAGCCACTGCCCGAGGAGATAGGCGGCGGTGGCTCCGGCGGCCCGGTTGTCGATGCCGACGTATGCGCTGCGTGCGCTGCTGGGCAGGTCGGTCACCAGGGTGACCACGGGTATGCCCGCCGCGACCAGCCGTCCGACGGCGAGGGTGACCTCGGGCACGTCCGGAGCCTTGAGGATCACGCCCTGGGAACCGCGCTGGGCGATCCGGTCCAGCGTCGTGATGAGCTCCGACACCGGGCCGGTCTCACGGAAGTGAAAGCGTGAGCGCATGACGGCGGGGTGCAGGGCCGGGAGTTCGGCTTCCAGGGCATCGCGTACCGCCGAGGAGAACCGCTCCGGGGTCTGCATCACGATGTCGATCATGAAGGTGCGGCCGCCGATGCGTACCTGCGTCCGCTGCCGGTCCAGGTCGGCTATGGCCTGGCGCACCTCCCGCATGGTGCTCTCCCGTACGCCGCCGCGGTTGTTGAGGACGCGGTCGACGGTGGCCTGGCTCAGGCCGGCCTGCCGGGCGATCTCCCTGATCGGATAGGGGTGTGCCATGGCTGTTCCCTGGTCTCGAATGATGGCTTCGAATGATGGCTTTTTGATGGATGTCTGCTCATTGCGTGATGGGCACCGGTTCCCAAGACTGGCGGAAACGGAACCGCTCCGGAAGGACCTGTCGATGCTTCCCACCGCTAGGGGCCCGCGGGCGTGGCTCAGTGAGGACGACTGCAGCCTCGACGACCTGCGCTCCCTGGTCGGGCAGAGCACCGAGCCGCTCGACTATCCGTCCGCCGAGGGGGTCGAGCAGAACGTCCTGCGATACGACTCGGCACGACTGCGCGACCTCGCCGCCGCTCCGGACGGTCGCCGGTCGGTCCAGGCGGAGCTGGTCCGCGCCCTGCTGGACGGCCCCGGCATCGTCGTCCTCAAGGGCGCCTTCGCGGACGGCGACGTCGTGGACCGGGCGACCGCCGCCATCCATGCGCTGATCGATGAGGAGCGCGCGGCGGGCACGGCGCGCGGCGATCACTTCGCCAAGCCGGGTGCCAACGACCGGGTGTGGAACGCGCTGGAGAAGATGGCCGTCCGGGCGCCCGAGGTGTTCGCCGACTACTACGCGAACGACATGCTGGCGCTCGTGGCCGCGGCCTGGCTCGGTCCCGGCTACCAGGTGACCTCGCAGATCAATGTGGTCAACCCGGGCGGTGCGGCGCAGAGCGTGCACCGCGACTACCACCTGGGCTTCCTGTCCCAGGACCTGGCGGCCGCCTATCCGGCGCACGTCCACCGCCTCTCCCCCGTGCTGACCCTGCAGGGCGCGGTGGCCCACTGCGACATGCCGGTGGAGTCGGGTCCGACGCTGTATCTGCCGCACTCGCAGAAGTACGAGCCGGGGTATCTGGCATGGCGGCGACCGGAGTTCGTCGACCACTTCGAGCGGCATCACATTCAGCTGCCCCTGGAAAAGGGCGACGCCGTCTTCTTCAACCCCGCGCTCTTCCACGCGGCGGGACACAACCGGTCCGCGGACATCCGGCGCATGGCGAATCTGCTGCAGGTCAACTCCGCCTTCGGCCGCGCGATGGAGACCGTCGACCGCGAGGCCATGGCGAACGCGCTCTTCCCGGTGCTGGCGCGCCGCAAGGCCGAAGGCGCCTCCGACGAGTGGCTGCACCGCGTGGTCGCCGCCTCCGCCGAGGGCTACCCCTTCCCCACCAACCTGGACCTCGACCCGCCGGTCGACGGTCTGGCCCCGCCATCCCAGGCGGACACGATATGGCAGGCGCTCACCGAGGGCTGGAGCCCGGACCGGCTGCGCCAGGAACTGCAGGCCGGCACCAAGCGCCGGCAGAGCTGAAGGGAAACCCGCATTCATGGGACTGCTTGAGGACAAGGTCGTCCTCGTCAACGGCGGCAGCCAGGGCGTCGGCGCCGCGATCGTGCGGGCGGCCGCCCGCGAGGGCGCCGATGTCGTCCTCACCGGCCGCCGCCCCGAGATCGGTGAGGCTCTCGTGGCGGAGCTGGCCGACGCGGGGGCCAAGGTCTCCTTCGTACGGGCCGACCTGGCCGACCCCGAGCAGGCGCGCGGCAGCGTCGAACAGGTCGTCGCGGCACACGGACGGATCGACTGCCTGGTCAACGCGGCGGGTCTCACGTCCCGCGGGTCACTCCTTGAGACCACTCCGGAGCTGTTCGACACGCACATGGCGATCAACCTGCGGGCGCCGTTCTTCGCGATGCAGGCGGCCGTGACCGACATGGTGGCCCGTAAGGCGCCGGGCACCATCGTCAACATCGGCTCCAACTGCGCGCACGGCGGCCCTCCCTTCCTCGCGCCGTACTCCGCCGCGAAGGCCGGGCTGGCCGGCCTGACCCGCAATGCCGCGCACGCCCACCGCTGGGACCGTATCCGGATCAACGGCCTCAACATCGGCTGGACGGAGACCGAGGGCGAGGACGCCGTGCAGCGCGAGTTCCACGGGGCGGGCGACGACTGGCGCGAGGAGGCCGCCGGCCGTCTGCCGATGGGCAAGCTCGGACAGCCCGACGAGATCGCGGACTTCGTCGTCTTCCTGCTCTCCGACCGCAGCGGCGTCGTGACCGGGTCCGTCATCGACTGGGACCAGAACGTCGTCGGCGCACAGGACTGACATCCGCCGTACCGAATCCCCGGCGCCGTGCCGAATCCACCGTCAGCGCCGTACCGAACCACCGTCAGCGCCGTACCGAATCCCCGGTCAGCGCCGTACCGAACCACCGTCAGCAGCGAATCACCACCGAATCACCTTTGCACCGCCCGACCGGGCTGAAGGAGCAACATCTCATGCGTATAGGCATCATGGGCCTCGGCCGGATCGGCGCCTTCCACGCCGAAACCCTGTCCAAGCTCGACGCGGTGGACTCTCTCGTGGTCACCGACCCGGTTGCCGCGGCCGCCGCCTCCGCCGCCGAGCGCTTCGGAGCCACGGCGGCGGACTCACCCGAGGCCGTACTGAACGCCGGAGTCGACGGCGTCGTCATCGCCGCCGCCACCGACGCGCACCCGGAGCTGATCCTCGCCACCGTCAAGGCCGGCATCCCGGTCTTCTGCGAGAAGCCGGTGGCGCGCACCGTGGAGGAGAGCCTCGACGTGCTGCGCGCGGTCGAGGGCAGCGGCGTCGAGGTCCACATCGGCTACAACCGGCGCTTCGACCCCGGATATGTGGCGGCCCGGCAGGCCGTGCTCAGCGGCGAGCTCGGCCTGCTGCACACCGTCAGGTCCACCACCCTGGACCCGGCGCCGCCTCCCGCCGCGTACGTGGCCGTCTCGGGCGGCATCTTCCGCGACTGCAGCGTCCACGACTTCGACATCGTCCGCTGGGTGACGGGACGCGAGGTCGTCGAGGTGTACGCCACCGGCTCCAACCGCGGCGCCGACTACATCGCCAATGCCGGGGACGTCGACACCGCCTCGGCCGTCCTCACGCTGGACGACGGCACGCTGGCCCTGGTCTCCAACACCCGGCACAACCCGCGCGGTTACGACGCCCGCCTGGAGATCCACGGCATGAAGGACAGCATCGCCGCTGGTCTCGAGGACAAGCTGCCCCTGCGCTCCGTCGAGCCTGGGGCCACCTTCCCGGCCGCGAAGCCGCACCACTTCTTCATGGACCGCTTCGCCGACGCCTACCGCGCCGAACTCACCGCCTTCACCGAGGTGGTCGCGGGCCGCAGGCCGTCCCCGTGCACCGTGGCCGACGCCATCGAGGCGAGCCTGATCGCCGAGGCATGCACCCTGTCCCTGCACGAGCACCGTCCCGTACGCATGGAGGAGGTGCGCCCGCGGTAGCCGGGCCGACGGCGGTACGGCTGACCGGGCCGGGATGTCAGTGCTCGATGCCAGACTCTCCGCATGAGTGACGATGTGCGGTCCGAAGAGGTCGTGGATGTGCGGCTGCGGGATGTCGGGGAAGCCGATCTGCAGCTGTTCTACGAGTACGAGCACGATGCGGAGGCAGTCCGGCGGTCGAGGTTCACCCCCCGGCCCCGGGAGGCCTTCATGAAGCACTGGGCCACGAAGCTCCTCGGTGAGCCCACCGTCTTCGTGCAGACGATCACCGTCGACGGAGAGACGGCGGGCAGCGTCGTGGCCTGGTGGGAGCAGGACCGGCGCTTCATCGGCTACTGGCTGGGCCGGCCGTACTGGGGGCGGGGCATAGGCAGTGTGGCGCTCGCGCTCTTTTTGCAGCGGGAGAGGAATCGCCCTCTCTACGCCGATCCCTTCGCGGGGAACACCGGGTCGGTGCGCCTGTTGGAGAAGTGCGGCTTCCGGCGCTCCGAGTCGGTGTGGCACGGCGAGAACGAGCACGTCCTGCTCGTGCTGGAGGAGGCCGGCTGACCACGGCGCGCCCGCTCATCGCGTCTCCTCGCGTCGCTCGGTCACCCCGCCTCCAGACGCTCGGCCCGGGTGCGGGCGTTCTGGGCGGCGCGGCGTGCCTTCTGGGCGGTGCGGCCTGCCTCGGTGACCTGGTGTCGTGCCGCGTCCAGGTCACTGCGGGCCGTGCGCTGCCGCTCCTGCGCCGCCTTCAGTTCCTCGGCCAGCGCGGCAACCCGCGCATCCGCCTCCTGCAGCAGCCGCTCGGCCTGCTCACGCCGTGCCTCGGCATGCCTGAGCTCGTCCTCGCGTCGGAGTGCTTGCTGCTCGGTGCTCTCGGCCTCTTGACGGGCATGGGCGCGCTTCTGGCGCAGTTCCTCCTGTCGGCGTCGTTCCTTGGCCTCCTTCGCCGTCGGGACCGCACTGTCCCGGGCAGGAGCGCGGCGGGCCGTGGTGGCTTCGGGATCAGGGCGCTTTCCGCGTGCGGGCGGGGCCGTGGCGGCAGCGGCGCTCTCGGAGCCTGCGAAGAACTGCGTCCCGACCGGTGGATGGAGGGCTTTGGTCAGGCGGCCGGAAGCCCATTGCTGTGCGGCCTCCGGGTCGGCGAGGACCGCGTGCAGGGTGTCCTCGATCTCTCGCTGCATGTCGTCGCCCACCGGATGCCCGGCCTCGGCCGCCAGCAGCCGGGCCTGCCGGGCGAGCGCACCGACCACACTGTGCTGCTGCCGGTTGAGGTCGCGCAACTGCGGACCGTCGAGCTGTTCGTGGGCCTGGCGCAGTCCTTCGCCCAGCCGAAGCAGCCCGGCCACCTGCTCGGGCTCCGCGCGCACGAGGAGATTGCCCGCCCATGCCGCCAGCGTCGGACGCCGCAGGGCGCTGATCTT
This sequence comes from Streptomyces himalayensis subsp. himalayensis, assembly GCF_013778455.1. Lineage (GTDB taxonomy): Bacteria > Actinomycetota > Actinomycetes > Streptomycetales > Streptomycetaceae > Streptomyces > Streptomyces himalayensis. Next base: position 385,722 of record NZ_JACEHE010000004.1, on the reverse strand, counting down.
CGCGGCGAGCGTGCGGTTGTTCTCCTTTCGGGCGGCGGCCGCATACCGGTCGCGCGCAGGGATGAAGTCCTCGGGCGCCAGCCCGTACAGCTCGGCCTCGATGCTTTCCAGATCCACGACGCCTTCCCGATCCACGGTTCGCCCCAGGTCCACGAGTCTGCCCTTTTCCTTCGGGTATGTCTTTTATGTGACTCTCGTCCCTCCGGTGGAGCCCATGCTGGCGCGTGCCGTGCCGCAGCTGCCAGGGCCCGGTGCCCTGCCCCAGATGGTGTTCGAGCCGAAGTACGACGGTTTCCGGATGCTGGTGTTCGCCCAGCCGGGCGGCGAGGTGTTCCTGCAGTCCCGCAGCGGCCGTGACCTCACCGGCTCGTTCCCGGAGATTGCTGACGCGGCTGCGGCGCTCGGCGAGGACGTCGTGATCGACGGAGAGGCCGTCATCCACACCGGCAGCAGGCTCGATTTCGGCGCGCTTCAGCAGCGCCTGAACACCCGGCCGCCGGCCCTCTCGCGGCTGGTGCGTGCGCATCCGGCACACCTGGTGGCGTTCGACCTGCTGCAGCACGCCGGCACCGAGATGCTCACCTGGCCGTACCGGGAACGCCGCGCCGCCCTCCAGTCGCTGTTCCAGGGCCACGGCCTTGCCGCGCCATGGGCCCTCACGCCGTCCACGACCGACCGCGCCCAGGCGGAGAAGTGGCTTGCCGAGTGGTCGGCCGTGGGGGTGGAGGGCGTGGTCGTCAAGAGCCTGACCCAGCCGTACCAGCCTGGTCGGCGCGGCTGGCTGAAGTACCGCGCACGCCACACGGCCGAAGCGATCGTCGGCGCCGTCACCGGAAGCCTCGCTCGCCCCCAGAGCGCCCTGCTCGGCCGCTACACAAGTGACGGGCATTTCCTGATGGTCGCCCGCAGCACACCCCTCTCGGCCCGGACGCGAGCTGAACTCAGCGGTCTGCTCTCACCGGCAGGTGCCGATCACCCCTGGCGAGACGTGCAGTTCAGTACGCACTGGGGCAGCCGTGAAGTGCTCGACATCACCCCCGTGGCGCCCCAGATCGTCGCGGAGTTCCACGCCGACTCCGCCATCGATCACGGCCGCTGGCGCCATCCCGTCCGTGTCCACCGGCTGCGCATCGATGTCACGCCCGACGACGTTCCCCTCCATTCCGAGCAGGCGGTCACCGACCCGTCAGGAAAGGCGGATCCCCCTGAACACCGGCCTCCCGAGGGTCGGCTGACGGCCGGCTGACGGCAGGCTGTCCGGCCTGATGACGCCCGAAAAGGTGTGCGCCCATCTGACGTCATCGGGCCGCCACGCTGGGAGGACGGACCAGGTACATATCAACGTGCCTCTTACGATCAAGGACATGGCAGAGAACGCCCGGTGGCTGAACGCCGAGGAGAACCGCGCCTGGCGCGCGTTTCTGCGCACACGCCGCCTGCTGGGGGCCCGGCTCAACCAGCAACTGCTGCGCGACTGGGGGTTGTCCGAACCGGAGTACGAAATCCTGGTGGTTCTGTCGGAGCATCCCGACAGAAGGATGACCTCGCTGGAGCTGCGCTGTCGGCTCCTGTGGGAGAAGAGCCGGCTGTCACACCAGTTGCGCCGCATGGAGCTGCGCTGCCTGATCAGCCGCGCGCCCAATCCTGACGATGCCCGAAGCGCCATCGTCTCCCTGACCGCGGAGGGTCTCCGGGCCATCGAGCAGGCCGCGCCAAGCCATGTGGCCAACGTGCGGGAGCACTTCATCGACTTTCTGTCGCAGGAGGAGCTCGCCATCCTCACCGAGATCTGCGAGCGCGTCGTCGACCATCTCCTCGCCGGTGGAGAGCTGAGCGCCCCCGAAGGGGACTGACCGGCCGGCCCCGGCCGGGGCGCTCGCCGAAAATGGGAGCTGCCTTCGTCGATTCGACATGTGTCAACATAGACGTATGTCGAATGCCGAGGCGCTGCTGCCGATACTGGAACCCGAGGCCCCCGCGGCCGTGGCGCCGTGCTGCCCGCCGCTGACCGAGCGGCCCCTGACCGCGGAGGAGGCAGCGGGGACCGCGAAGATGTTCAAGGCGCTCGGCGACCCGGTCCGGCTGCGGCTGTTCTCGCTGGTCGCCTCGCACGAGGGCGGCGAGGCATGCGTCTGCGACATCTCTGACGTCGGCGTCTCCCAGCCGACCGTGTCCCACCACCTGAAGAAGCTCAAGGAGGCCGGGCTGCTCACCTCCGAGCGGCGCGGCACCTGGGTCTACTACCGCGTTGAGCCGTCGGTACTGGCCGCCATGGGCCGATTGCTCACGTCCGCGACCGGGGCCTGACACCGCGGCCGGCCCCCAGGCGGCGCTTGCCGTCATCGCGCCGCCCCGCACGCTCCTGCTGGTTAATCGTCCGTCGGCGCCGGTTGATCAACGATCAGCCGCGGTTGTCCTCGACGTCGACTGATCGACCGTTGGCGCCGTCGATCAACCATCAGCGGCCGGTTGCCGTCGACGTCGGCCGATCGACCGTCGGCGCCGCCGATCAACCGTCGGTTTCCGGCCCGCGACCCGGGCGGCCGAACACCAGTACCACCAAGCCCAGCCCCACGACCGCCCCGATCACCTGCATGGCGATGAACCCGGCCACCGAGCCGGGGGCTATGCCGGCGAAGGTGTCGGAGAAGGCCCGGCCGATCGTCACGGCCGGGTTGGCGAACGACGTGGACGAGGTGAACCAGTAGGCGGCGCCGATGTACGAGGCGACAGCGACCGGCGCGAAGTGCAGCCGGCCGGTGCGGGCGAGCCCGAAGATCAGCAGGACCAGCCCGGCGGTGGCGACGACCTCGCCGAGCAGCAGGTGCCCGGCAGAACGCTCGTGGGTCGACCACTGCACCACCGGCTCGGCGAACATGGCGTTCGCCAGGACGGCCCCGCCGATCGCTCCCACAATCTGGGCCGGTATGTAGAACAACAGCTCGCGGGCCGTGACTCCCGAGCCGCCTCGCCTGGCCGTGAGCCACTCGGCGAGCGTGACCACAGGGTTGAAATGGGCTCCGGACACCGGTCCCAGCAGTGCAATCAGCACGCCGAGACCGAAGACCGTGGCGACCGAGTTGGCAAGCAGCTGCACCCCGACGTCCTGGCTCAGCTGTGTGGCCTGGATGCCCGAACCCACCACGACGGCGACCAGCGCGGCCGTCCCGACCAGCTCGGCGGCGGCCCGACGGGCAGACGTCGTACGCGGCTGCGCAGGCAGCGGCGTCGCGCCCGGCTCGGGCTGCGGTACGGCGGCCGATGCGGGCCCCGGCGCGGCCTCGGACAGCGAGTCGGTGGCGGTCAATGCGGGCTCCTCGGAAGACGAACAAGGGGGGTCGAGCAATGTGGGTGGAGCAATGAGGCAAGGCGAAACAGGAGATCAGGGGCAAACAGGAGATCAGGGGCAGGCGCGCTTGGCTGCGCTCTCGGCAGTGGCGCGGGCACTCGCGGCGAGTTCCGCGAACGAGTCGGCGACCGAGGCGATGACCTCCGGCTTGAGCCGGTAGTACGTGAACCGGCCGCAGGGCTCCGTCTCCACCACTCCGGCCTCGCGCAGCACCCGCAGATGGTTGGACAGGTTGGTCTGCCGCGCGCCCGTCTCCTCGACCAGGTGCGTGGTGCACAGTGTCTCGCGGGCGAGCAGGGACACGATCTTCAGCCTCAGCGGGTCGGCCAGTACCCGCATCAACTCAGTATCGACTGACGTCAGCATGGACTGATACTGTCACATCAGCAGGAGCTGACACCAGACCAGCCTGAGCTGACGCCCCGAACAGCGTGAGCTGACATCCAGACCAGGAAGCGCCGATGCCCTCCACCCCGCTCGCCTCCGTACTGTTCGTCTGCGTCCACAACGCCGGACGCTCGCAGATGGCCGCCGGATTCCTCGACCACCTCGCAGGGGACCGCGTCGAGGTCCGCTCCGCGGGATCCCTCCCCGCCGACCAGGTCAACCCTGCCGCCGTCGAGGCGATGAAGGAGGTCGGCGTCGACATCTCCGGCCAGCAGCCCAAGGTGCTGACGACCGAGGCTGTGCAGGCGTCCGACTACGTCATCACCATGGGCTGCGGGGACGCCTGCCCGATCTTCCCCGGCAAGAAGTACCTCGACTGGGCCCTGGAGGACCCGGCCGGCAAGGGCGTCGAGTCGGTGCGCCCGATCCGCGACGAGATCAGGACCCGTATAGAGGCCCTGATCGCCGAGATCGACGCCACGTCGGAGCAGTGAGCGGCTGCCGCGGCGCCGCCCCCGTTCCGCGCCGGCCTCAGCCCGTCGGCGCGAACGCGTTTCTGTCACAGAACGTGATGCCGCTCGCCACCTTGGACCGGGGCAGTGTAGACATGGGCTATGGTCCGACTCTTGGGTCGATCCTGGGCCCAGTCGGGCCTCACACTCACCGGTCTGTGCTTCGGGCGCCGACTGGAGTACGCATGCCGACTGTCGGACCCACCCGAGGGGCTTGAGCAGGCACCCGGAGGGCATGCGCAGCGAGACCGACAGACGCTGCGAGACCGACAGACCCTGCGAGACCGGCAGACGATGCAGGACCGGCAGACCCTCCACCGCCCCTCTTTCGACCAGCGGGGACGCCAGGACGGCGGCCCCCGCGACGACCCCCCACGCACGTGGACCGCGAGGCTGCGGTCGGCGTTGAGCAGGCGCAGCGTCGCCGGCCAGGTGTTCGTGCTGCATGTGGTGATCGTGCTGCTGCTGGTGGTGGCCGCGGCGGTGGCCCTGGTGCTGCAGGTACGGCACGACAGCGGCCAAGAGGCGCGCAACCGATCGCTCGCCGTCGCGGAGACGTTCGCGAACGCACCCGGAATCGTCGAGGCCCTGAACAGCCCGGACCCCACCGCGGTGCTGCAGCCTCGCGCCGAGGCGGCTCGTACGCAGTCGCACGTGGACTTCATCGTCGTCATGAACACCGAGGGGATCCGCTACACGCACCCCAAACCGGACAGGATCGGGAAGAAGTTCGTCGGGACCCTCGCCCCCGCACTGGCCGGCCGCCCCATCACCGAGGAGATCGACGGGACCATAGGCCATCTGGTGCAGGCTGTGGTCCCCGTCAAGGATCCCGACGGGACGGTCGTGGGGCTGGTCTCCGCCGGCATCACGACCGAGCATGTGGGCGGCTACGTCGAGGAGCACATGCCAATCCTCTTCGCCGCCGCGGCCACCGCCCTCGCCCTCGCCACGGCCGGGACGGCGCTGGTGAGCAGACGGCTGCTGCGCCAGACCCGGGGCCTCGGCCCGTACGAGATGACCCGGATGTACGAGCACCATGACGCGGTGCTGCACTCGGTCCGGGAAGGGGTGATCATCCTCAGCGGTGAGGGCCGGCTGGTACTCGCCAACGACGAGGCGCAGAGGCTGCTCGACCTGCCCAAGGACGCCGAGGGCCGGCACGTCTCGGAACTCGGCCTGGACTCCGGCACGGCCGGGCTGCTGGCCTCCGGGCGAGTCGCCACGGACGAGGTGCACCTGGTCGGGGACCGGCTGCTGGCGGTCAACAACCGGCCCACGGACCGCGACGGAGGCCCGCGCGGCAGCGTCGCGACGCTCCGCGACTCGACCGAGCTGCGTGCCCTGTCCGGCAGGGCCGAGGTGGCACGGGAACGCCTCAAACTGCTGTACGACGCCGGGGTGGGGATCGGTACGACCCTCGATGTGACCCACACCGCCGAGGAGCTGGCCGAGGTGGCCGTGCCGCGCTTCGCGGACTACGTCAGCGTGGACCTGGGGAACGCCGTCCTGAACGGGGACGAGCCGGACCGCACGGTCACAGAGCTGCGCCGTACCGCGTTCAACGGCATCCGGAACGACGCTCCCCTCTACCCGGTCGGCGCGCAGATCACCTTCGTCGCCTCGACCCCCCAGGCCCAGGGCCTCACCACCGGACAGGCGGTCCTCGAGCCCGACCTGAAATCCGCACCCGGGTGGCTGGCACAGAGTCCCGAACGCACCGCAGAGGTCCTGGAATTCGGCATCCATTCCATGGTCACCGTCCCGCTGCGCGTGGGCGGCGTGGTGATGGGAGTGGCCAACTTCTGGCGCTCGGAGAAACCCGAGCCCTTCGACGAGGACGACCTGGCGCTCGCCGAAGAGCTTGTCACCCGTGCCGCGGTCTCCATCGACAACGCTCGCCGCTACACCCGCGAGCACACCATGGCCGTGACGCTGCAGCGCAGCCTGCTCCCGCGCAATCTGCCCGAGCAGAGCGCGCTGGACGTCGCCTACCGCTATCTGCCCGCGCAGGCGGGGGTGGGCGGCGACTGGTTCGACGTCATGCCGCTGCCCGGAGCCCGAGTCGCGCTCGTCGTGGGCGACGTCGTCGGCCACGGCCTGCACGCCGCGGCCACCATGGGCCGGCTGCGTACCGCGGTGCACAACTTCTCGACTCTGGACCTGCCGCCCGACGAGATCCTCGGTCTCCTCGACGACATGGTCAGCCGCATCGACCAGGACGAGGCCGCGGCGGGCGGCAGCGCCACGATCACCGGCGCCACCTGTCTGTACGCGATCTACGACCCCGTCTCCCGGCGCTGCACCGTCGCCCGGGCCGGCCACCCCCTGCCGGCGCTGGTCCGCCCCGACGGCACGGTCGACTTCCCCGAGGTGCCCGCGGGCCCGCCGCTCGGCCTCGGAGGACTCCCGTTCGAGACGGCCGACCTGATCCTGGACGAAGGCAGCAAACTGGTCCTCTACACCGACGGCCTCATCGAGGACCGCTACCGGGACATCGACATCGGACTCGAGCTCCTGCGCATGTCTCTCGCCGGGGCCGACCGGTCACCGGACGACACCTGCCGTGCGGTTCTCGACGCCCTGCTGCCGGCCCGCCAGAGCGACGACATCGCCCTGATCGTCGCCCGCACCCGCGCCCTGGGTGCCGACGGCGTCGCGGAGTGGGACGTGCCCTCCGATCCCGCGGCCGTCGCGGAGGTGCGTGCCTCGGTCGTCGGGCAGCTCGCGGAGTGGGGACTGGACGACATGGTGTTCACCACGGAGCTGGTACTGAGCGAGCTGGTCACCAACGCCATCCGCTACGGAAGCGCCCCGATCCGCGTCCGCCTGCTGCGCGACCGCAGCCTGATCTGCGAGGTCTTCGACGCCAGCAGCACCTCACCGCACCTGCGGTACGCGGCCACCATGGACGAGGGCGGGCGGGGCCTGTTCCTCGTCGCCCAGCTCGCCGATCGCTGGGGCACCCGTTACACCCCCGAAGGCAAGATCATCTGGGCCGAGCAGTCGCTCCCCCACGGGTAGTCACGCCGCGCCGGCTGCGCTGCTGGTACCGGCAGCGGTGCCGGTCCGGGACGGCAGGCGCCGCGGGGTACGGCTGACGGTCATTCCCTCGGCCGTCGCAGCGCGCGCGAAGACGATGGCGTCGTGGACCGCGGCTCCGCCGGGATCGTTGTTGAAGTACACATGGAGGTCGCACGTGTCCGGCCAGGTGTCGGCGAGTCGCCGCACCCATGTGTGGAGCGACTGCCGGCCGTAGCGGGGCCACGGCTTGGCCCGTCCGACGTGAAGGCGCAGATAGCCCCAGTCCGTGGTCCGCCAGAGCGGCGTGGTGGGCCGGGCCTCCACATCGGCCCAGCACAGGGCGGCACCGCGGTTCTCGAGCACGGCGCGGACCTCGGGGGTCCACCAGGAGTCGTGGCGGGGCTCGACCGCCACCCGCGTACCGGCCGGGAAGCGGGCCAGGCAGTCGTCCAGCAGTGCCGGATCCGCCCGCAGGGTGGGCGGGAGCTGCAGCAGCACCGGGCCGAGCCGGTCACCGAGACCGGCGGCATGGCTCATCAGCCGGTGTACCGGTTCCTCGGGGTCGCGCAACCGCTTGATATGGGTCAGGAAGCGGCTGGCCTTCACGGCGATGACGAAGCCCTCCGGCGTACGGGCACGCCATGCGGCGAACGTCTCCGGCGTGGGCAGCCGGTAGAAGGCGTTGTTGATCTCGACCGTGGCGAACTGTGCCGCGTACTCCTCCAGCCACAGCCGCTGCGGCATGTCGGCCGGATACAGGACTCCGCGCCAGTCCCGGTACTGCCACCCGGAGGTACCGACGAACACGGGCATACATCCATCAGAGCACGTCCGTCACGCTGCCGGGCGCCCGACCGCCCGCCGACCGGCGCTCTGTGCACCCGTGGGACCGTGTGCCAGACTCCCTCGATGACCTCAGAGACGATCACCGCGGCGGCCTCGGGCACCTGGAAGCTCGGTGACCTGACCGTCAACCGCCTGGGCTTCGGCGCGATGCGCCTGACCGGCAGCGCCGCCTTCGACCTCGGCACACCGAGCGACCGCGAACGGTCGATCGGCGTGCTGCGGCGGGCGCTCGAGCTCGGCGTCAACCACATCGACACCGCCGCGTTCTACTTCTCGTCGCTGCGCTCCGCCAACGAGCTGATCAACCGGGCGCTGGCCCCCTACCCGGACGACCTGGTCATCGTCACCAAGGTCGGGCCCTGCCGCGACCCGTCGGGCAAGTGGCTGCCCTGGGCCACTCCCGAACAGCTGCGCGGCCAGGTCGAGGAGAATCTGCGCCAGCTCGGCCGCGACCACCTCGACGTGGTGAACCTCCGCCTCAACGGACCCGGCACGCTGGCCGAGCACTTCGGCGCGCTGGCCGAGCTGCGCGACGCAGGACTCGTACGCCACCTGGGCATCTCCAATGTCGATCCCGCGCACCTCGCCGAAGCCCAGGCCATCGCGCCGGTGGTCTGCGTGCAGAACCGGTACGGCCTGGAAACCGGGCGCGCCGACTCCGACGAGGTGCTCCGCGCCTGCGGGGAGCAGGGCATCGCGTTCGTGCCGTTCTTCGCGATCGCCGGTGAAGCAGGTGCATTCGGCGCGAGCAGCACCGACGGCGACGACGGCCAGGGCAGCGAAGTACTCGCCGTCGCCCGCGCACACGGCGCGACTGAGGCGCAGGTACGGCTGGCGTGGACCCTGCACCAGGGGCCGCATGTGCTGGCCATCCCGGGTACGGGCAACCCGGACCATCTGGTCGAGAACGTGGCCGCCGGCGCGCTGCGGCTCTCGGCGGACGAGCTCGCCCGCCTGGGATCCGTGCACCACGGGTGAGGTCCACGGCGGTCTCCACCACGGTGAGGGCTGAGGCGGGAACCAGCGCGCTCGACCCCGTGCGCCCACGTTGAAGCGGAACAGAGAGAATCACGGGGCCGGGACGAAGAGCCGAGGGGGCCGGCCGTCCCGGCCGGGGAGCCTCTGCGGTGACCACCGCGACACCAGCGACACCAGCCTTGGAGAGAACCGACATGCACCTTCGCTGCGCCGTGCTCGACGACTTCCAGAGCGCCGCGACCACCGTCGCGGACTGGTCGCCCCTCGCGGATGACGTGGAGGTCGTCGCGTTCACCGAGCACTTCGCCACCGAGGACGAACTCGCCGCGGCCATCGCCGACTTCGATATCGTCGTCACCCTCCGCGAGCGCGTGCCCTTCCCCGCCTCGCTGCTCTCGCGGCTGACCCGCCTGAAGCTGCTGATCGCCTCCGGGATGCGCAATTCGGTGATCGACTACGCCGCCGCCGAGGCGGGCGGGGTCACCGTGTGCGGCACCGCGAGTTCCTCGACGCCTCCCGTCGAGTTGACCTGGGCGCTGCTCCTCGGCCTGGCCCGCGGGATCGTCACCGAGAACAACGCGCTGCGGGACGGCGGCCCCTGGCAGAGCACCGTGGGCGCCGATCTGCACGGCCGCCGGCTCGGTCTGCTCGGGCTCGGCAAGATCGGCAGCAGAGTGGCCCAGGTCGGCCTCGCCTTCGGCATGGACGTGGTGGCCTGGAGCCAGAACCTCACCGAGAAGCGCGCGGAGGAGGTAGGCGTGGAGCTGGCCGCCTCCAAAGAAGAGCTGCTCGCGGACAGCGACTTCGTCTCCGTCCACCTCGCGCTCAGCGACCGCACCCGCAATCTGGTCGGCGCCCGCGAGCTGGCACTCCTCAAGCCGACGGCCTTTCTCGTCAACACCTCCCGTGCGGCCATCGTCGACCAGGACGCGCTGCTCAGCGCCCTGCGGGACGGCCGCATCGCCGGGGCGGCGGTCGATGTGTTCGACATCGAGCCGCTGCCCGCCGATCACCCGATGCGCTCGGCACCCCGCCTGCTCGCCACCCCGCACCTCGGCTACGTCAGCCGCGCGAACTACGAGACCTACTACAGCCAGGCCGTGGAGGACATCCAGGCGTTCCTCGCCGGATCGCCGGTACGTGTTCTCGGCTGACGCCTGGTGCGTACGGCCCACCGGTGGTCCAATGAAGGTGGAGCCAAGGACCCCACATCCAGACGCGGGGAAGCGGAGCGACACCGCGCACCGCGCAATCAGGGTCCGCGAGAAGCGGGCGGGTCCTTGGCCCCCTCACCCCTGCGGTCAGGTCGTGGACGAGAAGGCGAGAACGGCCGTTCCGTCATCGACGGACTTCACCCTGATGGTGAGCCCGTTGAGGATGCAGATGCCGCCGGCGCCGCTCGTGGCCTGCAAGGAGTTGCCGTTTCCGGTCGCCCGCATGGACACGGTGTCGGAGGTGACCAGGGTGACGGAGACCCGGTCGATGCCGAAGCGGCTGTCGACGGGGATGTCCGTGGGCTCCGACACCGCGATCTCACAGGTCCCGTCGAAGCACGCCTTCACGTCGGAGGCGCCGGCGCGCACAGGGACGGAGACCGGCGAGTTCGGCGAGTTCGGCGAGTTCCGCGAGTCGATGGAGTTCGACGACGACGGCGAAGACGATTCAGCGGAGGCCGAGTTCGACACCCCCGCCGTCAGCCAGTCGCCGTTCCGGCCGTCCGAACCAGAGGCCTCCCATCCACAGCCGACCACCCCTGCGAGGCTCAACGCAGCCACCGCCATCGCCGCCGCTACGGTGCGCCGACGGCCGGCCGTCCTGCGCTCCGGTCCGTACCCGGCCCACGCTCCGGCTTCCTCTGCCTTCATGGTTTCCGTTCTCAACGATCAACCGCCATCCCGTACACGATTCCGTACATTCCCTGCGCCGCCGGGGGCATCGGTCCAGCCCGGCCCGCACTTGTGTAACGGGCGAACCGAGGAGGGGTCCCGGAGCGGATGGGGCACTTTGACCCGGATGGAGCACCGCGGCGCCCTCGGCCGGCCCAGGTGTTCTCAGCCGACGTGCCCGCGGGACACTGACCCCATGAACATCGAGGAGCACAGTCCCGAACAGCTGCGCCCACTCGCGGCGAGCGGCCCCAGGCGATGACGCTCGACGACCTCGTCACCCGGGCCGCGTCTCTCGTACGGCCGGGTCACCGCGCGATCCTCGGCATCACCGGCAGCCCGGGCGCCGGAAAGACCACGCTCGCCGAACAGCTGGTCCGGGAGCTCAACGGCGACGGACCGCCCTGGGCCGTCCATGTGCCGATGGACGGCTTCCACCTCGCCGACGTCGAACTCGACCGCCTGGGCCGCCGCGACCGCAAGGGCGCCCCCGACACCTTCGACTCCGCGGGCTACGCCGCGCTGCTGCGCCGCCTGCGCGACGAGGAGGAAGACATCGTCTACGCGCCGGGCTTCGAGCGAACTCTGGAACAGCCGATCGCGGGCACCATCCCCGTGCCGCGCACCGCCCGGCTGATCGTCACAGAGGGCAACTACCTTCTGTTGGACGACGGCTCATGGGCACGTGTCCGGTCCGAGTTGGACGAGGTCTGGTACTGCGAACTCGACGAGGACGAACGCGTACGCCGCCTCGTGGAGCGGCACGAGCAGTTCGGCAAGGACCACGACACGGCGGTGGCATGGGTGCTGGGCACCGACCAGCGCAACGCCGACCTGGTCGCCGGGGGCCGGCACCGCGCCGACCTGATCGTCCCCACGGCCGCCCTGCCGGCTCCGTGTGGCGGCCGTCCCCTGGGCTGATCACCTCCGCGCGCCGACGCTCCGTCCACGGCTCGTACGAGCGCCACGTGCTCAGTGGGCCCGGGCGGCCTTCATCCCAGCTCGCGCAAGTCGCTCACCCATCCGTCCAAGGTCCCTCGGCAGTGGGCGAGACGCTCGGTGTCGTAGCCGCGCGGTCCGCACTCGACGACCAGAATCAGGCCCAAGTACAGCCGGTACAGGGCAAGGCGGTGCTGGAGGGCCGGTCCGGAGCCGAGTTGGCCGCCGGCCTCGGTGTAGCCCGTGACGAGTTCGCTGCCGGGGCCGGTGTCACCTCCGAAGGCGAGGGAGATCAGTTCGGCGGCGGGGTCGCCCCAGAAGGCCCGTTCGTGGTCGATGAGGCCGGTGACACGAGCCCCGGAGCCGTCGACGAAGACGTTGCCGGGCCACAGGTCGAAGTGGACCAGGCGGGGCTCGGTGACCTCGTCCAGCGCGTACCCGCCCTCAGCGACGAGGGTTCGTACGTCCGCCGGGCTGATTCCCAGCGGCGACTCCCAGCGGGCGGCGTCGTCGAGTATGGCCTCGACCATGGCGGTGAACGCGCCGCGCCAGTCGGGCGCGGACAGCCCGGACTCCGGGGCCGGATAGCCGAAGGAGCCGTCCTCCGTCTTGAGTGAGTGCAGGCGCGCGGTGATCCGGCCGAGCTCGTGGCGCAGGGCCGACTGTGCAGTGGCCGGCAGAACATCGGACACCGTGTCCCAAGGGGTGCCCTCCAGCACGGATATGGCCAGGAAGTCGTCGCCTGCGAAGAGGAGTTCGGGCATGGGTATGCCGGCCGGATCCGCGCCGACCCGCCGGTAGACCATGGCCTCGGTGTTCATGATGCCGCGCTCGTAGCGCAGTACGGGGACCTCGGCGGGCGGGGCGAGTTTGACGATGGCGGGACGGCCGTCGTCGAGCAGGACCCGATAGGCGGTGTTGAACCACCCATCGGTCAGTTCGGCCTCGAGACGGCATCCGGTCCCGGCGGATTCCCGGAGAAGGGCGTCCAGTTGCTGGGCGGTGAGACGGCGCTTGGTCTGGCTCTGCATCGCGGGAACACTTTCGTCGGTGTGGCGGCGGCTGCGCCTATTGGCGCACGAACTGACGTTGCGAACAACCAGTGCTGCCGCTGGAGGTCGACGTGTCGCTTCCCCCGGGCCCGGACCCCGTAGCCCCGTAGGTCCGTAGCTCCGCAGTCCGGTAGTCCCGTCGGCGGCACCTACCGACGCTCCCCCGAAGCCCGCTGCCGCGCCCCGGACCGGTATGCGCCCGGCGGGGATCCGTACCGTTGCCGGAAGGCCCTGCTGAAGTGGAACGGGCTGGTGAAGCCGGACAGTGCGGCCACCCGTTCGGCCGGAAGTTCGGTGGCCTCCAGCAGCCGGGCGGCATGGCGCAACCGGGCTTGTTGCAGCGCCCGCATCGGTGACTGTCCGACATGCTGCGTGAACAGGTGGGCGAACCGGGACGGCGACAGCGCGACTTCGGCGGCCAGCGACTGCACCGTATGCGGCGCTCCCGGATCGGCATCCATCAGTTCCTGGGCCTGCCGCACGCGCGGGTCGATGCCTGACTCGCGCCGGTCCGCACGGGCGCCTGCGGTAGCGGTGGCGATCAGCACGATCTCCTCCAGGGAGCAGAGCGCCAGTTCCCGCGCCGCGGTGCCGTGGGCGACGGCGACCTGCCCGGTTGTCGGCCCGGTGTCCGGCCGTGGGGCGCCGTGCCCCGTCCATCGGGCGTCGGCAAGCATCCGGTGGAACGCCGCGTCGATGCGTCCCTGTATGCCGGGTACAGGCGTGACGGCGTACGTCCTGTCGCCTCTCGCGTACGGGCGCAGCCATGTGGACCACGACGCTCTGGCCTGGCAGTGCACCCACCAGAACGCCCAGTGCCGCGCTGCAGGACCGACCGCGTACCGGTGCGGCATACCGGGGCCCAGCACGACCAGGTTCCCCGCGGCGGCCTCCACGGGCACCGCGCCCTGGACCAGCCGTCCGCATCCGCCCGTGGTCCAGGTGAAAAGCCAACTGTCCGCGCCACGCGGCCGGTTCACGGCATATCCGGTCGGCTGGTCGAAGCAGCCGATGGTCACCATGCCCGGAGGCGGGGACGGGTCGGTACGCGAAGACGCGCGCGGCAGCGCAGCCTCTCCCCCAGGCCCGTGCTCCGGCACAGGCGCAGCCACGGACGCCCCGGGAGACGGGTCGGCAGCCTCGGGCAATTCATCAGCACGCACAGGCATCCTCCCCGCTCCGGTCACGTCCTAGCGTGACCTGCATAGTCCGCCGACCGGAAGGGTCGAACGCATGACAGTCACAGACATGGGCGTCGACAGCGACGGGGCCGCGCTGCCCGAAGCCGCCCGCCGGCAGTTCGACGAAGAGGGCTTCACGGTGCTTCGCTCCCTGTTCGACACAGCCGAAATCGCCGAACTCAACGCGGAGTTCACGGCCCTGCACGCCGCCGGTCCCCTCCCCGGGCACTTCGAGCCACGCGCGACCGAGACCGGCGGCGCCGATCCGCTGCACCGCTACCCCCGGGTGATGCACCCGCATCGGATCAACGACCTGGCCCTGCGCTTCCTCCTCGAACCGCGGCTGCGCGACGTCCTCGAGACCCTGCTGGGCGAGGAAGTCCTGGCCGCGCAGAGCATGTTCTACTTCAAGCCGCCGGGCGCACGCGGACAGGCGCTGCACCAGGACAACTTCTATCTACGCGTGGAGCCGGGCACCTGTGTGGCCGCGTGGATCGCCTGCGATGTGATCGACCGGGCCAACGGCGGCCTGGAAGTGGTGCCGGGCACGCACCGGATGGACCTGTTCTGCCCGGAGGAGGCGGACGCGGACATGTCGTTCGCGCGTGAGTACGTGCCTCCGCCGCCCGGCCTGACCGCCGTGCCCGTCGACATGGCCCCCGGCGATGTCCTCTTCTTCAACGGCAGCCTGGTCCACGGTTCCTACCCGAACCGAACCACCGACCGCTTCCGCCGCTCGTTCATCTGCCACTACGCGGGCCGCTCGGCGGAGCGGATCGGCAGCTGGTACGACACCTTGACGATGGACGGCCACCGCATCGCGCTCCCGGAGAGCGAGGGCGCCGGCCCCTGCGGCACGGAGTTCGCTCCCGACGGTCCGCACTGACCTTCGTCGCCTTCGTCGGGCGACTTCCGGCACCGGGTCGTGTGCATGCTCATCCTCCCGGACAGCGCGGTGCCCCCGTACTCGTACGAGCACGGGGGCACCGTCGCGTGTCAGTCGGCCGGTAGCGGTCAGCTCTGGCCGGACGCGGACTTCCGGCGACGGAACACCAGATAGCCGCCCGTCGCGAGCAGGGCTGCCGCCGCCGTCGACAGGATGCCGACCGGGGCGCCGCTGCCGGTCTCGGCCAGGTCGCCGGCGGCGCCCTGTGCAGAGGGGGAGGACGAGGCCGCCGGGGCCGCCTCGCCCGGCGACGCGGACGACGTGGGCTCGACGGCGTCGGACGGCGTGGCGGACGCGGATCCGGAGGGCGTGGTGGCTCCCGGCTCGGTGTCGTCCTCGCAGTCGGTCCAGAAGACCTTGTGCTTGGCGCTGCCGTTCTCGCCGTCGAAGTTCCAGAACAGCTTGTAGTGGCCGTCCGGGAGGGACAGGTCGTCCGTGCGGCCGTGACCTTCGGCGTCGAGGGTCAGCGAACCGGTCTTGACGGTCTCGCCCTTGACGTCGGCCGTCGGGGCCCACGCCTCGATGTGCCAGTCGACCTGCTGGCCGGCGTCGAAGCCGAAGGCGTCGAGGTAGAAGGTGCAGACGTGCGGTTCGTTCTTGCGGAGTTCCTCACCGGTGGTGGCGTCGTGAATCTTCACGGTGCCGTTGTCGCCTGGAGCGGTGGCGACTGCGGAAGGAGCGAGGACGAGCGAGACCGCGACGGCGGCCGCGGTCGCGCTGGCGTGAGCGAGCGTGCGCATGGGCAATCCAACGTGGGAAGTGAGGGGACGCCGTGGGGGGCGGCTCAGCTTCCTGCGTTATTGATCAACCCGTCAAGACGTGTGATTCCACATAGGTACCAGAAGATGTCACTTGCCCCATTGGTCCACGTAACGATCAGGTCAATGCGGTCAATGCGCGTCCCCGGCGCAGAAGTCAGGTGGCAGGCGCGAGGGCGGGGTCGGGTGGCAGGCGCGGCCGGAATCGGGTGCCAGGTGCGGCGTCAAGGACCTGGGAGCCCGCCTGGCGCTCCTGACTCGCGGTCAGGCCACAGCGGCCGCCATGCGGCGTACCGCCTCCGTGATCAGTTCCGGAGAGGTGGCCAGGTTGAGCCGGGCGTGGCCCCGCCCGCCCGTGCCGAAAGCCGTACCGGAGCTCAGGGCGACACGTCCCCGCTCCAGGAAGACGGCGGCCGGATCGTCGCCGAGGCCGAGGGCGCGGCAGTCGAGCCAGGCCAGACAGGTGCCCGGTGCGGGCTCGTACCGTATGTCCGGGAGCTGTTCGGCCAGCAGATCCGCGAGCAGGCGGCGGTTGTCGTCGAGTCCGGCGAGCAGCGCGTCGAGCCAGGCGCCGCCGTCGCGGAGGGCGGCGGTGTGGGCGAGTACGCCGACGTGGCTGGGTCCATGGCTTACCTCCTCGGGGAGCTTGGCGAGGTCCCCGGCCGCCGCCGGGCCCGCGACGGCCAGCGCGGCCTTGAGCCCGGCCAGGTTCCACGCCTTGGACGCGGACATCAGGGACAGCCCGCTCGCCGCGTCCGGAACACTCAGATAGGGAACGAACGCCGCTCCCGGGGCGACGACCGGGGCATGGATCTCGTCCGCGACGACCCGTACGCCGTGCCGGTCGGCCAGCGCGGCGACTGCGGTCAGTTCTTCGAGGGTGTGCACCGTGCCGGTCGGATTGTGCGGGCTGCACAGCAGAAACGCGGCACGCCGCCCGCTGCCGGCAGCCCGCGCGAAGGCGTCCCGCAGCGCGGCGAGGTCGATCCGCTGGTCCGGGCCGAGGGGCGCTTCGACGATCCGCCGGTCCATGTGCCGTACGAACTGGTAGAACGGCGGATAGACAGGGCAGTTGACCACCACGGCGTCGCCGGGCCCGGTGACCAGCCTGAGCATCTCGACCACGCCCAGCATCACATCGGGCACGATCGCCGTACGCTCCACCGCCGGCCCCTTCCAGCTCCACCGCTTCCGCGCGAACTCGGCGAGCGCCTCGGCGTAGGCCGTGCCCGCGGGATAGCCGGTGTCGCCGAGCGCGACCGCGTCCGTGATGGCCCGCGCGACCGGTTCGGCCAGGGGCACGTCCATCTCGGCCACCCACAGCGGCAATACGTCTTCCGGGTACGTGCGCCATTTCATGCTCGTACGCCGTCGCAGCTGGTCAAGGGAGAGGCGACACAGTGGGTTGGCCTCCACGGCACCGGTTTCCTGGCCGAGTTCTGCACTCATGAGATCAACATAGGCATGCGGCGCAGGAAGTGCCCTGCGTATCCATCAAGAACGGCGCCAACGGCAAAGAGCGAGGCCGACGCCTCGGCGCCTGTGCCCGGCACCTCGACGCCGTCGAGGAGCCGGTGTTCCCGGCGGATGACGCGACGCCCGGTGGCGGCTCTGCGGTAGACCAGTGACCATGCGTCCACGACCTGGTGAAGTCCTGCACTTCTCGGAAGACCCCGCCATCACCGTGTTCCGTCCGCACGTCGCCGCCACGGCCCGGCAATCGGAGGCGTACGTGTGGGCCGTCGACGATGTCCGGGCCCCGGACTACTGGTTCCCCCGCCAGTGTCCGCGTGCCATGGCCTGGACCGTGCCGGGCACCTCCGAAACCGACCGTGAGCGCGTTCTCGGCCCGGGCGGCGGTGAGCGCGTGCATGCGATCGAGTACGGCTGGGTGCAGCGGTTCCTCAGCGTCGAACTGTTCGCGTACAGGTTGCCGACCGCCCCGTTCCGGCCGTTCGGCGAGCCGGTGCCGCACGCCCACGTGGCCGTCGAGCCCGTCGAGCCGCTCGGCCCCGCCGAGCCCGTCGGCGATCTTCTCGAGCTCCACAGGGAGGCGGGCATCCAGCTGCGCGTGCTCGACAACCTCTGGGCGTTCTGGGACGCGGTGATCGACAGCACGCTGGGGTTCAGCGGTATCCGGCTCGGGAACGCGGCGCCGAGGCCACAGTTGCCCGCGCGGAGCTGACCGGGCGTCCGCCTGCGCAACCGCCTTAGAGGTGCTCACAAAATGGGCGCCCGGCTCGAGGCGCCTGGCACGCACTCCCCCAGCTAACGCTGGGAGGTGCCCCCACGCCGCGTTGCCGAAACACCCTAGTAGCTCCTCCCCCATTGCCTTAAGGGCAAGGGAGGTGCCCCCATCGAGGGTCTTCCGGCGCCTTGCGATCGCACGCACCAGGCGCCTCGAGCTGATCGGACTCCCATTTTGTGAGCACCTCTTACTGCCTCACGCGTGCAGCAGTGCTTCGCCCCTGACCCGGATGCGGGTGCGCTGGCCGGGCTGTACGGCGAGGGGTCCCACGGCACGGACGTCCACGGGCTCGTCGAGGCCGTCGACCGCCACGGTGACCATGGCGTCGTGGCCGAAGTACCGCACGTCGGTGACCGTACCGCCCGCTGCCGCGGACGCGGCGTCGGTGAGCTGGAGCTGCTCCGGACGGAGAAGTGCGGTGCCGGTGGCCGGTGCCTCCCCCTTGACGAGCGGGATGGTGCCCAGGGCGGTGACGGCTTTGCCGTTGTCCGCGGTCGCCGGGAGGAGGACGGCGTCGCCGACGAATCCGGCGACCCAGGGGTCCGCCGGGTGCTGATAGACCTGCTGCGGGGTGTCGCACTGGACCACGCGGCCGTCCCGTACGACCGCGACGAGGTCGGCGGTGGACAGGGCCTCCTGCTGGTCGTGGGTGACCAGAACGGCGGTGGCCCCGCTGAGCCGCAGGGCCGAGCGGACGTCGGCGCGGACCCCCGCCCGCAGGGCGCTGTCGAGGGCGTTGAACGGCTCGTCGAGCAGTACCAGTGCGGGCTGCGGTGCCAGGGCGCGGGCCAGGGCGATCCGCTGCTGCTGGCCGCCGGAGAGCTCGTGGGGCATCCGCTCGCCGTAGCCCGCCAATCCCACCAGGTCCAGCATCGTCTCCGTACGGCGGCGGCGCGCGGTCCGGTCGAGGCCTGTCAGGCCGAACGCCACGTTCCGTCCGACGCTCAAGTGCGGGAAGAGCGCACCCTCTTGGGGCACGATTCCGATGCGGCGCCGCTCGGGAGGCAGATGCACTCCGGGCCCGGTCAGGACACGTCCACCGACGGTTACGCTGCCCGCGTCGGCGCGCAGGAAGCCCGCGATGATGCGCAGCAGGGTGGTCTTGCCGCAGCCCGAAGGGCCGAGCACCGCGGCCAGGGCGCCGCCCGGGACGGTGAGGTCGAGCCCGTCGAGGACGTTCGGCGCGTCAGGGCCGTAGGCCTTTGACAGGCCCTCGATACGCAGTTCGGTCATGTGCGGTGCCTCCCGAGGAGGTAGGAGGGGATCGCCGCCAGCAGGATCAGCGCGGCGGCGTACGGAGCCGCGGCGGCGAAGGACCCGACGCCGGTCTCCGTCCACAGACGGGTGGCCAGCGTGTCCATGCCGGTGGGGCGCAGCAACAGGGTGGCGGGCAGTTCCTTCATGCACACCACGAAGGTCAGCGCGGCTCCGGCCGCCACACCGGGAGCCGCGAGCGGCACGGTGACCTCGCGCAGGACGCGCCAGGGTCCCCGGCCCAGTGAGCGCGCCACGTCCTCCAGTACGGGCGGGGCCTGGAGGACCGCGGCGCGCGTGGCGGCGACCGCGACGGGCAGGAACAGCACCGCGTACGCACCGACCAGCAGAGGGAGTTCCTGGTACAGCGGGTGGGCGTAGCGCACCGCGAAGAACACGAGCGAGAGGGCGATGGTGATGCCCGGAAGGGCGTGGCCCGCGTAGGCGGCCTGTTCCAGGAGGTGGGCGACACGGCCCCGGTGGCGGGCGGCGATCACGCCGATGGGCAGGGCGAGGACGGTGGTCAGCGCGGCGCCCGCGGCGGCGACGCCGAGGGTGGCCCAGGCGGTCTCGGCGAGCCGCGCCGGGTCCCAGGTGGCGGAGTCGCCGGCGGCCAGCCAGTACCCGAGCGTGCCGAGCGGGAAGACGACGGCAGCGGCCGTGACGGCGCCGCACCAACTCAGCGAAGGCAGGGCCCACTTACCCAACGGGGCCCGGTCCGCCGGGCGTGCGGTGCCGGTGCCGGTCCGTGTGTAGGCGGCCCGCCCGCGGGTCCGCGCCTCGGCGGCGACCAGGGCCACGGTAAGGGCGACCAGGACGACGCTGAGCGCGGCGGCCGGGGTGCGGTCGAAGGACGCCCGGTACGAGGTGTAGATGCCGCGGGTGAAGGTGTCGTACCGCATCAACGAGACCGCGCCGAAGTCGGAGAACACATACAGCGCCACCAGTACCGAGCCACCGGCCGCGGCCGGGCGCAGTTGCGGCAGGGTGACGCGCCAGAAGGTGCGCACCGGCCCGAGACCGAGGGAGCGGGCGGCCTCCTCCTGTGCGGGGTCGGTGCCGCGGAGCGCTGCGGCGACCGGCAGATGGACGTACGGGAAGCTCACCAGGGTCAGGGAGAGCGCGGCCCCGGAGAACCCGGCCAGTTGCGGCGCGGCGGACAGCCAGGCGAAGGCGGCGACGTAGCTGGGCACGGCCAGGGGCAGCGTGACCAGCACCGCCCAGCCGTCCGCCCACGGCAGTGCCGTACGGGTGGTCAGCCACGCCAGCGAGACGCCGAGGACGAGGCAGACCGCCACGACGACGGCGGCCAGGCCGATGCTGCGGCCGAGCAGCACGGCGGTGCGCTCTGTGGCGACGATGTCCCAGGCGTAGCGGGGCCCGTGCTCGAGCGCGCGCACCGCGAGGTAGCCGAGCGGGAGCACCGCGAGGACGGCGGCCACCGTCGCGGGAAGGCCCAGCGCCCACGGGATCCTCCCGGCCTTCGCGGCCTGGCGGACCGGGTGGGCGCGGCGTGCCTTGTCGGCGGACGTACCTGTCGCCATGGCTGACCGGGCCTCAGACCAGTCCGACTTCCTGGAGCATGGCCAGGGTTTCCTTGAGGGAGTCGAGCTTGCCGAGGTCGATCTGGGGCGCCTCGAGGGAGTCGAGCGAGGGCAGGCCCTCCTCGGGAGCGACGCCTGCGGCGAGCGGGTACTCCTTGGTCTCCTCGGCGAAGTAGGTCTGGGCCTCCTTGCCGAGCAGGAAGTCGGCGGCCTGCTGGGCGTACTCGCCCTCCTTCTTGCCGGCGCCCTTCAGGAGGCCCACGCCGGCGACGTTGACCAGCGCACCCGGGTCGCCGCCGGGCAGGAAGTGAAGCTTGGCGGTGAGCTTGTCCTCGCCTTCCTCCGCGGCCTTCTCGTACCAGTAGTAGTGGTTGATCAGGCCGACGGAGACCTCCCCGGAGTCCACGCCTTCGAGGACGTCGATGTTGCTCTCGTACGTCTTCGGGGAGTTGGTCTTGAGGCCCTTCAGCCAGTCGCGGGTGGCGTCGTCGCCTTCGAGGACGCGCATTCCGGTGACGAAGGCCTGGAAGGATGCGTTGTTCGGGGCGATTCCGATTCTGCCCTTCCACTCGGGCCCGGTCAGGTCGTGGACGCTGTCCGGGGGCGTGGCGACCTTGCCCGGGTGGTACGCGAGCACGCGGACGCGGCCCGAGACTCCCGTCCAGTCGCCTCCGCTGCCTCGGTAGGCCTCGTCGACCTTGTCGAGCGTCGACTGCGGGAGCGGCTTCAGCCGTCCCTCCTTCGACAGGGCACCGAGGGCGCCCGCGTCCTGCGAGAAGAACAGGCCGGCCTCGGTCTTGTCGCCCTCCTCCAGGATCTGCGCGGCCAGTTCGGCGCTGTCGCCGTAGCGGACCTCGACGTTCGCGTCGAGCTCCTTCTCCAGCTTCTCCAGGAGCGGTTCGACCAGGTCCTCGTTGCGGCCGGAGTAGATGACCAGGTCGGCCGGCTCATCGCTGCAGGCCGCGAGTGCCGGGGCGAGCATGCCGATGGCGAGGAGCGGTACGGCGAGACGGCGGACCGAGGGGCGTCGCATGGTGAAGCCTTCCTGACATGGCTCACCTCCGGCGCCGGGCAACGCGCCGCCGAGACGTCGAAGGAGAGCGGGCGGCGGAGCGGTGCCGCGAAGGAAACCTGTGAACGACCTATGAATAAGGTAAAGCTAACCTGACCGTCAAGAACGGCTTGATAACGGGCGTTGCTCACGTTTCGCCGCACCCCCCTGTGAGACCCCTGTGCGTCCTCTGTGATGCATCTGTGTCTTTTCAATGAGGTTAGGCAAACCTAATATGCGCCTGTGCTCATCCCTTCTGACCTGCTGCCAGGCACGCCCGGCGCGAAGTCGTCGCTGTTCGCCAGGCGTCTCGCCGCACACGGCGAGCGCACGGCACTGCTGACCCGC
Source organism: Streptomyces himalayensis subsp. himalayensis (assembly GCF_013778455.1). Taxonomy (GTDB): domain Bacteria; phylum Actinomycetota; class Actinomycetes; order Streptomycetales; family Streptomycetaceae; genus Streptomyces; species Streptomyces himalayensis. Next base: position 363,419 of record NZ_JACEHE010000004.1, on the reverse strand, counting down.
GACGGCGAGCTGTCCTACCGCGAACTCGCCGACCGCGTCGCCGAGATGGCCGCACGTCTGGGCCACGATCAGCGGCGACTGGTGCTGCTCGCCGGCGCCAACTCATCCGATGCCCTCGTCGTCTACCTCGCCGCCCTGGCGGCCGGCCACCCGGTCCTGCTGGTCCCCGGCGACAACGACGGCGCCCTGAACTCCCTGACGGCGGACTACGATCCGGATGTGGTGGTCCGTCCCGGTCCCAAGGGGCGGTGGCGTCTCGACGAGCGGCGAGCCGTCTCCGTACACGATCTGCATCCGGACCTCGCCCTGTTGCTGAGCACCTCAGGCTCCACCGGGTCGCCCAAACTGGTGCGGCTGTCGTACGAGAATCTGCAGGCCAACGCCGAGTCCATCGCCACGTACCTGGGCATCCGCGACAACGACCGCGCCGCCACCACGCTGCCCATGCACTACTGCTACGGGCTCTCGGTCATCAACAGTCATCTGCTGCGCGGCGCGGGGCTGATCCTCACCGATCTCTCCGTCGCCGACGAAGGGTTCTGGGACCTCTTCCGCGCCGGACGCGGAACCACCTTCGCCGGCGTCCCGTACACCTTCGACCTGCTGGACCGGATCGGCTTCCCCGACATCCCCCTGCCCGACCTGCGTTACATCACCCAGGCAGGCGGCAGGCTGGCGCCCGACCGGGTCGGCCACTACGCCGCACTGGGACGACGCGACGGCTGGGACCTGTACGTCATGTACGGGCAGACCGAGGCCACCGCCCGCATGGCCTACCTGCCGCCGGACCTCGCCGCCTCCCGGCCCGAGGCGATCGGCGTCCCCATACCGGGTGGGGCCTTCCGTCTGGAACCCCACCCAGACTGGCCCGGTCAGGACACCGGCGAACTCGTCTATTCGGGCGCCAACGTGATGCTCGGTTACGCCGAGCGCCCGTCGGACCTCGCTCTGGGCCGCACCGTCGGCGAACTGCACACCGGCGACATCGCGCAGCTCGCCCCGGACGGGCTGTACGAAATCGTGGGCCGCAGCAGCCGCTTCGCGAAGATCCTGGGTCTGCGGATCGATCCGCAGCGGATCGAGGCGCTGCTGCGCCGCCACGACGTCACCGCCTTCGTCGCCGGCGCCGACGACGAACTTGTGATCGCTGTCGCGGACACGGACAGCACTGACGCAGGGCGGCTGCGGCGCATCGTGACCGACGACTGCGGGCTCCCACCGCGGGCCGTCCGCGTCCATGTCGTGCCCGAACTGCCCCGTCTGGCCACGGGCAAGCCGGACTACGAGGCAGTACGGAAGCTCGGCCACGCGCCGGAGTCCACGCGCGCTTGCGCCGCCCCGACGCCTGGTGCCCGTGTGCCCTATCCGGTGGATCTGTGCAGGCTGTACGCCGAGATCCTCGACCGGACCGACGTCACGGAAGACAGCAGCTTCGTGTCGTTGGGCGGCGACTCACTGTCGTACGTCGAGATGTCGCTCCACCTCGAAGAGGCGCTCGGCCATCTGCCGCCTGACTGGCACCTCGTGCCCATCCGCGACCTGCGCCGGCCTCGCAGCGTCGAGTCGGACCCAGGGAAAACGCCGCGAAGGCGCACCCTGGAGACCGGCATCGCGTTGCGCGCCGCCGCGATCGTCTTCATCGTGGGCTCGCACATCCCTGTCTTCCACGTGAAGGGCGGCGCCCATCTCCTGCTGGCGGTCGCCGGCTTCAACCTCGCCCGCTTCCACCTGACCCCGACCGCCGAGCGCCGTGAACGCGTCCGGCACGGGCTACGGAGCATCGCCCGGATCGCGCTGCCGAGCCTTGCCTGGATCGCCCTGGCCCTGCTCTTCACCGACGACTACGGCCTCACCAATCTCGCCCTGCTGCACAGCGTCCTCGGACCGCACGACAGCGACACGGCGATGCACTTCTGGTTCATCGAAGCGCTCACCTACATCCTGGTGGCCGCCGTCGCCCTGCTGGGACTGCGGGTCGTGGACCGCGCCGAGAGACGGTTCCCCTTCGCACTTCCCATGACGATCGCGGCACTCGGGCTGCTCACCCGCTACGACCTTCTCGGGTTGCGCGACCGCTTCCATGTGCCGTCGGCGGCCGTCGTCTTCTGGCTGTTCGCGCTGGGCTGGGCCGCGGCGAAGGCGAGCGACACGCCCCGGCGGGTGCTGGTGGCTGTGGCGGCCGTGGCCACGATTCCCGGCTTCTTCCCCGGCGAACCGTTCCGGGACGCGGTCGTCACCGCCGGCTTCGTGCTCCTGGTGTGGGTGCGCAGCCTGCCGAGCCTGGGGCCGGTCAACAGCGTGGCGGGTGTACTGGCGGGCAGCTCCCTGTACATCTATCTGACCCACTGGCAGGTCTACCCGCTGATCGACGACTTCTCCGGGTGGCTGGCGCTGCTCGCCTCGCTCCTCTTCGGCATCGGGTACTCCGCGGTGGCGACGCGGGCGATGCGGAGGCTGTCGGGTCTGCTGCGCGGCCGGCGAGAGACAGCAGCCCTGGAAGTCTCCGACTAGGCGGCGCCTGCTGGGGCGCGGGCGCCCCAGCGGCCGGCCGGGCCTGCGCCCCGGTCCGCCACTCGACAGCTTGTGCGGACAGGTCCTCACGCCAGTGGCTGTCGCTGATGACGCCGCAGGGCCGGAACGCGGGCTGCAGGTCCATGGCGGGGGCGAGGAAGCAGGCGGCGTTGCAGTGGGCGAGCCACCCCGCTGACTACTTGCGCAGCGGGCTCCAGTGCCGGGCGGTCGGACGGTTCTGGTCCTGTGCCGGATGCTCACCACGACGGGCCTGGAGAGACGGTTCCCGCCAACACCGTCCGGGCACCGCGGTCACCCTGTTCGCCGCCGAAGATGCGACACGCGTACGGACCTGGGCTTGACTGGTGGACATGATCCGCCTCGACCGGGTGCACAGGGCGTGTCCTCGTGCCGTCGCGGCACTGGGCCTGGTGGCGATCGCCGTCACGGCCGGCTGTACCGGTCCCCAGGCGCTCACCGTGGAGCTGCCGGACGGCACCGCCTCGCCCTCGGCCCTGGCCAGTGCTCCCCCACTCCAGCCACCGCCGCAGCTCACGCCGGCCAGGGTGGACGCGGCGGTCGACCGGCTCGACGACGTGGTGCGGAGCGCCATGCAGAAGACAGGCGTGCCCGGTGTGGCCGTCGGGGTCGTCCACCGCGACCGCGTCCTCTATCTGAAGGGCTTCGGCACGCGCAAGGTCGGAGAGCGGGGCACGGTCGACGCCGACACCGTCTTCCAGCTCGCCTCGGTGTCCAAACCGCTGGCCTCAACCGTCGTCGCCGGAGCGGTCGGCCGGAAGACCGTCGGCTGGGACGATCCGGTGGTGAAGTACAGCCCCGACTTCACGCTCAAGGATCCGTGGGTCACTCGCCATGCCACCCTCGCCGACTTGTTCTCCCACCGCAGTGGTCTGCCCGACCATGCGGGCGATCTCCTCGAGGGCCTCGGCTATGACCGCTCGTACATCCTCGGTCATCTGCGCTACGAGCCCCTCGCACCGTTCCGTGCCTCGTACGCGTACACCAACTTCGGCGTCACCGCGGCCGCGGAGGCGGTGGCCGAGGCGGAAGGAACGAGCTGGGAGGACCTGTCCGAGCGGGAGCTGTACAAGCCGCTGGGCATGACCTCCACCAGCTCTGTATTCGCCGACTACGAGCGGGCCTCGAACAAGGCCGCCACCCATGTGAAGGTCGACGGCTCCTGGCAGGCCCGGCATGTACGGAACGCCGACGCGCAGAGCCCGGCCGGCGGCGCCAGCTCCACGGTCCGGGACATGGCCAAGTGGCTGCGTCTGCAGCTCGCCGACGGGAAGTTCGGCGGGCGGCAGATCATCGATGCCGCGGCCCTGGACGAGACTCATGTGCCGCACGTCCTCTCCCAGCCGCCGCCGGCCCCGGCCGGCAGATCCGGGTTCTACGGCCTCGGCTGGGATGTGGGCTACGACAGCCACGCACGCCTGCGCCTCAGCCACTCCGGCGCCTTCGACCTCGGCGCGGCCACCAGCGTCACGATGCTGCCCTCGGACCAGCTCGGCATCGTCGTCCTCACCAACGGGCAGCCCGTGGGAGTCCCGGAGGCGATCGCCGCCGACTTCTTCGATATCGCACAGACCGGCCACCCCACGGTCGACTGGCTGGGGTTCGTCGGCCGGATCTTCCAGCAGCAGGAGCAGGCCGAACGCTCACGCACCGACTACTCCAAGCCGCCGGCCGAGCCCAGGCCGGCCCGGGCGAACAGCGCCTACACGGGCACCTACACCAACGACTTCTACGGTCCGCTGACGGTGAGCACCGAGGACGACGCCCTGGTCATGCAACTGGGCCCGAAGAAGATGCGGTTCCGGCTCCGGCACTACGACGGCGACACGTTCAGCTACGAGACCGTCGGAGAGAACGCGTCCGGTCTGTCGGGCGTCACGTTCTCCGCGAACTCCGACGGCGAGATCACCAAGGTCCGCGTGGAGGCGCTCGACGAGACCGGGCTCGGTACCTTCACCCGGAGTTGAGCGGCCCTCGTCAGGCCTGAAACGCCGAAGGACTTCCCGGGGCGGATTTGTCGTGTACGGAGTCTTGTGGAGAGGGACGCTCCTTCCTTACTTTCCAGTAAGCCAGCCGAACGCGAGCGTTGTTCACGTCCCGCCACCCTGCGTTCCTCAGCGGACGGCACCCCCCACCGCATGCTTGTCATGCCCTCAGCAACGAGGAAAGGACCGACGATGCCCGCCCACAGAACCCGGCACGTCTGCACCATGGCCGCCGCACTCGCTCTGGCTCTTGCCGGGCCCTCGACGGCGACCGCCGCACCCACCGCACCCGCCGCGTCCGCGCAGCAGAGCACCGAGGGTCCCCGGGAGGTCATGTTCGTCGGCAACAACTGGGACGGCACCGCCGACGTCATCGAATCCCGGGGCGACTTCGCCAGGATCGGGCGCCTCGACGTCATCCCGGACAAGGACGAGCGCCTCAAGGAGATCCACCTCGACCCGATCAAGCTGATCTACTTCCTCGGGGTCCGGCAAGGGCCCGGTGAGGGGCACGACCAGTTCGTCGACGACATGTACTCGACCCCCGACGGATCGGCCGTCGTCGTGTCCCGCCCGAGCTTCGCCGATGTCGTGTCGATCGACCTCGCAACCGGCCGGATCAACTGGCGCTTCCCCGTGTCGGGTTACCGCTCGGACCACATGGCGGTGTCCCCCGACGGCACTCGTGTCGCCGTCTCCGCCTCCACGTCGAACACCGTGCACGTGCTCGACATCGACACCGGCAAGCAGCTCGGGTCGTTCGCCACCGGCGACAAGCCCCACGAGAACGTGTTCACGGACGGCGGGAAGTACCTCTGGAACATGTCGATCGGCGAGGTCACCACGGCCCTCGACGAACCGTGGCTGGACTGGACGAAGGGCGACCGCCGCATCACCGTCGTCGATGCCGACACCTTCGCGCAGGTCAAGGTCATTGACATGCGGGAGCGGCTCGACGCCTTCGGCCGCAAGGATCTCTCCGACGCGGTCCGGCCGGTCGCCTTCACGCCCGACGAGTCGAAGCTCTACTTCCAGGTCTCGTTCTTCAACGGCTTCCTCGAGTACGACGTCGCCTCCGACAGGATCACCCGCGTCAAGACGCTCCCGAAGAACCCCGCGACCAGCGAGGACCGCACCACCTGGGTCAATGACTCCCGCCACCACGGAATGTCGATGAACCCACAGGGCGACAAACTGTGCATCGCCGGAACCATGGACGACTACGCGACGGTGGTCGACCGCGCGACGCTCCAGGAGGGACCGCTGGTGACCGCGTCGAAGCCGTACTGGGCGACGGTGAGCGGCGACGGCAAGTCCTGCGTCATCTCCGAGAGCGGCTCCGACCAGGTCACCGCCATCGACTTCGCGACCGGCCGCAAGGTCGCGTCCGTGCCGGTCGGCGACCATCCTCAGCGCGTTCGCCTCGGTCATGTGGCGGCGGACTGGACGAGCCCGTCCGGGGGCTGACCCTGACAGCCCCTGAGCAAGCCCGCCGCGCCATGGCCGGCCGGCTCAGAAGTCGACGGGGTCGCGGACGATCGGGCAGGTCATGCAGTGCCCGCCGCCGCGGCCCCGGCCGAGTTCGGCCCCGACAATGGTGACGACCTCGATGCCGGCCTTGCGCAGCAGCGTATTCGTCTGGGTGTTGCGGTCGTAGGTGAAGACGACGCCCGGCTCCAGGGCCACGGCGTTGTTGCCGCTGTCCCATTGCTGCCGTTCCGAGGCGTAGACATCGCCCCCCGTCTCCACGACCCGCAGCTCAGGGAGCCCGAGGGCCTTGGCGACCACGTCGACGAACGGGCGCGAGCCCTCGTCGGTGATCTCCATGCCGGGAGCCTTGTCGCTCGGCCGCAGGGAGAAGGTGTGGACCCCGTCCATGATCGTCGGATAGAGCGTCACCAGGTCGCGGTCGGCGAAGGTGAAGACGGTGTCCAGATGCATGGCGGACCGTAGCTTCGGCATGCCGGCGACGATGACGTGCTGGGCGGCGCCCTGCTCGAACAGCGCTGCGGCGACCTGCGTGATGGCCTGACGTGAGGTGCGTTCGCTCATGCCCATCAGGACGACGCCCTTGCCCACCGGCATGATGTCGCCACCCTCGAAGGTCGCCTGGCCCCAGTCCTTTTCGGGGTCTCCCCACCACACGGTGGAGCCGGAGAAGTCCGGGTGGAAGGTGTAGATCGCCTTCATCAGAAGGGTCTCGTCATGCCGGGCGGGCCAGTACAGCGGGTTGAGAGTGAGGCCCCCGTACAGCCAGCAGGTCGTGTCGCGGGTGTAGAGGGTGTTGGGCAGGGGCGGCATGAGGTACTCGCGTCCGCCGATGGACTCGCGCGCCAGGGCGAGGTAGTCGGAGCGGAACTCGTCCGGCAGATCGGCCGTGGCGAGCCCCCCGATCAGATACTCCGTCAACCGGCCGGGGTCGAGCGTCTCGAGGAAGGCCCGTGTGTCGTCGACGAGCCCGAGACCGACCTCGTTGGCGGTGATCTTGCGGTCGAGCAGCCAGGTCCTGGCCTCGGGGATCGCCATCGTGTGGGCGAGCAGCTCATGCAGTTCGACGACGTCGACGCCCCGTTGGCGCAGCTTGTTGACGAAGTCGGCGTGGTCCCGCTGGGCGTTCTCGACCCACATCACGTCGTCGAACAGCAGGTCGCCGGCGTTGGTGGGGGTGAGTCTGCGGTGCGCGAGTCCGGGCGCGCACACCAGGACCTTGCGCAGCTTGCCGACCTCGGAGTGGACGCCGGGGGCCGGCTGGGTCGTCGGGGTGGTGTCGTGGCTTGTCACGGGGTGCCCTTTCTGGACGTACGAGGTGGGGTCCCGGGGACGCGACCGGCGGTGGGTCGGAGGCTGGGCCGGGCTGCCGGTCAGGGGCTGGGCCGGCGGCCGGTCAGAGGCTGATCCAGCCCGCCGCCAGCGCGATGACGCCCATCACCGCCCCGGCCACGGAGACGGCGAGGATGACCAGTTCGCCCGGCGAGAACAGCCGTCTGCCCTGCTCGCGGCGGGCCATCACGAACAGCACCGTTGCGGGCGCGTAGATGATGAACGACACCAGGAGGTACTTCAGACCTGCGGCGTAGAGCAGGAAGAGTGTGTAGAGCGTGGCGAGCACGGCGACGGTGAGGTTGACTGCCGAGCCCTCGCGTCGTCCGGTGTCGGTCCGTCGCCCCTGGACGACCTTGACGGCGAAGGCCGCCGCGAGCAGGAACGGGATCAGGGTCAGGGCGCTGGTCAGATTGAGGGCGAAGTTGAACGCGTCTTCGGAGAACAGGGTGATGACCAGGACGATCTGGACGAGGACCGTGGTCATCAGCAGGGCCGGTACAGGGACGTCCGCGGCGGTGGCGCGCCGCAGGAACCGGGGCATGTCATCGTCCTGGGCGGCCACGAACAGCACCTCGGCCGCCATCAGGGTCCAGGCGAGATACGCGCCGAGCACGGAGACGATCAGCCCCACGCTGACGAACACCGTGCCCCAGGTGCCGACCGCGCTCTCCAGCACACCGGCCATGGACGGCTGGCGCAGCTCGGCGATCTCGCTCATCGGCAGCAGGCCGTACGACACCATGGTGACCGACGCGAAGATGGCGAACACGCTCAGGAATCCCAGCACCGTGGCGACCCCGACGTCCTCGCGCCGCTTGGCGTGGCGCGAGTAGACGCTGGCGCCCTCCACTCCGAGGAACACGAAGACCGTGGCCAGCATCGTGCCTTTGACCTGCTGGAACAGTGAGCCGGCGTAGTCGTCGCCACGGAAGTTCTCGGCGAAGACGCCGGGGTCGAAAAAGAACAGCGCGATGACGACGAAGACCAGGATCGGGACGATCTTGGCCACGGTGACGATCCGGTTGATGGCCGCGGCTTCCTTGACGCCCCGTCGGATGAGGAAGAAGAACGACCACAGGCCCAGGGATGAGAGCACCACCGCGAGCAGGGTGTCGCCGTCGCCGAGGGCGGGCGCCACCGCGCCGATGGTCGACATGATGAGCACCCAGTAGGTCACATTGCCCACGCAGGCGCTGGCCCAGTAGCCGAACGCCGAGAAGAAGCCCAGGTACTCGCCGAAGCCGGCCTTGGCGTAGGCGTAGACCCCCGCGTCGAGGTCGGGTCTGCGGATGGCCAGCAGCTGGAAGACGAAGGCGAGCATCAGCATGCCGGTGCCGGCGATCGCCCACGCGATCAGCGCACCGGCCACCCCGGTCTCCTCGGCGAACCGGGCCGGAAGCGAGAAGACGCCCGCCCCGACCATCGAGCCGACGACCATCATGGCGAGTGTCGGCAGCGACAGTTTGGCGGGATGCGATGGGGCCTCGGTGTCGGTGTCCGATTCGGTGTGGGTCATGTCCGTCCTACTGGTGCGGCCGGATTCCCGGGTCGATTCTCGGTGTGTTGACGGGCCTGTCGGCACCTCCCCGCCCCAGAGATATTAGCCAGCAACATGGTGAAATGTCGCGATAGTCCGTTTGCACGCGCGGCGGACACACCCGGGACGCGGCGTATCCGGGCGGCTGCCGCGCCGAGAACCCGCATACGGGCGGCCGCGACGGCGACGACGTGTTCCTCGCAGGCGCTGGCGGCCATTCGGGTGCCGCGACCCGGGGTCGTATCGTCCTTGCATGGAGCCAGTACGCGCGGTCCTGATCGACATCGACGGTGTGCTCACCGTCTCGTGGAAGGCGCTACCGGGCGCGGTCGAAGCGCTGCGGCACATACGGGCATCCGGACCGGCCGTCAGCCTGATCACCAACACGACGTCCCGTACCCGCGCCTCGATCGCGGATGCCCTCACCGCGGAGGGCTTCCCCGTCGACGCCGAGAACATCCTCACCGCGCCCGCGGTCACCGCGGCATTTCTCGGCGAGCACTTCCCCGGCGCGCGGTGCTCCCTGCTCAACAGCGGTGAGATCCGCGAGGACCTCGCGGGCGTGTCGCTCATCGACGATGACGACAGGGACACCGTGCCTGATGTCGTCGTCGTGGGCGGCGCCGGACCCGAGTTCGACCATGCCTCGCTCAACCGGGTGTTCGGGCATCTCCAGCAGGGAGCCCGGCTCGTGGCCATGCACCGCAATCTGTACTGGCGTACCGACCAGGGGCTCCAGTTGGACACGGGCGCGTATCTGCTCGGCCTGGAGCGGGCCGCGCGTACGGAGGCCAAGATCACCGGCAAACCCGCACGCGCGTTCTTCGAGACGGCGCTGGGGCGCCTCGGCGCGCGCCCCGGCGAGGCGCTGATGGTCGGCGACGACATCGAGTCCGACGTGCTCGCAGCGCAGCGCACCGGAATCACCGGCGTCCTCGTCAGAACGGGCAAGTACCTGCCCGAGACCCATCGGGCCGCGAGCGGAAGCCCCGACCACGTCCTGGACTCCTTCGCGGACCTGCCCGCCCTGCTCGACCGGCTCTCCTCGGCGGGTGCGCGGTGATCGCGCTGTCACCAGCGCGAACCGGGGCCTCGGGCCGGGCGCCCTGGTCACTGCGATCGCAGGCCGTCCTGGGTCAGGCGGGCAGGCGCGCCCTGGTGACTGCGATCGCAGGTCCTCTCGGGTCAGGCGGGCAGGCGGCGGGCCTTGACGGTGTTGTCGATTCTGGTGGTCGGGCGTCCGTCGGGGTCGTTCTGGATGCGCTCGTGCTCCTCGCTGAGCAGAACCTCCCACTGCCCGTCCTGCAGGCCGAGATCGTCGATGACCTCGTCCGGCGTCGGAAAGTGCAGGTCGGGATGGTGATTGTGCTCCCAGGCGGGGAAACCGCCGTGCCCTTCGATGAGCAGGACTCCGCCGGGCGCGACGGCCGTGGCTGCGTTCCGCAGGATCTTCTCCCGCGGCATCTCGACGGGAGAATGCAGGAACTGCGCGGAGACGAGGTCGAAGGCGCCGTCCGGGAAGGACGCGGCCAGGTCGTGCTGCTGCCAGTCGATACGGTCGGCGACGCCTTCCGCTGCGGCGTGCGCGGCGGCGCGTTCGAGAGCGAGGCGGGAGATGTCGACGGCGGTGACCTGCCAGCCCTGCCCGGCCAGCCAGATCGCGTCGGCGCCCTCACCGCAGCCCAGATCGAGGGCCCTGCCCGGCTGGAGGCCGGCCGCTTCCCGGACCAGGACGGGGTTGGGCTTCCCGCTCCACATGCGATCGCTCTCGGCGTACCGGCCGTCCCAGTACTCCTCGGCCGAAAAGCTGTCGTCGGTCATCCGCGTGTCGTCCTTCGTGTCGTGCGTGGCGTGCGTGGCGCACGTCGCGCCCTGCGTGGCGTATGCGCCGACCTGGCGTAGCGGGTCTGCGCTGCCTCGACCATGCGCCCGCCGTCGCACCTGGCACAAGAAATGTTGCCGGTCCGGCAAACGGTCCGCCGCGCTCCGCCGCGGGCGGCCTCACCGGCGGCCTCACCGCCGCAGAGGCCGCCGGGTTCGACACGCATACGCCTCACGGGCCCCGGTCCGGCGTCCGGGGGGAGGTGAGGTGAGGTGAGGTGAGCGGGTCAGCTGCCGGGGCGCTCGGCCGCGGCCAGAGCCGCTCGCAGCGTCGCGGCATCGGCGCTCGCCCCCGGGTCGTCCGCCGAGATCCCGAGGCCCTGCGGATTCTTCGCGTACGGAACGACGTAAGCGGGCGTGTCGCGCTGGAAGCGCCAGCTGTCGGCCAACGTCCCCGCGTCGACGGCGTCGTAGCCGAGGAGGTCGAGCAGCTCCACCGCGGACGCCCTTGCCTCGGGGTCGTCGCCAGCGATCGGCAGGGCCGAGCGGTCGGGAGCGCCGGATGGCCGGGCGAGCGAGGCCAGATGCCTGAAGAAGATGTTGTTGAAGGCCTTGACCACCTTTGCGTCCGGCAGATGTCGCTGGAGCAGCTCGCTGGTGGTGGTCTCCTCCGCGTCGAGTTCGGGGATGCGCCCGTCGCGCTCCGGATAGTAGTTGTTCGTGTCCAGCACGATCTTGCCGGTCGTGGGTTCCACCGGGACCTGGCGGTAGTTCTTCAGCGGGATGCTGACCACCACCCAGTCCCCCGCGGCCGCCGCCTCGGCGGGCGTCGCGGCGCGCGCCCGCGGTCCGAGCTCCGCCACCAGGTCCGCCAGGGTCTCCGGTCCGCGTGAGTTGCTGAGCACCACGTCAAGGCCGGCGTCGACCGCGAGCCTGGCCAGGGTGGAGCCGATGTTTCCGCTGCCGATCAGTCCGAGAGTTGCCATACGGGCGCCAACCGGCGCCGCGGCGGTCGTATTCCTGCCCGGCCCGGCCGCCGCCTAGGGCCTGTGTCGGAAGTGGCGTCGTTCGCCCGAAGGGCGGGCCTCGCGGCGTCTGGCGCGTGCGATCGCAAGGCGCCGGAATGTCCTCGATGGGGGCACCTCCCATGCCCTTAAGGCAATGGGGGAGGAGCTACTAGGGCATTTCGGCAACGCGGCGAGCGTGCGTGCCAGGCGTCGCGAGGCAGGCGCCACTTCCGACACAGGCCCTAGCTGCCGGCCCACAGCCGCCGCACTCCGACGTCGTCCGCCGACTGCTGACACTGCTCGTACCGTCAGAAGACCGACAACCCCGTCAGGGTCGTGAACCGGTCCAGGGCCGCGACGCCCGCCACGGAGTTGCCGCGTTCGTCGAGGCCGGGGCTCCACACGCACAGGGTGCAGTGGCCGGGGACGATCGCGATGATGCCGCCGCCCACACCGCTCTTGCCGGGCAGGCCCACGCGGTAGGCGAAGTCGCCGGCCGCGTCGTAGGTGCCGCAGGTGAGCATGACGGCGTTGACCTGTTTGGCCTGGCTGCGTGTGAGCAGTTCGGAGCCGTCGGCGCGGACGCCGTGGCGGGCCAGGAACCCGGCGGCGAGGGCGAGATCGGCGCAGGAGGCCTCGATCGAGCACTGCCGGAAGTACTGGTCCAGGAGCACCGGGACCGGGTTGGTGATGTTGCCGTAGGACGCCATGAAGTGGGCCAGGGCGGCATTGCGGTCGCCGTGCGCGGACTCCGATGCGGCGACGGCCTCGTCGAAGGTCAGATCAGGGTTGCCGCTCTCTGCGCGCAGGAACTCCCGCAGGGTGCCGACCGCGTCGCCGGTCAGTGAGTGGAGGCGGTCGGTGACGACGAGGGCGCCCGCGTTGATGAACGGATTCCGCGGGATCCCGTTCTCGTACTCCAGCTGGACCAGGGAGTTGAAGGGGTTGCCGGAGGGCTCCCGGCCGACGTGTTCCCACAGCTCCTCGCCCTCGCGGGACAGCACCAGGGCGAGGGTGAAGGCCTTGGTGATGGACTGGGCGGAGAAGGGGTGCCGCCAGTCGCCGACGCCGTACACCGTGCCGTCCAGTTCCGCGACGGCCATGCCGAAGCGGCGCGGATCCACCGAGGCGAGTGCCGGTATGTAGTCGGCCGGACGGCCGCGGCCGGGCGTTCCCGCGATGTCGGCCGCGATCTGTTCCAGGACCGGCTGAAAGGCCGAGGAGGAGGTCGTTGAGGAGGACAAGGACGGCGACACGGTCACTCCGGCTTCGTACGGCGGTGCGGCACGGCGGATGCGCCCCGCGGGACGACGCCCACGGGGCGCATGCACTGCGCGCATGTTCGAATCACAGACTCATTCTGCCGCCACCCAGGGGCAGCGGCATGCGAGCCGACTCGGCTGCCGGACCGGTTCAGCCCGGCAGGGGCACGTCGGCGCCCGCACCGGTGCCCGCGACCCGCTCCGGGCTCAGCAGCGCGGCGAGGCGGTCGGCAGGCAACAGGCCCTTCTCCAGGACGAGTTCGGCGACGCCGCGTCCGGTGGTGAGGGCTTCCTTCGCGATGGCCGTGGCCGCGGTGTAGCCGATGTGCGGGTTGAGCGCGGTGACCAGGCCGATGGAGTTCTCGACGGTGGCGCGCAGCACCTCGGTGTTGGCGGTGATGCCCTCGACGCAGCGTTCGGCGAGCGTCAGGCAGGCGGCGCGGAGGTGGGTGATGCTCTCGGACAGGGAGTGCAGGATGATCGGCTCGAAGGCGTTGAGCTGGAGCTGCCCGGCCTCGGCGGCCATCGTGATGGCGACGTCGTTGCCGATCACCTCGAAGGCGACCTGGTTCACGACCTCGGGGATGACCGGGTTGACCTTGCCGGGCATGATGCTCGAACCGGCCTGCACCGGCGGCAGGTTGATCTCGCCCAGGCCCGCACGCGGACCGGACGAGAGCAGCCGCAGGTCGTTGCAGCTCTTGGAGAGCTTGACGGCGATCCGCTTGAGCACACCCGACATCTGGACGAAGGCGCCGCAGTCCTGCGTGGCCTCGACCAGGTTCGCGGCGGTCACCAGCGGGAGACCGGTGATCTCTGCGAGGTGGCGGCGCGCCGACTCGGCGTATCCGGCGGGGGCGTTGAGGCCGGTGCCGATCGCGGTGGCACCGAGGTTGATCTCGTGGACGAGTTCGACGGCCTCGGCGAGGCGGCTGCGGTCCTCGTCCAGCATCACCGCGTACGCGGAGAACTCCTGCCCGAGCGTCATGGGCACCGCGTCCTGCAGCTGCGTACGGCCCATCTTCAGCACATCGCGGAACTCGACGGCCTTGCGGGCGAACGCATCCTGCAGCACGGCCATGGCCTTCAGCAGGCCGCGCACCGCGAAGACCGTGGCGATCTTGACTGCGGTCGGGTAGACGTCGTTCGTCGACTGGCCGAGGTTGACGTCCTCGTTGGGGTGCAGGTACTCGTACTCGCCCTTGGCATGCCCGAGGAGTTCCAGCGCCCGGTTGGCGACGACCTCGTTGGCGTTCATGTTCGTCGAGGTGCCGGCGCCGCCCTGGATGACGTCGACGACGAACTGGTCGTGCAGCTTTCCGTCCCGGATCTCCCGGCAGGCCTCGACGATGGCGGCCGCCTTGTCCGGAGCCAGCAGGCCGAGCTCCTCGTTGGCGCGGGCGGCGGCCTCCTTGACGGCGGCGAGCGCGTCTATCAGATGCGGGTAGGCGGAGATCGGCGTGCCCGTGATGGGAAAGTTCTCCTTGGCGCGCAGGGTGTGGATGCCCCAGTACGCCTCGGCGGGGACGTCGCGGTCCCCGAGCAGATCGTGTTCGCTGCGGTGGGATGCGGCGGTCATCTCGGTGAGGGTCTTCCTGTAGGAGTTACGGGAGTGGGGTGATCGGGCACTGGGTGAAGCCGACGCACGCGCGCGCCGCGACGGTTCAGGCGTACGCGGCGCCCGCCGTCGTGGCCGCGAGGACGTCGTCGGTGAGAGCGGGCGCCGGCCGGACGCCACCGACCACCGCGCCGCCGCCGAGCAGCGGCCCTGTGGCGAACTCCGCGAGTGCCGCCGGGTCGACGCCGCAGCGGGCGAGGGCGGCCGCGGCCACCGGTATGCGCGCCCGGTCCGCGCCGTCGGAGATCTTCACGGCGACGGCGCGGCCGTCCGGCAGCGCCGCGACCTGCACGCCCTCGAAGCCGTCCTTGGTGAGCAGCCCCGGCACCGCCCGCATCAGCGCGGCCACGTCGCGCCCGGAGCCCGAGGCCATCTCGGCGTGCTCGCGCATCGCGTCGGCCACCCGCGCCTCGGGGGTGCCCGGCGGGGCGGTGACGATACGGGCCGCGGCGCGCGCAAGCCCCTGCAGGGAGACGGCGAACAGTGGCGCGCCGCAGCCGTCGACGGTCACCTGGGCGATGCGCTGTCCCGTGAGGTCCTCGACGATCTCCGCGATCGCCTGCTGGAGCGGGTGGGCCGGGTCGAGGTAGTCGTCGAGCGACCAGCCGTTGAGCTTCGCCGTGTACAGCATCGCCGCGTGCTTGCCCGAGCAGTTCTGGGCGAGCCGGGACGGCAGCCGCCCCTCGCGCACCCAGGCCTCCCGCACAACGGGGTCGAACGGCAGGTCCGGCACGTTGCGCAGGTCGTCTTCGCCGAGGCCGGCCAGCTCCAGGATCCGCCGGGTCCCGGCGAGATGGCGCTCCTCGCCGGAGTGGCTGGCCGCGGTCAGCGAGAGCAGCTCGCCGTCGAGCGGCAGTCCGGCCCGCAGCATCGCCACGGCCTGCACGGGCTTGAGCGCCGAGCGGGGATAGAAGGCGGCCTCGGTGTCACCGAGTTGGAACCGCACGGCTCCGTCGGCGCCCAGGACGACGACCGAGCCGTAGTGGACGCCTTCGACGACCCCACCGCGGATGAGGTGGGCGACTGGGGCATGGAGGGGCTCCCGGATCACAGGAGCCTCGGCCACCGGACTTCCGTACAACACTGCGTGGTTCACACATTCACCTTGGAGGACTTGCTACGGGCGACCCGTCCGCGTACGCCGTACCAGCCGGCCACCAGGGCCGCCACGATCAGCGGCAGGCACAGCACGGTCGTACGGCCGGCGCCGCCGTCGGCGTACATCAGGACCAGCACGGAGGCGAGGAACACCAGCGTGACGATCTCGGTCCACGGCGAGCCGGGCAGCCGGTAACCGGGGCGGGACAGCTCGCCGTTCTGCGTCTTCCGCCAGAACATCAGGTGGCAGATCATGATCATGCCCCAGGTGGCGAGGATGCCGATCGCCGCGAAGTTCAGCACGATCTCGAAGGCGTCGGCAGGCACCACGAAGTTGAGTCCGACGCCGAGGACGCAGACGCCGCTGGTGAGCAGGATGCCGCCGTACGGGACGTGGCTGCGGCTCATGACGCCGGTGAACTTCGGTGCGGAGCCCGACATCGCCATGGAGCGCAGGATGCGGCCGGTGGAGTACAGACCGGAGTTGAGCGACGACATGGCCGCGGTGAGCACGACGAGGTTCATCACGCCGCCCGCCGCCGGGATCCCGATGTTGGACAGCACGGTGACGAAGGGGCTCTCACCCGCGGTGTACGACGACCAGGGCAACAGCATCGACAGCAGCACCACGGAGCCGACGTAGAACAGACCGACGCGCCACATGATGGAGTTGATCGCCTTCGGCATGATCTTCTCGGGGTTCTCGGTCTCGCCCGCCGCGACGCCGACCAGCTCGACGGAGGCGTACGCGAAGACGACGCCCTGGACGATGAGCAGCATCGGCAGCAGGCCGTTGGGGAAGACGCCGCCGTTGTCGGTGATCAGGGACGGGCCGGGGGTGGTGCCGTCGACGGGGTGCTGGGTGACCAGCAGGAAGATGCCGATACACATGAAGATCACGAGCGCGCCGACCTTGACGATGGCGAACCAGAACTCCAGTTCGCCGAAGATCTTCACCGAGATGAGGTTCACGGTCAGCACGACGGCGAGCGCGATGAGCGCGATCACCCACTGCGGGATGTCCGAGAACATGCCCCAGTAGTGCGTGTAGGTGGCCACCGCGGTGATGTCGGCGATGCCGGTGGTCGCCCAGTTGAGGAAGTACATCCAGCCGGCCGTGTATGCGCCCTTCTCGCCGAGGAACTCGCGGGCGTACGACACGAAGGCGCCGGACGACGGCCGGTACAGGACGAGTTCGCCCAGCGCCCGCACGACGAGGAAGGCGAAGACGCCGCAGACGGCGTAGGCGACGAAGAGGGACGGGCCTGCGTCGGCGAGGCGGCCGCCCGCGCCGAGGAAGAGCCCGGTGCCGATGGCGCCGCCGATGGCGATCATGTTGACGTGCCGGGACTTCAACGACTTGCTGTAGCCCGCGTCTCCGGCGTCGACAATCCCGGTTCGGGCGCCGACATGCCCGGTTCCGGCGTCGTCGTGGCCGGCCGATGGCCCGGTCCGTATGGCGTCTTCCTGAAGGGACTGCTCGCTCACGCCTCGGGTCCGCCTTCCGTGGGTGTGGCCGTGCGCGGGGGGCGCACGATGTCGGTGAGGGTCGTCTCGACCCGGTCGAGGTGGTGGGACATGGCCTCCACCGCGTCGTGCTCGGAACCGTCGATCAGCGCCTCGACGATCGCGCGGTGCTCGCGGTTGGACTGCTCGCGCCGTCCGCCGAGTTCGTTGAGGAACGTCGACTGCCGGGCCAGAGCGTCCCGGATCTCCTCGATCACCTTGCGGAAGACGGGGTTCTGCGCCGCCTGGGCGACGGCGAGATGGAAGAGCGTGTCCATCGCCACCCATGCGGTGGTGTCGGTCTCGCGCTCCATCCGCTCCAGCAGGTGGGCGAGGTGGTCGAGGTCCTCGGACGTACGGCGCACCGCCGCGTAGCCCGCCACCGGGATCTCGACGTGGCGGCGGACCTCGAGGAGGTCGCTCGCCGCGTAGTCACCGAAGGTGGGGTCATCGACCGGACCGTTGGAGATGACGAAGGTGCCCTTGCCGGTGCGCGAGGCGGTCAGGCCCATGGTCTGCAGGGCGCGGAGGGCCTCGCGGAGCACGGGCCGGCTGACCTCCAGCCGGCGGCACAGCTCGGCTTCCGAGGGGAGCTTGTCCCCCACGGCGTAGTCACCGCGCTCGATGGCGCTGCGCAGGTGGTTCAGGACCGCTTCCATCGCGCTGACGCGACGAGGCACCGAGCCACCTGTCTGGCTGTCTGACAGGTTCACGGGAGTGATACTCCTGGTGCCCGGACGAAGCTGTCAAGGGTTCGTATGCGTTGCCGTTCATTTCCATTCATTTCCATGGGGCCGTGGGCCTCGGTTTCCTGGAACACGCCCCCCGCCCACTCGCGGACCGGCCGGGGCGCACTCGCGGAGCACGCCAGGGAACCGGGAAAATGGGCCCACAACCGAACGCACAACCGACGCGGAGGAGCGGGCTCATGCAGCACGAGCGGGCGGGGCAGCCGGCCCAGCCAGAGGACCTCATCGATGTCGCCCGGCTGGTGACCGCGTACTACGCGCTGCACCCCGACCCGGCCGAGCCGGGTCAACGCGTGGCCTTCGGCACGTCCGGCCACCGCGGATCGTCGCTCTCCACGGCCTTCAACGAGGACCACATCGCGGCGACGAGCCAGGCCATCTGCGAGTACCGGGCCCGTCAGGGCACCGACGGGCCGCTGTTCCTCGGCGCCGACACCCATGCGCTGTCCGAACCGGCCAAGGTCACGGCCATCGAGGTGTTCGCCGCGAACGGCGTGACGGTGCTCATCGACACCGCCGACGGCTACACGCCCACCCCGGCCGTGTCGCACGCCATCCTCACCCACAACCGCGCCCGCAGAGCGGGCCTCGCGGACGGCGTCGTGGTCACCCCCTCGCACAACCCGCCCTCCGACGGCGGCTTCAAGTACAACCCGCCGAACGGCGGCCCGGCCGGTTCCGAGGCCACGTCCTGGATCCAGGACCGCGCCAACGAGATCATCGCCGGCGGCCTGAAGGAGGTCCGGCGGCTTCCCTACACTCAGGCCCTGGCGGCGCCCACCACCAGGCGGTACGACTTCCTCGGCGCCTATGTCGAGGACCTGCCGAGCGTGCTGGACCTGGATGCGGTGCGCGCGGCGGGCGTGCGCATCGGCGCCGACCCGCTGGGCGGGGCGTCGGTCGCGTACTGGGGCCGGATCGCCGAGCAGCACCGGCTGGATCTGACAGTGGTCAACCCGCTGACGGACCCCGCCTGGCGGTTCATGACGCTGGACTGGGACGGCAAGATCCGTATGGACTGCTCGTCGCCTTACGCGATGGCCTCGCTCATCCAGCAGCGCGACCGCTTCCAGATCTCCACCGGCAACGACGCCGATGCCGACCGGCACGGCATCGTCACGCCGGACGGCGGTCTGATGAACCCCAATCACTATCTCGCCGCGGCCATCGCCTACCTCTACACCCACCGCGACCAGTGGCCCGCCGACGCCGGCATCGGCAAGACGCTGGTGTCGTCGAGCATGATCGACCGGGTGGCCTCCGACCTGGGCCGTGACCTGGTCGAGGTTCCCGTCGGCTTCAAGTGGTTCGTGGACGGGCTGGTCGGAGGCTCCATCGGCTTCGGCGGCGAGGAGTCGGCCGGTGCGTCGTTCCTGCGCCGCGACGGCTCCGTGTGGACCACCGACAAGGACGGCATCATCCTGGCCCTGCTCGCCTCCGAGATCCTGGCGGTCACCGAGAAGACGCCATCGGAGCACTATGCCATGCTGGCCGAGAGCTTCGGCGAGCCCGCGTACGCCCGTATCGACGCGCCCGCGTCCCGCGAGGAGAAGGCCGTCCTCGCCAAGCTCTCGCCGGAGCAGGTCACCGCGGACACGCTCGCCGGGGAGCCGGTCACCGCCGTGCTCACCGAGGCGCCCGGCAACGGAGCGTCCATCGGCGGCATCAAGGTGACCACCCCCAACGCCTGGTTTGCGGCCCGCCCGTCGGGCACCGAGGACGTCTACAAGATCTATGCCGAGTCGTTCCTGGGATCCGAGCACCTCGCGCAGGTGCAGGAGGAGGCGAAGGGCGTGGTCTCGGCGGCGCTGGGCAGCTGACGCGAAAGGGGGCCGGGTCCTGCAATCCCGGCCCCCACCTGCGTGACGACTTGTCAGCTCACGTCGAGGGCCGTGTCGTCGATGACGAAGGACGTCTGCAGGACGGAGCCTTCGGTGCCGGTGAACTTCAGCGTGACCGTCTGGCCGGCGTAGGCGCTGAGGTCGAAGCTCCGGCGGGTGTAGCCGGTCGCGGCGTTGAGGTTGGAGTACGTGGCCATGGTGGACAGGACCGTGCCGCTGCTGTTGAGTACCTGGACCTTCAGGGTGTCGTAGGCCGTGGTGGTCGTGGTCTCGGCCGTGTCGATGTGCAGATAGAAGCTGAGGGCCGCCGAGCAGCCGGACGGGATGGTCACCGACTGGGACAGGGTGTCGGTGTGCGCGGAGCCGTATCCGGAGAGCCAGGCCTTGTACGAGCCGGTGCGGGCGGCCTGGCCGGAGTCGTTGGTGATGACACCGCTGGTGGCGGACCAGGAGGTGGCGCCGGACTCGAAACCGGGGTTGGTGAGCAGTTGACGGGCCGTGCAGCTGGTGCCGCCGCCCCCGCCGTCGCCCTCGCCCCCCGACAGCCACTCGGTCGCGTTGAGGGCGAGCTCGGCGTTGGTGCCGGCGGTGTCGTTCCAGCCGTCGTAGAGCGTGTTGCCGGACTGGCCGGTGCCGTCGTCGATGGGTGAGCTGTCTCCCCAGAACGCGACACGGCCGCTGCCGAAGGTGCTCGTCGCAAAGAAGGCGCCGGTGTTGCCCGAGTAGCCGGGGCGGTAGACCAGGCCCTTGACGGAGGAGTTCGCGGACGGGCTCAGGGTGACGGTCGTACCGCTGCGGATGATGCTGCCGGTGACCTTGCCGAAGGATCCGTTGAGCACCGGGTCGGCGGTGTCCGTGATGGCCTTGGGGTTCTCGCTGCTGATGCTGAGGGAGTCGACGGTGAAGCCGAAGGGGTTGGTGCTGTCGACGCTGTTGTTGCTCATCAGGTCGTTGACGACCTCGACGCCGTCGTAGCCGTCGTTGTTGCGGTCGGCGCCGCTGTGGTTCGGGATGACGAAGAGCCCGCCGCCGTTCTTCA
The DNA here is from genome assembly GCF_013778455.1 of Streptomyces himalayensis subsp. himalayensis. GTDB lineage: Bacteria > Actinomycetota > Actinomycetes > Streptomycetales > Streptomycetaceae > Streptomyces > Streptomyces himalayensis. Next base: position 342,583 of record NZ_JACEHE010000004.1, on the reverse strand, counting down.
CGAAGTTCATCACGGCTGTCTTCTCGGCGCTGGTGAGCAGGACGTTCGGTTCGGGCAGCACGAAGGTGTCGAAGTTCTGCAGGTCGAGCGCCGCGGACGTGCCGTAGGTGATGGTGCTGCCCGAAGGCAGCGTCTTGAGCGAGTAGTTGCCGGTCTGCTGCAGGGCGACGCCCCAGGAGGAGAGGGCACCGGTCCAGTCGGTCTCCGCCGTGGGGGTGGAGTCCTGGGCGAGCGGGTCGGGCTGGCTGGTGCTGATGATCCAGTCGGCGTTGCCGGCGGTCTCGGCCTTGGAGTTGTCGAAGAGGACGCGGTGGGGGATGGCCGCGGCAGCCGAGGCGGACTGCGTGGACGCCGTATCTGCCCGGGCGGCGCCTGCCGTGCCCGCGGCCGTGCCCCAGGACAGCAGTCCGCAGGCGACCAGGACCGCGGTGACAGAGAATCTGTGGCGGGATCTTCTGGATCCGAGCATCCGGCATACCTCCGTGAGGGGTGGGGGAAGGAGCGGTGCGGGTCTCGGGTCTTCGCGCGTAGACCCGAGGGGTCGACGAGTGGTTGAGCCATGCGGGAGCGGGTGCACCGTACATGACAATCATGCCCTCGCAACAGGCCCCGCCGGCCCCCTCCCCCAGCCACGCACGACACCACAGAGCCCCTTCTTCTGCCCCCGCGTCAGCCGCCGCCGCTTGGCCCAACTGCGCTCCCCGGCGCCGGGGAAATGCCTGCCGCAACACTCGCGCCCCCCACGGGCCGGTCCTAGAGTGACGTACATCACGTCCAGACAGCTGATACCCCTCGCCCGGTCCTCTGGGAGGACACATATGACCCGCATTTCGGTGAAGGTGGACGGCACGACGTACGAGGACGATGTGGAACCCCGGCTGCTCCTCGTCCACTATCTGCGCGACCGGCTGGGCCTGACCGGCACCCCCGTGGGCTGCGACACGACCAACTGCGGGGCGTGCACGGTCGACCTGGACGGAGAGAGCGTCAAGAGCTGCACGGTACTTGCCGTCCAGGCCGACGGATGCGCCGTCACGACGATCCAGGGCCTCGCCACGGACGGCGACTGGCATCCGCTCCAGAAGGCGTTCCACGAGCAGCACGCGCTGCAGTGCGGCTTCTGCACACCCGGGATGATCATGGCTGCCCGGGATCTGCTCGAGGAGAACCCCCACCCGACCGCCGACGAGGTGCGCCTCGGGCTGGAGGGCAACCTCTGCCGGTGCACCGGCTACCAGAACATCGTGAACGCGGTCCTCGCCGCCGCGGGCAACGGCTCCGCGCACGGCACAGGTTCAGGTCAGGAGAAAGGTCAGGAGACCTCGGTCAAGGAGGCGGCCGTATGACCGACCAGCTCACCGACCGCGTGGACCAGCGCGAAGTCGGCCGCGCCCGCCCCCGCAAGGAGGACGCCCGTCTCGTCACGGGACAGACCAACTGGACCGACAACATCACGGTGCCCGGACTGCTCCACATGGCGATCCTGCGCAGCCCGATGGCCCACGCGCGGATCGACCGCGTCGATGTCGCGCCCGCCCGGGAACGCCCAGGAGTCATCGCCGCCTTCAGCGGCCGCGATCTCGCCGAGGGGCTCGGCTCGCTCCCCTGCGCCTGGCCCGTGACCGAGGACATCGTCCTGCCCGACCACCCGCCGATCGCCGTCGACGAGGTCCGCTACGCCGGTGACCCGGTGGCCGTCGTCGTCGCACGCGACCGGTACGCGGCGGCCGACGCCCTGGAGGCCGTCGAGGTCGACTACACACCGCTGCCCCCGGTCCTCGACCTGGAGGACGCCCTCGCCGACGACGCCCCGCTGGTCCACTCCGACAAGGGCACCAACCGCTGCTACGTCTGGCCCCTGGCCACCGGGCTGAACTACGACGAGGTCAGGGCACGGGCGGATGTCGTCCTGAAGCGCCGCTACACGCACCAGCGGCTGATCCCCAACGCCATGGAACCCCGTGCCGTCGTCGTAAGCCCGCAGGCCGCCTCCGGCGAGTACACCCTCTACTCCGCCACGCAGATCCCGCACATCCTGCGCATCATGCTGTCCGTCGTCACCGGCGTCCCCGAGCACAAGCTGCGGGTGATCGCGCCGGACGTAGGCGGCGGTTTCGGTTCCAAGCTGCAGGTGTACGGCGAGGAGGCGCTGGCGCTGGCCGTCGCCCGGAAGCTGGGCAGGCCCGTGAAGTGGACCGAGTCCCGCTCCGAGGGCTATCTGGCCACGCACCACGGCCGCGCCCAGATCCAGGACATCGAGGTCGCCGCGACCCGCGAGGGCAAGCTGCTCGGCCTGAAGGTCGACCTGCTGGCGGACATGGGCGCGTATCTGATGCTGGTCACGCCGGGGATCCCGATCCTGGGCGCGTTCATGTACCCGGCGATCTACAAGATGGACGCGTACTCCTTCACCTGTACCGGCGTCTTCACGACCAAGACGCCCACCGATGCCTACCGGGGCGCCGGCCGGCCCGAGGCGACGTTCGCCATCGAACGGATCATGGACGAGCTCGCGGCCGAACTCGACCTCGACCCGGTGGAGCTGCGCCGCCGCAACTGGATCGAGCACAACGAGTTCCCGTACACGACGATCGCGGGCCTCACCTACGACAGCGGCAACTACGAGGCTGCCACCGAGAAGGCCCTCGCCCGCTTCGGATACGACGACCTGCGTGCCGAGCAGCAGAAACGCAACGAGAGCGGTGACGCGGTGCGGCTGGGCATCGGCGTGTCGACGTACACCGAGATGTGCGGTCTGGCGCCGAGCCGGGTGCTGCGCGATCTGCGCTATGCGGCGGGCGGCTGGGAGGCGGCGAGCATCCGGATGCTGCCGACCGGCAAGGTCGAGGTGGTCACCGGCACCAGCCCGCACGGGCAGGGGCATGTCACCTCCTGGAGCCAGATCGCCGCGGACGTGCTCGGGGTGCCCTTCGAGGACGTCGAGGTACTGCACGGCGACACGCTGACCTCCCCGCAGGGCATGGACACCTACGGCTCCCGCTCGCTGGTGGTCGGCGGCGCCGCGGTGCATCACGCGGCCAAGAAAGTGGTGGCCAAGGCCCGGAAGGTGGCCGCACATCTGCTGGAGGCCAGCGAAGGGGACCTGGACTTCAAGGACGGTGTCTTCTCCGTGAAGGGCTCCCCGGAGGCGCGCAAGACCATCCAGGAGATCGCGTTCGAGACGTTCTCGTCGCACGACCTGCCGGACGGCATGGAGCCGACGATCAACGCCGAGCATCTGCTCGACCCGGAGAACTTCTCGTATCCGCACGGCACCCACCTGTGCGCGGTCGAGGTCGACACCGAGACAGGGCACGTGCGGATCCGGTCCTACGTCTGCGTGGACGACGTGGGCCGCGTGATCAACCCGATGATCGTCGAGGGGCAGGTGCACGGCGGCCTGGCGCAGGGCATCGCGCAGGCGCTGTACGAGGAGGCGGTGTACGACGAGGAGGGCAACCTGGTCTCCGGCACGATGGCGGACTACCTGGTGCCCGGCGCCCCGGACCTGCCCGAATTCGTCACCGACCGGACCGAGACCCCGGCCGCCTCCAACCCGCTCGGCGTCAAGGGAGTCGGCGAGGCGGGCACCATCGCCTCGACCCCGGCCGTCGTGAACGCGATCGTCGACGCGCTGCGGCCGCTCGGCGTCACGGACGTGCCGATGCCCTGCGCTCCACAGCGGGTCTGGCAGGCCATCAGGCAGGCGCGGGCAGCGAAGGAGGCCACGGTATGATTCCCGCGGCATTCGACTATGCGAGGCCGGAGACGGTCGACGAGGCCGTACGCACCCTCGCGGACGCGCGGGGCGAGACGAAAGTCCTGGCCGGCGGCCAGAGCCTGCTGCCCATCCTGCGGCTGCGGCTCGCCTTCCCCGATCTCGTCGTCGACATCGGCCGGATCCCGGAGCTGCGCGGCGTACGCGAGGACGGCGACAAGCTGGTCATCGGCGCGATGACCACGCACCACGCCGTCATCCACGATCCGCTGGTACGGCAGTACGCCGGGCTGCTGGCCGAGGCGACCGCCGAGGTCGGCGATCCGGCCGTACGCCACCGGGGCACCCTGGGCGGTTCACTCGCTCACGCCGACCCCGCAAGCGATCTGCCCGCGGTCGTGCTGGCCCTCGACGGCGAGCTGGTCGCCGCTGGTCCGCAGGGGCGGCGCACCATTCCGGCGCGCGACTTCTTCACCGACTACCTCCAGACCGCTCTGGAGCCGGACGAACTGCTGGTGGAGGTACGCCTGCCGAAGACGGCCGCGGCCGACGGCTGGGGCTTCCACTACGAGAAGTTCCACCGGGTCGCGCAGTCCTGGGCGATCGTCGGCGTTGCGGCCATGGTGCGGCGCGACGACGGCCGTATCACCGAGTCCCGTATCGGGCTGACGAACATGGGCACGACCCCGGTGCGTGCGGAGGCGACGGAGGCGGCGCTGGTGGGCGCCGCGGCCGAGCCGGACCCGGTGGCGCGGGCGGCCGAGGCCGCGGCGGACGGCACGCACCCGTCGTCCGATGTGTCGGCGTCGCCCGAGTACCGCGAGCACCTCGCCCGAGTTCTGACGCGGCGTGCGGTCCTGGCCGCGGCCAGGATGGAGTGAGGGGCCGATCGGACGGATGAGCGGATCGCCCCGATGAACGGGCCGATGAGCGGAACATGCGGATGAGCCGAGCAGCAGGCGGTGCCGGCGAGGGCCTGCCGACCGGTCCGGACGAGGTGCGGACCCGGCTGGAGGAGACCGGTTATCTCGTCGACGACGGGCTGGCCATCGCCTGCTTCCTGGCCCTGAAGCTGCACCGGCCGATCTTCTGCGAGGGCGACGCGGGCGTGGGCAAGACCTCGCTCGCGTCCGCCCTCGCCCAGATACTCGGCGCCCCGCTGATCCGGCTGCAGTGCTACGAGGGCATCGACGTCTCCCAGGCCCTGTACGACTGGGACTTCCCCCGGCAGCTGCTGCATCTGCGGGCCGCCGAGGCCGCCGGGATCACGGACGCCGACCGGCTGGAAGGCGAACTCTACGACCGGCGGTTCCTGGTGGCCCGGCCCCTGCTGCGGGCCCTGGAGACACAGCCGTCGGTGCTGCTCGTCGACGAGGTGGACCGGGCGGACGACGAGTTCGAGGCCTTTCTCCTCGAGCTGCTGTCGGAGTACTCGGTCACGATCCCCGAACTCGGCACACTGTACGCCGAGTCCCCGCCGGTCGTGGTGCTCACCTCGAACCGGACCCGGGAGGTGCACGACGCGCTGAAGCGGCGCTGTCTGTACCACTGGTTCGACCATCCCGGATTCGCCCGCGAACTGGCCATCGTCCGCAGACGACTTCCCGGCGTGACACTGCGGCTCGCCGAGCAGGTGACGGCCCTGGTGCAGGCCCTGCGCGCGGAGGACCTGCTCAAGCCGCCCGGTGTGGCCGAGACCATCGACTGGGCCGAGGCCCTGGACGCGCTGGGCGCCACCGAGCTGGACGCGGAACTGGCGGTGGCCACGCTCGGATCGGTACTCAAGTACCGCGAGGACGCCGAGCGCGCCCGCGGGCTCGACATGACCGCCATCCTGGCGGCACGCGGGGCGTGAGTACGGTGACGACGACAGCCGACGGCCCCGCGGTACTGGTCGGGTTCGCCCGCGCGCTGCGTGCGGCCGGCGTGGACGCCGGGCCCGACCGTGTCCAGGCGTTCCTGGGCGCGCTGGATGTCCTGCGTCCGGGGCTGCGCTCCGACGTGTACTGGGCAGGGAGGCTCACCCTGTGCGGCAACCGGGACGACCTGGAGCGCTACGACCGCGTCTTCGGCGCGTACTTCGGCCCCGGGCCCGACGCGCGGGGCCGTCTCCCGCGTCCCACTCCCCCGCCACGGCTGCGGCTGGTCGTACGGGACACGGGCCCCTCGCCTGCTCCCGCGCCACGCACCGAGCAGGACGCTCCTCCGGCGGCCGCGCTGGCGAGCTCCACCGAGGTGCTGCGCCACCGCGACCTGGCCGAGCTGACGGCGGCCGAACGCGACCAGTTGCGGCGGCTGCTGGCCGCGTTCGCGCTCCACGGCGAGCCGCGGCGCACCGCACGCCTCCGCCCGGCGCGGCGCGGAACCGTCGACCCGCGCCGGACCGTACGGGAAATGCTGCGCCGCGGCGGGGAACCCGCCCGGCTGCGCCGCCACGCCCGGGCGGACCGGCCGCGCCGGGTGGTACTGCTCGTGGACGTCAGCGGTTCGATGGCCCCGTACGCGGATGCGTTGCTGCGGTTCGCGCACGCCGCCACGCATGGCGCACCGGCCCGGGAGCGCGCCCGTACGGAGGTGTTCACGATCGGCACCCGGCTGACGCGGGTCACCCGTGAACTGGCCCACCGGGACCCCGACATGGCGATGCACGCGGTCGCGGCCGCCGTACCGGACTGGCGCGGCGGCACCCGGCTCGGCGAGATGCTTCGCGGCTTCCTCGACCGGTGGGGGCAGCGCGGCATGGCGCGCGGCGCGGTCGTCGTCGTGCTCTCCGACGGCTGGGAGCGCGGGGACCCTGCGCTGCTGGCCGGCCAGATGCGGCGGCTGCACCGGCTGGCGCACCGGGTCGTCTGGGCCAATCCCCGGAAGGCCCGGCCCGGTTACGCACCGCTGGCGGCCGGTATGGCGGCGGCGCTGCCGAGCGTGGACGCTTTCGTCGAGGGACACAGCCTGGCCGCGCTGGAGCGTCTGGCGGCGGTGGTGAGAGGAGCGGACTATGCGTGAGATCCTTCCGGCGCTCAGCCAGTGGTACGCGCAGGGGTCGCCGTTCGGGCTGGCCACCGTCGTCGCGGTCAGCCGCAGCGCACCGCGCGATCCCGGGGCGTCGATGGCGGTGGGCCCGGGTGACGAGGTCGTGGGCAGCGTCTCGGGCGGCTGTGTGGAGGGCGCCGTCTTCGAGCTGGCCCAGGAGGTCGTGGAGAGCGGCGAGGCACAACTCGAGACGTTCGGCTACAGCGACGACGACGCGTTCGCCGTCGGCCTCACCTGCGGCGGCGAGATCACGCTGCTCGTACGGTCCGTGTCGCCGGAAACGGACCCCTCGTTCGGTGATGTCGCCGAGTCGGTCGCCGCGGGCCGGCCGGTCACCGTGGCGACGGTCATCGACGGCCCGGCGCCGCTCGGCGCCACGCTGGCCGTGTGGCCGGACCGGGTGTCCGGGTCACTGGGCTCGACCGGACTGGACGTGGCCGTCACCGCGGACGCGCGGGGCGAGCTGGCGCAGGGCGCCACCGGGCAGCGGCACTACGGCCCGCACGGGGAGAGGCGGGAGGACGCCGTCACGGTGTTCCTCCACTCCTTCGCCCCACCACCGCGGATGCTGGTCTTCGGCGCGATCGACTACGCGGCGGCGGTGGCCCGCATCGGCGACTTCCTCGGCTACCGGGTGACGGTGTGCGACGCCCGGCCGGTGTTCGCCACGCCGAAGCGGTTCCCCGAGGGCGTCGAGGTCGTCGTGGAGTGGCCGCACCGCTATCTGAGCGGCACCGACACCGACCACCGCACGGTGATCTGTGTGCTCACCCATGACCCGAAGTTCGACGTGCCGCTACTGGAGGAGGCGCTGCGCCGACCGGCGGCGTACATCGGTGCGATGGGCAGCCGCCGCACCCACGACGACCGTATGAAGCGGCTGCGGGAGGCGGGGGTCAGCGAGGAGGAGCTGGACCGGCTCAGGTCGCCGGTCGGCCTCGACCTCGGGGCCCGTACGCCCGAGGAGGTGGCCGTCTCCGTCGCTGCGGAGATCGTCGCCCTGCGCTGGGGCGGTACCGGCACTCCGCTGACGGCGACGGCCGGGGCGATCCATCCCCGGAACACGGCACCGCAGTCGGACACTGCGCCGCAGTGAGCCGCAGTGAGCTGCAGTGAGTGCAGTGGTGAGGAACGCGTCGAGCGAGCGAGGAACGCCAGGAGGACAGCATGGAGTTGCACCACGAGTTCACCGTCCCCGTCGCGGTCGACGAGGCATGGCGGGTGCTGCTGGACATCGAGCGCGTGGCGCCCTGCATGCCCGGCGCGACGGTGGAGGAGTTCGACGGCAAGACCGTCACCGGCACGGTCAAGGTGAAGGTCGGCCCGATCACGGTCACGTACCGGGGTACAGCCGTCTTCGAAGAACTGGACGAGAGCGCGCACCGACTGGTCCTGGGCGCCAGCGGCAGGGAGACCCGCGGGCCGGGCACGGCCAGGGCCACCGTCACCGGCACGCTGACCGAGCAGGACGGCGCCACCCATGTCTCGGTACGGACCGACCTAGCGATCACCGGGCGGCCGGCTCAGTTCGGGCGCGGCGTCATGGCCGAGGTGGGCGAGAAACTCGTCGGCCAGTTCGCCGACTGCCTGTCGGAGCAGCTCACGGCGCCTCCGGCGGCGGCCGCGGAGGCCGTGGCGGGTGCGGGGGCCCCGGCGGCTGCGGAGGCTACCGAGGCCGCCGTGGCTGAGCGCCCCGCTCCCGTCGAGGCGGAGCCGATCGACCTGGTACGGACCGCGGGCCTGCCCGTCGCCAAGCGCGCGGTGGCCGCGGTGCTGGCCGCGGCCGCGGTGGCCGCGCTGATCTTCGTCGCGATCCGACGGCGGCGCTGAAGGGGCACCGCCGCCCCGGTGGTCTGTCACATGCTTGGTCCGGTCCCCCGGGCCGCCTGAACGCCCTTTGTCCGGCGTGAAATGCGACTTCAGGGTCTACCCTCTGATCGACTCCTGGGGAGGTCCGGAGTCGTTCCCGGACCGTTTCGACACCCAGGGAACGGTCGAGGCGGGCTGACCAGGAGTGTCGGGTGCGGCGTTCGTCGCGCCCTCGGAGTCCGATGAGCCCGGGGTCTTCGGCGAGTCCGGAGACTCCGGGGACGCCGATGACCCTGGGACCCCTCCCGATTGCTGCGGAGGTTGCTGCGACTGCGTCGGCCCGGGCGTCTCTCCCGCGTCCGGCGAGCTCTGCGACTGTGGCGACTTCCCGGACTCCCGCGAATCCGATGGCTCATCCGAGTCCGATGGCTCATCCGAGTACGACGGCGGATCCGATGCCTCCCTCGAGTCCGGCGACTCGGGAGATGCCGGCGAACTGGGCGACTCACCCTCGTCAGGAGACTGCGGCGACTCGCCCGGCGACCGTGCCGATTCGGGGGACTCAGTGGGCTCAGGAGACTGGGACTTGGGCGTCTCTGGGGACTCGCCCGGCGACTCAGGAGGCTCCCCCGGCGACTCGGGGGACTCGCCCGCGGACTCCGCGGACCCCGGGGACTCCGGCGCCTCCGGAGACGAGGTGTCCGGCGACGACGCGTCCGTGCTCGGGGAGGGCGTGCCCGTCGTCGGCGTCGGTTCCTCGGCCGGTGGAGTGGAGTCGGTCGCCTGCGGAGTCGGCATGGTGGGACTCGTCGGCCGGGATGTCTTCTGGTCGTGGGCGCCTGTGTCGCCCGGTCGGCGCGAGAACCAGTCGTCCTCGTCCGGGTCGACCATGACGAACACGTCCACCGGCTGGGGCGCGGGTGTCACGACCACGACGTTCGACGGCCGGTACGCGGGCCAGGAGTCGCCGGTCGTTGTGGGTGCGCTCTTGTGCGCGACCGGCGGCAGCAGCGGGTTTCCGCAGGCGCATCGCACCCGCGGGACACCGCGGTCGTCGACGAGGACGGCCGTACCGGCCTGCAGGACCGCCTGATAGCCGGTCGCGGAGCCGTCGCGGTAGCTGTGGTTGGTGACGCGGGTGTCCACCCGCAGCTGTACGGGTGTGAGCGACCGGAGATGGTCGGGCACCGCGGAGGGCTCGATGCCGAGAACCGAGGCGAACGCCTTCTTCTTCTCCGGATCCTCGTCGAGCGCGGCGATCTGCCCCTCCACATCGCAGCTGGAGACGTTCCGCGTCCCGCTGTAGAGGCCGGGAGCGGACCCTTCCACGCCTCGTGTCGCCTCGGGCGTCTCCGTGGGGCTTGGCAGGGAGGGCGGCGAGGCCGGTGGGGAGCTGTCCCGCGCCGTCGACTCCGTGAACGGGTCCGGGCCCGTCGTCCCTGCGGCCTGGAGGAAGACCTCACCCTGGTTCTGCGAGCCGCCGCCGGGAAGGGTCAGGACAGCGGCAAGGGCCACGACGGCCGCGATCACCACGGCGATCAACGAAACCCTGCGCGACGGCCTCCACCTGGGACGGCCTTGGTTCCCCGAGTCCTTGCCCGGCTTCCCCGAACCGCCGTGGCCTCCGCCGCTGGGCTGCCCGCCCGGCGGAGCCGGCGGCGGAGACGGGTTCGGCCCGGAGGGACTCGCGAGCGGACCGGGCGGCGGACCCTCGGGAGGGTTGGACGATGGCGGTTCGAGCGTCACGAGCTCCTCCTCGCCGGCGGAACGGGCCGACTCACTGGAATCACAGCCCGAGGGAGATGGCGAGCCGTGTGAGTTCCGCCGTGCTGTTGATTCCCAGCTTGGCCCGGATACGGCGGAGGTACGCGTCGACCGTGTGCCTCGAGAGCCCCATGTGGCGGGCTGTCTGCAGGTAGGTGTGCCCTGCGGCGATGTGTCGCAGTGTCTCCTGCTCACGCGGGGCCAGTGCGTCCAGCGCGGGCTGCGTGGCGGCGGGCGCTTCGGTGTGCGGCGTGGTGGTGAAGCTCATGGGAGTCCTCCGACGGATCGGCTTGCCTTCGCTGCTCGCGCCCTCGGAAGCAGGTGAGAAAGACCGGAATGTCGCTATTGCACGTATTCACGCCAAGAGTCCGGAGGCCGGTTCCATGCCGTTGCACACTTTCTGAACATTTTTCCAACCCCGCCCGAGGGCTTCCGAGCCGACGACCGTGCGCCGTCCCCTCTGAGCAGGTCAGAGCCTTGTGGCAACGCTGCGTTGGTGCTCCACGCCCGGCAGGATCATGCTGGTCAGTGGAGCTGGAGCCCTGGCCGTGCAGAGTCCCGTGGGGACAGCAGGGAAAGGACCGAGCAAGGGCGAGATGAGCGGCGATGGAGCGACTTCCCACCCCTCCTGACGAGCCTCCTGACGAGCGGCCCGACGAGTCGGACGCCTCGCTCGACTCTGCGTACACGGCTACTGCCACCATCGATGAGCAGGGCATCGTGACGGGGTGGAGCGAGGGTGCCGGGCGGCTGCTCGGCTACGTGCCCTCCGAGATCGTGGGCAGGCCGGCCGCGAGCCTGCTCGCCGATGAGGCCAAGGAAACGGCAGGCCGAAGAACCCCGGCCGGGCAGGAACGATGGAGCGGCAGCGTGGCGCTGCGGCACCGGGACGGCCACCGGCTGGAGACGGTACTGCTCGCGCACCGCAGGTCGACGGACACCGGGATCACCGAATGGCTTGTGGTGTCCGCCGTGGCGGGGCGGCCGCTCACGCCCGGAGGCCAGGCGCTGAGGGAATGGACGTTCACCCAGTCCCCCGACATCCTGGCGATCTTCGACACCGATCTGCGGCTGGTGGGGGCCAACGCCGGCATGGAGCGCGCCATGTCGCTCACCGAGGCCCAGATGCAGGGGCTGCACCTGCCGGAGATCGCGCCGTATCCCGTGAGCGACGAGGCCGAGAGGAAGATGCGGCAGACGCTGGAGACAGGTGAGCCGCAGTACGTGGAGGCGTACATCCGGCCGACGGGTGTGAGCCCGGAGCGTGGCTGGTCGACCTCCTTCGCACCACTGAAGGACCCCGAAGGCAGGGTGTGCGCGGTCTGCCTGACGGCACACGACAGGTCCGGGGAATACCTCGCCCGGCAGCGGATGATGCTGCTGAACGAGGCCGGTGCCCGTATCGGTACCACTCTGGACATCGCACACACCGCGCAGGACCTGGCCGACGTCGCCGTCCCCCGGCTCGCGGACTTCGCAGCCGTCGACCTGCTCGACATCCCCCAGCAGGCCGACGAGCCGGCGTCCGCCGCGTCGCCCGGCCCGGTCACCATGCGCCGCACCGCGCTGCGGTCGGTCGTCGAGGAGAGCCCGGAGTCCCTGGTCGCGGTGGGCGACACGAGCGCATACCCGGCGCTCTCGCCTCCGGCCGAGTGCCTGGCAACGGGCCGTCCCGCGCTGTACGAGATGACCGACTCCGCCATCGCCCGATGGGCGGCACAGGACCCCGGAGCCGCCTGGATCCGGGACTACGGGACGCACTCGGTGATGGTCGTGCCGCTCCGTGCCCGTGGTACCACTCTCGGCGTGGCACTGTTCAGCCGTCACCGGCGCCGGGAGGCGTTCGAGTCGGACGACCTGCTGCTGGCCGAGGAGCTCACGGCCAGAGCGGCGGTGAGCATCCATAACGCCCGCCGGTACACCCGGGAGCGCACCAGCACGATGACCCTGCAGCGCAGCCTGCTCCCGCACACGCTGCCCGATCAGGCCGCACTCGAGATCGCTTTCCGATATCTGCCCGCCGGTACCCGGGCCGGCGTGGGCGGCGACTGGTTCGACGTGATCCCGCTGTCCGGAGCGCGGGTGGCCCTCGTCGTGGGGGATGTGGTCGGCCACGGCATCCGTGCCTCCGCCACCATGGGCCGGCTGCGCACCGCCGTGCGCACGCTGGCCGACGTCGACCTGCCGCCCGACGAACTGCTCACCCACCTCGACGACCTCGTCATCCATCTGTCCGCCGACGAGGGCAGCGCGGACCCCGCCGCCGAAACCGCCGGGGGCATCGGCACCACCTGCCTGTACGCGGTCTACGACCCGGTCTCCCGGCACTGCACCCTCGCCCGGGCCGGCCATCCCCCGCCCGCCGTGGTCACCCCTGAGGGCGCCGTCTACTTCCTCGACGTCCCCGCAGGACCGCCGCTGGGTCTGGGCGGCCTCCCCTTCGAGACCTTCGAGACGGAACTGCCCGAGGGCAGCGTCCTGGCGCTGTACACCGACGGTCTGCTCGAGCCGCGTGACCACGACATCGACGAAGCCCTGGACAAGATGTTCGCGGCCCTCGCGCTCCCCGCCGCGACGCTGGAAACGGTCTGCGACAGGGTTCTCGCGTCCCTGCTGACCCACCGCCCCGATGACGACATCGCCCTGCTCGTCGCCCGCACCAGGGCCCTCCACGCCGACCGCGTCGCCGCCTGGGACCTGGCCTCCGACCCCGCCGTAGTCTCACAGGCCCGCAAGAACGCCACCGACCAGCTGGAGGCCTGGGGGCTGGAGGACGCGATCTTCATCACCGAGTTGATGGTCAGCGAGCTCGTCACCAATGCCATCCGCTACGGCCATCCGCCCATCCAGCTGCGGCTGATCCATGAGAACAGCACCCTGATCTGCGAGGTCTCCGACTCGAGCAGTACCACCCCGCACATGCGGCGCGCCCGGACCTTCGACGAAGGGGGGCGGGGCCTGCTGCTGGTCGCCCAGCTCTCGCAGCGCTGGGGCACTCGGCATGCCCCCATCGGCAAGACCATCTGGGCCGAGCAGTCGCTTGCCGGGGTCTGAGGCACTTCTGCGGGTGCCTGACCGGGTCGGACACAACTTCCACCGCGCCTCTCGGCACTGCGGGCGCCTGGTGGCGGCCAGCCGTACGCCGCGCCAACCGGACCGGCCGGAGGGGCCGGTCCGGTTGGCGGGGCACGGAACCGTAGACATCAGCCTTGGCCTCCGTTGCCACCGCGGCCGCCCTGACCACTGGTCTCGCAGCCCACGCCGACGCAGAGCCCGCCGTCGCCGCCCGTCCCACCGTCGCCGCCGTCTCCGCCGTCGACCGCGTCCCCGCCATCGCCACCGTCGCCCCCGTTGGCACTCCCGCCGCAGACCCCGACGCAGACCCCGCCGTTGCCGCCGTTGGTGCCGTTCTGGCCTGGCCCGCCATTGGTGCCGCGGCCGCCGTTCGCACTGCCGTTGCAGAGCCCGGCGCAGATCCCGCCATCGCTCCCATTGGTGCCGTTGACGGTCCCGTTGCAGTTGCCCGCACACGCTCGATCGCCGAGACGGGCGTTGTCCTCGCCCACTGTGACTTCGCCGAACGCATCGTTGGAATCGTCCCCGGTGGGGAGACGCTGGCCGGCACTCGTCTGGTGCGCGTCGGCCTGTGGCAGCGGTGCCGCCGTCGCGGCTGGTGCCAGCGCGCCCCCGCCGATCAGGGCGGTCGTGGCCGCGACAACGAGACGGAATTTCCAGGAGTTGATACGCATGGAGTTCTCTCTTCCAAAAAGGGTTCCCGAGAAGGCTCGGATTTTCGCGCCCCCTTTCCACGCGACCTCGCGGGATCGCCAGGTGGGCGCCCCGCCCGAATCGGGTCGGAGCGCCCCGGGCTGAGACCCGTCGAGGGGACGGCCGGGTCCGCAGCTGCGGTCAGGGGTTCCGGGGGAAGCTGTCCTCTGCAGCCAGCGCCGCCCAGTCACCCTCGAGGAACTGCTTCTCCCAGGTGTCGATCTCCTCTTCCGAGACGTCGTACTTCTTCGCCACCTCGGCCTTCGACACCTGCCCGGACAGCACGGCCATCACGATTTGCATCTTGTCCGCCGCCGTGAGTTCTTCCTCCGGTTTATCGGGAAGATCCTCGAGCTCGAGACAGCCTGACTTGCCGGGCTGACCGGGCTCACCCGGCTTGCCGGGCTGACCTGGTTCACCCGGCTTGCCGGGCTGACCTGGTTCACCCGGCTTACCGGGCTGACCTGGTTCACCCGGCTTACCCGGCTGACCTGGTTCACCCGGCTCACCCGGCTCACCCGGCTGACCTGGTTCACCCGGCTGACCAGGGTTTCCGGGCTGAGCCGGCTCACCCGGCTTACCGGGCTCACCCGGCTTACCCGGCTCGCCGCCCTTGCCGCCCTCACCGCCCTTGCCACCTTCCCCGCCCTTTGCGCAGTCCGAGTCGCTGCCGAGAAGGTCGTTGACACTCGCGGAATAGTTTGTGGCTTGGACGGCACTCTGCGGGGCCTGTGTGGCGTACGCGGTGCCGGAGGCGACGGCCAGTGCGGCTGTCGCAAGGATGAGGGGACGTTGCCAGAGCATTCGGGGCATTGGGGTTTCTCCGTTTCCATGACGAGGGCGTCCTCTGTGAGCGCTGGGCCCGGATACCGTGTCGGCCGACCGAGCCGATCACGAGTAACGAGAGGGAAGTCGGGGGCGGGGGGTGAAGGTCGCCGAAGACCTCCACCCCGCCGCGATGAGCGGCTCGGCGGCCCCGAGCGCCGCGGGACGTGGGGGCCGCCGCCACACATGTGAGGGCCGCCGGGTGTGGCCGTCAGGCCCCAGTGCCTCCGGCGCCGGCGGCACCACCGGCACCGGCCGGACCAGTGACGCTGCCGCCACCGGGGCCACCGGAGCCACCGTTGCCACCGTTGCCGTTGGTGCTGTTGCCGCCCTGACCGCCGGCGCCACCCGTACCACCGGAACCCGTGGTGCTGCTGCCGCCGCCACCACCGTTGCCGCCGCCACCCGCGTTGCCGTTGGTGCTGTTGCCACCCTGACCGCCGGAGCCACCCGTACCACCGGAGCCGGTGACGCTTCCGCCGCCGCCACCGCCACCGCCACCGCCGCCTCCGGGGCCGTTGACGCTGGTGCCGCCGGTGCCACCAGTTCCGCCGGTACCACCAGGACCGTTGACGCTGCCGCCACCGGAGCCCCCGGAACCGCCGGCACCACCGGGGCCGTTCACGCTGCCGCCGCCGGTACCACCGGTACCACCGGTACCACCCTTGCCGTTGACGCTGCCGCCACCCGCGCCCCCGGAACCGCCGGCACCACCAGGACCGTTGACGCTGACGCCGCCGGCACCACCAGCGCCGCCAGCACCACCGTCCGCGAAGGCGGAGGATGCCGGAAGGACGACACCCCCGGTGATGAGAGCGGCCGAGGCGACGACTGTCGCGAGGCGGCGCCCCCGCCGCTTCGGCCGGGCGTCGTCGTGTGAATGAAGAATATGAACCATGTCTTTTCTCCTTTTAACATGAAGAGGATTCTGCGACCCTCGGGAAGTCAGGGATGATGACCAAAGGATCCGCTCCGACCCGGGACCGCTCTGCCGGAAAAACCGGCCTTTTCGATAAGGAAGGGAATCCTCACCGATTCCCCTGCGATGTGCCGACCCTTTTCGTTTGGGGGCCCGCGCTTCAATTAGGCCGGAATCGCAGGGCATGGTCATGTTCCGAGGAATCGGGACTTGACGGAGCGGGGGACTGCGGGTAAAAGCCCGCGAAAAGGCCGCCTCCGCACAGCGGAAGCGGCCTCTGATCTGCGAAGGCACCGGCGGGATGTCCCCGCGCGCGGCCGAGGAGGTGTCCCCAGCGGTCACCGACGAACAGGGAGAAGATCGCCGCCCCAGGGGCGCACAGCTACGCGCCCCTGGGGCGGGTCAGGCCGACAGGTCGGCGGGCGCTCGCCGTCGAACTCGACGTCGGTTCGTACAGACGCCGCCCGCAGGCTCCCCGGTGACCGTCAGCTCTGGGGCGGCGGCTGCTGCTGGTCCCGGCCCGTGCCGAACTCGTCCTTGAGCCTTTCCTGGGCCGCGTCGACCTGACCCTTGTACTTGCCCTGGGTCTTGTCGTCGATGAAGTCACCCGACTTGTCGACGGCCCGGTCGACCTGGCTCTCGCGGCCCTTCAGCATCTGCTTGATCTTGTCCATCATGGACATGGCTGATCCTCTTTCGGAGATGGCCCCCCACCACTCCAGGTTCACCGCCCCACGCGCGGCTCGCATCCGGGCGCGCATACGTGGGTTCCTCGGCAGCCGTGGCGGGTCCCCGTCGGGCCGCCGCAGGACCGAGCCGCACGTTCGGGTGGACCGAGCGCACCTTCGAGTGCCTAGCCCTCGCCGCCGCCACCGCCATCGCCGCCGCCGTCACCGCCCCCGTCACCGCCGTCGCCGCCCCCGTCACCGCCGTCGCCGCCATCGCCGCCGTCTCCGTCGCCGCCCGGAGGCTCCGCGGGCGGAGGCTCCGCGGGCTCCTCCGGCTTCGGTGGCTCCACCGGCTCCTCCGTCTTGGGAGGCTCCACCGGCTCCTCCGTCTTCGGTGGCTCCACCGGCTCCTCCGTCTTCGGTGGCTCCACCGGCTCCTCCGTCATCGGAGGCTCCACCGGCCCCTCCGTCATCGGAGGCTCCACCGGCCCCTCCGTCATCGGAGGCTCCACCGGCCCCTCCGTCATCGGAGGCTCCACCGGCCCCTCCTCCCTGTCCTTCTTCGGCTCCTCCCTGTCCTCCTTCGGCTCGTCCTTCGGCTCCTCCCTGTCCTCCTTCGGCTCGTCCTTCGGCTCCTCCCTGTCCTCCTTCGGCTCCTCCTTCGGCTCCTCCCTGTCCTCCTTCGGCTCCTCCTCCCCGTCCTTCTTCGGCTCCTCCTTCGGCTCCTCCCTGTCCTCCTTCGGCTCCTCCTCCCCGTCCTTCTTCGGCTCCTCCTCAGGCCGCTTCTGCTCCTCCTCCTGCTTCGGCTTCTGCTCGTCAGGCTTCGGTTCTTCGCCGTCCTTCCCCGGCGGGAACGCGGTCTTCGGCGGCGGCTCGGTCTTCTTGTCCTGCGACCCCGACTTGTCCCCCTTCTTCCGGGCGAACCACTCGTCGTTTTCCGGGTCGTGGACGACGAACTCCTTCACCGGTTTGGGCGCGGGCACCACGACGACGGTGTTCGTCGGCTGGTAGCCGGGCCACGCGTCCCCGGTGCGTTTGGGATCGGCCTGCTTCGCGACCGGCGGCTTGAGCGGGTTGCCACACGCGCAGCGCACCCGCGGTACGCCGCGGTCGTCGACCAGGACTGCGGTGCCGGCCTGCAGAACCGCCTGATAACTGGTGGCGGAGCCGTTCCGGTAGCCGTGGTTGGTGACACGGGTGTCGGCCCTGAGCTGCACGGGTGTGAGCCCCCGCAGATAGGACGGGACGTTGGCGGGCTGGATGCCCAACGCGGAGGCGAAGGCCTTGTTCTTCGCCGGATCCGCGTTGAGTACTTTGATCTGCTTCTCGACGTCACAGCTCGCCACGTTCCGCGTACCCCCGTAGAGGCCGGGGGCATGCCCGTCCACGCCCTGGGCCACGTTGCCCGTCCCCGTCGGCGTACTGGTCGGCGAGGGCGTCGACGGCGGCGGGGTGGTCTCCCGAGCCGTCGACTCCGTGAACGGGTCCGGCCCGGAGCTCGCGGCGGACTGGAGGAAGATCTCACCCTGCTGCTGGTTCGACGTGCCGTCGGGCCGGGTGAAGGTGACGATCAGGGCCACCGCTGCCACGATCGCGGCAGCGATGGCCGCTACCTGGGGCACGGACTTCCACCAGGGGCGCTGGGGTCCTTCGCCGGCGCCGCCCCCACGGCCGCGGCCCCGGCCTCCTCCGCCCGGCGGCTCACCGGGGGGTCGGCCACCGCTCGGCGGCGGCGGTGTGCGATGCCGTTGCGAGGGGCCCGAGAGCGGGCCTGACGGGGGTCCTGCGGGGGGTCCGGTGGGGCGCTCGGACGGCGGCGGTTCGACGCTCACGAGCTCGTCTTCCCTGCTTGAGAGCTACTGCGGAGCTGCTTCGGAGCTGCTTGGGGGCCTGCGGTTCTTCAGGCCGTGTACGGCCTGCGGAGTTCCCGCGGCGGGACGGCGGCAGTTCACGGCGCAAGGGCTCGCGACGGGAGCGTCCCGAGGCGGAAGCGTCCCGAGGAGGGGAACGGTCCTCCGCAGCAGAGGTCCTGCGGCACGGATTCCGGCCCAGAAAGCCGGCCGATCAACCGGGCCGAGGAAGCCGGCGACACATGCGGCCGTGCGGCCATGCGTCACTCTTCCCTCTGCTTTCCATTGTGTGCTCTCGCTCTGCGCGGCCCGCAAGTCGGCCTCTGCTCGGCCCGCAAGTCGACGCGGTCGGCTCTCCCGAGGGGCGGGTCGGCCACGTGCTGCTTAGCGTGACAGGGTGAGCCGCAAGACACCGCCCGACCGGGCAGGCGCTCAGCATGACTCCCACCAGCGCGGGATCGCCTCCCACCAGCCGAGGAGCGCCTCCCACCACCGGCAGGCGCGTCACGGCTGGCTCGAGGCCCTTGCGGTGGTGCTCGCCGGGCTCCTCGTCATGGCCGTCGTCGCCGCCCTCGGCCTGTGGGCCGCCGGGGCGGCCGGCCTTCCGGGTGCGGCGTTCCCCCGTGTCGTCGCGGCCGTCGTCGTGATGGCGGTCGGCGGCTCCGTCCGTTTCTCGGGTGACGCCGGCGCGCTCGCCGAGACGCGTGCGGAGCTGTCCGTGATCCCGCTGTCGGTGACGCTCGCCGGGGCCCTGGTGATCGCCGCCGGAATCCTCCGGCCGTTGCGTCACCGGGCCGTCGCCGGCTCCCGCGAGCTGGCGGGGTGGGCGGGCCGTCTCGCGGTCCTGTGGGCCCTGGCCCTGATCGGCCTGTCGCTCCTGGCGCGTGCGACGTTCGCCGTGCCGGCGGGGAGCGAGACGCTCAGCGAGCTCGGTGACCTACTGGACGTCTCCCCCAGGATCGGTTTCGAGACGGATCTGCCCGTCACGCTCCTCTTCGGACTGCTGTGGCTCGTCGGCCTCTTCGTACTGACGCTGCTGGTGTCCCGCAGGGCGCCCCTTCCGGCGCATCTCGTGCGCTTCCAGGAGTCGGTACGGCCGGCCGCGTTCACCATGGTCGTGCTGCTCCTGGTGTGGGTTGCGGGGGGAGCGGTCATCGGGCTGCTCTCGGCGGCGATCCAAGGAGGTGCCGCCGGCAAGCTCGCCGTGCTCCTGCTCTGCCTGCCGAACCTGACGTGGCTCGCCCTCACCATCGGTCTCGGCACCTCCTGGGAAGGCAGAGTCGAAGGGCAGCCCTTCGACCTTCCGATGCCGCAGGCGCTGGACACCGTACTGCGCGATGCGGACGATTCGCCCCTCAGTCTGCGCAGCCTCACGGATGTCGACGGCCGCTGGTGGTGGCTCGCGGTTCTCGCCGGGATCCTCGTCCTGGCCTGCGCCTTTCTGATGGCGGTGCGGTCACCGGCCCGTCTGCGGGCCTGGCGGCATGCCGTGCACATGGCGGTGGCGCTCGCACTGACCGTGCTCACCATCTGTCTCGTCGCGCGGGTCTCGGCGCACTTCGCCCTGTCGGTCCTGGGCTTCGGCGACCTCGGCGGAGGCCTGTCCGGAGAGGTGTCGCTGCGCCCCCGGCTGTGGACCGCGCTCGGCTTCGCCCTGCTGTGGGGGTTCGTCGGCGGCTTTCTGGGTGGCCTGCTCGCCGGGCGGGTTCAGCGCCGGGGCGAGGTCCGGGCTGCCGTCCGCCCCACCGCGGCGCCCAAAGCCTGATACGAGGCACGAGGGGGCCTGCCCCGCCCTTCGGAGTGGAACGACGAGGGGCCCGCCCCGCCCTACGGCGGGACAGGCCCTTTCGTCGGCCTTTCTGATCGTCCGGCAGGCCTTTCTGTCGTCCCGTCAGGCCTTGTCAGGCCGGTCGGTGACGCGGATCGCGTTGACGAGCGGCTTGCCGGCGGTCGCCACGAACCGCACGTCGAGCACGCCGTCGGTGACGGTGACGGTGACCGTGCGCTTCACCGCCTTGTAGGTGCCGGCCTCGAGCGCGATGTCGAGGGACGACACCACCTCGGTGCCCTCGGCGAGGACGTCGAAGACGCGCTTGGTCGGCTTGGTGGTCGACAGCTCGGCGAAGTCGAGCTCCACCGTGTAGACGCCGTCGGGCACGTTGTCGAACCGGTACTCGTACATGCCCTCCCGTGCGTTCTGGAAGAGCTCCGGCTCGTCGGTGCCGGCGATGGCGTCGGTCGTCGACCTGGTGCTCGACGTGCCCTGGAAGCCGAAGGAGCCTTCGGTGTACTCCTGGTCCGCCTGCCAGGTGTCGCCGAGAGCGTCCACGACTCCCTCGCCCGAGGCGCCCGTGTCGAGCGCCGCCTGGTAGCGCGGCACGACGACCTTCACCGGCACGGTGACCACCGGTGCGCGGCCGCTGTCGGACTTCACCTGGACGTCGGCGGTGAGCACCTCGCCCGGCTCGTGTCCGGCCGTGTCGACGGAGAGCGTGCCGGAGGTATCCGTACCCGCGTCGAGGTTTCCGTCGGTCAGGCTGACCGACAGCCATGAAGCGTCCTCGGTGACCGTGAAGGCGGTCGCGGAGCCGGAGTTGGAGAGGTCGAAGCCACGCTCGCGCTTCTCGCCCTCGGGGACGATGATCTCGTACTGCTCCTTGGAGACCGCGACCTTGCCCGTCTTCAGGGAGTCGGAGACCGACTCGACGCCGCCCGCCGCCAGCTTCACGGCCTTCTCGACCGGCTGGTACGCGGGAGCGGTGAGCTTCACCGAGGTCTCGCCGGCGGGGGCCTGGGCCACGTAGGAGCCGTCCGCCCCGGTGGTGGCGGTGACGGCCGTGCTGCCCGTGCCGACGGTGACCGTGGCGCCCTCGACGGCCTTCTCGTCGTTGGCGTCGAGCACGGAGCCGCGCACCACACCGGTCTTGGTCGTACGGAAGTCGATACCGAGACCGTCGGAGAGGGTGCCGCCCGTGTTGTAGGAGTACTGGAAGCCGTCGGTGCCCGTGGCGTTCTCCGCACCGACTGTGGCGCTGGAGCCCGACTCGTAGCTGATCCCCGACATGTCCTTGTAGTGGTAGGAGATCTTGCCGTCCTCACCGATCACGGCGGAGAAGGAGAACGGCTCGGACTGAGCCGAGTAGTGGGCCACGTTGCGCCACTCGACGACGAACGAGCGGTGCGGGGCGGTGCCGATGACACCGGTGTGGACGCCCGCGGTGCTCGCGTTCACGACCAGGTCGTCCCAGAACGGGTAGAGCGCCGCGTTGGGTGTGGTCGTGCGCGGGATGGTGTTGTTGGTGCCCGTGGTGGAGCTGGAGGCGAACATCAGGGCACCGTTGGTGCTGACCCACCCGGACGTGTAGGTCTTGCCGTACAGCGGGACCGGGAAGGGCAGGCTGACGGCGAGGGTCGCGGTGTCGCCGGAGAGCGTCGTCTTGTCCGTGCCCGCGACGTAGTCGTCCTTGGCGGCCACGCACGCGTACCCGAAGGTGTCGACGACGTCCGGCAGGGCGATGTCCGCGGTGGTGTCAGCGGTCACCGCGGCCTGCGCCGCGCCCTCGGTGGTGCACTTGGAGGGGCCGGACGCGGCCAGGTCGTACTCACCCAGCGGCAGGGTGACCTCGTAGTGGCCCTTGTCGTCCGCCGTGGCGGTCAGGGGGGTGTCCTTCACGGTGACGGTGGCGCCGGCCACGGGGCCCGTGTGCGAGGTGACGGTTCCGGAGAGCTTCGCCGACGGGGCCCGGTCCACCGCGATGTCACGGGTTGCGGTCTCGCCTTCGGCGATCTTCACATCTCCGGCCCCCTTGAGGTAGCCGAACTTCGTGACGGTGACCGTGTAGTCGCCGACGGAGAGCACAGGCAGGGCGAAGGTGCCGTCCGCGGCGGTGTTGACGGTGCGGTCGATCGGGCCGTCCACGACGACCTTCGCGCCACCGAGACCCTCGCCGCCGGAGGTGACCGTGCCCTTCAGGCCTCCGGTCGCGCCGCGCGGCGTGGCGGTGACGGCTGCGAGCGCGTCGAGCCGTCCCTCGCCGAAGACGTTGTTGTCGGCCGCGGTGCCGCCGCAGGTGGTGTTGTCGACGTCGATGGCGGTCCCGTCGAGCAGCGCCTCGGTCTGGGCGATGTCGCCCGCGATGGCGGGGGCCGCGGACCACATCAGCGCGACGGTGGCCGCGGTGTGCGGGGACGCCATCGAGGTGCCGTTGTACGAGGCGTAGCCGCCGCCGGCAACGCTGGAGCGGACGTTGACGCCCGGGGCTGCGAGGTTCGGCTTGATCGCCCCGTTCTCGCCCGAGCCCCGGGCGGAGAAGCTTGCGATGGCGTTGCTGCTGTCGAACGCACCGGAGCTGTAGCTGCTCACGTACGAGCCGGGCGACCCGGCGGTGTTGCAGGACGGTCCTGCGTTGCCGTTGGAGAACGCCGGGAAGATTCCGGCGGCGCGCCAGGCGGACACGACCTCTCCGTACCAGGGGTCGTAGGTGTTGGCGCCCCAGGAGTTGTTCACCACGTCGGGGGCCAGGTCCGGGCGCGGGTTGGCGCCGGTGAGGTCGGTGGGGGCGACGATCCACTGCCCGGAGGCGAGCAGGGAGGTGCGGGAGCAGGAGTTGGACTCGCAGCCCTTGGCGGCGATCCACTTGGCGCCGGGCGCCACGCCGATCTTGTTGTCGGCGCCGTCGTCACCGACCATCGTGCCCATCGTGTGGGTGCCGTGGCCGTTGTTGTCGCAGGGCACCGCGGTGGAGCAGACGGCGGCCGGGTCGAACCAGTTGTAGTCGTGGTCGTAGGTGCCGTCGCCGTTCAGGCCGCGGTACTGGTTCTTGACCGCCGCGTGGTCGTACTGGACGCCGGAGTCGATGTTGGCGACGACGATGCCCTCACCGCGGACCCCGAGCTCGCTCCAGACCTTGGGGGCGTTGATGCGGTCGATGTTCCACTCGACGGCGTCGACCGTGGGCTCGGTGTCGCCCTTGATCGGTTCGTCGATGGTGATCTTGTCGTCCGCGGTGATCCGCTCGACCTCGGGGAGCTCGGCGAGCTTCCCGAGGAGTTCCTCGCCGCCCACGACCTTCACGGAGTTGTCGATCCAGAAGGAGGTGTAGTCGACGTCCGCCGACTTCAGCAGCTCCACCACGTCCGCCTGGGACTCCTTGGCGTGCCGCTTCTTGGCCTCGTAGACCTCGGCGGCCATCTTGTCCTTGGTCTCGGCCTGGGCCGCCGCCTGGAGATCGGCGTCGCTGTCGAGCTCTATCCAGAAGGTGACCTTCTTCTTGTCCTCGAGCTGGTCGAGGAGCTTGGCCTCGGCCTTCTGCTCGACCGCGCTGATGCCCGCGCCTGGGTCCTGCTGGGCGAGCGCGGTGCCGCCGGCGAGCGGCATCACCACGAGGGAGGTCAGGGCCGCGAGGGCCACCTGCAACGGTCTTCTCTGTCTTGCCACGGGTCTCCTTGACTACGTCGGCGGGGGTGGCCCGCCTTGGGTGTGCCGGAAACGTGAGTGGTGCAAGTACGGCGTTGCGGGTCACCCGCGCACGCCGAAGCGGCCGTCGGTGGACGGTCAGGAGCGTGAGCAGGTGGAGAGATCGTGATGATCCTCGGGTGATCAGCCGCCGCGATCAAGGTATTTGCATGGCGCATACATGACATGGCATGAACACGCCATGAAGATCGGACATCAGTGACAGAGCGTCAAATCAGCTGCATTTCTGGATAGTTGGACCGACCACAGCCGCCGGGCGGCCCGCGCGGACGACTCCCCGCCCCGGCTAGCGCGGCAGATACGGAAAGACGGGACGGGCCCAGCGGGGAGGTTCCGGAGGCGGTCCGGGGTGCGCGGGCGCTGCGACGATCCGCATGTCGACCTCGGTCGGCGCATGGCCGGCCTTGCCGGTGTGCGTCGCCGCGGCCCGCAGGGCGGCCACGAACTCGAGGCAGGAACCGTAACGGTCGTCGGGAGTCTTGGCCAGGGCCTTCGCCATGACGCCGTCGACGGCAGGGGGCAGGTCCGGTTGCTTCTCGGTCAGCGGAGGCGGCTGGTCGTACTGGTGTGCCCAGAGCAGCGCCATGTCCTCCTCGCGCTGGAAGGGCGGCTTCCCGGTGAGGGTTTCGTAGACGACGCAGGCGAGACTGTAGACGTCGCACCTGCCGTCCACCGGGCGGCCGGAGATCTGTTCCGGCGCGACATAGTCGAGCGTGCCGACGAACTCGCCCACGGTGGTGAACCCGGTGAGCGACAGCGACTTCTTCGTCAGCCCGAAGTCCGTGAGATAGACGTGCTCGGGGTGATCGCTGTCGGTGCCCTTGGCGACCAGGATGTTCCCGGGCTTGACGTCCCGGTGGACCAGGTTGTGTTCATGGGCGGCGTCGAGCGCGGACGCCACCTGGGCGGCGATGCGGATCGCGGTCGCGGCGGGGAGTGCGCCGTCCCGGTCGAGCATGGCGCGCAGGTCCACGCCCGAGACATAGCGCATGGCGATGTACAGGACGCCTTCGGTCTCGCCGGCCTCGAAGATCGGCACGATGTGGGGATGATCGATGGCGGCGGCCACACGGGACTCGTGCGTGAAGCGGCGACGGAAGGTGTCGTTGCGGGCGAGCTCGGGGGCGAGCAGTTTGAGCGCGACGGTGCGGTCGAGGCGCAGGTCCTTGGCGCAGAAGACGACGGCCATGCCGCCGCGGCCGATCTCGCGCTCCACCCGGTAGCCGGCGATCTGGGTCCCGATCAGGCCGGATGGCCGGCCCGAGTACACGCTCATGTCATGCGATGCCGAGCTCATGAGGCGTCACCCCCGACCCGGCCGGTCATCACGTGGGGGCGCCGGACCGTCCGTCACAGGGGGGATCACGCGGGTCGGCTCGCGACGGACGTCCACCTCATCCGTACCGACCGGCTCGCTCCCGGCCGCCCGCGTTGCCTCCACCGGCGCCTCGGGGTGCGCGGCTCCGCCCCACTCCATCCCGGACTGTGTTTCCGCACCTCCGGCCGGTTCGTCCTCCCCCTCATGGCCCAGGGGCTCGCCTGAGGTCGCATACGTGCTCAGATGCGCGCCGTCGCTGTAGACCCAGCGCTCGTGTTCGGCGTCGTACAGCCAGGCCGACTCGCCGTCGACGACCATCCCCACACGCAGGCCCCGAGTGCGCTTTCGGAAGGCCTCGCCGTCGATGCGGCCGGTCATCAGCTCCTCCGTCGCGCGCCGGTAGCGGCCCAGCTGGTCGTCGACCCTGGACAGCAGCGGGCGCGGGTCGGCCGTGCGGGTGAGCGGGCTGCTCGCGGCCGGCGGCTCCTGCGGTACGGCGACCAGGAGCCGGCCGTCGACCCAGCCCGACCAGCCGTTGGAGCAGAGGATCCGGCCCCAGTCGCCGCGCCGGTCGACCAGCTGGACCGGCAACAGCGCGTCGAGCGCGGCCGTCGGACGCGTCGCGTCCGGGGTCTCCCAGGCGGGCAGTCCGTCCTGGGGGACCACATGTGTGGGGCGGAAGTCCGTAGTGGTCATCGCGCGTGCTCCTACTTCCGCATCAGGGCGGGTTCGCGCCGCCGCAGCAGCCGCATGACGGCGAACCCGAAGAGGGCCGCGAGCACGACGAGCATGCCCATGTTCAGCAGCCATGCCTCAGCCGTGTGGTCGAACAGCGGATCCTTCGTCAGGTCGCCCGGGACGATCTCGGCCAGCCCCACGGTTCCCGCCATGGCACCCACCGCCCACCGGGAGGGCATCAGCCACGCCAGTTGCTCGAGGCCGGGAACCCCGTCCACCTCGAGCAGCAGACCGCAGAAGACGACCTGGACGATGGCGAGGAGCACCAGCAGCGGCATCGTCACCTCCTCCTTGCGCACCAGTGCGGAGACCATGAGGCCGAGCATCATGGACGTGAACGCCAGCAGGGCCACGGCCACCGTGATCTCCAGCAGCGGCGGCATGAGCACCCCCTGGTCGCGCGGCGCGTTCAGATCGACGCCGAACAACGCCACCAGGGTCAGCACGACGGCCTGCAGCACCGTGACGGCCCCGAGCACGACGACCTTGGACATCAGATACGCCGATCTGGACAGGCCGACCGCGCGTTCGCGCTGATAGATCACGCGTTCCTTGACCAGCTCGCGCACCGCGTTGGCGGCACCCGTCAGAACCGCACCGACACAGAGGATGAGCAGCGCGTTGATCGTGGTCGCCGAGGTCAGCCGGCTCCCTCCGAGAGCCCGGGCCATCGCGCCCATCACGAACGGCAACGCGATCATGATGGCGAGGAAGATCCGGTCTGCGCTGAGGACGGCGGAGTACCGCCGCACCAGCGTGCGCAGTTGAGCCCCCCAGCTCTGGGCCTTCGGCGGCGCTCCGACGGCCGGGGCCCCGGCTGCCAATAGTGCGCGCGGCTGCGAGGTGGAATCACCGATGTACGTCAGCTGGAACGCCGAGCGCCGGTACTCCGCCGCCCAGTCGCGCCCCCGGTCGTTCTCGAAGGCCTCGAAGGCCTCCGGCCACTGCCTGAAGCCGAAGAAACGCAGGGTGTCCCGCGGCGGGCCGTAATAGGCGATCTTTCCGCCGGGGGCGAGCACCAGCAGCCGGTCGCACACGTCGAGGCTGAGCACGCTGTGCGTGACCACGATGACGGTGTGGCCGTGGTCGGCGAGTCCGCGCAGCATGTGCATCACCGAGCGGTCCATGCCCGGGTCGAGTCCGGATGTCGGCTCGTCGAGGAAGAGCAGCGACGGCTTGGTCAGCAGTTCGAGCGCGACGCTCACGCGCTTGCGCTGGCCGCCGGAAAGGCTGTGGATGGGCTGGCCGGCGCGCTCCCCCAGGCCGAGTTCGCGGATGACCTCGTCGACCCTCTCCCAGCGTTCCGCCGGCGCGGTGTCCTGGGGAAAGCGCAGCTCGGCCGCGTATCCGAGCGCCCGGCGCACAGTCAGCTGCGTGTGCATAATGTCGTCCTGCGGTACGAGGCCGATGCGCTGGCGGAGTTCCGCGTAGTCGCGGTACAGGTCGCGGCCGTCGTACAGCACTGTGCCGTGGTCGGCGGGGCGCAGCCCTGTCAGTGCGTTCAGGAGTGTGGACTTCCCGGCGCCGCTGGGGCCCACCACGGCGATCAGGGACTTCTCGCCGACGGGGAACGAGACCCCGTCGAGGAGTGTCTGGCTGCCCCCGTCGACCGAGACAGTCAGATCCTGGACGTTCAGCGAGACCTCTCCGGTGTCGACGTACTCCTGCAACTGGTCGCCGATGAGGCAGAACGCCGAGTGGCCGATCCCCACGATGTCGCCCTGCGAGACCTGGGCGTGGTCGACCGGCTGGCCGTTGAGAAAGGTCCCGTTGTGGCTGCCGAGGTCGACGATCTCGTACGTCCCGTCATGGTGCACACGCAGTTCGGCGTGCCTGCGTGAGACCACCAGGTCGTCGATGACCAGGTCGTTGTCGTCGGCGCGGCCGATCCGCACGGTGCGCGCGGGCAGCGACAGCACCATGGTCGGTTCCCGGAAGGTCCCCGTCGCGGCCGGAGCGAGGACGGCGGACGGCCGCTCGGGCTCATGGACCGGCTCATGGACGGCGGTGGCCTCTGCGGAGGCACCCGCAGGACCATCACCCTCGGAACCCGGTGCCTCCCGGCCGACCAGCACCGCGCGCGGTCCGTCGGCAGGGTTGCCGAAGCGGATGACGCTGCCCGGGCCCACTCCCTGCACGCGGAGGACCCGCCGGCCCTCGGTGTACGTGCCGTTCGTGCTGCCCGTGTCCTCGATCGTCCAGCATCCGGCCTCGGCCCGCAGCACCGCGTGGTGCCACGAGACCCGGGCGTCGTCGAGGACGATGTCGCTCGACGGGTCCCGCCCGACGTGATAGTCCCGGTTCGGCGTCATCACCGTCGAGCCCGTTTCGGTCTCGATGACGAGTTCGGGCGCAGTGGGCGCGACAGATCGCTCTCCCATGCCGGAATTCTAACGATTGATCCATATGTGCGCCTGGTCCTCGTCTCTCTGTGCGCCCGGCCGGGAGCGCGCCAACGTCGGGCCCATCGCGCAGAGCCCGCTGGTCACCCGTGCGGCAGCATCAGCGTGCAGGACTCCCCGGGGGCCACGGCCACCGTGCGGTCCGGCAGGGTGATGTCGATCGGGTCGCGGTCGGAGTCCGGCACGGTGACCTCCAGCTGTCCCGGGCGCAGCACGAACCGCACGCCCCAGTGGCCCTGGTAGCGGACGGCGAAGCCGTACTCGGACAGCTCCGGGAGCGGCACAGGATCGAGGCACATGGCGCCTCGCCGGGTCTCCAAGCCGGTCAGTCCGCGCTGGACGAAGTCGAGGGTGCCGGCCATCGCGCCGAGGTGGATGCCCTCTCCCGTGGTCCCGCCCTGGACGTCGGCGATGTCCCCGGCCAGCGCCTCCTGGCAGTACATCCACGCCTCCGCGCGCTGTACCCGGGCCAGTACCCAGCCGTGGACGAGGCTGCTGAGCGTGGAGCCGTGGCTCGTGCGGTGCAGGTAGTAGTCGACCGTGCGGTGCCAGTCGTCCTCGTCGAGGCGGTAACCGAGCCTGCGGAAGAGGCCCTGGAGTTCGGCGGGTGAGAAGAGATAGCCGAGCATCAGCACGTCGGCCTGTTTGGAGGCCTGGTAGTGGTTGACCGAGTCGCCCTCGGCCTCCAGGATCCGGTCGAGGCGCCGGATGTCCCCGTAGCGCCTGCGGTAGGCCTCCCAGTCGAGCTCGGCGAGATCGCCGTAGCCCTCGAACTGGCTGATCACGCCCGCGTGGAAGGGCACGTACAGCTTGCGGGAGACGTCCTCCCACAGGTCCGGTTCCTCCGGTTCGAGACCGATGCGTTCGAGGAGCTGCCGGCGCCGGGGTTCGGGCAGGACGTGCAGCACGTCGAGCGCCCGCGCCAGCACCCAGGCCGCCATGACGTTCGTGTACGCGTTGTCGTCCAGGCCCGGTTCCTTCGCACCCGGGTAGGCCTCGTGGTACTCGTCGGGGCCGACGACACCCAGGATCCGGTACCGGCCCAGCGCCTCGTCGTACGTCGCGGAACTCGCCCAGAACCGCGCGATCTGGAGCAGCATCTCGGCGCCCTTGGTGTGGAGGAACTCCATGTCGCCGCTGGCCTCGCAGTACTGCCAGATGTTGTACGCGATCGCCGAACCGACGTGGTGCTGGAGGTGCGAGTGGTCCGGCAGCCACCGCCCCGAGCGCGGGTTGAGATGCAGCTTCTGCGTCTCCTCACGACCGTTGCTGCCGCTCTGCCACGGGTACATGGCTCCGGCGCGGCCGGCGTCCCGGGCGGCCCAGCAGGCGCGTTCGAGGCGGCGGTGGCGGTAGTCGAGCATCGCCCGCGAGACCTCGGGGAAGTGCAGGTTCAGATACGGCAGCACGAACAGTTCGTCCCAGAAGACGTGCCCCCGGTAGGCCTCCCCGTGCAGGCCACGGGCCGGCACGCCGACATCGAGGTCCGCGGTGTTCGGCGACAGGGTCTGCAGGACGTGGAAGAGGTGCAGGCGCAGGATGGAGCCGGACGCGCCCGGCACGTCCAGTTCCGCCGTGCTCCACAACTGCTGCCAGGCGGTGTACTGGGAGGCCAGCAGCGCCTCGGCGGACGGGGCGCGGCGGATCCGGTCGACCGCGGCGTGCAGCGGGTCGCTGATGGCCCGGTCCCGGGAGGTGTCCAGGGCCACGGTCTTGTCGACGGTGACGGTGCGCCCCGGAACCAGCGGGAAGCGCAGGACGTGGAGGACCCGCATGCCCTCGTGGCGGATGACCGACTCGGACGGCGCGTCCGCGATCGTACGGGCCGCCATACCGACACGGATGTCGGAGGTGCGGGTACGGCAGCGCAGCCACACCGTGTCGGCGGCCGACGAGCCGGTGTGGACGTGGGTGAGGTGGCGGGTGTTCAGCTGCCGGTACCGCTCGACTCCCGTGTTCTCCACCGACCCGTCGATGGCGGACTCGACCTCCAGGTCCCCTTCCCATCCCTCCGCGGTGAACTGGGTGCGCAGCAGTGCCAGATGGGGCTGGGACATGTGGACAAGGCGCTGCTGCCGCACCGCGACGCGCCGGCCCAGCTCGTCCTCGTAGCGGAACACGCGCTCGAGCGTGCCGGAGTCCAGGTCCAGCGTCTGGCGGTGGTAGGGAAGCCGGTGTGTCTCCGGGGAGAACCATCGTGCGCGGTCGGTCTCGGCGGGTTGCGGGGCCTCGGCGGTCTGCAGAGCACCGGCCGCCTCGAGGGTCCGGGTGGCCTTGCCGGTCCATGCGGCGTCGAGGGCCTCTGAGGGCGCCGAAGAGGCCTCGTATCGGCCGAGTGGACCGGGGGGCCCGGACCCCTGGGACCACTCGGATCGCCCTGACGACCCCGCCAGGTCTGATCCCTCCTCGGTGTCCGGGCGGATACGGAAGCGCAGCGGCAGCCAGTTGGGCATGTTGACCATGTCCTCGTTCTCGACGCGCCGCCCGGCCACCGCCGACGTCAGGCGGTTGTAGCAGCCCGCCACATAGGTGCCGGGATAGTGGATCGCATCCGCCGAGCACTCGGGGGCAGCGCCCCGGGTCGCGAAATAGCCGTTGCCGAGGGTGCAGAGGGATTCGCGCAGCCGTTCCTGTGCCGGGTCGTAGCCCTCGTACTCCCAGGTCAAGTGGCTCATGGTCAGTTCTCCGGGCTTTCTTCGGTGAGGAGGTCCCCCAGGTCCTGTACCACCAGGTCCGCTCCCTGCTTCAGCAGGCCGGCACGCGTCTGCGGGGTGCGCGCGCGGTCCACGCCGACGACCAGTCCGAAGCCGCCGCGCCGCCCTGCCTCGACGCCGGCCAGGGCGTCCTCGACGACGGCGGCAGCGCCCGGCGGGACGCCAAGGCGCCGCGACGCCTCCAGGAACAGAGCGGGATCGGGCTTGCCGGGCAGGTGCAGCCGAGCCGCTTCGCCGCCGTCGACGAGAGCGTCGAGGAGGTCCAGCACGCCTGCGTGTTCGAGGAGTTCGCGGGCGTGCCGGGATGCGGACGCGGCCGCCAGCGGGAACCGGGCGGCGTGCAGCACGTCCAGCAGCCGGACAGTGCCCGGATAGGCATCGACGCCTTGCTCACGCAGCAGCTCGGTGAACAGCCTCTCCTTGAGCGCGGCGACGGCCCGCACGGTGCCCGTGCCGGGCTCGTCCGCCGGATCGCCGGGAGGCAGGTGGAGGCCGCGGGCCGCGAGGAAGTCCGCTGCCCCGTCCAGGCGGGACTTGCCGTCGACGTACCGCAGATAGTCGTCGCGTACGTCGAAGGGGCGGCGCTGGGCGGGGTCCGGGGGCCGATGGTCGCGCAGGCAGGCGTCGAAGGCCGTCTTCCACGCGGCGGCGTGTATCCGCGCGGAGTCGGTGATCACACCGTCGGTGTCCAGGATCGCGGCCGCCATGCCGCGCAGGACCCGGGGCAGGGCCTCTGCCGTCATGCTGAGCCCCCTGTCGTCGAAAAGGGGATACGGGCGCGCAGACCGGCTCGGAAACGAGACGGCTGCACGCGCGCGTGCGGGTACGGACACGCGCGCTGTGTGGATTCGTGTGCTCATCCTGCCCAGGTCCATTCCGCGACCTCGGGCATGTCGACACCATGCGCACGGATCCAGTCGTGGTGCCGGGTCCGGGCGTCGGCCATCTCCTGGCGCACGGCGGCGGCGCGCACCGCGAGGCCTGGAACCCGGTCGACGACGTCCATGACGAGCCGGTAGCGGTCCATGTCGTTGCTGACGACCATGTCGAACGGGGTCGTGGTGGTGCCCCGCTCCTTGTAGCCGCGGACATGCAGGTGGTGGTGGCCCTCCCGTCGGTAGGCCAGCCGGTGGATCAGCCACGGGTACCCGTGATAGGCGAAGATCACCGGCTTGTCGCGGGTGAAGAGGCCGTCGAACTCGAAGTCGCTCATGCCGTGCGGGTGTTCCTCACGCGGCATCAGCCGGGCGATGTCGACGACGTTGACAACGCGCACGACGAGGTCGGGCAGATGGCGGCGGAGCAGCCCGGCCGCGGCCAGCACCTCCTGGGTGGGCACATCGCCCGCGCAGGCGAGGACGACGTCGGGTTCGCGCCCGCCGTTCTCGGTGCCCGCCCACTCCCAGATGCCGGCGCCGCGCGCGCAGTGCACTCGCGCCTCGTCCATCGACAGCCAGTCGAAGCAGGGCTGCTTGCCGGCGACGATCACATTCACGTAGTCACGGCTGCGCAGCACATGGTCCGCGACCGACAGCAGAGTGTTGGCGTCCGGCGGCAGATAGACCCGTACGACCTCGGGGCTCTTGTTGAGGACATGGTCGACGAAGCCGGGATCCTGGTGGGAGAAGCCGTTGTGGTCCTGGCGCCATACATGCGAGGTCAGCAGGTAGTTGAGGGAGGCGATCGGGGCCCGCCAGGTCAGCTGCCGCGAGGTCCGCAGCCACTTGATGTGCTGGTTGACCATCGAGTCGACGATGTGCACGAACGCCTCGTAGCAGGAGAACAGGCCGTGCCGGCCCGTGAGCAGATAGCCCTCCAGCCAGCCCTGGCAGAGGTGTTCGGAGAGGATCTCCATGACCCGGCCGTGCCGGGACAGGTGCTCGTCGGACGGCAGGACCTGGGCCTGCCAGGCCTTGCCGGTGGCGCCGTAGACGGCACCGAGCCGGTTGGACTCGGTCTCGTCGGGGCCCACGACCCGGAAGTCCCGCCGCTCCTGCGTGGCCTCCATGATCTGCTGGACGAAACCGCCGAGGACCCGGGTGGGCTCGTGCAGGGTCGCGCCCGGCTTGTCCACGGGTACGGCGAAGCGCTCCAGCTCCGGCATCGGCAGTTCACGTACGAGCAGGCCGCCGTTGGCGTACGGCGTCGAACCGAGCCGCAGGTCGCCCTCTGGAATGCAGGCGAGGACCTGCTCGCGGGGCCTGCCGTTCTCGTCGAAGAGCTCCTCGGGCCGGTACGAGCGCAGCCAGGCCTCCAACTGCCGCAGGTGTTCCGGGTTTTCGCGCACTCCGGCGAGCGGCACCTGGTGGGAGCGCCAGGTGCCCTCGACCGGTTCGCCGTCGACCTCGGCGGGTCCCGTCCAGCCCTTGGGCGTGCGCAGCACGATGACGGGCCAGCGGGGGCGCTCGGTCGCGCCGTCCTCGCGGGCCGCGCGCTGAACGCTGTCGATGCGGTCAAGTGCCCGGTCGAGGGCCTCAGCCATGGCGCGGTGCACCGCCTTGGGCTCGTCGCCGGCGACATGGATCGGCTCGTGGCCGTACCCGCGCAGCAGCTCGTCGAGTTCGCTCTCGGGGACCCGTGCCAGGACCGTCGGGTTGGCGATCTTGTAGCCGTTGAGGTGGAGGATCGGCAGTACGGCGCCGTCGTGGACGGGGTCGAGGAGCTTGTTGGAGTGCCAGGACGCGGCCAGCGGGCCGGTCTCGGCCTCGCCGTCGCCGATGACGCAGGCGACGAGCAGACCGGGATGGTCGAGCGCCGCGCCGTACGCGTGCGTGAGGGCGTACCCGAGCTCGCCGCCCTCATGGATGGAACCCGGCGTCTCGGGAGCGACATGGCTCGGCACGCCGCCCGGGAAGGAGAACTGCCGGAAGAGGCGCTCCATCCCGGCCTCGTCCCGGGTCACATCCGGGTAGGTCTCGGTGTAGCTGCACTCCAGCCAGGAGTTGGCGAGGACCGACGGGCCGCCGTGGCCGGGGCCCCAGATGCACACCGTGTCGCGGCCGCGGGCCTTGATGACGCGGTTGAGATGCGTGTGGACGAGGTTCAGGCCCGGCGAGGTGCCCCAGTGACCGAGCAGCCGTGGCTTGATGTGCTCGGGGCGCAGCGCCTCCCTCAGCAGCGGGTTCGCCATCAGGTAGATCTGGCCGGCGGACAGATAGTTGGCGGCCCGCCAGTGGGCGTCCAGGCTGCTCAGTTCGTCGTCGGTCAGTACCGTGCTGTCCTGGCGCTTGACCTTGCGCATGAATGACTCCGTAACGTCGTAGGTGAGCGTCGTCGGGGTGAGGAGGCGGTATGGCCGGGACGAAGCCGGAGGAGTCGGCAGCCCTGCCGCGGAAGGTCTACGAGCGCGAGCTGCTGCGGCTGCAGACCGAGCTCGTGAAGCTCCAGGAGTGGGTGCGCGCCGAGGGTGCCCGGCTGGTGGTGGTGTTCGAGGGGCGGGACGCCGCGGGCAAGGGCGGCACGATCAAACGGGTCGCGGACCGCCTCAATCCGCGGGTCGCGCGGATCGTCGCGCTGCCCACGCCCACCGAGCGCGAACGGACCCAGTGGTACTTCCAGCGGTATGTCGCGCATCTGCCCGCGGCGGGCGAGATCTCGCTCTTCGACCGCAGCTGGTACAACCGCGCGGGCGTCGAGCACGTCATGGGCTTCTGCACGAAGGAGGAGCACCAGCGCTTTCTGCACCAGTGCCCGATCTTCGAGCGGATGCTGGTGGAGGACGGGATCCTGCTGCGCAAGTACTGGTTCTCGGTGAGCGACGCCGAGCAGGAGAGGCGCTTCCGCCAGCGCCTCGAGGACCCGACGAAGCGGTGGAAGCTCTCGCCGATGGACCTGGAGTCGATCACCCGCTGGGAGGACTACTCGCGCGCCAAGGACGACATGATGGTGCACACCGACATCCCCGAGGCGCCCTGGTTCGTGGTCGAGAGTGACAACAAACGCCGGGCCCGGATCAATATGATCGCCCATCTGCTCGATTCCGTCCCCTACCACGAGGTGCCGTATCCGGACCTCGAACTCCCGCCCAGGCCCCCGTCCAAGGGCTACGAGCGCCCGCCGCGCGATCTGCAGACATACGTCCCCGACCACGCGGCGACCCTTACGGAGTGAGAAGCCGGCCACGGCTCAGGCCCGCTGCGGTACGACGGCGACGGGGCACGCGGCGTGGTGCAGCACCGAGTGGGCGATCCGGCCCAGCTGGAGGCCGAAATTACCGTGATGGCGCTGGGCACCGACGACCAGCAGATCGGCCATGGCGGACGCCTCGCGAAGCACCCTGCGGGCCGTCCCCTCGACGGTCCGGCGACACAGCGTGACACCGGGATGGTCCTGCTCGGCCTCCTCCAGCACCTCGTCGAGGATCTCCGCGGCCCGGGTCTCGTGGTAGTGCGCCGGGTCGCCGACCATCAGCGGATGGTTCGGGGTCTCATGCGCGGGGCGCCGCCAGGCCCGTACGGCGTACAGCTCGGCACCGCGGGCCTCGGCCTCCTCCAGCGCGAAACGTACGGCGGCCGTACCCCGGGGCGGTTCACCCACGCCCAGGACGACACGCCGGTGCACGCTGTGCGGATCGTGGATGCCGCGCAGCACGATCACCGGGCAGTCGGCATGTGCGGCGACCGCCAGGCTCACCGAGCCGAGCAGCAGCTCTGCCAGACCACTGCGCCCACGCGAGCCCGTGACCAGCACCGAGGCGTTCCGGCCCGCGCGCAGCAGGGCGGTCACCGTGTCCTCGGGCAGTACGGCCGTCGAGATCTTCACCTCCGGATTCCGCTGCCGGGCCAGCTCGGCCGCAGCGCCGACGATGTTCTCGGCGATCACCCGCTCGGAGGGGCGGCCCAGTTCCTCGGCGAGGGCAGCCCCTTCGTATTTCTCCCACAGCGACGCGTGCACGACGCGCAGCTGGACCCCGTGCAGCA
Organism: Streptomyces himalayensis subsp. himalayensis; assembly: GCF_013778455.1. Lineage (GTDB taxonomy): Bacteria > Actinomycetota > Actinomycetes > Streptomycetales > Streptomycetaceae > Streptomyces > Streptomyces himalayensis. The sequence goes on along the minus strand of NZ_JACEHE010000004.1, from coordinate 306,665 downwards.
CGGCCTCGTCGGCGGCCCACTCGGCGGCCCGAAGACTCGGCTCAGACCCATCCACGCCCACGACCACCGGCAGCTCCATGGCTCCCACCGCCTAGACCTCACCAGCTGGAACACCCTGATGCGGTGCTGGGTGCCCCCGATCGGGCCGCTGACACTGGTTCCGGACGACACTGGTCCGGTCAGGACCGTGCCCAAGATCGGTAGATACGGGCGGCGGCCCAACGGCGAGCTCCACATGGACGAACCAGACACCCGCCGGGCACCGATGAGTTTCCGGCCCCGGACGGGTCGGTACAGGTGCACACGCTCATCTGCGAGGAGGTACCGATGGCAGCAAAGGGATTCACCACGTGCCTGTGGTTCGACGGGCAGGCCGAGGAAGCGGCGAACCACTACATCTCGATCTTCAAGGACTCCAAGCTGGGGAGGATCGTCCGTTACGGCGAGGCCGGGCCGGGTCCCGCCGGCTCTGTCGTGACCGTCGAGTTCGAGGCCAACGGCCAGAAGTTCGTCGCGCTGAACGGCGGGCCGGAGTTCGCGTTCACCGAGGCCATCTCGTTCCAGATCTTCTGCGACGACCAGAAGGAGCTCGACTACTACTGGGACAGGCTCTCCGAAGGCGGCCAGGGAGTCGCCTGCGGCTGGCTCAAGGACAAGTACGGCGTGTCCTGGCAGGTCATCCCCGCCGGCCTCATCGAGATGATCAGCGACCCAGAGCCTGCAAAGGCGAAGCGCGCCACCGAGGCGATGCTCTCGATGGTCAAGCTCGACATCGCCGCCCTGGAGAAGGCGTACGCCGGCGAGTAGGACCACCCGTACGACCACCGGCTCCGTCCCGCCCCTCGGTCACAGCCACGCTTCCCCCACGCGCTGCGGCACCCTGTACCACGTTGGTGGTCTGTGGTGCCGCAGAGCCGGGAAGTGACCAAGGATGCCTGAAGTACGTGGTGCAGCAGTGGCTGCACCGGTGGCCGAGTTCGTGAAGCGGAGCCGCGAGCCTGTCGTCGTACAGACGCTGCGTTCCACCGCGGCAGCCACCATCGCCTATGTCGTCGCCCTCCAGCTGAGCAGCGAGCCGGCGCCGCTGACCGCTCCGCTCACCGCACTGCTGGTCGTACAGGTGACTCTCTACGCCACGCTGACCACCGGCATCCGCCGGGTGAACTCCGTCGTGGTCGGCGTGCTGATCGCCATCGGGTTCAGCGCGCTGGTCGGGCTGACCTGGTGGAGCCTGGGCCTGATCATCCTGGCGTCCCTCACCGTCGGCCATTTCGTCCGCGTGAGTGAGTTCGTCCCCGAGGTGGCGATCAGCGCCATGCTCGTGGTCGGCGTGACCCGGGTGGCAGACACCGCGTGGGACCGGGTGCTGGAAACTCTGATCGGCGCCGCGGTGGGCCTGGCCTTCAACTTTCTGCTGGCCCCGCCCGTCTGGGTCGGCGAAGCGGGCGCCTCGATCGAGGACCTGGCCCGCCGTATGCGCCGGCTGATGCTCCGCAGCTGCGAGCAGCTGACCTCTCCCACGCCGCCCGACCAGGCCGCCGACCAGCTGCACGAGGCGCGTCGGCTCGACCACGACATCGCCGACGTCGACGCGGCACTGCGGCAGGCCGAGGACAGCCTGCGGCTCAACCCGCGGGTGAAGGAGGGGCTGCTCCACCGCGTCGTACTGCGGACAGGCCTCGACACCCTGGAGATCTGCACGGTCGTGCTGCGTGTGCTGGCCCGTACCCTCACCGATCTTGCCAAGATACGGAGGACCGACGAGCCGCTCCTCCGGCGGGACATCGGTGTGGCCCTGCAGGAGCTGCTGGGACATGTCGCCGATGCCGTGGTCAGTTTCGCGGTGCTGGTCACGACTCAGGTCAGCGAGAACGCCGAGGCCGCCGAGGCCCGACTGGCCGGCGAACTGGCGGCGGCCAACGCGAGCCGCGACAAACTGGCACTCGTACTGCTGGAAGGCGTGCAGCAGGACCCCCGCAACTGGCACCTCCACGGTGCGCTGCTCACCGAGGTCAACCGGATCCTCGACGAGCTGGACATGGAGCACCGCTCCAAGCGCTTGTTTGAGGAGCTCGACCGCAACGCGCGCGAGCAGCGGGAGCGCCACCCGTGGCTGGCCCGCATCCGCCACCGGCTCGGCAGCGACCGGCCATCGCGGGAGGACACGCCGTGACGCCGCTGCGCACGCCACGGCACGCCCCCGCGCCCCCGCGGCCGCGTCGGCCCTGTGCACGCCACGACCGTAAGCGCCCTGGTGAGGCCGCGACCGTGGGGCGCTCTGGTGACGCCACGGCCGCAGGACCCTGGCACGCCTCTGCCCGGCACGTGGACGATCCACGGCCGGGCAGATCCCCGCTCTCAGAACGCTCTCCGGCCGCTCTCAGGACTCCTTGCCGCGTCCGGTCAGCGTGTCGCGCAGCCGGTCGACCAGTCCGACGCCGGGCGCCAGCAGCTTGTTGAGGGGCGGCTGGTCGGGAGCGGACGGATGCGGGCGGGTGGGCGCCGTCTTCTTGGCCTGCCTGAACTTGTCCCCGAGTTCGTTGAGCGTCTCCGTGCTGCAGGACTCGCGCAGCCGTGGGAAGAGGTTCTCCTCCTCGTCCGTGATGTGTTCCCGGATCTCTGTGATCAGCTGGGTGATCAGCGTGTCGAACTGGGGATCATCGGCCTCGCAGCTCTCCAGCTCCTTCATCGTGCGCTCGGCGCGGGCGTGGTCCTCCAGCTCCTTGTCCGCGATTTCGCCACCGCCCGGGACGTGTTCGCGTACGGCCGGATAGAGATACGCCTCCTCCGCCACCGAGTGCCGGACCAATTCGATGGTCGCCCGGTCCGCGTGCTGCTTCCGCATTGTGTCGCCGGACGGCAGCCCCTCGATGTTGACGAAGATCTCCTCGACTTCCTCGTGGTCGGTGATCAATTCGGCGATGACGTCTCCGCCGTGTCCCATTTCGCTGCTCCTCTGTGCGTTCCGAGGCCTTCCCCTCCCGTACGAAGACCCGTCCGGACGACAGTGAAACCCCTCCGCACGGGAACCCCCGCGTTCCGTTCGCGGGAACACCTCGGCTACGCCCCATCGGACCAGGAACGATGGTCCGCCCGGCCGCACGAGTGAGGCCCCGGAGGGGGCAGGAGGAAACCGCTCCGGCGGACGTGGAAAGGCGCCGGTATTCCCACGGGAATTGGCCGGACGAGGCTTCCGTCCGTCCGAGGAGGGCTTCCTGTCTATTCTGGGAGCTCCGGGAGATCGGAATGGGCGTCGGTTCAGGCGGGCAGATCATGCGAGAGTCCGGTATCGACTACGAGGGCGTATTCCAGGCGCTTCCCAGCGCCGCGCTGGTGCTCGATCCGGAGCTCGTCATCCTTGACGCGAACCAGGCATATCAGCGCCAGTCGGGGCTTCGGCGCGACCGGCTGATCGGCCGCCACCTGTTCGACGTCTTCCCCGACAATCCAGCCGATCCCGCCGCGTCCGGAACGCGCAACCTCCGGGCGTCCCTCGAACGGGTGGCGGCCACCGGGCAGCCCGACAGCATGGCGCTCCAGCGTTACGACGTGCAGGTACCCGACCGGCCCGGCGTGTTCGAGGAGCGGTACTGGAGCCCGATCAACGCTCCCGTTCTGGATCAGGACGGGAAGGTGGTGCTGCTCGTCCACCGGGTCGAGGAGGTCACCGAGCTCATGCGCGCCCGTGGGCAGGCGGACGGCGGGGACCAGCAGCGGCTGATGGAGGCCGACCTCTTCACCCGCGCCCGGGAGCTGCAGGAGCTCAACGAGCGGCTGCGCGAGGCCCACTCGCGGGAACGAGGGGTGGCCCTGGCGCTGCAGCGGGCCATGCTGCCGTCGCCCGAGCATATTGGGCGCCACAGTGTGGCGGTGCGCTACCGGCCTGCCGTCGGGACGCTGAACGTGTGCGGCGACTGGTACGACCTCGTCGATCTGGAGGAGGGCCGGATCGCGGTGACCGTCGGCGACGTCGTGGGTCATGGTCTGGAGGCGGCGTGTGTCATGGGGCAGCTGCGCAGCGCGTTGTCTGCCGCCGTGCGGGTCGCGGAGGGGCCCGCGGAGGCCCTGGACGCGCTGGGTCTGTACGCCAGATCGGTGGAGGGCGCCGAGTCCACCACCGCGGTCCTGGCCGCGATCGACCACGAAGCCGGGACCGTCACCTACAGCAGCGCCGGGCACCTGCCGCCCGCCGTTCTCGACCCCACCGGTGCCGTGCGCTTCCTCGACAAAGCAACCGACCCTCCGCTCGGTGCCCGCGTCAAGCATGTGCCCCGGCCGCAGGCCCGCACGTACTTCGCAGAAGGATCCGTCCTCGTCCTGTACACCGACGGCCTCATCGAGCGTCGGGGCGAGGACATCTACGCCGGCCTCGGCCGGCTCGCCGACTGCCTCACGAGGCACCGGGCCCTGGGGGCCGAGGAACTGGCCGACGTCCTCCTCACCGATCTGCTTCCGAGCACCGGGAACACCGACGACACGGCTCTGGTCATTCTGCGCCTGTGACGACGCAGGGGCTCACGGCACGTTGGTCAGTCCTCCTGATGACGCTCCAGCACGCCGCGTACGAAAGCCGCCTGGCCCGCATGCTGGAGGTCGTCCTCGATGACGCTGACCAGGCGGACGCCGAGGGTGACCGGAGGGGTCCAGCTCTCGTCCACGACGCGGTCGAGGTCGCCCTCCTGGAGGCCGCTGAGAAAGTCGAGGGTCTGCTCGTGCACGGCGTCGTAGTACCCGAGCAGCAGTTCGCCCGACTCGACCTTCATCTTCCCGACCTGTCGGCTGCTGTGGCCGAACCCGGTCGCCCGCTTCGCGTAGGGAAGTCCGAAACGGCCTGCCCAGTCCTGGGACAGCCATACCTGCTCGACGCCTGCGACGTCGGAGATGTGGTCGTCCTGAACCCGGGTCAGGTGCCACACGAGCCAGGCGATCGAGTTGGCCTCGGGATCGATCCGGGCGGTGAGCTCCTCGGGCGAGAGCCCTTCGACGGCGGCGTGTACCGCCTCCTGGATGCGGCCGTAGCCGTCGCGCAACACATCCGCACTGTTCACGTCCTGCCCCTTGCCCGTCGCGGCTTGCCGTCGGCACCGGTCCGCGTCGGAACCGTGCCTGCCGTTTCCACAATGGACGAGCTCCTGCCGCCCCGCAGCGAGAAGCACATTCGAGGCGCGGGCGTGCCTCAACGCAAAGGGCCGCCGCGGCGTGCGGCGCCGCGGCGGCCCGGTGGTCCTGCGCGTTCCGGATGGATCAGAACTTCAGGACCGGCTTGATTGCCTCGCCGGACACCACGTCCCCGACGGCTCGCTGGATCTCCTCGAACTTGTAGTGCTTGACCAGCCGGTCGACCGGCATACGGCCGGAGGCCACGAGCTCGACCAGGACCGGGATGAGGGACTCCGTCTCGCTGTCGCCGAGGGTCAGACCGACCACCTGGCGGCCCGGCAGCATGAAGTTGACGTCCACCGGCACGGTCGAGCCGAAGGCCGGGGCTCCGACCAGGACCGCCGTGCCGCGGGCGGCCAGAGAGCCGATCGCCGCGCCCGCCACCTGGATGTTGCCGGTCGTCTCCACCACACCGTCAGCGCCCTGGCCACCGGTGATCTCGGCAACGGTCTCGTTCAGGTCGTCGCTGGTGGTGTCGATGGTGTGGGTCGCGCCGAGCTCGCGCGCCAGCTCGAGCCGGGCGGGCACGCGGTCGACGGCGATGATGCGCGTGGCGGGGGTCAGGCGGGCCGCCATGACCGCGGACAGGCCGACCGCGCCGGCGCCGGTGACGACGAGGCTCGCGCCGGGCCGGGGCTTCAGTACGTTCCACACGGCGCCCGCACCGGTCTGCACGCCGCAGCCGAGCGGCGCCATGAGCTCCAGCGGCACGTCGGCCGGGACCTTGACCAGGCTCCGTTCGTCGACCAGCGCGTGCCGGGCGAAGGACGACTGGCCGAAGAAGTGCCCGCCGATGGCCTCACCGCCGCGGGTCAGTGTGGCCGAACCGTCCGCGCGGGATCCGCCCAGCAGGTTCAGCGGCAGCCAGGCCTCGCAGTACGCGGGGTGACCGTCGCGGCAGTTGGCACATCGGCCGCAGGAGGTGAAGGACAGCAGGACGTGGTCACCGGGCTTGACCCGGCTCACGGCGGAGCCGACGGCCTCCACGACACCCGCGCCCTCGTGGCCCAGCACACCGGGCAGCGGGAAGGGCAGCCCACCCGCGGCGACACCCAGGTCCGTGTGGCAGACGCCCGCGGCGACCATGCGTACGAGGACCTCGTCCGGGCGGGGTTCGGCGAGTTCGACCTCGGAGAGGGAGAAGCCGGCGCCTGCCGACTCGACGACAGCCGCGGCAGTGGTGGTGGTCATGTGCAAGCTCCTTGCGGACGGCGCGGGCCGGCCGGGGAAGTGACCCGGTCGGGGAGTGTGGAAGGCCGATCGAGTGCGATGCCGATCGGATGGGATGCCGATCGAGTGGGATGGGGCCTCGCAGGGGAGGGACGAGGCCCCACCGAGTGGGGAGGGACGAAGCCCCACCGGGTGGGGAAGCCCTCGCCGGGGAAGAGCAAGAGTCTAGTGAGCCGGTCCAGGACTCTCGCCGGCACGGGCGCGGGCGGACCGGCCAAGCGGTGGTCCGGCCAGGGGGGTGGGCAGGCCGGGCCGCGCGCCGACCGGGCGTGAACGGGCCGAGCCGGGGTGGTGCGGGGTGCGGACATGAGGTTGTACGGGCGCCGGCGACCCGCGGGTCCTGCCGTGCTGGGGAACAGCCCGTCAGGCCAGCGAGATCACCACGGACTTGACCTTGGTGTACGCCTCCAGCGCCTCCGGCCCGTACTCGCGTCCGAAGCCGGACTGCTTGACGCCGCCGAAGGGGATCGCCGGGTCGAGCATCGCCCAGTCGTTGACCCAGACGATGCCCGCCTGCAGCTTGGCCGCCACCCGGTGCGCGCGGGCCAGGTCCGACGTCTGCAGGCCGGAGGCCAGGCCGTACGGCGTGCTGTTGGCCATGGCCACGGCCTCGTCCTCGGTCTCGAAGGACTGCACGGTCAGGACCGGCCCGAAGATCTCCTCCTGCACGGCGCGCGAGTCGTTGCCCAGGTCGGCGATGACGGTCGGCTTGTAGTAGTAGCCGCCGTCGAGGCCGAGCCGCTCGCCGCCTGCGACGATGCGGCCGCCTTCCTCCTTGGCGATGCGGACGTACTCCTCGACCTTGGCGAGGTGCCTTTCGCCGGCCATCGGTCCGATGACGGTCGCCGGGTCGAACGGGTCGCCGACCGGCACACCGGGGACCGCCCCGGCGAGCGCGCCCACCACGGCCTCGTACAGGGAGCTGTGCACCAGCAGGCGCGGTCCGCCCATGCAGAACTGGCCGGTGTTGAAGACGAAGCCCTTGATGGCGGCGCCGATCGCCTTCTCCAGGTCGGCGTCCTCGAAGACGATGTGCGCGGCGTTGCCGCCGAGTTCCATGGTGACGGGCTTGAGGGCCTCACCGGCGACGGCGGCGGCATGGCGGCCGATCTTCGTCGAGCCGGTGAAGGCGACCTTGTCGATGCCGGGGTGGCGGAGCAGCGCCTCGCCGACCGCGGTGCCGCTGCCGGTGACGACGTTCAGCACGCCGTTCGGGACTCCGGCCTCGGCCAGGATCTCCGCCATCAGCAGGGCGCTGAGCGGGGTGTCCTCGGCGGGCTTGTGGACCACGGTGTTGCCGGCGGCGAGCGCGGGAGCGATCTTCGAACTGCTGAGGATCAACGGGAAGTTGAAGGGAGTGATCGCGCCGACCACGCCGAGCGGCTCACGGCGGGTGTAGGCGTGCGAGGGGATCGGGATCTGCCGGGTGGAGCCCTCGATGGTCTGGGCCAGGGCCGCGCAGTACTCGTACTCCTCGGCGGCGGTGGCGACGTCGACCACGCGGCACAGCGACACCGGCTTGCCGACGTTCGCGCTCTCGGTGGCGACGAGTTCGTCCGCGCGGCGGCGGATGATGTCGCCCACGCGGTTCAGGATGCGGGCTCGCTCGCGGCCCGGAAGCTGCGCCCAGCCACTCTCGTCGAACGCCTTGCGCGCTGCCGCGACGGCGGCGTCGAGGTCGGCGGCGTCGGCCTCCGCGACGGTCGTCAGTACCTGGCCCGTGGACGGATCGATCACGTCCCGGCGGCCCTTGGCGTCCGCTTCGCGCCACTCGCCGTCGATGAAAAGCCTGCCCGGTTCGATGTGCGGCCTGCGCACGGTGGAGGCGTTCTGCTCCTCGGAAAGGGACATGGCCCGCTCGCCTTCCCGGCGCGGCCGCTCGCCGCACCGCACAGATGGTGGCCGCACCACTGCGACCAACAGGTTTCCTGATGATTACGCCCCATGGCGCCGATGGCAAGAGCCTGGGCATAATCAGGAAACCTGAATGTCGAAGACGGCGGAGGAGCCACGTGGCGCGCACAGCCAGCAGGAGCGGCGACGGAGGAGCGACGGGCATCGCGGAGGTCCCGCATCCGACCCTGCTGTACACGATCAAGCAGGTCGAGCTGGTGACCCGCTCGCACCTGGACGAGCTGGTCAAGCCGGCCGGTATCACCGCGCTGCAGTACACCGCGCTCACGGTGCTCCGCCGCCGCGACGGGATCAGCTCCGCGCAGCTCGCCCGCAACTCGTTCGTCACGGCGCAGTCCATGGCGGACATGGTCACGGCCCTGGAGCGGCGCGGCCTGATCACCCGCCGCCGCAACCCGGACAACCGGCGGGTCCTGCTCCTCAGCCTCACCGAGGCGGGCCGGGACCTGCTAGACACGTACGAGGAGGCAGTGAGGGAGCTCGAGGAGCGGATGCTCTCCGGCCTGACCCCCGCTCAACGACGCAATCTGGCGGATTACCTCAACCGCTGCCGTGCGGCCCTGTCGGAGATTCCCCCGCACTGAACGACTACCGCCGGGGCACCGCCGTATCGCGGTCTCGTATCCGACATCACGGTGTCCGGCGGCTGCGGGCCGGGCGCGCGTCGGCCCGGCCCCGCGGGCCGGTTGCGGCCGGCTACTTCGTCGTCAGCCGCAATTGGACCTCGGTCTCCTGGTCGCCGGAGACCTTGCCGACCACCTCTACGGCGAACACGGCGCCCAGGGTGTCGCGCATACGGTCGACCGCGTGGTAGCCGCCCTGGATGTTCGCGACGACGGGACCGCTCAGCTCCGCGGGTTCGGCCACGGCGCCCAGCTTTCCGGCGGCCCCTGGCTCACACACGTCGAACGTCGCGTTCCAGACGGTCGGGCGGGTGGCGTGGGCCTCGTGCGGCACCTCATTGGGCCGGCGGTCGCATCCGAAGGATGTGCGCAGGGCGGAGAAGACGGTGTGAGCGTCCTGCGCCGAGCATTCGCTGAGCTCCACCGTGACCTCTGGTTCATGTGCCTGGACCTCTGGCTCATGCGCTTGAGTGCTGTTCACCCTCGGTTCGCTCCTCTCCTCACAGGACGCTCTGCCCCTTTACAGCCTCACCCTTCGGCGCCGCGGCGGCGACCGGGACGAGGGGCATGGCACCGGGGTACCCCTCATGTCCCCCGTCGGAACGCGCGCCGTCCCACCGCATGGTCACCAGAATCAACCAGCAAAAGACACCTGTAACAGCGGTAACGTGATATGTGGCGCAACTCCGACAAACACCGGAGTGTTATGCCATGCCCAGACGCCGTACTGGTCCGCCCACCAGCGCCGAAGAGCGATTGCGCACGCTCGGTGAGCTCACCGGCCAGATACTCGAGCGCATCAGGTTGCAGCAGGCCCGCGTGGAGCTGGCCGCCGCACTGCAGCGCCAATGCCTGCCCACCGAGATACCGCCCCTGCCGGGTCTGCGGGTCGCGGGACGGTACGCACCCGCCAGGGACGGTCTGGACATCGGCGGCGACTGGTACGACGTCTTCCGTATGCCGGACGGCTCGGTGGGGGCCGCGATCGGAGACGTACAGGGCCACGATGTCGAGGCCGCGGCCTACATGGGGCAGGTACGCACCTGCCTGCGCGCCGTCGCGGTGGCCACCACTGACCCGGCCGAGGTGCTGCGCCGCACGAACGACCTGCTGGTCTCCATGGGCTCCGAGCTCTTCGTGACCTGCTTGTTCCTGCGCTTCGAGCCGGCGACCGGCGAGCTGACGGTTTCCCGCGCCGGACACATTCCCGCGGTCTGGGCGACGACCGACGGCCGCTGCGAGGTCGTCATGGCCGACGGCGGTCTGCCCCTGGGCATCGTGTCCGACGAGAAGTACCCGTCGACGCACCGCCTGCTGACGGGCAAGGGAGCCTTCGTCCTGCTCACGGACGGCGTGGTGGAAGGCCCGAGCTACGAGATCGAGGACGGCCTCGACCGGGTGGCCGCACTGGTACGTGCCGCGTGCGGAGCAGACCCCGACACCCTGGCCACCGAAGTGATCAAGGTGGCGGACCTCACCGGCCACAGCGACGACGCCGCCGTGCTCGTACTCACCTACGACAGGTAAGGCCATGACCGCTGTGGCGCGCAGCAACGAACGGCTCCGGCACTGCGCCGCGCTGGGCCTTCGGATCGCTGCCGTCGCGGCGGTCTACTACGCGGCCGCCAGGATCGGGCTGATGCAGGAGTTGGTCCGTGGGCAGATCACACCGTTCTGGCCGCCGACCGGTATCGCCCTGGTCGGCCTCCTGCTCTGGGGCATACGGATCTGGCCGGGGATCGCTATCGGCGCGTTCCTGGTGAATGTGTCGCTCGGTCCTTCGATTCTTCCGGTGGTCGCGATCGCGGTCGGCAACACACTGGCCCCGGTCTGCGCGTATCTGCTGCTCGGACGGGCCGGCTTCCGCATCGAGATGGACCGGCTGCGGGACGCGCTCGCCCTGGTCTTCCTGGGCGCGCTGGGAGGAATGCTGATCAGTCCGACCCTCGGAACGGGGGTGCTGGTGCTCTCCGGCGCCCTGGCGGCCGACGAGTTCTGGCCTGCCTGGTCGGTGTGGTGGACGGGCGATGCGATGGGCGTGCTGGTCGTCGCACCGCTCCTGCTGGCCATCCGCACCTACCGGTGGCCACGTGGCGTTCCCGTCCACCGGTGGGCCGAGGCAGCGGCCCTGCTGGCCGGAACCGCCGTCGTCGGCGCGGTGGCCACCCGCAGCACCCTCGGCCTGCTCTTCCTCGTGTTCCCCTGCCTGATTTGGGCGGCGTTCCGCTTCCAGCTGGCCGGCGCCGCTCCCTGCGTACTGATCGTTTCGGTCATCGCGATCGATGCGGGCACGCAAGGGGTCGGCCCGTTCTCCGGGCACGACCTCCTCGCCAAAATGGTCACCCTGCAGGCCCTCAACGGGTCCGTCGCCCTGACAGCCCTGCTGCTCGCGGTCACCATCACCGAGCGGGACCGCACCCGCCGGGAGATCGAACAGGTCTGCCGACGGCTGACCGAGGCGCTGGCGCGGCTGACCCCGGTCGAGAAGGGCGAGGCGTGGCCGCCCACCCGGTCGCGAAAGGAGCGTGGCCGGGACGCGTAACCCGTTGCGAGCTGCTCATGCCCCCGGAACCGAGGCGCCTCAGGACAACTGCCCGTCGTAGTCGGGCAGTTTGAAGGTCCGCTCGGCGCGGCCGCCGACGAGGTCGGACTCGCGGTTGCCGACGTTTGCGATGATCGTGTAGCCCTGCGCCTCGATCTCGGCCCGCTTGCTGGTCTTGTAGGCACTGACCTCGTCGAACAGGTCAGGAAGGTCGCGTACGTAAATGCCGGAGACGGGATAGCCCACGGCCTTCAGATTGGCTTCCGTGAGGCTCTTGATGATGCCCGGCCGTGCGGTGACGAAGAAGACGGCGACACCCCGGGACTTCGCGTACCGGGCCAGCTCCAGGGATGGCTTGACGGCCGGGGTGGGCAGCTCGTACCAGGGGTGGAAGTCCGTCTCCAGCGTCGTGTTGTCGACGTCGAAGACGATGGCGAGCTTCTGCCCGGCGGCGTTGGCGGTGCGCTGCTGGACATAGGGCAGCGCCTGGTCGATCACTGCCCGCACGTCGTTCTGCCAGGTGGCGTGATCGACCTCGGCCTGCAGTGCCGAGGCGGCGGTCGTCGTCGCTGCCGGGGCCGCGGCGGCCGCCGGCACGGTGGCGGCGGCGTTCACCCCCAGGCCCAGGGCCGCAACGACCGAAACCGCGCCGATCCGCTGACGCACACCGCGTCCTGTCATGGTCCGCTGCTCCTTGAAGTGGGGGGTCGGCGAGCGCGACCACTTCGCCCTCGCACGTCGCTGTCATGCTCACGATCTCGGGTGCACGCGAGGCTACCGGCAGGTAACCGACCGGTAGAAGACTCTCGACGAACAACTTCTTGGAGTGGGGACAACGGAGTTGGCCCTGAGAGGGCCGGGGCGGCTGACCAACAGCGGTCAGAGGGCCGGAGATTGGAGAAACCCCTCCGGCCAGCGAGGGCAAGCCTCGGCTCAGTCCAGCAGGCGGAAGTCCGCGTAGTCGAAGCCGGGCGCGACGACGCAGCTCACCAGCACCGGCTCGTCCCCTGCCGGACGCGCCGACTGCCAGACGCCGCCCGGCACCAGGACCTGCGGGCGCTCCCCCTGCTCAATGCCCGGCCCCACCCGGACCGTCTCGGACTCGCTCCCCGGCTCGGCACCGTCCCCGCCGAGGAACAGATCCAGCGGCCCGCCGCGGTGCCACAGCCACAACTCGTCCGAGCGGACCGTGTGCCAGCGGGATTCCTCGCCCGGACAGAGCAGGAAGTAGATGGCCGTGGCGGCCGGCCTGGTGCCCGTATAGCCGTCGGGCCGGAACATGTGACGGGCGGTCCACGTCTCGGTGAACCATCCGCCTTCCGGGTGCGGCTCCAGGTTCAACTGCACTGCCAGGGCCGGGCGTTCTCTCTTGGTCACCGGCACAGTCTGCTACGCGAGGCTCTCCGCGCGCCGCAGGCGGGCCATGATCCACCCCCCGGCGGGGTCGGAGGCGAGGCGTTCTGTGGTCCTCCTGCCGATTCGGGTACGGCTACCGCGCACAGCTTCCGGCGGACGCACCCGCCGGCCGGGCTGTGGCGGCCACCCGCCGGCCGGGCTGTGGCGGCCACCCGCCGGCCGCGGCCGGGCAAGGACGCAACCCCCACCCCATTCCCCCTCCCGGACGCAGCCACCCGGATCAAGCCGATCTGCGAACTTCGCCCCGTCTTCCTACGGTGGCTGAATGGCAGTCAGACACTTGCTGCGCTCCTACGTCATCCGTGCCGTTGCCCTGGCCACCGGCGCACTCATCCTCCTGCCCGCGCCGGCGGCGGCGCTGTCCGCAGCCGAGCCCGCGCCTCCCCGACCCCGGCCCGCTCCCCCGCGTTCCCTGCTGGACGGACCGGGAACGAAGGTACGGGTCACCCGCAGCACACCGGACCTGCCCGAGGATCTGTCCGCCCTGTCCTGGCTCGTGGCCGATGCGGACACGGGTGAGGTGATCGCCGCTCGGAACGCCCATCGCCGACTGCCGCCCGCCAGCGCGCTGAAGACGCTGTTCGCCGTCACCGTCCTTCCACATCTCGACCCGCGCAGACGCCACACGGCCACCGACGAGGAACTCGCCGACGTCGGCGAGGGCAGCAGCCTTGTCGGCGTCTCGCCCGGACTGACGTACAGGGTGGCGGACCTGTGGCGAGGAGTGTTCCTGATGTCGGGCAACGACGCCGTGCGTGTGCTTGCGGCCATGAACGGCGGGCTGGAGACCACCGTCCGGCAGATGCAGGAAAAGGCGCGCGCCCTCGGCGCCCGGGACACCCGCGTGGTGACTCCCGACGGCTATGACGAGCCGGGGCAGGTGTCCTCCGCGTACGACCTTGCCGTCTTCGGGAGGGCGGGGCTGCTGGATCCGGATTTCGTCCGGTACTGCTCGACCGCCGAAGCCGACTTCCCCGGTGACGGCTACTCGTACCCGATCACGAACACCAACCGGCTGCTCACCGGTGCCGACGGTGTGGGCCGGTATCCCGGACTGATCGGCGTCAAGAACGGATACACCAGCAACGCCGGATACACCCTGATCGCGGCGGCCCGCCACGAGGGGCGCACCCTGCTGGTGACGGTCATGAACCCTCAGTCGGACGACGGGCAGGCGGTGTACGAGGAGGCCAGGGAGCTGCTGGACTGGGGGTTCGACGCGGTGGGCGGCGGCGTCAGGCCCGTCGGATCGCTGCTGCCTCCGTCGGCGGCGCGCCCGGCCGCCGCCGCCGAGCCGACCGATCAGGCCACGCAGCACCAGAGGGCCGAGAAGGCTGAGGGCGGCCGCCCCGGGGAGCCGGCCTGGCCCGTCTTGGCGATCGCCGGCACCGGCTCGGCCGTCCTGGTATCGGGAGTGCTGGCGACCGGTGTCCTCGTGATGGTCCGGCGCCGGAACAAGCAGCAGGCCGGAGGCGGGGAGCCTGCGTGACCGGCAAAGCCGCGATGGCCGGCCGCGTCTGTGTGTGGACAGCGAGGGGCAACCGATCGTTATGCTGCGCCCCAAAGCGTTCAAACGCACAATGCGCACGGACTCGGCGAGGGGGCCGTCATGCGGGAGCCGGTCGAACTGAGGCGTCAACGGATCCTGGCGGTCGTCCAGTCGCGCGGCGCGGTCCGCGTCACCGATCTCGCGGCTGAGCTGAACGTCTCGGTGGTCACGGTCCGCCGGGACGTCGAGGAGCTCGCGCGAGCCGGCAAACTGCGCCGCGGACACGGGGTGGCCCGGTCGGCCGTGCCCGTCGAGGAGAGCTCGGCGCCCGACGAACCGCCCGCGGACGGTGACACGGTCGCCCTGGTCGTACCGGAGCGCCATTCGTATCTCTTCGAGACGCTGCACGGCGCGCGGCCGGTCCTCGAGGAGGCCGGGCTGCGTATCGCCCTGCACATCGCGCCGCAGGTGCCCGGGGCGGAACGCCCCCTGGTGGAGCGCGCGCTGGCGGGCGGCGCGCGCGGGCTGCTGATCGCTCCCCGGTGGCGCAGCGCCGCCGCCGAGGAGGCGGACTACGGCTGGCTGTCGGGGCTGGGCGTGCCGACGGTGCTGATGGAGCGGCGGCCGCGGCGCGGCAGTGCGCTCCACGCGCTGGACTCGGTGTGCTCGGACCACTGGTACGGGATCCATCTCGCCGTGGACCACCTCGTCTCGCTCGGTCACCGGCGGATCGTGCTCGCCGCGCGGAACGACAGCCCGACGGCGCGCGCCATCCGCGCGGCCTTCGCCGACATCGCCGCCGGGCGACCGGAGATCGAGGACTGGGCGATCACCCTGAGTTCCCCGGATGCCGTGCCCGAGCTGGGTGGCCCGGGCCCTTACGCGGCCGTCGGGCCGGCGAACTCGTCCAGCAGCAGCATGACTTCGGCCGGCGGGGGCGCGGCTTCGTCCGGCGGCACCGGCGCGTCGGCCGACGGGGCACATACGCAGGGCGCCCCCGCACCGGACGGCGGCCGCACGGTCCCTGCCCACGGCTCCGGCACATCCCCCGGCGAGGCCACCGCCTCCGCAGCCGAGAACACGCACGTAGATCTCGCCGGCCTGCTGCGCGAGCGCGGCGCGACCGCCGCCCTGCTGCACGGCGACGTGGACGCTCTGATGCTCGTTCAGCACCTCATGGACAGCGGCGTGAAGGTTCCGCAGGACTGCTCCGTTGTCGCGTACGACGACGTGGTGGCCGCCCTCGGCAGTACGCCGTTGACGGCCGTGGCCCCGCCGAAGGCGGCGATCGGGCGCGCGGCCGCCGAATTGCTGCTGTACCGGCTGACGCGGCCGCACGCGGCGGGGGCCGAGCCGGCGCGCAGGATCGAGCTGCTGCCCGAGCTCAAGGTGCGCGGCTCCGCACTGCCGATTCCCGTTACCGCCGATTCCCGTTCCGGACTGAGCGTTTGACCGTTTCAACGATCTTCTGATCGATCTATTGACCCAGACCGTTCATGCGATCAGTATTCCCGTGTCTCGAAGAGGAGCCGCGGGAGGCACTCATGCCCGGTCGACAGAGCCGTCGATCCGTGCTCGCCGCGATCACCGCCCTGCCGCTGACCGGTGCCGTAGGCGCCTGCAGCACAAGCGACGGAAACGGTCGATCGCGCAGCACCAGCAGGACCACACGCATCACCTTCTGGTCAGCCCTGCGTGGCAGCCAGGAGGTCGTGGACGCGTTCAACCGCACGCACGACCGCATCCAGGTCGATTTCCAGCAGATCCCCTCGGGCGGCCAGGGCGGCTACGCCAAGCTCAGCAACGCCGCCCGCGCGGGCAACGCCCCGGACGTCGCCACCATCGAGTACCCGCAGGTGCCCGGCTTCGCCATCGACGGCGTCGCCCGTGACATCACCTCGCTGGTCAGCGACCGGCTGCGCGCCAAGCTGCTGCCACAGGCACTGGGCCTGACGACATTTCAGGGACGTCAGTACAGCGTCCCCCTGGATGTCGAGCCGATGGTCATGCACTATCGCACCGATCTCTTCGACGAGTACGGCCTCGAGGTCCCCCGCACCTGGGACGAGTTCGCGGAGACGGCGCGGACGGTGCGGCGCAAGGCGGGCGACCGGCGGCTCGTGCTCTTCCCCACGGACGGTGCGATGCAGTTCGCGGCCTACTCCTGGCAGGCGGGCGCCCAGTGGTTCGACACCCGCGACGGTGCCTGGAACGTCTCGCTCGCCGACGAGCCGACCCGGCGCGTCGCCGCGTACTGGCAGCGGCTGGTCGACGACGACGTGGTCTTCATGAACGCGGTCGAGAGCCGGCAGAGCGACGCCCAGATCGGGGAAGGGCTGGTGCTGACCCGGCTCAGCGGCGCCTGGGACGCGGGTGCGCAGATGAACGCCCGCCCGGCCCAGAAGGGCCAGTGGAAGATCGCACCACTCCCCCAGTGGGACCCTGACCGGCCGGTCGTCGGCACCCACGGCGGCTCCACCTTCGCCGTCACCAAGGACAGCAAGCACCCCGAGGCCGCCATGGAGTTCATCGAGTGGCAGGTCTCCCACCCCGACGCGCTCCGTGCCCGTTTGTCCAGCGGCACCAGCAGCCAGTACCCGGCCGCCCCGGATCTCGTCGCCGTCGGCCGGAAAGCCTTCGACCGCTCGTACTACGGCGGTCAGGACATCTACACCCTCTTCGAGGAGCAGGCGGCCGCGATCCGCGACGGCTGGGTCTGGGGCCCGCGTATGACGGCGACCCAGCGGGTCATGCAGGACGGCTTCGCCAGGGCGAGCGGCGGCCAGGGTTCGCTCATCGGCTCCGTACGCGCGGCCCAGGACGGCACCATGCCCGACCTGAAGGCGCTGGGGCTTTCCACGACCGAGCACAGCACATGAGACGCGCGGTTGCCATGAGCACCGGAGCCCTCTCCTCTCCCTGCGCCCGCTCGAAAGGCAGGTGACATCCCCATGACCACCACAGCCCCGTCCCACGCCACGGCCGCTTCCCGCGGCGCCGCCCGCTCCGGCCGCGCGGTCGCGCACGGCTCCCGCAAGGCCGCCCGCCGCCGTCAACTCGCCGCGGCCGGTGTGCTGATGACGCCGTTCTTCCTCCTGCTGCTGACGGTCTTCCTGATCCCGGTCGGGACCGCCGTAGGCTTGAGCTTCTTCAGCGACGACCAACCCGGCCTCGGCTTCGGCCCCGAGCGCACCGTCTTCGTCGGGCTCCGCAGCTACGCCGCCGTGCTGACCGACCCGACCTTCCTGTCGGGGCTCGGCACGGTCGCCCTGTACTGCCTGATCTACATCCCGCTGATGGTGATCGGCGCCCTCGCGCTGGCCCTGCTGCTCGACTCCGGAGTGGTCCGTCTGAGGTCCTGGGCACAGCTCGGACTGTTCCTGCCGCACGCCGTGCCGGGGATCATCGCCGCCCTCATCTGGCTGTATCTCTACACCCCCGGCATCAGCCCGGTGATCGAACTGCTGGGCAAGGCCGACATCACGATCGACTTCCTCGGCGTGCACACCGTGCTGCCGTCCATCGTGAACATCGCGCTGTGGAGCAACCTCGGCTACAACATGGTGGTCTTCTACGCCGCGTTGCAGGCCGTCCCCCGCGAGGTCATCGAGGCATCGGTGGTCGACGGCGCGGGACCGGTCCGTACGGCGCTGCTGGTGAAGACGCCGCTGGTGCGCTCGTCGATCGTGATGGTCGCGATGTTCACCCTCATCTGGGCGCTGCAGCTGTTCACCGAGCCGATGCTGCTGAGCCAGTCCTCACCGATGATCAACTCGCGCTTCTCGCCGAGCATGTACATCTACGACGCCGCGTTCACCCGCAACAACTACAGCCTGGCCGCTGCCGCCTCCGTCGTGCTGCTGATCTGCACGATCGCCCTGTCGTACGGGGTCACCCGCTGGACCAGCCGCGCCGGCTCCGCCGAGGAGGCAACCCGATGAGCGCATCCCACACCACCGCGCTACGTCCCCGGCTGCTGGGCCGCTCGACCGTCAACGCCGTCGTCGCCCTCTCGGTCCTCTACACGCTCCTGCCGGTCCTCTGGCTGGTGCTGGCAGCCGCCAAGAACCGGGACGCGCTCTTCGGCAGCGACCTGCTGTCGCTCGGCGACTTCTCCTTCGTGCAGAATCTGCGCGACCTGTTCGCGATGGACGGCGGGCTGTACGGACGCTGGTACGTCAACAGCCTGCTGTACGCCGTCGTCGGGGCCGCAGTGGGCGCCCTGGTGAGCGTGGCCTGCGGCTACGCCTTCGACAAGTACCGCTTCCGGCACAAGGAGAAGCTGTTCGGGCTGGTCCTCGCCGCGGTGATGGTGCCGCAGACCGTGCTGGCGCTTCCGCTGTATCTGATGGCCTCGGGCGCCGGCCTGGTGAACACCTTCTGGGCGGTGTTCATCCCCGTCCTGTTCAACCCGTTCGGCGTCTATCTCGGGCGGATCTTCAGTCAGGGCTACGTACCGGACGAGGTCCTGGAGGCGGCGCGCGTCGACGGCGCGGGCGAACTGACGACCTATCTGCGGGTCTCCTTGCGGATGCTGGGGCCCGGACTGGTCACCGTCTTCCTCTTCCAGCTCACCGCCATCTGGAACAACTTCTTCCTGCCGATGGTGATGCTCTCCGACCAGGAGCTCTATCCGGTGAGCCTGGGCCTCTACCAGTGGAACAGCTCGGCCACCGTCTCGCCCGAGTACTACCCGGTCGTCATCATGGGCTCGCTGCTCGCGATCGTGCCGCTGATCCTCGCCTTCGCCCTGCTGCAGCGGTTCTGGCGGTCGGGCCTCACGGCGGGGTCCGTCAAATAGCCGCACTGGGGCCGTGGTTCCACATCCGCCGACCGTCCACAGCACTCCCGCGGTTCCAGGAGACAGCAGTTCCAAGAGACACAGCAGTTCCAGGGGAACGGAGTTCCAGGAGTCACATGCCCAACTCAGTACCAGGCACAAGTGCCCGGCCCCGTCCGCGTGCCGCCCTCGCCATGTCGCGGGACGCCGCGGCGGCCGTCCTCGATCCGCCGTCCCTGGCCGCGCTCGGCGAGGTGTGCGACCTCGCTCCGCTGCCCGTGCTCGACGACTTCACCACCGAGCACGCCCGTACCGTCCTCGCGGACGTCGAGCTCCTCGTCACCGGCTGGGGCTGCCCGCGCCTCGACCAGGCCGTACTCGATGCCGCGCCCCGGCTCCGTGCCGTCGTGCACACCGCCGGTTCGGTCCGCCCGCACATCACCGATGCCTGCTGGGAGCGCGGCATCGAGGTGTCGTCGGCGGCCTCTGCAAACGCTCTCCCGGTGGCCGAGTACACGGTCGCGATGATCCTGCTGGCAGGAAAGCGCGTCCTGGAGCGGGCCCGCGACTTCCGCTCGACCCGGCGGCGCGACAACTGGCTGCACACGCCCTCCGGCGTGGGCAACTACCAGCGCACCGTCGGCATCCTCTCCGCCTCGCTCGTCGGCCGCCGCGTGATCGACCTGCTGCGCCCGTACGATCTGCGCATCCTGCTGCACGACCCGTACGTCCCCGACGACGAGGTGACCGCACTGGGTGCCCGCCCGGTCGGACCGGCCGAACTCTTCGCCCAGTCCGACATCGTGAGCGTCCACACCCCGCTGCTGCCCTCCACCCGAGGGCTGGTCAGCCGCGAACTGCTCACGGCCATGCGCCCGGACAGTGTGCTCATCAACACCGCGCGCGGTGCCGTCGTGGACCAGGGCGCGCTCACGGATCTCCTGCTGGAGGGCAGGATCCGTGCTGTTCTGGACGTCACGGATCCCGAGGTGCTGCCGCCCGGCCATCCGCTGTGGGACTGCGACAACGCTCTCCTCACCCCGCACCTCGCCGGCTCCCAGGGCAACGAGTGGCGGCGGCTCGCCGAGCTGGCCGTCAGCGAGGCGGGCCGCTGGGCCGCGGGCGACGGCTTCGCCCATCCCGTACGACGCGAAAGGCTGGCATTCCTGGCATGAGCTCGCCGCTGCAACTCCCCGAAGACGACCGTGAACTGAGCCCGTACACCGGTTACACCCGGGCCCACTGGGAAGCCGCGGCCGACGGACTGCTGCGCGCCGCATGGCGGTGGGCCACGCCCGGCGGCGCCCTGCTCGACCTGCCGGGGAGGCCGTCACGGTCAGGTGTGCGGTCGGACGGCCTGGAGGGCTACGCCCGGACGTTCCTCGCCGCCGCGTTCCGCGTGGCAGGCGCGGACGGCAAGGACCCGCACGGGTGGCTCGACCGGTACGCGGACGGCATCGCCGCGGGAACGCGCACCCCCGGCCGTGACGACACCGAGTCCTGGCCGCTCATCCTGGACCACGATGTGCAGGGCCAGCCGATGGTCGAGTCCGCTTCCGTGGCCCTCGGGCTGCGGCTCACCCGGCCGTGGCTGTGGGACCGGCTGGAGCCGGACGTGCAGGACCGGGCCGAGGAGTGGCTGCGCGGCGCTATCCGCCATGTCCCCGCGCCGAACAACTGGTACCTGTTCCCCTTCACCGTGGCCGGTTTCCTGGAGTCGGTCGGGCGCGGCGACGCGGAGACGGCCCGCGCCCACGAGCGGGCCCTGGACCTGATGGAGACCTGGTACCGCGGCAACGGCTGGTACGCCGACGGCGACGGCCGCGCCTTCGACCACTACAACGGCTGGGCTCTGCACCTCTATCCCGTGCTCCACGCGCACCTGGCGCAGGACACGGATATGTCGGTGCTCCACGGTGCCCGGCTGCGCGAGCACTTGGAGGGTTTCGGGCTGTTCTTCGGCGCCGACGGCGCCCCGCTCCACTACGGACGCTCGCTGTCGTACCGCTTCGCCGCCGGTGCGGCGGTGGGCCTGGGCGCGGTCACGGGCCATACCCCGCTCACACCGGGAACGTCGCGGCGGCTGCTGAGCGGATCTCTGCGCTACTTCCTCGACCGCGGGGCGGTCGACGAGGACGGCCTGCTCACGTTGGGCTGGCACGGCCCGCACGAGGCGACGCTGCAGACCTATTCGGGCCCCTCGTCGCCGTATTGGGCGTCGAAGGCCTTCGTGTCGCTGCTCGCCCCCGCGGACCATCCGCTGTGGACGGCGACCGAAGAGAGCGCTCCCAGCGAGGACGCCGACCGCGTACTGGCGCTTCCGGCTCCCGGCCTGCTCGTGCAGAGCACCCGCGCGGACGGGATCGTGCGACTGCACAACCACGGCAGCGACCATGTCCGCCCGCACGAGGGCGAGTCGGCTGCCGCGGACGATCCGCACTACGGCCGCCAGGCGTACTCGACACGGACCGGGCCCACGGCGACCGCCAACGTCCACGACAACCACCTGTCCGTGGAGGTCGCCGGGGTCCGCAGCGTCCGCCGCCGCATCCGGCCGCTGGGCGCGGGGCACGGCGACGGCTGGGGCTGGGCGGCCTCCTGGCACCTTCCGGTGTTCGTCTCGGGTCCGCCTATGGTGCCGGGGTTGCGGGTGGAGAGCGTCACGGTGGTGCGGGGACGCTACGAACTGCGGGTGCACCGCGTTATCGGTGCCCCGCCGGGGGCCCGCCTCGTACAGACGGGCTGGGCCACCGGCCCCGACGAGCCGCTCGTGTCTGCCCTCCATCCGCTGCACGGCTGGCGGGACCTCGACGAGGCTCGCGCGCCGCAGGGCACGGCCTTCACCCGCTGGGCGCGCGTTCCGCGCCTGACGGCCGGTGCGGAGGGTACGGGGCTGTACGCCGCCCTGGCCATGCTCTCGGCGGAGCCCGATCCGGCGCCGTTGTCCGCCGCCGTGACGGCGGTGGTGGTCGAGTCGGACCGGATGGAGGTGCGGTGGGCGGAGGACGGGTCCCTCACCCGGGTCGCCTTCGATCCGCTGGAGGTCGAACAGCAGGAGGCCTAGTCTTCGGGACGCCTAGCCTTCGGGTGGCATGGCGGCGGCGCGACGCCGCAGGCGGGGGCGCGGGTGCCGGGTGACTCGCCTTGCCTCCAGCCCAGTCGGGCGTACGTGCTGCTTGGGGCCGGCGTCGGCTGCGGTGTCGGAGCCGACGTCGCCTGCGGCCCCAGGGCTGCGGTCGGCTCCGCCCGTGGGGCTGCAGTCGGCTCCAGCCCTCGGGCTGCGGTCAGCTGTGGCCCCGGAGCTGCCGTCGGCTCCAGCCCCCGAGCCGCCGTCAGCCGCGGCCCCCGAGCCGCCGCCAGCCCGGGCCCCCGAGCCGCCGTCAGCCCGGGCCCCCGAGCCGCCGTCGGCCGCGGCCCCGGAGCTGCGATCGGCTGCGGTCCGGATTTCGTCGCGGACCCGTACGGCGTCCCGGTCCTCGCCGTCCGCGCTGCCGTACAAGCGGGGCCGCGGGTGGGGCCGGCGGCGGTGGCTGGGCTCCAGACCGCAGACGAGGAGCGCCAGCAGGGCCAGGGCGATGAGTGAGGCGGTCATGACGGCCGCCCCGCTCCCGGGTTCACGGCGACGGCCTTGAAGAACGTGTAGAGGAACGTGCCGCCGTCAGCTGCGGTCCGGTGCAGGTCGGCGATGCCGCGGTCCCAGTCGGCCCGGTTGGTGAGGCCCGCGGCGAGTGCCTCGTCACGGACGGATTCGACCATCGCGATGAAGGTGTTCCGGGTGAAGCCGTCGACCAGCGTGGGCCGGGTGTCATCGGCGTACATCGTCCGCGGCTCGACGACCACGTCCGCGTAGCCGGCACCGGTCAGCAGCGGTTGCAGCTGCCGGCCCAGCAGCGCGTTGCCGCCGGCGGCGGACTGCAGGCGCACCTGGTGGCCGATCACTGCGTGGGCGTAGGAGCTGTCGGGGTGGAAGAGGGCGGAGCCGTGGTCGCCCTCGATCACGGTGACGGTGCCGCCCAGGCGCAATACGCGCCGGAGCCCGGCCAGTGCCCGCGCCGGGTCCGGCAGGTGTTCCAGCACGAAGCACACGAAGACGTGGTCGAACTCCGCGTCGGCGAACGGCAGGTCGTGGAGGTCCGCGCGCACCCAGTCCACCCGCGCCCACGGGGCCCGGGCCGCCACGCGGGCGCGCGCCTGTGCAAGTGAGGCGTCGGAGACGTCCACCGCTACGAAGTGCGCGCCTGGGCTTCCGGCCGCCAGGTGGACCGTCTGGGCGCCCGTGCCGCAGCCGACCTCGAGCACCCGGCTGCCCGCCGGATATGTGGTGCCGGCATGCAGCAACTGTGCCAGCGTGTCCGCCTGATCGCCCAGGCGACGCGTCTCGTGCGCCGAGTAACCGTGCACGTAACCGACTGTGGTCATCGTCTGTCCCCCGCTTTCGTCATCGCGGCCGCCGGCAGGCCGTAGCGAGCCCGGCCGTCGCGCGCCCGGCCGTCCAACAGCCCCGGAGTGCTGCGCGGTTGTGTTCATGCCTTCACCCTGCTGCCACAATGGCTCTATGGACAGGTCCAAAGATGACGCTCTCAACAGGACCAAAATGCCGGGGTCCAACTTCCTGCAGCTGAACATCGACGACGCTCCGGCGGGCGGGCGCGCCGAGTGGCTGGCCGTGCAGTTGCGGCGCGCCATCGCGGACGGCCGACTGCCGGTCGGCAGCAGGCTTCCGGCGACCCGGGTCCTGGCCAGTGATCTGCGGGTCTCTCGAGGAGTGGTCACCGAGGCGTACCAGAGGCTGATCGAGGACGGCCACGTCGCCGGTCGCGGCCGCAACGGAACGGTCGTGGTGGCCGCCCCCGTCGGGACGACGGTCGCCCCGCCGGCCCCGGCCCCTGCTGCTCCCCCGGCACCGGGCACTCCGTTCGCCGCCGCGCCCGGCCCGGACGTGTTCGAGACCCTGCGGTCGATGCCCGCCAGGATCGACCTGTCACCCGGTGTCCCGGACCTCACCGCGTTCCCGCGGGCAGCGTGGCTGCGCGCCGAACGCATCGTCCTGAGGGAACTGTCGGCGTCGGACTTCGGATACGGCGACCCTCGCGGCACACCGGCGCTGCGGCTCGCCGTCGCCAACTG
Source organism: Streptomyces himalayensis subsp. himalayensis (assembly GCF_013778455.1). GTDB lineage: Bacteria > Actinomycetota > Actinomycetes > Streptomycetales > Streptomycetaceae > Streptomyces > Streptomyces himalayensis. Next base: position 282,384 of record NZ_JACEHE010000004.1, on the reverse strand, counting down.
GCTCGCTCGCAACCGCGGTATCAAGGCCGACCCCGGCGAGGTGCTGATCGTCGCCGGCACGGCCCAGGCATTCGGGCTGGTCGCGCGGGTGCTCCGGCGCGACGGCATCGACGCCGTGGCGGTGGAGGATCCGGGCTCGCTAGGGGCCCGCCAGCAGCTGGGCAGCGAGGGGCTGCGCACTCCACCGGTACGGGTGGACTCCGCGGGCCTCCGCATCGACGAACTCCGCGCCACGGGCGTACGGGCCGTTCTGCTGACGCCGGCCCACCAGTTCCCGACCGGGGTGGTGCTCACCGGCGAACGGCGGCGCGAACTGATGGACTGGGCGCGGGCGGGCGGCCTCGTCCTCGAGGACGACTACGACTCCGAGCACCGCTACGACCGTCCTCCGGTCCCCGCACTGCAGCCCATGCTCCCCGAACACGTCTGCTACGCCGGGAGCGTTTCCAAACTCCTCGCGCCGGCCCTGCGTACGGGATGGGTGGTCGCGCCGGCCCGGTACCGGGAGGCCCTCGTGAGCGCCAAGCGCTTCACGGACCTCGGCAACGCCGCACTGCCGCAACTGGTCCTGGCGCGACTGATGGAGTCGGGCGAGCTGGAGAGCCATCTACGCCTTCTCCGCAAGCGCCACCGCCGGCGCCGCGACGCGATGATCGACGCGATCGGGAGGCACCTTCCGCGGGCGGTGGTGCACGGCGCCGCGGCGGGCCTGCACCTGACGGTCACGTTCGACGCCGAGTTCGACGACACCGATCTGGCGACGGCGTCGCTCGCGCGGGGCGTGAAGGTGCAACCGCTCTCATGGCACACCCAACTCCCGCACCCGCCCGGGCTCGTCCTCGGCTATGCCGCCACCACGACGACCCTCATCGGCGGGGGTGTGGCGGCCATCGGAGACGGCCTGCGCAGCGTGGCCCGATCCGGTCCTCGTATGCAGGCATGACCGGCCGGTCACCGGGCACGATGACGAGCCCCGCCGCGTTCCCCCATCGCGGTGGGGCCCTCCTCCGTCCCGGCCGCCAACCCATCGGCAGACGCCCTCACGAGGTGCCGTGGAAGCGGCGCTGCAGTGCCCGTACCTCCTCCGCGAGGTCCGGAACCGGGCCTTCCACCGTCACGCCGGGGGCGATGTCCTGGATCGGCAGCGGCCGCACAGGAGGTGCGGGGACTCCCAGTTCGGCGAGCCATGAGACGAGCTGCTCGGACGAACTGACGTAGACGATGCGGCCCAGCCCCACCCAGGCATGCGCGGCGGCGCACATGGGGCAGTGCTCTCCGGAGGTGTAGACGGTGGCGGCCGCCCGTTCCTCCGGGGTCATGTGCGTCGCCGCCCAACGAGCGAGCTCGAACTCGGGATGCCGCGTGCGGTCGCCCGACGCCACCCGGTTGTGGTCCTCGCCGAGCACGGTCCCGTCCCCGCCGACCAGCACGGAACCGAAGGGTTCGTCGCCCTCCTCCAGCGCCTCGGCCGCCAGCTCCACACAGCGGCGCAGGTGCCGCAACTCGCCATCCGTCACCATCACGGCCTCCCCTGGATGTGATCGCCAGAGCATCGTGGATTCCGGCCCGCAACCGGGAGCGGGGCCTCGGCTGCGGCAGGGGCGCGACGGCGGCCGTCCGTTCCTCTGCCTGGGAGTCTGCCTGGGAGTCGCAGCACCAGGATGCGCAACACCAGGAAAGGCAGGGAGTGGCTGCGGCGCGCCCCCTGGCCGATCATCGCATCATGAGCAATCGAGCCCCACTTGACGCCAAGAACACGAAGGACACACAGGGCGAGCAGAGCGCAAAAAGCAGAGTGACACCCCTCCGCTCGCTCAACGGGCGGCTCCACACACCCCTGGGCGACAGCCGCCGCTCCCCGCAGCCCGCGGCGGAGTAGACCCGGGCTGTCGGCGACAGCGGAACGGTGGGCGGGTACGCGGACCCTGGGGCGGCGCGCCATGCGTCCCCGTGCTCCATGGGCGCCTGGGGCGTGGGTGAGGGGCGGCGCCCATGGGCCGGGCCTCGTACTCCTGAGGACTTCCCTTCGGAGCGGTGTTTCAGGCGCAAAGGTTGAGGCGCGAACTCCCCCAAGTGGTATGGCGTCGGTATGGTGTCGGTATGGCGAAGAAGAAGGTGACCATCACCATCGACAGCGACCGCCTCGCCGCGATCGAGGAGATCGCCGGCAAGGGGCAGGTCTCGGGCTGGATCGACGAGGCCGTGAAGGAGAAGCTCGAGCAGGCCGAGCGTGCTCAGCGTGCCATCGACTGGTTCGCCGGGCGCGCCCGCACCGAGCACCCCGGCCAGTGGGACACGGCCCTGGAGGCCGTGCGTGAGGCCGATGCCCGCCGCGGCTACCCTGCCGCCCAGGGGCAGAGCGCCGCGTGAGCACGGGATACGTTCTCGACCACACCGCGGTCAGCGCCCTCGCGCACGGCAGCATCTACATGGCCGCGCGCGTCCACCACTCCGCGGAGATCGCCCAGCCGCTGTATGTACCGGCCGGCTCCTTCGCCCAGGGACTTGCCGAGAGCGCTCTCGGCGAGGTCACCCAGATGCTGCAGGACGCTCTCGCCTCGCCCTGCTTCATCTTCCGTCCCCTCGACGAGCCGTCCTGCTGGGCCGTCGCCCAGATCGCCCGCGAGCGCGCCACGGACCTGCCGACCGCCCACGCCGCCCACCTCGCTCTCGGCCTCGGCCTGCCCGTACTGACCCGGACCCCCGCCGCGTACAAGCAGATAGACGCCCGGATCGACACCGAGAACATCGAGTAGCGCGGGCGGAAGCAAGCACCGTGACCAGCGCCGCCGCCCCGCCGTTCATGTGACGTCGGCTGTCGCTGCTGTCTCGTTCGACGAGCCGAGCACGGTCACCGTCGTGTGCAGCGCGGCGCAGTACGCCTCGTCGGGGTCGAGCCGGCGCAGCTCCTCCGCGATCAGTTCGGCGGTGGTACGTACCTTCAGGGCCAGAACACGGCTCGGCTGACCGGGGATGGACAGCCGGGCCACGGGACCTGCCGGCCGGTCGATGTGGATCTCACCGTCGGCGGTCCTCAGCCGTACCGCGGTGATGACGGGGCCGTCGGTGACGACCTTCTCGACGGGTACGCCGAGCCGGTTCGCGAACCAGCGGGCCAGCAGTTCGGCGCTCGGGTTCTCCGCCTCGCTCTCCACCACGGCGGAGGTGATCTCCGATCGCGACTGGTCGAGGGCTGCGGCGAGCATGGAGCGCCACGGTGTGAGCCTGGTCCATGCCAGGTCGGTGTCCCCGGGCGAGTATCCCGCGGCGCGCGCCTCCAGTTCCTGGAGCGGCCGCTCTACGGCGTATGCGTCTGTGATGCGCCGCTGCGCGAGCGCGCCGAGCGGATCCTTGGCGGGCACGGCCGGGGCGTCGACGGGCCACCACACGACCACGGGCGCGTCGGGCAGAAGCAGGGGCAGCACCACCGAGTCCGCGCGATCGGTCAGCTCACCGTGCAGGCGCAGCACGACCGTCTCGCCGGCGCCCGCGTCGGTGCCGACCCGCACGTCGGCGTCCAGGCGCGTGCCGTGGCGGTCGCGTGGGGAGCGGACGTGGCGCTTGATGACGACGAGGGTGCGCGAGGGGTGCTCGCGGGACGCATCGGTGGCCGCCTTCAGGGCGTCGTAGGCGTTCTCCTCGTCGGTGACGATGACGAGGGTCAGCACCATGCCCACCGCCGGGGTGCCGATGGCGCGGCGGGCCTCGATGAGCGCCTTGTTGATCTTGCTGGCATTAGTGTTGGTGAGGTCGGTCTTCATGGCCTGCGCCAGCTCCGTCCGTCTCGTGCGAGCATCTCGTCCGCTTCCTCGGGTCCCCATGTGCCCGCCGGATACTGTGCCGGTGTTCCGTGCCTGCGCCAGTACTCCTCGATCGGATCGAGGATCCTCCACGACTCCTCGACCTCCTCCGTACGCGGGAAGAGGTTGGCGTCGCCGAGCAGGACGTCGAGGATCAGCCGTTCGTACGCCTCCGGGCTGGACTCCGTGAACGACTCGCCGTACGCGAAGTCCATCGTCACGTCGCGGAGCTCCATCGACGTGCCGGGCACCTTGGAGCCGAACCGCACCGTCACGCCCTCGTCCGGCTGCACGCGGATGACCAGCGCGTTCTGCCCGAGCTCCGCGGTGGCGGAGGAGTCGAAGGGCGAGTGCGGGGCGCGCTGGAAGACAACGGCGATCTCGGTGACGCGGCGGCCGAGGCGCTTTCCGGTACGGAGGTAGAACGGCACCCCGGCCCAGCGGCGGTTGTTGACCTCCAGCTTGATCGCCGCGTAGGTGTCGGTCTTCGACTGCTGGTCGATGCCGTCCTCCTGCAGATAGCCGATGACCTTCTCACCGCCCTGCCAGCCGGCGGAGTACTGGGCACGCACGGTGGACGCGCCCAGGTCCTCCGGGAGATCCACGGCCTTGAAGACCTTCAGTTTCTCGGTGACCAGCGAGGGGGCGTCGAAGCCCGACGGCTCCTCCATCGCCGTCAGGGCGAGGAGCTGGAGCAGGTGATTCTGGATGACGTCGCGGGCGGCACCGATGCCGTCGTAGTAGCCGGCGCGGCCGCCGATCCCGATGTCCTCGGCCATCGTGATCTGCACATGGTCGACGAAGGACCGGTTCCAGATCGGCTCGAACATCGTGTTGGCGAAGCGCACCGCCAGAATGTTCTGGACGGTCTCCTTGCCCAGATAGTGGTCGATCCGGAACACCTCGTCGGGCGCGAACACCTCGTGCACGATCGCGTTGAGCTCCTTGGCGGAGGCCAGATCGTGCCCGAACGGCTTCTCGATCACAGCCCGACGCCAGGACCCCGCGGGAGCGTCCGACAGCCCGTGCTGCTTCAGCTGCTCGACGACCGTGGGGAAGAACTTCGGCGGTACGGAGAGGTAGAAGGCGAAGTTGCCGCCCGTCCCCTGCGCCTTGTCCAGCTCCTCGATCGTGGCGCGCAGCCGTTCGAAGGCGGTGTCGTCGGCGAAATCGCCGGGAATGAAGCGCATCCCTTCGGCCAGCTGCTGCCACACCTCCTCACGGAACGGGGTGCGCGAGTGCTGCTCGACCGCGTCGTGCACGACCTGGGCGAAGTCCTCGTCGGCCCAGTCGCGGCGGGCGAAGCCGACGAGAGAGAAGCCCGGGGGCAGCAGTCCCCGATTGGCCAGGTCGTAGATGGCGGGCATCAGTTTCTTCCGGGACAGATCACCCGTGACACCGAAGATCACGAGGCCGGACGGCCCCGCGATGCGCGGGAGCCGCCGGTCCAGCGGATCGCGCAGAGGGTTCTCCCAGCCGCTGGTCTCTGACATGAGGTCAGGCCTCCTTCGGGCGAGATGTTCGAGTGCCCTGGCCGCCGCTGCCGTGGGCTCGTGCCGGTCGTGGTGGGGCGGGCTGCCGCGGCCGCCGGGTGCATCGGCCGTCGAGGCGGGGGCTCCTGACTTCCAGGTTGCGCTCCGGCGGGAGATTCCGCGTCACGTTCACGCTGTTACCCTCGCCGATCGTCTCGGGGATCGCCTGCGGACCCACTCTGGCCGGGTGGCCGGGTTCCTCGCCGGCCAACCAGGGGCTGGCCGCCCAGCCGACCGGGCCGACCGCGCAACTCGGGCCTGTCGGGCCGGTCTGCCGAGGCCACTCGCAGGGCCCACGGTCCGCCACGGACTCCCCGTGGCCTCCGGCGCATACGCAACACCTTCGCTGGTCGGGCGTTCCCGTGTGTCCCCGCGAGGGGCCGACCTGTCTTCCACGAGGGGCCCATCCTCTGCTTGATCTTGTGACCGGTCCGGCGGATCTCAGCTGCCTCGGCCTCCGGACAGGCGAACCACGGACGACACAGGACTGTTCCCGGTGCCACGCGGCCTCACGCGCTCCGCGGTCAGCGGATCTGCCGTCCCCCCGGACGGCGCCCGTGTCATGCCGTGCTCCCGGAGCGGCAGGCCGTCACATAGCGCCGGGCGCGATGGCGCAGTGCCCCGAGATCGCCGCCGTCGGCGGCGTCACCGACAAGGGGCGGGCCAACGCCCACGGCGACGGCTCCGGCGGTGAAGTACTCCTCTGCGGCACCGACGTCGACTCCGCCGGCCGGGACGAAGGGGACGTCGGGCAGCGGTTCGCGCAGGGCGGCGAGGTAGTGGGGGCCGCCGAGAGAGGCAGGGAACAGCTGCACGGCGCCGGCGCCCAGCCGGATCGCGTGGACGGTCTCCGTCGGGGTCAGCGCCCCCGCGAGTACCGGCACTCCGGCCAGCGCGGACGCCGCGACCGCCTCGGTGACGGCCGGGGTGACCACCCAACCTGCACCGGCGTCCTGGGCACGGCGTACGTCGTCCGCCGTGAGCACGGCGCCCGCGCCGATCACGATGTCAGGGCCCAGGCGGGCAGCGGCACGTGCGATGACGTCCAGGGCCTCCGTGGTCCGCAGCGACACCTCGATGAGCGCCACACCCTCGTCGGCCAGAGCCAGCACGGTGTTCAGCGACGCCTCGGCGTCGCTGCCCCGCACGATCGCGACAAGACGTTCGACGACCAGGACCGAGCGGAAGCGGGCGGTGTCCATGACGCTCCGGGAGACGACTGCGGGCGGGGCTGTGGTGCGCCAGGGCGGTTGAGGGGAGGCGGTGGTGCGCAGGGCGGCGGTGACCACGTCCGCGGTGCCGGACACCGGGCCGCGACCGGCCCGAGTGGCTCCGTCACCGTCACACCGCGAATCTACGGCTCACCCAGCGGATGACCGCGTGCACCGTCTCGTCGTCCAGGGCCGCCAGGACATGGATGGCGGTGGTGTCCCCCGCCTCCGGCGGAACACCGGCCGCGGTGAGTGCCGTGTGGAGGTCCACCACGCGCTGGTCCTGGGCCGGGAGACGCTGGTCCTTCGCCTCGAAACACGGGTCCTCGGCCCCGAGGTGCGGGTCGTCCAGGGCGTCGAGGCGCGGGTTCTCCGCCTCGAGTGGAGTGGCGTCCGCGCAGCCGCACGGATCGGGTGCGGCGAGCAGATCGTCGCTCGCCGCGGCCTCGGCGGGCGCAGGGCGGGAATCGGCGTCGCCCGCGCATGCCGACAACGTCGTCGAGCGCGAATCGGCCAGCTGACCAAGAGACATGACGCCTCCAGAGAGGGAGCAAGGACTGCATCGGACTGTGCCGTGGAGGAGTGCCACAGTAGAGGGACCGGTTGCTCATTCGGCGCTCAAGCCACCCGATCGCCCCAATAGGCTTTTCGTCTGACCAATCCGGACTTATCGGAATCGACCCACCGCTTGCCCGCATCGCCCTCGCCGGGCCCTCACCGGAGGGAAACCTTTCGGTAACCATTCGGGCGCGATGCCGGGTTAAGGTACTAATCCTCCAAAGGAGTTACGGCACTCGCGCACGTCAACAACGCCGTTGCGGCCGGTGCAGTTGCAGGCCCGACCGGGAGCTACCGCATGTTGCAAGGTACGGCGTTGCGTGCCCTGTTCAGCGTGCTCGCCGGCGTCCTCTTCGCACTCCATCCGCTCACGCTCTCCGCGTCGGCGGCCACGGGGCACAAAGCGCACGTCGCCTCCACCGAGGCCGAAGTCGCCAGTTCCGCCAACTGCGGTGACGCCCACCCCGTGGAGACCGACGCACGACCCGCGTATGCCCGCGACCGGCAGCGCGCCGAGGAGTTCTCGACGCAGAGCCCTCCACACGGCGCAGAGTCGCGTGACCCCGCAGCCTCGGCGGTGTCGGCATCCCGTGTCCCCGCCGGACCCTCCCACCGTCTGCCGAGACCGGCGACGGACAGATCTCCCGCGGTGCTCCAGGTCTTCCGCTGCTGACCGGACCAGGTCAGGAGCGAGTCCGGGACGGTTCCCGCCCTCCATCTTCCGGCGCCGCCATGCCCCTCTCGCCCCGTGCGCCCATGTGCGCCGCGCGGGGTCGCTCCCTCCTGCCCGCCGCCAGTGACACTCCGCATTCGTACGACGACGCGCCCCCCGGGGCGCGCTGGAGGCATTCCTCATGCAGCCCCTCATCGATCACGCACGCTCCTTCCGGAAGCAGTCAGCTGCCCGCTCGGAGGAGTTCGCGCGCCTGGCACAAGGCCAGTCGCCGCAGGCCCTGTTCATCACCTGCTCCGACTCCCGGGTCGTCCCGGCACTGATCACCGGGGCCCGCCCCGGCGAGCTCTTCGAGCTGCGCACCGCGGGCAACATCGTTCCCCCCTACGCGTCCGGGCACCCGACCGGCGAGGCCGCCACCATCGAGTACGCCGTGGAGGTGCTCGGCGTCGCGGACGTGGTCGTGTGCGGCCACTCGCACTGCGGTGCCGTCGGCGCGCTGGTGCGCGGCGACGACCTGACGTCCGTGCCCGCGGTGCGCGACTGGCTCACCCAGGCCGCGCCCCGCCCGGACGGCACCCAGGACGACCCGGCCGTGGCACAGGCCGTGCAGAACCACGTGCTGGCGCAGATCCTCCGGATGCGGTCCTACCCCGCTGTCGCCCGGCGGCTGGAGGACGGCCGACTGCGGCTGCACGCCTGGTACTACGAAGTCCACACCGGAACCGTGCTCGCCCACGATCCGGACGCCGACACCTTCACGGCCCTGTGAGCGCGCCCATGGAAACCTCGCACACGGACACCTCTCGTACGACATCCGCCGACCGCTCCGCCGGCCGTCTGCGCGGCCGCCTCGCCGCGCCAGGCTCTGCCTGGCGGCAGGACTTCACCGCCTCACTCGTCGTGTTCCTCGTCGCCCTGCCGCTGTGCGTGGGCGTGGCCGTCGCCTCCGGAGTACCGGCCGAACTCGGCCTGGTCACCGGCATCGTGGGAGGCCTCGTCACCGGCATGCTGCCCGGCAGCAGCCTGCAGGTGAGCGGCCCGGCCGCCGGGCTGACCGTCCTCGTCTACGAGGCGGTGCAGGCGTACGGGCTGCCCGTTCTCGGTGTCATCGTCCTCATCGCGGGACTGCTCCAGCTCCTCATGGGCGGGCTGCGGCTGGGCCGCTGGTTCCGGGCGATCTCCGTCTCGGTCGTCGAGGGCATGCTGGCGGGCATCGGCCTGGTCCTGATCGCCGGGCAGCTCTACTCGCTGGCGGACATCGAAGCCCCGTCGTCGGGCCTGGGCAAGATAGCCGGACTGCCGGGGATGTTCGCCGACGTGGTCGCATCGCCGCAGGCGCGGACCGCGCTGTGCCTCGGAGCCGGCACCATCGCGGTGCTGGTGCTGTGGAAGAAGCTGCCCAAGCCGGTGCAGGTCGTCCCGGCACCGCTGGCCGCCGTCGGACTGGCCACGCTCGCCTCGGCGCTGCTCGGACTGCCCGTCGCCAAGGTCGAGGTGAAGGGGCTCGTCGAGTCCCTTCAGCCGCCCGGCCTCGGCGAGTTCGGGGAGCTCGCGAACATCGGCCTGATCGGCACGGTGCTCGCGTTCACCCTGATCGCCTCCGCTGAGAGCCTTTTCAGCGCCGCCGCCGTGGACCGGCTGCACGACGGTCCGCGCACCCAGTACGACAAGGAACTGATGGCGCAGGGCGCGGGCAACGCGGTGTGCGGACTGCTCGGTGCGCTGCCGATGACGGCGGTCATCGTGCGCAGCGCGGCCAACGTCCAGGCGGGCGCGCGGACCAAGGCGTCCCGCGTGCTGCACGGCGTATGGCTGCTGCTGTTCGCCGCCCTGCTGCCGGCCGCACTCGGCGTCATCCCTGTCGCGGCACTCGCCGGCATCCTCGTCCACGCGGGCTTCAAGCTGATTCCGGCCCGCGAACTCGTGGGCCTGTGGCGCGAACACCGCGGCGAGGCGCTGATCCTGGTCGCCACTGCCGTGTCGATCGTCGCGGTCAGCATGTTCGAGGGCGTGCTCATCGGTCTCGCCCTGGCGATCGTCAAGACGGCTTGGGAGGCCTCTCACGTACGGCTCGAGGTCGTCGACAAGGGCGCCGGGCCCATCCAGGCCTACCTGACAGGCAACGCCACGTTCCTGCGGCTGCCGAAGATCCTGGACACCCTGGAGTCGCTGCCGCAGGACCGCCCGGTCGAGCTGCACCTGACCGGGCTGCACCACCTCGACCACGCCTGCCGCACGGCCCTGGAGAACTGGGCCGAACGGCACAGTGGGGCCGACACCGAGCCGGTGAAGGTCACCTCACCGAGCTGACACACGTCTCGGGCCACCGGGCCGGGCGGTACGCAACTGCGCGTACTGCCTGGCCTGTTGGGGCGTCCGCGTGCGGCCCGGGCCGTTGGGGTGTCAGCGTGCGGCCCGGCCCTACGGCCCGTACCGCCCGCGCCACGGCCGTCCTCTACGCGTACGTCCGCCTCCCCCGCCGGTACGCGATCTCGCCCAGCACGATGTCCACAGCAAGGAAGCCCACCAGCGGGATACCGAGCAGCGGGACGAAGTACCCGAGCACGGCCAGGCACGCCACCAGGGGTACCAGGACGTAGGCCGGAACGTGCTGCCACGCCCCGCGCGGCACGGGGCGGCCGAAGGCGGAGCCGCGGCCGCGCTGCCACCACATGCGGTAGCCGTACACGATCAGCGTGATCAGCCCGACGGCCAGTGCGGCGAGCAGCATCTGGTTGACGAGCCCGAACAGGACGCCCGTGTGCGCGTCGATCCCCCACCGGGTGAGCTTGGCCAGCACCGGATAGTCGGCGAACCGCAGGACATCCGTGACCTCGCCGGTGGCCGGGTCGACGGCGACGGAGTCCTGTTTCTCCGGCCAGCTCCGCTGGATCTGCTTCACGACGTACGCGGACGAGGCGTCGGCCGGCGGGACGATCTCCACCGGGTTCGACAGGCCTTCCGACCGGGCGGCCTTCAGGACGGCGTCGAGTCCCACACCGTGCTCGCCGGTCCCGCTCCCCGCCTGGTGCTCGGCGTGCTCACCGCCGGCGGCGGTCGCCGTCACGGACGGGGTGGACTGTCCCAGCTGTTCGCGCAGATCGCTGATGGTCTCGCCCGCGTACGTCGACCAGGTCAGCCCTGTGGCGGAGACGAAGAACAACCCGGCGGCCGCCCACACCCCGACCGTGCCATGAAGGGTCAGTGCGCGTCGGCGCCCGGTCGTACCGCGGAGTTTGCGCTGCGCGCTGCGCCGTCCGAACCACAGCACCAGCCCGCCACCCGTGATCACCCACAGCCAGCTCGCCGCGAGCTCGCTGTAGAGGCGGCCCGGTTCGCCCAGGTGCAGATCGCGGTGGAGCTCGTCGATCCAGGTACGCAGCGGCAGGGCCCCGGTCGAGCCGTACTGCTCCAATGCCCCTCGGACTTCGCCCGTGTACGGGTTCACGAAGACGGCCAGCGTGTGGTCGGGGTCCACGCCCGGAACGCCTGACAGCAGCACGCGGGTGGTCGCCCCGTCTTCCGGGGAGGGCCGCACCGCACTCACCGAGCCCTCCGGGTGCTCCTTGCGCGCAGCGGCCACCTGCTCGGACACGGGCAGTTCACTGCGGCCGACGGGGACCCCCAGCTGATCCGCGTACACGATCTTCTCGGCCTGGTACGAGCAGGCGTACAGGAACCCTGTGGTGGCTGCGACGAGCAGGAACGGCGCGACGAGCAGGCCCGCGTAGAAGTGCAGTCGCAGCACCAGCGGGCGCAGCGCGGCCCATCCCGACCGGATTCCAGAGGGCGCGGCCTCCGGCAGTTCCTGCAACGGCGGCTGCCCGTCGCCGGCGACGGAAGCGGGGGCTGGTGGCGGCGGTTGAGCGGACATCGTGGCGGCGGTCTCCTGGATCGAGGGGGTGGGCGGTCGGTTGTGAGCCGTACCGCACCAGCAGTCGTGCCGGACCGGGCGCGAGTTCCGGGAGAAATGTGTGATCTGCGTCGCACCGACGCCGGGTCGCCGGCCGCTTTGTCGTGGCCCGTGGAGATCTCTGCAGAGAAAGCGCTTTCGCACCTCTTCTCCAGCCGGGCCGCGGCTCGTACGGTGTGATCGTTCCGCTCCCCGAGTAGCAAAGGCGGCCCCGCATGGCCCTGTTCGACCTGCCCCTCGATGAGCTGCGCAGCTATCGCACCGCGTCGGTCGAACCCGACGACTTCGACGCCTTCTGGGCGAAGACGCTGGAGGAGGCCCGCGTCCATGACCTGGACGCCCGCTTCGAGCCTGTCGAGACCGGTCTCAAGAACGTCGAGGTGTTCGATGTGACGTTCGCCGGGTTCGGCGGGCATCCCGTCAAGGGCTGGCTGACGCTGCCCGCCGGGACGACGGAGGCCCTGCCTGCGGTCGTCGAGTTCATCGGCTACGGCGGCGGCCGCGGGCTGCCCCACACGCATCTGCTGTGGGCGTCGGCCGGCTTCGCGCACTTCGTGATGGACACCCGCGGGCAGGGCAGCGGCTGGTCCGGCGGCGACACCCCGGACCCCGTGGGCAGCGGCCCCGCGCACCCCGGCTTCATGACCCGCGGTATCGAGGACCCCGAGGGCTTCTACTACCGGCGGGTGTTCACCGACGCCGTACGAGCGGTCGAGGCCGCGCGCTCCCATCCGCTCGTCGACGCCTCCCGCACCGCGGCCGTGGGCGCCAGCCAGGGCGGCGGCATCACCCTGGCCGTCGGCGGACTGGTGCCGGACCTCGCCGCGATCGCTCCGGACGTTCCGTTCCTGTGCGACTTCCCGCGCGCGACGACGATCACCGACCGCGATCCGTACCGGGAAGTGGGCAGGTACCTCAAGGTCCACCGCGGCCGCACCGAGCAGGTGATGCGTACGCTCGCCTACTTCGACGGCGCCCACTTCGCCGCGCGGGGCCGCGCCCCGGCCCTCTTCTCGGTCGCCCTGGAGGACCAGACCTGCCCGCCGTCCACCGTGTACGCGGCCTTCAACGCCTGGGCCCACTCCGACAAGGAGATAGCGGTGTACGACTTCAACGACCATGAAGGGGGCGGCCCGTTCCACCAGGCGGAGCAGTTGCGGTGGCTGCCGGCGCGACTGTGACGCACCGGCGCACGCACCGGCGCCGCGGGGCTGCGGGTGGGTGGCTCGCCTTGGAGACCAGGGATTAGTGGCACACCACCGGGAGGCGGGATCGCTGTTCCTGGAGACATAGGAGTCAGGCATGGCCCGCAGGAGGCTGGGTAAGCGACCGTGGCCCATGCCCGGGCGGGCACCGCGACGCGCTGTGCTCGCCGCAACGATGAGGACAGAACGTGACTGACTTCCCTTCCCCGAACCCGGAGCAGGCTCAGCAGGCCCTCAAGGTGCTGGTCGACAACACCGGTGACGAGTCGCAGATACGGACCGCCGTGGACACGCTGGCCGGTACCGAGGTCCTCGTACCGGTGCCCGCTCCCATCGGCGACGAGCCGCAGGGGGGCGACGACGGGATGACCCTGACCTTGCCGGTCGTCGAGCAGTCCGACGGCGCCCAGGTCGTACCCGTCTTCACCTCGGAGCCGCGGATGACCAGGACGCTGCCGGACATCCCGGCGTACCGCCGCGTGCCGTTGGGCGTGATCGCCGCGCGTTGGCCGACGGACGAGCTGTCGCTGGTCGTGGACGCCGGAGATCCGGATGCGTTGGCACTGAACGCCGAGTCGGTGCGTACGCTGCTTGCGCGGCGCTGAGGCCGCAGGGAGCCAGACAGGAAGGGATAGGGCCCCAGCGCCGAGGGCTGGGGCCGTACCTCTCGGTCGACACTGCGTCAGCCGATGCCGTCATCGACGACGCTCCCGCCGTCCTCGGCACCGCCGCCCTCAACAGCACCCCCGCCGCCCTCGGCCCCGGCACCGATCTGCGCGCCGACCGCCGCCAGCGCCGTCGTCACCGGCTGGAAGAACGTCTCGCCGCCGATGGTGCAGTCGCCACTCCCACCTGACGTCAGGCCGATGGCACTGCCGTCCTCGGTGAACAAGGCCCCACCGCTGTCGCCGGGTTCGGCGCAGACGTCGGTCTGTATGAGCCCGGTGACGGTGCCCTCCGGGTAGTTGACGGTGGCGTCGAGGCCGGTGACCGTGCCGTCCCGCAGGCCGGTGGTGCTGCCCATGCGGAACACCTGCTGCCCGACGGCGGCTTCGGCCGCCTGCTGGATCTCGACGAGCTGCCCGTTCCCCACGTCTACGGCGCTCGCCGCCTGGGTCGCCGGATCGTCGTACGTGACCAGCGCGAAGTCCCCGTCTCCGGGGAACGTCGCGGCCTGGACGGTGCCGATCGGGGCACCGTCCTGCGCGTCGGACCACTGCTCCGCAGCGACGCCGCAATGGCCCGCGGTGAGGAAGCCGGGGCTGCCGTCCTCGGTCGTGACGTTGAACCCGAGGGAACAGCGCGCGCCGCCCCCGAAGATGGCGTCGCCGCCCTCGACGAAGGTCTTGAACTCCCCGGCCGACTTCTGGATCCGGGCCACGCCCTCGCCCAAGGACCGCACCGTCGACTCGAGCGTGTCCCAGCTCTCCCCGGTCACCGTCCGGTCCGCCGTGACTAGGATCTGGTTGGTCCTGGGGTCGACGGCCCAGGCAGTGCCCGGAATGGCGGCCTGCTGTTTCAGCGTCTGCGCGCCCGACTTCAGCGTGCTGAGGCTGTTCTGGACGCTCCGTACGGCCGCCCCGGCCTTCTTGGCCTGCACGATGACGTTGTTGTCGTTCCCGACGACGTTCACGATGATCTGCTGCTGGTCGGCGTCGTAGTACGCCCCGCCGAAGGCCGAGCCGAGCCGGGAGGCCAGCTGGGAGGCCAGCTCCGACGCTGCCGCAGGGCTCAGCGCCTTGGGAGTGGGCTCCGGGTCCGTCTGTGAGGCGTTGGCCTGGGGCAGCAGGATGGCCGCTGCCGCCAGGGCACCGGCTCCACCGACGGCCAGAACGACCTTTCGCTTGGGCACTCGCTTGTGACTCAACTCGCGACCTCCTGGGGGTGGCGGGGTCCTGGGACGACGGCCCGCTCTCCGGCCTGCGCTCCGGTTGAGCAAGTCCGGCCCTAGGTACGGATGGTGCGGGAGTTGCGTTCACCCGCCCCCCTGGTCGAGGTGCCTGAGGCCGGATAACCGCGGGCCGGGCGGCCGACGAGGTGATCGCACCAGCCATGAGCCGACCAGTCGAGCGGACAGACAGACGGGCCGGTTGCCCCCCGGGGGAGCGGGGAACAACCGGCCCGTCGTACCAACCGCCCGCCTACACCGCAGGCGCGTCCCCGAAGTCCGGTATCTCGAGGCGGACACCGCCCTGCAGCGCGGACTCGTGCGCGATGATCCCCGGCAGGGTGTAGCGGGCCGCGACCCAGGCGTTCACGGGCGGCAGTGTCCGGGTGTTGACCGCGGTGACGAAGTCGTCGACGAGGAAGTGATGGCTCCCCTCGTGGCCGTTCTTCATGTGGTCGAACTGCCTGGGCAAGCGCGCCCGGTCGTGCACGGGCGCCGAGCCGGAGGTGAAGGCGTCCCGCAGGGCCGGGGCGATGTGCTGGAGCGAGGGGTCGTCCGGCGACATCGTGGGCTTGGGCTGGAGGTGTTCGGTGACGTCCGTGATCCCCTTCTTGTCCTGCCAGAGGCTGTACGTGGCGAGCTGCTCGAAGCTGCCGTCCGTGCCGAAGAAGCGGAACCGCGATTCGCGGATGTGGGAGGGGTAGCCGACCCGGCGGAACTCGTTCGTGCGGAACGTTCCGCCGCCCGCGACCTCGAACAGGGCGGTGGCATTGGAGAAGTCGTTGCCGAACTGGCTGACCTCCTTGTCGAAGACGCCGTCCCCGCGCTCGTCCGGCACACCGATCGCCGACACGCTCACCGCATGCGTCTGCCAGGCGCCGAGCACCCCGCCCACCGAGTGCGTGGGGTAGAGGAGCGGCGGATAGCTGGCGGTGGCCTTCCAGTTCTCGCCGCCGCTGTACTGGTACGCCTCGTAGAAGCCAAGGTCCATGTCGTGGACGTAGTCGCCTTCGGCGTAGAAGAGCCGGCCGAAGGCGCCCTCCGCGATCTGGTTGCGGGCGTACACGGTGGCCGGGTTGTAGTGGCTGGTCTCGCCCATCATGTACGTCAGGCCGGTCTCGCGTACGGTGTCGATGATCTCCGCGATCTCGTCCTGAGTGATCGCCATCGGCACCGCGGAGTAGACGTGCTTGCCGGCCCGCAGCGCCTGGACGACGAGGGGCCCGTGCGTCCAGCGCTGGGTGAAGATCGCGACCGCGTCGATGGCCTTGGACTCCAGCATTGCCGTGTACGACGGGTAGGTCCCCGCCAGCCCCTCGTCGGCGACGAGTTGCCCGGCGCGCTCGGGGAGCAGATCCGTGACGAAGACGTCGCCGACGCCCGGATGCGCCTGGAACAGCTTGGCGAACTGGCCGGCGAACTGCCCGGCGCCGACGATGCCGAGGGAGAACGTCATGTGGCTTATGTCCTTCACTGGTTGAGGATGAAATTGATCTGGTCGTTGGTCTCGTCGAGGCTGCTCGCCGGCTTGCCGTTGCCGAAGACGTCCTCCATGGCGGGCTGCATGAGCGCGGTCACGTCCGCCGCGTAGTTGGTGATCGGATAGGAGAAGGTCCGGAAGTCCTTCTTATCGGCCACGGGTTCGGTGAAGGCCGTGACGTCGATGCCCTTCTTCTTGTACGCGGCAATGGCGGCCTCGGTGCCGGCCGGTGTGGCGGGGAAGACGACGCCGGCTTTGCCGACGACGGTCTGGCACTTGTCGGAAGCCAGGTAGGCCACCCACTTCCGGGCGCCCTCCTTGTTCCTGGCTCCCTTGGCGATGGAGTCGGCGAGGCCGTTCATCATGGTGGCGCGCTTGCCGGTCGGGCCGGCCGGGGTGAAGGCGGTGCCGACGTCGATGCCCTTGAAACCGTGGTACGTGGAGATCATCCAGGCACCGTCCATGGCGGTGGCGGCCTTGCCCGCGGCGAACTGCGTGTTGGCCTGGTTGGACTGGATGTTGTAGTCGGACAGAGGCGGCATGTAGCCCTTCTCCGCCAGGCCGAAGTACCAGTCGATGACGGACTGGAAGGTCTGGCTGTCGTACTGGTAGTCCGTGCCCCAACGCGGCTTTTCCGTGTAGTCCCACCCGGCGGAGGCGGTGAAGGGGCTCCACTGCGTCTGGCCGTCGCCGAAGCCGCCGCCGTTGGTGGCCAGCCCATACACCTTGACGTTGTTCTTGTCGAAGCCCGGCTCGTCGCCCCGCTTGCCGTTCCTGTCGATGGTGAGGTGCGCGATCGCCTTCTCGAAGGTCCCGCCGTCCTTCGGGTTCCAGGCGAGGTTGTTGAGTTCCTCGGGGTTAAGTCCCGCGTCCTTCGCCAGCTTCTGGTTGTAGAAGAGAGCGACGGTGTCCCAGTCCTTGGGGGCGCCGTAGCGGTGGCCGTCCTGGCCCATCCAGTTGGCGGCGAGCCCCGGCTGGTAGGCGTCGTCCTTGATACCGAGGTCGTCGAGCGGCTCCAGCACCTGCAGATCGGCGAACTGGCCGAACTTCTGGATGTGGTCGGTGAACACGTCCGGCTGGGTGCCCGCGATGAAGCCGGCGGTGAGCTTGGTCCAGTAGTCGCTCCAGCCCAACTGGGTGATCTTGACCTTCAGCCCGGGGTTCTCCTTCTCGAACCCCTTCGCGCAGGCCTGGTAGGCGGGCAGCTGGTTGGCGTCCCACAGCCAGTACGTCACCGTATTGGCGGACGAGCCGGCGGAACCGCCCTGTGCGCAGCCGGTCACCAGGGACAGTCCCAGCGCTCCGACCAGCGCGGTCAGCGTACGAAGTCGCATGGTCATTCCCTCACTTGATCCCGGTGAAGCCGATGGAGCTGACGATGCGGCGGGCGAAGCAGGCGAAGAGCCCCAGCATCGGGAGCGCGGCGATCAGCGTCGCCGCCATGAGCCCGGACCAGTCGACGCCGGTCGCCGGGGTCTGCGCCCGGAAGACCGCCAGCGCCACGGTCAGCACGCGCGAGCTGTCGCTGTAGGAGACCATCAGCGGCCAGAAGTAGTCGTTCCAGGACGTGATGTACGTCAGCACCGACAGCGTGATGATCGGTGTGGACGCCATCGGCAGGATGACCCGGAAGAAGATCTTGATCTTTCCGGCGCCGTCGAGCAGGGCCGCCTCCTCGACCTCCCGGGGGATGTTCATGAAGAACTGCCGCAGGAAGAAGACCGCGAACGGGGTCATGAACATCGTCGGCAGCGCGATGCCCAACAGCGTGTCCACCAGCTGGAGTTGCTTGATGAGCACGAAGTTCGGCAGCAGCGTGAAGATGGTCGGCACCATCAGCCCGGCCAGGAACAGGCCGAACACCTTGTCCCGGCCGCGCCAGCGCAGCCGTGCGAAGGCGTACGCGGCCATCGCCGAGAAGAAGATCTGACAGCCGGTGATCAGCGTCGAGACCAGCACCGAGTTGAGCAGATAGCGCCAGAAGTCGAGCCCGCCGCCTGCGCCGCCCTGCGCTACCGCCTCCTCGGCCGACTGCAGACCGAGGGCCCGCTCGAAGCCGCTGGTGGTGAGGTCGGCCGGCAGCGGGTTGGTGGGGTCGGCGCCCAGGCCCGCGTTGGTGGAGAGTGCGGTGCGCAGGATCCAGTAGAAGGGCAGCAGGGTGATGAGGACGATCAGGCCCATCCCGGTCCAGGCCGCGGCCCGCCCGAAGGAGAACCTGCGCCGCTTCGGTCGTATCCCGGGTGCCCCGGTCGTAGTGGTTGTCACGGCAGCCATGTCGGTGTCTCCCTTCCGTCAGCCGAGGTCGCTCTGGCCGGCCCGGGTGAGCCGGTACTGAAGGACGGTGATCGCGCTCAGCACGACCAGCAGGGCGACGGACATCGCCGAGGCGTAGCCGAACTGGAAGCGGCCGAAGGCGGAGCCGTAGATGTAGTACTGGAGCACGTTGGTCGCGTTCGCCGGACCGCCCGCGGTGGTCACCGCCACGGTGTCGAACACCTGGAACGAACCGATCACGGTCATGATCAGCACCACCGCCAGCACCGGCCGCAGGAGCGGCATGGTGATCCGCCAGAACATCCGCCACTCGCTCGCGCCGTCGACCTTGGCCGCCTCGTACATGTCGTTCGGGATCGCCTGGAGACCGGCGAAGAGGAGCAGAGCGGTGTAGCCGACGTGCCGCCAGACGTTGATCAGGGCGATGGTGGGGATCGCCCAGGTCTCGTCGGCGAGGAAGGGGATGCGGTCGAACCCGATGGCGGTGATGATCTCGTTGCCGATGCCGAGCTGGGTGTCGAGGATCCACAGCCAGACGAGGCCGGCGACGACGTTCGACATGAGGTAGGGGGTGAGGACGATGCCGCGCAGCAGGGACGACTGGGTCAGCCGCTGCAGCAGTACGGCGATGGCCAGGGCGGACACCGTCTGCACACCGATGTTGATGACCACGTACTCGACCGTGACGCCCAACGAACTCCAGAAGATGGGGTCGTTGACCATGCGTATGTAGTTGTCGAGCCCTACCCACTCGGCCGGGGTGAGCAGATTGAACCGGGTGAAGCTGAGCCAGATGCCCCGGATCGTGGGCCAGCACAGGAAGACCAGAAAGCCCAGCATCGCGGGTGCGATGAAGACGGCCGCGAGGGCGCCGTCACCGCGGGCGCGGGCCTTGGCCCCCTTGGTCGGCACCAGGGGTTCGGCGCCGGTCAGAGGTAGGCGGGATGGTGGACTGCTGGAGGCGACGGTCATCGGGGGGCTCCCTCATCGGCGGCTCGTCCTCAGGCCATTTACTTTTGCGGCGGAAGAATTACCGCGTCAAGGGTCGTGCAGATATCTTCTGCAAGGAGCACAGGCGACATAGAGTGAGGGCGTTACTTCTAGGGTGAAAGAAATCTTGGAGGAGTCTGACCTTCATGACCACACGTGTCGCCAGCTGGCTGCCGCTCAGCGCAGGGGAACGCGCCGTGGCGCTCGAGGTGCTCGTGCACGGCCCACTGTCCCGCACCGAGATCGCCCGGCGGCTCAGCCTCTCGGCGGGCAGCCTCACCAGGCTGACCAAACCGCTGATCGAGTCGGGCCTCCTCGTCGAGGTTCCCGAGGGCGCCGCGTTCGCCGAGGTCCGGCAGGGGCGCCCCTCGCAGCCCCTCGACATCGTCGCCGAGTCCCGCTCCTTCGTCGGCTTCAAGATCACCGAGGACATGGTGTACGGCGTCGTCACCACACTCAGGAGCGAGATCGTCACCCGGTACGACCGCCCGCTCACCACGCACGATCCGGGCGAGGTCGCCGATCAGCTGGGCGAGATGACTGCCGAGCTCGCCGACTCCCACCCTGGGCTCGCCGGCATCGGCATCGGCGTGGGCGGCCTCGTCCAGGACCGTGCAGTGGTCGGGGAGTCACCCTTCCTGTCGTGGCGGGACGTCCGTCTGGCCGAACTCGTCGAGGAGCGCACCGGGCTGCCGGTGGTCGTCGAGAACGATGTCGCCGCCCTCGTCGAGGCCGAGACCTGGTTCGGCGCCGGCCGCGGCCTCGACCGTTTCGTCGTCCTCACCATCGGCGCCGGCATCGGCTACGGGCTCGTCCTCGGCGGCAAGCGGGTGCCCTGCGCCGAGGAGGACCGCGGCTTCGGCCGCCACTGGATCGTCGACCCCAACGGTCCGCTCACCCCCGACGGAGAACGCGGCAGCGCCGTCTCGCTGCTGACCATCCCCAGCATCCGTTACCAGATCCGGGCCGCCACCGGCCGCGACCTGACGTACGAGGAAATCCTCGCCGGCGCCGCCAGGGAGGAGCCCATGCCCGCCCGTGTCATCGACGAGGCGGCTCGCGCCCTGGGCACGCTGGTGGCCCAGATCTCCAACTTCGCCATGCCGCAGAAGATCCTGCTCGCCGGAGAGGGCGTTGGCCTGATGGACGTGGCCGGAGAGCGGGTGAGGGAGACGATCCGCGCCCACCGCCACCCGCTCGCCGACCCAGTGCCCCTGGAGACGAAGGTGTCGGACTTCCACGACTGGGCGCGGGGGGCCGCGGTGCTGGCGATTCAGGTGCTGGTGCTGGGGTCGTACGACGGGTGACACGGGAATGCGCCTGCGGCGGCGGTCGCGGGACTGCTGCGGTCGCGGTCGTGCGGCGGTCGCGGTGGTGCGGCTGGCGCGGTCGTGCGGCTGGCGCGGGTCATGGCGCCCCACGAGCCAACGGGCGCGGCGCGCATGGCGCGCACCTCCGCGGCCCGCGAGTCCCCCGCTCCAGTTGCCCCGCGACCCGCTCACGCACCACATCCAGGCGCGCGACAACACGCGTCCGGCTCGACGAGCTCATCGAGGCCGGCGACTCCCGGTATCGGCGCGGTCCAAGCAGGGCCACGGGCACGTCCGGGTCGCGCAGTGGACGCAGGCCCTGGCCGGGGGCTGCCGGCCGCGAAGTCTCGGCGCCAGGTGCAGCCGCCGCCCGGCCCCCGATCCGGAGTGGTACAGTGCAATCGGTACTTGTGTTCGCCCATGTTGTGGCGCCGGTGCCGTCTCTCTGAATCTCCGCTGTTGCGCCCGTCATTCCTGACCGGCGATCCAGCTTCCGCACATCACTGCGTCTGCACCGGCTTCGGGCTTTCCCATGGGTCGTACGGGCCAGAGCGCCCGCCCGCGCACAGGTTGTCGGCCGTACGCGAGTTGGCCGTACACGCGTGAATTCCCCGCTGTACAGGGCGTGAGTTCACCGCCCCCCTCGCAGCCAGTCCTCCCCTTCTCGCCATTCCCTGTCGATCTGTCCGTGTCCGCGAAAGGACTCACATGACCAGCACTCTCGAACAAACCCCTCCCCAAGCCCCCACGAGCGCCCCCGGGGTCTCCGGCGCCCCGGTCCGAATCGCCGGTGTCCTCGACATCGCCCACAACGGGCACGGTTTTCTGCGGGGCAAGGGCTGCCTGCCGGCCCCCGGCGACGCGCAGGTGTCCTCCTCCCTGATCCGTCGGATGGGCCTTCGCAAGGGTGATGTCGTCGAAGGCGACGTCGCCGAGCGCGGCGGCCGCGGCCGCCAATGCTCACTCGGCTCCGTCGAGCGGATCAACGGCCGCCCGCCCGAAGCCCTGCGCGCCCGGCCGCACTTCCGTGACCTCACCCCGCTGCACCCGCGAGAGCGGCTCCGCCTCGAAAGCGCCGCCGGGAGCCTGACAGGCCGGATCGTCGACCTCATCGCACCCATCGGCAAGGGACAACGCGGCCTCATCGTGGCGCCCCCCAAGACCGGCAAGACGGTGCTGCTCCAACACCTCGCCGCCGCCATCGCCGAGAACCACCCCGAGTGCCATCTGATGGTGGTACTGCTCGACGAACGCCCCGAAGAAGTCACCGACATGCGCCGTTCGGTACGGGGCGAGGTGCTCGCCTCGACGTTCGACCGGCCCGCGAAGGAGCACATCGCTCTCGCCGAGTTGGCGGTGGAGCGCGCCAAGCGCCTTGTCGAACAGGGGCAGGACGTCGTCATCCTGCTGGACTCCCTCACCCGTCTGTGCCGGGCCCACAACAACGCATCGGCGGGAGGCGGCCGCACCCTCAGCGGCGGCGTCGACGCTGCGGCACTCCACGGGCCCAAGCGCCTCTTCGGAGCGGCACGCATGGCCGAGGAGGGCGGCTCCCTGACCATCCTCGCCACGGCCCTCGTGGAGACCGGCTCCCGCGCCGACGACTACTTCTTCGAGGAGCTCAAGAGCACCGGCAACATGGAACTCCGGCTGGACCGCGCAATCGCGGACAAGCGCATCTACCCGGCCGTCGACATCGCACCTTCGGGAACCCGACGCGAAGAACTCCTGCTCCAGGCAGGCGAGTTGACAGCGGTACGAGGACTACGGCGCGCCCTGCAGACCCGCGACGGTCAGGCGGCACTGGAGACGCTGATGGACAGGATCCGGCACACCCCGGACAACGCCGCCTTCATCCGCCAGGTCCACCACACCGTCCCGGGCGCCTGAACAGACAAGAGGCGGGACCTGGTTCTCCCTGCCCGTCAGGACCGGACCAGCAGCTGGAACTCGAACGCGTAGCGCGAGGCGCGGTAGATGTGGGTGCCGTACTCGACGATACGGCCGGTGGAGTCGTAAGCCGTGCGCTGCATCGTGAGCAGGGCGGCCCCCTCCGTCTCCTCGAGACGCTCGGCCTCATCGACGGTGGCGCAACGCGCGCCTATGGACTGCCGGGCACTGTGCAGGGTGATCCCGGCCGAACGCATCATGCGGTAGAGACCGGTCGCCTCCAGCTTGGCGGTGTCGAGCTGCAGCAGGCCCGCCGGGAGGAAGTTGCAGAGGAACGCCATGGGCTGGCCATGGGTCAAACGCAGCCGTTCGAGGACGATGACGTCGCTCCCCTCGGCGATGCCGAGGGCCGCCGCGACCTCGGCGGACGCCGGCTGCACCTCGTTGCGCAGTACGCGCGTGGCGGGGCTCTGCCCGGCGGCTTCCAGGTCGTCGTAGAGGCTGCTCAGCTCCAGGGGGCGCTTGACCTGGCTGTGCACCACCTGGGTGCCGACACCCCGGCGGCGTACGAGCAGGCCCTTGTCGACCAGGGACTGGATGGCCTGCCGGACCGTGGGCCGGGACAGGCCGAGCCGGCCGGCGAGTTCGATCTCGTTGCCCAGCAGGCTGCCGGGGGCCAGCGCGCCGTGCTCGATCGCCGACTCCAGCTGCTGGGCGAGCTGGTAGTAGAGCGGCACCGGGCTTGTGCGGTCCAGTGCGAAATCGAGGGAGGAGGAGGGCGCGGAAGTGGTCACGAGGGGAGGTTATCCGTCCGTCGGAGCGACAGGAAGCCCTGTCAGGCGATTTGTCCGGACAATATGCATCCGTCGGGGGTGCCGGGCGGCTGTGTGCGCCGCCCGGCGCCGCCGCGGCCTCAGGAGTGGCTGGGGAAGCCGAGGTTGATGCCGCCGTCGGAGGGGTCCGGCCAGCGGGTGGTGATCACCTTGCCCTGGGTGTAGAAGGCGATGCCGTCGTTGCCGTAGATGTGGTGGTCGCCGAAGAGCGAGTCCTTCCAGCCGCCGAAGGAGTGGTAGCCGACCGGCACCGGGATGGGGACGTTGACGCCGACCATGCCGGCCTGGACCTCGAGCTGGAAGCGGCGGGCGGCGCCGCCGTCCCGCGTGAAGATCGCGGTGCCGTTGCCCCAGCGGGAGCTGTTGATCAGCTTGATCGCGTCGTCGTAGGTATCCGCCCGTACGACGCACAGGACCGGACCGAAGATCTCGTCCCGGTACGCGTCCGCGGTGACCGGCACCCTGTCCAGGAGTGAGACGCCGAGGAAGAACCCGTCCTCGTGGTCCTCTACGCGCAAGCCGGTGCCGTCGACGACGACCTCGGCACCCTGCTCGGCCGCGGACGTGACGTACGAGGCCACCTTGTCGCGGTGCTCGCGGGTGATCAGCGGGCCCATCTCGCTCGACGGATCCGTGCCCGGACCGATCTTCAGGCCCTTGGCACGCTCGGCGATCTTCCCGACGAGTTCGTCGCCGGTGTCGCCGACCGCGACCACGACCGACACGGCCATGCAGCGCTCACCGGCCGATCCGTAGGCGGCGTTGATGGCCTGGTCGGCGGCGAAGTCGAGGTCGGCGTCCGGCAGCACCAGCATGTGGTTCTTGGCGCCGCCCAGCGCCTGGACGCGCTTGCCGTGTTCGACGGCCTTGAGCTGGATGTACTTCGCGATCGGCGTCGAGCCGACGAACGACACCGCCGCGACGTCCGGGTGCTCGAGGAGCCGGTCCACGGCAACCTTGTCGCCCTGGACGATGTTGAGCACACCGTCCGGCAGCCCGGCCTGGGAGGCCAGCTCCGCCAGCAGATACGAGGCCGAGGGGTCCTTCTCGCTCGGCTTGAGGACGAAGGTGTTGCCGCAGGCGATCGCGAGGGGGAACATCCACATCGGCACCATCGCCGGGAAGTTGAACGGCGTGATGCCCGCCACCACGCCCAGCGGCTGGCGGATCGAGGCGACGTCGACCCGGGTGGAGACCTGGGTCGACAGCTCGCCCTTCAGCTTCTCCGGGATGGCGCAGGCCAGCTCCACGATCTCCATGCCGCGCGCGACCTCGCCGAGCGCGTCCGAGTGCACCTTGCCGTGCTCGGCGGTGATCAGCGCGGCGATCTCGTCGCGGTGCGCGTCCAGGAGCTCGCGGTACTTGAACAGGAAGGCGGTGCGCTTGGCGAGGGAGGCCGTGCCCCAGCTCTCGAACGCGGCCTTGGCGTGGGCGACGGCGGCGTCCACCTCGTCGACCGTGGCGAAGGCGATCTGCTTCTCCTGGGCGCCGGTGGCCGGGTTGAACACGGGGCCGAAGCGGCCGGACGTGCCCTCGACGGGCTTCCCGCCGATCCAGTGGTTGATGGTCTTCATGTTCTTGCGGGGCCTTTCGTGGGGCGGGAGGGTCGGGGGTCCGAGGGCGGCCGGGCCTTGTGGTGCCGGATCCGATGGCGCAGGTCGGGCGAAGTCCGCTGCGGTTCGGCAGCGCCCCCGAAGGGGCGCGGGGCTGTATCGACATGCGGCTCCGCCGCGATGGGGGTCCCCCCTGTTCGAGCGCAGTCGAGAACTTGGGGGAGCGACCAGCCACGACGGTGCCGCAGACGGCCGACGGCACATCGCGGCACTTCCAGCGGAGCTAGAGGTGGCGGCGGATGTCGGCGGCGTGCTGGTCGTAGGTCTTGCGGGCTTCGACGGCCGCCTCGCGGGATGCGACCTCGGCGACCGGCACGTCCCACCACGCCTCGGCGCCGGGCGCGTTGGGGTTGCTGGTGTCGGTCTCGACGTAGACGCAGGTCGGCCGGTCCGAGGCGCGGGCCGCGGTCAGGGCCTCGCGCAGCTCGCCCACTGTCTTGGCGCGAATGACGTCCATGCCGAGGCTGGCGGCGTTGGCGGCCAGGTCGACGGGCAGCGGATCGCCGGTGAAGGTGCCGTCGGCGGCGCGGTAGCGGTAGGCGGTGGCGAAGCGCTCGCCGCCGGTTGCCTCGGACAGTCCGCCGATGGAGGCGTAGCCGTGGTTCTGGATGAGGACCATGTTGACCGGCAGGCCCTCCTGCACGGCGGTCACGATCTCGGTGGGCATCATCAGGTACGTGCCGTCGCCGACCAGCGACCAGACGGGGGTGTCCGGTGCGGCGAGCTGGACGCCGATGCCGCCGGGGATCTCGTAGCCCATGCAGGAGTAGCCGTACTCCAGGTGGTACTGGCGTGGCGAGCGGGCGCGCCACAGCTTGTGCAGGTCGCCCGGGAGCGAGCCGGCGGCGTTGATGACCACGTCGTCGTCGCCGACGACGGAGTCGAGGACGCCGAGCACCTGGGTCTGGGTGGGGACGGCGGAGTCGTCGTCGGCCCGGTAGGCGGCGTCCACGACGCGCTCCCAGCGCTCCTTGCCGGCGGCGTACTCGGCCTCGTACGACGCGTCCACGCGGTACTCGGCCAGCGCGTCGGAGAGCGCTTCCAGCGCGGCGCGGGCGTCGGCGACGACGGTCGTCGCGGCCAGCTTGTGGGCGTCGAAGGGCGTGATGTTGAGGTTGAGGAAGCGAACCCCCGGCTCGGCGAAGAGCGTGTTCGAGGCGGTGGTGAAGTCTGTGTAGCGCGTGCCGACGCCGATGACCAGGTCGGCGGTGCGAGCGATGTCGTCGCAGACCGCGGTGCCGGTGTGGCCGATGCCGCCGAGGTCGGCGGGGTGGTCGTGGCGCAGGGAGCCCTTGCCGGCCTGGGTGGAGGCGACGGGAATGCCGGTGGCGTCCACCAGCGCCTTGAGAGCAATTTCGGCCTCGCTGTGGTGGACGCCGCCACCCGCGATGATCAGCGGCCTCCGGGCACCCCGTACGAGCGCGGCCGCGGCGGCGAGCTCCGCGGGATCGGGCGCCGGGCGTCGTACGTGCCAGACACGCTCGGCGAAGAACTCCTCCGGCCAGTCCCAGGCCTCGGCCTGGACGTCCTGCGGCAGGGCGAGGGTGACAGCGCCGGTCTCGGCTGGGTCGGCGAGCACCCGCATGGCGTTCAGCGAGGACGGGATCAGCGCCTCGGGCCGGTTGATCCTGTCGAAGTAGCGGGAGACCGGCCGCAGCGCGTCGTTGACCGAGATGTCCGCGGACACCGGGTGTTCGAGCTGCTGGAGCAGCGGGTCCGCGGTGCGGGTCGCGAAGTAGTCGCCGGGCAGCAACAGGACCGGGAGGCGGTTGACGGTGGCCAGGGCCGCGCCGGTCACCAGGTTGGTGGCGCCGGGGCCGATGGAGGTCGTGACGGCCTGGGCGGAGAGCCGGTTGAGCTGGCGGGCGTAGCCGACGGCGGCGTGCACCATGGCCTGCTCGTTGCGGCCCTGATGGAACGGCATGGTCTCCTCGCCGGCCTCGAGCAGCGCCTGGCCGAGCCCGGCGACGTTGCCGTGGCCGAAGATCCCCCAGGTGCCGGCGATCAGCCGGCGCCGGACGCCGTCGCGCTCGGTGTACTGCGCGGACAGGAACCGCACCAGCGCCTGGGCGACGGTCAGGCGACACACTGGCTGGCTCGGGTGGCTCATCAGTACCTCACTGGCTCTCTGAACGAACGGGGGACGGGGCGGAGTACAGGGGCAGGCGCGGGTCGACGGGCTGGTCCGCCAAGCTGCCGCGGATCCAGGCGTGGTCGGGGTGGTCGCAGATCAGCCAGTCGCGGTCGGCGCCGGGGCCCGCCATGACGTTGAGGTAGTACATGTCGTGGCCGGGCAAGGCCATGGAGGGCCCGTGCCAGCCGTCCGGGATGAGGACGACGTCGCCGCCGCGCACCTCGGCCAGTACGTCGGTGCCCTGGCCGCGGCCGGACGGGGAGACGCGCTGGTAGCCGAGGCCGGGGGTGCCGTCGTGGTCGGCGATCTCGAAGTAGTAGATCTCCTCGAGTTCGGACTCCTCGCCCGGGCGGTGCTCGTCGTGCTTGTGCGGCGGGAACGAGGACCAGTTGCCGCCCGGCGTGATCACCTCCACGGCGATCAGCTTGTCGCACTCGAAACCGTATCCATCATCGCCTCCGGCGGGGGCGGCAGCGCCGAAGTTGTTCACCTGGCGGCTGCAGTTGCCGGTGCCGCGCAGCTCGACGGGCACGGCGGAGGCCGGGCCGTAGCGGGCGGGCAGGCGGCGGGTGCAGCGGGCGCCGGTCAGGGCGAACCGCCCGCCTGCGCCGGAAGCGATGGTCGCGTGGCTGTCGCGCGGTGCGTACACGAAGTCGGTGACGCCGCTGAACACGCTCTCCCGACCGTGCAGTTCAAAGCTCTCGCCCTCGCAGACCACGGTGCAGCCGCCGCTGAGCGGGAGCACGATCCACTCGCTGTCCTCGGTGGCGAAGGTGTGTGAGCCACCGGGGGGGAGTTCGAGGATGCGCAGGCTGGAGTAGCCCCAGCCGGCCGTCTCGGGGCTGATGTCCACGGTGTACGGGCCGCCCGTGGCCTTCCCCGTGGGCAGGTGGTACTGCCGGTGCTGCGCGGCGGTCATGATGTGGCTCCTCCGGGTGCGTTCACGACGGGCGATCGGTTCACAACAGGCGATCGGTTCACAACAGGTGATCGGTTCACAAGGGGCGATCAGTTCACAACAGCCGGTGGGTTCTCCACCGGCGATTGCTTCACAGCAGGCCGACGGCGGTGTCCACCGCGGTCTCCACACTGCCTTCGGCCGGGTAGAGCAGCGACCGGCCGACGACCAGCCCCTGGACGGTGGGCTGCCGCAGCGCCTTGCGCCACTTCTCGTACGCGCCCTCCTGGTCCCTGCCCACTTCGCCGCCGAGCAGCACGACGGGCAGCGTGGAGGTCTCAAGGACCTCGGCCATGTCGTCGGGGTCCTCCGTGACGGGCAGTTTCAGCCACGTGTAAGCGGACGTGCCGGCCAGACCCGAGGCGATGGCGATGGACCGGGTGACGGCCTCGGCGCTCAGATCGTTGCGTACGGCCCCGTCGACGCGGCGCGAGATGAACGGCTCCACGAAGACGGGCAGCCTGAGCGCGGCCATGTCGTCTATGGCGCGGGCGGTGGACTGCAGAGTGGTGAGGGAGCCCGGGTCGTCGTAGTCGATGCGCAGCAGGAGCTTCCCCGCGTCGAAGCGGAACCGCTGGATGTCCTGGGGGCGGTGTCCGGTGAAGCGGTCGTCCATCTCGAACGAGGCCCCGGCCAGACCGCCGCGGTTCAGTGAGCCCATGACGATCTTGTTGTCCAGGACGCCCAGGAGCAGCAGGTCCTCAAGGATGTCGGCGGTCGCGAGGACGCCGTCGACGCCGGGCCTGGACAGCGCGATGCAGAGCCGTTCCAGCAGGTCGGCCCGGTTGGCCATGGCCAGGCGCCGGTCGCCGACACCGAGCGCGCCGCGCGCCGGATGGTCGGCGGCCACGATCATGAGGCGGCCGCTCTCCCCGATCAGGGGGCGGCGGGTGCGATGGGCTGCCGCTTCGGCGATCGCTTCAGGCTGCCGGGCCCGCATCGTGACGATGTCGGGGATGCTGATGGCCAAGGGAGGCTCCCTTTCTTCCGTTCGGTGGAGGTCAGCTGCGCGCGATCAGCTGTTCGACCTCGGCCGAGGTCGGCATCGCGGAGGAGCAGGCGAGGCGGGAGGCGACGATGGCTCCGGCGGCATTGGCA
This sequence comes from Streptomyces himalayensis subsp. himalayensis, assembly GCF_013778455.1. Lineage (GTDB taxonomy): Bacteria > Actinomycetota > Actinomycetes > Streptomycetales > Streptomycetaceae > Streptomyces > Streptomyces himalayensis. Next base: position 253,021 of record NZ_JACEHE010000004.1, on the reverse strand, counting down.
TGGCGCATCACCTTCTCCAGCTCCCAGTTGGCGAGCAGACCGTGGCAGAGGGAACCGCCGAAGGCGTCGCCCGCGCCGAGGCCGTTGACGACCTCGACGGGCACGGGCGGGACCTCGGCCGTGGTGCCGTCGCGGTGCACGGCGAGCACGCCCTTGGGGCCCTGCTTGACGACGGCGAGTTCCACGCCGGCGTCCAGCAACGCCTGGGCGCAGGCACGCGGTTCGCGTACGCCGGTGGCGACCTCGCACTCGTCGAGGTTGCCGACGGCGACCGTGACGTGGCGCAGCGCCTCGGCGTAGTGGGGTCGGGCCTCGTCGGGATTGCGCCAGAACATCGGGCGCCAGTCGAGGTCGAAGACGGTGATACCGGACTTGGCGCGGGCCTCGAGCGCGGCAAGGGTGGCGGAGCGGCTGGGCTCCTCGCTCAGCCCGGTGCCGGTGATCCAGAAGATACGGGCCGCGCGGATGGCGTCGAGGTCGAGCTCTTCGGTCCTGATCTCCAGGTCGGGGGCCTTGGGCTGCCGGTAGAAGTACAGCGGGAAGTCGTCCGGCGGGAAGATCTCGCAGAAGGTGACCGGCGTCGGGTATGCGTCGACCGGTGTGACCCAGCGGTCGTCGACGCCGAACTCCTTGAGCGCCTGGCGGACGTATGTGCCGAAGGGGTCCCGGCCGGTGCGGCTGATCACCGCGGTGGAGCAGCCCCGGCGCGCGGCGGCCACCGCCACGTTGGTCGCCGAACCGCCGAGGAATTTTCCGAAGGTCTCAACCTCTGGCAGGGGAACACCCGTCTGCAGGGGGTAGATATCAACGCCGATGCGGCCCATGGTGATCAGATCAAACGGCTCGAACGATTCAGCCATGCGCGACGCTCCTAGGAGGGGGGTACAGGTGTCCGGGGCAACCCGGCACTGCCGGGGCGTAGCCCCTGGCGTCTCATAGGTGTAGGTCTCACAGCGAGCAGGTGTCAATAGTTTGTTCTGACATTCGAACCTGAACGTGAAATGATGTCTTAACAAAGTATTGACAGTGGGGCGCACCACGGGCTTGTATCCCATCCCAGCGAAACAGCCGCGTCATCGGTACGAACGACCCGGGCCTCCCAGCCCAGGCCGCTACCCCCCAACCCCCTCTGTCACACAGTGAGGTGCCGGAAGATGGACCGCACGTCCCGCCGCCGTCCCCGTAGATACGCCGCAATCGCCGCCGCAACCGCGGCTGCAGCGCTCCTCGCCGCAGGATGCTCCAGCAGCTCCGGCGGCAAGCAGGCCGAGGAGGACAGCGGGACCGCCTCGGCAGGCAAGGCCAGCACTCCCCGTATGACGGTCGCGCTGGTCACCCACCAGGCCCCCGGCGACACGTTCTGGGACATCGTCCGCAAGGGCGCCGAGGCCGCCGCCGCCAAGGACAACGTCAAGCTGATCTACTCCAGTGACCCGAACGCCGGCACCCAGGCCAACTTCGTCCAGAACGCCATCGACCAGAAGGTCGACGGCATCGCGGTCACCCTCGCCAAGCCGGACGCCATGAAGGACGTCGTGGCCAAGGCGACGAAGGCGGGCATACCCGTGGTCGGCCTCAACTCCGGCGTGGACGACTGGAAGTCCCTGGGCCTGATGGAGTACTTCGGCCAGGACGAGGGCGTCGCCGGTGAGGCACTCGGCAACAAGCTCAACGAGACGGGGGCGAAGAACGCCGTCTGTGTGATCCAGGAGCAGGGCCACGTCGGCCTGGAGGCGCGCTGCGCGGGTGTGAAGAAGACCTTCAAGGGCAAGACGGAGAACCTCTACGTCAACGGCACCGACATGCCGTCCGTGAAGTCGACGATCACGGCCAAGCTCAAGCAGGACAGCTCCATCGACGAGGTCGTCACGCTCGGTGCTCCGTTCGCGCTGACGGCGGTGCAGTCGGTTTCCGACGCGGGCAGCGAGGCCAAGGTCGCCACCTTCGACCTCAACAAGGAGCTGACCAGCGCCATCAAGGACGGCGACATCGAGTTCGCCGTGGACCAGCAGCCCTATCTGCAGGGCTACCTGGCGGTCGACTCGCTGTGGCTCTACAAGAACAACGGCAACTACATGGGCGGCGGCGAGGCCCCGGTGCTGACCGGTCCGGCGTTCGTCGACAAGAGCAACGTCGACACCGTCGCCGAGTTCGCCGCGAAGGGCACCCGGTGAGGACGATGACCCAAGCAACGGCACCGGCGACGAGTCCCTCGTCGCCGGCCTCGCCGGCCGCCCCCAAGGACGGCCGCACCGCCCAGCGGTCCCTGGGGCGCAGGCTGCTGGCCCGCCCCGAGGTCGGCGCGCTGATCGCCGCCGTCGGCGTCTACATCTTCTTCTTCGCCGCCGCCCCCTCCTTCCGCGATGCGAGCGCCCTGTCCACCGTGCTCTACCAGGCCTCGGTGATGGGCATCATGGCGCTGCCGGTGGCCCTGCTGATGATCGGCGGCGAGTTCGACCTGTCGGCCGGTGTCGCGGTGACCACGTCGGCGCTCACCGCGGCCATCCTCAGCTTCCAGCTGTCGCTGAACGTGTGGACCGGCGTGATCGTCGCGCTGGTCTTCTCCCTCGCCGTCGGCGCGTTCAACGGCTTCCTGCTGATCAAGACCGGACTGCCCAGCTTCCTGGTGACACTCGGCTCCTTCCTGATCCTGCAGGGCGCCAACCTCGCCGTCACGAAGATCTTCACCGGCAACGTCGCCAGCGACTCCGTCAGCGACATGGACGGCTTCGACCAGGCCAAGAGCGTCTTCGCGTCCGAGTTCAGCATCGGCGGCGTCAACTTCAAGATCACCATCGTCTACTGGCTTGTCTTCGCCGCCATCGCGACCTGGCTGCTGCTGCGCACCAAGTTCGGCAACTGGATCTTCGCGGTCGGCGGCAACAAGGACAGCGCCCGCGCGGTCGGCGTCCCCGTCAACCTCACGAAGATCGCCCTGTTCATGGGCGTCGGCGCCGGCGCCTGGTTCGTCGGTATGCACTTGCTGTTCTCGTTCAACACCGTGCAGTCCGGCGAGGGCGTCGGCAACGAGTTCCTGTACATCATCGCCGCGGTCATCGGCGGCTGTCTGCTCACCGGCGGCTACGGCTCCGCCATCGGCCCCGTCATCGGCGCCTTCATCTTCGGCATGGTCTCCCAGGGCATCGTCTACGCCAACTGGAACCCCGACTGGTTCAAGGCCTTCCTCGGCGTGATGCTCCTCGTTGCCGCCCTCGTCAATCTGTGGGTCCGCCGCACGGCGACCCGGAGGTGATCCGATCCCATGACAACCACCAACGGAGCCACGCCCGACGGAGCCGTCCTCAAGGACAGCGCCCCGCAGGACGGCACGCCCGTCGTCGAACTGCGCGGCGCCGGCAAGTCCTACGGCAACATCCGCGCCCTCCACGGCGTCGACCTCGCCGTCCACCCCGGCCAGGTCACCTGCGTCCTGGGCGACAACGGCGCCGGCAAATCCACCCTCATCAAAATCATCTCCGGACTGCACCAGCACACCGAAGGCGACTTCCTCGTCGACGGCCGGCCGGTGCGCTTCACCACCCCCCGCGAAGCCCTCGACAAGGGCATCGCCACCGTCTACCAGGACCTCGCCACCGTCCCCCTGATGCCGGTCTGGCGGAACTTCTTCCTCGGCTCCGAGATGACCAAGGGCCCCTGGCCCGTCCGCCGCCTCGACATCGAGAAGATGAAGAAGACCGCGGACGAGGAACTACGCAACATGGGCATCGTCCTGGACGACCTCGACCAGCCCATCGGCACCCTCTCCGGCGGCCAGCGCCAGTGCGTCGCCATCGCCCGCGCCGTCTACTTCGGCGCCCGCGTCCTCATACTCGACGAGCCCACCGCCGCCCTCGGCGTCAAACAGTCCGGCGTCGTGCTGAAGTACATCGCCGCAGCCCGCGACCGCGGCCTCGGCGTCATCTTCATCACCCACAATCCCCACCACGCCTATATGGTCGGCGACCACTTCTCCGTACTGCGCCTGGGCACCCTCGAGCTGTCCGCCGCCCGCAGCGAGATCACCCTCGAAGAACTCACCAACCACATGGCCGGCGGAGCCGAACTCGCCGCACTCAAGCACGAACTGGCACAGGTCCGCGGCGTCGACGTCGAGGAACTGCCGGAAGAATCCGACCTCCAGGTACCGACCCCCGCAGCCGGAGGCACGACAGCCTCCGAGGCGTCCCACTGAGCCCCTCCCCTCCCCGCCCCCCTCGGGTGAAAGGACAGTCCCGATGGCTGCCGTCAACTCCGCCCCCGCCCCCCTGGACCGCATCAGGGTGGGTTCCGCCCCGGACTCCTGGGGCGTCTGGTTCCCCGACGACCCCCAGCAGGTGCCCTGGGAGAGGTTCCTCGACGAGGTCTCAGGGGCCGGATACGAGTGGATCGAGCTGGGTCCGTACGGCTATCTGCCGACCGACCCGGCCCGGCTCACCTACGAGGTCACCAAGCGCAACCTGAAGGTCTCCGCGGGGACGGTCTTCACGGCGCTGCACCGGGGGCCCGGGGTCTGGGAGTCCACCTGGGAGCACGTCAGCGATGTCGCCAGGCTGACGCAGGCCATGGGCGCCAAGCACCTCGTGGTCATCCCCTCCTTCTGGCGGGACGACAAGACCGCCGAGATCATCGAGCCACCCGAGCTGACCGGCGAGCAGTGGGCGCACCTGACGAAGGGCATGGAGCGGCTGGGCCACGAGGTGCGGGAGCGGTTCGGCCTGGACATCGTCGTGCACCCGCACGCCGACACCCACATCGACACCGAGACGCACGTCGAGCGCTTCCTCGACTCGACCGACTCCGACCTGGTCAACCTCTGCCTCGACACGGGGCACTACGCCTACTGCGGCGGCGACAGCGTCAAGCTCATCGAGACGTTCGGCGAGCGCATCGGCTATCTGCACCTCAAGCAGGTCGACCCGGAGATCCTCGCGGACGTCGTCAAGAACGAGGTCCCCTTCGGTCCGGCCGTCCAGCGCGGTGTGATGTGCGAGCCGCCGGCCGGCGTCCCCGCCCTCGAGCCGGTGCTGGCGGCGGCGCAGGGCCTGGGGGTCGACCTCTTCGCCATCGTCGAGCAGGACATGTACCCGTGTCCTCCGGACCAGCCGCTGCCCATCGCGGTGCGCACCCGTAAGTTCCTCCGCTCCTGCGGAGCCTGACGGAACCCCACCGGAAGGGACGACAGCCATGGCCCAGCGCGGAACGCTCGGCGTTGCTGTGGTCGGCACCGGCAAGATGGGTGCCGACCATGTACGCCGCCTCCACGAGGTGACCAGCGGAGCGCGCGTGGCCGCTGTCGTGGACGTCGACGAGGTGCGGGCCGAGAAGATCGCGAACGCGATCGAGGGCTGCACCGTGTTCACCGACCCGTCCGCCGCCATGGCGGCGGACGGCGTCGACGCCGTGCTCATCGCCTCGCCGGGGCCCGCCCATGAAGCGGCCCTGCTCACGGCCCTCGAGTACGACCTTCCCGTACTGTGCGAGAAGCCGCTCACGCCCGATGCCGCCTCTGCGCTGCGCGTGCTGGAGACCGAGGTGAAGCTGGGCCACCGGCGCATCCAGGTCGGTTTCATGCGGCGGTACGACACCGAGTACATGAAGCTCAGGTCGCTGCTCACCAGCGGCTATCTGGGGCGCCCGCTGATGCTGCACAACCGGCACCGCAACGCCGCGGCGCCGGCCGGTTTCACCAGTGCGAATCTCATCAACGACTCCGTGGTGCACGAGATGGACGTGACGCGGTGGCTGCTCGGCCAGGAGATCACCGCCGTCACCGTGCTGCGCCCGGCCCCCTCCGAGAACGCCCCCGAAGGCCTGGACGACCCGCAGTTCGTCATCTTCGAGACCGACGGCGGTGCACTCGTCGACGTCGAGATCTTCGTCAACTGCGGATTCGGCTACCAGGTGCAGGCCGAGGTGGTCTGCGAGCGCGGCACGGCGAGGATCGGCGACGGCCACGCCATGGTCACGAACATGGCCGGCCGCTGGGGCGGCACCATCGCCCAGGACTTCGTGGAGCGCTTCGAGGACGCGTACGACCGTGAGGTGCAGGCCTGGGTGGACGCCACGCGGCGCGGCGAGGTGACCGGGCCCAGCACATGGGACGGATACGCGGCGGCGGCGGTCTGCGAGGCGGGCGTGCGCTCCCAGACGGACGGGGGGCGGGTGGAGGTCGAACTCGTGGAGCGCCCCGCGCTCTACGCCTGACGGCTCGGCAGTCGGTCCTGACGGTCCGTTCACGGGCCGACGACTCGCGCCCCCGTCTGCGGCGTCAGCGGTGACGTCACGTTCGTCGTGTGCGGGTACCGGTTGCCGATGCTGCGGTAGACCACGGGTGCCGCTGCCATCCGGTCGGGCAGCAGGCAGTTCTTGCCGTCGATCACGGCACGCGGGGCGGCGAGGACACCCGCCAGCGCGACCCAGTCCGCCTCGATGACCTCGGGCCATTCGGTCAGCACCACCACGGCGTTCGCGCCGTTCACCGCCGTCTCGAGGTCGGTGCAGGGCGTGGCGTCGGGGAAGAACGCGGTGAGCCGGGCCGGGGGGATCGCCGGATCCCACACCCGTACGGCCCCCGCCTGCGCCGCGAGATGCGGGATGACGGTGAGGCTGGGCGCCGCACGCACATCGTCGGTCCAGGGCTGGTAGCGCACGCCGAGCACGGCGATCTCGGAGCGCGCCAGGTCCGAGCCCAGCGTCTCCTGCAGGATCTGCGCAACGACGCGCGGCTGTTCGGTGTTGACCTGGATGGTCGCGTCGAGCAGCGGAGTCGGGACTCCCTGCTCGGCGGCCCAACGGGAGAGCGCGGCGGTGTCCTTGGGCAGACACGAGTCGCCGAAGCCGAGCCCGGGCTGCAGGAACGCATGGCCGATACGCGGGTCGAAGCCCATGCCGCGCAGCACGTCGTCGACGTCAAGACCCGGCAGGGAACACAGCCGTGCCAGCTCGTTGGCGAAGCTGATCTTCGTGGCGAGGAAGGCGTTGCTGGCGTACTTGGTCATCTCCGCGCTGGCGGGACTGGTCACCACCCAGGGGCAGGCGACGGAGCCGTACAGCCGGCGCAGCACATCGAGATGATGCTCGGAATAGACGCCGACGACCAGCCGGGCCGGGGTGAGCCAGTCGTCCAGGGCGCTGCCCTGGTTGAGGAACTCGGGGTTGTACGCGAAGCGGTCCCGCAGCTCGGGGTGGCGCGCTACGAGCGCGTCGCTGGTCCCGGGCGGCACGGTGGACTTCAGCACGACGAACGGTACGGGGACCAGGCGCGCCACGTCCTCGAGTGCCGCGTCGACATGGGAGAGGTCCGCCGCTCCCCCGGGTGCTGCCGGTGTCCCCACGGCGATCAGTACCGCGTCGAAGGGCTCGCGCCGGTGCTCTTGGCTCATCTCGGCGGCGAAGCGCAGCCGGCCGCCGGCGAGAGCGAGGGCGAGCTGTTCCGCCACTCCCGGTTCGAACAGGGGCGCCTCGCCGCGCTCGAGCACACGCAGCCTCTCCGGGTCCCGCTCGATCCCCATGACGTCGTGGCCCTGTTGCGCCATGGCGACGGAGCCCGTCAGACCGACATAGCCCTGTCCGACGACAGCGATACGCAACGGTCTTCACCCCCGTGAACGGCGCGGAACCAGGGCCTGTGTCGGAAGTGGCAGGCGCCACTTCCGACACAGGCCCTGGGTGCAGGGAGGCGCCCACTGTAAGGAGGTGACCGACGCGCCACCCGTCGGCTCACCCCGGAGGTGATCAGCTGTTCACTCCGGTGGTGTCATCACCACGCCTCTGGCCGGACGGTTCCGCGCCCGCCCGGCCAGGCCTCCAAGGTGACGCCCGCCGTCGCGTGGCGACGGCCCGTCAAAGCCCTGACAGGAGGCTTCGATACGGAGCCCGAAAGCCCGAAATCCCGGGGAGATACGGAAGCGCATTGGGCCATTTGGTCACGTAGTGCTTTCAACGGGTGACCCTGTGTGGCGAACGGGGTTGATGGAATCTAGCTTCGCCTCATGACGACTCGAAAGATCAAGTACCTCGGATGTGTCGCAGCCGTCGCGGTTTCGGGGCTCGGTGCAGCCCCGCCGGCCGCTGCCACGGCGCGTCACGTGGTGCTCCCCGGACAATCCATCCAGAAGGCGGTCGATGCCGCCCGGCCGGGGGACACCATTGTCATCGCACCCGGCACCTACCGTGAAAGCGTGCTGATCACCAAGTCCGGCCTGACGCTCCGTGGGGCGGGGAGCCGGACCGTGATCACACCCCCGAAGAGCGGAGCCGGCAACCGCTGTGCGACGGCCGGCAACGGCATGTGCGTACTGGGCACGGACGCCAAGCCCGTCCAGGGCACCACCATCCGCTCCCTCAGACTGTCCGGCTTCAAGAAGAACGCCCTGTGGGCCTCACGGACCGACCGGCTGACGGTGCAGGGCGTGATCGCCGAGAAGAACGGCCAGTGGGGCATCGCCGAGGAGCGGTCCACGCGGAGTCTGTTCTGGGGCAACATCGCCCGGGACAACGCCGAGTCGGGCCTGTTCCTCTCCAACACGATCGACACCGAGGCCGGGGCCACGGACACTCGGTCCACCGTGGTCAGGTACAACCTCCTGCAACGGAACCGCATCGGAATCACGGTCAGGCGCCTGCGGAACCTCACCGTGGCGAACAACAGCGTCACCGGGAACTGCAACGGGGTGTTCGTCGTAGGCGACGAAGGGCGGCCGCAGGCCGGGGACATGGCCATCCGGCGCAACTCGATCTATTCGAACAACAAGTACTGCGCGAAGACAGCCCGCCTGCCGTACATCCAGGGATCGGGCATCGTTCTCACCGGCGCCGAGGACATGCTCGTCGAGGGCAACATCATCCGCGGCAACGAGGGCAAGTCCACCTTCTCGGGCGGAATCGTGCTCTACAAGAGCTTCGTGGGTGCGATCAACCAGCGCAATGTCATCCGCGACAACCTGGTGCTGGGCAACACGACGGCCGACCTCGCGAACCGGGACACCGGGACCGGCAACCGCTTCAGCGGCAATGTGTGCGAGGTCTCCGAACCCGCGGGCCTGTGCTGACCGGCCGGCCGGCTCCCGCTGAACCGAGCGAATCGAGGCGCTACATGACCACGGTAACTCTCCGCCCCCAGCCGGCCACGGCCCCCCAGTCGGCCATGCAGCTGAGGGAGCTGATCTTCGGGGCGGCCTGCGCGGCGGCCGTACGCGCGACCGCCAAGCTCGGCGTCGCCGACGCGCTGGGGGACGAGCCCGCCACCGCGGAGGAACTGGCGGCCGCGCTGGGTGTCGAACCACGGCCGCTGAGGCGGCTGATGCGGGCTGTGTCCTGCTACGGCATCTTCGCCGAGACCGAGGACGGCAGGTTCGTCCACACCCCCATGTCGCGACTGCTGCGGGACGACGATCCGAACAGCCTGCGCTTCATCTCCCTGTGGTGCACGGAACCCTGGACCTGGGCCGCCTGGCCGCGGCTCGACGAGGCGGTGCGGTCGGGCGGCAGCGTCTTCCACGACCTGTTCGGCAAGGGGTTCTTCGACTACCTGCACGAGGACGCGCACGAATCGGCCCATGTGTTCAACCGGGCCATGACCACATCCAGCATGCAGTCGGCGCGGGACCTCGTCGAACTGCTCGACATGACAGGGGTGTCGACAGTCGCCGACATCGGCGGCGGCCAGGGGCACGTCGTGGCGGGACTCCTTGAGAAGTACCCGCACATGCGGGGCACCCTGCTCGATCTGCCGCGCGTGGTGGAGAAGGCGGATGCGCGGCTGCGCGAGGGCGGTCCCCTCGCGGACCGGGCTGTCATCGTCGGCGGCGACTGCCGGGAGGACATCCCGGTCGAGGCCGATCTCTACATCATCAAGAACATCCTCGAGTGGGACGACGACAGCACCCGCAGGACCCTGCGGAACGTCATGGCGGCGGCCAGACCCGGCGCCAGGGTGGTGATCATCGAGAACATCGTCGACGACACCCCGTCGATGAAGTTCACCACGTCCATGGACCTGCTGCTGCTCCTCAACGTCGGCGGAGCCAAGCACACCAAGGAAAGCCTGGTCACCCGCATGAAGGAGGCCGGTCTGACGGTGGGTGAGATCCGGGAGGTCAACCCGTATCTGCACGCCTTCGAATGCACCGTCCCGAGCTGACCGGCGCTGCACCGGAGAACACCGTCGCCGGCTCCGCGGAATGTCCGCGGAGCCGGCGACGGTGTCTTCCGTGCGGGTACGGGCGTCAGGCCGAGCCGTCCCGTTCCCAGAGGTAGAACTGCTGGGCCATCGCGTCCTTGGGACTGCGCCACGTCTCCGGGTCGTACGCGCTCACATACGCGGAGAGCCGGTCGCTGATGTCCCGGAAGGCCGGGTGGCCCGCCACCTTGGCGATCGCCGGGCCGGGCGGCCGGTCCGCCTCCACAAGGTGCATATACACGTCACCGAACTGCCAGAGGGTGCGGCGCGTGACCCCGACCAGGTGCGGCAGCTCGCCGCTGTCGGAGTCCGCGAACACCTTGGCGATGTCGGGGGCCGCGCCCGGTGCCATCCGGGCCACGATCAGGGCTTGGTGCGTCAAGGGGCTTCCTTCCTTTCGGTGGCGCCAAGCCGCGCGGACCGCCCAGAAGACGGTCCGCAGGGCGACTGGCGACTATGTGGTCAGTCGGTGGTGACGGAGGCGGTCGGACGCGCCTGGGCCGCGCGCTGCTCGATCTTGTCCCGGATGAGCTGCATCTGGACGACCGAGTTGCGGTTGATGTTGTCGGTCATCCACGCGTCGTCCACCGGGGCCTCGGGCTTCATCGCGAAGTCCTGCGTCCAGTGCATCCGGACCCCGTCGGAGGTCTCCGAGTACACCCACTCGATGTTCATGTACTCGAAGGGGCCTGTCTCGACCCGGCGGGCCCTGACCTTCAACGCGTTCCGGTCAGCAACCCGCTCGGAGACCCAGCTCCAGACCTTGCCGTTCTCGTCCGGGTGCATGGTCAGCCGGAAGGTCGTCTTGTCGCCCTCCCGCTCCAGGACATCGACGGACGCGTACTCGCTGAAGAGCTGCGGCCAGTTCTCGATGTCGTTGGTCATGTCCCAGACGAGGTCCAGGGGCGCGGCGATCGTGATCTCGTTCTCGGTGTGTCCCGACACGTCAGGCTCCCGCCATCAGGCTGCTGTTGACGAGGTTGAGGAACTCCCTCGGTGTCTTGCACCGCTCCGCGTCGGTGGGCAGCGCGCGGCCGTGGCTGTTCTCCAGCTCGCCGACGATGCCGAGCAGACCGAGCGAGTCCAGCCCGATCTCCGAGAAGCCGGTGTCGAGCCGGCGCTCCATGTCCTTGGCGTCGACGGTGACGCCGGCGGCCTTCTTCATCAGAGCCGTGAGCTCCTGGACGGTCAGTTCGCTGTTCATGAGGATTTCTCCTTCTCACGAGAGGGCATCGGTGCCGTGCCGGAGCACGAGCGCCGCGTTCGACCCCATGAGGCCCCGGCTGAGGACCAGCGCCGTACGCAGCTCGGCGGGCCGGGCACGGGAGGTCACCAGATCGAGGTCATGGCAGACGTCGAACACGTTCGGGGTGGGCGGGACGAGGCCGTGTTCCATGGCGAGTACGGCGGTCGCCGTGTCCAGCACGGGCGCACCGCAGTAAGCACGGCCGATTCCGGTCTTGGGCGCCGTCACCGGCACGCGGGTGGCGCCCGAGCCCAGTACGTCGGCGATCGCCAGCGCCTCCGCGCGATCCGCCTCCGGTACGCCGAGCGCGTCCGCGAACACGACATCGATCTCCTCGGGGGCGCACTGCGCCTCCTGGAGTGCGCCGCGGATCGCCTGGGCGAGGCCCTCCCGGGACTGCTCCCAGCGGGAGGCGCCCGTGAAGGTCGCGGCGTGACCGGCGATGACCGCGCGCGCCCGGACGTCCCTGTCCCGGGCCGCCGCCTCCTCCTCCACCACGAGCATGGCGCCGCCCTCGGCGGGTACGAACCCGCTGGCGCCGGTGGTGAAGGGACGGTATGCGCGCGCGGGGTCGTCGCTCGCGCTCAGCTCTTCGTAGCCGAGTTGGCAGACGACCGAATAGGGGGCCAGCGGAGCCTCCGCGGCACCGACCACGACGGCGTCGGTGCCGCGCCGGATGGCTCCGGCGGCGTGCGCCAGCGCGTCGAGACCACCGGCCTCGTCGCTGGCGACTACTCCACACGGTCCCTTGAAGCCGCCCCGGATGGAGATCTGGCCGGTGCTGGCGGCGTAGAACCATGCGATGGACTGGTACGGGCCGACGAAGCGGGAACCCTGTCCCCACAGTTTCTGCAGTTCGCGCTGGCCGAACTCGCCGCCGCCGGACCCGGCCGCGGTGACCACGCCCACCGCGAACGGGTCGTCGACGGTGTCGGCGCGGCCGAGCCTGGCGTCCTCCCGAGCCATGTCGGCCGCGGCCATCGCGAAGTGGCTGAACCGGTCGGTCTGGACGAGGAAGGTCTCCTCGATCAGATCTGCCGGCTCGAATCCGCGGACCTCGCCGGCGATGCGGAGCGGCAGGTTCTCGCAGCCCTCGCGGGTCACCTTGTCCAGGACACTGGTGCCGGCCTGAGTGGACTTCCAGAAGGTCTCGGTGGTCGTTCCATTGGGCGCGACGACGCCGATGCCGGTGATGACGGACCGGCGCCCGGGCTGTGAGCTCATCGTGTGCCCCCTTCGGGTCGGGTCAGAACCACCGCGGACTGGAAACCGCCGAACCCGCTGCCGACCGACAGCACGTTGCGGAGCTTGAGCGGGCGCGCGGTGCGCGGCACATAGTCGAGGTCGCATTCGGGGTCGGGCGTCTCGTAGTTCGCCGTCGGAGGCACCACTTGGTGGACGAGGGCGAGCACACACGCGACGACCTCGATCGCCCCGATGGCGCCCAGCGAGTGGCCCACCATGGACTTGATCGAACTCATCGGCGCTTCATAGGCGTGCGCGCCCAGGGAGCGTTTCACCGCGGCCGTCTCGTGCCGGTCGTTCTGCTGGGTGCCCGAGCCGTGCGCGTTGACGTAGTCGATCAGTGAGCCGTCGATACGGGCGTGGTCGAGCGCGTCGTCGATCGCGTGGGCCATTTCCAGGCCCTCCCGGGTGAGACCGGTCATGTGGTAGGCGTTGCCGTAGGTGGCGTAGCCGCTGATCTCGCAGTACACGTGCGCGCCGCGGGCGCGGGCGTGTTCGAGCTCCTCCAGCACCAGTACGGCTCCGCCCTCGCCCATGACGAACCCGTCGCGGTGGGCGTCGAACGGCCGCGATGCGTGCTCCGGGTCGTCGTTGTTCGTGGACGTCGCCTTGATCGCGTCGAAGCACGCCATGGTGATGGGCGTGATCGGCGAGTCGGAGGCTCCGGCGATGGCGACGTCCATCCGGCCGTCCTCGATGGCGTGGAAGGCGTAGCCGATCGCGTCGAGGCCGGAGGTGCAGCCCGTGGAGACCGTCTGTACGGGTCCGTGGGCGCCGAACATCTCGGCCACCTCGGAGGCGAGCGCGCTGGGCGAGAACGCCCGGTGCAGATGAGGGCCGGCCGCGCGGTGGTCGACATCCCACCGCCGGCCCTTCTCGCTCACCGCGACATAGTCGTGTTCGAGGCGCGTGGTGCCACCGACCGCGGTGCCCAGGGACACGCCCATGCGCCAGGGGTTCTCCTGCTCGGGGTCGAGACCCGCGTCCCGGACCGCCTCGCGGGCGGCGACCATGGCGAACTGGACGTACCGGTCGGCGCGCTGTGCCGTCGCCACGTCGATTCCGTGTGCCGCCGGGTCGAAGTCGCACTCGGCGGCGATGCGCGAGCGGAGCCCCTCCGGGTTGAAGAGCGTGATGCCCCGCGTCGCGGTACGTCCGCCCGCGAGGAGGTCCCAGAACGCCGGTACGCCGACGCCGCCCGGGGCAACGATGCCGACACCGGTGACCGCCACGCGCCTGGTCATGACAGGGCCTCGGTTCGCTGAGGCGTCCTGGCCTGTCCGGCTCCTTCCGTGGCGTCGGTTTCCTCTGTGTCGACATGCCCGAGCGCGGGGCGCGGTGCCAGCGGGCCCAGATGGAACACCAGACGGGCCTCCTCGTCCCCCACGTTGCGGAACCGGTGCCGCATATAAGGGGGGATGAGCAGAGCCTGATCGGGCTTGATCGGATGCGTCTCCCCATCGAGGTCCACTTCGAGCGCACCGCACACGACGTACACGAATTCCTCCGAGTACGGGTGGTAGTGCTCACCGATGCGGTCGCCGGGCTGGACGATGGCCAGGCCCATGAAACCGCTCTTGGCGCCCACCGCCATGGGCGTGAGCATGGCGCGCAGATCACCTCCGCGCTTGGTGTTGGGCTGAGTCTCGCTGAGGTCCACGATGCGTGGGCGGTGCATGGTCATGTTTGCTTCCTCCATATGACGGGTGCCGACGGCGTACGCGCGTCCGGCTGTGACACGGCCGAGGCGGTCCGGGTCAGGCGTCCGATGCGCGGCGGTCGGTGATCAGTTGCATGTCGGAGCGTTGGAGGAAGCGCAGGATGTCCTGTTCGTCCGCCGACGCGCCGTCCACGCCGAGGGCATCGCCGTCGAGCAGACGCGCCAGGACGGCTGCCTTGCGGTCGCCCTTGAGAGCGAGGGCCGCGGCGGGATCGGCATCGATGGGACCCCGCACATCGACCAGCCGGACGACGATGTCGTCGCGCTGGAAGACGGTGCTGCTGTGAATGGGGCTGGTGGGGTCGTCCGCGGCCGCCTCGTCCTGGCGGGCGAGCAGCTGTGCCAGGGGCAGACCGCACCCCTCCTTCGCGGGGTAGAGGAGCGCGTGCCGCTGCACGTCCTCGGGGACCGGACCGCCGAACGACACATGGTGCACCGACGGCAGCGCGGCGCGTGTGAAGAAGAGCCGGGCGGATCCGGGGTTGCTGAGGTCACGGTCCTGCTCGAGGTAGGGGTTGATGGCCTCCTCGATCGCCGTGACCTCGGGCTGGCGCGCCACATAGCGCAGGGCGATCATCAGGTCGCCCTCCACCTCGATGGCCCTGACCAGCCGGTTTCCGTGCATGTAGACGGAGGTGCGGCGCAGCTTGGTGGTGTCGTCGACGTGTGGGTTCGGCGCGGTGTAGCCGGACATGATCTCGCGGACGATCGGCTCGCTGCCCGGCTTCACGGTGAAGGTGAGAGCGTGGCGCACCACGCCGTCGCCCAGCCGTGGCGAGACCTGCAGATGTCCCTTGGCCGACTCGGGCAGGGGTCCGGCGACATTGCCGGTCTCCCGCAGGATGCTGAAGCGCATCGAGCGCGTGTCACGGACGCAGCTGTGCATGGGCTGCACCGTCTCCACGTGCTCTTCGCTGTTCACCCAGGCCAGGAACGGCAGGGCGCTCTCCCACTCGCTCGTGATGAGCCACTGCGAGGGGTTCTCGATGGACTGGCACAATTGGTCGCTGATGTGCCCGGGCACCGAGGCCACATGGTTGCGCAGGCGCTCGTATGCCTCCAGGAACTCCTTCTGGGCACCGTCATAGAGGTCCAGCAGCAGGACGACCCGAAGTCTGGAGCCGTCGAACGCGGACTGCGACACGCGTTCCGAGATTGTCATCGTCATCCAGCACACATCTCCTTCGAGACAGCAAGGACGCCACATCTCCTGATGCGACGTCAGGCCGCTTGGAATCCGGGTTGCTGTCCCGCGGATTCCGAGGGTCGTCCCCCGAGAGCGAGGGCGACGATCAGCACGGAACCGATCATTGGTCGGTCCCGGAAGGCGCGCGAGTTGCGTGAACCACGTGGGTGACAGCCCCGGCGAAGCGGGTGACACACCGGGCTCAACCGCCCGGGGGAAGCGCCTGAGGAACCGGCTGAACCACCTGGGGGAAGCGCCTGACGGGCCCGGCTGAACCACCCGGGGGACGCGGGCGGCGAACCGGCTGAACCAGCCGGGTGAATGGGGCGGAGGAACCCGTCCCCCCAAGCCCTGTCAGGGCATGGAACCTTCATCCCCGAACGTGGGGGGACCCCAGCTGGAGGCATTGATGAACGAAGAAGTCGACCACCGCGTACCGGTCCTCATCGTGGGCGGCTCCCTGGTGGGGTTGTCCGCCTCGCTGTTCCTGGGCCGACTGGGCATCGAGCACATGGTGGTCGAGAAGCACTCGGCCACATCGATGCATCCGCGTGGGCGCGGCAACAACGTACGCACGATGGAGCTGTTCCGGGTGGCCGGTGCGGAGCAGCGGATCCGGGAGGCCGCGTCGATCCTCGCGGACAACCACGGCATCCTGCAGACACCGTCACTCGCCGAGGAAGGCGAGTGGCTGTTCAAGGAGATGGACCCGGGTGGCGGGCTCGCCCGGTTCAGCCCGAGCGGATGGTGTCTGTGCAGTCAGAACGACCTGGAGCCTGTGCTGCTGCAGTGCGCTCGTGAACTCGGGGGCGACATCCGCTTCTCCACGGAGATGCTGTCCTTCGA
The DNA here is from genome assembly GCF_013778455.1 of Streptomyces himalayensis subsp. himalayensis. Taxonomy (GTDB): domain Bacteria; phylum Actinomycetota; class Actinomycetes; order Streptomycetales; family Streptomycetaceae; genus Streptomyces; species Streptomyces himalayensis. Next base: position 236,598 of record NZ_JACEHE010000004.1, on the reverse strand, counting down.
GCAGGACGCCGACGGGGTCACCGCGGTCGTGAAGAATCGTGACACCGGCGAGCACACCACCGTGTACGCGGAGTACCTCGTCGCCGCAGACGGGCCGCGGAGTCCGGTCCGGGAACGGCTGGGCATCGGCCAGACAGGGCCCGGCGAGCTGTTCCACAACGTCAGCATCACCTTCAACTCCAAGATGCTCGCCGACGTGGTCGGCGACCGGCGCTTCATCGCCTGCTACCTGACAACCCCGGAGGCGGACGGGGCGCTGCTGCCGGTGGACAACGTGGAGAAGTGGGTGTTCCACGCGCCGTGGCAGCCGGGGCGGGGCGAGACGCTGGAGGACTTCACCGACGAGCGGTGCATCGACCAGATCCGCAAGGCCGTCGGTGTGCCGGACATCGACGTCGAGATCACCGGCAGGGCACCGTGGCACGCGGCGGAGCGCGTCGCCGAGTCCTATGCGTCGGGCCGGGTCTTCCTGGCCGGGGACTCCGCCCACGAGATGTCGCCGACCGGAGCCTTCGGGTCCAACACGGGCATCCAGGACGCCCACAACCTCGCCTGGAAACTCGCCGCCGTACTGAACGGCTGGGCGGGGCCCGGACTGCTGGCGACCTATGAGACGGAGCGCCTGCCGGTCGCCCAGGTGACCAGCGCGCGTGCCTCGGCCCGTTCCGTGGAGCACAGCCACCCCGGCTTCGCCCCGCCCCCCGGTACGGGCGGCGGACAGCAGGGCGGTGTGCTCAAGGTGGCTCTGGGCTACCGCTACCCCCGCGGCGCCGTCATCGGCGCCGACCCCGCGCAGCCCGTGGTGCCGGACACCATGCAGCTGACGGGCGAGCCGGGCAGCCGCGCTCCGCACATGTGGCTGCTCAGGTCGGGCGTTCGTACGTCCACCCTCGATCTCTACGAGCGTTCCTGCGTGCTGCTCTGCGGCGCCGCGAGTACGTGGCACATGGCGGCGAAGCGGGTCGCCGAGCGGTTGTCCGTACCCCTCGACTCCTACCGGATCGGCAGCGGACCGGATGCCGATCTCGCCCCCGAGAAGGGCGGCGACTGGGCCGCGCTGCACGGTACGACGGAACAGGGCGCGGTGCTTGTCCGCCCCGACGGCTATGTGGCCTGGCGTTCGGAGGGCGCTGTCGCCGACCCGGAGGCGACGCTGTACGAGATCATGGCGTCGTTGCTGGACCTGGCCTGACGTAGGCCTTCCACAAGGCCGGCGCGGCGTCGGCCACGCCGCCTCCCGGGGTTGATGTCGGCACGGGAGGCGGCGGGCGGCTTCGGCTGCTTCTGTCCCGAGGCCATGCGTGCGGGCCTCGGGACAGAGCCGTGTCTAGACGGTGCAGTCCGTCCCGTTCAGCTTGAACGCGGCCGGCGCGGTGTTGGCGCCCGAGAGCGAACCGTTGAAGCCGAAGGTCACCGTGGAGCCCGGCGCGATGGACGCGTTGTACGAGGCGTCGGCCGCCGTGACCGCGGTGCCGGACTGGCTGACGGTGGCGTTCCATGCCTGGGTGACGCCCTGTCCCGACGGCCAGCTCCACGCCAGCTGCCAGCCGTTCACGGCGGTCGTCCCGGTGTTCTTGATGGTCACCTGGGCGGTGAAGCCGGTGCTCCACTGGTTCTGCACGGTGTACGTGACCGCGCAGCTGCCCGTCGGCGTCGGCGTGGTGTCACCGGTCCAGCCGAGGGCCTCCGCGATGCCGTAGTAGGCGGGCTTGGGCTGGAAGTTCTCGTCGTACGGGGTGGCCGCGCCGTATCCGTCGAAGAAGTCCGGGATCCAGGAATCGGAGTCGGTGAAGCCCCAGACGGTGATGCCCTTGCAGCGTGAGACGGCGACGCAGGCGCTGGTGACCGCCTTGTAATCGGCCTTCTGCTGGGCGAGCTGGGCCTCTGTCGGAGGAACCGTCATCCGGATGTCGAGCTCGGTGATCACGACGTCGACGCCGAGGTCGGCGAAGCGCTGGATGTTCGCCTGAAGGCTTGAGGGAACCTGGCCGAGGATGAGGTGGGCCTGCAGACCGACGCCGTCGACCGGGACGCCCTGTTCCTTCAGCGACTTGACGAGGTTGTACATCGCGGTGCTCTTCGCGTTGATGCCCTCGACGTTGTAGTCGTTGATGTACAGCTCGGCGTCGGGGTCGGCGGCGCGGGCGGCCCTGAACGCGTCGGCGATGTACGAGTCGCCGATCGCGGTCTGGAAGACCGACTGGCGGCGGGTGCCGTCCTCGTTGAACGGCTCGTTGACCACGTCCCAGTGGTCGATGCGGCCCTTGTAGCGGCCCGCCTCGGTGGCGATGTGGTCCGTCATGACCGTGCGGAGGCTGTCCGCCGTCCAGGTGCCGTTCTCGACCCAGCTGGGCAGCTGGCTGTGCCAGACCAGGGTGTGTCCGCGGACCTTCTGGTTGTTGGCCTCGGCGAAGTTCACGACGCTGTCGGCGCCGGACCAGTTGTAGCTGCCGCGGGTCGGCTCGACCGAGCCCCATTTCATCTCGTTGCCGGGAGTGATCGAGTCGAACTGCTCGGCGGCGACACTCGCGTAGGTGCCGTTGAGCTTGGACGCGGTGACCGCGGTTCCGTAGTAGATGCCCTTGTCGGCGGCGAGGTCCCGCAGCACGGGGGCCTCGGCCGCATGACCGGAGGTAGCTCCTCCGATCAGCAGCAGGGCGGCGGCCGACACCCCGAACGCGGCTCTTCGTAAGCACTGGAGCTTCATGGATTTCCCTCTCCTGATGGCTTCACGTGACTTGCTGTTTCCGGAAGGCTTCTGCAAAGTTTCGAGAGTGCGTCCGGAACGCTAGAGGCGTATGAGTGAAGGGTCAACGGGGGTGGGGGAATTGACTGAAGTGGCAGTGCTGCCCGGACCCCACAGCCGGTCGCCTGCGGTTCAGCCGACGCACGGCCCCCGGCCGCTGACGCCATGCGGGACATGGGCTTGACGCCAACGGCCGGTGGCCTGCGAGTTCACCGGCGGCCTGTGGTTTCTTCAGCGGTCCTGGTGCGGTGAGACGCTGAACGTCGCGTGCAGACGGCGGGTGTGGTCCACCTGCCGTACCGGTCCGGTGAGGGTCACCCTGGCCGTCAGCCGCGTCTCGGCGCTGGAGGCGCTGAGCCGCAGTTCCAGCTCACCCGGCTCGACGATCCGCCGCCCGCCGCGACCGGTGAAGGACGCGAGGTCCGCGGGCACGGTGACATGGACGCGGCTCGCCTCTCCGGCCGCGAGAGGCACCCGTACATATCCGATCAGGCGCTGGACGGGCTGCACGACCGAGGCGACGGGGTCGTGCAGATAGAGCTGCACGACCTCGGTGGCCTCGCGGTCACCGGTGTTGCGGACCGTGAGGGCGAGCCGTACCTCGGCGTCCGTCGTGGCCTGCGCATCGTCCACGGTCAGGTCCGACCACTCGAAGGTGGTGTACGTCAGGCCGTGCCCGAACCCGAAGGCCGGCGTGGGGTCGGTGTTGGACACATCGCTGATCTGGCCCAGCGGGGCCGCCAGGTAGGTGGACGGCTGGACTCCGGGCCGGCTCGGGATGCTGACGGGGAGCCTGCCGGACGGGGTGACCCGTCCGCTGAGCACACCGGCGACGGCCGCGGTGCCCTCCTCGCCGGGGAAGAAGGACTGGACGATGGCGGCGGATTCCTCGACGGCGCGGCCGAGCGCGTAGGGCCGCCCGGCCAGCAGCGTCACGACCACCGGCGTACCGGTGTCAAGGAGCGTGTCGAGCAGCTGCTGCTGTACGCCGGGCAGCACCAGGGACTCCGCGTCGCAACCCTCGCCGCTGGTGCCGCGGCCGAACAGCCCCGCCCTGTCACCGAGCGCGAGCACGACGACGTCGGCACCGCGTGCCAGTTCGGCGGCCACGGCGAAGCCACTGGTGTCCGTGGAGTCGACGCTCGCGCCGGGCGCCGTGACGATCTCGCTGCCGGGGAACTCGGCCAGAAGCGACTCGCGCAGCGTCGGAAGCTCGATGCCGGCCGGCACCTCGGGGTGGTGGACGCCGACGTGCGCGGGGAAGGAGTAACAGCCCAGGACCGAGTTCGGGGTGTCGGCGGTGGGGCCGATGAGGGCGATCCTGGCCGGGCTCGCCAGGGGCAGGGTGCCGTCGTTGCGGAGCAGGACGACGGCCTGTTCCGCGATCTCCCGGGCGATGGCGCGGTTGGCGGCCGTGTCCAGGTCCACCGATCCGCGCAGCGCCTCAAGGTCCGTCAGGTCGGCGTCCGCCAGCGCCTCGGGCACCGGGTTCCAGTCCGGGTCGAGGAGGCCCAGTTCCGCCTTCTGGATGAGTACGCGCCGCAGGGCGCGGTCCACCAGCGCCTCCGGCACCTGGCCGGAGGTGACCGCCTCAAGCAGCGGCTGGCCGAAGGCCTTGACGTTGGGCAGCTCCACATCGACGCCCGCGGCGAGGGCGGCGCCGGCCGCCTCGGCCCAGTTGCCGGACACGCCGTGCAGGGCCTTGAGGAAGGCGATGCCGAAGTAGTCGGCCACGACCGTCCCGGCGAAGCCCCAGGTGTCCCGCAGCAGTCCGGTCAGCAGCTGCTCGTCGGCGTGGGACGGCACCCCGTCGGTGTCGGTGTACGAGGCCATGACCGACCGGACGCCGCTCTCCCGCACCGCCATCTCGAACGGCGGGAGCATGACGTCGGCGCGCTCCCGGGCGCCCATGCTCACCGGTGCGAGGTTGCGGCCGGCCCGGGAGGCCGAGTAGCCGACGAAGTGCTTGAGCGTGGCGACGATTCCGGCGGACTCCAGGCCCTGGATATAGGCGGTGGCGACCGTTCCCACCAGGTAGGGGTCCTCGCCGATCGTCTCCTCGACGCGGCCCCACCGGGCGTCGCGTACGACGTCGAGGACGGGGGCGAGCCCCTGGTGCACGCCCACCGAGCGCATGTCCCGTCCGATGGCCTCGGCCATGCGCCGGACGAGTGCCGGGTTGAAGGTGGCGCCCCAGGACACCGGTACCGGATAGGCGGTGGCGCCCCAGGTGGCGAAGCCCGCGAGGCACTCCTCATGGGCCAGGGCCGGAATGCCGAACCGGTTCGCCTCGGCGATCCGGCGCTGGGTCCGCAGCAGGGAGAGCGCTCCCAGAGCGGGATCGACCGGAGCCGTACCGAACGGCCGGGTCAGCTGACCGAGTCCGTGCGGCAGCAGGACGTCGAGGTCGACCGGCTCCTCCATGTCGTGCTGGTGCGGCGCGACCTCCCCGCCCTCGTTGGACGCTCCGACCCAGACGCCGTACAGCTGCGCGATCTTCTCCTGAAGGGTCATCGCGGCGATGAGGGCGTCGGCACGGGTCTCGGCGTCGAGGGAGGGGTCGCTCCACAGGGGAGTTGCGGAATCTGTCTCTACGGACACGTTGTCGATCACTTTCCTCCGACGCCCATGAGCCCCTGGACCAGGGTGCGCCGGGCGAACAGGTAGACGAGCAGGATGGGAAGCATGGACACGACCACAGCCGCCAGCAGCCCGGGGATGTTGATCCCGTACTGCGTCTGGAAGTTGTAGAGGCCCAAGGTGATCACCTTGGTCGACTCGGACTGGGTCAGCACCAGCGGGAACAGGAAGCCGTTCCACGCCTGCAGGGCGGAGAAGACCGTGATGGTCGACAGCCCGCCCTTGGACAGCGGAAGCACCAGCTGGAAGAAGACCCGCCAGGTCGGGGCGCCGTCCATGGCCATGGCCTCGTACAGATCCGAGGTGATGTCACGCATCACTCCGGTGAGGATCAGTGCGCACATCGGCAGCGAGAAGGCCGCCGTCGGCAGGATGACGCCGATGAGGTTGTCGTACAGCCCGGCCTGGCTGATGACATAGAACATCGGCACGATCACCGCCTGCGCCGGGATGGCGAGGCCGAGCAGGAAGAGCCGGAAGACCCCCGTGGTCACCCGGCCGCGGCTCCTGACGATGGCGTACGCCAGCGGCGGCACCAGCAGCAGGACGATGGCGACCACCGCCACGGTGACGATCAGCGTGTTGAGGAAGTACTGCCCGAAGCCGCTGGAGAAGACGTTGGTGTAGTTGTCCAGGGTGAGGTTGTCGGGAATGCCCAGCGGGCCGTTCGCGGTGTAGTCGCTGCGGCTCTGCAGGGTGGCGGACAGCATGACGTACAGCGGCAGGGCCACCAGGCCGAGCCAGACCAGCGATCCGAGGCCCGCGAGGTAGTTGGGACGGCGCTTCATCACAGGCCCTCCATTGCGCTGCGCATCTTGTCGTAGCCCGAGAGGCGCACCATGACGAGCGAGATCACGGTCGCGACGACGACCAGGACGAGGGCGACGGCCGATCCGACGCCGAAGTCGAAGCCCTTGAAGGCCTTTTGGTACATGTAGTACGCGCTGATGGTGGTGTCGGTGCCGGGGCCGCCCTGGGTGAGGATCAGGACGGTGTCGAAGGTCGTGAGGCCGCCGACGACCATGATGATCCCGGAGGTGATCATGGTGTTGCGCAGCTGCGGCAGGGTGATGTGGAAGAACTGCCGGACCCTGCCGGCGCCGTCGATCTCGGCAGCCTGGTAGAGCACCTTCGGGATCGCCCGCGCCGCGCCCTGGTAGATCAGGGTGTGGAACGGCACGTACTGCCAGGCGCCCACGAAGACCAGTACGCCGATGGCGCCGCTCTGCATGCCGAGCAGGTTGCCGTCGCCGAACAGCCACTTGGCCTGTGCGGGCACGCCGAAGTTCGGGTCGAGGAGGGCACGCCACAGGACGGACACGGCCGTCGCGGACAGGAGCAGCGGGACGAAGAAGATCGCCGACAGCACTGCACGGTTGCGCTGCTGTCCGGCTGCCCAGGCTCCCAGCACGATGCTGAGCGGGGTCTGGACGAGCACGCCGAGCACGGTGATCAGCACGCTCAGCCAGAGGCTCTTGACCAGGACGGGGTCGTCGAACAGCTTGGTCCAGTTGTCGGAGCCGACGAACTGCGGTGATCCGATGCCGTTCCAGCTCATGAAGGACAGCACCGCGACCAGCACGAGCGGGACGATGGCGAACAGGACGAAGAACACGGCGGCGGGGGCCGCCCAGGCAATGCCCGGGCGGCCCACCCTGGCGGCGGACCGGCCCGCGGGCCGCCGCCTTTCCACGGTTTTCACGGTGGTGATGGTGGTCATCTCGGAAGTCCGGCTCACGACGTCGGCAGGGCCTGCATGGCCTTGATGAAGCCGTCCGCGTCGAGCTGCCCGTTGAAGAACTGCTGGATGGCGGTGTGCATCGCATCGGCCGCGGACTGCGGGTACGCCTGGTCCCACGACAGCTGGAACGACGGGGCCTTCTTGACCAGGTCGAACTGGAACTTCGAGTACTCCGGGCTGGCGGAGGTGTCCAGGAACTTCTCGGTGTTGGTGGTCGTGGGCAGGTTGCCGATGCCCAGCTGCGCCTTCACGAACTTGTCCGAGTACATGAGCTTCAGGAAGTCGGCGACAGCCTCCGGGTGCTTCGTCTTCTTCAGCACCGAGTAGAAGTTGTTGGTGTTGCCGACGACGTTGGCCGGGTCACCCTTGCCGCCCTCGATGGTGGGGAAGGTCGTGTACCCGAGGCCGTCCTTGGCGAACTCAGGGTTGTCGGTCTGGTGCTGGGAGTACTCCCACGAGCCCATCAGCTCGAACGCGGCCTTGCCCTTTGCCAGCAGCGTCACGGAGCCTTGGTCGGTGTACTTGACCGAGTCGAAGTTCTTGCCGAACGCGCCGGTGTCGACGAGCTCCTTGAGCATCGACAGCGCCTTCTTGCTGTCTGCGCTGGCCCAGGCCTCCTTGTCGCCGCCCAGCGCCTTCTCGAACAGCTCGGGGCCCGCGACGCGGTCGTAGACGTACTCGAACCACATCAGAGTCGGCCACTTGTCGCCACCGCCGAGGGCGATGGGGGTCGTCACACCCTTGTCCTTCAGGGTCTTGACCACGTCCAGCAGCTCGTCCCAGGTCTTGGGCGGCTCGACACCCGCGTCCTTGAGCACATTTCCGTTGTTGAACAAAATGACCGGCTGGGTGCCGCGCATGGGCACGCCGTAGGACTTGCCGTCGACCACGGCGGCGTTGAACACCGACGGCAGGAAGTTCGACTGCAGGCCCGAGTCCTTGGCGATGAAGTCGTCGAGCGGCAGAAGGAGGCCCGCGTCGACGAACGGCTTGATGCTGCCGCCGCCCCAGTTGAAGAAGACGTCGGGGGCCTGGTCCGTGTTGATGATCGTCTGCAGCTTCTGCTGGTAGTTGGCACCGGGGATGGTGTCCAGCACCGCCTTGACCTTCGAGGTCTTGTTGAATTCCGCGACGATCTGCTTCTCCACCTTGTTGGCGGAGTCACCGTAGACCAGGACGTGGATCTTTCCCCCGTCCCCGCCCCCGGACGAGTCGCCCGAGCCGCACGCCGACAGCGAAAGCCCGAGGGCGAGTGCTGCACCGGCGGCTGCGGCACGTGGAAACCATGCCCGCTTCTTCATCGAAGCCCCTCCGAAAAGTATCGAGCCCAACACCGAAATGTGTTGTGCGCGGTGTGACGCTAGGCCTCGACTCCAGGGGGGTCAACCCCCGGTCATCGGGTTACCAAAGCGTTACCGGCCTGTCGTGTCCGGGCTGACGTATGCTGCAGCTCATGCGTGATGACGACGAGACGGGGCGCGTCACCCTCGCCCAGATCGCCGAAAAGGCGGAGGTCTCCATTTCGACAGTTTCGAAGGTCCTCAACGGCCGCCAGGACGTGTCGCCGCCGACGAGGGTCAAGGTCGAGCGCCTGCTGGAGACCCACGGCTACCGGCGGACTCCGAAGTCCGCCGGTGAGGCACCGCTCATCGAGATCGTCTTCCACGAGCTCGACAGCATCTGGGCCATGGAGCTGATCCGGGGAGTGGAGAACGTCGCCGTGGCGAACGACGCGAGCGTGGTGCTCACCGAGAGCGGCACCCGGCACGCGCCGACCCCCGACTGGATCGAGAAGGTCCTGCGGCGTCGCCCGCTCGGGGTGATCCTGGTGTTCTCGTCCCTGCCGCTGGAGTTCAAGCAGCAACTGCGGTCACGGGCCATCCCGTTCGTCATAGTCGACCCGGCCGGCGACCCGGAACCCGACGTGCCCTCCGTGGGCTCGGCCAACTGGTCCGGCGGACTGGCCGCGACACGTCATCTGATCGAGAACGGGCATCGGCGCATCGGGGTCATCACCGGTCCCGAGGACATGATGTGCTCGCTTGCCCGGCTCGACGGCTTCCGTTCCGCCATGAGCATGGCCGGACTGGACATCGACCCGGAGCTCATCGCCTTCGGCGACTTCCACGTAGAGGGCGGCTACTCCCAGGCAATGGACCTGCTGCAACGGCCTGACCGACCCACCGCAATCTTCGCGGGCAGCGACCTTCAGGCTCTCGGTGTGCTGGAAGCGGCGCGGGTCAACGGACTGCGCATTCCGCATGACCTGTCGGTCGTCGGTTACGACGACGTCCCCCTCGCACAATGGACCAGCCCCGCGCTGACGACCGTGCACCAGCCACTGCAGAAGATGGCCGAGGAGGCGGCGCAGATGCTGCTGCGGCTCAGGACCGGCGAGCCCACCATCACGCGTCTGGAGCTGGCCACCAGCCTGGTCGTCAGGAAGAGTACGGCCCCTCCCCCGCGCTCGTAAAAGAGGTGCTCACAAAATGGGAGTCCGATCAGCTCGAGGCGCCTGGTGCGTGCGATCGCAAGGCGCCGGAAGACCCTCGTAGCGGAGCTACTAGGGTGTTTCGGCAACGCGGCGAGCGTGCGTGCCAGGCGCCTCGAGCCGGGCGCCCATTTTGTGAGCACCTCTAAGTCCGCGCAGGCGACCGTCGGCCTCGGGACGGGCCCGAGCCGACCGCAAACGTGGGCGACGACGAAGCGAGCGCGGTGATCAAGGACCACCGCGCTAGCGCGTTCATCGGCTGACGTTCGTCAGGAGGCGGTGCACGCACCGATGACGGGTGCCGACGTGTTGCCGTTCGTCATGACGGTGAACCCGAAGCTCGTCGAGGCACCGGCTGCCAGACTGCCGTTGCCGTTCGGCTTCATCGTCATCACGTTGCCGCTGCTGTCCCACGTGGGAGTGCCGTTCCACGTCGTGGAGATCTTCTGCGGCGAGGTCACGGCGACGGTCACGGTCCAGTTGGTGATCGCGGAACTGCCCGCGGTGATCGTCACCTTGCCGTTGAAGCGGTCGCCCCACTCTTCGGCCTTGCTGTAGGTGGCGGTGCAGGTTGCGCCGCTGCCACCGCCTGAGCTGGAGCCGCCGAGCGCGGTGATGACGGCGGTGTACGCGGGCTTCTTGACGTAGTTGCTGTCGAAGAGCAGCGGTGTCCCGCTGGCACGCCAGGAGTACTTGTCCGTCACACCCCATACGGTGATGCCGGTGCAGCGCGAGACGGCCAGGCAGGCCTTGACCACGCTGCTGTAGCTGTTCGCCTGCGCCGTCCCGGAGCCCTCGATGTCCAGCTCGGTGATCTGCACGTCCACGCCGAGGTCGGCGAAGCGCTGCAGGTTCGCCTGGTAGTCGGACGGCACCGGGGAAGCGCTGTTGAAGTGCGACTGGAAGCCGACGCAGTCGATCGGAACGCCGCGCGCCTTGAAGTCCTTGACCATGTTGTACACCGCGGTGCTCTTCGCGTTCACACCGTCGGTGTTGTAGTCGTTGTAGCAGAGCTTGGCATTGGGGTCGGCGGCACGGGCGGTGCGGAAGGCCTCCTCGATGAAGCCGTTGCCGAGCTTGTCCTGGAACGGCGAGCTGCGCCGCGCACCGCTGCTGCCGTCCTGGAACGCCTCGTTGACCACGTCCCAGGAGTGGATCTTGCCCTTGTAGTGCGTCATCACCTGGGTGATGTGGTTGTTCATCGCCGAACGCAGGTCGGTGGCGCCGAGGCTGCTCACCCAGCTGGGCAGCTGGGAGTGCCACACCAGGGTGTGACCGCGGACCTTCATTCCTCTGCTCTGGGCGTGGCTGACGATCCTGTCGGCCGAGGTGTAGGTGAACGAGTTCCGCGTCGCCTCCAGGGCGTCCCACTTCATCTCGTTCTCCGGTGTCACGGAGTTGAACTCGGTGTTCAGCGTGGAGACGTACTGCGACTCTCCCAGGTGACTGGCGGCGACAGCGGTGCCGAAGTACCGGCCCTTCTCGGCCGCCGCGGCGCCGAGCGTGCTCGCGGCGCCGGCGCTGCCCGACAGGGTGACGACGCCGGCCGCGGCGAGGAGACCGCCACCCCCAGAGTGACCGCCTTTCGGGCACGCGACCGCCGTGGCGGGCGGCCCGACTCGCGGCCATGGGTTGCAATGATCATGTCAACCTCTTCTTTTCGAGTGCCGGACAGGGCAGGCCGCCCGGGCATTGCGGAATGACGCCATGCGGGGAGCCGCGCATCCGGGGCATGACGCATTCGTGACGCGGGAGCCGCATGGCGAGAGGTGGAACGAACGGTGGCGAGTTTGGCAGCCACTCCCTGCAACGTCAACGCCAAGTTTCAGAAAGATTTCGACGCCGGAAACGCGTCAGCCCGTCTCACGCATCGCCACTCTGACCAGCAGAAACGCGACCTATCCAGAGGAGGAGTGGCGTGGGGGCCAGATCTCGCTACACATCGTCGAGCGGAGAGTTACGGCAATTCCGCGAAACAGTTGACGTAGAGTCACCGAAACATCTCTCCGCATGCGACGCAATGGGCGTCGCGTGTGACGCCCAATCATAACAACGGCCGTCGAAGCGACGGCTTCGCCCCATCTATCCCACACCCAGGCCTGCAGTCGTCTACGAAATGTTTCGAAATCTGGGCCCATTCGGATGGATGCGGACGGTGCCACGCCAGGAGCGGCTGAGACTGACGGGCAGGACAGGCAGTCCTCAGGCAGTCCTCCATTGCGTGGCCATGTGACTCGGCCCCCGGCATGAGGGACGGGCCCCGGCTCACAGAGCCCGGGACCCGTCGCGGTGCCCTTAGTGGCCGCCGCCGCCACCGCCGCCGTGGCCGCCACCGCCACCGCCGCCGTGGCCGCCGCCACCGCCGTGACCGCCGCCACCGCCGTGACCGCCACCGTCATGGCCGCCGCCGTGGCCGCCACCGTTATGGCCGCCGTAGCCACCGTCATGACCGCCGTAGCGGCCGTCATGGCCGTTGTCGTCATCGTCGTCGTAGTTGCTCCAGTAGCCGCCCCACTTGTCGTGGTCGTTGTCGTCGTCGCGGTCGGAGTAACCCGAGTCTCGATGCGAATCCGAGTCAACGGCGCTGGCGACGCCGGCGCCGGTGAACGCCAGGGCGACCGCGGCGAACAGCGCGGCAGCCAGGCGCCCGAACCTGGACAGGATTGCACTCATGATGCTTGCCTCTCAGGGGGAAATGGATTGTCGCTGATCCCGGAACATCCAGGTCCAGCTCGCATCCGGCCCTCCACAGGGACCTGACGCGTGGGACGCGCTCGCGGCCCTCTCCGGCTTCCCGCCCAGCGTGCAGGCGACGGCCACGCCACCTGATGTGCGGCTACTGGGCGTGTGACTCAACCACCGGACCCTCGCGGCTCGCCGACGTGTTGCGGCAGGCCGAGCTTCCGCGACGCCACCCCTCCGACCGGACCGCGGCAACTCGGTCACGATGCCGACCGGCCTTCGAGGCTTCGTACGGCCTTGATATCAAGCCCTGCGAATCCCTCGTGTCCTCACGCTAGGCAGATAACCGGCAAAACGTCAACTAATGCAGAAACCAGCACAAAAGGGATGACGCCGCGACGGGCGATTCCACGTCAGATTCATCCCCGTTGTGGCCTGATTGAGAAGATTTCTTTGCATTGATACCTTCTCGTCATGCACGAGACTCAGCGGCGTGAAGTCTCGGACGCCAAGGCGCTCAAGGGACTGGCCCACCCCCTCCGGCAGCAGATGCTCGCCCGGCTGCAGCGCAACGGCCCGGCCACCTCCGCCGACCTGGCCGCCGAGTTCGGCGCAGACCGCGGTGCCACCAGCTATCACCTGCGCCAACTCGCCCGGTTCGGATTCATCCAGGAGGACACGGCCCGATCGACCGGTCGCCGTAAGTACTGGCGTGCCGCGCCCGAGGATGTCCGGCTCCCCCACCACGCGGCGAACGCCGAGGCCGAAGCCACGGCCCAGGAGATCGGGCACCAGTGCTGGGAGCGCGCGGAACACGACCTGACCGCCTTCCTGACCACTCCCGGCGCGTTCGGTGAGTTCGGCGCCGCCGCCCTGCACTCGCTGGGCGGCACGACGCTGACCGCCGAAGAACTGGCCCGGTTCACGGATGAGTACATCGCGTTTCTCACTCGCTGGCACCGCGAACCCGATCAGGGTTCACCCGGCAGTCGGCACATCACCGTGCTGTTCAACGCGTTCCCGACGCCCGACGACAGCGACCGGCAACGGTTGTCTCCCCACGGACCGGCGTCCGACGCCGACGCGCGTCAGTCCCAGTCCCCCTGAGGCATCAGCGACTTGGAGGACCTGTGCGGGGGTCAGGTCGCCCAACGCCGACGCACGTCACCGAGCGGCCAGGACGCCTCCTGCTCTCCTGACTGACCGTCAGTTTTCAGTGTTGATGGGAGGTTCCGGCGCTGGTTCGGCCACGGTGACCTGGGCAGGACGCAGCAGGTGACCGCCGACGCGGTAGCCCGGGCGGTGGACGGCGGCACAGGTGGGCCGGTCTACCCGGTCCGAGGGGTCGTAGGCGACGGCCTCGTGCAGGGCAGGGTCGAAGAGCTCCCCCGCACGACCGAAGGACTCCAGGCCCAGCGCCGCCAGTTGGCGCTGAAGCGCAGCGGTGACCTGCCTGAAGCCGCCCGTCACTTCGCCGGCCTCGTCGGCGTGCTGGACCGCGTCGAGTACGGGCAGGAGCCCGGCGAGCACGTTGGCCACGGCGATCTCGCGGACGGCCAGGCGATCGCGCTGCACGCGCTTGCGGTAGTTGTCGTACTCGGCCTTCAGTCGCTGCAGATCCGCGGTGCGCTCCTGAAGCTGTGCACGCAGCACCTCGGTTTCCGTCCGCTCCTCCTGCTCAGTCCCTTTCGGCTGCTCCTTCGCCTCCGTCCGCCCACCCGGCTGCGGATGCGCAGGGCCGGCGGCTCGGCTCTGGGCAGGGCGCTCGGACTCCCCGCCGTTGCGGCCGGGGCCGACGGGGGGCGCCAGTTCGGCGGATACGCCGTCGGCGCCCCCGTACCGGGGCTGAAGGGTGACCGGATCGATGCGCCGCTTGTCCCGGACGAGCACCAGCCGGTCCTTGGACTGGTGATCGTGCGGCTGGTTCATCCCGTGCCTCCCTTCGAATGCTGCTCGTCATCGACGATCTCGGCGTCGACGACGTCCTCTTCCGTGCCCGTCGCCCCCGTGCTCCGGGCCCCGCCCTGGGCCTCGGACGCCTGGCCCTGGGCCGCCTGGGCCTGGGCGTACATCGCGCTGCCGATCTTCTGCGCGGCCGCCGCCGCCTTCTCGGTGGCCGTGCGGATCGCTGCTGTATTGTCACCTTCGGCGGACTCGCCCTTGAGCTTCTCCTTCAGCTCGGCCAGCGCGGTCTCGGTCTCGGCCTTGACGTCGTCCGGGATCTTGCCCGGGTTGTCCCTGATCAGCCGCTCGGTCTGGTAGACGAGCTGTTCGGCCTGGTTGCGGGTCTCGGCGGCCTCACGCCTGCGGCGGTCCTCCTCGGCGTGCTGCTCCGCCTCCCGGACCATGCGGTCGATGTCGTCCTTGGGCAGCGCGGAGCCACCGGTGACGGTCATCTTCTGCTCCCTGCCGGTACCCAGATCCTTGGCCGACACATGCATGATGCCGTTGGCGTCGATGTCGAAGGCGACCTCGATCTGCGGAATTCCGCGGGGCGCCGGCGGCAGACCGGTCAGCTCGAACATGCCGAGCTTCTTGTTGTACGCCGCGATCTCCCGCTCGCCCTGGAACACCTGGATCTGCACGGACGGCTGGTTGTCCTCGGCCGTGGTGAAGATCTCCGACCGCTTGGTCGGGATGGTCGTGTTCCGCTCGATGAGCTTGGTCATGATGCCGCCCTTGGTCTCGATACCGAGCGACAGCGGGGTGACGTCCAGCAGCAGGACGTCCTTGACCTCGCCCTTGAGCACACCCGCCTGCAGCGCGGCACCGACGGCCACGACCTCGTCCGGGTTGACGCCCTTGTGCGGATCCTTGCCGGTCAGTTCCCTCACCAGCTCCGTCACCGCCGGCATCCGGGTCGAACCGCCCACGAGGATCACGTGGTTGATGTCCGAGAGCTTGATCCCGGCGTCCTTGACCGCGTTGTGGAACGGGGTCTTGCAGCGCTCCAGCAGATCGGCGGTCAGCTGCTGGAACTGGGCGCGCGTGAGCTTCTCGTCCAGGTGGAGCGGGCCCTCAGCCGAGGCGCTGATGTAGGGCAGGTTGACGGTGGTCTCGGTGGCCGCGGACAGCTCGATCTTCGCCTTCTCGGCGGCCTCCCGGAGCCGCTGGACGGCCATCTTGTCCTTGAACAGGTCGACGCCGTAGTTGTTCTTGAACTGCTTGGCCAGGTATTCGACGATCCGCTGGTCCCAGTCGTCACCACCGAGGTGCGTGTCGCCGTTGGTGGCCTTGACCTCGACCACGCCCTCACCGATCTCGAGCAGTGACACGTCGAAAGTGCCGCCGCCCAGGTCGAAGACCAGGATCGTCTGGTCGTTCTCCTTGTCCAGCCCATACGCCAGCGCGGCGGCGGTCGGCTCGTTGATGATCCGCAGCACCTTCAGCCCGGCGATCTCGCCCGCCTCCTTGGTGGCGGTGCGCTGGGCGTCGTTGAAGTACGCGGGCACGGTGATCACCGCGTCCGTCACATCCTCGCCGAGGTACGCCTCCGCGTCCCGCTTGAGCTTTTGCAGTACTCGGGCCGAGATCTCCTGAGCGGTGTACCTCTTGCCGTCGATGCTTCCGGTCCCCGGGAAACGCCACTGTGCGTCGCCCATGTGGCGCTTCACCGACCGGGCGGTGCGCTCCACGTTCGTGACCGCCTGGCGCTTGGCGATCTCGCCCACCAGCACGTCGCCGCCCTTGGCGAAGCCCACGACCGATGGCGTGGTCCTGGCGCCCTCGGTATTGGTGATGACGGTGGGCTCTCCACCCTCCAGCACGCTCACCACGGAGTTCGTCGTACCGAGGTCAATACCGACTGCCCGTGCCATGTCAGATCTCCCTCCTCCGCTCCCCTGCGGCACGTAGACCCTCTTCAACACCGTGGTAAACCTTGAGTCTCCTCAAGTCAAGAATCCTTAGCGAGACCTGGGGGCGCTGGAACGAGGCGGGCGTATCCCGGTGGCCTTGGCCTGCGCTGCCGGCGCGCATTCGGGGAGCGTGTACGGCCGGCGCACGGGGTACCCGGTGTGGCGACATGCCCATGTGAACGCTGTCGTCCTTTGCGGGCGGTGGCTGGGCCCGGGGGCCGCGGTGCCGCTCCAGGAGGAGTGCTGTGGAGTGGTTCACGGACGCGGACTACTGGCTGGGCAGGCTCGGCTTTCAGCGCGGCCTGGCCGCCTTGTACTTCGTCGGGTTTCTGAGCACGGTCAACCAGTTCCGGGCTCTGATCGGTGAGCGCGGTCTGCTCCCTGTGCCCCGTTACGTGGCGACCGTTCCCTTCCGGCAGTCGCCCAGCATCTTCCACCTCCACTACTCGGACAGATTCTTCGCGCTGGTCGCCTGGACGGGCGTGGTGCTCTCCGCCGCACTGGCCGCGGGGGCGGGCGACCGCGTCCCCCTGTGGGCGTCGATGCTGATGTGGGCGGCCCTCTGGGTGATGTACCTGTCGATCGTCAACGTCGGGCAGACGTGGTACGCGTTCATGTGGGAATCGCTGCTGCTCGAGGCCGGCTTTCTGGCGATCTTCCTGGGCAACGAGCGCACGGCGCCGCCGGTCCTGGTGCTGTGGCTGCTGCGCTGGCTGCTGTTCCGGCTGGAATTCGGCGCCGGGCTGATCAAGATCCGCGGCGACCCGTGCTGGCGCGATCTGACCTGCCTCTACTACCACCACGAGACTCAGCCGATGCCCGGCCCGCTCAGCTGGCTCTTCCACCGCCTGCCCCGGCCGGCGCACCGGGTGGAGGTCGCGGCCAACCACATCGCGCAGCTCGGCGCTCCCGTCGCGCTGCTCACTCCTCAGCCGATCGCCAGTGTGGCGGCCGGGGTCATCATCCTCACGCAGCTCTGGCTGGTCGCTTCCGGCAACTTCGCATGGCTGAACTGGCTGACCATCGTGCTCGCGCTGCCCGCGATCGACGGAGGGTACGCCGCAGAGGTCCTGCCGCTCCCCGAGCCTCCCGCATTCGCGGCCACACCGGCGTGGTACGAAGGCGTGGTGATCGCCGTCACCGCACTGGTGGCCGTGCTCAGCTACTGGCCGGTCCGCAATCTGCTCTCGCGCCGGCAGCTGATGAACTTCTCCTTCAACCCCCTCCACCTGGTCAACACCTACGGAGCCTTCGGCAGCATCGGCCGGGTCCGCTACGAGGTGGTGATCGAGGGCACGGACGAGCCGGAGATCACCGACAGCACCGTGTGGAAGGAGTACGGCTTCAAGGGCAAGCCGGGCGGCGTGCGCCGCCTGCCGCCGCAGGTGGCCCCGTACCACCTGCGGCTCGACTGGCAGATGTGGTTCGCCGCGCTCTCACCCATCTACGCGCTGTCCTGGTTCGCACCGTTCATCGGGCGACTTCTCGACAATGACCGGGCCACCCTCGGACTCCTGCGCAGCAACCCCTTCCCCGCGTCGCCACCCACCTACATCCGCGCCCAGCTCTACAGCTACCGCTTCACCGACCGGCATGGGCTGCGCAAGAACCGCGCCTGGTGGGACCGCACGCTGGTGGGCAGCTACCTTCCACCGGTGACCAAGGCGCCCTGACGGTTCCTTCCTCCCTGTTCGTTCTTGACAAGGGATTGAGCAGGATCTATGCACATGTGTCGAGAGGGTTTTCTCCCTGTTTGCCAGTAGAGCGCCATTCGCCAGTGGAGCGTTCGGGAGGTGAGCCCAGTGGCGGGCCGCGCGACGCCTCACCCCCAGCGGGACCTCTATGCGGTGCTCGGTGTGGAGCCGACCGCTTCGGGCGGCCAGATCACATCGGCGTACCGCAAGCTCGTCCGCGCACTGCACCCAGACGCCAATCCGGGGCAGGAGGCCACAGGCGAACGTTTCGCCGAGGTGGTGTCCGCCTACGGCACGCTCCGCGATCCCGTCCTGCGGGAGGCCTACGATGCCGAACGCTCCCCCACTTCCGTGCGCAGTGCCACGAACGGCCCGCAAGGACGCCGCGGCCGGCCGGTCAGGATTTCCGTCAGAGTCAGGACGGCCGAGGCCCCGGGAGCGGCGGACGCGGCCATGGATCGGCCGGGGCGCGGGGCGCCACGCGCCGAGCCGTCGTGGATCTGGTCCCGCCGGACGGAGTGGCCGTACGACGAGGAAGGCGCACCCGGGTCGAGCCTCTCCGACCCTTGGGATCTGTTGTGGCAGTGGATCATGCGGTGGTGAGGGGAACGTCCCTGCCCGTGAAGCCAGGGGGTGTCACAGGTGGCACGGCTGCAGGTCAAGGGCGACGAACTGGTGGTGCGCCTGTCCGTGATGGAGAGGCTCTGCGCGCGTCGGCGACATGTCCGGGTGCCCTTGGCCGCCGTGGAGAACGTCGTCGTGACCCACGACTGGTGGCGTGCACTGCGTGGGGAGCCCGAGGCGGCCGTGTGGTTGCCGGGGACGTGTTTCGTGGGTGTACGCAGGCATCCTCAGGGGCGTGACTTCGCCGTCATGCGGATGCCCAGGCCGGTGGTGAGCGTGGATCTGAGACCGCCGTCGCCCTTCGCTCGCCTCGTGGTGTCGGACCCCTATCCCGAGGCCACGGCTTCCGCCATCCGCGCCGCCGTACGGGACTCGGAAACCTCCGCGGTCGGCGCAGGCACCTGCCAACCTGAAACAGGGATTGTCAATATGTCCGGAAAGAGGTATATGAACCGCTAGAGCAGACAGCCGGAAGGCGTTGACATCAGGCACGGCACAAGGAGAGGGGTGTGACCGATGGTGCTGATGCGTACCGATCCCTTCCGCGAACTCGATCGACTGACGCAGCAGGTCCTGGGAACGGTCGCCAGGCCCGCCCTCATTCCGATGGACGCCTACAGGCACGAAGGCGCCCTGCTGGTGCACTTGGATCTGCCCGGCGTGGATCCGGACTCCATCGACCTGAGCCTCGAGCAGAACGTCCTGACCGTGCAGGCGGAGCGCCGTGCTCCCGACACGGAGGGCGTCGAGATGGTCGTGGACGAACGGCCGCACGGTGTGTTCAGCCGGCAGCTGTTCCTGGGCGAGACACTGTCGCTCGATCAGGTCGAGGCGCACTATGACGCCGGCGTCCTGACCGTCCGTATCCCGGAGGCCGAGCCGGCCAAACCTCGCAAGATCGAGATCAGCCGCGGTGACGAGGCCAAGGAGATCGCCGGCTGATCGCGTCGGTCGCGAACCCAGGGACCATCCACCTGCGCGCCCGGGCGCGCGGGTGGAGCCGCGGGGCTCACGGTGAGTGGAGCCCGCAGGGTCACAAGGAGGCGAGGAGCCGCGGGCCTACGTTCCGCCTTCCGCCGTTCAGGGGTGAGGGAGGGCAAGTAATGGAGCCACTGAGGGTTTCCTCCCAACGGCGAGACGCATGGGAGGTCGTCGAGGTCACGGGCGAGATCGACATCACCACCCGGGACGAGCTGGGCGACCACCTCGACGACGTGATCGCAGCCCACAATCCGGCGAGGGTCATCGTGGACTTCTCCGACCTGGACTTCTGCGACGCCAGCGGTCTGAGCGTGCTCGTCGCCGCCGCCCACGAGGCCCGGCAACGCCACGGGCAGCTTCGTCTGGTCTGCCCGGAGGGACCGATCAGGCGCCTGCTGCGCATCACCGAACTGACGACGATCATTCCCGTATACGACACCGTCACGCAGGCCATGTTCCCGTCAAGGAGGGGAGCCGATGATTACCGAACTGGCCCTTGAGCGAGTGGAGTTCACGTGCGGCCACTGCTGGTACCGGTGGAGCGCCGACTACGACGTGCAGCACTACCGGGACGACGACGGGGAGGAATGGGAGTACTTCACCCGCGACGGGATCGCCGCGACGTCCCCCTACGAGCCCCAGGGCGCGCCGCCCTGCCCGCTGTGCGGCCGCCGCTGGGTCGGCCGCCTCACCGCACGCAGGCCCGTGCCCGTCCCGCCGGGCGCGGCCGATGCGCCCCGTCAGAAGATCACGGGACTCGATGAGTACCGCGCCGAGCGGCACGGTGCCCCGCTGCTCGGTGCGGCATCCCACGAGCAGCCGGAACAGCCGGCTCCGTCCTCGAGCGGCCAGGTACCGGCCGATCGCTAGCCGAGCGGACGCCGCCGCCGGAACCGCCGGTCCTCGGTCGGTTTCCGGTGGCGGCTTCGTTCGACTGGACGCTTGTGATGCCGCCGAGCACAGCAGGCGTCCCTCACCTCGCAGGAGCGGCCGCGGCATGCCCTCAGTCGACCGGCCAGGTGTGGACGGGTGCGTTCAGGTGCATGTAGTCGATGTACTGCTGGGTCATCCGCCGCAGCGCTTCATGGTGGCCGACGTGCGATGAGGCGTCGATCCGGTGGTACATCTCCTTCTGCCACACCGCGCCGTTGCGCCCGGTGACGCACCGTTGCTCGATGATGCCCAGCAGCGGCTCGCGCCAGGCCGCGTCCATTCCCGAGAGCTCGAGCCCCCGGTGCGCGAGCGGCAGCAGGCGCCTCAGAACGAGTTCGGGCACCGGCACTTCGCCCATTCCGGGCCAGTACAGCCGTGCGTCGATGCCGTGACGTGCCGCCGTGTGGAGATTGTCCTCGGCGGCCGAGAACGACATCCGGGACCAGACCGGCCGGTCCTCCTCCACCAGGGCGCGGGTGAGCCCGTAGTAGAAGGCGCCGTTGGAGAGGGTGTCGGCGACCGTCGGGCCGGCGGGGAGCACGCGGTTCTCCACCCGCAGATGCGGTTTGTCGTGCGCGACCGCGTACACCGGGCGGTTCCAGCGGTAGATCGTGCCGTTGTGCAGGGTCAGCTCGGCCAGCTCGGGGATGTCTCCGCCCTCCAGCGTCTCCTTGGGGTGCTGGTCGTCGCAGATGGGCAGCAGCGCCGGGAAGTAGCGGACGTTCTCCTCGAAGAGGTCGAAGACGCTGGTGATCCATCGCTCGCCGAACCACACCCGGGGCCGCACACCCTGCACCTTGATCTCCTCCGGGCGGGTGTCGGTGGCCTGCTCGAACAGGGTGATGCGGGTTTCGTCCCAGAGCTCCTTGCCGAACAGGAACGGCGAGTTGGCGGCCAGCGCGACCTGGACCCCCGCGATCGCCTGTGCCGCGTTCCAGTAGCCGGCGAACTCGTCCGGGGACACCTGCAGGTGGAACTGGGTGCTGGTGCACGCGGCCTCGGGGGTGATGGTGTCCGCGTAGGTCCGCAGCCGGTCCACCCCGTCCACCTCGATCCGCAGATCCTCGCCGCGGGCGGCGAACACCTGCTCGTTCAGCAGCCGATAGCGGGGGTTCTCGGACAGCGCCGACTCGCCGACGTCCGCCTGGCGCAGCGTGGGCAGGATGCCGACCATGATCAGATGTGCGCCGACCGTCGCAGCGCGTTCGTCTGCGTGGTTGAGGGCGCCGCGGATCTCGCCCTCCCAGGCGTCGGGCCCGCCGGCCGTCAGCCGCCGCGGCGGAATGTTGATCTCCAGATTGAACCGCCCCAGCTCCGTGGACCAGGCGGGATCGGCGATCGCCTCGAGCACATCGCTGTTGCGCATCGCCGGCTCGGCCTCGGCGTCCACGAGATTGAGCTCGATCTCCAGGCCCACCTGGGGCCGCTCCGACTCGAACCGTGACTCACGCAGCATCTGCGCGAACGCGTCGAGGCACTCCTGCATCTTCATGCGGTACCGGCGGCGGTCCTCACGCGTGAACACCAGCGCCGGGACGTCCCGTCCCATCGGCCCTCCCGAGTCTCCTCGGCGGACACGTCACTACCAGACCAGAATCCCACCGCCCGGCAGCACTGACGAGGCGGAGCCGCGTGCCCCTCACTTAGGCACAGCCGGGCAGGGATTGCGGCCACAGCGAAGCGGACACCGGTGCGATGCCATGGGTGCCATGCCCTCCAGGGCGACGGCGCGGCGGTCTAGCGACACGGCGCGGCGGTGCGCATCATAGGGGTGCCTGCACGGCACAGCATTCACCCTGCTCGCCTGCGCATCACCTTTACAGGTCATGCGCTTTGTCATGAGCACATCCAAATGCGGAAGGGAACGCACCATGGCTTGCGGAACGACCAGCCTGTGGGCCGGTGAGACCAGCTGGTTCTGTTGTGGGAACGCCTGGGGTCCGTGCAGCAGCGCGGGCGGCGGGGCCTGCGGGACGTGCAGATCCGCCTCGTACCACGGCGCCTGGCCCAACGCCTCCCAGGCGTGCTGGGACATCACCCGGCCCGACCTGTGCGGCGAGAACATCCCCCGGCGCGGCTGCGGTTCGGTGATGAACGTCAGACACCAGTGCTCGGGCGCCACCGTGTGCATCACCATCACCGACTGCGGCCCGCGCACCAAGTCCTGGTGCGGCGAGGCCACCTGCTGCAACGGCGCCTGCCGCACCAACCGCGTGCTGGACCTCACGCCCGCGGCGTTCTCGGCCATCGGCAACCTCAGCTCCGGCATGCTGCCGGTCTACATCTACGAGTGAGGGGGCATCACGACATGACCGCTCACCAGGGCATCTCCAGCGCCGTCGGCCGTCGGCGCTTCCTCACACGCACCGTCGTCGGCGGCGCCACGATCGTCGGCGCGACAGCGCTCGGCGGCATCGACGCCGACGCCGCCTTCGCCGCACCCCAGCCTTCCCTCGACCCGGCGTTCGCCAAGTCCTCCTTCGTGGAAGGGCGGATCACCCGGATCGATGGCAGCGTGCTGCAGGTCCTGGGCTCCCACGGCGACCGCGCCTGCGTGCAACTGACCAACGCGACCAGCATCTGGAAGGGAGAGCCCACCACCGCTGCTGCAATCGACACCGGCGACGGCCTCTACGCGCGTGGCGTACCGATGCCCGACGGCACCGTCGCCGCCGACGCGGTATGGGTGAACATCGTGAACATGGCCACCACCATCCGCGGCATCGGCAAGAACCGGCTGCACCTCTCCCACGGCCACCACGAGATCGTCGGCAACGTCTTCCCCGGTACCACCAACGCCTCGTACGCCGGTCAGGCCCTCACCTCCGACCTGTCCAAGCTCCGCATCGGACAGCACGCCCAGGTCCTGGGCGCGTGGCGGCCGTCCGACGACTCCGTCGACGTCGTACGCATCTCGGTCGGGCACTGAGCGGGCGGGGGGAGAGATGGAGTCACTGACATCGGGCCTCGCATCAGGCCTGGCATCGGACCTGACATCGAGCCTGACAACAGGGCTGGTCCCTGCTCTGGTCCCGTTGGTGCTGGCCGGGCTGCTCGGGTGGACCGGCGCGGTCAAGCTCTTCGGCCGCGGCACCGTCCGCCAGGCGCCGAAGACCGCGCTCGCCCGCATGCTGCGCAGCAGCGAACGGACGGTGCTGGTGCTGCGCACAGTGGGCGCGGCCGAGCTGGTCGCCGCAGTCGGCCTGCTTGCCCTCCCCGCGTCGGTGGGGTCGACGGCCGCGGCAGCACCGGGGGTTGCGGCGGCCGCTCTCGGGGCGGGCTTCCTCGGCTACCTCGCCCGGGCCCGGGCGACCGCGCCCGAGTCGTCCTGCGGCTGCTCGGCGGGCGATGACGCCCCGATCACCTGGCGCACCTTCGCCCGTGCGGCCGCGGTGCTGGCAGGCGGGGCGGTGTCCGCGGCGTGTGCTCTGGGTGCCGCCTGGATGGCCGAAGGGAGTACGGGGGCGGACGGTGCGGCGCAGCCCTGGTGGACCGTGATTCAGGAACAGCCGTTCGTCTCACTGGGCTTCCTGCTGCTGTCCTCGGCGGTGTTGGTGGGGCTCTCCGCGGACCTGGACCGCTGGTGGCGGCTGCCGCTGCGCCGATTCCGGCTCCGTCTGTTCGGCCATCCGTTCAACTCGGCCGCGGCGGGCGGCTCCGCGGTTCCGGTCGCGGCGACGGTCGAGCTTCTGGAACGTTCTCTCGCCTGGCAGGCCGCATCACCCGTCGTACGGTCGGGGCTGGTGGACCACTGGGCTGAGGACGGCTGGCGCATCCTGCAGTTCACCGGCGTGTACGAGGAGAGCGGTGAGGAGGGCGGCGCGGCCCGGCCGGTCGCGGTGCTCTTCGCGCTGGACGCGACGGTCAGCACGGACACGACCGCCGAGCCGGCCGTCCGGGTCGCCATCGTCGACGCGGACACCGGCGAGGCGGTGGCCGCAGAACTGCTCTCTCCTGCGGTCCGCCCCGCCTTGCCCCTCGCCGGCTGACGGCAGTTGTTCGCCGGCGCCCACATGGGCGTCGGCGAACACCCACCCTCGCCCGCCTCGCCGCGGTCCCCAACCGGAGCCGAGCAGAGCTCGTCCGGTACGGGCAACGGTGGCCGCGGTCGTCACCGAATGGCGTGGCGAGCCGGCCGACCAGCCCGGTGAGAGCGGGTGACGGCGTAGACGGCACGGTAGACCGGCACGCCCGAGTACCGGCGGCAGACGCCCCGACCGGCCACCTCGCTCAGCTGGCACCGGTTGAATGATCAAAGTGGCGGGGGGGTTAGCATATGAGCGCCGCCTAGCTCGAAAGATGAACTGTGACTGCCAACGAGGACTCGTTCACCAACTGGAAGAACCGCGAAGAGATCGCGGAGTCGATGATCCCGATCATCGGGAAGCTGCACCGGGAGCGGGACGTCACGGTCCTGCTTCACAGCCGCTCCTTGGTGAACAAGTCGGTGGTCAGCATCCTCAAGACCCACCGATTCGCCCGTCAGATCGCCGGCGAGGAACTCTCCGTCACCGACACGCTGCCGTTCCTGCAGGCTCTCACCACGCTCGATCTCGGCCCGTCCCAGATCGACATCGGCATGCTCGCCGCGACGTACAAGACAGACGACCGCGGTCTCTCCGTGCAGGAGTTCACCGCCGAGGCCGTCGCCGGCGCCACGGGCGCCAACAAGATCGAGCGCCGCGAGCCGCGCGACGTCGTCCTCTACGGCTTCGGCCGCATCGGCCGGCTCGTCGCCCGCCTGCTCATCGAGAAGGCCGGCTCCGGCAACGGCCTGCGCCTGCGCGCCATCGTCGTCCGCGGGGGCGGCGACCAGGACATCGTGAAGCGCGCCTCGCTGCTGCGCCGCGACTCCATCCACGGCCAGTTCCAGGGCACGATCACCGTCGACGAGGCGAACAGCACGATCCTCGCCAACGGCAACGAGATCAAGGTGATCTACGCCAACGACCCGACGGAGGTCGACTACACGGCGTACGGCATCAGGGACGCCATCCTCATCGACAACACCGGCAAGTGGCGCGACCGCGAGGGCCTGTCGAACCACCTCCGCCCCGGCATCGACAAGGTCGTCCTGACCGCGCCGGGCAAGGGCGACGTGCCGAACATCGTCCACGGCGTCAACCACGACACGATCAAGCCGGACGAGCAGATCCTGTCCTGCGCGTCCTGCACCACCAACGCGATCGTCCCGCCGCTGAAGGCGATGGCGGACGAGTACGGCGTTCTGCGCGGCCACGTGGAGACCGTCCACTCGTTCACCAACGACCAGAACCTGCTGGACAATTACCACAAGTCCGAGCGCCGCGGCCGCTCCGCGCCGCTCAACATGGTCATCACCGAGACCGGTGCCGCCTCGGCCGTCGCCAAGGCGCTGCCTGACCTGAAGGCGAAGATCACCGGTAGCTCGATCCGCGTCCCGGTGCCGGACGTCTCGATCGCGATCCTGAACCTGCAGCTCGCGCGCGAGACCACCCGCGAGGACGTCCTCGACTATCTCCGCAACGTGTCGCTGACCTCGCCGCTCAAGCGCCAGATCGACTTCATCAGCGCCCCCGACGCTGTCTCGAGCGACTTCATCGGCTCGCGCCACGCCTCCATCGTCGATGCCGGCGCCACCAAGGTCGAGGGTGACAACGCGATCCTCTACCTGTGGTACGACAACGAGTTCGGCTACTCCTGCCAGGTCATCCGCGTCGTCCAGCACGTCTCCGGGGTGGAGTACCCGACCTACCCGGCCCCGGCGGTCTGATCGCGGCGGACTGTCCGATCCGCCGTCCCGGCAGGCGCTGCGGCGGTGGGGCGGCAACCGGTCGCGATCGGCATCCGGTTGCTCTCCCACCACCGCCACCGCCATATCATTTTCCGTCAGACCCATTCGACGTACTGCCGGGCGCCGGGCTGAACGCCCCTCCGTGGCGGAGGATGGCGTAGCCGATCCCGACGCCGGCCGCCACGGGCCATTCCAGCAAGCCGACTACTCCGAGCGCGCCGAGGCCGAGGAAAACGGGGAGCCCACCTTTGGCCGGCAGGACGCGCTGAGCTGCAGTGACGGGCATCGCGACGACTCTTGCAGCCGCGGAGGCGACGCGCCCCACGGGGATGTTGACGGTGAGGGTCTGCTCAGCGCGCCTTTTCAGGGGACTCGCTGCCTGCTCGGCACTCCTCTTGGAGGGACTCGCTGCCGGCTCGGCGCGCTTGTTCGAGGGACTCGCTGCCTTCTTGCGCGTCGAGGCTGGGCGACTGGGCGTTTTCGCCGTCCGACTGCGGGCTTGCTGAGCGGTGGCGTTCACGGTTTTCCTCCCAATGCGCTGTTCGGTCTTACAGATTTGGCAATTATCAATCCCTGAGGCTTATGTTGCCTTCTGGTGCCTTTGTGGGGGCTCTGAATGGCTCTACATCTGAAGGTGCCGCCGCTCAGCCCTGTGACCGTTGCTCGCCAGCAAGCAGGAGGTGCCCAGTGCTGCCGTGGAGTGGGGTTCTGCCGTCTGTCCCCGGCCTGGCTTCCCCACCGGCGCCATGGAGGGTGGTGGGAGAGGTCGCGGGTGGCGCTGTCGGTGTGGTCCGTTCGAGTTGGCAGGCGGTGGGTGATGCCCTGAGCGCTCTGCCGCGGGGTCTTGCCGACGTATCCGCCGTACTGACGGACGCCGGGCAGGACCGCTCACGGCGGCGCGTGTGGTCCCGTGGGGGCAGGGCGCACATCGAGGTACGCGGCCTGAGCGGGCGAGGGGAGCGCCACGACCGGCTGGTGGGTGCGCTGGGGACGGCGCTGTGCGCGGTGGAGGGTGTGCGCTGGGCCGAGGTGAACGCGGTGCTGGGGCAGGTGGTCGTCGACGTGGATGAAGACGACTTCGGCCTGGACCGGCTGGTGGAGCTGGTGGAGCAGGTCGAAAAGGCACACGGCAGCGATGGTGAGTCTTTCGCCGGCCATCGTCCTCATCCACCGTTCGACGCGGCACCGGCGGTGCTGGCCGGGGCATCGCTGGCCGCGGACTGCCTCGGGCTGGTGGTGGCGTCGCTCGGCCAGGCGGTGCCGTGGTCCGCACCGGCCCTTCTGCGGGTGCCGGTGGTGTTGGCGGAGACCCAGCCGCGACTGCGCCGTCTGCTGGATGGACGGCTGGGCCGAGCACATGCCGAGATGGTGCTGGGGGTGTCCAACGCGGCAGTGCACTCCCTGACTCGGGGGATGGCGCCGCTCGCCGTGGATGCGGTGCAGCGGCTGTGGCAGCTCGCCGAGATCCGCAGCCGGCAGGCCGTGTGGAGTCAGCGGGAGAACGAGCTGGTGGGCGGCGGCGACGCACTGCCGCGTCATGCGCCCGAGCGGGCGCGCCGACCCGCGCCGCTGCCCGCCGGACCGGTGGAGGCATGCGGGCACAAGACCTCGCTTGCGGCGCTGCTGGGATCCGGTGGGGTACTGGCGTGGACCTGCAGCCCCGAGCAGGCCGCGCAGGCGATCCTGGCGACCGTGCCGAAGGCCGCGGGGATGGGCAGGGAGGCGTTCAGCGCACGGCTGGGCCGGGAC
This sequence comes from Streptomyces himalayensis subsp. himalayensis, assembly GCF_013778455.1. Classification (GTDB taxonomy): domain Bacteria; phylum Actinomycetota; class Actinomycetes; order Streptomycetales; family Streptomycetaceae; genus Streptomyces; species Streptomyces himalayensis. The sequence continues at coordinate 208,687 of NZ_JACEHE010000004.1, read as the reverse complement.
CTGGCACGCGACGGCGTGGTCCCGATGGACGGGACCGCCCTACGGCTGCTGGACCGGGTCTCGACGGTCCTGATCGACTCGACCGTCCTGTGCGCCCCCCGCCCCCGGCTGCTGTCGGCTGTCGCCACCGGCCGGCTGGACGACGCCGACGTGTGGCGCGCCGGGCAGTCGGCTCTGCTAGGCCGCTCTCTGCAGGAGCTGTGCGGTCCGGGACCCTGGATCTGCGAAGAGTGGCGGCTGGAGCGCCCCGCCGACGCACCGCACGGGCGACCTGACGCCCCCTCGGGGCTGCCACTGGATCTACGCGACGCCGGCGGGCGACGCCAAGGCCGGGTTCTCGTCGGCTGTGAACTCGACCCGCTGGCTGACGCCTTGCTCGGAACGGCCCGCTCCGCCGGCCGCCGTCTGTTGCTCACCGAGCACGTGAGTGCGGACGAACTGGTGTCGTGGGCCGACGAGGCCGTGCCGATGTCCGCCTCGCTCCCCGAGGAGGTGCGGCGTCTGCAAAAGGACGGCCAGGTCGTCCTGCTGCTCACGTCTGCCGAAGATCAGGCACTGGCCGCCGCAGACGTCGGTGTCACGGTGCTGCCCGGCCACGGCGAAGCAGGCCGTGTGTGCTGGTCGGCGCATCTGATCTGTGGCCCGGGCCTGGCGCAGGCCTGGCGTGTCCTGGCCGCCCTCGACGAAGCCCACCAGGTCAGCAGCAGGTCGGCTCGCCTGTGCCTGGGCGGATCCACCCTCGGAGCGCTGATCGCGGCCTCCCGCACCCGCCGCACGATGCTCGGCCTGACCACCTCACCGATTCACGGCGCCGCGTTCCTTGCCCAGATCGGCGGTCTCAGGGCGGCCCGTCGCCTGGCGCGTAAGCCCCTGCCGCCGCCCCGTATCCGTAGCGTCTGGCATGCCTTGGAGGCCCACGAGATCTTCGGCGTTCTGGGGGCGCTCAGCGATGGCCCCGCGAGTCGGCCGACGGCTGGGGCGTCCGCTGAATCAGGTCGTACGGCGCAGGGCGCCCTGGCTGAAGCCGTACACACCATGGCCGACGCCGCCGGCCTGGCCGCAACGGCCCGCGGGGCCGCGCAGTTGGTGACCGCGGTACGCGAGGAACTGCGCGACCCGCTCACCCCCGTGCTGGCGCTGGGCGCTGCCGCCTCCGCCGCCGTGGGTTCCGGCATCGACTCCGCCCTGGTGGGCGGCGTGATGGCCGGCAACGCCGTGGTCAGCGGCGTGCAGCGATTGCGTGCCGAACGCGCGCTGAACGGTCTGCTCCTCGCCGAGCAGCAGATGGCCCGACGGGTCCACTGGACACCCGTCGCCTCCACGGCACGACACCCGGACCAGTCCCGGTTCTTCACCGGGCTGCAGAACGCCCCCGTGCACACCACCACCGCACAGGACCTGCGGGTCGGGGACATCATCGCGCTGCGGCCCTCCGACATCGTCCCGGCGGACGCCCGGCTGCTGGTCAGCGACCGTCTGGAGATCGACGAGGCCACCATGACCGGCGAGTCCGTCCCGGTCGCCAAGGACCCGGCGGCCACCCCCGGCGCAGAGCTGGCCGAGCGCTCCTGCATGGTCTATCAGGCATGCACCGTGCTGGCCGGGACCGGCTACGCCGTAGTCGTGGCCACCGGAGCGCAGACCGAAGCCGGCCGCGCCGCCGACCTGGCCGGTACCGCCACCACGCCACCCGGCATCGAAAGCCACCTGGCAGCCCTGACCAGGACCGCGCTGCCCGCGGTCGGCATCGGCGGAGCCGCGGTCACCCTCCTGGGTCTCCTGCGCGGTGTGCCGGTACGCGAAGCGCTCGCCTCGGGTGTGGCCGTCGCCGTCGCCGCGGTTCCCGAGGGCCTCCCGCTGGTCGCGACCGTCGCCCAGTCCGCCGCCGCCCGCCGCCTGTCCCGGCACGGCATCCTGACCCGTTCCGCTCGCGTCCTGGAAGCGCTGGGCCGTGTCGATGTCGTGTGCTTCGACAAGACCGGCACCCTCACGCAGGGCAGGCTGAGCGTGACCGGGCTGGCCACACCCGACCACGAGCTGCGGATGGACAGTGCATCCGGCCGCCACCTCCTGCAGACCGCGGCCAGAGCCTGCCCGACCCCCAAGGCCGGCCAGAGGCTGCCCCACGCCACCGACCAAGCCGTCGTCGACGCCGCAACCGCTCACTGCGCACCCGACCACACCTGGCGATCCGTCACCGAACTGCCCTTCGAAGCCAGTCGCGGCTACTCCGCCTGCCTGGGAACCGAATCAGGAGACCCCTACCTCGCGGTCAAAGGGGCACCGGAAACAGTCCTCGCCCGCTGCACCGCCACCCTCTCCACACCCCACGAGCCCGGCAACGACAGCGCCGTCCCCCTCAACCCGGCCCGACGCCGCGCCGCGCACCACCTCGTGCAGCGCATGGCCGCGGGCGGACTCCGCGTCCTCGCGGTGGCGGAGGCCAGGCCCACCTCGCCCGCGAACCCCAGCGACGACGTCGCCGACCTGGCCCACGACCTGACGCTCCTCGGTTTCCTCGCCATCGCCGACCCCGTACGGCCAGGAGCCGCGGAAACCGTCAAACGCCTGGCGGAAGCCGGGGTACGTACTGCCATGATCACCGGCGATCACCCCGCCACCGCGGCCGCCATCGCCCGCGAACTCGGCATTCCCGATGGCGACACCGTCCTCACCGGCGCCGAACTGGACACCCTGTCCGAACGCGCCCGCCTCCGCCGGATCGCCCAGACCGCCGTCTTCGCCCGCGTCTCCCCCGAGCACAAGGTCCGCATCGTCCAGGCCCTGCAACGCACCGGACACGTGGTGGCCATGACCGGCGACGGCGTCAACGACGCCGCCGCCATCCGCCTCGCGGACGTCGGCATCGGCTTGTCGGCCCACGGCTCCACCTCAGCCCGTGCCGCCGCGGACCTGGTCCTCACCGACCCGGACCCCACCCGCCTCCTCCAGGCCCTCATCGAGGGCCGGACCCTGTGGCACAGCGTGCGCGACGCCGTCGCCATCCTCGTCGGCGGCAACGCCGGCGAGGTCGCGTTCACCGTCCTCGGCACCGCCCTGTCCGGCCGCGCCCCCCTCGGCACCCGTCAACTCCTGCTGGTCAACCTGCTCACCGACATGCTGCCCGCCCTCGCTGTCGCCCTCGCCCCGGCCCGGGCACCCAAACCCGGCGAAGACCCTTTGACCGGTGGCCCGGTCTCCTCGCTCCTCGGACGCGACCTGGTCCATGTTCTGGCCGTCCGCGGCACCGCCACCACCCTCGGCGCCACCACCGCTTGGCAGATCGGCCGCCTCACCGGCCTGCAACGGCGCGCGAGCACCATGGGCCTGGCCGCACTGGTCGGCACCCAGCTGGGCCAGACCCTCATCACCGACTGGCACAGCCCCCTCGTCCTGGTCACCGCGGGTCTGTCCACCGCCGCACTCGTCGCCGTCGTGCAAACCCCCGGCATCAGCCACTTCTTCGGCTGCACCCCGCTGGGCCCCGTCGCCTGGGCCACCGTCACCGCCTGCGCGGCCACGTGCACCGTCGCAGCCGCACTCGCTCCCCGCCTCCTGGACTCCGAACCCGCAACCACTCCCGCCTGACCCACCGTCGAAGGACGAACGGTGACTGCGAGAAGGCGATGGAAGAGGCGAGCCCGACCATCGCGATGATCACGGAAAGACTGAGGTCCCGCAGGCCATCAACTCGTCGAACTCCTTCAGCTCTGTCCGGCGGAGCGGCGGTGGTCACGGCTCCACCGTCCCAGGGACCATCGTGGCGCGGACCGTCTTGCCGGCGTCCGGGCGGTGAAACCATGTGACGTCGGCCTTGAGCCGCTGAACGTCCCGCAGACCGCGGCCGCCCCGCTCGCCCTGGAGCGCTTCGGCGAAGGCGGGAAAGGCGGGGTTGGGGTCCTCGACGTCGATGACGAGCCGGTGCGGCTCCCTGATGGCCAGCCGGACGGTGATCCGCTGCCCGGTGCCTGGCGTAAGCCCGTGCCGAACAGCGTTGTCCACGAGCTGGGCGAGCACTTCCGTGGCGGCGTGGACGTCCCCCCGCCAACCGAGGACTGTGAGGGCGGTACGAGCATTGACGCGAGCCCGGTTGACGGCACCGGCGTTGCCGGGGAGGTCCATGGGTGGGTACTCGCGTAAGACCGGAGCGGTCACGGCGACAAGATCCATGTCGTCGGTTCCCTCGACGACGGGTCGTCCTGCCGCGGGTGGGTTGATCGAGGACGGCGTGTGGTTCAACGGGTCTCCTGCGCATGGGGGGGTTGGCGCATTGACGGGACTCTGCAGCGACAATGCAGAAACGTTCCGCCACCGCGTTGTGTCGAACTATGAGGCATCCCGTTGAGGTTTCAACAAGACTCGCCGACCACGTCGGGACGTCCCACATCCCGGCCGACCAGGCCACAGCAACCAACGGCGGGCGCCGGAGCGGGGACCCGCGTCCCGCGAGAGCTCCTGCATTGCTCGTGCTCACGCGTGAGGGGCGCTCCGAAGAGCGCCCCTCATCTGCGGAAATTTCTCCGCGCGGTCATAGCCGGCTACCGGCCGTACGACAGCCCCTCAACCCTCGGCTGCCGGTGTTTCCGGACCGCTCAGTGGACCGGAGCAGTCGGCGACTTGTTCTCTTCGGCGAGGCGTTCCAGACCGCTCTGGGTCTTGAGCGGCTTCTCCTTGATGAAGAGGACGGCGATCAACGCGAGGAAGGCGAAGGGCACTCCGACCAGGAAGACATCGGCGGTGGCCACGCCGTAGGCGTTCTCCACCACCTGGCGGGCCGGTTCGGGGAGGGTCGCGAGGTCGGGGACTTCACCGTCACCGGCGGTAGCGCCGCCGCCCGCCGCGCCGCCGAAGCCCTTCTCCATCTCGCTCGTGACCCGGTGACTCAGCACGGCGCCCAGAGCGCTTGTGCCGATCGCGCCGCCGAGGCTGCGGAAGAAGGACAGGACCGAGGTCGCGGCGCCCAACTCGGAGGCGGGAACATCGTTCTGAGCCGCCAGGACGAGGTTCTGCATCAGCATGCCGACGCCGATACCGAGGACTGCCATATAGATGCTGAGCAGCAGGAAGGACGAGTCGGCGCTGATCGTCGACAGCAGGCCCATGCCTGCCGTCATGACGATGCCGCCCGCGATGAGGAAGGCCTTCCACTTGCCCTTGGCGGTGATGATCTGTCCGGCGATGGTGGTGGAGAGCATCAGACCGAAGATCATCGGCAGGCTCATCAGGCCCGCGACCGTCGGGGACTTGCCGAGGGAGATCTGGAAGTACTGGGACAGGAAGACCGTGCCGCCGAACATGGCCACACCGACGAGCATGCTCGCCACGGTGGTCAGGGTCACCGTCCGGTTGCGGAAGATGTCCAGCGGGATCATCGGTTCCTGGACCTTGGACTCGACCAGAACCGCAAGGACCAGCAGCACCACACCGGCAGACACCAGGGCGGCCGTCTGCCAAGAGGCCCAGTCGAACTCGGTGCCGGCGAGAGTGATCCACAGCAGCAGGGCGCTCACCCCCGCCATGATGAGGACGGCACCGACATAGTCGATCTTGACGTCCCTGCGGACCGCCGGCAGCTTCAGGGTGAGCTGGAGAAGCACGATCGCGAGCAGGGCGAAGGGCACGCCGATGAAGAAGCACCAGCGCCAGCCGAGCCACGACGTGTCGACGAGGACGCCGCCGATGAGCGGGCCCGCGACCGTACCGACGGCGAAGACCGCGCCGAAGATGCCGGAGTAGCGGCCGAGTTCACGCGGCGGGATGATCGCAGCCATCACCACCTGGGCAAGAGCGGTCAGTCCGCCTGCGCCGATGCCCTGGACGACACGGCTCACGATGAGGATGCCGACACTGTTGGAGAAGCCGGCGACGAGCGAGCCGACGACGAACATCGACAGCGACAGCTGGATCAGCAGCTTCTGGTCGTAGAGGTCGGACAGTTTGCCCCAGATCGGGACGGTCGCGGTCATCGCCAGGAGTTCTGCGGTGACCACCCAGGTGTACGACGACTGAGTGCCGTGCAGGTCGGAGATGATCCGGGGCAGCGCGTTGGCGACCACGGTCGAGGCCAGGATGGCGACGAACATGCCGGCCATCAGGCCGGACATGGCCTGGAGTATCTGACGTTGAGTCATGGATGATGCGGACGCCTGGGTTTCAGGCGTGACGGCAGCGGTCATCGGCTGACGTTCCTCATTCTCTGATGATTTCTGTGATGAAGCCTGTGGGTGCTTCAGCGGTTCAGTCCGGCGGCCAGTGAGGAAAATGCCTCGTGGTAGACGCTCTGGAAGGTGCCCGTCCGGCCGGTGGAGGTCCAGTGCTCGACGGCGGAGCGGGCGGCGGCGATCGCCACGTGCACGAGGAGCCTGGGACGGAGGTCGGAGTCGGCGTTCTGCTCGAGGCGCTCGGCCACTGCGGTGATCAGTGCGCGTTCATCAGCACCCCGTGCGGCGAGGAGGCGGGGCAACAGCGAAGGCGTGTTCCGCAGCACCGCGCACTGCAGTTCCCAGCGCTCGTGGTCCTCCTCGATATGCGCGAGCTCCTGGCCGATGGCCTCCCGCACCGCGTCGAGCGCGGTGGCCTCCTCGGGTGCGTCGAGGACCGCTTGCCGAACCCGCTCGGCGCTCTCCGGGTCGGGCCGGATGATCGCGTCCTCCAGGCGCGGGAAGTAGTTGAAGAACGTCCGCACGGAGACGCCGACCGAGGCGGCCACAGCTTCCGCGGTCACGTTCTCCAGTCCGCGTTCCGCGGCCATGCGCAGCGCCGCGTCCGCGAGCGCATCACGCGTTGCCCGCTTCTTGCGTTCGCGCAACCCCGGGCTCGGACCCCCTGCACTCATGAAGGTGCATGCTATGCAAGATTTCACCGCATGCAAAATTGTTTTGGAGCGACGCCACGGTCAATGGATGATGCGGGGACGCGCGCTCGGAGCACCGGCGGTTACCGCGCCAGGGCCGCCCTTGCCACCGCGAGCGCCTGTTCGGCGTAGCCGCGGCCGAACAGCACCGCGTGCACCAGCAGCGGGAAGAGCTGGTGCAGCCCGATGCGGTCGGCCCAGCCGTCGGCGAGTGGCGCTGTTTCCTGGTAGCCGTCCAGTACGCGGTCCAGGTGCGGGCAGCCGAACAAGTGCAGCATCGCCAGGTCGGTCTCCCGGTGGCCGCCGTGCGCGGCCGGATCGATCAGCCAGACGTGATGGTCGGCGTGATGGTCGGCGCCCCACAGGACGTTGCCGTTCCACAGGTCGCCGTGCAGCCGGGCGGGCGGCTCGGCGGGGCCCGCCAGCTCGGGCAGCCGCTCCAGGACGCGTTCGACAACGGCCGCTTCCGTGGGGCGCACCGTGCCGTCGTCGACGGCACGGCGCAGGTAGGGCAGCACCCGGTGCTCGGCGTACCAGCGCGGCCAGTCGGTACCGGGGATGTTGCGCATGGGCGCGAGCCCGATGTACGCGTCCTTGGGGCCGCCTGGTGGCGGGGAGCCGAACGCGGGCGCGCCGGCTGCGTGCAGGGCGGCCAGGTCGCGGCCGAACCGGGCCGCTGCCTCACCGCTCGGCCGCCCGGGCGGAACCCGGTCGGTCACCAGCCAGCGCTCATCGTGGCCGTGCACAGCGGGAACGCGGACCGTGCCGGTGTCGGCCAGCCAGTACAGCCCCGCCGCCTCGGCCCGCAGGGCACCGGGGCCGTCACCGCGCTTGACCATCACCACCCGCCCGCCGGTGAGGGTGACTTCGGAGAGCGTTCCGGAGAGCGCACGCTCGCTGGTCATGGCGCGCCCGATGAGCCGGGCCGCCGTGGCTCCCGTGCCTTCGCCGCCTTCGGTCGCTGGAGGTGTGGTCATGAGCCTGGGTGCCCTGGGTGCTCGCTCAGACGGGCGAGCAGGCCGATCGTAGCGGCATGGATCATGGCCGGCACCTGGCGGTCGCGGTCATGCCCGGGAACACATCGGCGCGCAGGTGACCGGCGAACACGGGCGCTAGGCCCTGTCGTCAAACTCCCGTCGTCCGCCCGAAGGGCGGGCCCCGCGCTGCCTGGTGCGTGAAGCTGCAAGGCGGAGGAGGGAGGCGACGCGGTGGGGGCACCTCGCACGCCCTTAAGGCAGTGGGGGAGCGTGCCAGGCGTCGCGGGGCTGGGGGCACCTCCCAGCGGTAGCTGGGGGGAGGGAGTTTGACGACACGGCCTAGGAACGGCGACCGGCAGACGCCCCCGATGCGGACTGCGAACCAAGCACATGTGCACGGCCACCAGGGTACGGCCCTGTTCTGGCGGCAAGGCCTCTCAACGACGGCGGGACGGGCGGGGCGCATGTCAGGCGGCCTGCAACTCACCGACATCCAAAGGGCGATCGAGCGACTCATGCCTGCCGACATCGAGTCACTCACGCCTGCCGACGTCGCCATCCGGATCGCCTACACTGTCAGCCTTCCCTCCGGGGTCGGGTCGACGTCCCGGAAATCGCCATTCTGCCCACCCGTCAGACAGCAAGTACGTACCCCGGGAGACCCTGCAGTGAGCCGCAAGCCCGCCACCTGACGCAGCTGACCATCCGCGAGCCGGCTGACGGCCGCCGCAGGGCGGCGAGGACGCCCCAGGAAGACCGCCGGGGCACCTGGCGCGTCAACCTGCAGCCCCTAGTGGTGAGCGCGACGGCGGCCAAGCATCTGCACTGGTAGTGACCGCTTCTTGGTCCTCGCGTCCTGTCCCGGGACACCCACTGCCTTCCCAGGCCCTGTCACAGGAGAATCGTTGCACCACGATGAGCGAGTAGACCGGCCCGGAAGCCACGGCGAGCACCAGATCCAACTGGAGTTGGACACCGTCGCCCGAGCCGACCGTTTCTACGAGGAGCAGGTTCTCGACCGGCTCAACGCGCGGATGCGTGAGTTCGTGGCGCGCCAGGAGATGTTCTTCCTTGCCACGTCGGACGCCCGCGGCGAGTGCGACAGCACGTTCCGCGCCGGGCCGCCCGGGTTCCTCCAGGTGCTCGGTGAGCGTTCCCTGGCCTACCCCGAGTACCGCGGCAACGGCGTCATGGCGAGCCTCGGCAACATCCGCGAGAACCCGCACGTCGGCATCCTGATGATCGACTTCCTCCGCGAGCGGATAGGCCTGCACGTCAACGGCACCGCCCGCCTCGTCTCCGACGACAGCATGCGTACCGCGTACCCGGGACTCCCCCGCGATCCGGTACCCGGCCGCCGCCCCCAGGTGTGGGTCGAAGTCGAGGTCGAGGAGGCATACATCCACTGCTCCAAGCACATACCGCGGATGACGAAGCTGCCGACCGCTGGTGGCAGGGCCTGGGGAACCGACGACGTCAGGCGCAAGGGCGGCGACTACTTCGGGGCCGCAGCCGAGGCCGGGCGGGCCGGTTCCGGCACCAAGGGACAGGTCACCCCGCAGTAGCGGAGGAGTGCGATGCGCAGGACGGCGGCGGTTCTGTCGTACGGGGTGACCGGACCGCGCCACCGCGACCGTGACGCGGTTGGCACGGTCGGCCGGCCTCTCGCTCGTCCCACCTCCCCATGCTGGGCCTTTCGTGGCGCCGTCGGCACCCTGAGGCCGCGCGGGCCGGGTCAGCCGCGCAGGTGGGACAGGACGGTCCGCATCGCGCGTTGAACGGCGTGGCGTGACTGCTCGGTTTGGTCGATCGTCTCGAACCCGTGGTGCCCGTCCGGCACGTCGATCACCTCGACGTCCGCCCCGCAGGCCTTGGCAGCGGCCAGGAACTCCTCGACCGTGGCGGCGATTTCGGCGGTCTCCAGGCCCACCCGGGTCAGCACGATCGGCAAAGGTCCCGCGGCGCTCACCGCGGCGGCCGGGCGGAAGCGGGGATCCACGGCCCCCCGGGCGGGCAGCGGCGCGAGGACGGGATAGGTCGCCGCCGCGCACCGCAGCCACGACGGGGGCTCGGCGAGCCAGTCCGCGAGGAGCAGCCCGCCGCCGGAGAAATACCACAGAGCGATGCGCTCGGGGTCGATGCGCGGGTCGGCCCGAAGCAGTTCGACGGCGTTGGCGACGTCCTCGGCGGCGCGCCCGTAGTCGTCGAGACCGTGCAGCCGGTGGTCCAGGGTCACGCCGACCACGCCGAGGCTCGCCGCGTACCGGCCATAGCCGACGAGGGTCGGCCAGTCCCGCGGTGTGGGCTGTATGTCGGCGGGGACAGGGCCGCCGTGGACGAACATCACCGCCGGACGGGGTCCCTCGGCCTCGGCAGCCCCGGCGCCCTCGGCGGGCTCATCGGGGATGTAGAGGTCGATCCGTCCGACGCGCTCGCGGGGCCGCTCCGGTACGTCGAGTACGAAGGGCCGGAGGTACGCGGGCACCGTGTCGGTCGCGGTGATCCGGTGTCCCTCGCCCACCGCGGCCCTGAGCAGGACCTCGGTCAGCTCGTCGGGGCAGGAGAGCATCGGCCAGTGCCCGGTGGCGAGTTCGAAGAAGCCCACCTCGGGGTCGGCCAGAGCCTGGAACTGCGGCAGCCCGCCGGCGACCATGTCCTCGATCAGGGCGATGGTCAGGCCGCTCCCGGTACACAGGACGCCCGTGGTGGGCAGTGCGGCGACCGCGCCCGAGAGCCTGAGCGGCCGGGTGAGCGTACCCGCCGGCTGCGGGGCGGCGTGGCGGGTCAGCCGGGCCAGTGCCTCGTCCGGGAGGCCGGCGGTGCTGCCCCAGCGCTGCCACTCGTCGGATGCGGGCGCGGGGATCAGCCAGTCGTCCCCGGCCTGCCCGGACCGGTCGAGCAGCCGCCGTCGTACTTCCTGGTCCGGCACCAACTGGAGGGCCGCGTCGCCGTCCTGGTGCATGCCCGCGTCCAGGTACACGATCCGGGTGATCCGCTCCGGGCGGCGGTCGGCGGCGCCCAGCACCGGGTGGATGCCGTAGTCGTGGCCGACGATCACCACCTCCGGCGCGTCCACGCCGTCGATCAGCCGCAACACGTCCTCGATGTGCGTCTCCAGATCCGTGCCGGGGCCCGCCTCGTCGCGGCGGTCCCCCATGCCGGTGAGGGTCACCGGGTGCACCTCGGCGCCCGCCTCCCGCAGCCGGTCGGCCACCTCCTGCCAGATCCAGCCGCCGGTGAAGCAGCCCGACACCAGTACGAATGCCGTCATGATCGCCTCCTTCGCCCATCCCGGTCCGCGCGGGTGACCTGATCACCCGTCTCGGTTGGCGCGGGCGGCCTGATCGGCTGTCCGCGCTCGCCGGTACGGTAGGAACTCCCCCTGAGGGAGGTTCAAGTCTTGTCCGACGACGGCAGGTTGAGCATCGGTGAGCTCGCCGAGCACGCAGGCGTCACCGTGAAGACGGTCCGCTTCTACTCCGACCGCGGCCTGCTGCCCGAGGCCGCCCGCAGTGCCGGGGGCCACCGCCGGTACGGCCCCGAGGCGATCGACCGCCTCCGCCTGATCCGCTCGCTGCGGACCCTCGACCTGCCGGTCACCGACATCGACCGGGTCCTCGACCGGGAGGACGCACTGGAAGACGTCATCGCCGGACAGCTGAAGGAACTCGGCTCCCAACTGGCAGCCATGCGCTGGCGCCAGGCCGCGCTGCACCTGCTGCGGGACTGCACCGCCGAGGAGCGCGCCGACCGGCTGCGGGTGATCGGCACGGTCGCAGCTCCGCCGGACACGGCCGCGCTGGCCCGCTTCTGGCGGCGCGTGCTGCCTGTACGGCTTCCGGCTCGGATGGTCTCGTGGATACTCGACGCCGCCGTGCCGCAGCCGCCCGCAGATCCCACGCCGGCCCAGGTGCTGGCCTTCGCCCGGCTGCACGCCCTCGCCACGGCACCCTGCCCCCCGGGCCACGGCTGGCGGCCCCCAGCCCCGGAGCGTGATCCGGAGTACCGCCCGGCCGTGCTCTACGACGGCCTCGGCGAGGCGTACCAGCTGGTCGCGCCGGCCCTGCGCACCGGGCGGGCGCCGCATGAGGGAGAGGCCCTCGACTGCTTCGTCTCCGCCTACGCCGGCGCCCACGGCGCCCGGGACACCCCGGCCTTCCGCCGCCGGCTGAGCCTCCGACTCGACCGGTCCGCCCACCCCGTGATGGACCTCTACTGGCAACTCGCCGCCGAACTCGCCACCCCGCTCGAACCCACCCTCGGCGCCGCCCAGGACTGGCTCCGCACCGCCCTGGACACCAACCTGTCCGAACAACACGCCTAGGACGCTTCTTTCGGTTCGGGAAGCGGAGTTCGGCAACGACGCGGGCGGCATATCTGGATCATCTGCTGTGCATCGCATGAGCGGCTTCACAGTGAAGCCGCTCAGGCGGTCGGCGTCAGGTCGTCCAGGCCGATTGAACCGGCCCGTCGAACTCCCCAGCGAGGGTGGCGACGGCGGCACCCAGGAGGCGCCGGGGGGCGCTGGTCACGCGTCGCAGCGAGGCGGGCCGGGCCACCACGCATTCACCGTCCCCTCGTACCGGCACACGGGGCCACCCGCCCGTACGCCGCGAGGGGTACGGGCGGGTCGGCGGCGGTGCCTGCGGCGACGGGCTCACGCATCGCGCCGCTTGAGCAGGACGGCCGCGCCGGCCAGGAGCACGACGATGTAACCGGCGAACACCGCGAGCCCGGCCCCGGGTGACAGTGCGTCACCGGTCGTCTGCACCGCCATGAACGAGTTCCCCGCGTTCGACGGCAGGTACGGGCCGATGGCGTCGTTCCAGCTGCTCGGCAGCAGTTGGATCAGGCCGGGCACCACGAAGAGCGCGCCCACCACGAGGGTGATCGCTCCGGCGGTGTTGCGCAGCAGGGCGCCGACCGCCAGGCCGATCAGCCCGGCACCGGTCAGGTAGACCGCCGCGCCGACCAGCGCGCGGAACACCCCCGGATCCGACAGCGCGGCGGTGGCCATGTCGCGGGAGGACAGGACCGACTGGCCGGCCAGGAAGGCCCCCAGGGCCGCGATGAACATGAGCACGAAGCTCACGGCTGCGAAGACGACGACCTTGCCCCACAGCACCGGCAGGCGGGCCGGCACCGCGGACAGCGTGGCGCGGATGGTTCCGGTGGCGTACTCGCCGGCGCTCATCAGCACGCCGAGCACCGAGATGGCAAGGGCGGCGAGGGTGACCCCACCCAGGCTGATCGAGGTCGGGTCCCCGAAATCATCCTGTCCGGGGCCCTCTCCCGAGCCGACCACACTGGACAGCAGCAGCCCGAAACCGACGACGAGGGCTACGGTGATCGCCAGTGTGTAGATCGTCGAGCGCAGCGACCGCAGCTTGATCCATTCCATGTGGACGACCCGCGGAAAGGTGACGCGCTGACCGGCCGCGTGTCGGCCGGCCGTCTCGGGCGTGTCGTGCGGGGCGAGTGCGGTGGTGCTCATCGGTTCGTCCCTCCCGTGGTGGCGAACTCCGCAGTGGTGGCGTGGTATTCGACGGCGTCACGGGTCAGCTCCATGAACGCCTCCTCCAGCGACGCCTCCTGAAGGGACAGTTCGTGCAGGACCAGTCCGGAGGCCGCGGCGCGTTCGCCGATCTCGGCGGCGTCCAGCCCTTGGACGTCCAGCACGCCGGGCTCGCTGCTGGTGACCGAGACGCCGTCACCCACCAACAGGTCACGCAGGTGCGCGGCCTGCGGCGAGCGCACCCGTACGCTGCGGCCGGAGGACTGGGCGACGAAGTCGGCGAGCGGGCCGGCGGACAGCAGCCGGCCGCGCCCGATCACGATGAGGTCCTCGGCGATCAACGCCATCTCACTCATGAGGTGGGAGGAGACGAAGACCGTCCGGCCCCGGTCCGCGAGGTCCTTCAGCAGGTTGCGGATCCACAACACCCCCTCGGGATCGAGGCCGTTGACCGGTTCGTCCAGCATGACGACCTGTGGGTCGCCGAGCAGCGCCGAGGCGATGCCCAGCCGCTGCCCCATGCCCAGCGAGAACCCGCCCGCCCGCTTGCGGGCCACCTCCGTCAGGCCGACCATGTCGATCACCTCCAGCACCCGCCGCTTGCCGATGCCGTTGCTCGCCGCCAGAGCCACCAGGTGGTGATACGCCGAGCGTCCCGGGTGGATCGCCTTCGCCTCCAGCAACGCCCCGATCTCCTGCAGTGGGGCCTTGTGCTGCTCGTACGGGCGGCTGTTGATGCGCGTCGTTCCGGACGACGGCCGGTCCAGCCCCATGATCATGCGCATCGTCGTCGACTTGCCCGCCCCGTTGGGCCCGAGAAACCCCGTCACCACACCGGAACGCACGGTGAAGCTCAGCGCATCGACTGCGAGTTTGTCCCCGTACCTCTTACTGAGGTTGTCCACCTCGATCACAATCCACCTCCGCGACCATTTGAGGCTTCAAGTTTCTTCGAGGAAAGCGGAACCCCGCGTCAACCCACGGCGTGCACTGTGCGTACCGCGACCGCAGTACGCCACCGCCATGGACAACGACCGTGGGACGACCCGCGCGCCGATTCGTACGCGGACGACGCACGCGCCCCGGCGCCGTTCGTCGGAGTGGTTCAGGATGTGCCGGGCGCGGGGCGTGAGAGTCGGATCATGGCGCGGTAGAGGGCGCGGGGAGCGGGGGCCGGGGGCAGGGGCGGGAGCTCGGTTCCGGGGGTGGCGTAGGCGCGGAGCATCTGGCCGACCAGGCGGCGCCAGGCGTCGGGGGCTGCGTCGCCGGTGGCGGCGACGACGCCGGCGTTGGCCATCAGGAGGACGACCAGGTCCTCCGACGTGAAGTCGTCGCGCAGGTGGCCGCTGTTCTGAGCGCGGGTGATGACTTCGATGAACCCGTTGTACGCCTCGGTGCGCCGGGCTTCGAGGGCCTTGGCGGCAGGAAAGGTCATGGTCAGGACGTCGGCGAAGCCTCGGTCGGCGGCCTGCATGGCACAGACGGCCTCGATGTAGCAGATGAAGCCGTGCCAGGGGTCGGGGTCGGCGAGTGCTTCGGTGACGGCTTCGGCGTAGGCGTCCATGCGGTCCGCGAAAACCGCGGTGATGAGCTCTTCGCGGCTGGCGAAGCGGCGGGAGAGGGTGGCCTTGCCGACGCCTGCCTCGCGGGCGACGGAGGCCATGGAGACGCTCAGGCCCTCGGTGGCGTACAGACGGCGGGCGGCGGCGAGGATGCGTTCACGGTTGCGCTCGGCATCGGCGCGCAGACCCTGCTCGGGCTGCTGGCCTGGGGTTTCTGCGGGGTCTGCGGGTCCTGTCATGCCCTCCACTCTACCCAACTGGAACGCGCGGCCCAATTATGCGGTTGCGCTGACACCACGGAAACACACGGTTCGCCGCCCATGGGCCGCGAACCCCTTGCTCTGCCGGTCAGCCTGATGCCGAACCCGAACCCCCCGCTGCTCAGCGGAGCCGGGCGGTCAGGTGATAGCGGCCGGAGGGCAACCGGTGTGAGGCCACGCCGTCCGTGTGGCCGAGGAAACGCACTCCGTCCACTCCTGCCAGCGTGGTCCGTCCTTCGCGGACGGAATCGGCGGAGACGGCCGGAAGGCGCAGCGTCGCCTCGCTGTTCGCGGGCACGACCGCGTCGTACACCAGGGTCCGGCCTGTGTCGTCCACCGCCCACTCGCTTCTGATCTCGCCGTACGGCGACTCGTACGAGCCTGACACCTTCGTGATCCTGCCGGTGGGATCGATGTGGGGTTGCAGGACGAAGTGCTTGAAGCCGGGGCTGTCCGGGTCGCGGGCGATGCCGGCCATGTACGCGTACATCCACTCCATGATCGCGCCGTAGGCGTAGTGGTTGAAGGAGTTCATGCTGACCGGACCGAACCCGGCGTCCCCGGAGTAGGAGTTCCAGCGCTCCCAGACGGTGGTGGCACCGTTTCTCACCGAGTACAGCCAGGACGGCAGCGCGTCCTGGTGCAGCAGCTTGTACGCCAGGTCCGGGCATCCCTCCTCGGTGAGGACGGGGGCGAGGACGTTGACGCCGAGGAAGCCGACGGACAGCGTGTTCTCGGCGTACTTGACCCGGCTGCTGTTCGGGTGCGCGGCCTTGTAGGCCGCGTCGTTGCCGATGTTGTCGGCCAGAAGCCCGACGAGCGTGCGGCGCTGCGCTTCCGTCTCGTAGAACCCGAGCTTGAGGACCCACAGCAGCGCTGACTGGCTGTTGTCCTCCGTCTTCTCATCGGGGTCGGCGCCCGGTTCGATCGGGGACGCGTCGCCGAGGCTGGACTTGACCGTGACCCGGCCGCCCTCCGTGCTCAGGTACTTGGTGATGAACGCCTGCTTGATGCGTGCGAAGAGCCGCTCGTACGCCTCCCCCTCTGCCGTCCGGCCGATCTCGCGGGCCATCTGCGCCATCAGCCGCGCGGCATAGCCGTAGGAGACGTCGCTCATGAGCTGGGCGCTGGTCTTCTGGGGCGCCAGCCAGTCGCCGGTGAGGGAGCCTTGTCCTGCGTACGTGTCGCCGGTCTGCTGCCGGATCCAGTCCAGGTATCGGGTCATCGCGGGCCAGTTGTCCTTGACGACGGTCGCGTCACCGGTCATCTGCCACACGATCCACGGGAGGATGACACCGCAGTCCGCCCAACCGCTCCCGCCACCGGGCCAGTTGTACCTTCCGCCGGGGGCGACCCCGGTGAACTGTGCCTTGTCCATGCCGTAGACGGCCTGGGAGTCGACAACGGTGTCCTGGAAGTGGCTGAGGAACACACCGGCGTCCGCGTTGTACAGGCCGGTCGTGGCGAAGACCTGAGTGTCGCCGGTCCAGCCGAGGCGTTCGTCGCGCTGGGGACAGTCGGTGGGCACCCAGAGGTAGTTGCCACGCTGACCCCACCGGATGTTGTCGGCCAGCTGATTGATGTCGGGATCGTTGGTGGTGACGGTGCCTGTCTCGCGGATTGCGGACGTCGCGACCTTTCCGGTCAGGCCGGTGATCGTGACGGTGTCCGTCGCGGTGACGGACACGTAGCGGAAGCCGTAGAAGGTCAGGGAGTCCTGGTGGGTCTCGCCGTGTCGGTCCCCCTTGAGGATGTACGTGCTGGTGGCCTTGGCGCTGCGGAGGTTGGCCCGGTAGACGGAGCCCTCGAGGCCGTCCGCGCCGACGCTGTCGTCGTTGAGCATCTCGCCGAACCTGAACTCGACCCGGGCTCCGGCCGGTCCGCGCAGGCTGTAGCGGGCCACCCCGACCATGTTCTGACCGAGGTCGAAGACGGCGGTGTCGCCGCTGCCGATCGTGACGGAGGCGGAGGCCGCCTTTGCGGGATCGGTCACCGTGCGGGCTGCGTCGACGACGATGCGTCCCCTGCCGTTGGGGCTGCCGTCCTGTCCGGTCACTCCGGTGGCGACGGTGATCGACTGCGGTCGGCGGTCCCAGCGCGACATCAGGCGTGCGGTCTCGCCCGGGTAGGCGAGGAGTTGCGAGTCAGGGTACTTGTCCTCGAAGGCGACTCGTTCCACGTCCGACCAGGCGGTGTCGTCGAATCCGTGCGACGTCCAGCCGGGCAGCTCCATGCGGGCGTCGTAGGTCTGGCCGTCGTAGATGTCGTCGGCGCGGTAGGGGCCCGTGTCCGTGGCCTTCCAACCGCCGTCCGGCCTGGTGACGACCGTCTGCGACGTCCCGTCGGCGTACCGGATGAGCAGCTTGGCCTTGACCGCAAGGGCGTTGCCGTCCTCCGAGTAATAGGTGCTGCCCTCGGAGACGCGGCCGTTGTACCAGCCGTTGCCCAGGACGATCGCGAGGGTGACGTCCGGCTCCCGCGTCACGAGGTCCGTGACGTCGTACGTCATGTAGTTGACGCGCGCGTCGTAGTTCGTCCAGCCAGGGGCGAGCAGCTCCATCGTGGTGGAGCCGTCCTGCGGAACGGTCACGTGGTGCCCGTTGACGTAGGCCTCGTAGACCCCGAGGGCGGAGACGTAGAGCCGTGCCTCGCGGACCTGCGGCCGGTTCTGCGCGGAGCCCGCCGTCCTGAGGGATTCCTCCTTCCGCAGCATCGGTGCGCCGGGCGAGTTGGGGGTCTTCCCCTTCATCCCGATCCACTGTGCACCGTCCCATCCGGCCACGCCGTCGGTGCTCATGAGGCCGGTCTCGAAGAAGGAGGGGGAGGCGGTACCGACCGTTCGGCCTTCGGCGTCCCAGACGGTGACGGTCCAGTGATAGCGGGTCGAGGCGCGCAGCGGTTTGCCCGCGTAGCGGACGGCCACGGAATCGGAGGAGTGCACACTGCCGCTGTTCCACACGTCCGCGCGGGCGGCGGTCAGCTTGTCCGGAGAGCTCGCCACGAGTATCTGGTAGGCCCCTTGGCTCTGCCCGCGGGCTGCCGACCGTATGCGCCAGCCGAAGCGCGGCCGGGCGGCATCCACGCCCAGTGGATCCGTGCGGTGTTCCACGGTCAGCCCGGACACGGCGTCATTCTCGGTACGAGGGGAGGATGCCGCGTGTGCGGTGCTTCCGCCGCCCATGGCACCGGCCACTACAGGCACAGCGCCCCCCGTCGCCGCGAGCACGCTCCGACGGCGGACTCCCCTGTCATCTCTGCCGGGACGGTCGCTGTTCTCGACATCGCGGTCCGCTCCTTCTGCGTCGTGTTGTGCATAGAGCACACCGTCATCCCTTCGGTTTCCTGTGCTTCAAGGGCGTTCAGGAGCCGGCTTTGTAGTCGGCGTCCATGTCGTCGAGGAGTTTCTTGGGTGTGGACTGCCCGCTGAAGATCTCCTGGAGGCCGCTGAGCATGGTCTGCTGGACCTTGGCGTTGGGCCAGAGCTGGTCCATGAACGGCACCGTCCGGTCCGCCCTGACGAACTTGGACAGTTCGGTCAACGACGGGTCGACCGCAAAACCGGTGTCGGGGAGGGAGGGCAGACCGCCCTGCTTCTTGACGAACAGGTTCATGCCCTCCGGCGACATCACGAAGTTCACGAACTTCAGGGCGAGTTCCTCGTTCTTCGCCTTGGCGTTGACGCCGTAGCCGGCGCCTGCCGCGGCCGGTATGAGCGTCTCGGACGCGTCGTCGGTGGCGGGGAGCGCCCGCAGCGTGAACGTGCCTTGCGGGTTCTTCTGCTTCAGGAGGGCGATCACCCAGTTGCCCTGGATGATGCCGAGCGTCTTGCCGGTGGCGGCGAGTTCCTGGCTGGCTTCGTAGTTGGTGCCCAGCGGGTTCTTCTGGAAGCAGCCGGTCTTCTCCATCGTCAGGTACTTGTCCAGGGCGGTGGTCCACGGCGACTGCGCGAAGGCGGCCTGGCCGGCCTGCATCTTCTTGTCGAAGTCGCGGTCGTCGCCGTAGACGGTCGTGGCGACGAGCGCGTACAGGACGAGCTGGGTCACCCAGTTGTCCTGGTTGCCCAGCGCGAAGGCGGGGGTTCCCTTGGCCTTCGCGGCCTGGCAGAAGGCCAGCAGCTTCGTCCAGGTGTCCGGCGGAGTGAGCCCGGCCTTCGCCATGGCCTGCTGGTTGTAGACGCGCCGATGCCGTTCTGCCCGAAGACCGCGTTGTAGGTCTTCCCCTCGTACTGGGCGACGCTCTTCATGGCGTCCGGCAGCTTGGCGGCCCACGGCTGGTCCGAGAGATCGCGCAGATACCCCGGCTCGGCCAGGACGTAGGTGGCGCCCGGGTTCCCGTTGCCGGGCCAGACCGACATCACGTCGGGTGCGGTGCCCGAGGACAACTGGGTCCGGATCTGCTGCTGGTACTGGTCGGCGCCGCTGGTGGTGTAGCGGACCTCGACGCCCGGGTTCGCCTTCTCGAACGCCTTGACGACGTCCTCGATGGAGCCCTGGTCGACCGAGGCCAGCGTCAGGGTCTTGGAGTCGCCGCCGGAGCTTGCCTTGGTGCCGCCGCTGCAGGCGGCCAGCAAGGCGCCGGCCGTCACCGCGGCGATCAGGGCCGGGAGTGTGCGTGTCGTCATGATGTCCCCCTCGGGGAAGTGCCACCGGGCATGAGGGTCGGGCGGGCGTCGTGCGTCATCCGCGCAGCCCTCCCGCGAAGCCGTTGATGATGCTGCGCTGCAGCAGGAAGTAGACGAGCAGGACGGGCAGGATGCTGATCACCAGTGCGGCGAAGATGAGGTTCCAGTCGGTGACGTACTGACCGACGAAGCCGGCGATCGCGACCGGCATGGTCTGCTGAGCGCTGCCGCTGAGGTACAGCAGCGGGGTGAAGAAGTCGTTCCACACGGCGACCGCGTTCAGCACCAGCGCCGTCACCGTGACCGGTTTGAGCATCGGCAGGACTACATACCGGAAGCCCTGCAGCGGTGTGCAGCCGTCGATCAGTGCCGCGTCCTCGAAGTCGCGGGGCAGCGCGCGCAGGAAGCCGACGTAGAGGAAGACGGTGAACGGCACCTGCAGGCCGGAGTAGAAGAGAACCAGGGCCCACGGGGTGCCGAGCAGGCCCATGTCGCGCATGGTCTGGTAAAGCGGGAGCGAGGCGAGTTGGAAGGGCAGGACGAGGCCCAGGAGGAACGTCAGATACGTACCCCGCGACCAGTGAGCCGTGACGCGGGCCAGCGGGTACGCCGCCAGCGACGAGACGGCGAGCACGATGAAGACGCTGCAGGCCGTCACCAGCACACTGTTGGCCAACGCTCCGCCCAGCGCGCCCTGTTGCCAGGCTTGCGAGAAGTTGTCCAGGGTGGGCGAGGTGGTCGGGCTGATCGGCGACGAGGAGTCGGACGTCGGCCGCACGGCCATGTTGACCAGGACATACACCGGGAAGCCCACGACCAGGGCGGTGGCGATCACCGCCAGTTCCAGCGCGAGCGTGCGACGGCGGTAACGGTTCACGACGCGGCCCTCTCGTTGCGGGACAGCACGACGTACTGTCCGGTCGAGACGACCGCCACGATGATCGTGAGGACGACCGCGAGCGCGATGCTGTAGCCGAACTCACCGAGTGTGAAGGCGTCCTTGTAGATCAGCGTCGAGATGGTGTCGGTCGCGTGCCCCGGCCCCCCGCCCGTCAACGCGTACACCTGGTCGAAGAGCTTGATCCCTCCGATGATCGACAGCATCAGGTTGATGGTGAGCGCCGGGGCCAGCAGCGGCCGCGTCACCGACCAGAAACGCCGTACAGCACCCGCACCGTCGATGGCCGCCGCCTCATGGACCTCCTTGGGCACCGACTGGAGCCCCGCCAGGAAGATCACCATCGAGTAGCCCGCGAACTGCCAGACGATCACGCCGACCACCGCCCACAGGGCGAGCTGCGGACTGCCCAGCCAGTCCTGCCGCCAGCCGTCCAGACCCACCGCACCCAGAAGGCTGTTGACCGCACCGTCCGGACCGAGCAGGTTGCGCCAGAGGTAGGCGGTCACGATCGGCGTGATGACGGCCGGCGCGAACAGGAACACTCTGAGCACGTTGCGGGACTTGATCGCCGTGTTGACCCCGAGGGCCAGCAGCAGGCCCAGCGCGTTCTGAACGACCGTGATGGACACGGCGATCAGCAGGGTGTGCCAGATGGCCTGCTGCGCGTCGGGGTCGCTGAGCATGTCGGAGAAGTTGTCCAGTCCGACGAAGGAGAAGTGGGGATCGAGGCCGTCCCAGTCGGTGAAGGCGTAGTAGACACCGCGAACGCTCGGCACCAGGACGACGAAGGCGAACAGCAGCAGCGCGGGCAGCGCGAACCACCAGGGCGGGGTGGTACGCGCCCGCCGGACTCGTGGAACCGGTTCCGCATCCGGAGGCCGGTCATGGTCCGGGAGTTGCTCGTACGGGGCGAGAGTCACCGACGCACCTCCTTCTTGAATCGTTTCAAACACACTCGCGGTCAGGCTCCGGTCAGCGTGAGGCGGCGAGGAGCGCCTGCCGGTTTCTTCGTCTTGGGTGGCTGATGCGATGCCGGGCCGGGCGGCCCGCGTTCGGGCTGTGGGTAACGTTTCCCAAAGGGTGTGGCCAGACCCTAGAGAGGGTCCCGCGTGACGTCAAGATGCCGCGCACGCTGCATCATCGTTACGGCGGTGAACTGCGCAGTCCGCCGCGAGATGCCTACTGAGCAGCGGGATCCGTCCGTACACTCGGCGGCAACGTTACCCAAAGGGGGAGGAACCGATGGAGCCGTCAGCACCATCGCGCAGGGTCACCATCGTCGACGTCGCCCGTCACGCCCAGGTGTCCACGACCGCCGTGTCCAAGGTGTTGCGCAACGCCTACGGAGCCAGCCCCGAGATGCGTGCCAAGGTCCGCCGTGCGATCGATGAGCTGGGCTACCGGCCGCACGCGGGTGCCAGAGGCCTCCGTGGGCAGACGTACACCATCGGCGTCATGCTGCCGGACATCCGCAACCCCTTCTTCCCCGAGATACTCGACGGCATCACCGGCTCGCTGGAGGACACCGAATACCAGGTGTTCCTGGGACCGGGCGGCAACGGCGAGAAGGCGGAAGCCCGCGTCACCGAGGCGATGATCGACCGCCGCATGGACGGCATCATCATGATCGCACCCGTGTCGCCTCGCACCCATCTCGAACAGGTCGCCTCCTCCGTGCCGACCGTCGTCGTCGGCCGGCACGGGTCCTCTCCGGTGTACGACACGGTGGTGGACGACGACGTCGAGGGCGCGTCCTTGATCGTCGATCACCTCGCCGGTCTCGGGCATCGCCGGATCGCCCACATCGAACACCGCGAAACCGACCCGACGCGCCGCGCGGAGATGCCCAACGCCCGGCGCGCCGACGGATACCGGCAGGCCATGCGGGCGCTCGGCCTGGCGGAGTCGATCGATGTGGTCTCCACCAGCTACACCCAGGAAGGCGGCTACAAGGGCGCGAAGGAACTGCTGGCTCGCCCCCGCCTTCCCACGGCCGTCTTCGCCGGAGCGGACATCGTTGCCATGGGCGTGCTGGAAGCGGTCGCTGAAGCCGGGCTTTCCGTTCCCGGCGACATCTCGGTGGCCGGATACGACAACACCACGTTCGCCGCGCTCGGCCCCATCTCACTGACCAGCGTCGACCAGGCAGGCCACGAGATCGGCAGAAACGCCGCCCGTCTCCTCCTGGAACGGATCGCCGACCGTCGCCGGCCGTCGGTCCAGGTCAGACTCTCCCCCACCCTCGTGCCGCGCCGGACCACGGCTCGACCGCCGGAGTAGGCCGACGATGTCAGACATCTCGCAAGCTGTTCGCAGCACCAGCGCACCGCGGGCCCGCCTGAGATGGAGTATCAGGACCTGGCGTTAGTCAACGCCGCCCACCCACTTCAGACTCGACGGCACTGGCCGACGCTGGCGCAGTGTGGCCAACCCGATGAAAGGACTCGATGAGGGTGTCGAGCATGCCCGCAACCGCCAGCACCATCAACAATCCCGTGGTTCCCGGGTTTCACCCCGATCCGAGCATCTGCCAGGCGGGCTCGGACTACTACCTCGCCTGCTCCAGCTTCGAATACTTCCCCGGCGTACCCATCTTCCACAGCCGGGACCTTGTGCAC
This sequence comes from Streptomyces himalayensis subsp. himalayensis, assembly GCF_013778455.1. Classification (GTDB taxonomy): domain Bacteria; phylum Actinomycetota; class Actinomycetes; order Streptomycetales; family Streptomycetaceae; genus Streptomyces; species Streptomyces himalayensis. The sequence continues at coordinate 185,380 of NZ_JACEHE010000004.1, read as the reverse complement.
TGGACTCAGATCGGCAACGCCCTGGAACGGCCGAGCCAACTGCGCCTCCCGCCCGAGACCACCTCCTCCGGCGGGATCTACGCGCCCACACTGCGCCACCACGATGGCCGCTTCTGGCTGATCACCACGAACGTGAACGACGGCGGCCACCTGCTCAGCACCGCCACCGACCCGGCCGGTCCCTGGTCCGACCCGATCCGGCTGCCCGGGGTTCCCGGCATCGACCCGGATCTCGCCTGGGACGACGAGGGCAACTGCTGGTGCACCTATGCCGGAGTCGAACAGATCCGCATCGATCCCCACACCGGCGAGTCGTTCGGCCCGCCGCGTCGGCTCTGGTCCGGCACGCCCCATGCCAAAGCACCGGAAGCACCGCATCTGTACCGGATCGGCGACTACTGGTATCTGCTCATCGCCGAAGGTGGCACCGAGCGGGGCCACGGCGTCTCCATCGCCCGTGGCCGCACGCCCAACGGGCCGTTCGAGCCATGCCCGGCCAACCCGATCCTGACGCACCGCGGCACGGATCACCCCATCCAGAACACCGGCCACGGCGACCTCGTCCAGGCGCCTGACGGTTCGTGGTGGATGGTGCTGCTCGGGGTACGCCCCGGCGGTGGCACCCCCGGCTGGCACGTACTCGGCCGCGAGACATTCCTGGCGCCAGTGAGCTGGGTCGACGACTGGCCGGTCGTCGGTGAACTGTCGCTCGTCATGCCCGCGCCTCCGTGGCCGCTCCAGCCGGGCGCCGTCACACCGGTCCGGGACGACTTCGACCTCAGTGAGCTGGCCCCGTGCTGGATCTCGCTGCGCCGCCGCCCCGCGGAGACCTGCACGACGAAGGAACGGGCAGGATGGCTGACGCTGCACGCCCGTGGGGGATCACTCGACGATCACGACGTGACGTTCGTCGGCCGGCGCCAACAACACCTGTCCTGCCGGGTACGCACCCTGATCGACCCGGCGGAGGGACGCGGTGGCCTCGCCGTCCGCCTCGACGAACAGCATCACTACGACATCGAGGCGGCGTCCGGCGAGGTGCGTGTGCTCGCCCGCATCGGCCCGCTGCACACCGTGGTGGCGTCTCATGCGATGCCCGCCGGCCCCCTGGTGCTCAGAATCGAGGTGGCCGCCGTACAGGAACTGAACGACGCGCGTACCGGCCCCGACACCCTCACCATCGGCGTCGAGGAACCGAACGGCACGTTCGTCGAACTCACGACACTCGATGGCCGGTACCTGTCCACCGAGGTGGCCGGCGGCTTCACCGGCCGCGTCATCGGGATGTACGCCTCAGCCGGCACCATCCACTTCGACTGGTTCGACTACGAACCGCTCGACCACTGAATGGCGGCCCCCGCCGCGTACAAGAAGAGAGGCGACGGGGGCACGGTACTCAGCGCCGTGAGTGGATGCAGTGCCAATCACCGCCCGCGGGCCGACACCGGAGAGCTGGGCGCCCGGTTCGGTGTAGGTGTCGGGGGGCAACGGGTCGCTGGTGGGCGGGGCACGGGGCTCGATCACGCCTGGTCGGCGTGGTACGTGTCGGCCGGTGCGGCTCAGCCCAGATAGAACTCCTTACGGGCGGCCACGAACGCTTCGACCGATCGGGCAGGAATGCCCGTGACGCGCTGTACGTCGTCCGTCGCGCGGTCGTAGCGATTCTCGCGGTGCAGTCGGGCCATGGTGGCGATGTGCTCCTCGGTGTGCGGCGGCAGGCCCACCTTGGCGAGGACTTCGGCCCGCCACTGCTCCAGCGGCACGTCCACATAGGACACCGGGGACCCCAACGCCCGTGAGAACTCCTCGGCCATCTCCGTCATATCGACCGAGCGCGGGCCCGTGAGCTCGTAGACGTGTCCGATGTGCCGGGCCGGGTCGCGCAGCACGGTGGCTGCCACTCGGGCGACGTCCTCCACAGCAATCGGCGAAGTGCGCCCAGTGCCGAACGGCAACGCGATCGTGCCGCTCTCCCGGATCGACCGTGCTGCCAGCACGGTGAACAGCGGATTGTCCAGGAACGACGTCGGCCTGATGTGTACCACCGGCAGGCCCGACCAGTTCAGTACCTGCTCCGCCAGCCAGTGCAGGCGCTGCTGGTGCGACTCCGAGGTGCTGGTGGCGGTCATCTGCGACACCGTCATCTGGGACATGCTCACCAGGGCGTCCAGGTTTCCGTGCTCGCGCGCCACGCTGGCCACCACGGTCGCGGCCAGCAGATGGTCCGGCGACACGGGCATGGCGAAGTACATCCTGCCGACGCCCTCCAGCGCGGCCGCGATGCTCTCGGGCCGGGTCAGATCGCCGAGGACCACCTCCGCGCCGAGCCCACGCAGCTCGGCCGCACGATCGTCGTCGCGGCGCACCATCGCACGCACGGGCACGCCCTGCGCGCGCAGTTGCTCCAGGACCGTGCGGCCCACACCACCGGCGTTGCCCAGGAGAACGAGGTTGCTGGCGACCATCGATCGCATCCTTAGCAGAGTGCGAGCATGATCACACGTGTACGCCCGCGCCGAGCAGTTCGTCCCATCAGCCTAGGGGGACCAGCAGCCCATAGCATCACGTAAGAGGGCAACGTTGGTCATAGCCAGCGCACCGCCTAGCGGCCACCGGAGACACCATGTCTTACGACAATCTGGTCATCGTTCTCGCGGTAGGCGCCGGCGTCCCGTTCCTCCTCGCCATGGTGCCCCGAGTCCCCCTCCCGGGCCCGGTCCTCGAGATCGTGGCCGGCGTGATCGTTGGTCCGGCGGTGCTGAATCTGGTGCAGCCGGACGCCACCGTTCAGGCGTTGTCGATCATTGGACTGAGCTTCCTGCTGTTCCTTGCCGGGCTCGAGATCGATTTCCAGCAACTGCACGGCCCACGGGCGCGGCTCATCGCCATCGGACTGGCGGGCACGATTGTGCTGGCCGGGGTCGTTGGCTGGGGGCTGGACTTCGCCGGGCTGGTCGAGAGCCCACTGCTCATCGGCACCGCGCTGGTGGCAACGTCTTTGGGGCTTCTGGTCCCGATCCTGAAGGACGCCGAGGCAATCGACCGACCAGTCGGCCAACTGACCATCGGTGGAGCCTCTGCAGGCGAGATCAGCGCTGTGCTGCTGCTGTCGTTGTTCTTCTCCGAGCATGCTTCGGGCCCGGGCTCCAAGCTGCTTCTGTTGCTCAGCCTGGCTTGCCTGACGGCGCTCATCGCGGTGACTTCTATACGTGCGGGGCGCTCGATGTGGCTGTCCCGGGCCGTAGTGAATTTGGCGGACACGAGCGCCCAAGTCCGAATCCGCCTGGCCATGCTTCTGATCGTCGGCCTGTCCGCGGGCGCCATGCATCTCGGATTCGAGGCCATTTTGGGTGCCTTCATTGCGGGGGCCGTACTGCGGCTGGTCGACCCCGACGCCGAACGGACGCATCCGCAGTTCCACGTAAAACTGGAGGGCCTGGGCTATGGATTCCTCGTCCCGGTCTTCTTCGTGACCAGCGGAATCCAGTTCGACCTCGGCGCACTGTTCGCGGACGCCGCGACGGTGCTGCGGGTACCGATGTTCCTTGCCGCGCTCCTCCTCGTTCGTGGACTGCCCGCATTGGCCTACCGCAGCGCGGGTCTCTCGCGGGCAGAGGTCATGGCCAGTGGACTCCTGCAGGCCACTTCCCTTCCCGTGATCGTGGCGGCGACAACGATCGGTTTGAAGCTGGACGCGATCCGACCGGCCAACGCAGCCGCGCTGGTGGCAGCGGGTCTCTTGTCAGTGATCGTCTTTCCCTTGTTTGCGCTGCCCTTGCTGAACCGTTCACGGACATCCGCTGGACCGGGAGCGGAGGACAAGCCGGATTGATGCCCAGAACGACACCGCCGGCTCGTCTCGAGATGCTGTGCTGCGCGATGTCCTGGAGAATGGAAAACGCAATTGCGCTGAGAATGGGGGCAGGGTATGCCCAGCGTTTCACGCGGATTCCACGGCCGAGCACGGGATGCACGGCACAGACTGCCTCCTGGGCAGTACGAGACCGCCGACTTCCCCGTTCTGTCGGCAGGACCCACTCCGGCGGTGGACCTGGACCAGTGGGAATTCACCATCCGCACAGAGACCGGCGCACGGCACATCTGGGACTGGGCGGAGTTCATGGCGTTGCCCAGCCAAACGCAGACCGTCGATTTGCACTGTGTCACCAAGTGGTCGAAGTTCGAGACGGAGTGGCAGGGAGTCTCCTTGGACGTCCTTCTGAAGGACGTGGAGACCAGTGCCGAGTACGCGCTCGTTCACTCCTACGGCGACTACACCACCAACGTCCCCCTGGAGGACCTCCTCGACGGGCAGGCATGGATCGCCTACCGATACGACGGCGACGAACTCGCGCCGGAGCACGGCGGCCCGGCCAGGTTGCTGATTCCGCACCTGTACTTGTGGAAGTCCGCGAAGTGGGTGCGCGGCATCCAGCTGCTCGACGAGGAAGAGCGGGGCTTCTGGGAGAACATCGGCTACCACGACTATGGGGACCCATGGCGCGAGCAGCGGTATCAAGGCGACTAGGCGACCGGCTGCGCTGGAAGGCTGCCCGTTTGACCGATCGGCGCGTCGAGTCCCACACTGCGCGCACCCTCGTCTTCGACGTGCCCGGCTGGCCGGGTCATCTGGCGGGACAACACGTCGATGTGCGGCTCACGGCGGAGGACGGCTACAGCACACAGCGCAGCTACTCACTGGCGTCGGCACCCGACGGCGAGAGCGTCGAGCTGACCGTTCAGCGTGTAGACGACGGCGAGGTCTCCCCGTATCTGACGGACGAACTCGCCGTGGGCGACGTGGTGGAGCTGCGCGGACCGGTCGGCGGCTGGTTTGTGTGGCGTCCCGAGCAGACAGAGCCGATTCTGCTCGTGGCCGGCGGCTCCGGCCTGGTGCCACTGATGGCGATGATCCGCATGCGCCGCGCGATCGGCAGCCGTACGCCCTTCCGGTTGGTGTACTCCGTGCGCAGCCCTGAGTACCGGCTCTTCGTATCGGAGTTGAGGCGGGACGACCCGGGCCTCGACAAGACATACCTCTATTCCCGCTCCACCCCACCACAGTGGCCGCGGCCCCCCGGGCGGTTCACCGCTTCTGACCTGTCAGGCGCCGGGTGGCCACCGGACTTCGAACCCACTTGCTACGTCTGCGGTTCCACCGGCTTCGTGGAAAAGGCCGCCGGACTGCTGGTGGCCCTCGGCCACCACCCTGGCCGTATCCGAACCGAGCGTTTTGGACCCAGCAGATGAAGCGAGGCAGGTGGCGTGCGCGGCCATGGGCGGTACGCCGCCAGTGGCCGGCTCACCAGCCGGCGACGGCTCTCCGGGTGCATCGCACAAAAACAGGTGAATTCCATGACTCTGACGCCTGACTTCCTTGACGGCAACGCCGCCGCCGGGGACCTCGAGTCCCTGTTCGGAACCGACATGACCATGGCTTCCGGACGATGCCGTGGCTGCGGCGAGCAGACGATGCTTGCCCAAACGCACGCCTACCTCGGTGGTCCCGGGATGGTGCTGCGCTGTCCCGGCTGCGACAGCGTCCTGCTTCGCCTGGTCCGCTCCCCCACCCAGATGTGGCTCGACGCCGGCGGACTGGATTACGTGAAGATCCCCACACCGGCCTGACGTACGACTGCATGACCGGACCCCTCGCCGACGGACGATGCTCCGGTTCCGAAGGTGATTTCGTCGACGGGCGCGCTGCCCGCGATCGCCGGCGATGTTATGGCGGGCTTGGCTTCTGCCGGTCCCGGTAGGTCTCCAGCAGCCTCAGCCACACCTCGCTGATCGTCGGGAAGGCCGGCACGGCGTGCCAGAGCCTTTCCAGCGGCACCTCGCTGACGACCGCGACGGTGGCCGAGTACAGCAGTTCCCCGACGCCGGGGCCGACGAAGGTGACACCCACCACGGTGCCACGCTCCATGTCGACCAGGAGACGGGCCCGGCCGCGGTAGCCGTCGGCGTACTGGTGAGCACCCGCGACGCCTGCGATGTCGTAGTCCACCACCTCGACCCGGCGCCCGGCCCGCTCCGCCTCGCGCGTGGTCAGACCGACGGCCGCGACCTCCGGGTCGGTGAAGACGACCTGCGGCACGGCCACGACGTCGGCGGTCGCGGCGTGCGCGCCCCACCGTGTCTCGTCGGCCGGCTCTCCCTTGGCCCGGGCGCCTATGGCGGCACCGGCGATTCGGGCCTGGTACTTCCCTTGGTGGGTCAGCAGGACGCGGTGGTTGACATCGCCCACCGCGTAGAGCCAGCCGTCGGCGACGGCGGTCACGCGGCATGTGTCGTCCGCGGTCAGCCAGTCGCCCGGAGTGAGTCCGATGGTCTCCAGGCCGAGGTCGGCCGTCCGGGAGGCTCGGCCGGTCGCGAAGAGGATCTCATCCGCGGCCAGTTCCCCGCCGTCTGCCAGCGTTATCCGCACCTCGCCGTCCTCGCGTGCCAGGGATGCCACGGAGGCCCCGAGTCGGACGTCGACGCCCGCTTCGCGCAGACCATCCGCGACCAGTTGGCCGGCGAACGGCTCCATTCTCGCAAGCAGTCCGGCGTCGCCGCGGACCAGCATGGTCACCTGGGAGCCGAGCGCCTGCCAGGCGGTGGCCATCTCGACGGCCACCACACCCCCGCCGACCACGGCCAGGCGGCCCGGTACTCGACCGGCGCTGGTGGCCTCGCGGCTGGTCCAGGGGCGTACCGAGTCGAGCCCGGGTATCTCGGGCACGGCCGCACCGGTCCCGGTGCACACGGCGACAGCGTGTCGCGCGGTCAGCAGCACCGTGCCGCCATCCGGGGTCTGCACTGCCACCTTCCGGGGACCGTCGAGCCGTGCGTGGCCGCGGATCAGATCGACGGAGACCGATTCCAGCCAGCCGACCTGGCTGTCGTCCTTCCAGTGGAAGACGATCTCGTCGCGGTGGGCGAGGACCGCGGGGACGTCCAGTGGCCCGCCCACCGCCTGACGCAGCCCGGGCACGCGTCGCGCGTCGGCCCGAGCCAGCACCGGCCGCAGCAGCGCCTTGCTGGGCTCGCAGGCCCAGTACGAACACTCGCCGCCAAGCAGTTCGCGCTCCACGATCACGGTGCTGAGCCCGGCGGCGCTGGTGCGTTCGGCCACGTTCTCGCCGGTCGGGCCTGCGCCGAGGACGATCACGTCGTAGGTGCGCCGGTCCTCGGTCATCATTGCTTGGTTCATCGCTGTTCCTGTGACTCGGTGGATGTTCCGGAGCGGGCTTGCCGGGTCTGCGCGACGTTGGCCGTATCTCCCGCACGGCGACGGGGCCCGAGGCCGACCTCAGGTCTCATGGAAGGGGCGTGATCTGCGGCGAGAGCCGATGCCTGAGGCGGTGTCAGCGGCCGGGGGCCCGCTGCTTGACTTCCTGGAGCACCCAGCCGCTGCCGTCCGGGTCGCTGAAGGTGGCGTAGGAGCCGTAGGAGTCGCGGTTGGGGTGCAGGCCGGCCACTCGCTCCTGGCCCTGGCCATCGTGGACGATCCGTCCAGCCTCGTGGCCGTGGTGGAAGATCCCTCCTGCATCGTGGAACACCTCGCTCACCTCGATGCCGCGGCCGACGAGATCCGCGCGGGCCTCCTCGATGTCGACGATGATGAGGTACAGGCCCTGGACGGAGCCCGGCGCCAGGGGGGTGAGCCCCTTACCGAAGATGATCGAGCACTCCGAGCCGGGCGGCGTGAGGTGCACCGCACGCCAGTCCTCAGTGGCGGCGGCATCGAGGTCCAGACGGAATCCCGCGGCCTCGTAGAAGGCCTTCGCCCGATCGACGTCGGAGACGGGCAGCACAATGAGTTCGAGCTTCAGATCCATGTCGGGTCCATCTTTCTTCTCGGCAACGGTGTGCCTGGGTCGTGGGCGTCACCGGTTCAGCAGGTGGTCACGGTCGGGCCGTCGAACTTCTCGCCACCTACCTCGGCCCGGCGGACGCCCGGCGCGGAATGCGCACCGGGCCGGGTGGGCCGTGGCGCAGCACGCCGGCCCGAAGCAGCGCCGGTCACAGGTGTTGTCCACGGTGGTCGACCGCTGCTGTTTCTCTGGTCGGCCTCTGGACTGGGTTGCTCGGCCGTAGCCTCGCCGAGCTCAAGCACGGACTGGAGCGTCGCTGCGAAGTCGCACATGTTGCGTGCCTCGTTCTCCAGACCCTCGTAGTAGCGCGCGGTCGGACTTTCTCCGCCTCGCGTCTTTCGCCCAAGGTGGATGGGCCCGCCCAACGGTGGGCGGGGCACCGTCGGTGACACCTGGGCCAGCGCATGAGACATCGTGACGACGAGGACGCCGATCCTGCTGCGTGGCGCTCATGCAACCTGGATGACGGCCTTGCCGACGGTTCCCTTCTTCGCGCGGAACGCCTCCGGGGCACGGTCCAGAGGATGGACGGCACCCACCAACGGGCGCAGCCGGCCCTCCCGGTGCCTGCCGATGATCCCCAGGAGGTGATCACGGTTGGGTTCGACGATGAAATACATGGCCCGACCGTCCTCGGGCCGCACGGTCGGGGGTTGGGCGATGGTCACCAGGGTGCCGCCGGGCCTGAGCACGGCGGCAGAGCGGTCGAGTACCTCCCCGCCGATGGCATCGAAGACGAGGTCGACGCGGCCTACCGCCTCCTCCCACGCCGGTTGTCCGAGGTCGACGAAAACCTCTGCGCCGAGCTCCAGCACCCGGTCCCGGCTCCCCTCGCGCCCCGTCCCGAGCACGCGCGCCCCGGCATCACGGGCAAGCTGCGTCGCGGCCATTCCCACACCCCCGCCCGCTCCGTGCACCAGCACGCTCTGCCCAGCCTCCAGCCTTCCGTGTATGAAGAGGCCCTGCCAGGCGGTGAGGCCCGGCATCGGCAGAGCCGCCGCCTGCACGTAGTCGATTCCCGCGGGCAGCGGCGCCAGATTGCGCGCCTCCACCGCCGTGTACTCCGCGAGAGTGCCGTCCCGGTTCCAGTCGGTCAGCCCGACGACACGCTGACCGACCGACAGCCCGGTCGTGCCGACCGCCACCTCGGCGACCTCACCCGACAGCTCGTGTCCCGGAATGACGGGCGCTCGGTCCCTGCCGCCCCGGTCGACCCAAGTGGCCGGCCAGGCCAGCTCATCCGGGGTGAAGCAGGCCGCACGCACCCTTACGATGACGTCGCCCTCGCCCGCGTACGGGTACGGGGTCTCCTCCACAACCAGGCTGTCCACGGCCGCATCACGATCGTGGGCTCGTACGGCCTTCATCGACGCTCCTTCCGGCAGCGAGCGAGTACCTCTACCGTTCCAGGATGAGGGCGTGGTGCCCTCGGGGCGATCCGGGGCGACGCACCTCCGATCTGGCCGTCTCAGGTGCACCCAGCACCTGAGCACCGGGGCTTGGATACGCACGCGCATCATGCACAAGCTGTGACCGGGAAGGCTCATTGGGTTGAGGCCGCCAAATCGGTCGGCAGCGTGTAGTCCCGCCCGTCAACCGCTACGTCGGCGGTCCGACCGGAGAAGCTCAGAACAACCTGGGCAGCCCCTTCGGGGCCTCGTCGAGGCCGTCGAGAAGGTCCCGGGACCGCTTTCATAGTGTGCGCGCGCACTCCAACGCCCGGAACTATGGTGTCCCACCACATACGCCTCTGACCTGCACGTTCCTACGGTGTGGCAACACGCAACCGTCCCCGTCGAACGCCAGGAAGTGGTGCCGATGTCGTCGCCCGCAACCGCTCCACCAGCCCCGTCGAACCTCAAGCGCATCGTCGCCGCCAGCCTCATCGGCACCACCATCGAGTGGTACGACTTCTTCCTCTACGGCTCCGCTGCCGCTCTCGTCTTCAACCAGCTCTTCTTCCCCGAATCCGATCCACTCGTCGGCACGCTGTACTCCTTCCTGACGTATGCCGTCGGCTTCGCCGCCCGGCCGCTGGGAGCGCTGGTCTTCGGGCACTACGGGGACCGGCTCGGGCGTAAGAAACTGCTGGTGTTGAGTCTGCTGCTGATGGGCGGCGCCACCTTTGCGATAGGACTGCTGCCGACCCACGCCACGATCGGAACCGCGGCGCCGGTGCTGCTCACGGTGCTGCGTCTGGTTCAGGGCTTCGCACTCGGTGGCGAGTGGGGCGGTGCCGTACTGCTGGTGTCCGAGCACGGCGATGCCAGGCGCCGTGGGTTCTGGGCCTCCTGGCCCCAGACCGGCGCGCCTGCCGGGCAGTTGCTGGCCACGGGTGTGCTCTCGCTGCTGACTGCGGTGCTGTCGGACGCTGCCTTCACGTCATGGGGCTGGCGCATCCCGTTCCTCCTGTCCGGTGTACTGGTCATGGTCGGTCTGTGGATTCGTCTCTCTGTCGATGAATCTCCCGTCTTCAAGGCCGCACTTGCCCAAGCCGCTGCGCGTAAGGCGGACCACGCCGCCGAGGTGGAAAAGCTTCCGCTGATCGCTGTGTTGCGCCACCACTGGCGTGACGTCCTGATCGCCATGGGCGCACGCATGGCGGAGAACATCAGCTACTACGTCATCACCGCCTTCATCCTCGTGTACGCCACGACGTCGGCCGGGGTCTCCAAGCAGACCGCCCTCAACGCCGTACTCATCGCATCTGCAGTCCACTTCGCGGTGATCCCGCTCTGGGGCGCTCTGTCGGACCGGGTCGGCCGCAGGCCCGTTTATCTGCTGGGCGCGGCAGGGGTCGGGCTCTGGATGTTCCCGTTCTTCGCGCTGATCGACACCGGCAGCTTCGGCAACCTCCTTCTCGCCGTGACCGTCGGACTGGTGCTGCACGGCGCCATGTATGCACCGCAGGCCGCCTTCTTCTCCGAGATGTTCGCGACGCGGATGCGCTACTCAGGCGCCTCGATCGGCGCGCAGTTCGCGTCCGTTGCCGCCGGCGCGCCTGCGCCGCTCATCGCGACCGCACTGCTCGAGGAGTCCGGCAGCTCCACCCTCATCGCGCTCTATGTGATCGCGGCAGCCGTGCTGACCCTGATCGCGGTCGGCGTGGCGAAAGAGACCAGGCAGCGTGACCTGGCCGAGGTGGAGCCCGGCAGTGGTCAGGATGCCCCCGTGGCGTCGCCTGCCGATGCACGGACCGCATAGGGCACGGTGCTCCGTTCGACCCCCGCACGCCTGGCGCGTGCGGGGGTCACGGTATGACTGCGGCAGACAACCGGTGCAGTCTCAGTGCGAGTTGGATCTCCAGCGCGCGGGCCGGGTTCTGCCATTCCGGGCCGAGCAGGCGGGCGATGCGTTCCAGGCGCTGTGCGACGGTGTTCACATGGACGTGCAGTTCGTCCTTCGTGCGGGCCGGGCTCATGCCGGAGGCGAAGTAGGCGTCCAGCGTGCGGACCAGATCGGTGCCACGCCTTGCGTCGTAGGCGACGACTTCCCCGATGGTGCGGTCGACGAAGCCGGCGATGTCCCGGCTGTCGGAGAGCAGTAGGCCCAGGAATCCGAAGTCCTCGGCTGCAGCGCCTTCGCCGGATCTGCCGAGCAGGCGCAGCGCGTCGACGCAGCGCTGCGCCTCCGCGTATGCGGCCACGACCGTGTCCGGATGTGCGGCGAGGTCCCCGACCGGTGCGGAGGCGCCGACGGTGACCGCCTCATGGACGGCTGTGCCGATGTGTTTCGCGGTGCGGCGGGCCACTGTGGCCGCGGTGTCGCCCTTGTGGAGCGGCAGCAGCAGAACTGTGCCGCCGTCGCGCGCGGCCGCCAGGCCGTGCCGGGTCGCGGCGAGATGCGAAGCTGCGGCCCACAGTCGCCGGCGCCCGGCGGCTCCTTCTTCGGCATCTGCGGCCGGAGCCTCCAAGCGGGCGGCGAGGACCACATGGGTGGCGTCGAGGTCGGCGCGCAGCCGGACTGCACGCTCCCGCAGCACGCGCGGGTCTCGGTCGCGGGAGTCGAGAAGGTCGTCCAGGAGTTCACCGCGGACGCGCTGTTCGGCTTCGGATGCCGAGCGTCGGGCGAGCATCAGCAGTGATGTGACCATGGCTGCCCGTTCCAGGGTGCGCTGGTCCACGGGGTCGAGGCCGGGGTGTCCCCGCAGCACCAGCGCGCCGAGCAGCTCATCGCCCGCGGTCACAGCCGCGATCCAGTCACCACCGTGGCGTACGGCGTGGCCTTCGGCTCGGGACGTCTCCAGGGCTTCGGCCGGAGCGGTGCCCGCGTCGGCGAACTCCACGGTGCCATCCAGGACCTGGGAGACCGCCGCGGCCACGTCGTGCACTCCTCCGCCCCGCAGCACCAGTTCGGCGAGCCGGTCGTGGACCTCCGAGGCACGCTCGATCACGCCGCTGCGGTCGCGGATGATCTCGTTGGCCCGCTCGAGGCGGCCGAGCGCTTCCCGTGTCTCCGTCAGCAGGTTCGCCGTGTCGATGGCGGCCGCCGCGAGGGCCGCGAACGAGCCGAGCAGGGCGATCTGCTCCCGTTCGAAGACGCGGGCGCGGCGGTCCGCGGCGAACAGCACTCCGATGACATGGGCGCCCAGCATGAGCGGAACGCCGAGGATGGCCACCAGCCCCTCTTCCCGCACGCCGGCGTCGATGGCCCCCGTGTGCTGAAAGCGGTCGTCTTTGAAGTAGTCGTCGGTGACATACGGGCGGGCGGTCTGGGCGACGAGGCCGCCGAGCCCCTCCCCCATGCCCAGCCGCAACTGCTGGAAGCGTGCCGCGACGGAGCCTTCGGTGACCCGCATGTAGGTGTCGCCTCTGGCCGGGTCATTCAGGCTGAGATAGGCGACGTCGGTGCCGAGCAGGGAACGGGCCCGGTGCACGATGGCCTGCAGGACGGCGTCGAGGTCGCGCAGGCCCGCGAGGTCGTGCGCGGTCTCGAAGAGCGCGGACAGTTCGGCCTCGCGGCGCCGCCGCCCCTCTATCTCCGAGCGCACGCGGAGAGCGAGCAGTTTGGCCTGCTCCAGGGCGGCGATGCGCTCGGGCGGCTGTCCGTCGGCGCGGGCGAGCAGCACCGGCTGCTCGTACGCATCGGCGGAGGCCCCTCTGGCGAGGAGTTCCAGGAACGGTGCCTCCACGCCGGCGGTGGTGCTTCCGGCGGAGTGCAGTTGATCGCGAGACATGTTCACAAGGATTACCTGCCGGACGGCCGGGCCCGCCAGCCCTGTGGATAACCCGCGGGCGTTCGGATTTTCGAGACCGCGGCCGAGTCAGTCGGCCCGCCGTGGTGAGTGTCGGCCACCGGGTGCATCGACCCGCCAGGTGCGTGCAGACCGCCAGGTGGGTGCGGACCCGCCAGGTGTGTGCCATCCGGCTCAGCCGTGTGCCGGCTGTCGGTCGGTCGGCCGAGTCAGCTGTCAGTGGGCCGTCCAGCCACCGTCCATCACCAGCGACGTACCGGTCACGAACGACGCCTGCGGGCTGCACAGATAGGCGACGGCCTCGGCGACCTCGGCGGGTTCGATGAGCCGCTTGACTGCGCTGTCCTGCAGCAGGACCTCGGCCAGCACGCGCTCCTCCGGGATGCCGTGCGCGTCGGCCTGGTCGGCGAGCTGTTGCTCGACCAGTGGGGTGCGCACATAGCCGGGATTCACACAGTTCGAGGTGACACCGTGCGAGGCGCCTTCCAGGGCGGCGGTTTTGGAGAGTCCCTCGAGACCGTGCTTGGCGGCCACATACGCAGCCTTGAAAGCCGATGCGCGGAGCCCGTGGACGGAGGAGACATTGACGATCCGGCCCCACCCTTGTCCGTACATATGGGGCAGAGCCCCGCGGATGAGGCGGAACGGTGCCTCCAGCATCACCGTCAGTACCGCGTGGAAGACGTCAGGCGGAAATTCCTCGATCGGCCGGACGAGTTGGATGCCGGCGTTGTTGACCAGGATGTCGGTGCCTGCGGCGGCATGCTCCGCTGCGTCCAGGTCGGTGAGATCGAGCACGCGCGGCTCGATGCTGCCGGGCAGTTCGCCGGCCTGGTCGACGAGTTCCGCCAGGCCGGCGTCGTCACGGTCCACGGCCCTCACCTTTGCCCCTGCCACGGCCAGCCGCAGCACACAGGCGCGGCCGATGCCTCCTGCGGCACCGGTGACGAGCGCGGTGCGGCCGCCGAGGTCGAGGGGCTGGGCTCCGAGGGCCTGAGCGGGGATGCCGGGGGTGAGGGGCGCGGTCATGCTCCGACCCTAAGCAGGACCCCCGCCTCAACCGATGTGGGCTACCCCCATACTTGGCCCCTAGGTCATAGGGTCGAACCATGTGGGTCCATCAGCCAGTGCCTGCTTGATCCGCAGCATCCCGAACTCGTTCAGCTCCGGCAGCGCATCGATCGTGAACCAGCCCACTTCCAGCGACTCGTCATCGTTGACCCGCGCCTCTCCGCCCACGGCCCGGCAGCGGAAGGTGATGTCCATGTACTGGCAGATGTCGCCGTTGGCGTAGGTGACTGGCTCCAGGGCCTGGACGAGAACGACGCGCTCGGCCACGCACCGTACCGCCGTCTCCTCGTACACCTCGCGCACGGCGCAGGCCGCCGGCTGTTCCCCTGGGTCCGGAATGCCGCCGATCACCGACCACTTGCGGGTGTCGGAGCGTCGCCCGAGGAGCACTCTCTCCTCGTCGTCGAGGACGATGGCGGTGACGCCGGGGAGCCACAGCAGCTGTTGTCCCGCGGTGGCCCGGATCGTGCGGATGAAGTCAGGAGTAGCCATGCGCCGACCCTAGCGGCCCGCCGCCGTCCCTCGTTCACGGCGATGGGTCACTGCTCCCGGCGATGGATTACTCCGAGGGTTCGCTGCGACGGCTTCGTACGGCCGCGGTCCCGGCCCAGCCGAGCCCGCCGGCCGCGATCAGCACCAGAAGGACCTCGGGAAGTACGCCCAGTCGCGTGGCCGGCGTCTGAGACGAGCGCAGCGGGACCTCCGCGACGAGCGAGTCCGGAGTGAACATCTGTGTCCTCTGGACGATCCGTCCGTCTGGCATGATCACCGCGCTGACGCCGCTGGTCACCGGCACGGTGACGGTCCGGCTGTGTTCCACGGCACGGATCCGGGACATCGCCAGCTGCTGGTACGTCATCTCGCTGCGGTCGAACGTCGCGTTGTTGCTGGGCACCGAGATCATCTGCGCGCCATGCGTCACCGTGTCGCGCACGGCCCAGTCGAAAGCGGCCTCATAGCAGGTGGCAAGGCCCACCTTGGTCCCCGCCATCGCGAACACGCCCGGCTTGTCGCCACGGCTGAAGTCCTGCCGCACCATGTCGACATCACTGCTGAAGACGCTGATGAACGAGCGCAGCGGTATGTACTCGCCGAAGGGCTGGATCTGCCGCTTGTCGTAGGTGTCGGTGGGGCCCTTCTCCGGGTCCCAGAGGATCTGCTCGTTGTAGAGCTTGCCGTTGTCGGCCAGGACGACGCCGCCGACCGAGATGGGCACGCCGATCGCCTTGGCGGCCGCATCGATCACGGCGCGCGCGTCAGAGTTGCGGAACGGGTCGATGTCGGAGGAGTTCTCCGGCCACAGCACGAAGTCGGGCTGCGCGACCTTGCCCGCCCTGACCTGCCCGGCCAGCCGCTCGGTCTCCCGCGCGTGGTAGTCGAGCACGGCGCGGCGCTGAGCGTTGAATTCGAGTCCCGCGCGCGGGACGTTGCCCTGGATGACGGCGACGGTCGCGGTACCGTCCTCGGCCGCGTCGCTGACGAGCGGACTCGCGGCGAAGGCTCCCGCGACCGGTGCGACCACCGTGAGCACGGCCGCCAACGCGGCGCCACGCTGCACGGTCCGGGCTCGCCGGGCCCCGGCCACCTGACGGACGGTCTCGTACAGACCGAAGCCGCACAGTACGACCGCGAAGCCGAGCACCGGCGTGCCGCCCGCGGCAGCGAGAGGGAGGAAGACCCCGTCTGCCTGCCCGAATGCGATCTTCCCCCAGGGGAAGCCGCCGAACGGTACACGCGCGCGTGCCGCTTCGCCGGCGATCCACACAGCGGCCGCCCACACCGGCCAGACAGGAAGCCGCGATACCGCTGCCATGCCGACGCCCACCAGAGCGACGAATACCGCCTCGACTGCGACGAGCGCCAGCCACGGCCCGGGACCGACCTCCACACCGGTCCATACGAGCAGCGGAAGCAGGAAGCCCAGCCCGAAGACGTAGCCGAGCCCGAGCCCCGCCTTCCAGGTGCGGCCCCGCAGACACCAGCCGAACACCGCGAAGGCGGGCAGTGCCAGCCACCACAGAGTGCGGGGCGGGAAGCTGACGTACAGCAGCACTCCGGAGAGCGCCGCCGCGGCGGCCGGGACGAGCCGACGCGCGATACGTGCCGCGCGGGGGGCGGGCTCTGCTCGCGGTTCGAGCTGTTCCGGCTCGTCTATGGAGGTGGCGGTGACGGTCACGCGGCGAGTCTACGGCGCGTGACCGCGGCCCCCGCAATGCGGGCGTACCGGCTCCTGGGGCCCGCCGCCTACCCGATTGCGGCCCGCCGTCTGCCCGTTTACTGCATCATTCCTGCGCAACCTGTCCACAAAATGGTGCACCAGCCGTTACCGTGTGCCCGAGTCCCCGGCACGTGGTCGTATCGGCCCGGCAGCCGGGGCCCGTCACATGTCGGGGGGCGACGGGTGGATGGTACGGGGATGGCGACGGCCGGTGGTCCGCCCGGTATGCGCGAGCTTCGCAGTATCTCGGACGCGGCAGGCATCGTCGTGCTGTCGGCGTGCGCGGTGTGGTCCCTGATCACCGCGGCCAGCCGCCAGGGCAGGCCCGAAGGCGTACTTCTCGCCGTCCTCGCCGTAGGCGCCGGGTATGCGTGCGGGCGGATCACAGGGGCGCTCCTGCCGGTTGGGGCACCCTGCGTCGGCGCTCTCGCCGGTCTGCTTTTCGCCGCTACCTCCCCTCCGGCTGCCCCGGGCCCGGACATGGCATCGCCGCTCGGCGACGCCGGGGCCACCGCCGCGCTGCTGGCGCTGTCCACCGGTGCTGCATGTTGCGCTGCCTGGGCCGCTGAACAGGCTGCACTGCGCCTTGCTCTGCGGTTGCTCGCGGCCGGGATCGTGGTGGCCGCCGCGACGCTGGGGTCGACGGCCGGGTTCGTGACGTGCGTCGGCGTGCTGCTGTACTCGCTCGCCGCCGCCCGGATGCGGCGCAGGGGCCTGGCCCTCGCCGGTCTCGGGGGCGCCACGGCCCTGGTGACAGGCCTGTCCTGGGCGGTCACCGAGGACGTCCTCCCGGATGGGCTGACGATCTCCCTCGAGGGCCAGCTGACCGAGCACCGGATTCTGTTGTGGCGGGACGCGCTCGACCTCGCCGGTCAGGAGCCGTTCCTCGGTGTGGGCCCGGGCCGCTTCGGCGAGCTGAGCCCCACGGTCGCCCAGACGCTGGTCGCGGACGGAAGGCCGCATTCGGCACCGCTGCAGCAGGCGGCCGAGCAGGGAATCGTGGGGGTAAGTCTGCTGGCAGCGGTGTTCTGCTGGATTCTGTACGCGTTGTGGCGGTCGCCGCGTGCCACGCCGGTCGCCGTCACGGCGGGTGCCGCTCTGACATCCCTGGCACTCATGGCCCTGGTCGGCAACACACTGAGCTTCACGACGGTGACGGCGGGCGGGGGACTGCTCGCGGGCTTTGCGACGTCGCGGCCGTGGGGTGATGATCTCGGGCACGGCTTCACCGGTGCGCAGGAACGTTCCGAAAGCGGCACGTTCACGGAGGGCCGCTGAGGACGGAGGGCCGCTGACTCAGGTCAGAGCGTGGGTCCGGGCGCTGTCGGGCGCAGCTGGGCGCGGATGGCCCGCACCGCCGCCTCCGCGTTGTCGACGGTGATCGTGAAGGTGTGACCGTCACCCAGCTTGAGCACCACCGCCTCGCCGCGCCGCACGATGACACCCGTGCCCTTCTCCGGCCGCCAGCGGTAGCCCCATCCACCCCAGTGCCGCGGGGTCACCCTGGGTACGAAGTCGACACGGACGATGTCGGCAAGCGGAATGCGGCGGCGGGGGACGCCGATGTGGCCGCACCGCACCTCCAGGAAGTCCTTGTCGACCTTCACGGCGACATGGACGAATGCCAGGGTGCCGAAGACCACGAGGAGTCCCACGGCGATGCAGCCGACGACGGACATGACCAGCGCGGTGACACCGGAGGCCCATGGGGATTCGACGGCAAGCTGGATGCCCAGGGCCAGGCAGGCGAAGCCCGCCGTCGCCAGCAGCCACTGTGCTCGATTGGTCGCGCGGCCGGTCCAGATCTCGGGCGGGGGGCCGGCGCTGCCCCGCTTGCCGTGGGGGTGGTCCCTCATGGCATGAGACTACTCATGTTCCGGAAGGATGGCACAGAGTCGCGGAGCGTGACTGACGATGATGTCGGTCACTGGGCGGGGCTGACGGCCGCCAGCAGCCTGCCCTCAGCGAAGGTGAGGGCGGTTTCGGGCAGTGCCGCCTCCTGTCCGCTGAGCAACACGGTCAGGCTGCCCTCTGCGGTCGCCGAGGGGGCGGGACGCTCGTTGATCCTGCGCAGCGCCTGGGCGGCTACGGCGCCTGCGGAGCCGTGCAGGGCGAGCGGCGGCAGATCGGGCTGCTGGAGGGCCTCGCGAATGAGTTCCTCTACCAGTTCGTAATGGGTGCAGCCCATGACGACGGCCCTTACATCAGCCGGGGTGAGCGCGGCGGCCGCGGCGATCGCTTTCTCGATCGCCGCCTCGTCGGCGTGCTCCACGGCGTCGGCCAGGCCGGGGCAGGGCACCTCGGTGACCTCGATGCCAGCGGCGAAGTCGGAGATCAGACCTCGCTGATACGGGCTTCCCGTGGTGGCGGGCGTCGCCCAGATGGCGACGGGGCCGCCACCGGCGGCAGCCGGCTTGATCGCCGGGACGGTACCGATGACGGGCAGGTCCGGTTCCAGACGTGCGCGCAGAGCGGGCAGAGCGTGCACGGAAGCGGTGTTGCACGCCACGATCAGCGCATCCGGCCGGTATGCGGCGGCCGCCTCGGCGGCGGCCACGGCATGGTCCGCGACGTGGTCGGGGGTGCGCCCCCAGGGCATTCCGTCGGGGTCCGTGGACAGTACGAGATCGGCATCGGGCCGCAGGCGGCGTACCGCCGCAGCCGCCGCGAGCAGTCCGAGTCCCGAGTCCACAAGCGCGATCTTCACCCGGTCACCTTAGACGATGGGGTCCCGGCGGCCGGTGCGGTGGGGCAGACTGCGGCGGGTGAGCGCCGTTGTGTGGACCGCCGCCGGATCACTGGCCGTGTGGCTGTGGCTGCTGCTGGGGCACGGCTTCTTCTGGCGTACGGACCTGCGGTTGCCGCCGCGTGAGGATCCGCGGGAGTGGCCGGCCGTTGGCATCGTCGTACCCGCGCGGGACGAGGCCGGCGTACTGCCGGAGAGTCTGCCGTCACTGCTGGCCCAGGACTATCCGGGGCGTGCGGAGGTGTTCCTCGTCGACGATGGCAGCTCGGACGGCACCGGTGAGCTGGCGCGCACTCTGGCGGAGCGGCACGGCGGGCTGTCGCTCACCGTCTCGTCGCCGGGCGAGCCGCCCGAGGGCTGGACGGGAAAGCTCTGGGCCGTACGGCACGGCATCGGACTGGCACGCGCGCGTGCACCGGAATACCTGCTTCTCACCGACGCCGACATCGCGCATGGGCCGGACAGTCTGCGGGAGCTGGTGGCCGCGGCGGGCGCGGGTGGGTTCGATCTGGTGTCCCTGATGGCCCGGCTGCGCGCACAGAGCGCCTGGGAGCGGCTCGTGGTGCCGGCCTTCGTCTACTTCTTCGCGCAGCTGTATCCGTTTCGCCGGATCGGCGGAAGGGTCTCCCGGACAGCGGCCGCGGCCGGCGGATGTGTGCTGTTGCGTGCGGACGCCGCCGAGCGTGCACGGGTGCCGGATTCCATCCGGCATGCCGTCATCGACGACGTCTCGCTCGCCAAGGCGGTCAAACGCAGTGGTGGCCACATCTGGCTCGGTCTCGCCGACCGGGTGGACAGCGTGCGCCCGTACCCGCGCCTTGCCGACCTCTGGCGGATGATCTCGCGCAGCGCCTATGCGCAGCTTCGGCACAACCCGTTGCTGCTGCTCGGCACCGTAGGCGGTCTGGTCGTGGTGTATCTGATGCCGCCCGTCGCACTCGTCGCGGGCCTCCTCACCGGCAACGCGGCGGCGGTCGCGGCCGGTGGAACGGCGTGGCTGCTGATGGCCTCGACGTACGCACCGATGCTGCGCTACTACGACCAGCCGCTGTGGCTTGCCCCCCTGCTGCCCGCCACGGCCTTCCTGTATCTCCTGATGACTGTCGACTCCGCGGTGCAGCACTACCGGGGGCGAGGAGCGGCCTGGAAGGGGCGCACCTATGCGCGTCCGGGGGCGGCCCGCGAGTCCGCGCCCGAGCAGCGCTGAACCACTCCGGCCCGCTGTCCCGTCACTTCCGGCCGGGCGTCCAGTTCATGCCCCAGCCGTACGCGCGGTCGATGGTGCGCTGCGGGCTCACCCCGCGCTCAGGGACGAGGTAGCGGGCTTCGCGCTGCACGACGAGGTCGCCCCCGGTGTTGGTGATCAGCGCGAGCGCGCACACCGTCGACGGCACCGTGCATTCGTCCAGAGAGAACTCGACCGGCGCGCCGTGCTGCGGCTGCAGGGTGACCGTGGCGTGCAGATCGGCGAAGGAGCGCGCACCTTCGTAGATGGCCACGAAGATGAGCACGCGCCGAAGGCTGTCCTTGTGGTCGAGATTGATGGTGAGGTTCTCGCCGCTCTCGACTGCTCCCGTCCGGTCGTCACCGTCGAGATGTATGTACGGAGGTTGGTGGAGCGCTCCGAAGGCGTCGCCGAGGGCCTGGACGACGCCCTTGCGGCCGTCTGCGAGTTCGTACAGCGCGCAGAGGTCCAGATCGAGGTCGGCGTGCATGGCGACGGCGCGGCTGCGTTTGCTGCCCCACCCCTTGAATTGTTTGCGCACCTGCCAGTTGAGGTTCACGCGCATGGCCCCCGAGGTGCTGCCCTGCTTGGTCAGCGAGACGGACGGTGCCTCCTTGGTGAGCGTCACCTTGGTGAGCCGCACGGGCGAGGGAGGAGCGGGCGATACGGGCAGCGCATCCGTCACGGGAGGCGGAACGGTGACCGGCGGGGAAAGAGGAGGCGCGGGAGCGGTGGCGGGTGGCGTCGCAGGAGCCGGCGCTGCGGGCGCCTTCGTCTGCTGCGGTTCGTCGACGGTGATACCGAAGTCCGTTGCCAGGCCTTCGAGTCCACTGCTGTACCCCTGGCCGATCGCACGGAACTTCCAGGCTCCCTGACGGCGGTAGAGCTCACCAAGGACGAAGGCCGTCTCCACGGTGGCGTCCGTGCTGTCGAAGCGGGCGATCTCGGTGCCGGACGCGGCGTCGAGCACCCGGATGTACAGCCCGGCGACCTGTCCGAACGTACCGCCGTCCGCCGATGCGGCCCGGTCTCGATGGCGGGTTCCACGCGCGCGAGGTCCACGAGGAGCGTGTCGGTCACCCCTCCGCCGGCGTTCCGCTTGCCCTCGTGCCGTACCGCGCTCGAGGCGTGCACCGGCTGGTTGTAGAAGACGAAGTCCCCGTCGGATCGCACCTTTCCGGCGACGAGCAGGAGTGCGGAGGCATCCGCGTCGGGCACACCGGGGCCGGAACGCCAGCCTAATTCGATCCGAACAGCCGATGCCGGCACCTGAAGATTCGAACCCTTAGCCATTGACATGTCCGCTCCCAACACGCGTCGCCGAGGCCGGCCGAGCCGTCTTTGCGTTGACGGCCAACCTATTCCTACGAGTCCGAAGCCCCCCATGAACTCGCACGAAGCTCCCCGGTCAACCGCCGGTAACCCGTCGGGAACTCGGCCTTTACACGATCCCGACGCTCAAAGACGACCGTTTTTGCCGAGTTCGCTCGCATTGGGGATCCGCAGCCCCTGCCGACACGGAAAACAACCCTCTTATCGGTCTCCCCAACCAGCACATCGTGGGCTTAACTTATGTGCCATGACCTCCCCCCGCTCCACCTATGGCGGCGGTTACTACTCCGCGCCGTCCTTCCCGGACACTCCCATTTACGACTCGCTCGTCGCAGAGCGGGGCACACCGCAGATCGCGCCGATCCGTGTTCCCTCCGCGTACGACACGGGCAGCCATCTGCCCGCGCTGCCGGCAGCGCTGCCCGCCCTGCCCTCGGCCCCGTCGCCGCAGCCCGCTCCCCAGTACGGCTACGCGGCCCAGCAGCCCGCACCGCTGCAGCAGGCCCCTTCGCCGTACATTCCCCAGCAGCCGACGGGTCCGCGCGGCTACCCGGGTCCGCAGGCCCAGCGCCCCGTGCAGAGCGCGGGCTATGAGGCGATGCGACCGGCGCAGCCCCGCCCGGCCCCCGCGCCGTACGAGGATCCGTACAACCGCCAGCAGCGCGGCTACTGATCCAAAAGCACCTGGGGTTGTCAGTGCCGGCTGGCAAGATGGCCTCATGGTGAATGGGGTGCTCGACTCGATCCACGTCCATCCGCTGAAGGCGGCTCGGGGACACGCGCCGCGTGAGACGCTCGTGGAGCCATGGGGCCTTCGCGGCGACCGGCGGTGGATGCTGGTCGACGAGGCGGGCAAGGTCGTCACGCAGCGCCCGCACCCATGCATGGCGCTGGCCGCTGCCGAGCTACTGCCCGGCGGCGGCATACGGCTGTCCGCGCCCGGACGCGAGCCGCTCACCGTGCCCGTGCCGGAGGCGGCCCGGACGATCCTGGTGGAGATCTGGCGGGACAAGGTCGACGCAGTGCCTGCCGACTCGGCGGCACACGCATGGTTCAGCGACTACCTGGACGCGGACGTGCGCCTCGTCCATCTCGACGACCCCGCCAGGCGCCGCCCCATCGACCCGGAATACGCGCAGCCCGGCGAGACTGTCAGCTTCGCTGACGGCTATCCCCTGCTGCTCACCACACTCTCGTCGCTCGACGCCCTCAACTCCCTCATCGCGCAGGGCGATCATGCCGACGAGGGCCCCCTGCCCATGAACCGCTTCCGACCGAACGTCGTGGTGCGGGGCACAGCTCCCTGGGCCGAGGACGATTGGTCGCGCATAGCCATCGGTGACGTGACCTTCCGAGTGGCCAAGATGTGCGGGCGCTGTGTCGTGACCACCACGGACCAGGCCACCGCCGAGCGGGGCAAGGAACCGCTGCGCACCCTCGCCCGCCACCGCCGCTTCGGCGACCAACTGGTGTTCGGGCAGAACCTGGTGCCCGAGTCCGACGGCACGATCCGCGTCGGCGACGCGGTCGAGATCCTCGGATAACCGGCTCCGTCACGGGAACACGCCCGCCGGGCCCAGTCGTTGGCACTGTGTGGGAAATCGCTGAGAGGGAGGGGTGATCTCGCTCTCTCTTTCGCTGCATGCGCGCGTGGGGCGTGCCGTTCAGGGTTATCACGGACGGGGAAGGGGGTGCAGGACTGTGCGAGCACTCGCAGGCTTCTGGCGTTGGCGGCACAATCCGCTGCGCCGCAGGACCGACCTCGTCGAGGCATGGCTGGCGCTCGTGGCCGCGCTGCTGATCGCCGTCGCCGTGCCGGTCGTCGGAGTCGTCACCGGAGACCTCTCCCACCACGCGTTGCTGCAGTCGGTCGAGGAGCAGCAGCGAGAGCGCCACCGGATATCCGCGACCGTGGTGAAGGAGATCGCTCAGCCACGGCTCGACCCCGACCCGGAGACGTCGCCCGACCGCGACGTCCAAAGCCGGGTGCTCGCCCGCTGGACGGCACCGGACGGGACCAGGCACCGCGGCACCGTCATAGCCGAGCTCAAGGAGCCGCACGCGGGCGACCGGTTCCCGCTGTGGACCGATGCCCACGGCGAGGTCGTGGGCCGTCCCCTCGACACCGCCACCGCCACGACACACGCCGCGCTGGCCGGATTCGGCGCGGCCGCGGCAGCCGCCGCGCTCGTCGAGGGCGCCAGGCGCCTGATCGTATGGCGCATGGTGCTGCGGCGGTACGCGCGCTGGGACCAGGCGTGGGAGAAGACCGGGCCGGACTGGGGCAGGACGGGCACCGGCAGCTGAGAGCACGGCTCTTGGGTCAACTCGCCCTCCCCGCGCACGCTACGGTGGACCGGCCGAACACTTCGGCACCCTTCGCAAGAACCCGCGTACCACGAGGTGGGGGCAGAGCAGACCCATGGCACAGGGCACGGTCCAGGTGACGCACACCGGCACGTCGCGGTGGCGGCGCCGCACAGGCGAGTACGCATCACTCGCCGCCGCCCTGGAGGCCGCCGGGGACGGCGACGTCCTGACCGTGGCTCCCGGCACCTACCGGGAGAACCTCGTCGTCCAGCGCGCCGTGACACTGCGCGGCCCCGAGGGTTCCCCCGGCTCGGTGCGCATCGCGCCCGTCGACGGGGTGCCGTTGACGGTGCGCGCCTCCGCGGTAGTGCAGCACCTCCATGTGGAGGGCCAGGACTCCGCAGCGCCCGCCCTGCTCATCGAGGACGGTGCCCCCGAGCTCGCGGATGTGCGCGTCGTGACACGGTCGGCCAGTGGAATTGAGGTGCGAGGGGGCGCGCGGCCGGCCGTGCGCCGCTGTACGGTCGACAATCCGGCGGGCATCGGCATCGCTGTGATGGACGGTGGTGGTGGCGTCTTCGAGGAGTGCGAGGTCGTCTCGGCGGGCCAGTCGGGCATCGCGGTGCGGGGAGGCGCCTATCCGCGTCTGGAGCGGTGCCGGGTGCACCACGCCTCGGGCTCGGGCCTCTCGGCGACGGGCGAGGACACGGGGTTCGATGCGGTCGGCTGCGAGGTGTACGAGATCAAGGGCTCGGGCGTACAGGTCACGGGGCGTGCCACGGCCAGTCTCACCGAGTGCGATGTGCACCGTACGACCGCCGACGGCATCACGCTCGACACCGATGCCGTCCTCACGCTCGCCGACTGCCGGATCCATGAGATCCCCGAGAACGCGATCGATCTGCGCTCCCGCTCCGTGCTGACGCTGACGCGTTCCAGCGTGCGCCGGTTCGGCCGCAACGGCCTGTCCGTATGGGACCCGGGCACGCGGGTGGACGCCAACCAGTGCGAGATCCATGACAGTACGGGCGACTACCCGGCCGTCTGGGTCAGCGACGGCGCGACCGCCGTCCTCGACTCGTGCCGGGTGCACGACGTGCCGGACGCGCTGTTCGTCCTCGACCGCGGTTCGCGCGTGGACGTCGTCGACAGCGACCTGTCGCAGGTGCGCAACACGGCGGTGTCGGTGAGCGACGGGGCGAGCGCGCAGCTCGACGACTGCCGTATCCGCGAGGCGGCGACGGGCGCGTGGTTCCGTGACCACGGGAGCGGCGGCACCCTTTCGGGTTGCACGCTCGACACCACGCAGACCGGCGTGATCGTCACCAAGGGCGCCGACCCGACCATCGAGCGGTGCACCGTCACATCCCCTGCGGAGGCCGGCTTCTACGTCTCCGCCGGGGGCCGCGGGACCTTCCACGGCTGCCAGGTGAGCGACAGCGGCGGGTACGGCTTCCACGTCATCGACGGATGCCGTACGACGCTGCGGAAGTGCCGTACGGAGCGCTGCTCGCGCGGTGGTTACGAGTTCGCGGACGGCGGCGCCTCCCAGGGTTCGGGGGGCACGGGCGGACCGATGGTCGAGGACTGCACGAGCGATGAGAGCGGCAGCCTCCGCCGGGCTACGCGGGAGACGGCCGTACAGACGGCGACGCAGCCGACGTCCGGGCTTCTCTCCCCGATCCCGGGCCAGCGCACCACCGAACAGCAGCCGGCCGCCCCCGAGCAGCCCGTCGCGCGGGAGTCGAAGGCCGTGCTGGGTGAACTGGACGCGCTGGTCGGCCTGGAGAGCGTCAAGCGCGAGGTGCGCGCCCTCACGGACATGATCGAGGTGGGCAGGCGCCGGCAACAGGCTGGGCTGAAGGCGGCATCGGTCAGACGCCATCTGGTCTTCACGGGGTCGCCCGGCACCGGCAAGACGACGGTCGCCCGGCTCTACGGCGAGATCCTGGCGTCGCTCGGTGTGCTGGAGAAGGGGCACCTCGTGGAGGTGTCGCGCGTCGACCTGGTCGGGGAGCACATCGGGTCCACGGCCATCCGCACGCAGGAGGCTTTCGAACGGGCCCGCGGCGGCGTGCTGTTCATCGACGAGGCGTACGCGCTCTCCCCGGAGGACTCGGGCCGCGATTTCGGCCGCGAGGCCATCGACACGCTCGTGAAGCTGATGGAGGACCATCGCGACGCGGTGGTGGTGATCGTCGCGGGCTACACGGCGGAGATGGAGCGCTTCCTCTCCGTCAACCCGGGCGTCGCCTCCCGCTTCTCACGGACGATCACCTTCAGTGACTACGTTCCCGAGGAGCTGCTGCGGATCGTGGAGCAGCAAGCCGAGGAGCACGAGTACCAGCTTGCTCCGGGTGCGTCCGAGGCGCTGCTGAAGTACTTCACGGCGATCCCTAAAGGGCCCGCGTTCGGCAACGGCCGTACCGCGCGGCAGACCTTCGAGGCGATGGTGGAGCGGCACGCGGGGCGGGTCGCCCAGCTCGAGGAGCCGAGCACGGACGACCTCACCCTGCTCTATCCGGAGGACTTGCCCGACCTGCCGTGAGGGTCACCGGGTGGTGGTGCCCTGACCGCTGTCGGCACCGTCCCGGCCACCGGCACCGCCGTGCCCGGCTGCGGTCTCGTGACCGCCGTCGGCATCCTCCGGAGGTGCGGTGTCCGGTCGCTGGGCGGGGACGCCCGGCCTGAGCCGGGCGAGCAGCCGGGTGCGTTCCTCCGCGAAGGCGGGGTCGGCCTGGTAGTCGGAGTGTCCCAGGATCGGCGCCGGAAGCGGATGCTGCTCGGTGCGGCCGTAGGCGAGCGGGTCCTTCAGGGCTGCGCGGTCGACCTGAGGGCCGCCTGCGCTGTGCAGCCGGACGGGACCGCCGATGGGATCGGTGTCCCGGTACAGATTGCGCCAGCAGTCCACCTCGCGGTGCAGGCCGGCTAGCGCGGCCGGGCCGAAGTAGGCCGGGAACCACCGTCCGTAGAGCCGCTCCAGCGGTGAGCCGTACGTCAGGAGGGCGACCCGCTTGCGCACTGCAGGCGTGAGCTGCCAGGAGGCTGCGGCCGCAAGGACGCTGCCCTGCGAGTGGCCCGAGATGACGAGCCTGCCGCCGGTGGTGCGCGTCCAGGTGGCCATGCGCCAGGTCAGGTCCGGAACGGCGCGCTCGGCGTAGCACGGCGGTGCGAACGGGTGTGCGGCGCGCGGCCAGAACGTACCGACGTCCCACAGGATGCCGATGGTGCGGCGGGCCGACGCGTCGCGGTAGGCACGGCGGCCCCAGGTGACGAACAGGATGAAGCCGAGGCTGATCAGCCAGGAGCCGAGTGCCTGTGCGGTCTCTGCGGCTCCCGTGAGAAAGGCGCCGCTGCCTTTCGCCGCCTCGCCGGGTACCTTGCCGGCCGTCCAGGCCCCGGCGAGCGCGCCTGCGCCGAGGAGCAGGGTGACGGCGGAGGTGATGCCGACGACCACGGGCACGCGGTCGGTGAGGGCGGCACCAGCGCGCGTGCCGGCGATACGCCGGGTGCGTGCGCTGTCCTCCGGCTCGCCCGGGTAGTCGCGCATCACCGTGGGGATGTCGCGGCGTGCGCGGCGCCAGGTGAGCACGGCCAGCCAGCCGCACAGCACGGCGAGTACGGCCAGGAGCGGCGGGATCACGGAGGCCTGCCAGGTGAGCAGCACGGGCGGGCCGTCGATGGTGCCTCCGGCGCCGGGGGTTCCGGCGCCGTCCAGCCAGTCGCCGACACGCTGGGCCACTCCGCCGGTCATGACTCCGCCCAGGGCGCAGGCCAGCATGGCCACCGCAGGGCCGCCCAGTCCGCGCATGGCGGTGCGTGCGTCGGGTGCGGTGCGGAAGAGCAGGGTGGCCACCACGGCCAGGGCGATGACGAGGAGGCCCTGGACCAGTGTGATGCCGCCGAAGGTCGCGTCGCCGGGCAGACGGCCCGCGGACCGCCAGTCGGGGCGCGACCACCCGGCGTACACCACCGTGAGGGCCAGCAGGACGACTGCGCCTGCGGGCAGCCAGCGGATCAGGGTCCTGTCGAGGCGCTCGTCGATCCGGCTTTCACTACGCCCCCTGCGGCACACCACCCACACCACAACTGCCGCTCCTACAGCGAGGGTTGCGTCCAGGACACGCCCCAGTACATCCAGCAGTGCGGGGCCGCCGGCCTGCCGGTCGAAGCGCGCGGCGGACGTGCCGACGGCCGCCGCCACGGTGAGCAGGCCCGCCGCGGTGTGCGCAGCGCGCAGCCGGGCCACCAGGCGACGCCCGTACCAGAAGCCCGGCCGTCCGAGGGCGGTACGGCCGGTGTCCTCGTCCGGGTCCGACTGGTGCGGCAGGGGCTGCTGGGACTCGTACGCGCTCCAGGTGCGGTGGGAGAGGTACCAGAGGAGTCCGGTGAGCGCCACGGGTGCCACGGCCGCGAGGGCGAGGCGCCGCCCGGGCTGGCTCCACCAGCCGTTGTCGGACACCTCGGGCGACAGGAAGCCGAGCCATGAGCGGTCCTCGGCGCACGCGCGCGTGCCCGCGCACTGCCACGCCGTCAGGTCGAGGGCGACCTCGCAGGCGGCGGCCACCAGCAGCACGGTCAGGGTCAGGCCGGCCAGGCGCACGAGCAGGCCGTACAGGCGCACGGTTCTCTGCTGGTTGCGGCGGGCGGTGGGGCGCATCCAGTGCGCCAGATTGACGACCATGAACGGCAGCAGCAGAAGCCACAGGGCTCGCGAACCGTTGCCGGAGGTGAGGTTGCACCAGACGTACGCCTCGGGGACCGGCTTGCCGCGGTAGTCCTCCGGCCGCTGCTCGGCGTCCGCGTCATCGGTGCGCCGGAAGACCGCCGCCGTGTCGTCGCCGGACATGCGTACGGTGCGCGGATCGCCCAGCATCTCCTCGGGGGTCGTGCCCCCGACTCCGTGCACCAGCAACTCCAGGGCGGTCTCGCCCGGAGTGGTGGGATCTTCCTCGACGGTGCGCCCGTCCGACGTGACGCCTTGCCCGACGGCGGTCTCCTCCGCCGCGGGACGCTCTGTGGCATGGTCCACTGTTCCGCTTCCCCCGTACTGCGCGTATCTCCGGGCAGACGTGTGCCCGGTGCAGGGTTTATGTCATGTGCAGGGTTATGTCATGTGCAGACACAGGATCTCGGTTCGGGAACCCGCGCGCACGCCTCGTCACGGAATCTCCCCCATCCGGTGACCTTGGCGTATGGCATTAACGCAGGCAGTGGCACGGTTGTCGGTGGCTCGTGCAAGGATGGGGCGTCCTGAGGAATCGACGAGGCGGAAGGACCGGAGCGGGCGTGAGTGAGAACCAGAACCTCCTCGCGGAGCAGCGCCGCGCCCTGATCCTCGACGAGGTACGCCGACGCGGCGGTGTACGCGTCAATGAACTCACCCGCAAACTGGGCGTTTCGGATATGACGGTCCGCCGTGACCTCGACACCCTGGCCCGTCAGGGTGTGATCGAGAAGGTCCACGGCGGCGCGGTCCCGGTCGTCGAGGCGAGCACGCACGAGCCCGGCTTCGAGGCGAAGTCGGGCCTGGAGCTGACCGCCAAGGAGGACATCGCGCGGACGGCCGCGGCCCTCGTCACGCCGGGCTCGGCGATCGCGCTGTCAGGCGGTACGACGACGTATGCGCTGGCCCAGCACCTGCTGGACGTGCCGGATCTGACGGTGGTCACGAACTCGGTGCGGGTGGCCGACGTCTTCCACTCGGCGCAGCGCAGTTCCGGCCAGAGCCAGGGCGCGGCGACCGTGGTCCTCACCGGGGGCGTGCGTACGCCGTCCGACTCACTGGTGGGCCCGGTCGCCGACCAGGCGATCGCCGCGCTCCACTTCGACCTGCTGTTCCTTGGCGTGCACGGCATATCGGTCGAAGCAGGTCTGTCGACGCCGAATCTTGCGGAGGCGGAGACGAACCGGCGGCTCGTGCACTCCGCGCGCCGCGTGATTGTGGTCGCGGACCACACCAAGTGGGGCACTGTGGGACTGAGTTCGTTCGCTGCGCTCGAGCAGGTGGACACGCTCGTCACGGACGCAGGGCTCCCGACCGAGGCACGCGCGGAGATCTCCGAGCATCTGCACCGGCTCGTGGTGGCGGGCGAGACGGACCTCGCCGCGGACCTCTAAGAACTGCGGAATAACGCTGCGAACTGCGGAACGCTGAGAACCGCATACCTCTGAGAACCGCGGACCTCTGGGAATCACTGCAGACATCTGACGTTCCGCCAGCTATGGTGGCCAGCCCTGCCGATCGCCCGTTTGCGACGGGTCGATCGGCTTCCGCCGGGGTTCCGTCTCCGCTTGGGGGTGCGTTTCATGGCACGACGCCTCACCGCCGTGGGACTCGAGTTCACCGAGTCCGCTCCGCTGCGCCTGATCTTCGCTCATGAGATCTCCGCGCCGCCGGACGTGGTGTACCGCGCGCTCGCCGAGGACGTCGCGGGCTGGCCCGAGTGGTTCACGGCGGTCACAGACATCCGCCCGACCGAGGACGGCGCGGGACGAGAGGTCCGGCTCAAGGGCGGTACGCGCTTCCAGGAAACGGTTCTCGCAGCGAAGGCGCCGGAGGTGTACGCCTACCGCGTCGACGAGACGAATGCGCCGGGCGTCCGCGCCCTGCTAGAGGAGTGGCGGCTGACTCCGGCCGGGACCGGTACGCGCGTGCAGTGGACGTTCGCCGCGGCCGGCAACACGCTCTTCCGGTTCGCTCTGCGGGTGGGGCGGCCGGGCCTCGGGCGCGCCTTCCGTGACGCGGTCACGGCGCTCGACCAGCGGCTGGCGTCTGCGACCACCTGAGTCCGAGACGGCCGAACAGCCTCGCCGCCAGCCGCCAGCCGAGCCGCCAGCCTGGCCACGTCCGTCCGCCGCCGGTCGCGGCGGAAGCCTGCTGCCTCAGCCCGGCCAGACCACGTTCCTGCCTCAGCCCGGCCAGACCCCCGTCTCGAGCAGCGAATCGATCGCCGTCACGTACGGCGTGATGTCCAGTCCCTGCCCGGTCAGCCACGCGTCGGAGTAGTACTTGTCGAGGTAGCGGTCGCCAGGGTCGCACAGCAGTGTGACGACGCTGCCCGTGCGGCCCTCCGCCACCATCTCAGCGACGATCTTCAGCGCCCCCCACAGGCCGGTGCCCGTGGAGCCGCCCGCCTTGCGGCCGATGGCACGCTCCAGCGCCCGGACGGCGGCGACGCTGGCCGCGTCCGGCACCTTCATCATCCGGTCGATGGCACCGGGTACGAAGCTGGGCTCCATACGGGGCCTGCCGATGCCCTCTATCCGGGAACCGGAGTCGCACGTGACGTCCGGTTCGCCGGTCGTCCAGCCCTCGAAGAAGCATGAGTTCTCCGGATCAGCGACGCAGATGCGGGTGTCGTACTGCATGTAGTGGACGTAGCGCGCGAGAGTCGCGGAGGTGCCGCCGGTGCCGGCCGTGGCGACGATCCATGCCGGCTCCGGATACCGCTCCAACCGCAGCTGACGGTAGATCGATTCGGCGATGTTGTTGTTGCCGCGCCAGTCCGTGGCCCGCTCCGCGTAGGTGAACTGGTCCATGTAGTGGCCGCCTGTCTCCACCGCGAGGGCGGCCGACTCCTCGTACATCGTCCGGGGGTCGTCGACGAAGTGGCACCGACCGCCGTGGAACTCGATCAGACGGCACTTCTCGGCGCTCGTCGTGCGCGGCATCACCGCGATGAAGGGGACGCCGATCAGCTTTGCGAAGTAGGCCTCGGAGACCGCGGTCGACCCGCTGGACGCCTCGATGACCGGGCGGTCCGGCCGGATCCAGCCGTTGCACAGACCGTACAGGAACAGCGAGCGGGCGAGGCGGTGCTTGAGGCTTCCCGTCGGATGGGTCGACTCGTCCTTCAGATACAGGTCGATGCCCCACTGTTCGGGCACCGGGAAGCGCAACAGGTGCGTGTCCGCGGACCGGTTGGCGTCGGCCTGCACCTTGCGTACGGCCTCTTTGAGCCAGGTGCGGTACTCCGCGTCGCTGCGGTCCACGTCGAGCGTGGGGCGTGGGCTACCGGTCTGTGCCTGCTGGGTGATGTGCTGCTGGATGGTGCTCACCGCGGGGCTCCTTCGCATCGCGCCGACCCCCGTTCGCGCCGGCTGCACGTTTCGATCATAGGCACCTTCCGCACGCTTCTCACCTGCATAAACGCGCCTTTGAGTGCCCCCAAGGAAGGCCTGGGGCGGGATGCCGGACGGCTGCGTGGACGCGCCTACGCACAGCCCCCGTGGGCAGCCGGGGCGCATCCGCGGAATGCTTCCGATGGAGGACTCCTGCTGGGCGAGAGCACTGGTGCTCGACGCCGGGCGCGTGCAGACTGCACGGGAGCACGGGTGGACACTGCACGGCAGCACGGGTGGACACGGCCGAGCACACGAGGGGGCGGGGAGCATGGCGGAGCCCGAGTTCACGGCCACGGGCGTGCGGATCGGCAAGGGGCTGCGCTCGCTCACGCGGGCAGGTCAGATCCGGATCACCGACGGCAGGCTGGAGTTGCTCACCAGCTACGGGAGCGAGATCGACAGCGCACCGGTACAGGCCGTGCGCGCCGGCAAGCCCTGGCTGGGCGACGACGACCGGGCACTGGCCGACGTCAACGGCACGCGCTACCACCTGACGCTCGCCGAGGGAGACCCGGCGCCCGGCAAGGGCGGGCCACCCT
This sequence comes from Streptomyces himalayensis subsp. himalayensis, assembly GCF_013778455.1. Classification (GTDB taxonomy): domain Bacteria; phylum Actinomycetota; class Actinomycetes; order Streptomycetales; family Streptomycetaceae; genus Streptomyces; species Streptomyces himalayensis. The sequence continues at coordinate 152,759 of NZ_JACEHE010000004.1, read as the reverse complement.
CCGCACGCCGGTTCATCGAGGCGGTACGCAGGGCCGGAGGCGGCCGGGCGTAGTCGCCGAAGCGGCCAGGCACGACGCGAGTTGCACGCAGGCACCCCCTGAGTCACTCTGGTCTCAGTCTCAACGTTTACTCAGGGTTTACCGGCGACTACGCTGCGAATCAGTTCGCCGGTCACGCAGCAGGCGACCGTGATCCGCAGCCGCCTTGCTGGATCCGTACTTCGTCTTCTTCCGGACCTCAATTCGGGGAGTCGCAGCCGTGATCAGTCAGCCAAGCAGGCACTGCACGGTGGAGCTCCAGGCCCTGCCGTCGCGGATCGGCCAGGTCCGCAGAATCGTCTCGGCGCAGTTGCGCTACTGGCATCTGGACGCCCTGATCGATCGGGCGGCGCTCGGTGTGACCGAGCTGCTGACCAACGTCCACCGGCACGCACAGCCGGACAAGGTGTGCACCGTAGAACTCGAGCTGCTGCTCGACCGCCTCACCGTCTCCGTCCATGACCACGATCCGAGACTCCCGCAGATCCATGACGCGGAGTCCTTCGCCACCAGCGGCCGCGGCCTCGCCATGGTCGCCGCGGTGAGCGAGAGCTGGGGCGCTCGCCCGCACGGCGAGCACGGAAAGGTCGTGTGGTTCACGCTTCCCGCTCCGAACCCGTCCGCCCCGTCGGTACTGCTGCCCGCATCTCCCGTGTACGGCGCCACCACGACAGGTCCGCTGCTGGCGGACCTGGAGACGGTGCCTGACGAGGAGCACGTACCCGGACATGCTCCCGCCCGGTCGGCCGTTGTCGGCTGACCGGGCGGTGACCGGAGCTCAGGGCTGTCGGCCCAAGAGGCGCGTGCACTGAACGCGGGCTCACGGTGCGTCGCTCTGCCAGCCGGTGGCGCCATCACTCCAGGCGCCGTCACTCCGAGGCGCCCTCACTCCGAGGCGCCCTCACTCCGTGGCGATGGCCCGCAGCACATCCAGCCGTGCCGCCCGGCGCGCGGGCGCAACCCGGGCGGCTGTCCGGGTGGCGGCGGTCACGGTGCTCGTCACACCGCGCGACACCGCACCGCCCTTGCCGCCGCCGCTGCGTCCGGACTGCTCGTCCAGGACCGACAGCCGGCGCCAGTACTCGTCCTCGTCGATCTCGCCGGAGGGGAAGCGGCGGCCCAGCATGGCGATGGGCGAGTTGTCGTCGGAGGTATCCCACGGGCCGCATGCGTCCGTGGGCCGCCATGGGCCGCGTCCGTCCGTGGGCCGCCACGGGCCGCGGCGTCCGCGCCGCACGGTGCGTCGCAGAACGGCGACGACTGCGGGCTACTCCCCCTGGCGCCCCCAACATGGACGACTGTACCTACTAGTATGTACAGTGCCCGTATGAGCACCCCGGAGCGACTGATCGAGTCCACTCGTGAGCTGCTGTGGGAGCGCGGCTATGTGGGGACCAGTCCGAAGGCCATCCAGCAGCACGCGGGTGCCGGGCAGGGCAGCATGTACCACCACTTCACGGGCAAGCCGGATCTGGCCCTCGCGGCGATCCGGCGCACCGCCGAGGAGATGCGCGCCACCACCGAGGGCGTACTGAGTGCTCCCGGTTCGGCCTGCGAGCGCATCCAGGCGTATCTGCGGCGTGAGCGTGACGTTCTGCGTGGCTGCCCCATCGGGCGGCTGACCATGGACCCCGACGTGATGGCCAGCGATGAGCTGCGCACGCCGGTCGACGAGACACTGGACTGGCTGCGCGAGCGGCTGGCCGCGATCGTCGAAGAGGGCAAGAAGCAGGGCGATTTCGCGCCCTCACTCGACGCGGAGGCGATCGCCGCGACGATCCTCGCGACAGTCCAGGGCGGATACGTACTGGCACGGGCGTCCGGCTCGCCCGCCGCCTTCGATGCCGGTGTCCAAGGGTTGTTGTCCCTGCTCACGGCCGGCTCCCCCGCCACGTAGTCCTTGGAGGAACACGATGCACGCCATGCAGTACGAGCTCACCCTGCCGGCGGATTACGACATGGACATCATCCGCACCCGCGCGACGGGCAAGGGCCCGCTCATGGACGACTACCCCGGCCTGGGCCTGAAGGCGTTCTTGATGCGCGAGCGCGGGGTCGACGGCTCGCCGGTCAACCAGTACGGGCCGTTCTACCTCTGGAACACCCTCGAAGGCATGAACTCCTTCCTCTGGGGACCTGGATTCCAAGGCCTCGTCAACGACTTCGGCCGACCCGTGGTGCAGCACTGGACCGGTCTCGCGTACGAGCCCGGAGCGGCCGCCGAGTCCGCCGCGCGGGTCGCCGTACGCCGGCGGCAGCACATGCCGGACACGGAACCGCTGTCCGAACTGATCGAGGAGGCCGTACGGGAAACCGAGCGGGTGGCCCGGCTGGACGGCGCGGTGTGCGCGGCTGCGGCCGTGGACCCGCGGCACTGGGAACTGGTGCACTTCTCACTCTGGGATCACGACACGCCGAAGGCGCCCGGTGATGTGTTCCAGGTGCTTCATCTCTCGGCGCCCGAGCGGGACCGGCTGCCGCGGGGGCGGCAGTGGTGAGCACGGCAGTGGTGGGCGAGGGCCGAGAGATCTGCTCCTCAGCGGGGCGGAGGCGGCCGGGCCTCAGCCATGTCCCAGCGCGGCGAGCGGATCGTCGAGCACCGGCTGCCACGCCAGCTCGGCCGCTCCGACAAGGCTGTTGTGGTCCAGCGTGCACGCCAGGATCGGCACGCCGCCGCTGCGGCCCCACAGGCTGCGATCCGCCACGACGGCGCGCAGCCGCTCGGGGTCCGCGTCGAGCAGGGCGCGGTGCAGGCCGCCGAGGATGATGCGGTCCGGGTTGAGGATGTTGACCAGGCCCGCGAGTCCCAGGCCGAGCCGGTCGATCAGCGCCTCCGTGGCCATACGAACCGTCGGGTCGGCGTACTGGGTGCGGATCAGATCGAGCGACTGCTGCAGCAGCGACACCTCGGGGCCGGGGGTGCGGCCCGCCGCGTTGAGGAACGCGAGCGGGTCGGCCTCGACGTCGAGGCAGCCGCGGCTTCCGCAGTGGCAGGGGCGGCCTTCCGGGTTGACGGTGAGGTGGCCGACCTCCAGGGCGAGGCCCGAACTCCCGGTGTGCAGGCGCCCGTCAAGGACGAGCGCGCCGCCGACACCGCGGTGGCCGGTGGCCACGCACAGCAGGTCGCGGGCGCCGCGGCCCGCTCCGTGCCGGTGCTCGGCGAGCGCGGCGAGGTTGACGTCGTTGCCGGCGAACACGGGCCCGGGGATGCCCGCTTCGCCGACCTTCCCGGCGAAGATCTCCCGCACGGGGGAGCCCGCGGGCCAGGCGAGGTGCAGTGGATTGAGCGCGGTGCCATCGGGTTCGGCGACGGCGGACGGCACGGCGAGCCCGGAGCCCACACAGCGTCGTCCCGTCTCGCGCAGCAGCTGGGCGCCCGCTTCGACGACGGAGCCGAGGACCTTCGCCGGGTCCGGGTCGATGATCTCGCAGCCGGGGGCGGTGGCGACGATGCGGCCGCCGAGGCCGACGAGCGCTGCCCGGAATCCATCGGCGTGGACCTGCGCGGCGAGCGCGACGGGGCCCTCCTCGGCGATCTCCAGGCGGTGCGAGGGCCTTCCCTGCGATCCGGCGGCCGCGGTGGGGCGGACGTCGACGCGGATCAGGCCGAGGGCTTCGAGTTCCGCGGCGACGGCGCCGGCTGTCGCACGCGTGACGCCCAGTTCGGAGGTGAGCACGGCACGGGTCGGGGCACGGCCGGTGTGGACGAGTTCCAACGCGGGACCGAGCGCGCCGCGCCCTCGCTCGAGCCGGTTGCGCGTGGACGTTTCTCCCGCCACTCGATGGGCCTCATCGCCGTTCATGAGGGCGAGTCTCCCATGATCAGCGGACAGTGAGGCATCGGACCCGTCACGCCACCGGCATCCGCCGTCCGCTCACCCGCAGGGTGATGTTCAGCCGCCCGCGCAGCCCGAGTTCCGGCGGCCCGCTGCCGGGCTCGACACGCGGCACCCCGTGGTACGCGAGCCGTGCGGGCCCGCCGAAGACGAACAGGTCCCCGCTGCGCAGCTCGACGTCCACGTACGGCCGCCCTCGCGATTCGACGTTGCCGAACCGGAAGACACAGGAATCGCCGAGGCTCAGGGACACCACCGGATCGTCGGCGTCCTCGTCGCTGTCCCGGTGCATCCCCATCCGCGCGCCCTCGTCGTAGAAATTGATCAGCGCTATGTCGTACGGCGAGGAGCACTCGGCGACACCGAGGGCGTCCATCACTCCCTGGCGGGCGAGGTCCCCGAGCCACTGCGGGAACGGCTTCACGGGCGCCCCGTCCCCGTCCGTCACCGTGCGGGCATAGCCGTACGGGTACCAGTGCCAGCCCAGACACACCTGCCGGGCGCTCATCGTGCCGCCGCCCGGCGTGCGCACGGTCCGCAACCCGGCGGGCGGGCGCGCCCACTCGCGGCAGGCCTCGAGCAGCTCGCGCTGGCGCTCCGGAGGCAGCCAGTCCGGGACGTGCACTGCACCCGGGGTCACCTCGGAGCGGGGCCGGGCAAACAACTCACCGCTCATCACCGGCAATCATGTCACCGCGACCGGTCCCGGTTGTCCTCCCCCCACTGTCCCGGCCGGCCGCCGCGGACCACGGTGATCAATTGCGTCACGCTGCCCACCATGGCCTCACGTGCCACGCTCAGATACTTCCGCGAATCCACCACGTCGGGGTGGGCGGCCAGATACTCCCGGATGGCCGTCGTCATGGCGAGATTCAGCGCGGTGCCCACGTTGACCTTGGCGATGCCGCCGGTGACAGCCGCCGACAGTTCTTCCGCCCGCACCCCGGAGGATCCGTGCAGGACGAGCGGCACACCCGCGGACTCGGCGAGGCGCTTCAGCAGGTCGTGGTCGAGGATTGCGGTGCGGGTGGTCATGGCGTGGGAGCTGCCGATGGCGACGGCGAGCGCGTCGACACCGGAGTCGGCCACGAATGCCCGGGCCTCGATCGGGTCGGTACGGGCTCCGGGTGCGTGGGCGTCGAGCGGCGCCCTGCCGTCCTTCCCGCCCACCTCACCCAACTCGGCTTCCACCCAGAGCCCGTGAGCATGACCCCAGTCGGCGGCGGCGCGGGTCGCGGCGAGGTTCTCCTCGTACGGCAGGCGCGCCGCGTCGTACATCACGGAGCTGAACCCGGCGCCGGGGGCCTGCCGCAGCAGGTCGTCGCTCTGGACGTGGTCGAGATGCAGCGCCACGGGAACCGGCGACCGCTCGGCAGCGGCCGTCGCGGCACGGGCCAGTGGAAGCACCTGCCCTTGGCGGAACGTCACGGCGTTCTCGCTGATCTGCAGGACGACGGGCGCCTGTACGGCTTCGGCGCCCGCGATGACGGCCTCGACGTGTTCGAGCGTGATGATGTTGAACGCGGCGACGGCGGTGTGCGCGGCGGACGCCTCCGCGACCAGTGCACCGGTTGTGGCGAGCGGCACGGCTCATCCTCCCTCTCTGCTCGTGGTCGGGGGCGGGTCGGTCAGGAACCGGTGAGGATCACGGAGCGGGTGAGGTGGCGCGGCCGGTCGGGGTCGAGGCCGCGGGTGGCCGCGACCGCGACGGCGAGCCTCTGGGCGCGCACCAGCTCGGCGAGCGGGTCGAGGGCGCCCGCCACCCACATCCCGCCCGTGGCGCGCACCTGCTCCTCCAGTCCTTCAGGAGCCTCGCCGAGCATCCATGTCGCGGTGCCCTTGGTGGTGATGGCGATCGGGCCGTGCCGGTACTCCATGGCGGGGTAGGCCTCGGTCCACGCCAGTGATGCCTCGCGCATTTTGAGCCCGGCTTCCAGGGCGAGCCCGACCGTCCAGCCACGCCCGAGGAAGGTGAACTGCGCGCAGTCGACGAGCCCTTCGGGCAGGGGTTCCGCGAGCGCGGTGCGCGCGTCGTCGACCACGGCTTCGGTGTGCAGGCCGAGGTGGGCTCGGAGCAGCGTGAGCGCGGTGGTGGCGAACCGGGTCTGCACGACGGACTGTTCGTCGGCGAAGTCGAGTACGACGATGTCGTCGGCGGCCTGGATCACGGGCGTCCGGGGGTCCGCGGTGATCGCGGTCGTGCGGGTGCATCCCCGCAGCCGCCGGAGCAGTTCGAGTACCTCGGTCGTGGTGCCTGAGCGTGTAAGGGCGACAACCCTTTCGTAGGCGCGGGCGCGGCCGGCGGGGAACTCGGAGGCGGCGAAGGCGTCGGTCTCGCCCTGGCCCGCCTGCTCACGCAGCGCCGCCGCTGCCTGCGCCATGAACCACGAGGTACCGCAGCCGACGATCGCGACCCGCTCCCCCGCCGCCGGCAGCACCGAGCGATGGCCGACGGCCAGGCCGGCGGCGCGCTGCCAGCACTCAGGCTGGCTGTTCAACTCGGTCTCGACATGGCTCATGTCGGCCCCCTCCACACAACGACTCGACGCGCGATGCTCTTTTCTGCACGATATCGAGCTGTTCCGAGCAGGATCAAGCATGCCGAGGGGATTCGTATTGCGCTAGGGTCCCCGTGAAGATCGAGGAACGGAGAGTGCGGATGTCCCGCGACGCCCGCTGGAAGACGCTGCTGGAACTGCTCGTCGAGCGCGGCCGGCTGGACGTCGAGGAGGCGGCTGCCGAGCTGGACGTGTCGGCCGCGACGATCCGCCGGGACTTCGATCAACTCGCCGACCAGCAGATGCTCGTACGGACGCGGGGCGGTGCCGTCGTGCACGGTGTGTCGTACGAGCTGCCCCTGCGCTACAAGACCGCGCGGCGCGCCTCCGAGAAGGAACGCATCGCCAAGGCCGTGGCGGATCTCGTCTCACCCGGCGAGGCGGTCGGCCTGACCGGCGGCACCACCACTACGGAGGTGGCGCGCGCACTCGCCGTGCGACCCGATCTGGCCACGGGCTCCCCGGCGTTGACGGTGGTGACGAACGCCCTCAACATCGCCAACGAGCTGGCGGTACGGCCGCAGTTCAAGATCGTGGTGACCGGCGGTGTCGCACGCCCGCAGTCCTACGAGCTCGTCGGCCCCCTCGCGGACGGCGTACTTGACCAGATCACCCTCGACACCGCCGTCCTCGGTGTCGTCGCCTTCGACGCGATCCATGGCGCGGCGGCGCACGACGAGGAGGAGGCCGCGATCAACCGGCTGCTGTGCGAGCGTGCGGAGCGCGTGGTGGTGGCCGCTGACTCCAGCAAGCTGGGACGACGGGCCTTCGCCCGCATCTGCGCCACGGACCGCGTGGACACGCTGGTCACCGACACGGGCGTGGATCCTGAGACGGTGGCGGGGTTCGAGGAGGCGGGGGTGAGGGTCCTGGCGGTGTGAGCCCGCGGCGGCACCGGGGCGGGCCGGGCGCCGCCGTACACGTCCGAACGCCTTGAGCGCCCGCGAACACCCTTGTACGCATCCGGGCCAGCGGTCCGTCGACACCTCGGGGGTGTCTGCGAAGACTCCGGTAGCGAGTTGTCGCGTTCCATACCTGGTTCGGCCGTAGCAACGACCTGCACCTCGGAGAGACCACCACCGGTCTGGTGGCCGGTGTACCGATGCCGGCCGCGGGGGACACATGCTGCTGGGACCGCACGCGATCGGCTTCATAGCGGACTGGTTATCGCTCCCGGCAGCCCTGACAAGCGTGGCGGCACTGGCCGCGGTGGCGGCACTCATCGGGTACGCGACCCGGCACGCGGCCACGCGGTGAGCAGCCTGAACGTCACGGAACCACCACCTCGCCGGGACCGCCTGCCCCTGTGAGAAGCTGAGCCGCGCTCAGATCTCACGTCCTTTCAGACATCGGGGGAAGCAATGGGTTTCATCAACAACGCCAAGGCGAACGAGGCGACCAGAGTCGCCACCGAGGCGTACAGTGCCGGCCGACAGATCCTGGTCTTCAAGATCATCGAGGCGAGCTCCAGCCACCGCCACACCGGCCTCATGGCGGGCGTCGGCGAGCAGATCGAGGCCATCGAGGCGCAGGGCTGGATACTCGACCGCATGGCCGGCGTGGAGGGCAAGGCGCTCACCGGCGAACGGACGGCGCTGATCTGCCTGTTCCGCCGCCGCTGAGGCGTGGAGAGGGTGGAACGCTTCGTGCAAGCGGCGGACGACGGTGACGCGACCCTCTTCCTAAGCCCTCTTCGACCGCACTCCATCGGGCACACTCACCGCATGGACACCTCCGAGCACATTCACACGCTGGAGGCGGAGGGCCGGTTGCTGGCCGTCGCCGCGGAAGAGGCCGGGCCGGACGCCAAGGTGCCGACCTGCCCCGGCTGGGAAGTGCGTGATCTGCTGCGGCACACGGGGATGGTGCACCGCTGGGCCGCCACGTTCGTCGCCGAGGGCCACACCTCGTACCATCCCGACGGTGGTCTGCCGGATCTCGACGGCGGCGAGCTGCTGGCATGGTTCCGCGCGGGACACCGCGCGCTGGTCGAGACGCTCGCTACCGCCCCGCCCGATGTGGCGTGCTGGAGCTTTCTTCCGGCGCTGTCACCACTGGCCTTCTGGGCCCGACGGCAGGCGCACGAGACGGCGGTGCACCGGGTCGACGCGGAGTCGGCACGGGGCGGGAAGCCCGAGACGATCGGCACGGACTTCGCCGTGGACGGGATCGACGAGCTGCTGTGCGGCTTCCACGCCCGGCCGAGGAGCAAGGTGCGTACGGAAGAACCACGCGTCCTGCGGGTGCGGGCGACCGACACGGACGCGGTGTGGACCGTCCGGATCTCCGCCGACCCCCCGGTGACCGAGCGCGACGACGCCGGCGAGGCGGACTGCGAGGTCTCGGGCCCTGCCGCGCGGCTCTATCTGTCGCTGTGGAACCGGCTGCCGTTCCCCCGCGCCACGGGTGACAGCTCTCTCACGGCGCTGTGGCGGGAGAAGTCGGGCGTCACCTGACGCTGACACAGCTGACCGAGCTGACCGATCAGGCGGACCGGTCCTCCGCCAGCATCCGCGTCAGCACCGCCCGCTGCAGGGGGCGCACCCGGGCATGCAGGTCGCGTCCCTTAGCGGTCAGCGCGACGCGCACCCCGCGCCGGTCCTCCACGCACAGGCCCCGCTCGACCAGGCCTTCCTTCTCCAGCCGTCCGATGAGCCGCGACAGCGCACTCTGACTGAGATGGACCCGCCCGGCGATCTCCTGCACCCGGTACGAGCAGCCGCCGTCCTCGGCCGCGCCTTCCGCGAGTACGTCGAGGACCTCGAAGTCGCTGGCGCCCAGGCCGTACCGGTGCAGCTCACGGTCGAGTTCGCACATGGTGCGTGCGTGCACGGCGAGGATGTCCCGCCACTGGTCCACGAGCCCCTGCTCGGCCTTCTTCGCCGCCATGACCGCACGGTAGCAGAAGAAAGGTGTTTGTTGCATCGACATTAAATGCACTTGCATCAGATGCATGTGCATGTAGCGTGCTGTGCATGACCTCTCCGCTCACGGCTTCCGCGGCACACGAGCGCTGGACCCCACGACTGTGGGGAACCCTGCTGGTGCTCTGCGCCGCGATGTTCCTGGACGCTCTCGACGTCTCGATGGTCGGCGTCGCCCTGCCGTCCATCGGCTCCGAACTCGACCTGTCCACCTCGACCCTTCAGTGGATCGTCAGCGGCTACATCCTGGGATACGGCGGACTGCTGCTCCTCGGCGGACGCACCGCCGACCTGCTGGGCCGTCGCCGCGTCTTTCTCATCGCGCTCGGCGTCTTCGCGCTGGCCTCGCTGCTCGGCGGCCTCGTCGACTCGGGTCCGCTGCTGATCGCCAGCCGGTTCATCAAGGGCCTGAGTGCCGCGTTCACGGCGCCCGCAGGCCTGTCGATCATCACCACCACGTTCGCCGAGGGCCCGGTGCGCAACCGCGCGCTCTCCATCTACACCACGTGCGCGGCCACCGGTTTCTCCATGGGCCTCGTCCTGTCCGGCCTGCTCACCGAGGCCAGCTGGCGCCTGACGATGCTGCTGCCCGCGCCCATCGCGCTCATCGCCCTGATCGCCGGGCTGAAGCTGATCCCGCACAGCGAGCGCGAGAAGAAGCACGGCGGCTACGACGTACCGGGCGCCGTCATCGGCACGGCCTCGATGCTGCTGCTCGTCTTCACCGTCGTCCAGGCACCGGAGGCCGGCTGGACGTCGGCCCGCACCCTCCTCTCCTTCCTCGCCGTCGCCGTACTGCTCGCCGTCTTCGTGACGATCGAGCAGCGCACCGCGAGCCCGCTGATCCGGCTCGGGGTACTGCGCTCGGGCAGCCAGATCAGGGCACAGCTCGGCGCGATGGCGTTCTTCGGTTCGTACGTCGGTTTCCAGTTCCTGGTCACGCTCTACATGCAGTCGCTGCTCGGCTGGTCGGCGCTGCAGACCGCGCTGGCCTTCCTGCCGGCCGGTGCGCTGGTCGCGCTGTCGGCGACGAAGATCGGCGCCGTGGTCGACCGGTTCGGCACCCCGCGGGTCATCGCCACGGGCTTCACGCTGCTGGTCATCGGCTACGCACTGTTCCTGCGAATCAGCCTGACACCGCAGTACGCGGCGGTGATCCTCCCCTCGATGCTGCTGCTCGGCGCGGCGTGCGCACTGGTCTTCCCCTCGCTCAACATCCAGGCCACCAACGGCGTCGACGACGACGAACAGGGCATGGTGTCCGGCCTGCTGAACACGTCGATCCAGGTGGGCGGCGCGATCTTCCTGGCCGTGGTGACGGCCGTGGTGACCGCGAACGGCCACGGAGGCTCGTCCCCGCAGGCCGTACTGGACAGCTTCCGTCCGGGCCTGGTCGTGGTGACGGCCATCGCACTCGCTGGACTGCTGGTCACGCTCCCCGGGCTCCGCGCGCGGCGGCCGCAGCAGACCGTGCTCGTCGCGAAGTCCGTCCAAGAGGACGAGTCCGTGCAGGCGGAGCCGGAGACGGCGGAGGAACGCGTCGCCGTCCGCGACTGACATCCACCGGCCGACTGAAACCACCAGCACGCGCGCGTGCCCGGCGCTCAACGTCCCTGTGCGCCGGGCACGCGCGCGTGTCCGTGTCCCGTACGTGCCGTGGGCGCCTCGAGGTCAGCCCAGCCAACCCGGCCGGACCAAGCCCGACTCTCTAGCCAGGACCACGAGTTGGGCACGGTCACTGGCGCCCAGCTTCACCATGGTGCGGCTGACGTGGGTCTTGGCGGTGAGCGGGCTGACGACGAGGCGGCGGGCGATCTCCTCGTTCGAGAGGCCGATGCCGACCAGAGCCGTCACCTCCCGTTCCCGCTCGGTGAGTTCGGACAGTGTCTCGGCGGCCGCGGGTTCCTTGGAGCGGGCCGCGAACTCCCCGATTAGCCGTCGATCCGGGGCCCGCGCTGCGCTCACTGCAAGAGCGGATCCCGCGTCACGACCCGGCCCGTCTGCCGCCCGAGGCCGTACCCTTGCCCCTGCCCTGAGGGCGATGAGGTGTCTCGGCGGTTCGGCCATGGTTCAACAGGCCTACGTGATGGGCGAGTTGGGTGACGGCGTGAGTGAAGAACACCGCGCGGTCCTCGACGACCCGGTGGAACTGCCCGAAGACCTCGAAGCCGACCAGTCCGTACAGCTGCGCCCACGCGGACACCAGGGCCGCGACCACCTCCGGCGGCAGGTCGGGCGCCAGATCCGCCATCATGCGCTCCGCCTCGGGCCTCAGGTCGGCCGGGAGCGGCGGGCGTGCGATACCGCGCCCCTCCCAGGCCTCACGGACGACACCGATGAGCAGCAGCCCGACGCGCGACGCCGCGGGGACGGTCGAGTCGGGCGCGGAGTAGCCGGGCACGGGCGAGCCGTAGATGAGCGCGTACTCGTGCGGATGCGCCAGTGCCCAGGCGCGCACCGCCTCACAGACGGTGGTCCACTGCTGCACCGGCTCGGCGTCGGCGGCCTTGGCGTGCGCCGACTCCGCGGCCTCGCCGAGGGAGTCGTAGGCGTCGATGATGAGGGCGGTCAGCAGGTCGTCGCGGCTCGGGAAATAGCGGTACAGGGCGGAGGACACCATGCCGAGCTCACGGGCCACGGCGCGCAGCGAGAGCTTGGCGGCGCCTTCGGCGGCGAGCTGTCTGCGCGCCTCGTCCTTGATGGCGGCGGTGATCTCGGTACGTGCCCGGGCACGGGCTCCACGTGCGGTGCTCATACGAGGCAGTGTCCCACGATTTCGGAGCAGTGCACACAAACGAGAGCGCCGCCTTAAAAAGAGAGCAGTGCTCTTGCCTTGGATCACCGATCCCGTGCACACTGCTCTCAAGCGAGAGCAGTGCTCTCTCAACAGGTGGAGGTCACCATGGCACAGCAGCACTACATCAGGCCCGGCGCCTTCGAAGCGGGCATGAACCGCTTCATCGGATGGATCGCCCGCCGCGGCATCAGCCTCCTCGGCCACGCCGAGCTGTCCGTCCGCGGCCGCAAGAGCGGAGAGTGGCGCCGCGTCCCGGTCAACCCGCTGCCGTACGAGGGCGGCCCCTACCTGATCTCGGCTCGCGGACACTCCGAGTGGGTGCGCAACATGAGGGCCGCCGGCGGGGGCCGCCTCCAGGTCGGCCGCCGCACCCAGGAGTTCACCGCTGTGGAGCTTCCGGACGACCAGAAGCCCACAATCCTGCGCACCTACCTGAAGAAGTGGGGCTGGGAGGTCGGCCGCTTCTTCGGCGACATCACCGCCGACTCCACCGACGAGGAGCTGCTCGCGGCGGCGCACAAGCACCCCGTCTTCCGTATCACGGTCAAGAGCTGAGGACGCTCGGAACCGCAGCCGGCGCTCAGTCCCGTCAGGCGGGTCAAGAGTGCGCTCACGCAGACAAGTGCGCCTACGCAGACGGATCCAGGGCGCTCAGGGCGCGCCCCGCCATCGGGTGGGTCCGTACGAGCTCGCCCAGCGAGGTCGACCCCTTGGTGATACCCGTGAACGCCTTCCAGGCGGGCCTGAACCCGGTGATCGCCGCGTGGAACAGGCCGGGCCGGCGCTCGAAAACGGCCAGCAGGCGTTTGCCGACGCTCATCTCGACACCGAGTCCCGCCTTGACGGCGAATGCGTAGTTGAGCGCCTGGCGCCGGGTGTCCACCGCGTCGTGCGCCTCGGCGATGCGTACCGCCCACTCCCCCGCGAGCCGCCCGGAGCGCAGTGCGAACGAGATGCCCTCGCGGGTCCACGGCTCCAGCAGTCCAGCAGCATCGCCGCACACCAGGACACGGCCGCGCGAGAGCGGGGAGTCGTCGCTGCGGCAGCGGGTCAGATGCCCGGAGGAGAGGCTGGGTTCGAAGCCCGCGAGGCCGAGCCGCCCGATGAAGTCCTCCAAGTACCGCTTCGTGGCTGCACCCTCGCCTCGCGCGGAGATGACACCGACGGTCAGCGTGTCGTCCTTCGGGAACACCCAGCCGTAACTGCCCGGCAGCGGGCCCCAGTCGATGAGGACCCGGCCCTTCCAGTCCTCGGCCACGGTGGGCGGAACCGGGATCTCCGCCTCCAGTCCCAGGTCGACCTGGTCGAGCTTCACGCCGACATGGGCTCCTATGCGGCTGGCGCTGCCGTCCGCGCCGACGACGGCCCGCGCGTACAGCGTCTCGCCGCCCTGCAGCACGACGGCGACGGTGCGCCGGTCCGGTACGGCCGGGCCGTGCTGCTCGACCCGGGAGACCGTGACGCCGGTACGCAGTTCGGCGCCCGCCTTCTGCGCGTGCTCGACCAGCTGCTGGTCGAACTCCGGCCGGTTGATGAGCCCGAACAGCATGTGCCGTGAACGGCGGGTACGGGTGAACTTGCCGTCAAGGGAGAATGTCACGGCGTGCACCCGGTCCTTGAAGGGCAGTTCGAAGCCGGGCGGCAGTGCGTCGCGCGAGGGGCCGATGATGCCCCCACCGCACGTCTTGTAGCGGGGCAGCTCGGCCTTCTCCAGGATCAGCACCCGGCGCCCCGCGACCGCTGCCGCATAGGCGGCGGAGGCGCCCGCTGGTCCAGCCCCGACCACCACGACGTCCCATACCTGCCGAGCGTCGTCCGCTGAGTTCTCGCTTGAGTTCTCGCTGCTCACGATGGTCTGCCGCTCCCGATCCAGCCGTCTGCCGCACTTTCCCCCGCATCCTACGGCGGACGCCGCCGCCCGCCGCTGTGGGAGGATCGGCAATGTGTTCGCCGTACATCCAGGACGCGCGGACCCGCAGAACGAAACACTACGAATACGCACACAAGCGCACGCGTGCAGGCACATGCATGCGCGCGCCGTCGCACCTACGAGGAGCGTGCCCATGTCGCCGAATCCGATCGCCGAGACCGTCGCCGCGCTGATGCCGCGGGCGAAGGCGGAGCTCACCGACCTGGTGGCCTTCAAGTCGGTGGCGGACTTCGAGCAGTTCCCGAGGAGCGAGAGCGAGAAGGCCGCGAACTGGGTGGCGGACGCACTGCGTGCGGAGGGCTTCCAGGATGTGGAGCTGCTGGACACCCCCGACGGCACGCAGTCGGTGTACGGCTTCCTGCCCGGCCCCGAGGGTGCGCCGACCGTGCTGCTGTACGCGCACTACGACGTGCAGCCGCCGCTCGACGAGGCGGCGTGGACGACCCCGCCCTTCGTCCTGACCGAGCGGAACGGCCGGTGGTACGGGCGCGGTGCCGCCGACTGCAAGGGCGGCGTGATCATGCATCTGCTGGCGCTGCGCGCCCTGAAGGCGAACGGCGGCGTCCCCGTCAACGTCAAGGTGATCGCCGAGGGTTCGGAGGAGCAGGGAACAGGCGGCCTCGAGCGGTACGCCGAGGAGCACCCGGAGCTGCTGACTGCCGACACGATCGTCATCGGCGACTCGGGCAACTTCCGCGTGGGCCTGCCCACGGTCACCTCCACCCTGCGCGGCATGACCATGGTCCGCGTACGCATCGACACGCTGGAAGGCAACCTGCACTCCGGCCAGTTCGGCGGCGCGGCACCCGATGCGCTGGCCGCCCTCGTGCGCGTACTGGACTCGCTGCGCGCAGAGGACGGGTCGACGACGATCGACGGGCTCACGGGCGACACCGCGTGGGACGGACTGCAATACCCGGAGGCCGACTTCCGCAAGGACGCCAGGGTGCTGGACGGCGTGCAGCTGATCGGTTCCGGCACGGTCGCCGACCGGATCTGGGCGCGGCCGGCCGTCACCGTCCTGGGCATCGACTGCCCGCCGGTGGTGGGTGCCACGCCGTCCGTGCAGGCGAGCGCGCAGGCGCTGATCAGCCTGCGCGTGCCGCCGGGCGTCGACGCGGCAGAGGCGACGAAGCTGCTGCTGGCCCATCTCGAGGCGCACACGCCGTGGGGGGCGCGCGTGCAGACGGAACAGATCGGCCAGGGCCAGGCGTTCCGCGCGAACACCGCCAGCCCCGCGTACGAGGCGATGGCGGATGCGATGAGCGTCGCGTACCCGGGTGAGGAGATGCAGTACGCGGGCCAGGGCGGCTCCATCCCGCTATGCAACACGCTCGCCGCGCTCTACCCGGACGCGGAGATCCTGCTGATCGGCCTGAGCGAGCCGGAGGCGCAGATCCACGCGGTCAACGAGAGCGTGTCTCCGGAGGAGCTGGAGCGGCTGTCGGTCGCGGAAGCGCTGTTCCTGCGTAACTACGCGGCCCGTTGACGTAGGCCGCGGAGTGAGGCGCGCGGCGACGGACGGGAGCCGCGCCGCGCTTCGCCACTGGGCAACGGGCACAGGGGCGGGGCGCTGCGCCCGTCAGCCGACCGGCACGCCGCCCTCCAGATAGAGGGCCGCGCCGCGCTCGCGCGCACGCAGGGCCCAGCGGAGCCGCTCGTACCGGACGGGCGGCAGGAGTGAGGCCGCCTCATCTTCGGTGACGAAGCGCCAGTCGCGCAGTTCGGGGCCCGGCAGAAGCATCCGCCGGGTCTCTCCGCTGTCGAGCCGCCCGCCGTCGTAGAGCAGGCGCAGCCCGCCGTATCCGGGCGGGGTGGGCGGCTCCCAGTCGACGACCAGCAGCCGTGGCACGTCCTGGAGCCGGATGCCCGTCTCCTCGGCGACCTCGCGCATGCCCGCGCGCGCGGGAGCCTCACCTGATTCGACGACACCTCCGGGAAACTCCCAGCCCGGCTTGTACGTCGGATCGACGAGCAGCACCCGGTCCTTTTCGTCGAAGAGCAGTACGCCGGATGCGACGGTCTCGGCGGTCGGCTCGGGGCTCTGCACGATGTCGCAGACGGGCGCGTCCCCGGTACGCACGGCGTCGGCTATGCGGACCGCGGTCTCGTACGGGGTGAGCGGGCCGTTGTCGACGAGGTGGGCGTCGGTGGTGAGCCAGGAGCCGAGCGCCGCCTGGTACGGCTCGATGTGGTCGTAGGACCACTGGCGTACACGCATCTCGCCATCGGCTGTGCCGGGCGGTATGTCACGGCCGGCTATTCGCTCTCGGAGGATCGTTTCGGCCGGGGCGAGAAGCACATGCCTCACCGGGATCCTCCTCGAGGCGAGCCCGCCGAAGATCTCGTCGCGGTACTCCTGGCGCAGCAGGGTCATGGGGACCACGAGGACTCCCCCAAGCTCGGCGAGCAACGCCGCGGCCGTGTCGACGACGAGTCGCCGCCAGATCGGCAGATCCTGGAAGTCCGTGACCTCGGCGAGGTGCTTGGGCGGCAGGAGATACGACAGTCCCCCGCCGATGAGCTCGGGGTCGAAGAGCGTGCTGTTCGGGATCAGGTCGATCAGTTCCCGTGCGGTCGTCGTCTTTCCCGCACCGAACGCGCCGTTGATCCAGACGATCACGTTTCCCCCTCTTCTGTTGGCCCCCTGTGGCTTGCCCGCTCAACCCTGCCACGGAAACCAGCCCCTGATGACGGCGACGGCACGTCCCCGATCACTTGACGGATCCGAACGGTAGCTGACTGTTCCCGAAGCCGGTCCTTGGCCTTAGTCTTGCTCCATGTCCCCGAGCCCACAGCCTTCTGGTTACGTGCGGTCTGCCTCCGCGGTGAACGAGCAGATCCGCGAGTTGTGGCTGCGCGCAGGCGGCACACTGTCCGCCGAAGAGCGCGTGGAGTACGAAAAGCTGGTCATGGAATGGGCAGCGGCCGTCCGCTGCGGTGTCGGCGAGGCCGCGTAGGCTGCGCCCGCAACGCATACGTCCGTGACCGGTCTGGGGTTCGTCGCGGTGGGCGTGGTGCTCATTGCAGCAGGAGCCGTCTGGAAGGGACGCGCCCTTCGCCCCCTGTCGCGGAAACGGGCCCGCGCGGCGCTGGCACGCGACTACCGGAGGCATCTGCTCCGCTCCGCCGACATGGCGATCTCGGGGGCGCGCCGCAGGGCCGACCGCGGCAAGCCTGTCATCGTCCGCATCGACGACGTGATCGGCGTCGCGTCCCAGCACTTCGGCCACCCCTACGTACCGCGCGAACAGGCGGCCGCCGCGCTCCGTCAGCGGTACAAGGCGGGCGGCTGCCGCGCGGACTGCATGACGGACCCTTCGACTGACGGCGAGAGGTCCTGGGCGGGCGCCTCGCCTCCGCCGACCGCGGAGGCAGTCGTCATTGTGCGGCGCCCCGCTGCTTCACCACCCTCGGCTCTTCACACGCGAACCCCTCACGGGGGTGAGCGCCTCAACCGCCGACCCCGGCCACAGCCGTCCCGGCCCCCGCCCCGAGGGCCGCCGCGGCTGCGCCCACCAGGCCGGCGTCCGTGCCCATCAGTGCGGGCACCACGGTGAGGCGCTGCACGAACGAGAGCGTCGCGTAGTCCCGCAGGGCCTTGCGAAGGGGCGCGAAGAGGAGATCGCCGGACTTCGCCACTCCCCCGCCGATCACTGCGATGTCGATCTCGATGAGCGTGGCCGTGGCCGCGATGGCGGCGGCCAGCGCTTTGGCCGCGCGTTCGAACGAGGCGACGGCCACCGGATCACCGGCACGCGCGGCCTCCGCCACGGCTGCGGCCGAGGTGTCGCCGTCAGGACCGGGCCGCCATCCCGCCTCCAGCGCGCGGCGTGCGATGTTCGGGCCGCTGGCGATCCGCTCCACGCAGCCGCGCGCTCCACACGGACAGAGATCACCGTCGAGATCGACGCTGATGTGTCCGATGTGGCCGGCGTTGCCCGTCGGGCCGGGGTGGAGACTGCCGCCGAGGACGAGGCCTCCGCCGACCCCGGTGGAGACGACCATGCAGAGTGCGTTGTCGTGACCGCGGGCGGCGCCCTGCCAGTGCTCGGCGGCCGCGATGGCGACCCCGTCGCCGACGAGTTCGACGGGCAGCCCGTGGGCAGCCGCCCGTACCCGATCGACGAGGGGAAAGTCGCGCCAGCCTGGGACGTTGACCGGGCTCACCGTGCCGGCCGAGGCGTCGACCGGGCCCGCGCTGCCGATGCCCACGGCCCGCGCCCGGGTCCACAGTGGGGAGGCCGTGAGCTCGCCGACCACATCCGCGACGGCGCGCATCACCGTCTCGCCGTCTTCCTGCGCAGGCGTCGGGCGCTGTGCGCGCACAAGGATCCGGCCGTCACCGTCCACCAGGGCTCCGGCGATCTTGGTTCCGCCGATGTCGAGGGCGGCGACGAGGTCGTTCTGCATCAGCGTGGGATCTCCTGTGAAGCGCAGGGTGCGGAGAGTGAACGATACGGGGGCGATGGACAGTCTCTCCCTCTTTTGACAACGTTGTCCAGGGTCTATGCTCAGGTGCACATCCTTATGCAGCCCATCCTTATGCAGGATGCACCCGACCTCAGGACGCATCCCGCGCATACGACCCACTCGTGGACGACAGGACAGGACAGCGCGAACGTGGCCGACCCCGCCCGACGACCCGACAACCGCTACGGCTCTCGTCCGACCATGAAGGACGTCGCCACGAGCGCCGGAGTCGGCCTGAAGACGGTCTCTCGCGTGGTGAACGGCGAGCCTGGCGTCACGCCCGACACCGAACGCCGCGTCCAGGCGGCCATCGACGCCCTGGGCTTCCGGCGCAACGACAGCGCACGGGTCCTCCGCAAGGGCCGCACCGCCAGCATCGGCCTGGTCCTGGAGGACCTGGCAGACCCGTTCTACGGCCCGCTCAGCCGCGCCGTCGAGGAGGTCGCCCGCGCCCACGGCGCCCTGCTCATCAACGGATCCAGCGCCGAGGACCCGGACCGCGAGCAGGAGTTGGCCCTCGCCCTCTGCGCACGCCGCGTGGACGGGCTGGTGATCATCCCGGCCGGCGACGACCATCGCTATCTGGAGCCCGAGATCAAGGCGGGCGTCGCCACCGTCTTCGTGGACCGGCCCGCCGGGAAGATCGACGCGGATGCCGTGGTCTCCGACAGCTTCGGCGGCGCGCGGGACGGCGTCGCCCATCTCATCGCTCACGGCCACCGCCGGATCGGCTTCATCGGCGACCGGCCGAACATCCACACCGCGGCCGAGCGGCTGCGGGGCTATCGCGCGGCCATGGCAGACGCCGGCATACCGGTCCAGGACGCCTGGATGTCGCTGGGCGCCACGGATCCGGAGCGGGTCCGGCGGGCTGCTGCGGAGATGCTGAGCGGCCCGGAGCCGGTCACCGCGTTCTTCGCCGGCAACAACCGTGTGACCGTGACGGTGGTGCGTGTCCTCTCCGAACGTCCGCGCCCCGTGGCCCTGGTCGGCTTCGACGACTTCGAACTCGCCGATCTGCTGCAGCCGGGCGTGACCGTCGTCGCCCAGGACGCCGCGCAGCTGGGACGTACAGCCGCGCAGCGGTTGTTCCAGCAGCTGGACGGTGTGCTCGCCTCGCCGGAGCGCACCGTGCTCCCGACGCGGCTGATCACACGGGGTTCGGGTGAACTCCCGCCCGCCGACTGACCGCTGAACCCCGTGCGACCGGAGCTACCGGCCACACCGCTATTACTGACCACACCCCCGGGCGGGGCTACTACTGGCCGGAGACCGTCAGATCACCGCGCCGCGGTGCCGCGTACCGCTCGAGGTCGGTGCGCGTGAGTCCGCTCAGGCGCGCCACCTCGCCGATGTCGAGGGCTCCGCAGTCGAGACCGCGCAGCAGATAGCCACTGAGGGCCTTGGCCGTCGCGGGCTCGTCCATGATGTCCCCGCCGACCCGGTTGGCGTAGGCGGCCAGGCGCGCCGCGGCCTGCGCGAAACCCTCCCGGTAGAAGGCGAACACGGCGGCGTAGCGGGTCGGGATATGGCCCGGGTGCATGTCCCAGCCCTGGTAGTAGGCGCGGGCCAGCGCCCGGCGGGTGAGGCCGTAGTGCAGCCGCCAGGCGTCGTGGACCTTCTCGGTCGTGCCGACCGGGAGCACGTTCGTGGAGCCGTCCGAGACGCGGACGCCGGTGCCCGCGGCGGCGACCTGCATGATCGCCTTGGCGTGGTCGGCGGCCGGGTGGTCGCTGGCCTGGTAGGCGGCGCTGACGCCGAGGCAGGCGCTGTAGTCGAAGGTGCCGTAGTGCAGGCCGGTGGCGCGGCCCTCGGCGGCGTCGATCATCCGGGCGACGGTCGCCGTCCCGTCGGGGGCGAGGATGGCCTGGCTGGTCTCGATCTGTATCTCGAAGCCGATCCTGCCGGGCTCCAGGCCGCGGGCCTTCTCGAACGCCTCGAGGAGCCGGACCATGGCGGTGACCTGCTCGGCGTACGTCACCTTGGGCAGCGTCAGAACAAGCCCGTCGGGTAGACCGCCGGCCTCCATCAGCCCGGTGAGGAAGATGTCGAGCGTGCGGATGCCGCGGTCGCGTACGGCGGCCTCCAGACACTTCATGCGGATGCCCATGTAGGGGGCGGCGGTGCCGTTCTCGTACGCCTGGGCGACCAGCCGTGCCGCGCGGGCGGCCGCCTCGTCCTCCTCCGTGTCGGGGCGGGGCCCGTAGCCGTCCTCGAAGTCGATGCGCAGGTCCTCGATGGGCTCGCGCTTCAGCTTGGCGCGGACGCGCTCGTACACGGGTACGGCGAGGTCGTCGCTCAGGCCGAGGACGGCGGCGAACGAGGCGGCGTCAGGGGCGTGTTCGTCGAGGGCCACCAGCGCCTGGTCGCCCCAGGAGCGGATGGTGTCGGTGGTAAAGACGTCACCGGGGACGTAGACCGTGTGGACGGGCTGACGGGTGCCGGGGTCTCCGGGGTAGCGGCGGTCGAGCTGCGCGTCCACCAGGGCGAGGGTGGCGCTGATGTCCTCTTTGACCGCGCCGGCGAGGCTCGTGGCCACCTTCTCCTGCTGCCCCATGTCCACACCCTCCGCCGTCACTTTTCCGAGTCACGGAATCAACAATCCGTTGAGCGAAGCTATCCATGGCGCTTCCCGCTGGTCAACACCGTCTTACCCCTGCGCGGACGGGGTGAGCCACAGGCCCTGATAGGGCAGGAGGCCCCTGCGACCGATGCATGCGGTCGCAGGGGCCTCACAGGCTCCGATGGGGGCACCTCCCAGGCCCTTGAGGCACTGGGGGAGGATCAGCCCTTGCGGGACTTGATCTCCTCGGTCAGCTGCGGGACGACCTCGAACAGGTCGCCGACCACGCCGTAGTCGACCAGATCGAAGATCGGGGCCTCGGCGTCCTTGTTGATCGCGACGATCGTCTTCGACGTCTGCATACCGGCACGGTGCTGGATCGCACCCGAGATACCCGAGGCGATGTACAGCTGCGGCGACACGCTCTTGCCGGTCTGGCCGACCTGGTTGGAGTGCGGGTACCAGCCCGCGTCCACCGCGGCACGCGAGGCACCGACCGCCGCGCCCAGGCTGTCAGCCAGCGCCTCGATGATCGCGAAGTTCTCCGCACCGTTCACACCGCGGCCACCGGAGACCACGATCGCGGCCTCGGTCAGCTCCGGACGACCCGTCGACTCACGCGGCGTCCGCGCGGTGACCTTCGTGCCGGTGGCCTTCTCGGAGAAGGACACGTTCAGCGCCTCGACCGCACCCGCGGCCGCAGCAGCCTCGACCGGCGCCGAGTTCGGCTTGACCGTGATGACCGGCGTGCCCTTGGACACACGGGACTTGGTCGTGAACGACGCGGCGAACACCGACTGCGTCGCGACCGGACCCTCGTCGCCGGCCTCCAGGTCGACGGCGTCGGTGATGATGCCCGACCCGATACGGACCGCCAGACGCGCGGCGATCTCCTTGCCCTCGGCGGACGACGGCACCAGCACCGCGGCCGGGGAGACGGCCTCGTACGCGGCCTGCAGCGCGTCCACCTTCGGCACGACCAGGTAGTCGGCGTACTCAGGCGCGTCGTGGGTGAGGACCTTCACCGCGCCGTGCTCACCGAGCGTGGCGGCGGTGGCCTCGGCACCGGCGCCCAGCGCGACGGCGACCGGCTCGCCGATACGGCGGGCCAGGGTCAGCAGCTCCAGCGTGGGCTTGCGGACGGCACCGTCCACGTGGTCGACGTAGACGAGAACTTCAGCCATGGGACTTCTTCTCTCCTGCTTGCGAAGTATTGCGGGGCGGTTAGGGGTGATGACCGAAGCTCAGATGAACTTCTGGCCGGCCAGGAACTCGGCCAGCTGCTTGCCGCCCTCGCCCTCGTCCTTGACGATCGTGCCGGCCGTGCGGGCCGGACGCTCCGCCGCCGCCTCGACCTTGGTCCAGGCACCCTCGAGACCGACCTCGTCCGCCTCGATCTCCAGGTCCTCCAGGTCCCAGGACTCCACCGGCTTCTTCTTGGCGGCCATGATGCCCTTGAACGACGGGTAGCGGGCCTCGCCCGACTGGTCCGTCACCGACACGACCGCCGGCAGGGAAGCCTCCAGCTGCTCGGACGCGGTGTCACCGTCACGACGGCCCCTGACCACGCCGTCCTCGACGGAGACCTCGGAGAGCAAGGTGACCTGCGGGACGCCCAGGCGCTCGGCGAGCAGGGCCGGGACCACACCGGCGGTGCCGTCGGTGGAGGCCATGCCGGAGACCACCAGGTCGTACCCGGCCTTCTCGATGGCCTTGGCCAGGACCAGGGAGGTACCGATGACATCCGTGCCGTGCAGGTCGTCGTCCTCGACGTGAATCGCCTTGTCGGCACCCATCGACAGCGCCTTGCGCAGCGCGTCCTTGGCGTCCTCCGGGCCCACCGTCAGAACGGTGATCTCCACGTCGTCGTCGGAGTTCTCGGAGATCTGCAGCGCCTGCTCGACCGCGTACTCGTCCAGCTCCGACAGCAGCCCGTCGACGTCGTCACGGTCGACGGTCAAGTCATCGGCGAAGTGCCGGTCGCCAGTGGCGTCGGGCACGTACTTCACAGTGACAACGATCCTCAAGCTCACGCCGGCTCTCCTACTGCATCGTCATTTCAGGGCTGCCTTGTTGCAGGCAGCATAGGCGCCTGAAGCGGCAGATTCCGCTCGTGGCGGCTCTCGCTCCGAACGAAATATTACTCGCCAGTACACCCACTACTTACCCGCTAAGCAAGCGCTTTGAACTGTGACCTTTGCAACGCTGCGTAACCGGGATCTCTCAGTCGCGCAGGGCGTTGAAGCGCCCCTGGTGGTACACGAGCGGGCGACCGACACCGGCGGGGTTCCCCACCACGGCCTCGGCCAGAACGATGCGGTGGTCCCCGGCCGGCACCCGGGCGACGACCCGGCAGACGAGCCAGGCGAGAACGCCGTCGAGCACCGGCACGCCGTGTGGGCCTTCGTACCAGCGGGTGGGCGCACCGAAGCGGTCGGCGCCGCTCCTGGCGAAGGTGGCGGCCAACTGCTGCTGGTGCTCGCCGAGTATGTGCACTCCGACGTGCTCGGACTCGGCGATGACCGGCCAGCTCGAGGCGCCGAGGCCGATGCCGAACGAGACGACGGGGGGCTCGGCGGAGACGGAGGTGAGGGAGGTGGCGGTGAAGCCGACGGGGCGGCCGCCCTGTGCGGTGATCACCGCCACACCGGCGGCATGCTGCCGGAAGACGGAGCGCAGGAGGTCCGGGGAGGCGAGCTGAGGAGTGCCGAGACCGGGCGTGGCCGTCATGCGGTTGTCCTTCTGGTGGAGGTTCGAGCGAGTCGGCGACTGTTCAGCGGCCGGGACAGCGGGCGCTCGCGTTGCGGGCGAGATCCACATCGATGCGCTCGTGAAGAAGGAGTTCCGGGGGCATGAGAGTCAGGCTGATGATAGGTGGCCGTTGCAGTCAAGTCTGTTCCGGCATCCGGAAGCCCTCACCATGCGTCAGACGGCCTTCCCGAGCGCCGCGATCACGTCGGCCTTGCGCGGCTGACCTGTCGCCCGGCGCACGATGTGCCCTTCCGCGTCGAGGACCAGCACCGTGGGTGTTCTGACGATGTCCAACTCCCGTACGAGGTCGAGATGGTCCTCGGCGTCGATCTCGACGTGCCTCACGCCCGGGACCAGGCCCGCGACATCGGAGAGCACCCGGCGGGTCGCCCGGCAGGGCTGGCAGAAGGCACTGGAGAACTGCACGAGCGTCGCCCGCTCGCCCAACTCGCCGCCCAGCTCCGCCGTTCCCAGCCGTCGGCCGCCGTCCCGTCCGCGCACTGCCGTTCTCCGCTTCCGCTCGTTGGTCAGGCCACGTGCACTCGGTCGGTGCAGAACGCCCTTTTCATACTCCCGTTGTCAGCGCCCGTCGAGCGGTAAGGATTCCCGGTTCGGCGGCCTTTGCGTATCCGTTTGTTTACTCCAACGTGACGAGGATCTCGCGCTTCAAGGGACCCAGGACTGGCTACTCGTTCGTTCTTGGGGCACGATCTGCGCAAAGCCTAAAACCTACGGCTGCGTAACTTCCCGCCGGGAGCTCCCTCCCCAGGCAGAGACGAAGGGCCCTCCCCACCCATGGCAGAGCTTGTCTACCGTCCGGTCATCGGTGCCGCACTCACGCTGTTCAAGGCACTCGACCTGAAGATCGACTGCAAGGGGTCGGAGAACATCCCCCGCTCGGGCGGGGCGGTGCTGGTGAGCAACCACATCGGCTACCTGGATTTCATCTTCAACGGCCTCGCCGCGCTGCCGCAGAAGCGTCTGGTGCGCTTCATGGCGAAGGAGTCCGTCTTCCGTCACAAGGTCTCCGGACCGCTGATGCGCGGGATGAAGCACATCCCGGTGGACCGTAAGCAGGGCGAGCACGCGTACGCGCACGCGCTCGACTCACTGCGCGCCGGTGAGATCATCGGGGTGTTCCCCGAGGCGACCATCTCGCAGTCGTTCACGCTGAAGAGCTTCAAGTCCGGTGCCGCACGCCTGGCTCAGGAGGCCGGCGTTCCGCTGATCCCGATGGCCGTGTGGGGTACACAGCGGCTGTGGACGAAGGGCCGCCCGCGCAACTTCAAGCGCCAGCACATCCCGATCACCATCCGCGTCGGCGAGGCGGTGGAGGCCCCGCGCGACCAGTACGCGGGCGCGATCACGCGGCGCGTGCGCGATCGGGTGCAGGAGCTCCTCGAGGCCGCGCAGCGCGCCTACCCGGTGCGCCCGAAGGGCCCGGACGACACGTGGTGGATGCCGGCCCACCTCGGCGGTACGGCTCCGACGCCCGCCGAGGTGAAGGCCGCCGAGGCCCCCTGACGGGTTACGCCCGAGACTCCGGGCATGGAGACTTAGCCGCGCCCCGGGGATGAACTTCTCGATCGGTTCGGCCAGTTCGGCGCCCGCCGCCTCCGGGTCGCAGCGGGGTCCCTGCCTTGGCCGTGCAGGCCTCGCGCCAGGCGACCATGTGCGGGCCCTGGTGCGGGGCGCGCCCGCCGAGGCGCTCCGCGAGACGCCAGGCCACGTCGTCCAGGAGTGCCGAAGTGGCCTCGGTGCTGGGACCGTTCACGAGGCCGTACGCCTCGACGGCGACGTGCGTGAAACCGGGCGCCAGGGCGCGGACCTCGCCCGACACCGTGCGCGCGCGGGCCATCCTCTGCCGTGCCTCAGAGTGCGATGGGAAGCGCCTTCCACAGGTGCTCCCGGTCGGTGGCGTCCGTGAGGGCGCGCAGCACGGCCGGGTGAGGCTCGGCGTACAGCACTGGATAGTCCAGCTCATTGGACTTTTGGTCCGGCATGAAGGCGAGGCACTCACCGTCCAGCGAGAACTGGGCGTCGACCCCCGGCTTGTTGCCGCGCGGATCCTGGCGGTGCCATGCGCCACGGAACCGCACGGCGACCAGCCCGTGCACCATGTCGAACTTCTGGTAGCACAGGGCCGTCGGGATGTCCTCGGCTCGGAGCAGCGCAGCCAGCGCATGGGCCTTGGCGTGACAGATGCCGGTGCGCTGCTCCAGGACGTCGGAGGCGCGCCAGGTCACGCGCATGTCGCCACTGTCGGCAGAGTGCGGGATCTCGTCGCGCACGAACTCGTAGGCGGCCTGCGCATAGGCATACGAGTCCACCGCTCCCGCGGCGATACGTGCCGCCGTCTCGCGCACCAGCGGATGGTGATGGTCGATGACGTCATCAGCGGCCAAGTAGGCCGAAAGATCGGGGTTCTCCTGGATCAACTCCATGCCCGCAGAGCATAGGAATATCGCCGACCGGGAGTCAATAGCTTTTCGCTAGCCGGTATACTTATGCAAGGCGAGGGGTGCTGCTCAGCGCGCCATCTCCTCCTTGAGCGCCGCCACGAACCCGTCGACGTCGTCCTCGGTCGTGTCGAAGGAGCACATCCAGCGGACGTCGCCCGCCGCCTCGTCCCAGAAGTAGAAGCGGTAGCGCTTCTGCAGCCGGGCGCTGACGTCGTGCGGAAGTCGCGCGAAGACCGCGTTCGCCTGCACCGGGTAGAGGATCTCGACCCCGTGCACGGCACGCACGCCCTCGGCGAGGCGCTGCGCCATCTCATTGGCATGGCGGGCGTTGCGCAGCCACAGGTCCTTGGCGAGCAGCGCCTCCAACTGCACGGACACGAAACGCATCTTGGAGGCGAGCTGCATCGACAGCTTCCGCAGATGCTTCATATGGCTGACGGCGTCCTGGTTGAGGACGACGACGGCCTCACCGAACAGCGCGCCGTTCTTGGTGCCGCCGAAGGACAGGATGTCGACGCCGACCGCGTTGGTGAACGCCCGCATGGGGACGTTCAGCGACGCCGCGGCGTTGGCTATCCGCGCCCCGTCGATGTGCACCCTCATCCCGTGCGCATGCGCGTGTTCGCAGATCGCGCGGATCTCGTCGACCGTGTAGACCGTGCCGAGTTCGGTGTTCTGCGCGATCGAGACGACCTGGGGCATGGCACGGTGCTCGTCGTCCCAGCCGTACGCCTGCCGGTCGATCAGATCGGGCGTGAGCTTGCCGTCGGGCGTGGGGACCGTGAGCAGCTTCAGGCCGCCCATCCGCTCGGGGGCGCCCCCCTCGTCGACGTTGATGTGCGCACTCTCGGCGCAGATCACCGCGCCCCAGCGGTCGGTGACCGCCTGGAGCGCCACGACGTTCGCGCCCGTGCCGTTGAAGACCGGGAAGGCCTCGGCGGTCGCACCGAAGTGGCCCCGGATGACCTGCTGCAGATGCGCGGTGTAGTCGTCCTCGCCGTAGGCGATCTGGTGACCGCCGTTGGCGAGGGCGAGCGCGGCGAGGACCTCGGGGTGGGCGCCGGCGTAGTTGTCGCTGGCGAATCCGCGGATCTCCGGGTCGTGATGACGCCGGGCGTCGGTCTTCGGAGGGTTCACGGCTTCTCGGTGAGCCACAGACGCTGTCCGTTCACTTCCTGGGCGGGCCTCTCCCAGAGCCCGGCGATGGCCTCGGCCAGCTCCTTGACGTCTGTGAAGCCCGCGAACTTCGCGTTGGGTTTCTCGGCGCGCATGGCCTCGTGCACCAGCGCCTTCACCACCAGGATCGCAGCCGCCGACGTGGGCCCCTCAGGGCCCCCGGCCTTGCGGAAGAAGTCCGCCATGGCCAGTGTCCATGCCTCGGCGGCGGCCTTGGCCGCTGCGTAGGCGGCGTTGCCCGCGGTGGGATTGCTCGCCCCCGCGGCGCTGATCAGGACGTACCGGCCGCGGTCGCTGCGCTGCAGCGCCTCGTGGAAGGCCAGGGAAGTGTGCTGCACGGTGCGGATGAGCAGCAACTCGAGGAAGTCCCAGTCGTCGACGTTCGTCCTGGTGAACGTCTCGCTGCCGCGCCAGCCGCCGACGAGGTGCACGAGCCCGTCGACCCGGCCGAAGTCCTTCTCGATGCGGGTGGCCCAGTCGCGGGTGGCCCCCAGGTCGAGCAGGTCGACCGTGTCCCCGACGACGCTGGCGCCGCCGTGTGCGTAACGTGCCGCGTCAACGGCCTCCGCCAGTCGCTCCGGATCGTTGTCCGAGCCGACGACGGTGGCCCCCGCCTCGGCGAGCCGCAGCAGCGCCGCACGCCCTGCGGGTCCACCCGCACCGGCCACCGCGATCACCGCACCGCTGAGAGCCCCGTTCCCCATGATCCTCGCCTCCTGAGCAGTGTTGTGGACGTGATCGCTCACGCGGCGACCCGCTCGGCGCTGTCCGCCGTGATCCCCTTGGTGGAGGCGATCACGTCCTTCAGCTTCTTGGAGAGCGCCTCATAGAACATGCTGAGCGGAAACTCGTCCGGAAGCACGTCATCCACGAGTTTGCGCGGCGGCTGCGTCAGGTCAAGGGCGTCGGGGCCCTTGGCCCAGCGCGATCCGGGGTGCGGGGCGAGGTAGCGGGACACCAGCTCGTATCCGGCGAACCAGTGGACCAGCTTCGGCCGGTCGATTCCGTCGCGGTAGAGCTTCTCGATCTCGGCGCACAGCTGGTTGGTGACCTGCGGGGCGCGGTCCCAGTCGATGTGCAGCTTGTTGTCCGTCCAGCGCACCACGTCGTGCTTGTGCAGGTACGCGAAGAGCAGCTGGCCGCCGAGGCCGTCGTAGTTGCGTACGCGCTCGCCGGTGACGGGGAAGCGGAACATACGGTCGAACAGCACCGCGTACTGCACGTCCCGGCCCTGCGAGAAGCCGTCGGCCTCGAGCTTCACGGCCTCCTTGAAGGCGGTGAGGTCGCAGCGCAGCTCCTCCAGGCCGTACATCCAGAACGGCTGGCGCTGCTTGATCATGAACGGGTCGAAGGGCAGATCGCCGTGGCTGTGGGTGCGGTCGTGGACCATGTCCCACAGGACGAACGCCTGCTGGCAGCGGTCCTGATCGGCGACCATGTCGCGGATGTCGTCGGGCAGGTCGAGACCCAGGATGTCGACCGCGGCGCCGGTGACGCGGCGGAAGCGGGCCGCCTCGCGGTCGCAGAATATGCCGCCCCAGGTGAAGCGCTCGGGCGCCTCGCGCACGGCGATGGTCTCCGGGAAGAGCACCGCGGAGTTGGTGTCGTAGCCGGAGGTGAAGTCCTCGAACGTGATGCCGCAGAAGAGCGGGTTGTCGTAGCGCGTGCGCTCCAGCTCGGCGAGCCAGTCCGGCCACACCATGCGCAGCACGACCGCTTCGAGGTTGCGGTCCGGGTTGCCGTTCTGCGTGTACATCGGGAAGACCACGAGGTGCTGCAGCCCGTGCTCGCGGTGCGCGGCCGGCTGGAACGCGAGCAGCGAGTCCAGGAAGTCCGGGACCTGGAAGCCGCCCTCGGCCCAGCGGCGCAGATCCTTGACCAGGGCGTGGTGATACTCGGCGTCGTGCGGCAGAAGCGGCGCGAGCTGCTCGATGGCCGACACCACGCGGTCCACGGCGAGTTCGGCCACGAACTTCGACGGCGCACCGTCGGCCGCGAAGTCGATCGAACCGTCCTTGGCCTGCCAGGGCCGTATCTCTTCCACGGCATCCTTGATCACGGGCCAAGCCGGGTGCTCCACCACCCTGCCCATGGAAGGATCCTTCCCCTCCACGACCGCCTGCACAAGAATTTCCGTCATAACCCATCCTCCACGGGAGAACCTCGCGTAGGCACACCATATGTGTAAGCGCTTTGCCTCACAAGGCGAGAGTTCCGTAGATCCTCCGGCGATCCCCTGCCCACACCGCTCTTTTTTCTGTGACACCGCGTCACAGGAGGCAATTTGTGACAGATTCGACGGAATGATCTCCGCGGCGCCCGAGGGTCCAGGGCAGTCCTCCGATTCGAGCAGATCCGGCGGCCGTCAACCCTTTTCAGGACGCGCCCACGCAGGAGTGACGGGTACGCGGCGGTGGCGCGCCGGCCGGTAGGACAGGCCGCGTCCCTCCCCTCACACCCTTGGAGCCCGGCAGTCATGAGCACCCGCACCGTCCTCGTCGCCGCCGCCATCACCGCGATCGTCCTGGGGGTCGTCGGCACCAGAGCGAACGCTTCCACCGACCCGCGTCGGAACGGTTCCATCGCGGAGGCGGGCCGTTAGGCTGCGATCTGGCCGCGCGGCGCCCCCTACCCCGAGCTGCGATGGAGCGGGGGCACGGTGCCGCGCGGGAGCCGAGCCGCCGTCGACGGAAGCGGAGTCCACCTTGAACTTCCTCACCATCGGTCATCGCGGAATCATGGGTGTCGAGCCCGAGAACACCCTTCGTTCCTTCATCGCCGCGGAACACGCGGGCCTCGACCTGATCGAACTCGATCTGCATCTCAGCAAGGACGGCGCGCTCGTGGTGATGCACGACGCCGACGTGGACCGTACGACCGACGGCAAGGGGCCGATCGCCGAGAAGACCCTCGACGAGCTGCGCGCCCTGGACGCGGGCGGCGGCGAGCGTATCCCCGTTTTCGAAGAGGTGCTGGACGCGGTCAAGTCACCGCTGCAGGCAGAGATCAAGGACGTGGCCGCGGCCCGCGCACTGGCAGAGGTCATGCACCGGCGCGATCTCGTCTCGCGGGTCGAGGTGCTGTCGTTCCACGACGAGGCCATCGCCGAGATCTCGCGTCTCGTCCCCGGCGTACGGACGGCGCTCGTCGCCAGCCGCTACGGCACCGACGTCGTGGAGCGGGCCACGGCGGTCGGTGCCGCCGCGCTCGTGCTGAACATCCGCCGCCTCACCCTGGAGATCGTGGAGCGCGCGCGCAAGGCCGACCTGAGGATCATCGGCTGGGTCGTGAACACCCAGGAGCATCTGCGGCTGGTGCGCGCCCTCGAGCTGGACGGGGCGACCACCGACTACCCGGAGATCAAGCGCACGGGCCGGTTCACCGCGTGAGCACCGGGCGCGGTTCACCCCGTGGCGGCCGAGGGAACCGGCCGGGTCACCGCATGAGGGTCAGCCGAGCGGCTTGACCAGCAGTTCGAACTGCAGGTCCGGGCGCTGGGGGATGCCGAACCGCTCGTCGCCGTACGGGAAGGGCGTCATCTCACCCGTACGGCGGTAGCCGCGCCGCTCGTACCAGGCTACGAGGTCCTCGCGCACCGAGATCACCGTCATCTGCATCTCGGTCGCGCCCCACTCCTCGCGCGCGGTCCGCTCCGCCTCGGCGATGATCACCTTGCCCAGCCCGCCGCCCTGCAGATCGGGCCGGACGGCGAACATCCCGAAGTAGGCGCTCGCACCCCGGTGCTCCAGCTGGCAGCAGGCGATGATCGCGCCGTCGCGCTCGACGGTCAGCAGCCGGCTGTCGGGCGACTTGATGACGGCGAGGACGCCCTCAGGGTCGGTGCGCTGACCTTCGAGGATGTCCGCCTCGGTCGTCCAGCCGCCGCGGCTGGAGTCCCCGCGGTACGCCGATTCGATGAGCGCGACGAGCGCGTCCACGTCGGCGTCGATGGCCGCCCTGAAGACGAGGTCGCCGGTGTCGGGGCGCGGGGCGGTCTCCATGGGGCGGTTCTCCGATCTCTGGTGCTGCCGGGGCTCCGTTGAGCCTAACGCGGCGGCTAGGGTGCGTCGGTATGGTGCACGTACTGAGCAGCAGGATCCTGCTGCGGCCGACCGATCCCGAGCGTTCACGGGCCTTCTACGGCGAGCAGCTGGGTCTGGGCGTCTACCGCGAGTTCGGCACGGGGCCCGAGCGCGGCACGGTCTACTTCCTCGGCGGCGGTTTCCTCGAGGTCTCGGGCCGCTCCGATTCCCCGCCGTCCCCCGGAATGGAACTGTGGATGCAGGTCGCGGACGCGGCCGCGGCCCACGACCAGCTCAAGGAGCGCGGCGTCGACGTGCTGCGGCCGCCACAGAAGGAGCCGTGGGGGTTGATCGAGATGTGGATCGCCGACCCCGACGGCATCAGGATCTGCATCGTCGAAGTCCCCGCCGATCACCCGATCCGCTGCCGTCCGGGCATCTGACCCCTCGGGCCGCTCGGTTCGGCTTCACGCCCCGGCAGGCCTCAGGCACCGGCCCCGGCACCAGTCCTTCTGTGGCGCCGGGCCTAGGGCCCTGGGCCTAGGCCCGGGGCCCGCCCAGTGCCCCCCTCCAAGCGGCGGAGCAGCTCTCCCAGGCGGGCGCTCAGCTCCCGCTGGTCCGCGGGGTCGAGGCCGGAGAGGACGTCCTTCTCGTAGCCGAGCTGCACGGGGAGGATCGAGTCGACCAGGTCGCGACCCGCGTCCGTCAGCGTCACATGGGCGACGCGCCGGTCGCGGACGTCGCCGTGCCGCTCGATGAGACCGCGCTCCTGGAGCTGCTTGAGGCGCTTGGTGACGGCGGCACCGGAGGAGAAGGTCTCGCGTGCGAGCCCGCTCGGCGTCAGGTCGCGGCCCGTACGGCGCAGTGCGCCGAGGAGGTCGAACTCGGGGCGGGTGAGTCCGGCCCGCCGCAGTGGCGCGTCCTCGGCCTGCTGCAGCAGTGCCGCACAGCGGTTGATGCGGCCGATGATCTCCATGGGTCCGGTGTCCGTGCCGGGATGGACGGCCTGCCACTGCCGCACCACCACGGCGACGGTGTCGTCGGCCGCCGTACGGCGGTTCGGTGTCGTCATGTCCGTGCACCTTCCGATGCGTGCAGGCCCTGCCGCCGTACCAAGGCGGCAAGCGTACGGTGTCCGGCCTGCTCGGCGAGGACCACCTTCTCCATGGGCAGCGCGCGCTGCCACCATTCTCCTGCGGCGGCGTCGGCTGCGTCGCGCAGGGCGACGACCGCTGCGGCGAGAGCTCGGCGGGCTGTTTCCAGGGCGCCGGGCGCGGGGTGGGGGTCGGCCAGGATGCGCTCGGCATGTTCGCGGGCGCTGTCGGTGGCTGTCAGGGCGCGCTCGATCTGGTCGGCGGCGCGCCGGTTCGTGACGGCGATGGCGGCGGCCATGCCGACCAGGGCGCCGACCAGCGTGTCCACGACTCGGTCGACGACCAGTTCGCCGGTCTGCTGGAACTGCGCGAACTCGGTGATGAGCAGTGCCATGGGCGTCACGAACGCGCTGCCGAGCCAGTAGTTGCGGCCCATCAGCCACTCGACGACCCAGCTGACGACCAGGAAGCAGACGACGAGCGCCGCCTGGCCGAGGTGGGCGACCGGCACGATCGCCGCGAACAGCAGCACGCCGACGAGATTGCCGACGACGCGCTGCACGCCCCGCTTCCAGGACAGCGTGACGTTGGCCTGGTAGAGGGAGGCCGCGGTGACGATGGCCCAGTACGGGCGGCCGACGCCGAGGGCGAGTGACGCATATCCGGCGACGGCGCAGCCGATGGCGCAGCGCAGGGCGATGGGCAGTAGCGGCGAGCCGGGGCCGATGCGGCGCCACAGCGAGGGCTTCGCGCCCGCGGCCTCGGCGTCGACGCCGAGGAGTTCGTCGGCGGCGCCGATCGTGACCGGGGGGCGGGGTACCGCGCCGCTGCCGCGCAGTGCCCTGGCCCAGGCGCGCAGCTGTACGGCGTCCGTGGCCGTGGGGGCGGCCAGGGCGACCTCGGCGCGGACGACGAGGAGTTCGAGGGCGCGCCGCGCCGCGGTGCGCTCGCCGGTGGCCATCAGCGACTCCCAGGCCGCGTGGATGGCGGCGGCACCTGCGCTCCGGGCGCGTTCATGCCCGGCGGCGGTGCCCTGGGTGCCGACGTAGGCGGCTGCGGCATTCAGGGCGTCGGCGGTGGCGCGGCGCTCGGGGCCGTGCGGCCGGACCAGGGCGGGTGCCATGCCGATCAGCCAGGAGACGACGCCGGCACCGGCTGCCAGCGCGAGATGGCCGGGCACCTGTCCGAGCGTCTGCGGAGCGAACAGCGAGGCGGAGGTGATGAAAGTGAAGATCACCGAGCCGGGCGGGCCGAGACGCGTCGCATCGCAGAGGATCTTCTGCGCGGCGGCGAGTACCGCTCCGACGGTCACCAGCACCACCGCGGAACTTGTGAGCGAGGCGGTGACCAGGGCGACGGCGAGCCCCGCGACCATGCCGACGACGACCCAGAAGAGGGCACGCGCGCGTGCGGCGTAGGGGCGATTGTGCGCGTAGAGGGCACAGAACGAACCGGCCATGGTGTACATGGCGAGATCGAGCCGGTCGAGCGCCAGCAGCGTGAGGATCGGGATCGCTGCCGAGATCGCGACGCTCCAGGCCCGCTTGAACCAGATGTCGGGCGCCTTGCCGAGGCGCAGGACACCGGCAAGCGGCAGCCGGTGGACACGTCGAGGCTGGTGGGGTGGTGCGCTGCTCATGGAGACAAGTTTAGCAAGTGTTTCACAAGAAAAACATTCGAAAACCGATCGGCCCCCTCCCCTCCCCCTCTCCATGCCGAGTGCTCCCCCAATACCCCCGTGCGCTCGCATGCGCCCCCGCAGCCCGGGGGCATCTACTCGCCGACATCGTCGAGCGGGGGAGGTGCGCCGTGCACGGACCGGCATCGTCCGGCTGGCTGCTCGTCGCGCTGTGTGCGGCGGCCGGGGCGTACTGTCTGCTCCGCATGCGCAGCGGCGTGGAGGATCAGCGCCGGGCGGCGGGCGGCGAAGCCCTCATGGGCTTCGGGATGGCCGTGATGAGCGTGCCCGCCGCCGCACTGACCCCGCCGCCCTGGACGTGGCTCCTCTATACGGCGGTGTTCGGCGCCGCGGCGCTGCACGCTCTGTGGGCGGCCCGTACCAGCCCGCACCATCTGCACCACCTGGTGGGCGCGTTCGCCATGGTGTACATGGCGGCGGTGATGGCCGCCGCACCAGAGGGGCACGCCGGTCATGGCGGCGCGGGTGTTCCGCTGCTCACGGGCGTACTGCTGCTCTACTTCGCCGGATACGTGCTGTGGGCGGGCGTCCGGCTCGTGCCCGTGGCGGCGGCTGGAGGTCCCTCCTTCTCGGGCGAAGCCGAGAGCTTGGGAGAGGGACACGGCGGCCGTGGTTCCGCGCCGGCCGCGTGGGGCGACCGGCCGGAGCTGGCCCGGGCGTGCCGGCTGTCCATGGGCATCGGCATGATCGCGATGCTGCTCACGCTCTGACACCCGTTCTCCGGTCCGGCAGGTCCCGGATCCGCCCGTGGCATACGTCACTTGCAGCGACGGCCCATACCCTCGGGCACCGCCCCCTGAATAGGCTGGCGCTCATGATGGTCCCCGCGGCACTGCTGCTGCTCGGCGCCCTGACCGCCGTCATGGCCCCGCGGCTGCTCGCCCGGTCCGACTGGGCGGAACGCGAACCGGTGGTCGCGTTGTGGGTGTGGCAGTGCGTCGTGGCGGCCGTTCTGCTGTGCTGCGCCCTCTCGATGACGCTCAGCGCCGCTGTCGCCTGGCAGGCGGTGCGCGGTCATGTGTTCGCCCCGGCGCCGCACGCGGTCGTGGCCGCGTACAACCCCGGCACCACCGGTCCCTGGCCTGCGGCGATCGCCGTACTGCTCGCCTGCGGCGGTGTGTGGACCGCGGCGATGCTGACCCGCGAGATCGCCCGTGCGCGGGGGCGGCGCAGGAAGCGGCGGGCCGAACTCCTCGTCCGTGCACCGCTGCTGCCCGGCGAGGAGCCGGGCAGTGACCGGCTCGTGGTACTGGAGGGCGAGCGCCCCGACGCCTGGTGGCTGCCGGGTGCGGCGCCCCGGCTGGTCATCACCACGGCAGCGTTGCGCCGGTTGAAGGGGCGTCAGTTGGATGCCGTGCTCGCCCACGAGCAGGGACATGCGCAGGCCCGGCACGACTGGCTGCTTCACTGCTCGGCCGCGCTGGCCAACGGCTTTCCGCAGGTACCGGTCTTCGCGGCCTTCCGGGACGAGATGCACTGGCTGGTCGAACTGGCGGCCGACGACGTCGCGTCGCGCCGTTTCGGACGGCTGACGATCGCGCTTGCCCTGGTCGGCCTGAACGAGGACCGGGGGGTCTTCGGCCCTTGCCCAGCTCCGGAGGCGCATGTGCCGCAGCGGGTGCACCGGTTGCTCGCTCCCCCGGCTCGGCTGACCGCCGGACGCCGGCTGCAGTTGACCGCGGCCGCCGCCCTGGTGCCCGTCGTGCCGCTGCTGGTGACGTTCGTGCCCGGCCTGCACGCCCTGGGATGACACGGGCCACATGCCCCGGAGTTGGCCTTCGGGCCGGGCCGTCGGCGAGTATCACTCCATGCACCCTGCACCGCTTCAGGATCCGGCCCGCACACACCGCACACTCGACACCCGGTCCGCGCGCGCCGCTCTGGCCCTTGCGGTTCCCTCGGTTCTGCTCGTCCTGCTGGTCACGCTCCAGTGGGGGCCCCTTGTGGACCTCGACGGCGGCATCTCCCGCACGACGCACCGCTGGGCGGTCGCCGAACCGGAGCTCACGCAGGTCAACCGCATTCTGACGGACTGGGTGTGGGATCCCTGGACAATGCGTGCGCTGTGCGCCGCCACCGCTGTGTGGCTGGCCTGGCGGCACCGTGCATGGTGGCTCGCCCTATGGGTTGCAGCCACATGTGCAATCGGCACATGTATCCAGCAGTCACTCAAGGCGGCGGTCGGACGCGAACGGCCCGTGTGGCCCGACCCCGTGGACTCCGCCCACTACGCGGCCTTTCCCTCAGGCCATGCCATGACGGCGACGGTCGTGTGCGGGCTGCTGCTGTGGCTGGTCCGGCTCTACGGCGCGGGGCGGGCCCTGTGGCGCGCGGCGGTGGTGCTCGCCGTGTTCTCCGTCATCGGGGTCGGGCTGACCCGCGTATGGCTGGGTGTGCACTGGCCGTCGGACGTACTGGGCGGCTGGTTGCTCGGGTCCCTGCTGGTGGCGCTCGCGGTGACGTCCTACGGGAGGGTCATGCCGGACAGGAGGGGCATGCCGTACGGGGACGTGATGCAGCAAGGAGACGACGTGCCGGGGAAGACCGGGCGGCACACGACGTGGCGCGATGGACGCGCTCAGGAGGTGCGCGGCTCCGGCCGTCCTTGACCGGATGAGGCAGGGGCGCGAAGGATCAGGCCCATGACGATCAAAGGCGTGTTGTTCGACTTCTCCGGGACCCTGTTCCGTATCGAGTCCAGCGAATCGTGGTTGCGCGCCGTGCTCGACGAGGCGGGAATCGTCCTTCCCGAGCCGGAGTTGCTCCGCACCGCCGCCGCCCTGGAGGCTGCCGGCGCCCTGGCCGGCGGGTCGTTTCCGCAGCACGTGCCCGACCACCTCGCGGAGGCATGGGCCACCCGGGACAGGACCGCCGAACTGCACCGGGCCGCATACACCGGACTCTCCCGCCAGGTGCCGTTGCCCGACCCGGCGCTGCATGACGCGCTCTATGACCGCCATATGACTCCCGCCGCATGGGCTCCCTATCCCGACGCCGCCGAGGTTCTCCAGGCGCTGCGCGGTCGCGGGATCGCCGTGGGAGTGGTCAGCAACATCGGCTGGGATCTCCGGCCGATCTTCCGCGAACACGGCCTCGACCCGTACGTGGGCACGTACGTCCTGTCGTACGAGCACGGCATCCAGAAGCCGGACCCGCGGCTGTTCGCGACGGCCTGCGACGCACTCGGCGTCACACCACAGGACACGCTCATGGTCGGCGACGACCGGCGTGCGGACGGTGGTGCGGCCGCTCTCGGCTGCGCGGTGCACTTCGTGGAGCATCTGCCTGCGCTGGACCGGCCTGACGGGCTACGGCCAGTGCTGGACCTCATCGGCTGAGGTGTGGCACAGGGGATTCCCGGCCAGGAGCCCTGGCACCCGCCGCCGTTTCAGGGACACACCTCCCGCCGCCCGGCGCGCGAGACTGGAACCATGGGCGCAACGCACCGCGATGCCCATGTCGACCTGGCTGAACGCGCCGCTGTCCACATGGACGATCCCCCGCGTCGCCCATGCGGACAGCCACCCCGAAAGGGCCGCTTACGGCTGCTTTCGGACTCTCCGAGTATACTGGCTCGGAGCCAGTCAACGCAGGAGTACAGGATGTCCCCGCGCAGCGCATCGGTCAATGAAGAATTGCGCCGACGATCCCGGGAGCGACTGCTGCAGGCGACGGTCGAGCTGGTCAGCGAACGCGGATACGAGGCGACGACGCTCGGCGACATCGCGGACCGGGCCGGGGCGGCGCGGGGCCTGGTGTCGTATTACTTCCCCGGGAAGCGCCAGTTGCTGCAGTCGGCCGTGCACCGGCTGATGCACCGTACGCTCCAGGATGCGCTCGAGCGGGAGCCGCGGACCGAGGACGGCCGTGAGCGGATGGCCAGGGCCATCGACGCGATTCTGGGGCTGGCCGAGGACTGGCCGTTGCTGATGCGGTCCCACATGGCGGGAATCCTGCAGGCGGAGGGCTTCATTCAGTGCCCGGAGCAGCAGCGGCTCGCCGAACTGCTGCGCGACACCGTCCAGCGGTACGGGACGACGGACGTGGACCACGACTATCCGGTGCTGCGTGCCCTGCTGATGGGCGCGGTGTTCGCGGAGCTGATGCCCGGGGCTCCGATGCCCATGGCGACGCTGCGGGCAGAGCTGTTCAAGCGGTACGGGCTGGAGTGGGAGCTCGGTGTCCCGCCGGGCGAGGAGCCGCCCGGCGGGACGCGTGCCGTGGAGTTCGCCCCGATCATCGTGACGGGGCGGTCCCCGGCCGGCCAGGATTCCGTCGACCAGTCGACCTGATCACTTCGACTTGATCAGCTGCCGGCCGACCGTCTTGACCGGTCGAATCCGCCCGGTCGGACTGACTGGCCGGACTGATCGGTCAAACTTGATCAGTCGAAGTAGTCCGGCTGCGTCTGGACGTTCAGCTCGCTGAGACGGACGCGCTTGGCAGGGTCGGTCCTCCTGTCGCTGATCTTCAGGACGTCGAGGCCCTTGGCGATGTCGTTCGAGTAGATGTAGCCGTTGTAGTAGTACGCCGACCAGGAACCACCCACGACGATGCGGTCCGTGGTGAGCGGCCCACGCTCGAAGTAGGCGATCTCCTTCGGCTTCGACGAGTCGGTGAAGTCCCAGACCGAGACGCCGCCCTGGTACCAGGCCTGGACCATCAGGTCCTTGCCCTTGACGGGGATGATGGAGCCGTTGTGGGCCACGCAGTTCTCGGTGTCGGCCTGGTGGCGCGGGATCTTGTAGTAGCTGCGGAAGACCAGCTTGCTCTCGTCGCCCTTGCCGACGATGTCGTAGATGCCGTTGGCGCCACGGTTCGGGCCGATGGCCGCGTTGCAGGTGGCTCCGCTGCCGCCGCCCAGCTCGTCGGTGAAGACGACCTTGTCCGTCGTCTGGTTGAAGGTCGCCGAGTGCCAGAACGCGAAGTTGACGTTGTCCTGGACCTGGTCGATGACCTTCGGGTGCTCGGGATCCTCGATGGAGAACAGGATGCCGTCACCCATGCACGCACCAGCAGCAAGGTCCTTGGAGGGCAGGACCGTGATGTCGTGGCAGCCCGTCGTCTTGGAGACGCCCGGGTTGGTGGGCGCGCCCGGGTTGCCGCCGCCATCGGGGCCGTCGCCCGGGAAGAGCACGGGGAAGTTGACGATCGCGGCCTTCTCGGGCGCGCTGCGCGGCACCTTGATGACGGAGATGCCGTCGTGCGGCGGCTGGCAGTCGGGGAACGTCGCGCTCGGCGAGTACGAGGAGACGTAGACGTAGACGTTCTTGCCCTCGGGAACCAGCGTGTGGGTGTGCGAGCCGCAGGCGGTCTCGACGGCGGCGACGTACTTCGGGTTCGCCTTGTCGCTGATGTCGAAGACCTTCATGCCCTCCCAGGACGACTTCTCGGTCGCGGGCTGCGTGGTGCTGCTGCAGGAGTTGTCGCTGCGCGAGGAGTCGGTGGAGAGGAAGAGCAGGTTCCCGGACACGGAGATGTCGTTCTGCGAGCCGGGGCACAGCACTTGGGAGACCGACTTCGGTTCCTTCGGGTTGCTGATGTCGAAGATGCGGAAGCCGTCGTAGTTGCCGGCGAACGCGTAGTTGCCCTGGAAGGCCAGGTCCGAATTCGTGCCCGGCAGGGCCTCCTTGGGGATGTTGACGAGGTGTTCGATGTTGGCGGAGTGGACGATCTCGTCCTGCCCGGGTATCTCCCCGCTCTCGATGGCCGCCTCGGCGTCGGCGGCCTCGCTCTTCGACACCCTTTCAGGCGCGGCCGGGGCATCGCCGGGGTCGGGCGTCGCAGCCGCGGGTCCGGCCGTGAGCAGCGCGCCGAGGAGACCTGCCGCGGCTGCGGCAACTCCCAGGCGTCTGCGTCGGGTTCGGGGGTTCTTCAACAGGGTCACTGCATCCTCCCTAGATGCCGTTCACGGATGAACGGTTCAGGCACCCCCGCAGTATCGTCTTCATCATGCACAGATCAACAGAGTGCAATGTACTCGTAACGAAATTTCTTGATCGCCAGTGCTCGGAAGCGTGCTAGGACGGACTTCGGTCCCCCAACTCACCCTGCGCCACAGGAGGTTTCAGTGTTTTACCGCCGTATGTCGCCCTTGCGCGCTGCCGTCGTCGCCATCTCTCTGACGGTGGCCGTCATGGCACTGGGCGGCTGCGACTCCGACGACGGGTCCGCGAACGGCGCTGGGAAGCCCTCGGCCGGTCCCTCCGTCATAGCCCCCGGCAAGCCGGGTGAGGCGGCCGAGACGCTGTCCGCCGCGGACGCAGCGAAGAGGGGATCGGACGACTCCCCCAACTCGGCCGACTTCGCCTATGCGCAGATGATGATCGTGCACCACAGCCAGGCCCTCGAGATGACCGCCCTCGTGCCGACGCGCGCCGGGTCGTCGCAGGTGGAACGGCTCGCGGACCGGATCTCCGCCGCCCAGCTGCCGGAGATCAACGCCATGAAGGGCTGGCTGAAGACCCACGGCGGTTCGGAACAGCCGCAGCAGCAGGAGCATGATCATGCGGCAATGCCGGGCATGGCCACGGAGGCGCAGCTGAAGGAGTTGCGCGCGGCGAAGGGCAAGGCGTTCGACGAGCTCTTCCTCAAACTGATGATCACGCACCACGACGGCGCGATCACGATGGCCACAGATGTGCTCGCACAGGGCAACAACATCCAGGTCGAAGAGATGGCCAATGATGTGATCGCACAGCAGACCAGCGAGATCAACCGGATGCGTGAACTGTCCTGATCCGTACCCCCCGGTGTGCGGCGCACCTCCCCACGGGCGTGCCGCGGTGCGATGCTGGAGGTACGCGCAGTCACCTCGCCGATGAGGTGCCGCCGTCCCTCGTGGAAGGAGCTCCGCCGTGCTCCAGGTCGCCGTGGTCGGCTCGGGTCCGAGCGGGGTCTACACCGCGCAGAGCCTCGTCCAGCAGAACCAGGTCCCCGACGTCCGCGTGGACGTGCTGGACCGCCTGCCGTGCCCGTACGGCCTCGTGCGTTATGGCGTCGCCCCCGACCACGAGAAGATCAAGTCCCTGCAGAACAACCTGCGGACCGTTCTGGAGGACGACCGCGTGCGGTTCCTCGGCGGGGTCGAGGTGGGTCCGGGCGGGGTGACTCCCGCGCGGCTGCGGGAGCTCTATGACGCGGTGGTCTACTGCGTGGGCGCCTCGACGGACCGCAGGCTGGGCGTGCCGGGCGAGGAGCTGCCCGGGAGCTGGTCGGCGACGGAGTTCGTGTCCTGGTACAGCGCGCACCCGGACACCACGACCGACGGTTTCGTCGCGGGGGCGCAGTCGGCCGTCGTGATCGGTGTCGGGAACGTGGCCGTGGACGTGACGCGCATGCTGGCCCGCGGCGCCGACGAGCTGCGGCCCACCGACATGCCCGAGGCCGCACTGCGGGCACTGGGCGCCAGCCGCGTGCAGGAGATCAGCATGGTGGGGCGGCGCGGGCCGTCCCAGGCGAAGTTCACGACCAAGGAGCTGCGCGAGCTCGGGTCGCTGCCGGACGCCGATGTCGTCGTGGACCCCGAAGAACTGGCGCTCGACCCGGCGTACGCCGATCCCTCCGGGCTGCCCGCCGCGAACCGGCGCAACATCGAGGTGCTGCGTGGCTGGGCCGAGCGGCCTCCGCAGGGGCGTGCCCGGCGCATCCGTCTGCGGTTCTTCCTCCGCCCCGTGGAGCTCCTGGAGTCGGCGGGCCGTGTCGGTGCGGTGCGCTTCGAGCGCACGCTGCCGGACGGGCTTGGCGGGGTGAGGGGCACGGGCCGGTACGAGGACATCGAGGCGCAGCTGGTCCTGCGCTCCGTCGGCTACCGCGGAGTGCCGTTGGACGGACTGCCGTTCGACTCCCAGCGGGGCACCGTGCCGCACGCGGGCGGGCGTGTCCTGCGCGACGGCCAGGTGTCGCCCGGTGAGTACGTCGCCGGGTGGAT
This sequence comes from Streptomyces himalayensis subsp. himalayensis, assembly GCF_013778455.1. Lineage (GTDB taxonomy): Bacteria > Actinomycetota > Actinomycetes > Streptomycetales > Streptomycetaceae > Streptomyces > Streptomyces himalayensis. Next base: position 110,505 of record NZ_JACEHE010000004.1, on the reverse strand, counting down.
CAAGCGCGGACCGACCGGCGTCATCGGCACCAACCGCCCCTGCGCCAAGGAGACGGTGACCTCTTTGCTCGAGGATGCACCGGCCCTGGCCGGACGAGGCGCCCTGCCCGATCCGCTCGACGTCCTGCGCGCCGACGGTCTGCAGCCGGTCGAGTGGTCCGGATGGCGGGCGATCGAACAGGCGGAGGCCGAACTCGGCGCCTCTCTCGGGCGCGGGCCGGTGAAGATCGCTGACTGGGAGTCACTTCTGAAGGCGGCGCGGGGGGCTACGGCTGCCCGCTAGGCGGCAGCGGGAGCCCGGGGAACAGTGCCTCGGCGACAAAACGGTCGAACCTGACGTGCGGCGCGGACGCCGCCGGCGTCTGCCGCCTGCGTGCCCGCGGGCCTGAGCAGGCTGGACGGGGTCCAGCAGCCTTGACACATCCCGGCAACGCGCATGTAATCAACAAATTGTTTAAGGCGATTACGGTCTCGCGCAGTTCAAGTCACCCGCATCCCCCGGCCCTTGGAGTGCCCATGGCGTCCACAGCCCCACCCGTCCATCCCGTCGACGAGGTCCCGCCCGTCCGCCAACTCGCCGCCTTCGGGCTGCAGCACGTCCTCGCGATGTATGCGGGCGCTGTCGCCGTGCCGCTGATCGTGGGCGGTGCGATGCAGCTGCCACCGGCGGATCTGGCGTATCTGATCACTGCGGATCTGCTGCTGTGCGGCATAGCCACGCTCATCCAGTGCGTGGGTTTCTGGCGCTTCGGTGTGCGTCTGCCGATCATGCAGGGATGCACGTTCGCGGCGGTGTCACCGATGGTGCTCATCGGTACGACAGGCGGCGGGCTGCCGGCGATCTACGGCTCCGTGATCGTCTGCGGGCTCGCGATCATCCTGCTCGCGCCCGTCTTCGGAAAGCTCCTGCGCTTCTTCCCGCCCCTGGTGACCGGCACGGTGATCTTGATCATCGGCGTCTCGCTGCTGCCCGTGGCGGGGAACTGGGCCGCCGGCGGCGTCGGCGCGAAGGACTTCGGCGAGCCGAAGAACCTCGCGCTCGCGGCCTTCGTACTGGCCGTCGTCCTCGGTGTGCAGCGGTTCGCGCCCGCCTTCCTGAGCCGGATCGCGGTCCTGGTCGGCATCGCCGTCGGCATGGCGGTCGCGGTGCCGTTCGGCTTCACGGATTTCGGCGGGGTCGGCGAGGCCGACTGGTTCGGGATCAGCACGCCGTTCCACTTCGGCGCGCCCACCTTCCACGCATCGGCGATCGTGTCGATGCTGGTCGTGGGCCTTGTGACGATGACCGAGACCACCGGTGACTTCATCGCGGTCGGCGAAATGACCGACCGGAAGATCCAGCCGCGCACGCTCGCCGACGGACTCCGCGCCGACGGACTGTCGACGGTCCTCGGCGGTGTCTTCAACACCTTCCCGTACACGGCGTTCGCACAGAACGTGGGCCTCGTCGGCATGACCCGGGTCCGCAGCCGCTGGGTGGTCGCCACCGCGGGCGGCATCCTGGTCCTGCTGGGGCTGCTCCCCAAGCTGGGCGCGGTCGTCGCGGCGATTCCGGCGCCGGTGCTGGGCGGCGCGGGTCTGGTGATGTTCGGGACGGTCGCGGCGAGCGGTCTGCGCACGCTCGCCCAGGTGGACTTCAAGGGCAACCACAATCTGACCGTCGTGGCGGTGTCGGTCGCGGTGGGCATGCTGCCGGTCGGCGTCCCGGACATCTACCACCAGTTCCCCGACTGGTTCCAGACGGTGATGGACAGCGGCATCAGCGCCGGGTGCATCACGGCGATCGTGCTGAACCTGCTGTTCAACCACGTCGGCGGGAGCGTCCCGGGGCAGGCGCCGAAGGCCGCCGGGAGCGAGCCGGTGGAAGCAGCCGCTGCCACCGGGCCGGTCGGACCGGCATGACGTGGTCCGGCGGGGCGCACCCAGCATGACGGTCTGACCGGCATGACCTGGTCCGGCGCGGCGCACCCAGCATGACGGTCTGACCGGCATGACGTGGTCCGGCGCGGCGCACCCAGCGTGCCGTTCTGACCTGCGGAAACAGCGCATGTGGGGGTGACTGTCAGTGGTGGGGTGCAGACTGACCCGTAGCTGAGACAACGACGTCCCGGAGGTGGTCTGCCATGACCGACGTACTTCTCACCGTAGGCACACGCAAGGGTCTCTTCATCGGGCGGCGGCGCGGTGGCGCCTGGCAGTTCGACGACAGTCCGTACTTCAACGCGCAGGCCGTCTACTCGGTCGCGATCGATACGCGCGGGCGGGTGCCGCGGCTGCTGGTCGGCGGGGACAGTGCGCACTGGGGCCCGTCCGTCTTCCACTCCGACGACCTGGGCGCGACCTGGACGGAGCCGACCCGGCCCGCCATCAAGTTCCCGCCGGACACGGACGCTTCGCTGGAGCGGGTGTGGCAGCTCCATCCGGCGGCCGCCGAGCCGGACGTGGTGTACGCGGGCACGGAACCGGCGGCGCTGTACCGGTCTGAGGACCGGGGCGAGACGTTCGAACTGATCAGGCCGCTGTGGGAGCACCCCACGCGGTCGAAGTGGGCGCCGGGCGGTGGTGGCGAGGGGCTGCACACCGTGGTCACCGATCCACGTGACGCGCGTGACGTGACCGTCGCGGTCTCCGCGGCCGGCGTCTTCCGCACCCAGGACGGCGGCGAGAGCTGGGCGCCGTCCAACTCGGGTGTCTCCGCAGTGTTCATGCCGGACCCGAACCCCGAGTTCGGCCAGTGCGTGCACAAGATCGCGCAGGACTCGGCCGACCCCGACCGTCTGTATTTGCAGAACCACTGGGGGGTGTACCGCAGCGACGACGCGGGCGCGCACTGGTCGGACATCGGCGAGGGCCTCCCGTCCACCTTCGGCTTCGCCGCAGTGGCCCATCCGCACCGCGCGGACACGGCGTATGTCTTCCCGATCAACGCCGACTCAGACCGTGTGCCCGCCGGCCGCCGCTGTCGTGTCTACCGCACAGCCGACGCCGGCAAGACCTGGGAGCCGTTGTCCGCCGGCCTCCCCGAGGGCGACCACTACGGCACGGTGCTCCGGGACGCCATGTGCACGGACGGCGCGAAACCGGGGGGCATCTACTTCGGCAATCGCAACGGGGAGGTGTACGCATCCGCCGACGACGGCGACAGCTGGCGGCAGTTGGCCTCACATCTGCCGGATGTGCTGTGCGTACGGGCAGCGGTCATCGGGTGATCGCTCGTGCGGGTATGACGGGGTCGCACTCGTGGGCAGGGAATGGGGCCGGGGAGGGGTGAGGCTGACGGGGATTGGGCGGACGATCGGTCGCGGGGGCTCGAAGAACGTGCCTGTGGCCCAGGGCCCTGCGTGCTGGCGATGGCTCTGGAACTCTGGAACCCGTAGCCGAACGGATCGCCGCGAGCGGCGACTTTCTGCCCGCGGAAATCGTCGCGGGCGCACCCGTCTGCCGGCCGGAGCGAATGTGCTGCGCCTTCCAGCAACCCTTCGACACACCTGACCTACCACGAGCCGCGGCCGCGGTAGCGGAAGAAATCAAGAACCTGGATCGGCGGGCAGGACCGTCATCAGCTTCCGTAGGTGACGGAGTGCGTCAAGGAGTGGTGGGCCGCCGCGGTGCCAGCGGGTCTCCAGTTCCAGGGAGAGTTGTCCGTGGTAGCCGATGGTGTGGAGGGCGGTGAGGATTTCTGCCAGCGGCACCGCGCCCTCGCCTGGCAGGACCGGGGTCCGGTCGTGCCGTCCCGGAACGTCCTTGAGCTGGACGAGCCGGAGCCAGGGACGAAGGAGCGCGGCCGACTCGTCGGGGTTCTCTCCGGCGAGCCAGGTGTGCAGTACGTCCCAGATCGCGCCGACCGAGGGATGGTCCACCTGCTTCAGCACACGGGCGACGTCACGGGCGCCCCGGTGGGAGTCGTGTGTTTCCAGCAGGAGGAGGACCGGGCTGGTCTGGGCAGCCGCGCGGAGCCGCCGTATCGCGCGGTCGTCGGCCGCGGGCCCCGGCTCGGCCGCCCCGGGGAAGACGCGTACGGCGGCGGCGCCCAGGTCCTGGGCCAGGGCGCAGTGCTCGCGCAGATCGGCGAGGCATGCCTCGTCGGAGATCGTGCCGTCGGCCACCCGGACGTAGGAGGCGATGCTGATCAGCTGTATGTCGGCGTCGTGGAACTCGTTGGCGATCCTGCGGCGTTCGGCCGGGCCGAGCGCGACGGAGAAGGGCTCCTCGTCGGCTGCCCGCAGTTCGACGGCCCGGCAGCCGCTCTGGTCCGCGATGCGGATGATGTCCTGCGCGCTCGCCCCGGGGCAGCCCAGTGTGCTGAAGCCGAGGGTGGCTGTGTCGGGCAAGAAGGGCCTCCTGGAGTCATGGAGCAGGGTCAGGCGATCCGGGCGAGGTCGTCGGCGTGGACGGCACCTGCGAGTGGCTGCCCGGCGAGGAACCGTTCGACCTCGGAGACGGCGAACTCGCCCAGTCGGCGCAGCTCGCGGCCATGAGCCCCTGCCACGTGAGGGGTGAGCAGGACGTTGGGCAGCGAGCGCAGCGGGTGGGCGGTGGGCAGCGGCTCGGGGTCGGTGACGTCGAGGACGGCATCGATCCTCCCGGCGACGCATTCCTTGGTCAGGGCGTCGGTGTCGACGAGGCTGCCGCGCGAGGTGTTGATGAGGACTGCGCCGTCGCGGAGCAGGGCGAGCCTGCGGCCGTCGAACATGTGACGTGTCTCGGGCAGTTCGGGCGCGTGCATCGAGACGATGTCGCCGGCCGACACCAGGGTGTCGAGATCGACGAGTCGCGCTCCCAGGGACCGGGCCTCCTCCTGCGTCACGTAAGGGTCGGTGAGCAGGACGTTCACGCCCAGCGGCAGCAGCCTCTCGATGACCAGGCGGCCGATGCGGGAGGCGCCCACAATGCCCACGGTGGCGCCGTGGAGGCCGATCCCGTCGGGGCTGTGCTCGTCGAGTTCGGTGTGCGGGTCGCGGGCGAGGGCGAACACGCGCTTGGCGGCCAGGATCATGGCGGCGATGGTGTAGTCGGCCACCGGGCCGGCGTTGGCGGCGACGGCGGAGGAGACGGCGATCCCGCGCTCGAACACCGCCGGGGCGAGGTGGTGTTTGACGGTGCCCGCGGCGTGGATGACGGCGCGCAGCCTCGGCGCGCGGTCCAGGACCTCGGCGTCGATGAGCGGGCACCGCCAGCCGGTGATGAGGATCTCCACCTTGGCGAGCCGCGCGAGCGACTCATCGGTGTCGAACCGGGTCAGCGGTTCGGCAGAGTCCAGCCGGACCCGGCGGCCGAGACGGTCCACCAGGTCGGGCGGGAAGATGCCGGGCAGGAACATGGGGGCCAACGCGATGGCGGCGGTCGTCACTTGAGTGCCCCCGCGGTGAGGCCGGACTGGATCTGGCGGTGGAACAGGACGTAGACGATGAGCAACGGGATGATCGAGATGCTCAGGGCCGCGAACAGCCCGCCCCAGTCGGCCTGGTAGCCGGCCTCGACGGAGATGTTGCTGATGCCCTGGGTCAGGACGAACTTGTCCTCGGCGTCGCCTGGCAGCAGCGCCAGCGGCAGGAGGTACTGGTTGGCCTGGCCGATGACGTTGAAGATGGTCAGGCTGACCAGGCCGGGCTTGGCCATCGGCAGCATGATCTGGAAGAAGATCCGGACATGCGAGCAGCCGTCGATGAGCGCGGCCTCGGCCACTCCGGTGGGCAGCGTCTTGAAGAACGCGGTCAGGAAGAAGACGGTGAACGGCAGCGAGTAGGCCGCGTAGGCCAGGACCAGCCCGGTGTGCGTGCCGAGCAGCCCGAGGTTGCGCACCACGAAGAAGAGCGGCACCAGGGCGAGGAACATGGGGAAGGTCATGCCGGCGACGAACAGGTAGTACACCGCGCGGTTGCCGGGGAAGGTGTAGCGCGCCAGCACGTAGGCGGCCATGGAGCCGAGCAGCATGGTCAGCGTGACCCCGCCGGTGACCACGATCACCGTGTTGAGCAGGTAGCGGCCCACGTGCGCGGTCTGCCATGCGCGGACCCAGTTGTCGAGGCGGAGCTCGCCCGGGAGTGACAGCGGTGAACCGAAGATCTCGGTGTTGTTCTTAAAGGACCCCAGGAAGACGAACACCAGCGGCACGATGACGATCAGTGCCCAGAAGGCGAGGCCCACGTGGGCGAGCCGCATGTAGACCGAGACCTGCTTGCGCGCGGCCCGCTCGGGGAGCGCGGCGCGGGGCCGGACTTCGCTCATCGATACCACGTCAGAACTCCGTCTCTTCACGGTTGCTGGTGAAACGCATGGTCACCATGGCGAAGGTCATCACGATGAAGAACAGCACCACCCCGAGAGCGGAGGCGTAGCCGAAGTTGTAGTTGGTGAAGGCGCTCTTCCAGACCTGCATGCCGAGCACGGTGGTGGCTCCGTCGGGGCCGCCCTCGTCGACCGAGAGCACCTTGATCAGCACGAAGTAGTCCAGGACGCCGATGCCCAGGTAGATCCAGCCGGTCTGCACATGGTTGCGCAGCAGCGGGAGTGTGACGCTGAAGAACGTCCTGGCCCGGCCGGCGCCGTCGATCGCGGCGGCCTCGTACAGCTCCTTGGGGATGGCGGCCATGCCGGCCGAGAAGAGCACCAGGTAGAAGCCGACGTGGGACCAGACCATGACCGCGATGATCGACCACAGCGCCAGGTCGGGGTCGGTGAGGAAGCCGACCGGGGCGATCCCGGCCTTGCCGAGGAGGCCGTTGAGCAGGCCGCCCTCGTCGGGCCGGTAGACCAGCTGGAACAGCACGCCGAGGACGGCGATGGACAGGACCTGGGGGAAGAAGAAGACGATCTTGTAGATGGTCGAGCCGCGCAGCCCGCGTGTCGCGTTGCCCGTGCTGCCGCCCGCGACGTTGAGGAGGAAGGCGAACAGCAGCGCGATCGCGATGGTGAGCAGGGGCACGGTGAGCAGCAGCTGCCCGTGGTTCCTGAGCGCCTTCCAGAACATCTCGTCCTGGAACACCCGGGCGAAGTTGTCCAGCCCGACGAGTCGGACCTCGGGTGACAAGCCCCGCCAGTCGGTCATGGATATGTAGAAGGCCTGCAGGTACGGCCCGATCACGAAGACCAGGTAGAGCACCACCGGTGGGATCAAGAACCCGATGACGAACGGATACTTACCGTGCCGCATGATCAACGCGCTCCGTTCAGGTTCAGCGAGAGAACTTCTTGATGGACGAGTCGGCCTTGACCGCCGCGGCCTTCTTCTCCATCCGGTCGGCGAACTCGGCCGCGGTGGTGTCCTCGAAAAGCAGCGCGAGGGTTGCGGAGATGAGCTCCTCCTTCATCGGCGCGTACCACTCGGTGAGCCGGACGTTGAAGACGTCCTTCCCGGCGGCCGCCAGCGCGTCGGCGGCGCTCTTGGTGCCCGGCGTCAGCGTGAGGCCCTCGTAGCTGTCCTTGACGACGGTGAGCGCGCCCGTCTGCTTGGTGAAGCCGGACGCACCCGCCTTGGAGACCATCTGGCGCAGGTACTCCATGCCCGCGCCGGGGTTCTTCGCCTTGGCCGGGACGCCGAACGGCTCTCCCGCGGTGGCGCGGACGGCCGCCCCCGGCAGGGCGTCGGAGGAGGTCAGGCTCGGCACCGGCATCATGGCGAAGGTGAAGCCGGACGGGGTGTCCTTCTTCATCTCGCTCTCCAGCCAGCTGCCGGAGGGATAGAAGGCGAGCTTGCCCTGGACCTGGCGCAGCTGGGCCTCGGTGTGCATGAGCCCGGCGTACCGGGCATCGACGTACTTCTGGGCGAACTCCTTCCATGCGGTGAGCGTCTCTATGACGGCGTCCTCCTTCCAGGCGCCGTCCTCCAGGTTGTCGATGTTCTCGAGGACGTCCAGCCCGCCGGCCTTCCCGGCCTGGGTGAGGATGGCGAACGAGGCGTAGTCCGCAGCGTTCTTGCCGCCGAGGCCGAAGGGGTCCATGCCGGCCTTCTTGATCTCGCCGGCCAGCTCGGTGAAGGCCTCCCAGGTGGCGGGGACCTGCCAGCCGTTCTTCTGGAACAGCTGGGCGTCGTACCAGAGGCCGTAGACGGTCTGCACATACATCAGCCGGTAGAACTTGCCGTCGACGGTGCCTGCCTCGATCGCGCCGGGGGCCAGGACGTCGCGGACCTTCGTGTCCGGGTCGTCCACCGTGGGGGCGTCCAGCAGCGGGGTCAGGTCGGTCAGCGCTTCGGACTGGATCAGCGCGCCGAGGTCGAGCTTCTGGAGGGTGCTGACATCGGGCACGTCGCCGCCGACGAAGCGCGGTTGGAGCGTCTCGACGATGTTCGGGGTGCTGGAGTGCTTGATCGAGAGCTTGGGGAAGGCCTTCTGCAGCAGGGGCTGGTGCACCTTGGTGGCGTAGGCGTCGCCGTACCCGCCCTTGAAGATCACGGCCTCGAGGTTGCCGCTGTTGGCGACACCGAACGGGTTGGCCTTGCTGGTCGCTCCCTTCGGCGCGGCGGTTCCGGTGGAGGAGTCGCCAGGGCTGGCGCAGGCGCCCAGGACGCCGGCGGAGGAGACGGCAAGGGTGGAGGTCCCCGCCCAGCGGAGCAGTTGGCGCCGGGAAATCTGGGAGCGAGACATGGTTCTCCTTGATCAGAGACGTGGGGAACGAGTGATCCGCGAGCATCTGGGAGGCAGGTCACGGCTTCCGTGGATTGTGGGGGCCGGTCCAGAGCACCGGCAAGGGCCAATCCGAACATCGAACATGAACGAACATCAAGTGTTCATGGCCCATTCTGACCAGGCGTTATTTGTTTGATGCGGCAGCTAGACGGGCTGTCATGTGTGCGATCTGGTCGGTAAGGTGCGTACGAATGAACATCCGACGGGGGGTCGAACATGCACGCTGCCCAGAGGCAGGACGCCATCCTTCAGCTCCTGCGCAGGTACGGCTCTGTCCGGGTGACCGCGCTGGCCGAGCGGTTCAAAGTCGCTCAGCTCACCATCCGCCGGGACATCGCCCTGCTGCACGAACGCGGCGATCTCGTGCGCGTGCACGGGGGCGCGGTCCTGCCCCGGCCCGGCGACGACGCGCCCGCCGGGGCCGCCGAGCCCGCCGCGCCCAGGCCCGGCAAGCAGCGAGCCATCGGGATGCTGGTCCCGGCGGCGACCCTCTACTTCCACGAGCTGATCCGGGGCGCCCAGGCGGCCGCCGCTGCCCACCATGTCAGGCTCGTCGTGGGGGTCTCCCGCCACGATCAGCAGGAGGATCTGATCCAGGCCGAGAGGCTGCTGGACGCCGGGGCCGAAGGGCTGCTGCTGACGCCCAGCGCCGCCGCGCCCGTACCGGCGTGGGCGCCGACGCTGCCCGTGCCGGTGGTGTTCGTGGAACGCCGCCAGCCGGTGGACGTCGATTTAATCGAGTACGTGGCATCCGATCACGAGTTGGGTGCGGTCCAGGCCCTCCGGCACCTGGCGGAGCTGGGCCACCGCAAGATCGCGGTCATCACGCAGACCACGCCGACCTCGGCCCTGATCCATCGCGGATATCAGATGGTCGCGGACGCCATCGGGCTCGACAAGGACGTCCCGCGGGTCGACATGTTCAGCATGGACGGGCTCGACGACGTGCTGGAGGAGGCGCTGTCAGCCGGGGTGACCGCGGTCCTCGCCCATTCGGACGACGTCGCGATCGCCGTGCAGCAGCGGCTGCTCAGCCGCGGCCTGGCAGTACCCGACGACGTCGCCCTTGTCGCCTACGACGACGTGTTCGCCGCGCTCGCCGACATCCCCATCACCGCCGTGTCCCCGCCGCGACGGGCCATCGCGCGCACCGGGGTGGAGATGCTGCTCCGGCGCATGCGCGCGGGGGACGGCCCGATCAAGCGCCATGTCCACCTCATGCCCACCCTGCGCGTCAGGACCTCCACCATGGGCGAGCGGGCGCCTCTTCCCGCTCCTGAGCGGGAAGAGGCGTGAGGCCGAGCGAAAGGGCGAGGCCGAGCGGAAAGGGGCGTGAGACGTCGCCCGTCAGCCGCGGGTGACCGAGACCCGGCAGCGCAGGATGTGCTCGCCCGGCTCCAGCGTCCCGCGGAGCGTGGGCAGGACGGTGCGTGGATGCACCAGGTGAGAGCCCGCCATCGGCGTCATGGCCTCGCCGGCGCGCCTGCGGCCGCCCGGTGAGTGGCAGACGATGTCGCTGGAGATCCCGTCGGCCGCGGCACTCGCGAACCCCTTTTCCTCGACGGTTCCGGAAGGTGTGCGGCCACACGCGCGCAGCGGGACGCAGAAACCGCCCTCGACCGTGTGCAGCGGGCGGGCGGTGGTGATGCGGTGCTCGCGCAGGTGCCCGCCGACGTCCGGGGTCAGGCGGGTCTCCACGGCCACGTCCGGCCAGGGGCTCCAGCGCACGATCAGCATCTCGCCCTCGAGGACGGCCTCCCCGTCGGTCCGGGTCCGCCATCGCGTGCCGTCGTCGGACAGCGCCAGGGTGCTGTCGAAGGCCCCCTGGTGCAGGCTCGCCGTGTCGAGGGGGACGCTGAAACCGGCCAGGGAGGAATAGGCGAACTTGGCGTACTTGGCCGCCGCGCCACGTGGGTTGAAGGCGGGCGGACGCTGCCCGGCCAGCGCGACGACATCGCCGTGCGCGTCCCGGGTGAGGACCATCGCCGCGGCCGGCTGGGCACTGATGGTCTCTGTCGGCGCCGGGCCGGAGGGCTCGCAGGTCCAGAAGGAATGGCCGGCGGGCGCGGCGAGCGCGGCGAAAACCTTGGTGCCCCAGTACGGCGAGCCGGCGCCGATGTATTCCTCGACGACTGCCGCGTTCGGATAGCCGTAACCCGGGGTCAGCGAGCCGTCCTCGGCGGCGAGCGGCTGCCGCCACCACCAGGCCAGGTTGCGTTCCGCCAGTCCCCGCGCCACCGGCCAGTCCACAGCAGGCAGATCGGCCGCGGCGAGCGCGGACCAGAACGAGCCCTGGGCGAAGCGGTAGGCGAGGCTGCGGCCGAAGGGCACCGCAGCGCCGTCCGCGGCGAACCAGTGCTGGAACTGCGCCGCGAACTCGGAGGCGCGGCTGCGGTACAGCGCGGCCCTGTCGTCGTCCATGGCCTTCAGCGAGGCGAGCAGCAGGCTGTAGAAGTGGAAGCCGAACGGTACGTAGTAGTCGCGTGCACCGTGGTCGCCGTCGGCGTACCAGCCGTCGGCGAGGGCGAAGTCCTCGATCCTGTCCAGGTGCGCGTCCGCGACCGCCTCGTCGACGGGAACGCCCACGGCCCGCAGCCCGGCCGCGGCCAGCACGGGGAAGAAGCGCCAGTTGTTCTCGTGCGGGCGGGTCAGCGCGGCCGCCGACAGCCAGTCGGCCAGGCGCTCTTGCTGCCCGGCGCTCAGCGGATCCCACAAGTGCTGCGGGGCCTCCGCCAGGGCGTAGCCGACCGCGGCGGATTCGACCAGGCGCTGCTCCAGGTCCATCGGTGGGCCGATGTACCAGGCATGGTCCGGATCGACCGCGGCGGCCAGAGCTGTACGCGCCTGGTCCCACTGGGTTTCCGCGCCGGTCAGCCCGCCGGCGGCGTGGGCGGCCAGGCCCCACAGCGGGCGGGCGACCAGCTCGAACCAGGTGGCGCCCGGGTCGTTGGTGCTGCCGTGCACCGGCTGGCGTCCGGGGCCGAGCGCTGCCAGCCGGGTGGCCGGGGCGGCGATCGCGACCAGGGCGTCGGCCCAGGCGACCCGGCTGGTCGGAGCGGGACCGTGCAGTTGGAGCAGAGTCGGCATGATTCCTTGGCTTGTCAGTCGGTGATTCGGTCGGTGATGAGGTGGAGGAACGCGCGATTCAGTCGGCGATGAGGTGGAGGAACGGCTGGTTGGCGGCGTTCTCCCGGCTGTTGAGCAGGACCACGAGCCCGGCGGCCTGCTGCGCGAGGGCAATGGTGGCGGTGCCGTCGCCGGAGTACTGGCTCCGCACATGCGCGGTGACGTCGAGAGGCACCCAGTCGTTGACGGAGCCGATCGGGCGGGAGGACAGGACTGTGCCGAGGGCCGGCTGGCTGTTCCAGGTCAGGCCGGTCTCGGTCCAGCTGTCGTTACTGGCGGAGTACGCGCTGACCGTCGACTGGGTGCCGCCGTTGTCGGCGGTCCTGCCGTACACCCAGAGCACGGCGCGGCGCGGCGCGGCGGGCAGGCCGGACACGTCGAACTTCAGGAACGAGCGCCGGGCGTATCCGGCCGTGGTGTTCTTGACGACCAGCGTGGTGTCCGTCCCGTAGTTGGTCGCCGCGTAGGAGCCGTCGCGGACGTACGCGTCGGCTGTCGGTGCGAGAGACCGCGAGCGCCCGGCCGTGACCGCCGAACCCGTGCCGAAGGTGATGGTCCGGGACGCGCCCTGGCTGCCGCCCACCTCGACCACCAGGGTGATGGGGTCAAGCCCCGTCACCTGGACCTCGGCGTCGCCGCTCGCCGTGACGTAACCGGAGCGGTCGATCGTCACGGTGACCGTGGTGGCGGCGCGGGTGGGGTCGGCGACGGTGACGCCGAGCGTGCCGCCGCTCTCGCGCATCAGCACCGAGCAGGGCTTGGAGACCGTGATCGGACCTGCCGTGCCCGCGGTGAAGAAGTTGGCGGCGGTCACCGCGGTGGCGCTGTCGGTGATGGCCTGCACGTTCGCGGTGTTGGCCAGGACCCTCACCGTCGGGCTCGCGGCGCGCGTGGCGGTCGTCGTGGAGGTGGCACCGGGCAGGAGGATGTAGGCGTACGAGCCGCTGCCCGGGTCGGTCCCGTGGTCGAACCAGAGAGTGACGTAGGGACGGGTCAGCGAGGTGGTGGAGGCGTCGGTGTTGATGTCGTGCCACGACCCGGTGCGGGATTCCCGGAGTGCCTTGAACGTGGCGCCGCCGGGGAACACGTAGCCGCCGAAGCCCTTGAGCGCCGCCCATGAGGCGCCGGTGAACGTGGCCGCCCAGCCCAGCGTGGTCGGCTGGGCGGTCCCGTCGACGGTGAAGGCGGCCGAACTGGTGCTGCCGAGGTTGCGGTTGTCGATCGTGGTCTCCACCGCGTACCCGTCGCTGGAGGTGATCCCGGCGCCCAGGCAGACGACCTGGTCGTCCAGGCAGAACCAGGACTTCTTGGCCGCCAGCGTCGAGGTGAGTCCCCTGGTGTCCTGGCCGACGGCGGAGTACGTGCCGTCGGTGGCGCCGCCCACCCACACGGCGCCGGTGGGCACCGGTCTGCCGAAGGAACCGCCCTCAGCGTCGGCCAGCGGCTTGCGCGACACGGTCGTCCCCGGAAGCCGGTACGGGTCGACCGTCGGCCAGAAGGCGTCGGAGTACTGCCCGTTGCCGAAGGAGTCTCCCCACCAGTACGTCATCCCGGAGTTGGTGTGCCAGCCGCGCAGGTTCTCGCCGTTACCCGTCTCGTAGAACGTGGTCCTGGCCGAGCACATCGCCACGGCCAGCGCCCATCCCGCCCTGCGGTGGGTGGCCCGGTCCATGGCGCCGAAGACCTGGCTGACCACCGGCTCGGCCGCGGGAGTGATCGAGGTGTCGTCGAGCACCGCCTGCCCCCGGGCCAGCGCCGGGACCTGCAACGACCTGTCGGAGAGGTAGGGGCTCCAGTAGTCGCGCTGCAGCCAGCCCTTGGCCATCGCCTTCCACTTGGCTGCCTCCTCGGCCGACGCTGCCTCGGCCAGCAACAGCAGGCCGCTGATCATGGCGTGTCCGCGGGTGTGGTCGTCCTGCTGGATGCCGAGCGGGTTGCCGGCGCTCTTGATCCCGCGGCTGATGGCACGGCCGGACTGGCCGTCCATCATGAGTCCGTTGAACAGGAAGGGCGCGGTCGCGGCGATGGCCGCGTCGAAGAGGACCTGCCGACCCGTATCGGTGACCGCCCATGTGGAGCCGGTGAGCAACACCAGCAGCCCGGCCAGCCCGTTGACCAGGATCTGGCCGTAGGTACCGACGTAGGGAACGATGTGGTGCTGGAGGAACGAGCCGTCGGCGTAGAAACCGTCGTCGTCGCGCACCAGGGGGAACACCGGCGACAGCGCGCCCCGCCCGGTCGTGATCTTCGCCGAGCTCTTGCCGAGGATGCCGCGCAGTATGAGCACCTGGCACAGATCGACCCGGTTGCCGCCGGTGCTGGAGCCGCTGTAGGAGGCCACCGCCGAGTCGGGAACGAAGTGATCGACAGCTGACAGACAACCGCTGATCTGACTGCTCGACAGCGACCCGTACACCAGCGCCATGGTGTCCAACAGCGGCTTCGGCGCGCCGATCTGCCAGTCCCACCAGTTGTCGTACGTCGTCGTCGTGGGTGTGTAGGCACCTGCGTTCATCCAGTCCAGGCCGCTGACGATGTCGGCGAGCAGGCCGGTGTCGCCGGTCAGGCCGGTGCCGGGCAGCGCCCATGCCTGCGCCATCGTCCTCAGCCTGGTGAAGCACGAGGTCACGTTGGAGCTGTCGTACGCGCTGCCGATCGGCAACTCCGGCCACAGCGACGAGGATGCCGGGGCCATGGACGACTGCAGAGTCGAGGCCGTGGCGCCGATCTGGGCGAACTGCCCGGCGAACGGCTCGGCCGAGGCGTCGTAGCCCGAACCGATGATGGTCTTGCTGACCCAGCGCTCGCGCAGCACGTCGTATTCGTCGGCGGCGTAGGCCGGGCGGGAGACTGAGGTGACGCCGAGGCCGACGCCGGTGAGCGCGGCGATGCGGAGCAGCCGCCGACGGCTGATCTGGGACATTGCGGCTCCAAAGTTGGTGAAACTGACGAAGGTTGAAGCCGTCCCAGGGCCAGCACGGTGGCATGGGTCACCGCTGTTCGGCAAGGGCGACCGAACAACTTGTTTGTTCGGGTGTTCGTTTGTGTGCGATCGGCTGTTCCGGTCTTGACCGCTCCCGCACGCCGGCCGGACCATCTGATCCCTGGCCGTCCCGCCGGACCACCTCCTGAAGCATCGCCAACCTCCTGCCGAGGCATCCGCAGATCTGGCGATCTTGGCTGCGGTGTTCGCGATCGCCGCGTGCGTCGCCCTGCGATTCTGTCTGCCCGGCCCCGGCCCCGAGCCGGCCACGGAACCTGGCTCCGACGGCCGGGAAGAGCGGCAGACAGAGCGTGCGGCAGCAGGTCTGCGCACCGTTTACGTGCTGGCCGCACTCGTCCTCATCGCCACGGCTGGCGTCCATGACCGAGGACCGCCGCTGCTGGGAGACGACACGGATGGCCGCGCTCCGCCCGCGTATCCAGCAGCTCGTGGACGCGCACATCGGCGCGATGCTCGCCGATCCGCGGCCGGCCGGCCCCGGACTGTCGCTCGGTCGGTCACCGGCTGCGAGTGCGGCTGACCGAGTCGGAGCCGGGGGTGTCACCGGTCCGGTTCGTACCCGCGGACGGGCCGCGGGGATGCTGTCGACGATGGCCCGGGCTGTCTCCTCCACCCGTGGGTCGTCCTCGGCGGCCTCGGCCAGCTCGTCCAGCTGGGCGTAGACCTCGTAGGCGCGCTCCATGGCCTCCGGATCGGCGCTGAGGCTGTGCATCATGGCGTCGAGCCAGCCGCGGTCGCCGCCTGGGGAGCCGGTCTCCAGAAGGGCGAGCAGCTCCCGCTCCTTGGCCGCCATCGCCGGCTCCGGCCCGGGCAACCGCGCCGAGGCGCGAGCCATGTGGTCGAAGACGGCTGTGAGCTCGGGGGAGACGGGGGCCTCGGCGGGCAGCCGCCCGGTCTGCTCTGCCTGCTCGAGCAGCCGGCCCAGGCGGGCGCGGCGCTGCCGGATGGCCTCCTCCTGGCGGGCCAGGTCGGCGTCCAACTCGGCGAGGATCTCGACGAGATCCTTGCCCGCGTCGTCCGCCAGTACGTCCTTCACCTCGTCCAGGCTCAGGCCGAGCTCGGTCAGCCGACGGATCCGGGCCAGCTCGACGGCATCGCGCAGCGAGTACTCGCGGTACCCGTTGGGCTGGCGCGGCGGCTCGGGCAGCAACCCGATGCGGTGGTAGTGCCGCACGGCACGGGTGGTGACGCCGGCGATGCCGGCGAGCTCTCCGATTCGCATGGCATCAGTAGAAAGGTTGTCGCTGCGACAAGGTCAAGCGGCACGGTTCACGGCGGACGGCGTCGGCCGTACCGACGCGGTCACCAGTCGGCTAACGGGCACCCGCGCGAAGCGTGAGCCGCATCAACTCACTCTTCCGAGTCGTGTTCCGACGGTCGTACAAGGGCTCCACGACTTGTGTGGGATGCCGTTGGCCTGTGTTCGCTTCCGTAGTCCGTGAAACCTCACGGGTGTGAGCCCTGCGGGTCAGCCCGAGACGGGTGCTTCGCCTTCGCCGCACCAGTCCCGGACTGTCAGGCGGATGAGGCTTACGGCAGGCGCCAGTCCACCGGTTGGGCACCCTGGCGCACCAGAAGGTCATTAGCACGGCTGAAGGGCCGTGAACCGAAGAAACCGCGGTCCGCCGACATCGGTGAAGGATGGGCGGACTCGATCGCCGGGAAGTCGTCGAGGAATGGCCGCAGATTACGGGCGTCACGCCCCCACAACACGGACACCAGCGGCTTGCCGCGCGCAACCAGAGCACGAATGGCCTGCTCGGTCACCTCCTCCCAACCCTTGCCGCGATGGGCCCCGGGCTTGCGAGGTTCTGTGGTCAGCGCCCTGTTGAGCAACAGCACGCCTTGTCGGGTCCACGGGGTCAGATCACCGTTGGAGGGACGGGGAAGCCCGAGGTCCGTCTGCAGCTCCCGGTAGATGTTCTCCAGACTGCCCGGCAACTGGCGTACGTCGGGTGCGACCGCGAAGCTGTGCCCGATGGCCATGCCTGGAGTCGGATAGGGATCCTGACCCACTATCAGGACCCGCACCTCGTCAAAGGGCTGCTGGAAAGCGCGCAGGACATGTGCCCCAGCCGGAAGATAGGTGCGGCCGGCTGCGATCTCCGCACGCAGAAAGTCACCCATCTCGGCGATCCGCTCGGCCACAGGACGCAACGCATCCGCCCAACCGGGCTCCACAAGTTCATTCAACGGTCGTGCTGCCACAGCGCGTCACTCTACTGGTGCGCGAAGTGCGCTCCCGAATCCGCCGACGCGTCACGGCGCTCGTCCGCTGCCCTCACGCCGACCCGCGTCACGTCGCGCGCGGAGTCCGCGACGCGTGTACGCAACCTGCCCAACGGTCCCACGCGGCCCGGGGATAGGCTCCGCTCGTCAGTCCTCTTCTTCCTGGAGCCGGGCCATGAGGTCGCGTAAGCGTTCGTCGGACAGCAGTGGTGCCCGGTGCTTCCAGTGATCAAGCCATTCGGCGTCCGTCATCGATACAGGTCAGGCCCCTCGAACGAGAGGCTGCTCGGCGATCTGCCGTCGGTGGAGTCCGCGCACCCCTCCCCCATGTCCACGGGCCGCGGCTTCTTCGGCTCGCGCCCCTTCAGCCGGGCGAAAGAACTGCTGGCGCGACAGGGCGCACAGCCGGTGGACTGGCGGCTGCCGTGACGGAGGCCGGGGTGCCGCCGGCGGTTAAGAGGGCCCGGCCGCCGTCTGCCGTGCTGGGCGTCGACTCGGGCGGCTCCGGGTTCCGGGCCGCCCTCGCGGTAGGTACCGGTACCGGCGCGGTCGCCCCTTCGGGCAGCGAGTCGGCGGCACCGGTTCGCACGGGCCCCGGTGGCATCGACCCGGACCATCTGCTGGAGCAGCTGGTCCCCATGGCCAGGAAACTGATGCGGGAGGCCGGTGTCGAGGGCATCGGGACCGTGACCATCGGCGCCGCCGGAATGGCGACCCTCGGTGCCCGGCTGCGCGCCGAGCTGCCCGCAGCGCTGGCCCGCGAACTCGGGGTACGCCGCCTCGCGCTCGCCGCCGACGCCGTCACCGCGTACGCCGGGGCCCTGGGCCGGCAGCCCGGCGCGATCGTGGCCGCCGGCACCGGCATGATCGCGCTCGGCACGGACCTCAAGAGCTGGCTTCGGGCCGACGGTTGGGGACATCTGCTCGGCGACTGCGGCGGCGGAGCGTGGATCGGACGGGCAGGCCTCGAGGCGGCCATGCGCGCCCACGACGGGCGACGCGGTGGCTCACCCGCCCTGCTGGCGCATGCCGAGAAGCTCTTCGGCCCCGCGGCCGAGCTCCCCGGGCAGCTTTATCCGCGCACCGACCGGCCCGCGGTACTCGCGTCGTTCGCTCCGGAAGTCGCCGCGTGTGCGGCCGACGACGCGGTGGCGGCGGGCATCCTGCGGGACGCGGCACGCCATATCGCCGAGGCCGCTGCCGCTGTCTGCCCGAAATTCGTTGAGAGCGAAGTCGCCCTGACCGGAGGCCTGTTCAAGATGGGTGAACCCCTGCTCGCCCCCGTGCGCACACTACTCGCTCAGTTGGTTCCGCAAGCGCGCCAGGTGCCTGCCGCGGGCGACCCGCTGCACGGCGCCGTACGCGTGGCCGTCGACCTCGCCCTGGACCAGCTGACCCTGCCCCGCGACGAGCACCTGCTGCGCGTCGTAAGGCTCGATGGCTGAGCGGTGTGAGAGTCGATGGCTGAGCAGTGTGGGCCTCGATGGCTGAGCAGTGTGGGGCTCGACGGTGAGCGATCGTGTCTGGAGGCCCCAGCGAAAGCCAGGCGAAAATGAGCCGTTGATGCCTTGATACGCACCAATAGAGCACTACACGCACATGAATCCGTACATGCTCCCTCCGCGCGGCGGTGCCCTTGCAACCGATTCGGACGTGACCCGTAAGACAAATCAGGACGGATACCGCTCACCTGCACCCTCCCCGAACAGGGGAGCCCAAGAAGCCAGTAGCATGCGGCGCCATGAGCTCCCCCACTGGGCCCGCATCCGGCCTGCCTGTACGAATGCCGCGTCCCCGCCAGCCCGGGCGGCACCGCCGCCCTGAGCCCGTGGCGGCTCCCGAGGGCGCGCCCGCGCTCGTCCTGGCCGTGCCCGGCACGCCCAGCGCAGCCGCGCGCAGCATCGCCGAAGAGGTCGTGAGCATCGCCCGCTCCGAGCTTCCGGGCCTGGACGCGCGGATCGGATACGTGGACGGGGACGACGCCGAGTACCCCGCGCTCCAGTCGGTGCTCGCACGCGCTGCCCAGGAGCGCACCGCCCGCTACGAGCAGGCCGTCGCCGCCGGTGCCGACGTGGCTGCGCCCGAGGGCCCGGCGGCGGTCGTCGTACCGCTGCTCGCCGGCCCCGACAGCGCGCTGCTGCGGAGCATCCGCCAGGCCGTGATGGAAAGCCGTGCCGCCGCGGAGCTGACCGATGTGCTCGGCCCGCACCCGCTGCTCGCGGAGGCGCTGCACGTGCGCCTGTCCGAGGCCGGTCTGGCCCGTGCCGACCGTGCCCGCCTGTTCACCGTGGCGACCGCCGCGGACGGCATCATCCTCGCCTCCGTCGGCGGCACCGAGGCCGTGCAGGCGGCCGGGATCACCGGCATGCTGCTGGCCGCGCGCCTCGCGGTGCCGGTGATGGCCGCGGCCCTGGACGAGGAGGGCTCGATCGCGGCTACCGCAGAGCAGCTGCGCTCCTCGGGCTCGGCCCAACTGGCGCTCGCGCCGTATCTGATCGGCCCGGAGATCGACCCTGGCCTGCTCGACGCGGCAGCCAAGGAAGCGGGTTGCGCGGCCGCGGAGGCGCTGGGTGCGTACCCGGCGATCGGCAAGCTGGCGCTCTCCAAGTACACGACGGCGCTGGGCATCGCCCCGCAGCCGACGGGTGCGCCGGTGCGCTGACCGTACGCGCAGAAGGCCCGCTCCCGGTGCCGGGGAGCGGGCCTTCGCCGTGCTGGGGAGCGGGCCTTCGCCGTGCGGCGACTGCCGCCCGCCGCGTCTTTCAGCCGAACACCACGCACGAAGCCGCAGGCGCTTCGATCGAGCCGGCGCGTCGCGGCAGCCCCGTCTCGGGGTCGAGGCGGAACCAGGTCACGTCACCGGAGCGCTCGTTCGCGGCGTACAGGTATCGTCCCGACGGGTCGAGGGCCAGGTCCCGGGGCCAGTGTCCGCCGCACGGCACGATGGTGAGCAGCCTCGGACGTTCGCCCGTTCCGTCGAGGGCGAGCACGGAGATGACGTCCTCGCCGCGGGTGGCGGTCCAGGCGAACCGGCCGTCGGGAGCGACGACGATCTCCGAGGGATAGGCGTCGCCGTCGGGTGCACCGGGCAGCACATGCGTCTCGCCGAGCGGTTGCACCAGGCCTTCCTCTGCGTCCCAGCGGCACGCGGTCACGGTCGGCGCCAGCTCGTTCAGCACGTACAGCAGATCGCCGCGCGGGTGGAAGGCGAGGTGACGCGGCCCGGACCCGGGCCTGAGGGCCACCTCGCGCCAGAGGCTCAGTTCCCCTTCGCCATCGAGGGAGCAGATGCGCACGGAGTCGGTGCCGAGGTCCACGCTGACCGCCCATCGGCCGGTCGGATCCGGCATCACCTGGTGGGCGTGCGGCGCCTGCTGGCGCTGCGGGTGCGGGCCCGAGCCCTCGTGCCGCAGCAGGCTGGACGCGGCGGCGGCGAGGGTGCCGTCAGCCTTCACGGGCACGGCGGTGACGCTGCCCGAGCCGTAGTTGGCGGTCAGCACATGCCCTGCGTGCACGGTGAGATGTGTGGGACCGTCGCCCTTCACCGGCACCGGGGAACCCGTCAGCTCGGGCCTGTCCCCGGCGACTTGACAGGCGGCCACCGAGCCGTCGGCCGTCTCGCTGACCACGTAGAGCACGGCCCCGTCCGGCGAGAGCGCGAGATACGAGGGATCGGCGACCTCGTCGGTGGCGCCCAGCTCCGTCAGCGCACCCGTGTCGTGGTCGACGGCCGCGGCGATGACTCCCCTGCCCCCTGCTGCGGTGAACGATCCGATGTACGCCCGTCGGGCCCGCCTTCCGCCCATTGCCACTGCGTTCCCCTCTCACTGCCGGTGCTGCTGGCCTCACCGCGCCCCTGCCGGTGCCGTTTGGCGCCGACGGTAGCAGTCGGCAGCCATCGGTCTAGACCAAGCGCCACCGAAAGCGCACGGGTACCCACGCACGCACGCCGCCGGATGGCGCAGCCGCCGGCGAGGTGTCATCCCGTCGGCCCACGAGCAGCTCGCGCGCGGCCGGTTCAGGCCCCGACGAGCGGCGACCGCGGTGAGCTGCGCAGCGGTCCGGCCAGCGCGGCCAGTGCCCGCTCCAGGCCGTGCAGATGGACGAGCGCGGGTTCGCCTGCAGGATGCCGCGCACCGAAGGCGTCGGCAGCCGCGACGTCGAGCGCCGAGCCCGGAGTGGTGAGTGCCTCCACGGCGGCCTCCACACGCAGGCAGGCAGCGGCGAGGCGGGCATCGTGCGAAGCCTCCGGGTCGGCGGCCACGGAGGCCAGCCCGCGGACCTCGCGGGCGCAGTCGTCGAGCAGCGCCAGCACCTGCCGGGCCCGGGTCTTACGGGCAGGCATCGGGCTCAGCGGGTGCACCAGCGGCGAGACCGAGAGGCGCACCCTGGCGAGCACCAGCTCCAGTTCGGCGACGCGCCCGGCCGGGTCGGCGGTGTCCGAGCCCGCAAGGCGCGCTGCGGACTCGGCGGTGCACTCGTGTACGGACCGCAGGGCGCGCTGGATCCACGCGTCGGTCGTGGCGTGGGTGGTGACGGGCAGTACGAGGAGTACGGCCAGCGCCGCGCCGAGCGCCCCGACTCCCGTCTCCGCGAGACGCAGTGCGAGCAGGCCCGGCTCCAGTACCCCCAGAAGCCCGTAGAGCAGCTCGACCAGCACCGTCACCGCGAGCATCATCCAGGTGTACGAGACCGCGGCCGTGTAGAAGATGCCGAAGACGGCGACCGCGGCGAGGACCGCCGTGGGAACGGCCGCTCCCTGCAACGGCACCGCGACGAGCAGGCCGAGACCGATACCGATCACGGTACCGAGAACCCGGCGAAAGCCCCGGACCAGCGTCTCGCCACGGGATGCGGTGTTGACGAAGACCCACCATGTCGCGCCCACCGCCCAGTACCAGCGCTGATCGGACAGCAGCTCGCCCATCATGAGGGCGAAGGCGGAGCCGGCGGTGGCCTGAAGGGCCTGGCGGGTCGTCGGCCGTGCGAGACCCGTACCGGTCGGCGGAGCCGGAACAACGGCCGGGGGCAGCCGCCGCTCGTAGCACCACAGGCCGAAACGGACGGCCGAGGAGGCGAGCAGGGACAGCGTGACCGCGGCATACAGCTCCGGCAGCTGGCCCGGCACCGTGTGCAGGAATTGGGTCACGAAGAAGGCCATGAACGCGAACACGCCGAGACTGTGACCCCGCGGCCCCCAGCGCCGCGCGTACACCCCCACACCAACCACGGTGAGGAAGGCCAGGTCTCGCGCCACCGGATGATCGTGCAGCCCCGCCGCCAGGGCGAGTACGGGAAGGCCGACCACGGGCAACAGCGCGGTCGTGACCGCCTGGCCGCGCACCGTCGCGTCGGTCACCGTGAAGAGAGCGAGAAGCGCGGCGAGCCCACCCGTGATGGACGCGGCAAGGGAGTGACCGGCGAGGCCGCAGAGGGCGACCGCCAACCCGATGCCGGCGACGGCCCGGGTGGCGCTGCGCAGCCGCAGCCGCCCCGGGTCCGGAGCCACGAACACCCTCTTCAGCACTCTTCCCGCCCCTCACTGCGTACCGGCATGAAAAAGGCGCTGCGGGGTCCGCAGCGCCATCGACGGGTACATCACAGCATCCTTGCGCCTCATGGCTCAAGTCTCATCGGATTCACTGGGCCATTGGCACTGTCTCGGGCCTTCGCGTTGCACCGACAAGAGGCCAACGGACCATGGCGACGGACGAGATCAACTTCCCGGCTTGAAGCTCCCGCTCGTAGGCCCCTACGCGCAAGGGCCTACGCGCAGGGGCCTACTCGAAGGACCGCAGCCGCAGGCTGTTGGTCACCACGAAGACCGACGAGAAGGCCATCGCGGCGCCCGCGATCATCGGGTTGAGCATGCCGGCGGCCGCCAGGGGCAGTGCGGCGACGTTGTAGCCGAAGGCCCAGAACAGGTTGCCCTTGATGGTGGTGAGGGTCCTGCGGGAGAGCCGGATGGCGTCCGCGGCCACCCGCAGGTCACCGCGTACGAGCGTCAGGTCGCCCGCCTCGATCGCCGCGTCCGTGCCCGTTCCCATCGCCAGGCCCAGATCCGCGGTGGCCAGGGCGGCAGCGTCGTTGACTCCGTCGCCGACCATCGCGACCGCCCGGCCCTCGCGCTGCAGCCGCTTGATCACGGCCACCTTGTCCTGAGGCAGCACTTCCGCGATCACCTCGTCGATGCCGACGGTCCGCGCGACGGAGTCGGCGACCGTCTGGTTGTCGCCGGTCAGCAGGACGGGCCTCAGGCCCAGCTTCCTCAGTTCGGCGACCGCCTCGGCGCTGGTGTCCTTGACGGCGTCGGCGACGGTGAGGACGCCGCGCGCCGTGCCGTCCCAGGCGACCACGACCGCCGTGCGCCCCTCGGCCTCCGCCGCTGCCTTGGCCTCGGCCAGTTCCGGTGGGAGCTCAATGCCCCGTTCACCCAAGAGCTGCTCGCGTCCGACGAGGACCTGGTGCCCGTCGACCGCCCCCTGGACGCCGAGACCGGCGATGTTCTCGAAGCTCTCCGGAACGGGCAGACTTCCGGCCTTCCCCCACTCTCGGCTTCGCTCGAGCGGGGGGACCCCCATGGCGGCGCCCGCGGCGATCGCCTGGGCGATCGGGTGTTCCGAGGCGTGCTCCAGCGCGCCCGCCAGCCGCAGCAGTTCGTCCTCGTCCACGCCCGGTGCGGTGACGACGTCCTGGAGCTGCATACGGCCCGTGGTCACGGTCCCGGTCTTGTCGAGGACGACGGTGTCCACGCGCCGGGTGGATTCCAGCACCTCGGGGCCCTTGATCAGGATGCCGAGCTGGGCCCCGCGCCCGGTGCCGACCATCAGGGCGGTCGGCGTGGCGAGCCCCAGGGCGCAGGGGCAGGCGATGATCAGCACGGCGACGGCCGCGGTGAAGGCGGCAGCGGTGTCGCTGGTGAAGAACAGCCAGGCCAGAAGAGTGCCGAGGGCGATAAGGATGACCGCGGGGACGAAGACCGCGGAGATACGGTCGGCGAGGCGCTGCACCTCGGCCTTGCCGTTCTGGGCGTCCTCGACGAGCTTCGCCATACGGGCGAGCTGCGTGTCGGCGCCCACCCGGGTCGCCTCGACGACCAGCCTTCCACCGACGTTCACCGTGGCACCGGTGATGGGATCGCCGGCCGTCACGTCCACCGGCACGGACTCGCCGGTCAGCATCGAGACGTCGACCGCGGAGCCGCCCTCGACGACGGTCCCGTCGGTCGCGATCTTCTCTCCGGGCCGGACGACGAAGCGGTCACCGACGGCCAACTGCGCCACAGGGATACGCACTTCCTGTCCGCCCCGCAGTATCGCGACATCCTTGGCGCCCAACTCCAGCAGCGCCCTCAGTGCCGCCCCGGCCTTGCGCTTGGACTTCGCCTCCAGGTACCGGCCGGCGAGGATGAACGTGGTCACGCCGGTCGCGGCCTCCAGGTAGATGGAGGACGAGCCGTCCGTACGGGAGATGGTGAACTCGAAAGCGTGCCGCATCCCGGGCATCCCGGCGTGCCCGAAGAACAGGGCCCACACCGACCAGCCGAGCGCGGCGAGTGTGCCGATGGACACCAGGGTGTCCATGGTCGCGGCGCCATGACGGGCGTTGGTCCAGGCCGCCTTGTGGAACGGGAAGGCGCCCCAGATGACGACCGGAGCCGCCAGGGTCAGCGACAGCCACTGCCAGTTGTCGAACTGCAGTGCCGGGACCATCGCCATCAGGACGACGGGCACGGAAAGCGCTAGCGATACGAACAGGCGCTGCCGGAGCGAGAGAAGCTCGCCGTCCGCTCCCACCGGAGCGGCCTGGGCCTCGTCGCCCCCGGTCCGGCGCGCGGGAGGGGGCGGCTCCGCAGCTGTGTAGCCGGTCTTCTCGACGGTGGCGATGAGGTCGGCGACCTCAATCCCGTCAGCGTAAGAGACCCTGGCCTTCTCCGTTGCGAAGTTGACCGTCGCCGTGACGCCGTCCATGCGATTGAGCTTCTTCTCGACGCGGGCGGCACACGAGGCGCAGGTCATGCCGCCGATGGAGAGCTCGACCTCGGCGGTCGGCGCCGCCGTCGTACCGGGAACCGTCTTCTCGAGAGCCGTGCTGGTCATGGGGCGTATCTCCTGGGAGAGGCCGGGGCGTACGGCGTCCATATGAGCGGGGCGGCACCTCCCGGCGTGGGAGCGACATCGCGTTCCTGGGCGAACGGCGGCGAACGGCCCTGGCGGACCGGTCAGGCCTGACTACGGGTCAGGCCGGACTACGGGTCAGGCCGGGCCGACGAGCTCGTAGCCGGCCTCGTCGACCGCGGAGCGCACGGCTTCCTCGTCGAGAAGGGCGGCGGAGGTGACGGTAACCTCGCCGGAGGCGGCGACGGCCTTGACCGCGGTGACACCGTCCAGCCCGGAGAGCTCCTCGGAAACAGCGCTCTCACAGTGGCCGCAGGTCATGCCGGACACCTTGTAGACGGTGGTGACGTTCTCGAAGGTCATCGCTTCTTCCTCGGGTGTCGATGCGTGTGTAGCGCGGAACCGGACGGGCGTCCGCCGCTCCGCTCATACATCCACACTATACCCCCCCTGGGTATTTTCTTGGCCAACACTCGTGGATGCCCGCTCACACTTCCGGAAGAGCCGCTGGGACGCGGTGCCTTCCGAACCCGAGAGAGGATGCGGGCCGGCTCCACGGCACGGTCGATGCGGCGGCCCACGCTGCCGCCATGCAAGGCCGCCGCGGCGGAAGCGGGACACTGGCTCAGCAGGCACAGAGTCGACTGGGCCATTGGTACCGTCATAGACGCTCACAGCCGACCAGGAGGAGGCAGACGGACCATGGCCGTGGACGCGTTGGACACCCGCATCCTGCGACTGCTGCTTGAGCAGCCGCGCACGAGCGCCCGCGAATACGCCCGTATCCTCGGCGTCGCGCGGGGCACGCTCCAGGCCCGGCTGGACCGGCTCGAGCGGGACGGAGTGATCACCGGAACCGGGCCCTCCCTCTCCCCCGCCGCGCTCGGCCACCCCGTTCTGGCCTTTGTGCACATCGAGGTCACGCAGGGGCATCTCGACGAGGTGGGCGATGCGCTGGCCGCCGTACCGGAGATCATCGAGGCGTTCTCGATCACGGGTGGCGGCGATCTGCTGACCCGGGTCGTGGCCCGGGACAACGCACATCTGGAGGATGTGATCCAGCAGCTGATCCAGCTGCCGGGCGTGGTGCGCACACGCACGGAGGTGGCGCTGCGCGAGCGCGTACCGCATCGTCTGCTGCCGCTCGTGGAGTCGATCGGCCGCTCCACTCGCGTGCCCGAACGGCCGCGCTGATCGCGCCCCTACTGCCGCACTGATCGCGCCCACACGACGCTCTGGTGCCCTCCGTGCTCGTCGCGGCACGCCACTCCCCTCACAGCAGTGCGATCGAGCCCCCTGAACCGCGCCAGTGTGCTGAGCCCCTCTTGTCACGCCCTGGCATGCTGGAGGGCATGAGCAAGGCAGGCAGGGCGGCCACCACCTCGGTCATATTCGATCTCGACGGAACACTCGTGGACAGCGAGCCGAACTATTTCGAGGCGGGACGTCATGTCCTTGCGCAGCACGGCATCACGGGCTTCACGTGGGAGGACCACCAGCAGTACGTCGGCATAGGCACGCAGGAGACGCTCGCTCTGTGGAAGGAGCGGTTCGGGCTCGGGGCGCCGCTCCACGAGCTGCTGGCGGAGAAGAACCGCCGCTATCTGGAACTGGCCCGGGTATCCACGCCCGTCTACCCGGAGATGCGGAAGTTCGTGGAGCGGTTGCACGACACGGGTGTGCAGATGGCCGTGGCCTCGGGGTCCTCTCGCGAGGCCATCGAGGCGATCTTGTCCAGCGCGGGCCTGGCGACGTTGCTGCCCGTCGTCGTCTCGGCGGACGAGGTGGCGCACGGCAAGCCCGCCCCTGACGTCTTCCTGGAGGCGGCCCGCCGGATCGGCGCCGAACCGGCCGACTGTGTGGTGGTGGAGGACGCCGCGCCCGGCGCCGCAGCGGCGCATGCGGCGGGCATGCGCTGCATCGCGATCCCCTACGTGGCGGCGCAGGCGGACGACCCGCGGTTCGCCACGGCGGGACTGCTCTTCCGCGGCGGCCAGGGCGAGTTCACGGCGCAGGCTGCGTTCGAGTGGCTTGCGCTCGCTCGGACGACGCCGTCCTGAACGCACGCACCCCGAAGCTACGACCGACGACGAGGTTTGCCGCGCTTGGCGCCTTTGGGGCCGCCGGCACCGCTCCGAGGACTCTTGCCGGTCGACTTGCCGGCCGCGGGCTTCCGCCGTACGCCGCCTGAATCCGGCCGCTTCCGCTGCGGCTGAGCCGGGGCCGGCGTCGTGGGCCGGCGACCCCGAGAGCTGTTGACGGTTCGCCCGCGGACGATCCCGATGAAGTCCTCGACCATGTCGGTGGTCGCGTCCTCGGGCCACGACAGCGCGACGCTCGACTCGGGGGCGTCCGTGACCGGCCGATACGTGAGGTCCTTGCGGTGATGCAGACGGGCGAGTGACTGGGGGACCACGAGCACACCCACCCCAGCCGCCACGAGTTCGACGGCGTCCGCCGTCGTGGCGGGGCGCTCGATCGCGGGCTGTCCCGGCAGACGCTCCCAGTCGAGGACGTCGTCGAGGGGATGCAGCACGATGTCGTCGGCCAGATCCTCGGCGCACACCTCGTCGACCGCCGCCACGACGTGGTCTTTCGGAACCACGACCACCGTGGTCTCGGTGTAGAGAGGGATCGCGCTGAGGACCGCCCGGTCGACCGGCAACCGCACGAGTCCCGCGTCGGCGCCGCCGCCCAGCAACACATCCGATGCTTCGGCGGCGGAGACACCGATGAGGGTCAGTGGGACCTCGGGCAGCCGCTCGTTCCAGATCCGCGCCCACTTGGCGGGCGTCACTCCCGGGACATACGCGAGCCGGAACGAAGGGGATACTTCCGAGCCTGTCACCCCGCCAGGTTACCGGTCGCAGGTCATTGGTCGTGGTCGGAGGCCGCTCAGGCGCTCGATACCCTTGACACCATGAAGTCGCACCAGACCGCCCAGACGATGAAGCCCGCGACCGCGGCCAAGAAGCTGGGTGTGTATCTCGAGGCCACCCCCGCCGAGTTCCAGGAGGGCGTCGTCTCGCGCGCCGAGCTGAACGCGCTGCAGGCCGATCCGCCCGAGTGGCTGCGGGAACTGCGAGCAAACGGCCCGCACCCCCGCCCGGTGGTCGCGGCGAAGCTGGGCGTCTCCATCGCGGGTCTCGCTCGCGGCGGAATCACGGAACCGCTCACCACCGAGCAGATCGACGCGTTGAAGAGGGACCGTCCCGACTGGCTGGAGAGGGAGCGCGCCACCCAGGCCGAGGTGCGGAAGGAAGCGGTGCGCATCAGGGAGAAGAACGCCGAGCGCGGCGATCAGTCCTGAACGCGTTCCTGACGCGCACAGGCTCGTGCGCTACCGGCAGCTGGAGGTACCGCCACAGCACGCACCGGCGGCCACAACGGGCAGGGACGTGGACGTCGTCGCGCCCGTCACAGCCGACACCGGCTTGACCGCCCGCACGATCGCCGAGTGCATCCCGTCGGCCACCGCGTGCGTCGCAGTGACCTCGACGTCCGTGAACCCGGCGGCCTCCAGCCCCTCCCGGTACTCGGTGAAGGACAGCGCGCCGGCGATGCAGCCGACATAGTCGCCGCGCTCGGCGCGCTGGTCCGCCGTGATGTGATCGTCGGCCACGACATCGGAGATACCGATACGGCCGCCCGGCGCGAGCACCCGGAACATCTCCGCGAACACGGCGGGCTTGTCGACCGACAGGTTGATCACGCAGTTGGAGATGACGACGTCGACAGTGCCGGCGGGCAGCGGGACCGCCTCGATGGTTCCCTTGAGGAACTCGACGTTGGCCGCGCCCGCCTTCCTCGCGTTGTCCAGGGCGAGGGCGAGCATCTCCTCGGTCATGTCCAGCCCGTACGCCTTGCCGCTCGCCCCCACTCGGCGGGCCGACAGCAGAACGTCGATGCCGCCGCCCGAGCCGAGGTCCAGCACCCGCTCGCCCTCGTGCAGTTCGGCGACGCCGAGCGGGTTGCCGCAGCCCAGCGAGGCCGCGAGCGCCTCGACGGGCAGCCCCTCCCGATCCGCGGCCGCGTACAGCCCCGCCCCGAAGTTCTCATCGATCTCGACGCTCGCGGAGCCGCAACAGGCGGTTCCGCCCTGGGTGACCTCCACGGCGGCAGCGGCGTAGGCGGCACGTACCTGCTCACGAAGGTCGCTCTTCTGGTCGGCCATGACCCGCCTCCCACTGCATCGGTGCTGCATCGGCGTCTATGAAGACAAAGTTCCTCCCTGAATCGACGACTGTCAACATAGAGGCATATCGAATCAGTAGCGAGGTTGCGCCGTGCCGGAGCCGGTGAGGGGTCTTGGTGCTCAGTTGACGAACAGCCCCCGCGCCACGGCCCGCGCGTCGAACTCCTCCAGGCGGGCCTGAGCGTCCGGCAAGGCGTCGCACATCGCCTCCAGGAGGACTTGTCCCAGCACCATGGGGGCGCTCACGGTGTCGAACACCAGGCCGGTACCCACAGCGGCCGGGAGGAGCAGATCGCTGTGGGCGGCCACCGTGGCGAACGTGCCATCGGCGATCGTCACCACCGTCAGCCCCGTGTCACGGGCGTGGTCGAGCGCGTCGAGGACCTCGCGCGGATGGCGCGGCAGCGCGAAGCACAGGAGCGCGCTCGCGCCGGCATGCCTGGCCGCGTCGATGCGGTCGGCGAGCATCGAGCCGCCTTCGTCGAGCAGGCGTACGTCAGGGTGGACCTTCGCGGTGAAGTAGGCGAAGCCTCGTGCCTGGGCGGCGGAGGCGCGCAGCCCGAGCACCGGCAGCGGCCGGGACGCGGCGAGCAGCCGGCCCGCGCGTTCCACGGGCCCGGGGTCCGCGAGCAGGGACGCCAGCTGCCGCAGATTGTCGATCTCGGCCTGTACCGCTTGCTGGTACCGGTTGTTCGACCTGCCGTCCACGCCTGTGCCGTCGGGTGCGACATCCCGCAGATGTCTGCGCAGCGCGGGATATCCGTCGAAGCCGAGGGCGAACGCGAAACGGGTCACCGACGGCTGGCTCACCCCGGCCAGTCGGGCCAGCTCCACGCTGGACAGGAAGGGCACGGCCGACGCTTGCCGGACCAGGCAGTGCGCGATACGGCGCTGCGTCGGGGTGAGCCGACGGCCCTCGAAGAGCCGGTGCAGCCGTGCGGAGGCGCCTGCTTCGCGGGGTGTGCCGACGGTGGCTCGTTGCGTGTCACTCAACTTGTTCCCCCCAGCCAGTCGTACTGTGTCCCCTCACTCGCTCCCGGGTCGCGTACCTGGTCTGTCCGGGCGGACGGTGACCGCGTGGCCGCACTGACCACGAGCACCGTCCGCCCCGGATCCGAATGACCCGACGAAATGACCCGGAAACGGTCAGCCCAACCGTTGCGGTCAGCTCACGAGACCGGCCTTCGTCAGCCAGTCCTTCGCGACGGTGCTGGCGTCCTCCTTGTCATTGACCAGCTTCTTCATCATGTCCAGCAGGTCCTCGGTGGTGAGCTCGGCCGAGACGCCGTTGAGCGCCGCCTTGGCCGTGTCGTCGACCGCGGACTTGTAGATCAGGGGCGTGACGTTCTGCGAGGAGAAGAGGTTCTTCGGGTCCTCCAGCACCACCAGCTTGTCCTCGACGATGGCGGGGTCGGTGGTGTACAGGTTGGCGGCCTGCACCTCGTTCGACTTCAGCAGCTTCACGAGGGTGCTCTGGGCGCCCGCGTCGAGCGGCTGGAACTTCCCGAACTCGACGCCGTAGACCTTCTTCAGACCGACCCCGCCCTGCGTGCGGGTCTTGAACTCCGAACCGGCACCGATCGTCATGTCCCCCGCGACCGGCTTGAGGTCGGCGAGTGTCTTGAGGTTGTACTTGGCGGCGGTCTCGGCGGTGACCGTGACCGAGTCCTTGTCCTCGGCCTCGGCGGAGTCAAGGATCTCCACCGACGACGGGAGCTTCTCCTTCAGCTCGGCGTTGATCTCCTCGGTGCTGGTCGCGGTGCTGTTCTTGTCGACCGCCACCGACAGCAGGGCGCCGTTGTACTCCGGGAAGACACTGATGCCGCCCTTGACCACCTGGTCGTAGTAGACCTCACGGGCCCCGATGTCGAACTTGCGGGTCACCTTCAGGCCCTTGGCCTCCAGGGCCTGGGAGTAGATCTCGGCGAGCAGCTGGTTCTCGGGGAAGTTCGCGGAGCCGACGACGAGGGACTTGCCGTCTCCGCTGTCGCTGCTGCTGCCCGTCAGCGGGTTGTCGTCGCCGTCGCCACCGCCGCAGGCGGTCAGCGTGAGTGCGGCGATCAGGCCGAAGGCGGCGCCGCGGTACATGCCTCTCATGGGTGTTTCCTTTCTCAGGGCCCGGAAGCCAAGAAACTCAAGGTTTGGCCGCCGAGACCCGCAGGCCCGGCGACACGATGAAGCGCCGCAGCGCGGTGAACACGATCTGGACGACGAGCGCCAGCACGACGACGACGGTGGAGCCGCCGATGACCAGTTCGTAGTCGTTACGGGAGAGCCCGTCGACGATGAAGCGGCCCAGGCCGCCGAGACCGGGATAGGCCGCCACGGTCGCCGTGGCCACGACCTGGATCGCGGCGACACGTAGTCCGAGGAGTATCAGTGGCAGCGCCATCGGCACCTCCACCCGCACCAGGACCTCCCACCCGGTCATGCCGACCCCGCGCGCGGCGTCCCTGGTGTCGGGGTCCACGCCGCGGACTCCCTCGAAGGTGTTGATGAGAATGGGCGGGACCGCGAGTGCGACCAGGGCGATCAGCACGGGCGTGGTGCTGAGTCCGGCGAGCGTGACGACGAGGACGACCAGGCCGAAGGTGGGGATCGCCCGTGCGAGGTTGGCCACGCTGGCCACGGCGAACGCCCCACGGCCGGTGTGCCCGACGAGCAGCCCGAACGTCAGCCCTATCAGCGCTGCGAACAGCAAGGACAGGCCGCTGTAGGTGAGGTGTTCCAGGAGCCGGTGGGGAATCCCCTCGTCACCGTGCCACTGCTTCGAGGACGTCAACCAGTCGCCTACGAGGCGGAGTTGGCTCAGGAGATCGTTCATGACGCCGTCACCTTGCTCCGGGACCACGGGGTGAGCAGCCGCTGCGCCAGGACCAGCAGCGCGTCGGTGGTGAGCGCGAGCAGCATGATCAGCACGATCGCGGTGACGATCGGGGTCGGGAAGTCGAGTTGGAGGCCACGCGTGATGTAGTAGCCGAGACCGCCCTGTCCGATCAGCTGTCCCACCGCGACGAGACTGATGGACGAGACGGCGGCGACGCGTACGCCGGCGATGACGACGGGTACGGCGATCGGCAGTTCGACCTGGACGACACGGCGTACCGTGCCGAATCCCATCGCGGTGGCCGCAAGCCGGACCGGTTCGGGGACCGAGGCCAGCCCGTCCACGACGTTGGGCACCAGGACCGACAGCGTGTAGAGCGTCAGCGGGATCATCACCGTCTGTTCGGTCAGTCCCGTGTAACGGACGAAGATCATGAACAGGGCCAGTGACGGGATCGAGTACAGGACATTGGCCACGGTCAGCACCGGTGGGTACAGCCATCGCAAGCGATGGCACAGGATCCCGAGAGGGACCGAGATGATCAGCCCGAAAAGCACCGGCAGAAGGCCCAGTCTCAGATGGACAGCGGTGTAGTCGGCCAGCTCACCGGCATGATCGCCTATCCACTGCCACCGGACCAGCGGCTCACCGTCACTCATCGTTCACCACCGGCGGGGCCCTCGGCGCCCACCTCGTCCCCGGCCGGGGCCCCGGCCACGTCGGCGGCGGCCGTCACTGCGGAGAGCTCGTACGCGTCGGCGACGCCGATGACCGCGCCTTCCGCGTCCACGCCCACCGCGAGCCGGGAGGGCGACAGGAGCGCCGAGTCGAGGGCGGCCCGCGCCGAGTCGCCGACGAGGCTGAACGTATGGCCGAGCGGCGCCAAAGGCGCGTCCGCGAGCGTGCCGCTCTCCGGGAGTTCGGCGACCGCGGCCCAGCCGAGCGGTCGCCGGCCGTCGTCGACGACCAGAACCCAAGGCTCATCCACCGCCCTGGCCGGCGCCACGGGCGAGGTCGCCGGAAGCACCGGACCGTCGCGCAACGGCACATCGGCCGCCTTGACGAAGGACAGCCGGCGGATGCCCCGGTCCTGCCCCACGAAGCCGGCCACGAACTCGTCGGCGGGATCAGCGAGCAGACGCTCGGGGGTGTCGAACTGTGCGAGTTTGCCGCCGGTTCGGAACACCGCGATGTTGTCGCCGAGTTTGATCGCCTCGTCGATGTCATGGGTCACGAACACGATCGTCTTGTGCAGCTCCTTCTGCAGCCGGATGAACTCCGCCTGCAGCTCCGCCCGTACGATCGGGTCGACCGCGCTGAACGGCTCGTCCATCAGCAGCACCGGCGGGTCGGCGCCCAGGGCCCTGGCCACCCCGACGCGCTGCTGCTGTCCGCCGGAGAGCTGGTTCGGGTAGCGCTTGGCCATCTCCGCCGGCAGCCCCACCAGTTCCAGCAGCTCCGCCGCCCGCGCCCGCGCCTTCTTCCGGCTCCAGCCGAGCAGCAACGGAACCGTCGCGATGTTGTCGAGGATGGTGCGGTGCGGGAACAGCCCGGCGTGCTGGATCACATACCCGATGCCACGGCGCAGCTCGGGGGCGTGGATCTCCCGGATGTCCTGGCCGCGCAGGCTCACCGTCCCTGCCGTCGGCTCCACCATGCGGTTGATCATGCGCAGGGTCGTGGTCTTGCCGCAGCCGGAGGGGCCGACCAGGACCGTGATGCCGCCCTCGGCCAGCTCCAGGGACAAGTCATCCACGGCTGTGGTGCCGTTGGGATAATTCTTGCTCACCGCGTCGAATCTGATCAAGGCTGCCCCTTACCTGACTGCATATGGTCATGCAGAGTTACGGCTGACTGAATGAGAGTCAATGGCCTCCTGTGAACGGCGCGTTACGTTCGTACGAAATAGGTCCAGGGTGTGCCCGAAATCCTCACCTTCTGCGACTGATGTGCCTTTCCAGATCCATCGACGCCGACCTGACAGTTGCTCTCGACGCGCGCGTTCCGGCCGTGCCGCCGGTGTCATGC
The DNA here is from genome assembly GCF_013778455.1 of Streptomyces himalayensis subsp. himalayensis. GTDB lineage: Bacteria > Actinomycetota > Actinomycetes > Streptomycetales > Streptomycetaceae > Streptomyces > Streptomyces himalayensis. The sequence continues at coordinate 76,352 of NZ_JACEHE010000004.1, read as the reverse complement.
GATTCGCCAGCTCAGACGTAGGGAGACAACCCATGAAACCGGTCTGGTTCACCTTCCTGAACGGCTCGGACATCGAACAACTCGAACTGATCGACATCGAGATACTCGACGCCGTCGAAGAAGGGCTGCGCGCCCAGGGCCTTGGCGAAACGGTCATCGAACCGCGCGTCCACCTCATGCCCGATCCCTCGTTCAACGGCCACTTCAACGTCCTCCGCGGCTATGTCGCTCCGCTCGCGCTTGCCGGGGTCAAGATCGTGGGCGACTACGTCGGCAACTACAAGGCCGGGCTGCCCTCCGAAATGGCGCTGCTCAACCTCTTCGACCCGCGTACCGGCATGCCGGTGGCCGTACTCGACGCCACCGCCATCACCGAGATGCGCACCGGTGCCCTCACCGCGCTGGGGGCACGTCACCTGGCCCGTCCGGATGCCAGGGTGCTCGGGCACATCGGCGCCCGAGCCACGTCGTACTGGAACGTCCGCCTGCTCGACCGGATCTTCGACCTCACGGAGATACGCGTCCACTCGCGCCGCCCCGAGAGCCGCGAGGCCTTCGCCGAGCGACTGGAGCGAGAGCTCGGCAAGCCCGTCATCGTGACCGAGGACTGGAAGACCTGCGTGGACGGCGCGGACATCGTGGTGGAGGCGTCCCGGCTCGAGCGGCCGGAGCCGCTGCTCAAGACCGAGTGGATCGCCCCCGGGGCCCTTGTCGTGCCGTACGGAACACACAGCGCCGTCGAACTCACCCTCACGGACATCATGGACAAGATCGTCGTCGACGACTGGGGCCAGGCGCACGCCGGGCCGTTCGGCGCCCTGCGCGCACACGTCGACTCCGGCAGGCTCGACGAGTCCAATCTACATGGCGAGTTGGGCGAGATCGTCGCAGGCAGCAAGCCGGGCCGGGAAAGCGCCGACGAGACGAACCTGTTCTGGCACCGTGGACTCTCGCTGTCCGACATCGCGCTGGGTGCGGCCGTGCTCAAGAAGGCCGAAGAGCGCGGCCTCGGTCAGAAGCTGCGGTTCTCATGACGGGGGTCGCAGAGGTCGTCATCGACGGGCGGACACTGTCGTACGACGATGTCGTCGCCGTCGCCCGCCACGGCGCCCGAGTCGTCCTGGGCGACGCGGTGATCCCCCGGCTGACGCGCGAGCGAGCCGCCGTCGACGACGTCGTCGACCGCCAGGTGCCGACGTACGGCCTGACGACGGGCCTTGGCACCCGCTCGTCGTACGCACTGCCCCGCGACGAACTCGAGGCGTTCAGCGTCCGCACGGTCCGGGGACGGGCCAACGCGGTCGGCGCTCCGCTGCCGGTACCCGTCGTACGCGCCGCCGTCCTCGCCCGCGTCAACGGCATCGCGGGCGGAGGCAGCGGAGTGCGTCCGGAGATCCTGCGGCTGCTCGTGGCCATGCTCAACTCGCGGGTACATCCGGTGATTCCCGAGGTGGGGTCGATCGGCGCCTCGGATCTGTGCCAGATGGCTCATGTCGGCCTGGTCGTGATCGGTGAGGGCAGGGCCGAGTTCGCCGGCGGCGTGCTCGACGGCGTCACGGCACTGCGACGGGCCGGTCTCACCCCTGTCGAACTGGGCCCGAAGGACGGGCATGTGCTGTGCAGCGCGAGCCCGCTGGCGGCCGGACAGGGTGCTCTCGCCCTGCACGAGGCGAGCGCCGTCCTCACACTGGCGCAGGCGGTCACAGCGCTGACCTACGAGGGCTTCCGGGCGAACACGAGCCCGCTCGACGCCCGGGTCCTCGGCCTGCGCCCCGCTCCCGGTCAGTGCCGCGCGGCGGCCGAGTTGCTCGCCCTGCTGAACGGCGGGGAGCTGGGCGATCCCCGGAACGCGCGGCGGGTCCAGGACCCCGTCAGCCTGCGCTGCGCAGCCCAGGTGCACGGGGCGCTGCACGCCGCGCTGGACTTCGCCGACGCCGCGCTCCAACCGGAGCTCAACGGCTGCGGCGACAATCCGGTGGTGCTGGCCGACACAGCCGAGATCCTCTCGTCCGGCAACTTCCACACTCCGGCCCTGGCCCTCGCCTTCGACACCCTTGCGCTGGCCCTGACGCAGACCGCGTCGGTCTCCGCCGAGCGCATGCGACGGCTGCTCGATCCCGCCGTCAGCGGACTGCCTGCGAACCTCTCGCCGTACGGTCCGGAGCGCTCGGGCTTCGCACCGCTCGCCAAGACGGCGCAGGCACTCGTCGCCGAGATCCGTCTGCTCTCTGCACCAGTGAGCACCGACCCCCGCCATGGCGCGGACGCCGTCGAGGACGACTCGACCAATGCGGCGCTCGGGGCACGGCGGCTGACCACGATCCTCGTACGGCTGCGGCAACTGCTCGCCGTGGAGGCCGTGGTCGCCGCCCAGGCAGTGGACCTGGCCGCACCGTCCGCTCTGGGCCGGGGCCCCGGACTCCTGCACCGCGCGATCCGAGCGATCGTTCCCCCACTGGACGACGACCGGCCCTGCGGGGAGGACGTGGAACGGGTCAGCGCCGACGTCCTGGGTTCCGACGACGTACGGCGAACACTCCGCGCTCTCGGCAGGAGGGACGGTGGGGACGGTCGAGGGGCTTCGGGGGTTCAGGGCGGTGAGCCGCGCGGGTCGGCTCACCCCGCTGTTGAGGCGAACAGTTGAAAGACCGACGCCAAGAATCACGCGCCCCCAAGGAAGCTCAACCGCACCTGACGGTTCGGATTGTCCCGGTTCGTATCCGCCAGTCCCCATTCCCCGAAGGTGCCCAGGCCCCACGGGTAGCGGTCCTGAGCTGATCAGAAGGCATGTGACCGCCAGGGGTCAGTCGCTGTTGCCGCCCGGGTCATATGGGAACTCGGCAATGCGCTGTTCTTCCTGCGCCAGGGGCTCCGCGAAACGGGCAGTCAGGTCTCCGTCACCGAAGGCCCTCGCTGCGGCGTGGGCCGCGCGGTACAGGGCTGGGGGCGTGCGATGGACTGTGTCAAGAAGAGCCGTGCCGGTGATGAGGGACTGGTGGGCGAGGGCAGGATTGCCGGAGTCGGCGGCTGAGCGTGCGAGCAGGAAGTGTTCTTCGATGAGGTCGAGTGCCTCAGCCTTGTCGCGCCAGTCGTCGGCAGGGGGCGTCTCGATGTCGAAGAGTGCGGGCTGACGCGGGCCCGGCTTCGGGGACGGCGGGCCGTCGAGGGTGGTGAGCGCACGCTGCAGCGACGTCCATGCCCGGTCGAGGTCGCCGGCCTGCCGTTCCAGGGCGGACAGACGCGTGTACGCGAAACCACGGGCAAGGTCTGTGTCCTGGACCGAGGCGTACAGGCGCTGGGCGCGGGAGGCCTGCCGGAAGTCGCCGAGCGCGGCGAACTCGCTGACGATGGAGGGAAGTTCGGCGGTGTCGCCGGGCCCGATGTCGTCGAGCATGCGTATCAGGGCCGTGCGGGCGAGTTCCGTGCGGCCCTGGCGACGGGCGAGGGTCACCCAGGTCTCGACGGGCTCGGAATTCGGGTCGTCGCCGAACCACTCCGGCGTGTCGAGGGCTTCGACCCACGCCTGCAGGGCCTCGGGGTCCCAGTGGAGATGCTCCTCGCCACTCTTGTCCGGTCGGTCGAGTGGCAGGTCGGACAGGGCGCACCAGGTGTCGAAGTTGGCGCAGCGAGCGGCGTACAGACGGGAGAGGTCCTCCCTGCAGTGGCAGCGGGCAACCAGGAACACGGCGAGGTGCAGTTCCTCGCCCATCCCGCCGAAGGGGGCCTCACGGCGGCATCGGGTCTCCTGATCGAGGAGATGGCGCAGGAGCGGCAGGTCGGTGTCGCGCCGGTCGTACTGGGCCGCGCGCAGCACACCGGCGCGGCGGGCCGCGTTGGCGTCGTGCTCCGGGTCGCTCCGGCCGGACACCGGGGAGAAGGCCACCATCGGCCAGGCGGCGCGGTCGGCCCGCAGGTGGGCCAGGTCCGCCTGGCAGGCCCCGAGCAGGGCTTCCTGCAGCGGGGGTCGGGGGTGCGGGTCCAGCAGGTGGTAGGCGCTGTCCTCGTCGGCGAGCAGCAGCACGTGGTCGGGCTCGGTGCGGAGGAGGGCACGGTGCATCCGGGCGAAGAGCTCGGCGGGAGGGCGCAGGGTCAGCCCGAGAGCGGTGAGGAGTTCGTCGAGGTAGGGGGCGTAGGAGGCGCGGATGCTGTCCTCCCCCTCGAGGGCTGCGGCGGACAGTTCCTCTTCTCCGGTCTCCGGCTGGAGGTGCAGGTGGTCCCGCCATCCGGGGAGGCCGGTCACCAACTCCAGTGTGTCGGCGAGGCTTTCCGCGATCAGACCCGCATACCCCTCCGAGTCGGCGTACAACACCCCGCCGTCGCCACAGAGGAAGTAGGTACCGCCGGTATCGTCGCCTGCTATCCCCTCCAGCGGCGCACCCGATGCCAGACGGACGTCCTCGCCGTGGTCGGCTCGGCAGAGATCGAAGTCGAAGGGGAACGCTGCGAGTTCGGCCAGGCGCGGACTCTGCCGGAGCAAGTCGAGGAGGCGGAGATCGGACCGGGGCATGCGACGGACCGTAGCAGCCTGCAGGACGGGTCCTGTCGCCTGGACGGCGCGCGACGGTGGCTGAGAACTACGTGCCCAGCCGCAGGACCGCCGTGGAACGAGCAGCAGTCAGAACGGAGTTCCTGCATCACCAGGGTGCCGGCTGCGTCCTGGGTGAGCGTCTGGTGAGCCCAGGCTGCCGCCCACCCGTTCGGAGTACCGATGTCCCGTCGGCCCGCCAAGACCGCGACTCGCGTCACCTCACCCGCGGGCACCCACCAGGCACAACAAGATCAACACGGGGCGGGTCGGCGGAGACCAGCGACAGGTCCACATCAGCGGCACCGCCCACCACCGAGCCGCCGCACAGGCGAAACTGGCCGAGCTGACGGCCGCCCTGGAGGAGCACGCGGCGGAACTTTGCAACCCCCGACCTGGCCCGCCGCACCGCCGCCCGAATCGGCGAGGAACTGGACAGCGCGAGCCCTGACCAGCGCCGCCTGACGGAGAACCTCGAAGATCTCGGCCTGGCCGTCGGAGCGGTGGCGTCCGTCATCACCATCCTGCAGGGGCTCACGACCACTGTGGCTGCGCCGACCGGCGTCGATCTTGCCCGGACCTCATTCGGGGCGAAGAGGTCGTGGGTTCACATCCCGACTCAACCGCCGCGCCGCACGCGGGCCGCCTTGCGGGCTTCCGCGAGCTTGCGCGCCTCGCTCCCCTTGCGGGACTACCGCCGGAGCCGCGAGCCTCGTCCTTGCTGGTGCCCAGACCGCGGAACGGAGCGTTGTGGTTCTTCGGCCGCGCTGCGGCGGGCACACCGTCGAGGGACACTCCGGAGGGGGCCCTGGCGCCAGTGATCCGACTCAGGTCCGCCTCGCCGGACCGTACCTTGGTGATCATGGGCGCGATGCCGGCGTCCGCCATGGCTTGGCTCGTCTCGCGGCGCTGTCCCGACAGCACCAGCGTCACGACCGTGCCGGATCGACCGGCCCGGGCCGTGCGACCCGCGCGGTGCAGATAGTCCTTCGGGTCGGTGGCCGGGTCGACGTTGACCACAAGGTCGAGGTCGTCGACGTGCAGGCCCCGCGCCGCGACATTCGTCGCCACCAGCGCGGTGACCTGTCCGTTCTTGAACTGTGCCAGGGTCCGGGTGCGCTGCGGCTGCGACTTCCCGCTGTGCAGGGACGCGGCGGGGACTCCGCTGGCCCGCAGATGCCTGGCGAGCTGGTCGACCCCGTGCTTGGTGTCCAGGAACAACAGGACGCGGCCGTCACGGGCGGCGATCTCCGTGGCGACCGCGTACCGGTCCGGACCGTGCACGACCAGGACATGGTGCTCCATCGCGGTGACCGCCCCGGCCGACGGGTCGACCGAGTGGACGGCGGGGTCGTGCAGGTAGCGGCGGACCAGTTGGTCGACGTCACGGTCGAGGGTGGCCGAGAACAGCATGCGCTGCCCTTCAGGACGCACCTGATCCAGAATCTCGGTGACCTGCGGCATGAACCCCATGTCGCACATCTGGTCGGCCTCGTCCAGGACGGTGATGCGCACCCGTCCCAGACGGCAGTCCTTGCGCTCGATCAGGTCGTGCAGGCGACCGGGCGTGGCGACCACGATCTCGACCCCCTCGCGCAGCGCAGCAGACTGCCGGCCGATGGACACCCCGCCGACCACGGTCGCAAGGCGCAGCCGCAGCGCCCGGGCGTATGGGGTGAGCGCCTCGCTGACCTGTTGCGCCAGCTCCCTGGTGGGCACCAGGACGAGCGCCAGTGGCTGCTTGGGCTCCGCTCGCCGCCCGGCCGTCCGGGCGAGCAGCCCCAGACCGAAGGCGAGCGTCTTGCCCGAGCCGGTGCGCCCCCGGCCGAGGACATCCCGGCCCGCGAGAGCGTTCGGCAACGCGGCCGCCTGGATGGGGAAGGGCTCTGTCACGCCGAGTTCGTCGAGCATGCGCAGCACCGCGGCCGGCAGCCCCAGCTCCGAGAAGGTCGCCGCCGGAGGCAAGGCCGGAGTAAGGGTCGACGCCACGGACAAGTCACCTTGCCGGGCGTCGGCGCGTGCTGAATCGCTCACAGAGAGCCTTCCTCCGAAGGGACCGTACCGAGGAAGGCGCGGCTGGGACGCAGCCACCGATCCCGGGGCGTCGGGCGGAGTCCCGGTACGACGGCGCTGCAAACGCATCACGCTAGCACGGGGCCGTCTCCGCGGCTCCGGTCCACACAAGCCAGCGTCACGCCGCGTCACGCAGCGTCACGCCGCCTGGGAGTGGCTCGTTTGGCGCGGCCGGAGTCCAGCCCTACAGCCGTTCCCCCGCGACACCCTCACCCGATCCCCCGCGACACCCTCACCCAAGAAACGACAACCGCACCTGCCGCCGCGGATTGTCCTTGTTCGTATCCGCCAAACTCCGTTAGGGCAACCCCAACCTACCCGTGTACTTGCCGCAGCTCCAGCTGAACTATCCCTGGCCATACGAGGCTTCGCTCCCTGGTCGTGTCTCAACGGAGTACCTAGCCCGGTGCCGGCGGCTGTGGCATCACCCAACTGCCCCCTTGATCCAGCGCACGATGCCCTACTGTCCGCGAAGGCAGCCTCGGCGTGGCGGTCGGTAGCTGGAGGGCTTGAGGGCGCGGAGACACGAAGGGCAGTTGGTTCTTCCAGGCCCGGGACGGTCGGCCCACCCGTGATCCGGCGGCGCAGCCGAAACCCGAACTCGCTGCCCCGGGATGGCTCGGCCGAACGCTGTGTACCAGTCCAGCGTCGACGGAACCTGTTGCGGGGTGTGCGGCGTCAGCTACGGTCAGAGTGCCTGTTCGAACAGGGATGCAGGGGGCGGTTGTGCTGTCGGAGGACATCGAGGACGCAGACGCGGCGCTGGCCCAGGTGCAGGCCGCCCTGGGTGAGTTCCGCAGATCTCTGGTGCTGGTGCCGATCCGGGACGGCGGGATCCTCACAGGTGACCAGGGCGGTCTGCGCTGGGTCTTCGCGTTCACGGATACGGATACGCTGACGGCGTTCGCGCAGGCGCGTGGTGAGGGCGGTCAGTGGGAGTTCCGCCGTGTCTATGGTGCTCGTCTCCTGGACGAGACCCTCGCGGAGATCAGCGTGCCCTGCGGCGTCGCCGTCGATGTCGGGAGCGAGGGAGCCTTCCTCCTGCCGCCGGTGAAGGGAATCGTGCCCGATCACGTGGCGGTGACCGGGGACTCTGACGAGGGGGCATCGGCGTGAGTGGCTACAAGTTCGACCCAGAGTCGGCGAAGCGGGTCGAGCAAGGGTTGACCGCGGCGATCCGCGAGCTGGAGGAGACGGGCTACTTCTCGATCACTGCGCAGCAGGGACACGGCTTCCAGTTCATGATCATGTCCGGGATGGAGATGGGCTCCGGCGAACTGGCGGACGTGTTCGGCCAGTTCTGCGGGCGGTGGGCCCTCGCAATTCATTCGAAGATGCAGGACGCGAACGACATCGCGCGGAAGCTGGGCCTGTCGGCGGGGCTGTACCACGAGCAGGAGGAGTACGTGCTCGGCTCGCTTAAGGAGGCCGCCGTCACCGCCGGGTCGTACAACCCGCAGCAGGGCTTGGCGGACGGGGAGAAGGCCGCCGACATGTCGTGGGGCGAGATCGGGGACCGGGTCAAGCCCACATTCGAGGCGGATCCGTCGCAGCCGGACTGGGGCGCGATGGGGGACCAGTGGAAGCAGGTCGGGGAGGACTTCACCACCTCCCCGTGGCAGGACGTGGCCGGCCCGACCGGGCAGGACCGCAGTGACTGGCAGTGGGACGGACCACCCCCCGAGAACGACCAGCAGGGCGGCCAGGGGAATCAGAAGGACAACGGGGGGAAGTAGGCCGTGGGACTGGGGGATTTTATCAACGACGCCGCCGGCGCGGCGAAGGACGGCCTCGAGGCCGTGGGCGACGGTGTCGAATGGGCCGGCGACAAGACCGCCGACGGTCTCGACGCCGTAGGACTCGACGGCGCAGCCGAGGGGGTACGGGACGCATCCGAGTGGACAGCGGACAAGCTCGGCGCGGACGTCGCCGAACGGCAGCTCGGCGAGACCGAGGATCCGAAGGAGATCATCCACGGTGACGTGGAGAAGCTGACGGACCGGGCGGAGCATCTGCGGGACTTCTTCAAGGCATTCGACCGGCTGGGCACCGGGATGAAGGGCCTGGACGTCCACGGCTGGGAAGGGCAGGCCGGGGACTCGTTCCGCGCCGAGTTCGAGCCGCAGCCGAAGTTCTGGCTGTCCGCCGCCGACGCCTGCGAGGAAGCCTCGAAGGCCCTCGTCCAGTACGCGTCGACCGTGCAGTGGGCCCAGGGTGAGGCCAAGGAAGCGATTGCGGCGTACAAACAGGCCAAGGAACTGTCCGACAAGGCCGTCGGGGAGTACAACGCGAAGGCGGACGAGTGGAACCGGAAGAACGAGGCCGGCCAGGACCCCGGCCCGAGGCCGGCGCCGTTCAAGGACCCGGGACGAGCCGCCATGGAGCAGGCTCAGCACATGGTGACGGAGGCCCGGCGTCAGCGCGATGACGCCGCCCGCCATACCAAGGACACCATCATGGGCCTCGTCCGGCTCGCCCCGGAGCCGCCCAGCGCGATGCAACTGGCCGCCTCGATGGGCCGTGACATGGTCGAGGGCACGGTCCTCAACAGCATGCACCTCACCGGAGGCGCCCTCAAAGCCGTCGGCGAGACGGTCGGCCTGGTACGGATGCTCAACCCCACCGACCCGTACAATCTGACCCACCCCGGCCAGTACCTGCAGAACGTCAACGGTGTCCTTACCGGCCTTGCCTCCACCGTCGCCCACCCTGAGCGCCTCGTCGGCATCATCAAGAACCAGAATTGGCGCGACCCTGCGGAAGCCCTCGGCGGCATCGCCATCGAACTCGTCGGTGGCAAAGGCGCAGGCGGCGCCGTCAAAGGCGGTTTGAAAGCCGGCTTGAAGGGCGCGGGCAAGGAAGCGATCGAACAGGGCGCGAAGGAAGCCGCCCGCAAATCCGTACGCGAGCGCCTCGACGACCTCGCCCGCGACTTGAACTGCAAGGTCCTGCGGAACGAACCCGTCGACATGGCCACCGGCCGGATGGTGCTCCTTCAGACCGATGTGTCCCTGCAGGGGACGTTCCCGCTGGAGTTCACGCGCACCTTCGAATCCGCCTACCGCAACGGTGGCTGGTTCGGCCCGGCATGGGCGTCCACGATCGACGAACGCCTCGAGATCGATGCCGAGGGCGTCGTCCACGTCGCCGCCGACGGCGGCGTGCGCGCCTACCCCCACCCGGCACCAGACCTCCCAGTCACCCCGGTCCAGGGCATCCCCTGGACGCTGGAGCGGCACCCCGACGGCAGCTACGAGCTCACCGACCCCGTCGCCAGGGTCACCCGCACGTTCGAAGCCCCCACTGGTGTCGCCCCCGGCGGCGACGGCATCGCGAAGCTGGCCTCCATATCCGACCGGCTCGGCAACTGGATCTCCGTCGAATGGAACCTCGGCCAACCCCACTCGATGACCCACTCCGGCGGCTACGAAGTCCTCTTCACCTGCGCCCACGGCCGCATCACCAGCCTTGCACTGGCCACCCCCGACGGCCCGGTGCGGCTGCGCACGTACGCGTACTCCGGCCGCGGTTTCCTCACCTCTGTCGCCGACTCCGAAAACCGCGCCACCCGCTTCGAGGTGGACGAGCTGGGCCGGGTCGTCACCTGGACCGACAGCAACAACCGGTCGTTCTCGTACACGTACGACGACGAAGACCGGTGTGTTCATCACGAGGGCGAGGCGGGGCATCTGCGGGCCCGTTTCGAGTACGGACTGGACAGCCGTGAGCCTGGTTGCACAACCACCCGTGTCACCGACTCCTTCGGCCACACCTCCCTCTTCACCATCGATGCGAAACTCCGGATCGTCGCCGAAACGGACCGGGCCGGGCGGACCACTCGCACCGCCTACGACGACCAGCACCGGCCCGTAAGGGAGACCGACCCCGTCGGCGCAACCGTCGTCTCCGAGTACGACGATCACGGCCGTCCGGTGCGCATACGTCACGCAGACGGAACGACCTCTTCGGCGACCTACGACGCGGATGGGAATCCGATCGAGCAGACAGCTCCGGACGGTCGCGTCACACGACACAGCTTCGACAGCTCAGGACGCCTCACCCGTGTCGAATCACCGGATGGTGCCACGACCGCGCTGGCGTATGACGACCGGGGGCACCTCGCGGCGGTCACCGACCCGCTTGGCCAGGTCATGCGCGTCGAGAGCAACCCCGCCGGCCTGCCGGTGCGTACCACAGACTCTCTCGGCGCCTCCACCACGTACGTACGCGACGCTTTCGGACGCCCCACAGCCGTAACCGATCCTCTCGGCAACACCACGCACTTTTCCTGGACGACCGAAGGGAAGCTTGCCCAGCGGACCAGTCCGGACGGCTCCGTCGAGATGTGGGAGTGGGACGGCGAAGGCAATCTTCTCCGCCACACCGACCCCATGGGTGGGGTGACGGAGTACGCCTACACGCACTTCGACCTTCTCGAGACCCGGGTGGATCCGGACGGCGCCCGCCACCAGTTCGCCTACGACACCGAGCTCCGGCTCCGCCAGGTCACCAACCCGCAGGGGCTGACCTGGGACTACGAGTGCGACCCGACCGGTCTCGTCAGCGCCGAGACCGACTTCGACGGCCGTCGGCTCTTCTACGCCCACGACGACGCCGGCCGCCTGCGGTATCGCGCCAACGCTCTGGGCCAGTCCGTCACCTACAAACGCGACCTCCTCGGCCGGATAACCACCAAGAACGCAGACGGCGACGAAACGCACTACACCTACGACCCCGCCGGACGACTCATCTCCGCCGAAACGCTGGAGTCCGAGTTGGTCTTGCAACGCGACCGCATGGGCCGCCTCCGTACCGAAATGCACGAAGGTCGGATCCTCACCTACGACCGTGACCCGCTCGGGCGAATCGTGCGTCGAACCACCCCTGCCGGCGTAGTGACTGCCTACGCGTACGACGCCGTCGGCAACCGCGTGAGCGTCGACCTGGACGGGCACACCCTCGACTCACAGTTCGACGCCGCGGGCCGGGAAACCCACCGCACCGTTGACACCGCCCTGTGCTGGGCCAACACCTGGGACCCCGCCGGACGCCTCCTTGGCCAGACCGTGACGACAGACGCTGTCACCAACCATCCCCGCCCGGCGGACCGGGCCGGAGTGCTGCAGGAACGGACGTACGAGTACCGCCCGGACGGCTTTCTCACCGCCCTCACCGACCACCTCAACGGCGCCCGCCGCTTCCGCCTCGACCCCGCCGGCCGTGTCACCCACGTAACCGGCCAAGGCTGGACCGAAACGTACTCATACGACACCGCGGGCAACCTCACCCAGGCCGCATGGCCAGATTCCCACGGCGAATCGGCCCTCGGCACACGTGAGTTCACCGGCACCCGGATCACCAAGGCCGGTCGGTGGACGTACGTCCACGACGAGGCCGGTCGTGTCATCGAACGCCGGAAGACGCGCCTGTCACGCAAGCCGGATGTCTGGCGCTACACGTGGGATGCCGAAGACCGCCTCACCACGTGCACCACCCCCGACGGCACTACCTGGGCCTACCGCTACGACCCCCTCGGACGCCGCACAGCAAAGCAACGCGTTGACGGCGACAACCAAGTCGTCGAGGAAGTCGTCTTCACCTGGGACGGCACCCAGCTCATCGAACAGACCACCACGGGTCCGGGCGTCCGCCCGATCTCCATGACCTGGGAATACAGCGGCCTCGCGCCTGTCGCTCAAGCCGAGCGCGCCCTGACCTCAGACACGCAGCAAGCTGTCGACACCCGCTTCTTCGCCATCATCACCGACCTCGTCGGCACCCCCACCGAACTCGTCACCCCCGACGGCGACTTTGCCTGGCGCACCCGCAGGACATTGTGGGGAACCACCGCCGTTGCCCGCGACGCCACCGCCCACACCCCACTTCGCCACCCCGGCCAGTACGCTGACATCGAAACTGGCCTCCACTACAACCACCATCGCCACTACGACCCCGCCACCGCCCGTTACACCAGCCCTGACCCCCTGGGCCTCGGGCCCGCACCCAACCCAGTGGCGTGGGTGACCAATCCGCACACGTGGACTGACCCCCTCGGTCTCTTCACCTGCAAGGTGGAGAATGCACTCAAGGACTGGCAAAGCAACCGCTATCAGTTCGGTAATAACCCGTATCAGCTGGACAAGTCTGGAATGGCGCACATCCTCGAGCGCCACCACCCGGAGTACTGGGACGGCTCAGTAAAGGCCAATCAATCCTTCTTCGACCGGAAAATGACAGTCGAGGAGGTGGAACACGCCATCTACGAAACCCTGAAGCAGAACAGGGAGAAACTGACCCAACCAGGCAACCCTCAGATGTTCCAAATCCAAGGAAAAGTGAATGGCGTGGACTACGTCCTCGGCATCAACCGGGGACGCGTCGGCCAGTTTTACCCAGGGACCCTCGAATAATGAGCAGCTACGCAGCCGTCAATATCGCCTCCTACCTCGGGAACCCGAGCAAAGGCTTCACTCTCGTCACCGAGGCCACAGCGCCGCGCGACCCGGACTACATCGACGGTGCCATCGATCTGTCCGTGCACGGAGTCCCCATCCTCGACCGAGAGCTGTGGGACTACGTCGACCAACTCTGGGCGTATATCTGCAACATGGTCGAGGAGCTCCGCACGCAGGACGAGGCGTATACCTATTTTCCAGATCAGCCGATCAAACTGACCTTCAAGCGGATTGGAGGTGGACAAATCCTCGTCTCGCTGAACTGGCCAACCGAGGGGCGTCAGGCAGCGGTTGAAGAAGACCTCTTCCTCGAGCAGCTCAAGGAGAGCGGCCGTGGATTCTTCGAACAGATGAAAGATCTCGTCCCCAGCAACGCTGATGCATACGACGAAGCCCTGGCACGACTGACGCCGGCTGGCCCGGAAGGTACGCGTTCCTCATCATCAGGATGAGGTGGCCTAATGCAGCCGGAGTATGACCTAGCGCGCTTGTGCATGGTTGACGGTAGCGCGTCGAGTTCTCGATCGTTGATCATTGAGCCTTTTCCTGAAGTTGCTGGTAACGGGGCTGGTGTGAACCGCTGATCGCGTACTCGTGCAGGTCGTGCCGACAAGATTGTCTGTGAGCGGCGACCTCGGGGCGGCGCTGGAAGGGTCCAGCCTCGCGGACCTGGCCAAGCAACTCAGCGGCGCTCGCAAGGACTGGACGAGCCTTCACACCCTGCTGGGCGCCATCCCGTCAGGGCGGTGGACGACGTACGGCGACGTGGCGTCCGTCATAGGCAGCCACGCCGTTCCCGTAGGCACCCACCTGGCCGCCTGCGGCCAGTGCTCCAACGCGTGGCGGGTGCTCACCTCGGTGGGGCGCGTCAGCGCTGGCTTCCAGTGGACCAACTCGACACGAACGGACACACCTTTGGAGGTCCTGGCGGCCGAGGGCGTCCGGTTCGATGGCGAAGCCGCCGTTCCGGAAGCCTGCCTGCCACTGGAGGCACTCCGGGGTCTACTCGACAGCTGACCGCTTCCTTCGAACATGGCCCCGGAGAGGGATCTGGAGGAAGGACCTGACCCTCTGGCTGGCGCCCGGACCGCTGCGGGGAAAATGGAGGCCGGTGTCGATCTTGAACGAACCTCATTCGGGACGAAGAGGTCGTGGGTTCAAATGCCGCCGCCCGACCGCGCCCAGAAGCACGACGCTCACGGGCTGATCACGCACGGGCCAAGGGGAATTCGTGCGGCCGGAATTCGAGGCTACAGTTCCGTCACATGCATCAGCCAAGGAAGCTCAACCGCACCTGCCGATTTGGATTGTCCCGATTCGTGTCGACCAGGCACACGGACTGCCAGGTGCCGAGTTCCAGGCTTCCGCCGATCACGGGAAACGTGGCGTGGGGCGGGACGAAGGCGGGCAGCACATGGTCACGGCCATGACCGGCGCTGCCGTGCCGGTGCTGCCAGCGGTCGTCCGCGGGCAGCAGGGTGTGCAGTGCGGCCAGCAGGTCGTCGTCGCTTCCCGCGCCCGTCTCGATCACCGCGATCCCGGCGGTTGCATGCGGTACGAACACATTGAGCAGGCCGTCGCGTCCACCCGCGGCCTCCCTCAGGAAGGCCTCGCAGTCGCGGGTGAGATCGATGACGGTCTCCTGGGAGCCGGTGGCGACGTTCAGGACACGCGTGGTGAAGGCATCGGACATGCATCCATCCTCGCCGGTTCCCGGCATCGGCGCGCCGCCGGCGCGGTGGTCGAGGCCCCAAGCCCTTGGGAAGATCCCGGACTCCGGTGGGGTTAGTAGAAACGTGAACGACATCGAGGCGGGTGACGCGGTGCGCGAGAGGGATGCCGATGCGGCGGACCACGGGTCCGCGAAGGCGGCACAACAGGTGGACGTAGTCGTCATAGGCGCTGGTCAAGCAGGTCTGTCCAGCGCCTATCACCTGCGCCGCACCGGGTTCGAGCCGGACCGCGACTTCGTCGTCCTCGATCACTCGCCACGTCCGGGCGGCGCCTGGCAGTTCCGGTGGCCGACCCTCACCTACGGCAAGGTGCACGGGATGCATGCTTTGCCGGGTATGGAACTGACCGGCGCGGACCCCTCGCGCCCCTCGTCGGAGGTCATCGGCACGTACTTCGACACCTACGAGCGGACCTTTGATCTGCAGGTGCGGCGGCCGGTGGACGTACGCGCGGTCCGCGAAGGGGAAGCCGGGCGGCTGCTGGTCGAGACCTCGGCGGGGAACTGGTCCACGCGGGCGCTGATCAACGCCACCGGAACCTGGGACCGGCCGTTCTGGCCGCGCTACCCGGGCCAGGAGACCTTCCGCGGGCGGCAGGTGCACACCGCGCAGTACAGCGGTCCGCAGGAGTTCGCCGGGCAGCGGGTGATCGTGGTCGGCGGTGGAGCGTCGGGCACGCAGCACCTCATGGAGATCGCGCCGTATGCGGCCGCGACCAGCTGGGTCACGCGCCGTCCCCCCGTCTTCCGCGACGAACCCTTCGACGAGAACATCGGAAGGGCGGCCGTCGCCCTTGTCGAGGAACGCGTCCGGATGGGGCTTCCACCACGGAGTGTCGTCTCGGTGACCGGTCTGCCCCTGAACGATGCGATCCGGCAGGCCCTAGAGGACGGCATCCTGGACCGGCTGCCGATGTTCGACCGGATCACCCCGGACGGCGTGGAGTGGGACGACGGACGCCGTGTCGACGCCGACGTGATCCTCTGGGCGACCGGTTTCCGCGCCGCGATCGACCATCTGGCCCCGCTGCGGCTGCGTGCGCCGGGGGGCGGTATCCGTATGGAGGGCACCCGCGTGACCGCCGACCCGCGGCTCCACCTGGTGGGATACGGGCCTTCGGCCAGCACCATCGGCGCCAACAGGGCAGGGCGAGCCGCGGTACGGGACATCAGACAGCTGCTGGCCCGGGACCCGGTCGAGGTCGCGGCCTGAAAGCTGATGGCCTGACGCTCGCGGGTGGGGTTCCGGTGATGGGCTTTCCGCTCAGGGTTTCCGGTCGACGGGCCCGGTCCGCTGCCCGTCCCGACCGTAATCGTGGGGCCGGTCGCGGTCCGGTCCCGGCCCGATCCGCTGCCCGCCCCGACCGTCGTGGGCCCGGTCGTGGGGCCGGTCGCGGTCCGGTCCCGGTCCGGCCCGGGTCGCGGGCCAGGGACCGGGATCCCCGAACGCCCTCGCTCAGCTGTTCTGCGCCGAGCCCTGGCTTTTCTGATGGAGTCGGTTGAACTCCTCGACATTCCTCTGCTGTTCCTCGAAGTTCGCGGTGAAGCGGGTGTCGCCCGGCTTGACCGTCACGAAGTACAGCCAGTCCCCTGCCGGCGGACTGATCGTCGCCAGCATCGCCTCCTCGCCGGGGTTGGCGATCGGCGTGGGCGGCAGCCCCATACGCATATAGGTGTTGTACGGGCTGTCGATCTGGGTGTCGCTCTCGCTGGTCCGCAGCGTGCTGCGGTTCTTCGCGTAGTTGATGGTGGAGTCCATCTGCAACGGCATGCCGCTGTTCAGCCGGTTGTAGATGACGCGGGCCACCTTGCCCATGTCTTCCTTGGTCTCGGCTTCGGCCTGGACGATGCTCGCGATGGTGATGGTCTGATAGAGACTCATCGGGTTGCGCTGGGGCCCGGCGGCCACCTGATCGCCGTTGAACTTCTCGTTGGCCGTTTTGACCATGTACGACAGCACGGACTCCGGGGTCGACTTGCCGTTCAGGGGATACGTGGCCGGGAAGAGGTAGCCCTCCGGATTCCCCCTTGCGTCGGGCGGAAGCTTCAGTTTGGCCTTCGGAATCGACTTCTTGGTGGTGCCGGCCGGCACGCCGAGGGCTTTGTCGATGGCGGCGTACACCTGGCTGGTGCGCCAACCCTCGGGGATCGTCAGAGACGCGGGCCGCCTGTTGCCCATGTCCGGGCGCAGCAGCGGAACCGCCACGGCGGCGGCCACCACGCAGGCTCCGGTCGCAATGAGGACGATCCGGCCCCGGCGCGTCAGTCGGGTCCTTCTCCGTCGCGGAGTGTTGATCTGCATGCGGGCACGCTAACCCGCACATAGCAACAAACCCGGCATATCTTCATCTTGTGGGCTCCAGTTGGGCGTCTCGGCGGACGAGGGCGGCGTAACGGCCGTCCTGCTCGAGCAGCTCCTCATGCGTGCCGCTCTCCGCCACGCGCCCCGAGTCGAGCACGACGATCTGGTCGGCGGACCGGATCGTGGAGAGCCTGTGCGCGATGGTGATCGTGGTCCGGTTGGCCGACAGAGCGTCGATGGCCTCCTGCACGGCCTGCTCGGTACGGGTGTCCAGTGCGCTGGTGGCCTCGTCGAGGATCAGCACGGGTGGGTCTCGCAGGATGGTGCGGGCGATGGCCAGCCGCTGCTTCTCCCCGCCGGAGAAGCGGTGGCCGCGCTCGCCCACGACCGTGTCGTAACCGTCGGGCAGAGACGCGATGTGGTCGTGGATCTGGGCGGCCTTGGCCGCCGCGTACAGCTCCTCGTCCGTGGCGTCGGGCTTGGCGAACCGCAGATTCTCGGCGACCGACGCATGGAAGAGATACGTCTCCTGCGAGACGACACCGACTGCGCGCGCGAGCGTGTCGAAGTCCAGGTCGCGCACGTCGACGCCGTCGAGGGTCACCCGGCCGCCCGTGACGTCGTACAGCCTGGGGACCAGATAGCTGAGGGTGCTCTTGCCCGCACCGGTCTGGCCCACGACAGCCAGGCCCCCGCCGGCAGGGACCGTCACGTCGATGCCGTCGAGGACGGGCCCGCTCTTGTCGTCGTAGCGGAACTCGACGTTCTCGAAACGGATCTCGCCGACGACCTTGTCGAGGTGGACGGGGCTCTCCGGCTCGGTGATGTCGACCGGCAGGTCGAGGTACTCGAAGATGCGCTGGAAGAGCGCGAGCGAGGTCTGTATCTGCACGCCGGTGGAGAGCAGGCTCACCGTGGGCCGGAACATGCCCTGCTGGAGCGAGACGAAGGCAACGAGAGTACCGATCGAGACGGAGGGGCCGCCGAGCTGGGAGGCCACGCCTGCGGCCCAGTAGATGACGGCCGGCATGGCGGCCATGACGATCGTGATGACGGCCATGCGCCACCGCCCCGCCATGTTCGACTTCACCTCGAGGTCGACGAGTTGTTCGGACTCGCCGGCGAAGGACCGGGTGAGGGAGTCGGCGCGGCCCATGCTGCGGCCGAGCAGGATGCCGCTGACGGAGAGCGACTCGGTCACGGTGGCGGCCATCGTGGCCATCTGCTTCTGCCTCTTCGTGGCGATCTTTTTGCGCTCGCGGCCGACTCGCCGGCTGATCCACACGAAGACCGGAAGCAGCAGCAGCGACACGACGGTGAGCCGCCAGTCCAGGGCGAGCATCGCGACGATGGACGCGACGACGCTGGTGAGGTTCGAGACCAGCGAGGTCGCCGTGGACGTGACCGTCGCCTGCATGCCGC
Source organism: Streptomyces himalayensis subsp. himalayensis (assembly GCF_013778455.1). GTDB lineage: Bacteria > Actinomycetota > Actinomycetes > Streptomycetales > Streptomycetaceae > Streptomyces > Streptomyces himalayensis. The sequence continues at coordinate 57,843 of NZ_JACEHE010000004.1, read as the reverse complement.
CGATGTCGTTGGCGATGCGCGACTGGACCTCGCCGGTCCGGGTTCTGGTGAAGAAGGCGAGGGACATGCGCTGCAGCCGGCCGTAGACGGCAGTGCGCAGGTCGTGCATGACACGCTGGCCGACCGTGGTCGAGATGAGGGTCTGCAGGACGCCGAAGACGCTGGTGACGACGGCGCTGAGGATCATGCCGAGCGCGAGCAGGCTCAGCAGGCCCGTCCGGCCCTGCGGGATCGCGGTGTCGAGGATCTCCTTCAGCAGGAAGGGCGTGGCGACCGAGACCAGCGATGAGGCGCAGACGAACAGCCCGACGACGGCGAGGCGGCCGCGGTAGGGCCGAAAGAGCCGGAGGATGCGGCGCACCTGTCGCGGCTGGTCCGGATCGGGTGTCGGGGGTGTCCAGGTGGGTTCGTCGGGATGCATGGGCTCCTACGGGTGTGAGTGTTACGGCTTCACCGACTCAGGTCGAACGGGAAGCTACTTCTGGCGTTTACGTGTTGTTCTACGGCTTGTTCTACGGCGTGAGCCAAGCAGGCTGACAGCAACGATGGGAGCATAGCTCATTGTTACCTATACTCACAATGAACGAAGTCCTGATATCGTTCCCGTTATGAGCACCCCCGACGCCGACGGCCTGCTCGCCGAGCAGCTTCTGCGGCTGACCCGCCGTGTGCATCGCATCCAGAAGCGCCATCTGGAGCGGTGCGGGCTGGGCATCACGCCGGCCCAGTCCCGGCTGCTGCGCACCCTCGTGCACTACAGTTCCCCGCCACGTATGGCGGATCTGGCCGAGCGCCTGGAGGTGGTGCCGCGCGCCGTGACGACGTTGGTGGACGGCCTGGAGGCAAGCGGACAGGTGCGCCGTGTCCCGGATCCCACCAACCGGCGGGTGATACGGATCGAGCTCACCGACGACGGGCGTCAAGCGCTGCGGGAGCTGCGTAATGCCCGCCGGACCGCCGCCGAGGACATCCTGGCTCCGCTGACGGGTGAGCAGAGGGAGTTGCTCACCGGTCTGCTGTCCGCGCTGGTCGACGGGGTGCCTCAGGCGGAGGCGCGCGGCTGCTGATCTCAGCGTCGCCGTCACGGCACGGACGACGATGGTGCCGACGCCGTGTTCGCCGTGTGCGATGGTGCCGACGCGTTGTCGCCGTGTGCGGCGGGGCACGGCGAAGGCCCGGCACGGCGGCCGGGCCTCGGCTGTTCCACGGGTATTGCCTCGACCCGCGTTGACGGGTCTCTCGACTGGTCTCGACGGGTCTCGATCGGGGTTTCTCAACTCACCTTGGCGCAGCCTCCTTGGCCGTGGCCTCGACCAACGGCGGCCCTGACTGCTCGGGCACAGCCGTCGCCGCGTCCTCCGCCACGACCGGCGAGGCGGCCTCGTCCACCGCGTCGGCCGTCCCGTCAGTCTCGTCGGCGGCCTCCGGCGCGGGCCCGACCTCACCGTCCAGCACCTTCTTGGCCCGCTCCTGGTCGAGCGCCCCTTCCCACCGGGACACCGCGAAGACGGCGACGCAGTTGCCGAGCAGGTTGGTGACGACGCGCATCGAGTCCATGATGCGGTCCACGCCCAGCAGCAGGGCGACGGCGCCGGCGGGAATGGCCCCCAGCGAGGAGGCGGTCGCGGCCAGGGCGAGGAAGGCGGAACCGGGGATGCCCGCCATGCCCTTGCTGGTGAGCATGAGCACCAGGATCACGGTGATCTGCTGGCTCAGGCTGAGGTCCACTCCCACGGCCTGGGCGATGAACAGCGTGCCGATGGACAGGTACAGCGAGGCGCCGTCGAGGTTGAAGGAATACCCCGTGGGCAGCACCAGGCCCACGGCGTCGTCGCGGGCGCCGGCCTTGCGCAGCTTCTGCATCACACGCGGCATGACGGACTCGGTGGAGGCGGTGCCGAGCGCGAGGAGCATCTCCTCACGGATGTAGCGCAGGAACTTCCAGAGGCTGAGCCCGGTGACCATCCGGAGGGCGATGGCGAGGAGTGCGATGAAGAACGCCGCGGCCGCGTAGCACAGGATGATCAGCTTGGCGTACGTCTCGATCACGCCGAGCCCGTACTGCCCGATCAGAACGGCCATCGCGCCGAACACCGCGATCGGCGCCAGTCGCATGACGAAGCCGACGATCGCGAAGATGATCTCCTGGGCCTGCTCGATGGCGGGCAGGACCTGCGGCACCTTGGTGTGGCCGAGGTGCAGCAGCGCGGCGCCTACCAGGCAGGCCAGGAGGAGCACCTGGAGCAGGGAGTTCTCGGCGAAGGCGCCGATGAAACTGGTGGGAAGGGCGTTCAGGATGAACTCAGTCGTCGAGGGCAGTGAACCGCCGCCCGTCTTCGCATCGACCGCCGAGCTGTCGAGCGTGGACGGGTCGACGTTCATCCCCGAGCCGGGCTGGAAGATGTTGGCGGCGAGGAGCCCGATGAGCAGGGCGAGCGTGCTCGCGACCTCGAACCAGATCAGGGCCTTGAGCCCGATCCGGCCGAACGCCTTCAGGTCACCGGCCTTGGCGATGCCGACGACGACCACGCAGAACACCAGGGGCGAGATGATCGTCTTGATGAGCCGGGTGAAACCGTCGCCGAGCGGCTGGAGATCCGTGGCCACGTCGGGCCACAGCTTTCCGACGACGATTCCGAGCAGGAGTGCGCAGGCGACCTGCGCAAACAGTGAGGTACGCAAGATGCGTGCGACGCGTCGCGGTAGGGACGGTACGGACGGCGACACGGGAGCTCCTATCGATTTCTGGGATGCGGAAAAGTGCTTCCGCGGCGCGTCACTATTCCGGAGCATCTGCCTCCGTAAGGAACCTCCGTGTCACATCGGTGTAAACCCTGGCAGCGCCCCCGATGTGATGCTGTGTCAGTGAAGTTCCGGCCGACGGGGGATTCACGCCTCAGTACGCCCTCTGTCCGGCACGGGCCTCGACCGGGCTCTGGTGGAGTCAGTACGCTCCAGCCGGGTGCTTCGACCCCATTGCGACACGTAATTGCGACACGTACGGCCGGGCCTGGGGGAAGGCGGAGCGTGCGATGGACGTGACCCAGCCAGAGGCGCCGGTCGTCCCTGCGGCCAGGAACGGTCGACGGGAACTGCCGCCCTTCGCCGCCGCACCCGTACTGGCCCTGGCCGCCGTATTCGCCGCGGTCCTGACATCGCTGTCCGGTCGGTACGGCTACCACCGTGACGAGTTGTACTTCCTAGCCGCGGGCGATCACCCGGCATGGGGATACGTGGACCAGCCTCCGCTGACGCCCCTCGTGGCGCGGGCGGCCCGGGCCGCTTTCGGTGAGAGCCCGTCGGGGCTGCGCGTCGCCTCGACACTGGCCTTCGCCGTCACGGTGGTCGTGGTGGCGCTGGTGGCACGGGAGTTGGGCGGCGGCCGTCGAGTACAGGCCCTTGCCGCAGGTCTTGCGGCGCTGGGCGCTCAGCTGCTCGCCGTCGGCCACATGGTGTCGACGGCCACGTTCGACCTGCTCGCCTGGCTGGTCCTCTGCTGGCTGACGCTGCGGTTGTTGCGTACCGGGGACGGCCGATGGTGGCTCGCCGTCGGTGCGGCCACCGGGATCGGGCTGCAGAACAAATATCTTGTGGGGCTGCTCGTCGCGGTGCTCCTGGTGGCGATCGTCGCCGTGGGGCCGCGGCAGGTGCTGCGCGGGTGGTGGCCATGGGCGGGCGCTCTGGTCGTACTGGTCCTGGCGATGCCCACGGTGTGGTGGCAGGCCGCACACGACTGGCCGCAGCTGACCGTCGCCAGCGGGATCAGCACCGACGACGGAGCCGAGAACCGGACACTCTTCGTCCCCCAGCAACTCGTCTACATTTCCCCGCTGTTCGTGCCGGTATGGATCGCGGGATGGCTGCGGCTGTGGCGGGACCCGGCGCTGCGCTGGGCCCGTCCGATCGCGGTGGCCTATCCGCTGCTGTGCCTGGTCGTGCTGGCGATCGGCGGCAAGGCGTACTACACGATTCCCCTGCTCATCGTCCTGCTCGCGGCCGGGTGCGAGCCGCTGCTCGGCTGGCTCCGGCGCGGCCGGCGCCGCGCCCGGCGGTGGCTGCTCGCGGCGGCGGTCGTACTGACGGCCGCCATCAACGCGATGGTCACCCTGCCCGTGCTGCCGCCGAGCGCCCTTGCCGTACCCATGGCGATGAACAAGGAGCAGGGCGAACAGATCGGCTGGCCCGCCCTGGCCGACGCCGTACGCGAGGGCTGGTCCGCCATCCCCGCCAGGGACCGCGCCGACGCCGTGATCTTCACGCAGAACTACGGCGAGGCGGGCGCGCTCGACCGCTACGGCCCCTCACGCGGACTCCCCCGCCCGTACTCGGGCCATATGAGCTACGCCGACTGGGGCCCGCCGCCCGACTCCGCCGACGGGCCGGTGCTGCTGGTCCGGCAGGCCGACAACAACGCCGTGGAACGGCACTTCACCGGGTGCCGCCAGGTCACGCGCGTCGACAACGGGCACGGCGTCGACAACGAGGAGCAGCATGCCGCGGTCGTGCTCTGCTCGGGCACGGTGAAACCGTGGTCGTCTTTGTGGCCGTCCCTGCGGCACTACTACTGACGCCCGACTCGGGACGGGCGGCCGGATCGCGGTTCTATGCCTTGAGCTCCGCCTTGTCGCCCATCACGACGACGGGGTGCTGTTCCGGGTCGAGCGTGCGCAACAGGTAACTCATGCCCGACTTGGACAGGCTGACGCAGGCCGACGTACCGCTGCCATGGTCCATGTGCAGCCAGATGCTGCCGCCCTTCGACTGGCCCTCGGGCCGCGTCGGGTCGCTGGGCGAGGTGCCTTTGACGCGGTTGTAGTCGATGGCTATGACGTAGTCGAAGTCGTGCCAGTGCGACTTGGCCCAGTAGTGCGGGGCCTCGAAAGAGGCGGACTCGGTGTAGGGGAGCTTTGCGCCGGGGTCCGGCAGGACGCCGCCGGCGTCGGTGAGCGTGAAGACGCCGACCGGGCTGCGCTTGTCGCCCTCGTGATGGTCGGTGGTCCAGCCCTTCTTGCCGTTGTGCGCGGGCCAGCTCCGGGTCCTGTCCCAGGTGGTGCCGTGCTTCGTGTAGAGAACGACGGTCGACACCGCCGAGTCCCTGCCCTCCCCGTAAACCGCGACGACCTGGCGGGACTTCGCAGGTATCTGCGACTGCAGCCGGTCCCCCACATGGGGGATGCGCTTGAGGTCGACGGCACGCGTGTCGGCGCGCTGCGCCTGTCCGGGGGTCGCGTCGTCCTTCTGTGCGCTCCCTCCGTCACCCGCGCTGCCGCATGACGTCAGGGACATGAGAAGAACACCGCAGGCCGCTCCCGCAACCGCCGACCGTACCGCACCAGCTCCACGCATGCGCTCCATGGTCCCACCGCCTGTCGCACTGTCGTGCCCCGCCCCAGCGTCCGCGCTCGTATGCGGGCCGATTCTTTGCCCTGCGGCGAAAAACCGTTTGCCTCGCGGCACGGCCGGACGGGAACCTTTCACGGTTTGCTCCCGCCCCCCGCGGCACCCCCCTTCCGTTTTTCCGAACCCTTCATTCCCTTTGCGAGCCCTGGGACGTCATGCAGATTCAAGACCTTCCGTTTTCCGACCCGGGCGTACCTGACGCGCGTTCGGGCCCCCGGTTCCTGCTGTGGCTCGGCCGGAACCAGCTCGGCGGGCAGCTGAAGTCGCTGGCGTGGGGCCTGCTGCACTTCCTCGCCATCGCCGGACTGCCCTACACCGTCGGCTACGCCGTGCAGGCCGTAGTCGACCGCTCCGGGTCCCGGCTCGCCCTGGCGGGCGCGGTGATCGCGGTGTGCAGCGTCGGCATCGCGCTCGGCGACACCATGCTGCACCGGACCGCGGTCACCAACTGGATCACCGCAGCCGCACGCGTCCAGCAACTGCTGGCCCGCAAGACCGCACAGCTGGGATCAGCGCTCACCCGCCGCGTCGCCGCCGGCGAGGTCGTCGCCGTCTCCACGGGCGACGTCGAGAAGATCGGCTGGTTCGTCGAGGCACTGTCGCGGTTCGCCGCGGCCGCGCTGACCGTCGTCCTGGTCTGCGTCGGCCTCGTCGTGTACCAGCCGGCGCTCGGCGTCGTCGTCGCGATCGGCATGCCCGTGCTGGCCCTCGCCGTACTGCCGCTCCTGCCGCGTGCCACGCGCCGCGCCGACATCCAGCGCGAGAAGGCCGGGCGCGCCACCGAGCTGGCATCGGACACCGTCGCGGGTCTGCGCGTGCTGCGCGGCATCGGCGGCGAGGAGCTCTTCCTCCACCGCTACCGCCGGGCCTCGCAGGAGGTGCGTCACGCGGCCGTCCGCAACGCCCGGATGTGGTCGCTCATCTCGGCCATTCAGGTACTTCTGCCGGGGCTGCTGCTCATCGCGGTCGTCTGGTACGGCGTCGGTTTGGCCCGCGAGGGCCGTATCACCGTCGGCGAACTCGTCACCGTATACAGCGCGGTCGGGCTGATGACCTATCCGCTGAGGCACTTCGAGGAGATCGCCATGGCGTACTCCTTCTCGCGCCCCTCCGCGAAGCGTGCGGCGCGCGTGCTGTCCCTGGAGCGGGTCATGCCGGAGGCCGGTTCGCTCGAGGGCGAGGTGCCGTCCGGCGACCTGTACGACCCGGCGACCGGGCTGCTCGCGCCCGCCGGGCGGCTCACCGCCGTGGTGTGCGGCGACCCGGACGCCGCCGGCCGGCTCGCGCAGCGGCTCGGCGGCCACGCTCCGGTCGACACCTCGGAGGTGCCGTCGGCGCTGCTCGGCGGAGTGCCCCTGGACGAGCTGCCGCTGGACACCGCCCGTACGGCGGTGCTCGTCCAGGACAAGGATCCGGTGCTGCTGTCCGGCACCCTGCGCGAACTGCTCGACGTACCGGCGTCCGGAGCCGTCCGCGCCGAGGCGGCGCTCGCCGCCGCGCAGTGCGCGGATGTTCTGGACGCGCTGATCCAGGGGGCGCTGGACGCGGCCGACCCGATGGACGCCCGTATCACCGAACGGGGCCGCTCCCTCTCGGGCGGGCAGCGCCAGCGGCTCGCCCTGGCCCGGTCTCTGATCACCGACCCCGAGGCCCTGGTCCTGGACGAGCCGACCTCCGCGGTGGACTCGCACACCGAGGCACGGATCGCGGACGGCATCAGGAAGCTGCGGGAGGGCCGCACCACGGTCGTCTTCACCTCGTCCCCGCTGCTCCTGGACCACGCCGACCGGGTCGTGCTGGTCCATGAGGACGAGGTCGCCGCCGTCGGTGTGCACCGGGAACTGCTCCTCAGCGAGCCCCGGTACCGGGGGGTGGTGACCCGGGAGACCGAAGCCGAGGCCGCAGAACGGGAGAGGGAGGTCGCCGAGCGGGAGAGGGCTGACGGCCTGGACGCTGCCGGGCGGGCGCCTCAGCACCCACAGGTGGACCAGAAGCCGGCGCGGCTGGACGCGCTGCACGAGATGGACGAACTGCAAGAGATCGAGGAGACGGCATGATCGGCCTGGCGCCACCGGCGTACGATCCGGCGGCCCCGACGACGGCGAACACTCTGCCGGTCGGTGCCCCCGCGACCGTACGCGCCTATGTGGGCGAGCTGCTGCGACGGCACCGCCGAGCCTTCCTGCTGCTCGTCACCGTCAACGCGATCGCCGTGATCGCGTCGATGGCGGGCCCGTATCTGCTCGGCTCGCTCGTCGAGAAGGTGGCCGACGAGGCCCGGGAGCTTCACCTGGAGCGCACCGCCGCGCTCTTCGCCCTCGCACTGGCCGTCAATGCGTTCTTCGTACGGCAGGTGCGGCTGCGGGGGGCGATGCTCGGCGAGCGGATGCTGGCCGATCTGCGCGAGGACTTCCTCGTACGGTCCGTCGGACTGCCGCCGGGGGTTCTCGAGCGCGCCGGCACCGGTGATCTGCTCTCGCGCATCACCACGGACATCGACCGGCTTGCGAACGCCATGCGGGAGGCCGTGCCCCAGCTCGCGATCGGCGTGGTCTGGGCGGCTCTGCTGCTCGGCGGCCTCGCCGTGACCGCGCCGCCGCTCGCCCCCGCCGTGCTGCTGGCCGTGCCGCTGCTGGTCGTCGGCTGCCGCTGGTACTTCAAGCGTGCCCCCTCCGCGTACCGCTCGGAAGCCGCCGGGTACGCCGCCGTGGCCGCCGCGCTCACCGAGACCGTCGACGCGGGCAACACCGTGGAGGCGCACCGACTGGGCGCGCGCCGCGTCGCGATGTCGGACCAGCGGGTCAAGGAATGGACCTCCTGGGAGCGGTACACGCTGTACCTGCGGTCGGTCCTCTTCCCGGTCATCAACTTCACGCACGTGACGGTGCTCGGCTCGGTGCTCATGATCGGCGGGGTCTTCGTCCTCCAGGGGTGGATCGGCGTGGGGCAGCTGACGACGGGTGCGCTCATCGCACAGATGCTGGTCGACCCGGTGGGACTGATCCTGCGCTGGTACGACGAGCTGCAGGTGGCCCAGGTGTCGCTGGCCCGGCTCGTCGGCGTGCGCGACATCGAACCGGAGGCGGGCGATCCGTCCGTGGCGCCGAAGGGCCGCGACGTGCGCGCGGACCAGGTGAACTTCGGATACCGCCCGGGCGTCGACGTGCTGCGCGAGGTGTCGCTCGCGGTCGAGCCCGGCACCCGCGTGGCCCTGGTCGGACCATCCGGCGCCGGCAAGTCCACACTCGGCCGGCTGCTCGCCGGGATCTACGGGCCACGCAAGGGCCGGGTCACGCTCGGCGGCGCTGAGCTGTCGCGGATGCCCGCGGAGGAGGTGCGCTCCCATGTGGCCCTGGTCAACCAGGAGCACCATGTGTTCGTCGGCTCGCTGAGGGACAACCTGCTGCTGGCCCGCACGGACGCGCAGGATGCGGAGCTGTGGGCAGCGCTCGGCGCGGTCGATGCGGACGACTGGGCGCGTGCGCTCGACGACGGCCTGGACACCGAGGTCGGCTCGGGCGGTGTGGCGCTCACCCCGGCGCAGGCGCAGCAGATCGCGCTCGCCCGGCTGGTGCTGGCCGATCCGCACACGCTGGTCCTCGACGAGGCCACGTCGCTCCTCGACCCACGCGCGGCGCGCCACCTGGAGCGTTCGCTGGCCCGTGTCCTGGACGGCCGCACCGTGGTGGCCATCGCCCACCGCCTGCACACCGCGCATGACGCGGATGTGATCGCGGTGGTCGAGAACGGGCAGATCAGCGAGCTCGGCAGCCACGATGAGCTGGTGGCGGCGGATGGTGCGTACGCGGCGCTGTGGCGGTCCTGGCACGGCTAGCCATCCGGAGACACGGTTAGCCGTGCGGAGAACCGCAGCCCGACCCCCCAGTGGCTTGGGGGTCGGGGCTGCGGCCTCGTTCGCATGACTCGGATGACGCTGAGTGGCCTCAGATGACATTGAGCGCGGCCGCGCAGCCCACCCCGCCGAGCACCATGAACGTCGGCATGAGGACCCTCAGCTCCACCCAGCTGCCCGCGCGGAACCGCATCGGTCCAGGCGGGCCCACCGGATACCAGCGCTTGCGGCCTATGGGTATCGGCCACAGGATCGGGCAGCCGGACACGGTCAGGGCGTCCCCGATGTCGTGCACCAGCGCGCCCAGCACGATCGGCAGTCCGAGCCACAGGTACTCCTGGCCGGGCGCGGTGAAGAGCCAGTCCGCGCCGTTGCCCGGCTTGTCGAGGACGCCGGCGAGGATCCAGGCACTGGTCGCCGCCAGCAGCCAGACCAGCACATCGGCGCTGGAGCCTCGCGTGGCCCGCCACAGCAGGCCCTCGATCGCCAGCACCAGGTGTACGAAGAGGATCACGAGGACCGCCCAGCGGCCTCCTGTGATCGCGAGGACCGAGGTGCCCGCGCCGATCAGTACCGCCCACAGCCAGGTGTGCGTCAGCGTGCGGTGCCCGCCGGAGCGGCGCGGGTCGCCCGGCTTCCTGGTCGACTTGTAGACGGCGTACGACAGCTTGTCGACGATCTCGCACAGCCACCGTGACAAGGGGCCGAAGGCCCGCGAAATGGTGGCCGCCTTGTGATCGAGGTCGGGGGCCAGCGCCGCGCCCGCGCAGATCAGCGCCCCGGCGAGCAGGACCGGCCAGGGCATCGTGTGCCCGGCGGCGGCCGCTGCTGCGCCCACCCCCAGCCAGGCCGCAGCCCCTGACAGTGAATGTGCCGGTCCCATCATGGCTGCATCCCGCCCCGTTCCTCTTGCGTGCACGGCGAGTTGTCCGCACACGCTGACGCTTTGTCGGCGCCACAGCGTAGCGTTTGCGATCTTCGTACGAGCGACCGATTCCCTCATCGGGCGGGAAGGCAGGCAAGATGGGGGCGTGACCCTTATCGATCAGCTGCCGCAGACCGCCGACCCCGACGCCCTCTACGAAGCCTTCGAGTCGTGGGCCGGGGAACGCGGCCTCACGCTCTATCCGCACCAGGAAGAGGCGCTGATCGAGGTCGTCTCGGGTGCGAACGTGATCGTGTCCACGCCGACCGGGTCCGGCAAGAGCATGATCGCGGCGGGCGCCCACTTCGCGGCTCTCGCGCGCGACGAGGTCACCTTCTACACGGCCCCGATCAAGGCGCTGGTCTCGGAGAAGTTCTTCGAGCTCTGCAAGCTCTTCGGCACGGAGAACGTGGGCATGCTGACCGGCGACGCCTCCGTCAACGCCGACGCGCCTGTGATCTGCTGCACGGCCGAGGTGCTCGCGTCCATAGCGCTGCGCGACGGCAAGCACGCGGACATCGGCCAGGTCGTGATGGACGAGTTCCACTTCTACGCGGAGGGCGACCGCGGCTGGGCCTGGCAGATCCCCATCCTCGAACTCCCCCAGGCGCAGTTCATCCTGATGTCGGCGACGCTCGGCGACGTCTCGATGTTCGAGAAGGACCTCACGCGCCGCACCGGTCGCCCGACTACGGTCGTCCGCTCAGCGACCCGCCCCGTCCCGCTCTCGTACGAGTACCGGCTGACGCCCCTGACGGAGACGCTGACCGAGCTCCTCGAGACCAAGCAGGCTCCCGTCTACATCGTGCACTTCACGCAGGCCCAGGCCGTGGAGCGGGCGCAGGCGCTGATGAGCATCAACATGTGCACGCGCGAGGAGAAGGACCAGATCGCCGAGCTGATCGGCAACTTCCGGTTCACCACCAAGTTCGGCCGGAACCTGTCCCGTTACGTACGGCATGGGATCGGCGTGCACCATGCGGGCATGCTGCCGAAGTACCGGCGCCTGGTCGAGAAACTGGCGCAGGCCGGCCTGCTCAAGGTCATCTGCGGTACGGACACGCTCGGCGTCGGCGTGAACGTCCCCATCCGTACCGTGCTGTTCACCGCCCTCACCAAGTACGACGGCAGCCGGGTGCGGACGCTGCGGGCCCGCGAGTTCCACCAGATCGCGGGGCGTGCCGGGCGGGCCGGTTTCGACACCGCGGGCTTCGTCGTGGCCCAGGCGCCCGAGCATGTCATCGACAACGAGAAGGCCCTGGCCAAGGCGGGCGACGACGCGAAGAAGCGCCGCAAGGTGGTTCGCAAGAAGGCCCCCGAGGGGTTCGTCGCCTGGACGGAGAACACCTTCGACAAGCTGATCACGTCCGAGCCTGAGCCGCTGACCTCCCGCTTCCGGGTCACGCACACGATGCTGCTGTCGGTGATCGCCCGGCCGGGCAACGCCTTCGAGGCGATGCGGCGTCTCCTCGAGGACAACCACGAGCCGCGCAGGCAGCAGCTCAGGCACATCCGCCGCGCCATCGCGATCTACCGGTCACTGCTGGACGGCGGCATCGTCGAGAAGCTCGACCGGCCCGACGCCGAAGGCCGCATCGTGCGCCTGACGGTGGATCTGCAGCAGGACTTCGCGCTCAACCAGCCCCTGTCGACCTTCGCGCTGGCGGCGTTCGAACTCCTCGACCCGGAATCCCCCTCGTACGCCCTCGACATGGTGTCCGTCGTTGAGTCGACGCTCGACGACCCGCGGCAGATCCTCGCGGCCCAGCAGAACAAGGCGCGTGGCGAGGCCGTGGCCGCGATGAAGGCGGACGGTGTCGAGTACGAGGAACGCATGGAGCGGCTCCAGGACGTCTCGTACCCGAAGCCGCTGGAGGAGCTGCTCTTCCAGGCGTACAACACCTACCGCAAGAGTCATCCGTGGGTCGGCGACCATCCGCTGTCCCCGAAGGCCGTGATCCGCGACATGTACGAACGGGCGATGTCCTTCACGGAGTTCATCTCCTTCTACGAGCTCGCGCGCACGGAGGGCATCGTGCTGCGCTACCTCGCCAGCGCCTACAAGGCCCTCGACCACACGGTCCCGGACGATCTGAAGTCCGAGGACCTCCAGGACCTGATCGCCTGGCTGGGCGAGATGGTCCGCCAGGTCGACTCCAGCCTCCTCGACGAGTGGGAGCAGCTCGCCAACCCCGAGGAGGTCACGGCCGAGGAGGCCCAGGAGAAGGCCGACCAGGTCAAGCCGGTCACCGCGAACGCGCGTGCGTTCCGCGTGCTCGTGCGCAACGCCATGTTCCGCCGGGTCGAGCTCGCCGCCCTCGACGACGTCGAGGAACTGGGCGAGATGGACGGGGAGTCCGGCTGGGACGCGGACGCCTGGGGCGAGGCCATGGACAAGTACTGGGACGAGTACGACGACCTCGGCACCGGTCCCGACGCACGCGGTCCCAAGCTGCTGATGATCGAGGAGGAACCGGAGAACGGTTTGTGGCGGGTGCGCCAGGCCTTCGCCGACCCGAACGGCGATCACGACTGGGGCATCAGCGCGGAGATCGACCTTGCGGCCTCCGACGAGGAGGGCCGCGCCGTGGTCCGTGTCACGGACGTCGGCCAGCTGTAGGTCCGGTTCCAGCCCGGAGTGGCGAGTGCACCTCCGAATGTGAGCACAGGAGAGATCACCACATGACGAACCCAGCGGAGCGGCTGGTCGATCTGCTCGACCTGGAGCAGATCGAGGTCAACATATTCCGCGGCCTCAGCCCGCAGGAGTCGCTGCAGCGCGTCTTCGGCGGCCAGGTCGCCGGCCAGGCCCTGGTCGCGGCGGGCCGCACCACGGACGGCGAGCGCCCGGTGCACTCGCTGCACGCGTACTTCCTGCGCCCGGGCCGCCCGGGCGTGCCGATCGTGTACGAGGTCGAACGGGTCCGTGACGGGCGTTCCTTCACCACTCGGCGGGTCACCGCCGTGCAGCAGGGCCGCACGATCTTCAATCTGACCGCCTCCTTCCACAAGCCCGAGGAGGGAAGCTTCGAGCACCAGCTGCCGCCGGCCCGCGAGGTTCCCGACCCGGAGTCGCTGCCGCTGCTCGCGGACGAGATCCGCAGCCATCTGGGCACGCTGCCGGAGACACTGGAGCGCATGGCCAGGCGGCAGCCCTTCGACATCCGCTACGTGGACCGGCTGCGCTGGACCCCCGACGAGGTCGAGCAGGCCGAACCTCGCAGCGCCGTGTGGATGCGCGCTGTCGGCCCGCTGGGCGACGACCCGCTCGTGCACACCTGCGCGCTCACGTATGCGAGCGACATGACGCTTCTCGACGCCGTCCGTCTCCCCGTGGAGCCGCTGTGGGGTCACCGCGGTTTCGACATGGCGTCGCTGGATCACGCGATGTGGTTCCACCGCCCGTTCCGCGCGGACGAATGGTTCCTGTACGACCAGGAGTCACCGATCGCGACGGGTGGCCGGGGCCTGGCGCGCGGGCGCATTTACAACCTCGAGGGACAGCTGATCGTGTCCGTCGTGCAGGAGGGGCTGTTCCGGAAGCTGGGCTGACCTGAGCGTCGCTCACGCGGCGGCGGCTCGCGCCGCGTCTCCGGCATGCCACCCGACGGTCGGTGGCAGCTCCTGCCGCCCATGACGGCAGCCGATTACGGCTCAGCTCGCGGGACGGCGGATCCGTCCGGCGTACCGCTTCTCCAGGCCCAGGTTGCTCTCGAAGCCGCCGGGCACGTTGGCCGAGACGTAGACCGGCGGGCGTTCCCCGGAGACGAGGAGGAGGGAGGCCGCCTCGGCGACCGTCATCTGGACCAGCATCACGCCGGTGAGCGTGGACAGGGCGCAGACCGAGCCGCCGCCTGGGAGGTCGAGGAGAGCGTCACCGCGCGGTGCCGCGTTGTCGAGGACGACGTCGGCGAGGTCGGCGAGCTTCTTGCCGCTCGGGTGGGCGGCGGGGACCGCCCGGGTGTGGGCCAGCGACGTGATGGCCAGGACGCGGTGGCCGTGTTCCTTGGCGTGCAGGGCCATCTCCACGACCACGTTGTTGACGCCGGAGTTGGAGATGACGACGAACAGGTCCTGTGGGCTCGGTGCGGCAAGGTCGTAGATCCGCGCGGCCACCCCGGACTCGCGCTCCAGGAGGGGGTCGTCGAGGACGCTCGGCTCGTCGCCGCCGTAGAGGACGAGGTCGGCGATGCTCAGCCGGCTGGTGGGCACCAACCCCCCTGCCCGGCCGGCGAGTTCGAGGACGATAGCCTGGGAGTGGCCGGTACCGAAGGCCTGGATGACGCCGTCCGACCGCACACATTCCGCGATCAGTTCGGCAGCGCGCGCGACCTCGTCGCGGGCGGACTCGGTGATGCGGTCGAGGACGGCCAGGCTCTCGCGCGCGAAACCCTTGGCGCTCAGGGACTCTGCGGTCACGCGACACTCCCTACTGGTGGACGGCTCATGGTGGATTGAACCACCTCGTACAAACTCCATCAGTGAATCAATAAATCACACGCCCCCGCGCCGGGCAACGAGCGGGCGTGGCTCGCGCTCCTTCGGTCCTGGTATTCAAATCGCTGTGAGAACGGTGGCTGATACCTTCTTCCCATGCCCTCGACGGACGTCACCACCCTGATCCGCACCGAACTGCCCCGCCTGGCCGGCTCCCTGCGGAAGGTCGGCGAGCTGATCCTGGAGGATCCGGCCGCCGTCACCCACTGCTCGGCCGCCGAACTGGGTCGCCGCACCGGCACCTCCCAGGCGACGGTGACCCGTTTCTGCCGGGCGATCGGCCTCGACTCCTACCAGCATCTGCTGATCGAGCTGGCCAAGGAGCGCGGCCGCGGCGAGGTCTCCGACTGGGGTACCGCCGAGATCGGCCCGGACATCTCCCCGGACGACGACCTGGAGCGGGTCGTGCAGGTCGTGGGCAGCGCCGACCTGCGCGCGGTGCAGCAGACCATCGACCGGATCGACCTCGACGCGATCGAGCGGGCGGCCCAGGCCACGGCCCGAGCCCGGCGCATCGACGTCTACGGCGTCGGCGGCAGCGGCGCTGTGGCCCAGGAGACCGAGACCCGGCTGTTCCGCATCGGCTGCGCGGTGCGCGGCTGGACCGAGGTGCACGCCGCGACCACCTCCGCGGCCCTGCTCACTCCGGCGGACGTCGCCATCGGCATCTCCCACTCCGGTGCGACTCGGGAGACCATCGAGCCGTTCGAGCTGGCCAAGGAGCGCGGTGCCACGACCGTCGCGCTCACCGCCGACCCTCGCTCGCCGCTCGCCCGGGCCGCCGACATCCGGCTCATCTCCTCCACATCCGAGACCAGCTTCCCCACCGGCATCATCGGCGCCCGGCACTCCGTGCTGGTGCTCATCGACTGCCTGTACGTCCGGGTCGCCCAGCTGTCCTACCAGCGCGCGAGCGCCTCGCTGGCACTGACCGACCACATTGCGGGACAGCACGCGGTGAAGTCCCGCCGCAGTCGCTGAGCTTCCGCACACGATTCCCGTACACGCAAGCCGCCCCGGCGCCCGGCCAGGGCGGCTTTTCGCATGCCCTTCAGCCTGTCGCCGAGCATGAACCCGCCCTCGTCGCGCATGCCGCAACGAGCGCGTCATGCACAGCGGCAAAGAGCCGGGCACGGGCGGAACATGCATGGCTGAACCACCGAGGAAACATTCAGATGGTTGTTTGAACCATCCCTCCGGTGTCACCATGGGGCCCCGCCGAGCCCTCGTAGGAGACCCATGCGCGTCACCTCTGTCGAGTCGACCGAGCTCTTCGTCGGTACCGAGGAGCAGCCGCACCAGGTCGTGGTCGCCGAGATCAGCCATGTCCCCGGCCGGACGGTCCGCATCACCGTCGAGGGCCCGGGCGTCCGCGGAGCCGGGGAGATCCTCGCCACCGCCGGCGACGACGGCACAGCACGCGCCGAGATACCCGTGACCGGCGACCTCTCCCCCGGCGAGGGCACCCACGTCACCGTCTCCGCCCAGGACGCCGACGACCCGGCCCAAGAGGCCCGGCAGACCGCCGCGTTCACGGCGGCCGAACCGGGCTGGACCATGTTCATGGTCAGCCACTTCCACTACGACCCCGTGTGGTGGAACACCCAGGCCGCGTACACCGAGACCTGGGACGTCGCCGACGACCCGGCCGCCACCGGGCTGCCGGCCCGCACCTTCGACTCGCGCGGCCAGTCCGGCATGAGCCTCGTCCGCGCCCACTGCGACCTGGCACGCCGCGACCCGGCGTACACCTTCGTGCTCGCGGAGGTCGACTACCTCAAGCCGTACTGGGACGCCTTCCCGGAGGAGCGCGCGTTCCTGCGGGAGCTGATCCGCACCGGCCGCGTCGAGATCATGGGCGGCACCTACAACGAGCCCAACACCAACCTCACCGGCGCCGAGGCCACCGTACGCAACGCCCTGTACGGCGACGGCTTCCAGCGCCGGATCATGGGGGCCTCCCCCGAAACCGCCTGGCAGCTTGACGCCTTCGGGCACGATCCGCAGTTCCCCGGGCTGATGGCGGACGCGGGCGTCAGCTCCAGTTCGTGGGCGCGCGGGCCGTTCCACCAGTGGGGGCCGACGCTGTCCGTGTTCGGCGAGGAGCCGAGGGACCCCCAGCGGATGCAGTTCCCGGCCGAGTTCAGCTGGATCGCCCCGTCGGGGCGCGGGCTGCTGACCGCGTACATGGTCAACCACTACGGCGCGGGCTGGGTCATCGACAACGCGCCCACGCTGCCCGAGGCGGAGGCGGCGGCGTTCAAGCTGTTCAAGGGGCTCAAGCAGGTCGCGCTCACCCGCAACGTGCTGCTCCCGGTCGGCGGGGACTACGCGCCGCCGTGCCGCTGGGTGATGGACATCCACCGCGACTGGAACGCCCGTTACGTGTGGCCGCGGTTCATCAGCGCGGTCCCCAGGGACTTCTTCGCCGCCGTGCGCGCGCAGTTGGCGGCCGAGGGACGCACGGCATCCCCGCAGACGCGGGACATGAACCCGGTCTACACCGGCAAGGACGTCTCCTACATCGACACCAAGCAGGCCCAGCGGTACGGCGAGACGCTGCTCGCCGACGCCGAGGCCTGGGCGACCCTGGCCTCGCTGGTCACCGGACATCCGTATCCGGACGCGGCGCTCGACAAGGCCTGGCGGCAGCTGATCTACGGCGCCCACCACGACGCCATCACAGGCTCCGAGTCCGACCAGGTCTACATCGACCTGCTCACCGGCTGGCGCGAGCTGTACGACCTCGCCGAGGCCGTGCACGCCGACGCGACCCAGGCCCTCGCCGACGGGGTGACCCCGCTGCCCGGCGGCGGCACCGACCTCGTCGTCTTCAACTCCGCCACCTGGGACCGCCGGGACGTGCTCACCCTCCACGACCCCAGCGACCTCGTCCCGCTCGACGAGAGCACCGGCCTCCCACTGCCCGCCGTGCGCGAGGACGGCGAACTCCGCGTCGTCGTACCGGACGTGCCCGGTATGGGGCTCAAGACGCTTCCGGTCGCAGAGGGGTTGGTGCCCGAGTGGTCCAAGGGCGAAGGCACCACCATCCGCAACGAGTTCTACGAAGTGACGGTCGACCCGGCGCGCGGCGGCGCGGTGAGCAGTCTGCGCGGGCTGGCAGAGGGCGGCCGGGAGCTGCTGCGCCACGGCGACATCGGCAATGAGCTGGTCGTCCAGGAGGAGTACCCCAGGCACCCACGCTTCGGCGAGGGCCCCTGGCATCTCACCCCGACCGGCACCACCGCCGCCCGCAGCCGGGACGTCCGTGCCGACATCGATGTCGAGCACTCCCCCGCGGGGTCCCGGATCACCGTCCGCGGCGACCTCGGTCTCTTCCGCTACACACAGCGGCTGACCCTCTGGAAGGGCGTCGACCGCCTGGACGTGTCCACCACCATCGACGGCTACGACGGCGCCGACCGGCTCATCCGGGTGCGCTGGCCGTCGGACGTGCGGGGCGGGCTGCCGGTGCACGAGGTCGCCGACGCCGTGATCGGGCGCGGGTTCGGGTTCGTGGAGGTGGACAGCGAGCGGTTCCCGTGGACGCTGGACAACCCGGCGAACACGTGGTTCGGACTGGGGTCCACCGCGCGGGTCGCGGTCCACGACGACGCCGGTGCGTTCCTCGGCCACCGGCCGATCGGCGTCGCCGAGCTCGTGTACGCCTCCTGGGACGACGCCGGGGAACTGGGCACCCCGCTCGCGGCCGCGCTCGTCCGCGCGGGCGTCACAGCGACCTCGACCGTCGCCGACGGCCCCCGCTACGGCGACCTCGAAGTCGACTCCAACCTCCCCGACATCCGCATCGCCGTCGGCGCCCCCGACCGCAACTCCCTGGTCGCCGAGGCGCTCGGCTGGGACCCTGCCGCCGGGCGCGAGCTGCGCCGGCAGCTGGCCGAGACCGGCATGGCGGCCGTCTGGGTCGCGCCGCGCGCCGCACTGCGCGAGGAGTGGGTGCCCGGCGCCGACCTGCGCGACCTGGAACGACTGCCGCTGCTCGTGGTCGCGGGCGACCGCACCGAGGACGACGCGAAGGCGGTCGACGCGCTGATCGCCGACCTGGACGCGACGGCGACCCTGCGGGCCACGGCGGCGGGCGGCGGTGAGGCCCTTCCGCCGGGCGACGCCTGGGACGGGCGCAGCTTCGCCGTGCTCAACCGCGGCACGCCCGGCTGTGTGGTCACCGCCTCCGGGGACCTCTACATGTCCCTGATGCGCTCCTGCACCGGCTGGCCGTCGGGCATCTGGGTCGACCCGCCGCGCCGTACGGCCCCCGACGGCTCGGCCTTCCAACTCCAGCGCTGGTCCCATACGTTCGAGTACGCCGTCGTCGCGGGCACGGGCGACTGGCGGGAGTTGCGGCTGCCGCGGGCGGGGCATGGGTTCAACCACCCGCTCACCGCGCGGATCCGGCAGTCGTCGCGGGACCAGGTCGCCGTCCTGCCGAGGAGAGCGACCCTGCTGGCGCTCGAGCCCGCGGGCGAGGTGCTCCTCGACGCACTCAAGCCGGCCGGCTCACCGCTCGCCCGGGGAAGCGGGGCACCGGCGGATCCCAGCCGCGAGGTCGTCGTACGGATGCACGAGGTGAACGGCCGTCCGGTCCAGGCACGGGTACGCGGACCGGTGACGTGGACGCAGGGCGCACGCGCCGACGTCCTGGAGACGCCCGGGGAGCCCCTCACCCCGGACGGGGACGGCGGCCTCGGAGCCCACCTGACCGGCTTCGAAGTCGCCACCGTCCTGGCCACGCCCGACGGAGCGCAGCACTCCGGCGGTCCGGGCATCACCGCCCATGAGCCCGCCCAGCCCGTCCACACCCGCTACTGGCTGCACAACTCCGGCCCTGCCCCGCGCGGCAACATGCCCGTCGCGGTGTACGTGTCACCGAGGGCGCTCACCGCGTCGGACGGCCGTCCCGTCACCGCGACCGTCCGCGTGAGCTCGGAGCTGACCGACGCGCCCGTGTCCGGCACCGTGCCCCTCACGGCACCCCCCGGCTGGTCCGTCGAGCCCTCCGAACTGCCCTACGCGCTGGGCCCCGGCGGCTTCACCCTCGCGGAGGTGACCGTCACGCCCCCGCCCGGCGCCGCGCCCGGCCGGCACTGGCTCACCGCGCACCTCGAGTACGGCGGTCAGACGTACGAGGACGTCGTCGCCCTCGACGTGCCGGGTGCCGTTCCCGAGGGCGAGCCGGACGGGCGTACCGGACCCACCCTTGTGTCCCGGCTCGGCGCCGAGCGCGTCACCGTACGACGGGGGGAGCGGGTCCAGGTCCCGGTGACCGTCCGGAACACCACCCGGGGGCCCGTCAACGGCACCGTGTGGGCCGTTTCGTCCTGGGGCACCTGGGCGGGCGTGGCGCCGGGCTGCCAGGGGTTCACCGTGGGCGCCGGTGAGGAGGCCCAGTGCGTGATCGAGGTGGACGGCGCGGCCGTACCGCCCGGGTCGTACTGGCTGATGGCCAAGGTGGCGTGGCACGGCAACGTGGCCTACACACAGGCCGTCACGCTGGACGTGACGCCATGAGCGGGCCCATGCCGACACATGTCCACGCGCAGGCGGACCTGCCTGGGGGCGCCGCCGCCCTCGTCCACGGGGAAGCCCTCGCCCGTGACCGCGTGGACGCGTTCCTGGCGGTCGTCCCGCCGCGCGACCGCGAGACGCGCCCCGATGCCCTCGCCCGCGCCGAACGGCAGCGGCGGCGCTGGGCGACGCAGGTCGTGGTGGCGGACGAACTGGCGCGCAGGGCCTGCGCCGAACGGGGGCTGAGGGCTCCGGAGGAGGTGTCGCCGTCCCAGGTGCTCGCCGTCGCGGAGGCGGACGTCGCCGATCTCGGCAGCATCGTCGCGGCGGTGCTCTCCCACTCCCCTGCCGCACGTGTCCTGCTGGACGTCTTCGAGCGCGAGCAGGCGATCCCCGAGGCAACCGTGCGGGACTACTACGACCGCAACCGGGATCGCTTTCTCACCCCGGAGGCCCTCCGGCGCGGCGTCGACCCCTTCGACGAGCCGGCACCGGACCACGTACTGCCGTACGAGAGGGCGCGTGAGGGCATCGAGCGCGAGCTGCGGCGGGCGGCGGGCCGCCGGGCCTTCTTCGCGTGGCTCGACCGCGCCCGCACCGGCGTGGTGTACGCCGCCGGGCACGAGCACCCGGGCGACCCGTCACACCCGGACCACGAGCACCGTCACTGAGCGCTCCGCGGGAAGCGCGGTGACGAACCCGCGGGCCGGTGGGGGCTGGTCGCGCCCACGCGGCAGAGCCGCACAATGTCACAGCCCCGCGCCCCTTACGGGGCGCGGTACCGCGCCGGACTTCGCCAAGGCCGCTTTGGCGCCCGCCAACCACGGCCGGAACCTAAACGCAACACGGCACCCCATTGACCTCCTATGAATTGTGGTCCACATTTTCATCAACCGGAGTCGAAGTTGGTGAATTGAACCAGCCGGGACCGAGCGGGAGCCAGCGAGGCCCGCAGCTACCTCGTCGCAGGAGGCCAACCATGCGCGCAAGAAGACTCACCGGATCCCTGACCTGTCTCGTCGTGCTGTCGCTGACGGCCGCGGGATGCGGCCTCTCGGGCGGCTCGGGCGGCTCCGACGACGGAGAGGCCACCGCGGGCGCCTGCAAGGTGGACGCGGGCAACGTCGGGTCCGGCAAGCTCTCCGGCGACGTGAAGGGCAACATCACCTTCCAGACCACCAACTTGAAGAAGGACTTCGGGGACTTCTTCAACGGGGTGATCGACGCGTTCGAGAAGAAGTACCCCGGCACCTCCGTCAAGTGGGTCGACGACCCGGGCGACGCCAAGTTCACCGAGCGGAACGTCGCGGACGCCCAGGCGTGCTCGCTGCCCGACGTGATCAACCTGAACAAGGTCACAGCGACCGCCCTCACCAAGTCCGGCTATCTGCTCAACCTCGACGAGAAGGACCCCGACGCAGGGAAGCCCTTCGTCCCGGCCTTCTGGGACTCGAGCACCTTGAAGGACTCCTCGGGCTCCGACATCCACTCCGTGCTGCCCTGGTACACCGGCGGAATCAACCTGACGTACAACACCGAGATGCTGAAGAAGGCCGGTATCGACCCGGAGAAGCCGCCGACGACCATCTTCGGGCTGTTCGAGGACTACGAGAAGATCGCCAAGTCGGCCAAGGGCAAGTACTACGCGACGATGGCCAACCCGATCTGGCGCCTCCCGGCCGACTGGCAGCAGATGGACATAAAGGTGTACTCCGACGACGGCAAGTCCTTCGTCTTCGCCGATGATCCCAGGACCACCGAGTGGGTCGCCTGGATGAAGAGGCTGTACCAGGGCGGCGCGATGCCGAAGGACTCGCTGTCGTCCAGCGACGACCCCTCGACGCCCTACGGCAACGGCCAGGTGGCCTATGGATCGACGAACCCCAGCTTCGTGCGCTTCGTGAAGCAGAACAGCCCGTCCGTCTACGACAAGACCGGCGTCGGCCAGTACCCGTTCGACAAGCTGGGCCACACCACCGGCGCCCCGCAGTACATCGGGGTCGCCTCGACCAGCAAGAACGCCGCCACGGCGCTGGCGTTCGGCAAGTTCCTCACCAACGCGGAGAACCAGACGGCCTGGTGCAAGGACCCGAACGTCGTGATCTTCCCGACAACCACCGAGTCGCTGGAGGACCCGTTCTTCACCGACGTGACCGGAGACGACCCCTTCGGCGAGGCCCGCAAGGTGGTCGCCGAGCAGCTCAAGACCGCCACCGCCGACGAGGTCGTCCTCTCCGACCCGCAGCGGAACGCGATCGTGGCCGAGGTGCAGCTGGCCATGCAGGGCAAGAAGAGTCCCGAACAAGCGGTGAAGGACGCCCAGGAGAAGGCCAACGAGCTGCTGACGCAGGGCAGCTGACCGTGGCGACAGAGACTGAGAAGCCGGTGGCCGGGCCGGGTACGGTGAGCAGCGCCGTACCGGTCCCGGCCCTCGGCCGGATACGGCGTCTGGGCCGGGCGCTGCGGCCCGGCCCCGCACCGGACGCCAACGGCGCCGCGCTGTACCGCAGCTGGTGGCTGCCGTGGCTGTGGACACTCCCCGCCCTCGTGTGCGCGGCGGGTTTCGGCGTGTTCCCCTTCCTCAACACCCTCGTGTTGTCGTTCACCGACGCCAAACCGCTCGGCGGCGCCGCGAACTTCGTCGGGCTGTCCAACTACACCCGCATGCTCGGCGACGACGACTTCTGGCTGGCCACCCGTAACAGCCTGCTGTACGCGGTGATCGTGGTGCCGCTGATGGTGCTGCTGCCGCTCCTGCTCGCCGTCCTGGTGGAGAAGAAGCTGCCCGGAATCGGGTTCTTCCGGTCCGCCTTCTACACACCGGTGATCGCCTCCAGCGTGGTCGTCGGGCTGAGCTGGCAGTGGCTGCTCAAGGACGAGGGACTGGTCAACACCTGGCTGGAGAAGGCGCATCTGATCAGAGAGGCCATCCCCTTCCTGTCGGATCCGTGGCTGATCCTGCTGTCCGCGATGGGCCTGACGCTGTGGAAGGGGCTCGGCTGGTACATGATCTTCTACCTCGCCGCGCTGGGAAACGTCTCGCAGGACCTTCACGAGGCTGCCGCCATGGACGGCGCGGGTCCCATACGGCGCTTCTGGCACGTCACCGTGCCGGGCGTGCGGCAGACGATGCTGCTGGTCGGCGTGCTGACCGGCATCGGCTCGCTGCGGGTGTTCACCGAGATCTACATGCTCGGCAGCCCCACCGGCGGCCCCGGCGGCCAGGCCCGCACCCTGCCCTTCTACATCCGCGACGTCGGGCTCGATCCCCTGAGCGGCAACGCCGGGTACGGCGCCGCGGTCAGCGTCGCCCTCTTCGTACTGACCCTGGGCCTCACGCTGCTGGCTCAGCGCCTCACCAGGGGGGATGAGCAATGACCACGAGCACCCCGACCGCCACGGGCACCGCTACGGCCAAAGGCACCCCGGCCGCCCCGCGGCCCGCGCGGCGGCGCTTCCGCTGGAGGGACTACGGACGCCCCCGCGAGCTCGTGGTCCGCTATCTCCTGCTGCTCTTCGTGCTGGCGATCACCGTCGGCCCGCTGCTGTGGCAGTTTCTGACCTCGCTGAAGTCGACGACGGAGGACGTCTTCGGCCCGAACGCCTCCCTCCTGCCCCAGCACCCGACGCTGCGGGCGTACGAGCAGGTCTTCGATCAGGTGCCGGTGGGGACGTACATCTGGAACAGCCTGATCGTGGTGGTGCTGTCGCTCGTCAGCCAGCTGCTGTTCTCGACCATGGCCGGCTACATGCTCTCCAAGCCGGCGTGGCGGGGCGCAAAAGGAGTCTGGCTGTTGCTGATCGCCTCCATGATGTTCCCCTTCGAAGCGATCATGGTGTCCCTCTTCCTGAGCATCCGGGACCTGGGACTCGTCGACAGCCTGGCCGGCGTGTGGCTCCCGGGCTTCGTCGGCGCCATCAACGTCCTCATCATGCGGGCCGCGTTCCTCGCCGTTCCCCGGGAGATCGAGGACTCGGCCATGCTCGACGGGGCCGGGGAATGGCAGCGCTTCCGGTATCTGTATCTGCCGAGCGCCCTGGGTTCGATGTCGGTCGTCGCCATCAACACCTTCATCGCCGCCTGGGACGACTTCCTGTGGCCGCTGATCGTGCTGCGTTCCGAGGAGAGCTTCACCCTCACTCTGGGACTGG
The DNA here is from genome assembly GCF_013778455.1 of Streptomyces himalayensis subsp. himalayensis. GTDB lineage: Bacteria > Actinomycetota > Actinomycetes > Streptomycetales > Streptomycetaceae > Streptomyces > Streptomyces himalayensis. Next base: position 33,490 of record NZ_JACEHE010000004.1, on the reverse strand, counting down.
CCCGGCTGCAGACCTCGTCGTTCGGCTACGACCAGCGGGTGGTGATGGCCGGGTCGGTGATCTCCCTGATTCCCGTGCTCGTGCTGTTCGTCATCACGCAGCGGTGGTTCTACAAGGGTGTTGCGTCGGGGGCGGTGAAGTTCTGACGGATCACCAAAAGCCGGTCGGCCCGTCGGTCACTCGTCGATCCGCAGAACGACGGGTACGGCGGTCAGGGCGGCCCGGGCCGATTCGGCGACCCGGACCTCCAGGGTGCCGGGCAGCACGCCCGTCTCCAAGTCGGCGCCGACCTGAGCTAGTTGGTCGGCGCCGAGGGGGAAGGTGACCGTGCGCCGCTCGCCCGGCGCCAGGTCGACGCCCTGGAAGGCCCGCAGTTCGAGGGTGCGCGGCCACACGGGGGTCAGCAGGCGGCGGATGTAGAGCTGGGCGACGGTACGGCCGTGGCGTTGCCCCGTGTTGGTGATGTCGACCTCGACGGTGCGCTGAGCCAGGCGCGGCGGGCCGTAGGTGAAACTCGTGTACGACAGCCCGTGCCCGAAGGAGTAGAGCGGCTCGGCGCTCTCGTCGACGTACGCCCCGTACTCGATGTCCTTGTGGTTGTAGTGGACGGGGAGCTGGGCCGCCGAGCGCGGGACGGAGACGGGAAGGCGGCCGGTCGGTTCCGCGCGGCCGAGGAGGATCTGGGCGATCGCCTCGCCGCCCCAGGGGCCCGGGTACCAGGCCGTGAGCAGTGCGGCGGCGCGGTCCGCCGCCTCGGGTACGGCATGCGGGCGGCCCTGGATCAGCACGACCACGGTGGGCGTGCCGGTGGTGGTGACGCCGTCGAGCAGGGCGTGCTGGGCCGCGCCCAGCCGCAGTCCTGCGAGGTCGGCGCCCTCACCGCAGGTCATCTCGGAGACGGCGGTCAGCGCGGCGCCGTTGGCGCCGAATTCCGTACCGGACGTACGGGCGCTGCTGCCGCCCAGCACCAGGACGGCCAGGTCGGAGGCGGCGGCCACGGCGATCGCCTCGGGGATGTCCGAGCGGTCGTCCCCGGTGAGGGCGCAGCCGCGGGCATGGCGGATGTCGGCGTTCTCCGGGGCCAGTCGCCGCAGTCCGTCGAGCACGCTGGAGCCCGTGCCGGGCCCTTGCGGGGCCGTGTAGTCGCCGAGTTGGTGGGCGGTGGTGGCGGCGTGCGGGCCCAGGACAGCGATGCGCGAGACGCCCGGTCGTATGGGCAGGACTCCGCCGTCGTCGTGGAGGAGGGTGACGGCGGCGCGGGCGAGGGCGGTGCTCAGGGCGCGTCCACGGTCCGGGGATGGTGGCTGTGCCGAGCGGTCCGCGCTGTAGGGGCGTTCGAAGAGCCCGAGGCGGAACTTCAGGCTCAGCACGCGGGCCACGGCGGCATCAAGGACGTCCTCGCCGACGAGACCGCGCTCGACCGCCTCCTCCAGGTGAGTGAAGCCCTCGTCCCACAGGCTGAGATCGACGCCCGCGTTCAGCGCGAGCGCGCCGGCGGCGACCTTGTCGCCGGTGATCCGGGCCAGCCGGTCCACGGCGAGCCCGTCGGCCATGACCAGCCCCCGGAAACCCCAGCTCTCCCGCAGCAGCCCATGCAGCAGGGCGCGGTTGCCGCAGCAGGGCATCCCGTCCACCTCGTTGTAGGCGGCCATGACGGCGGCGGCTCCGGCCCGGACTCCGGCACGGGCGGCCGGGAGGTGGATCTCGTGCAGCTCCCGGAGCCCGAGTTCCGACTCGGCGGAGTTGCGACCGCCGACCGTGGCGCCCTGGCCCGCGAAGTGCTTGAGCACGACAGGAGCCTTGTCGTCGGCGAAGAGGCCGTCCTGCGCTTGCCCTGCTTCCCGTACTGCCCCTGCGTCCCCCTGCATACCGCGAACGAGCGCTTCCGTGAGCCGGGCGGCCAGATACGGGTCCTCGCCGAAGCACTCCTCGGTGCGGCCCCAGCGCGGGTCGCGGGCGATGTCCAGCGCGGAGACGAGGGCGACATGGCCGCCGCGGGCGCGCAGTTCGGCGGCGGCGTGCGCGGCGGCCCGCTCGTACAGCTCGGGGTCCCAGGTGGCGCCGACGGCCAGATTGACGGGCAGGACGGTGCCGTCGAGTGCCATGTGCCCGTGTGGCACCTCCTCGACGAACAGCGCCGGGATGCCGAGCCGGCTGCGCTCCATGACATGGCGCTGGACGAGGTCGGCGAGGGCCGCGCCGTCCCCCGAGCCCGGTCCGGTGGAGTGGTCGACGCCCGACCAGGCGTCGGCCCGCATCAGCCCGTAGAGGCGCCGAGTCCGGCGAAGCGCTCGGTCTCGGCGTACAGGGCCTCGGTGAGTTCGAAGCCGCCGTCGGGCGTGCGGCGGTAGGCGTCCCAGCCGTACGTCCGCTGGTTGAGCTGTCCGGCCTTCTCCCGCAGGGTCATCCGGGAGAGCAGGTCGCGGACACGGGCGTCCACCGGGGCGTCGGGGTCCCGGTAGAGGGGGCGGTCGTGGTCTGCGCTGCGGCCGGGGTTCTGCTCTCCGCCACGGTGTATGCCGTCGGGGGTCTGCTGATCGGCCTGGGCGGCCGCGTGTTGCGGAGTCGGCATGCGGCCGGTCCCTTTCGTAGGTGTGGGTGGTTTCGTATTCGTAGGTGTGGGTGGTTTCGTACGCGCGGGTCGTATCGCACGCGCGGGTCGTGTCGCACGCGCGGGTCGTATCGCACGCGCGGGTCGTATCGCACGCGCAGGTCTTTCAGATGCTCAGGCGGGCGAGCGCCACAGCCCCCTGCGAGCCGTCGGCAACCCAGTCCAGGGTCAGGCCGAGGGGGTGCAGACGGGCGGTGAGGGGTGCGGTCAGGGGGCCGTCCGGGCCGAGCAGGCCCCCGGTGGCGACGATCCGCTCGCCCGGACGTGGCTCCAACGCCCCTACAATGAGGGCCAGCTGGTCGGCCGCCTCCTCGAGGATCGCCTCCGCGACGGCGTCCTTGTCCCGAGCGGCCTCGGCCACCAGAGGGGCCAGGCGGGCGAGGTGGACGGGGGGCTGGGCCATGACGGCGGGGAGCAGGTGCATGCGGTAGGCCTCGCGCTGCCCGCGGGGCCACTCGGGGGCAGCGCCTTCAGCGTCGTACGGCAGGACGTCGGCGGACAGTACGTCGGCGGACAGTACGTCGTCCGGGAGCACGTCGCCCGGCAGGCCCAGCGCCCGCCCGACGGCGACGGCCAGCGCCGTCGGCCCGCCGCGCCCGTCCGCCATGCGCAGGGCCGCCCGGACCGCGGCGCGTCCGATCCAGAAGCCGCTGCCGTCGTCGCCGAGCAGCCAGCCGTCGCCGCCCGCGGTCGTCGTACACACGCGTCCGGTGATGCGGGCCGCGACCGCGCCGGTGCCGGCCACCAGCGCGAGCCCGTCGGTGGGGTGGCCGGGCGCGGAGGCGAACGCCGCCTCGATGTCGCTGCAGATCTCCACCGACGCCGCGGGAATGCCGAGCCGTCGCAGCGCGGCGGAGAGGGCGGAGTGCGCCCGTAGCCGACCCGGCTCGTCCGCGGCGGTCCGGGAGGCGCCGGCGAATCCGCCCGTCACCGCCACCACTCGGCCGCGCAGCCGTTCCGGCACGGCTTGGGCGACGGCCTCGGCGAGGTGGTCGGCGAGCTGGGGCACAGGAACGGTCAGGGCGTTGCCCGGTCCCGCAGTGCCCTCGCCCCGCGGACTGCCGTCGCGCGCGGACGCCAGGACGGCGCGCGTGCGGGTGCCGCCGACGTCCAGGCCGACAACGAGGTCCCCGTCGTCGACGTCCTCGACATCGAAGTCCCCGACGTCGCGATCCTGGTTCAATTCACTGTTCATCAGCGACCATGGTGGTTGATACATTCGCCGGAGACAAGGCCCGACCGGTCACGGCGGTCGCGTGCCGCCGCGCCACCGGCGCGCCGTCGCGCACGCAGCTGCGTCCTGGCGGCGAGGTCGCGCAGGCTCCAAGGAGGACCCCATCAGCACTCCGCACGCGTCCACCGCGTCCACGGCATCCACGGCATCCACTGCGTCCACTACTTCCACTACGGTTCCGCCCTCGCCGCCACTCCGCTTCGGCGTCAACTACACACCGCGCCGCGGCTGGTTCCACTCCTGGCACGACTTCGATCCTGCGCACGCCCGTGAGGACCTGGCCCAGATAGCCGCACTCGGCCTCGACCACGTCCGGGTCTTCCACCTCTGGCCGCTCCTCCAACCCAACCGCACCCTCATCCGCACCACCGCAGTCGACCAGCTGGTGCACCTGGTCGACCTGGCGGCCGAGGCCGGTCTCGACGTCCTCGTGGACGGCGTACAGGGCCACCTGTCCAGCTTCGACTTCTACCCGGAGTGGACCCGCAGCTGGCACCACCGCAACGTGTTCACCGACCCCGAGGCGATCGAGGCCCAGGCGGATCTGCTGCGGGCGCTCGGCCGCGCTCTCGACGGCCGCCCCAACCTCATCGGACTCCAGCTGGGCAACGAGCTCAACAACCTGGTCGAGCACAACCCGGTGACGGCGGGGGAAGTGGACCACTACCTCGACACGCTGCTCGCCGCCGCCCGGGAGGGCCTCGGCGGAGACCACCTGGTCACGCACTCCGCATTCGACGCCGCCTGGTACGGCGACGACCACCCGTTCACTCCCGAGGCCTCGGCCCGCAAGGGCGACCTGACCACCGTCCACCCGTGGGTGTTCTCGGGCGACTGCGCCCGCCGTTACGGCCCCCGCTCCCCGCAGGTGCTGCATCTCGCCGAGTACGGCGTGGAGCTCGCCAAAGCGTACGCCCGCGACCCGGCACGTGCGGTCTGGGTCCAGGAGACCGGAGCGCCCGAGCCGCACATACCCGCGGCCGACGCCCCGGAGTTCGCCCGCGCAACCCTGCTGAACGCGGCCGGGTGCGCGGGGCTGTGGGGCGTGACCTGGTGGTGCTCCCACGACGTGGACCGCTCCCTGGCCGACTACCCCGAACTCGAGTACACCCTGGGCCTCTTCGACTCCACCGGCCGCGCCAAGCCGATCGCGGACGCCCTCGCCGACACCGTCGCGGAACTGCGCGCCAAGCCGCGCTCGACGCCTCCCCGGAGCACCGCTCTGGTGCTGGAGTGCACGCCGGCCACGCGGTCCGTGTCCGGACCGGGAGGCGGCTTCTTCGAGGCCTGGATGCGGCTGCGTACGGAGGGCATACACCCGGCGGTCGTACTGGCTGAACGGGCCGAGGACACCGCCTACCTGACGGCACGAGGTGTCGCGGACGTCGTACGAATGTCCTGACGGCGCGTATGGCCGCGCGTATGGCCGCGCGTGTGGCGGGGTGCCGGCGCGGGGTTCATGATCCGGCCAGCACCTCCGCCACGGCGCGCAGGTTCACGCGGCCGCGGCCGTACGAGCAGAGGGCGTCCCCCTCCTCCGGCATCCCGGTGGACACGCGTACCGCGTCCGGCCGTCCGGCCAGCAGGGCGTCCCGCACCGCGGCCTGCCAAGGGTGCAGCCCGGCGTCGTACGTGGCCACGACCAGGGGCACGCCCGCGGCGCGGCGCAGGACGGCGGCGACGAGCGCCGCGGGGTCGGCCGGCTGCCCGCTGACCGCCGTACCCGTGGCCGTGGGGTCGACGGCACCCAGCTCGGTCAGCAGATCCTCGCCGCCCCAGTTGAGCGCGGGGTGCGGCGGCGGGAACAGATCGACGACATGGGCACCCCTCGCGGGCGCCGGCACGAGGCGGCTCCGCACGGCCCGGCGCGCCGCCTCCAGTCCGGCTCCACCGTCCCACCCGTGGACGGCGACCGCTGGAGCCGCGTACCGCTCGGCCAGCCGCCGCACCCGCCCCGCGGCCTCGCGTACCCGCTCCTCCAGCAACTCGCCGCTGCCCAGTGCATCGAGAACCGCGTTCCGGCAGGCGAGCGTGATCTGAAGATCCGGCACGGCGACGATGACCTGGTCGGCGCCCGCGGCCAGCGCGAGCCGCGCGCCCGCCGCCTCGCCATAGCGGTCGGCGATCGCCCTCATCTCCAGGGCGTCGCTGACCAGGACGCCGTCGAAACCGAGTTCGTCACGGAGCAGGCCGCTCAGAATGCGGGGGCTCAGGGTGGCGGGGCGGTCGGGGTCCAGCGCCGGGAAGACGACGTGGGCGCTCATCAGCATGGGCACGCCCGCCGCGACAGCTGCCCGGAAAGGGGCGAGGTCGAGTTCGTCGTACGGCCGTGGGTCGACGGCCGTCTCATGGTGGCTGTCGGTGGTGGTGCCGCCGTGGCCCGGGAAGTGCTTGGCGCAGGAGGCGATGCCGCGCGCCTCGGTGGCGGCGATCCAGGCACGCAGATGGCGGGAGACCAGCTCGGGTTCGGCGCCGAAGGAGCGGGTACGCACGATCGGGTTGTCCGGATGATGCTGGAGGTCGGCGACAGGGGCGTAGGAGGCGGTGATGCCGAGCGAGGCCAGGTGGCCGGCCAGAGCATCGGCGCAGCGGGCGGTGAGCCAGGGGTCGTCGGCGACGCCGAGCGCGCAGGAGCCGGGGACGTCGGGCGCGCCCGCGCTCACCAGGTGGCCGATACCGCCGCCCTCGTTGTCTATGCCCACCAGCAGATCGGGGCGGACCGCCCGCAGCGCGTCGGTGAGTCGGCGAACCTGTTCCGCGTCGCGCACGTTGCGCGTGAACAGGATGACCCCGCCCAGCCCGCGGTCGACGAGCCGCTTCAGGGTGTCGGGGACGGTCGTGGTGCCCTCGAAGCCCGCGACCAGGCAGCGGTGGGCGGCCTCGTCCAGGTCGGCGGGAAGAGCAGGGTCGGCGGGTGAGTGGACGGAGTGGGTCACCCCGGAGATGCTCTGGCTCATTCATCCGAAAGTCAAGGGGCAAGATGGATCACTGATTCACCACACCGATGCGCGCACACCGGGGTACGCCACGGTTCACGGCGAAGCGGGGCGATCGAACATAGGATGGGCATCACTCGTACGGGTGCACACGGGCGCCGCGGCTGTCAGGCCGCGACGACGATCAGCTCCGAGTGGGAGACGTATGGCACAGGCCGCCGACGCAAGCCGGACCATCATCCTGACCGTGGACGACGACCCTGGCGTGTCGCGTTCCGTGGCCCGCGACCTGCGACGACGCTACGGCGAGTCGTACCGTGTCGTGCGCGCCGAGTCGGGGCAGTCCGCGCTCGACGCCCTGCGTGAGCTGAAGCTGCGCGGCGACCTGGTGGCCGTGATCCTGGCCGACTACCGCATGCCGCAGATGAACGGCATCGAGTTCCTGGAGCAGGCCCTCGACGTGTACCCGGGAGCCCGTCGCGTGCTCCTTACCGCCTACGCGGACACCAACGCGGCCATCGACGCAATCAACGTCGTCGATCTCGATCACTACCTCCTCAAGCCCTGGGATCCGCCCGAGGAGAAGCTCTACCCCGTCCTGGACGATCTGCTGGAGAGCTGGCGGCACACGGACCACCGGGCGGTGCCCATCACCAAGGTCGTCGGCCACCGCTGGTCGGCGCGCTCGTCGGAGGTACGGGAGTTCCTGGCCCGCAACCAGGTGCCGTACCGCTGGTACTCGTCCGACGAGCCGGAAGGCCGACGGCTGCTCTCCGCCGCCGGCGCGGACGGTCTGCGGCTCCCGCTCGTGATCACTCCGGACGGCACTCCGCTCACCGAGCCCGGGGACCAGGACCTCGCCGCCCAGGTCGGCCTGGCGACGACGCCGGCGGCCGACCTCTACGACCTCGTCATCATCGGCGGCGGGCCCGCCGGGCTGGGAGCCGCCGTGTACGGGGCGTCGGAGGGCCTGCGCACCGTCCTCGTGGAGCGCTCGGCGACCGGCGGCCAGGCAGGCCAGAGCTCCCGGATCGAGAACTACCTCGGCTTCCCGGACGGAGTGTCCGGGGCACAGCTCACGGACCGGGCTCGGCGCCAGGCGGCAAAGTTCGGTGCGGAGATACTGACCGCACGCGAGGTCACCGCACTGGAGGTCAACGGGGCGTCACGCACCGTACGGTTCTCGGACGGCTCCGCGATCGCCGCGCACTCCGTGATCCTCGCGACGGGTGTGTCGTACCGGCAGCTGGACGCGCCCGGCGTGGCCGAGCTGACCGGTTGCGGGGTGTTCTACGGCTCGTCACTGACCGAGGCCCCCGCATGCCAGGGCCATGACGTGTACATCGTCGGCGGCGCGAACTCCGCCGGACAGGCCGCCATGTACCTGGCCCGCGGCGCCAAGTCGGTCACCATCCTGGTGCGCGGCTCTTCCCTGGCCGCTTCGATGTCGCACTACCTCGTACAGCAGGTCATGGACGCACCCACGATCTCGGTGCGCACCACCACGGTCGTCGAGGCAGCCCACGGCTCGGACCACCTGGAGCAGCTGACCCTGCGCAACACGACGACCGGGCACACCGAACTCGTCGACGCCCAGTGGCTGTTCGTGTTCATCGGCGCGGCCCCACTGACCGACTGGCTGGACGGCACGGTACTCAGGGACTCCCGAGGGTTCATTCTGACCGGCCCCGATCTGACCGCCGAAGGGCATCCGCCGGCGGACTGGGAGCTGGACCGGCCGCCGTACCACCTGGAGACGAATGTGCCCGGCGTGTTCGTGGCAGGGGACGCGCGCGCCGAATCCGCCAAGCGCGTCGCCTCCGCCGTCGGAGAGGGAGCCATGGCCGTCATGCTGGTACACCGGTATCTGGAGCAGTCGTGAACGGGCAGCCGCTGCCTTGCAGCCAGGAGGAGCTCGGCTCCCTGTTCCTGTTCGAGAAACTGGCCCCGGACCAGCTCGCGCGGCTGTGCCGGGAAGGCCGCGTGGAACGGTTCGAGCCCGGGCCCGTGTACACAGAGGGCGACCCGGCGACCTGCTTCTACGTACTGCTCCAGGGCACGGTCGTCCTCTCGCGCCGCGTCAGGTCCTACGACGTGGAGACCGGCCGGACGTCCACCCGCGGCGTCTACTCCGGGGCCTTCCAGGCATACCTCGGCGACCGGGTGCCGCAGGTTTACAACAGCTCCATGCGCGTCACCGAGCCCTCGAGGTTCTTCGTGCTGCCCGCGGACACGTTCGCCGCCGTCATGCGCGAGTGGTTCCCCATGGCCGTACACCTGCTGGAAGGGCTCTTCTTCGGCACCAAGAACTCCCAGGAGGCCATCGGACAGCGAGAACGGCTCCTTGCTCTCGGCTCGCTCTCCGCCGGCCTGACCCATGAGCTGAACAATCCTGCCGCCGCGGCGGTGCGGGCCACGTCGGCGCTGCGGGAGCGGGTCGCCCACATGCGCCACAAGCTCCGCGCCATCGCCAGCGGCCCGTATCAGCGAGCCAGCCTGGAAACGCTCATCGAGGTTCAGGAACGCACCGCCGAGCGGGTCGCCAAGACCAACACCCTCAGCCCGCTCGAGGCCTCGGACCGGGAGGACGCCATCTCCGACTGGCTGGACGACCACGGCATCGCGGGCGGATGGGGCCTCGCCCCGACGTTCGTCCAGGGCGGCCTCGACACCGACTGGCTGGACCAGGTCGCGGCAACCGTGGACGAGGGCACCCTCGAAGGCGCCGTGCGGTGGCTGAACTACACCGTCGAGACCGAGCTGCTCATGAACGAGATCGAGGACTCGACCACTCGCGTCTCCAGTCTCGTCAACGCGGCCAAGCAGTACTCCCAGCTCGACCGGGCGCCCTACCAGGTCGCCAACGTTCATGAACTGCTCGACAGCACCCTGCTGATGCTCTCCGGCAAGATCGGCCCCCACATCACCGTCGTCAAGGACTACGACTGCAACCTCCCCAAGATCCCGGCCTACCCCGGCGAGCTCAACCAGGTGTGGACAAACCTGATCGACAACGCGGTCTCCGCAATGCACAGCACGGACACCGACGCCCAAGGAACACTGACTGTCCGCACCGCACTCGACGGCGACCACGTCCTAGTGGAATTCGGGGACACCGGACCCGGCGTGCCCGAGGAGATCCGCGACCGCATCTTCGACCCGTTCTTCACCACCAAGCCGGTGGGCGAGGGCACCGGACTCGGCCTGGACATCTCCTGGCGCATCGTCGTCAACAAACACAACGGAGACCTCCGGTTCGAGTCCGTCCCCGGCGACACCCGTTTCCAGGTACGCCTGCCCCTGACCACCGAGGGCCCCGACGCCCCACAGGAGCCGTCATGAGCACCCCATACGGAATCGACCCCTACGCCCCGCCGAGCGGCACCGGATGCGCCGAGTGCGAGGACTCCGGTGGATGGTGGTTCCATCTGCGGCGATGCGCGCAGTGCGGCCACATCGGCTGCTGCGACTCCTCGCCGGCGAAGCATGCGACCGCCCATTTCCGGGCCACCGGACACCCGATGATTCGCAGCTTCGAACCGGGCGAAGGCTGGTTCTGGAACTACGAGACCTCCGAAATGTACGAATCAGGTCCGGAGTTGGCTCCGCCCGAATGCCACCCTGCCGATCAGCCCGCACCCGGCCCTGAGGGACGCGTACCGGCGAACTGGGCCGACAGTCTGGACTAGTGCCCCAACAGGCAACGTTCTCCCCGTCGCGACGCCCGGCACTCAGCACTGGCCGCCACGCCCCGCCGACGGACCTGGCGCCGACGTGGATCAAGGCCTATAAGGGATCTGGATCTATGAGGACGGTCACGGATCACGCCCTATGAGCACACTCGCGATCAGTACCCCTGAGGACGGCATCGCATCAGGAGTCGTCGGCGCGTTTGCGGCGCATCCACCTGAGCAGGCCTCTCGACTGCTTGGCATCAGGCAGATCGGCCAGCGCTTCGCAGGCCGGGCTCGCCCGCTGCTCCGGCGCTCGTGGAACAGGGATGCCTCCCCCTGACGCCGGCCGCGGCGCGGGCCGGTCCTCCCGGGCTTCGGCCAGGGCCAGTGAAAGGTTCGCACGCACCCACAGGATCTCGTCCGGGTCGTCCGCCGTCATGATCCGCTCGGTCAGCTGCGCCGCCGGGGAATCGGGCGCGCCATGACCTGGCACTTGGGGCCGCAGACGGTTGAGGTAGGAGCGTTCATAGGGATCCGGGACGATCTCGGCAACCTGGACCGGGTCGAGCAGCGAGGCCACGACCGCGGCACGCTCCCATGTGTCCTCCGTCCGGCGCAGGAGCAATCCGGTGTAGCGGCCTCGCCAGTTGCGGGCGCGCACGTCGACGCCCTCCGCGAGCTGTTCCCGCAGAGCGGTGGACACACGGCCTCCGAGCAACGGGGCGTTGGCCTCTTCCCCTGCGAACTGCTGCAACTCCTGGGCGAGATACAGCCAGACCACCGCCCGATAGCGGTTCAGATAGAACCTCACCGGCACCAGCAGCCCGAGGCGGGCCAGCTTGGTGAACCTGGCCGAGCTGATACCCATCAGCTCAGCCCCCTCGGTCGTGCCCACGACCCTGATCTGCTGCCGGAGTGAGTCGGGAAACCCTTCGGCGGTGCGGACGCGCTGGAGCTCCTCCACGGTGACGCGGCGGCGCCCGCCGGCCTCGTCCGGCACGGTGCGGATACGCCCCAGCAGTACTGCCAGGTCGAACTCGCTCCTCTTCAAGCCGAGTTCGCGGGCCGCGCGACTCTGCGCAACCGGCGGCCGGTCACTGTGCGCAGGGCCCTGAGCGCCCGCGGCCGTCGTCAGCGTGTTGCCTGTCATGTCGGTTCTCCCCCGTGAGACGCGTTCTGGTGACTGCTTCCGGGGAAAACCGTAGCCCGGCGCCCGCACTCTCCGCCGAGCCTGTGGATAACTCTGACGGCAAGCACGTATGCCCAAGTCAGAGACCGTTTTCAGGGGAGCCTTCCGGGCGCCGTGCGTCCACGCCGAGGTGCTCTCCGACGCGGCTCACGAGCAGCGTCATCTCGTAGGCGACCTGGCCGATGTCGGCCTCAGCGGATGTCAGCACGCACAGGCAGCTGCCGTCACCGGCCGCCGTGACGAAGAGCACCGCCTCATCGAACTCGATCATCGTCTGGCGCACGCCTCCCGCCCCGAAGTGGCGGCCCGACCCCTTGGCCAGACTGTGCAACCCCGATGAGACAGCCGCCAGATGCTCGGCGTCCTCCCGCCGCAGGCCGGTGCTCGAACCCGTGACGAGCCCGTCGTTGGAGAGCACCAGCGCATGGTGTACCGAGTCGACCCGGTTGGTCAGGTCGTCGAGCAGCCAGGCGAGTTCCCCGTTCCGCGCCATGATCCGTCTCCCCGTTCCCGATGCGGTCGCCTCCGGTCCGGAGGATCCGAGTCGCCAGCCTTCCCCACCGCCGGGTCCCGGGCAAGCAGGATGGAGGCATGGCACAGAAGATGACCGATGATGAATGGCGGGCCTTCGTCTCGCAGGGCACCCGCACAGGCAAACTGTCGACCGTCCGGGCCGACGGCGGTCCGCACGTGACACCGATCTGGTTTCTGCTGGACGGAGATGATCTGGTGTTCAACACCGGGCGGGAGTCGGTGAAGGGACGGAATCTGGCACGCGACGGAAGGGTGGCGCTCTGCGTGGACGACGACCGTCCGCCGTACGCCTTCGTCATACTTCGCGGACATGCGGAACTGTCCGAGGACGTCGACGAGGTGCGTCACTGGGCGACGCGGATCGGCGCTCGCTACATGGGTGAGGACAGGGCCGAGGAGTTCGGAGCGCGCAACGGCGTGCCGGGCGAGCTTCTGGTGCGGGTGAGGATCGATCAGGTCGTCGCCCAGGCCGGGGTCGCGGACTGATCAGTCCCGACGTCAGGATCCCCGGACGCCAGGATCAATCACTCACCTCACGGTCGGCAGTCGTCACCCGACCGAGTCGAGCAGCCGGGCGGTGTGCATCCGCCCGGCGTACTCGACCAGCCGGATCAGCACCTCCTTTCCGGAGTCGCGGTCGCGGGCGTCGCACAGCACCACCGGCGTGCCCCGGTCGAGGTCGAGGGCGCGTGACACGTCCGTGGCACCGTAGGTGCGCGCGCCCGGGAAGCAGTTCACTGCCACCACGAACGGGATGCGCCGGTGCTCGAAGTAGTCGACGGCGGGGAAGCAGTCCTCGAGCCGCCGGGTGTCCGCCAGCACGACAGCGCCGAGCGAGCCCTGCGACAACTCGTCCCACAGGAACCAGAAGCGGTCCTGACCCGGTGTGCCGAAGAGGTAGAGCGACAGGCCCGCCCTGATGGTGATGCGGCCGAAGTCCATGGCCACGGTCGTCGTGGTCTTCTGGTCCACGCCCTCGGTGTCGTCGACCGACTGGCCGACCTCGCTCAGCTGTTCCTCGGTACGCAGCGGACGTATCTCGCTGACCGCGCCGACCAGGGTGGTCTTGCCCACCCCGAATCCGCCCGCGACCAGAATCTTCAACGCCATTGGGGCCGTCGTGCCGCCACCCGCGGACTCAGAGCGCTCGGAGCCCATTGATTACCTCCCTGAGGATCTTTTCGTCGGGGAGCTGGGCGGGCGGCACGGGTCGGCTGACCGTGACGCAGCCCAGCTCCAGGAGGTCGCCGAGCAGCACCCTGACCACACCCACGGGCAGATCGGCACCGGCGGCCAGTTCCGCGACCGACTGGGTGTCGATGCGGCACAGTTCGATCAGCGCACGGTGCTCCGGCCCGACAGCCGTTTCGTCGTAGCGCGGCGCGTTCTCGTCGAGCGTGATGAGCGCGATGAGGTCGAAGTACGCCCCGGCCGGGCCCGGCCGGGTCCGGCCGCCCGTCATCGCGTAGGGGCGGACGAGGGGCCCCGCCTCGTTGTCGTACCACCGGCTGTCCGGCATCCCCGGGCCGACGGGCCTGTCCTCGGTCATGTGCGTCGCCGCCCTCGGTCATCCGCCGGCCGGCGGGCGCGCGGGCACGCGCGCGGGAGTGTGCAGATGCTCGCCCACCCGCTTCACCAGCCGGGCCATCTCGTACGCCACGAGACCGATGTCGGCCGTCGCGGCGGTGAGAACGGCGAGGCAGGAGCCGCTGCCCGCGGCGGCGACGAACAGGAAGCCGTCGTCCATCTCCACCATGGTCTGGCGCACTCCGCCGATGCCGAACTGGCGGCCCGCACCCTTGGCGAGGCTGTGGAAGCCCGAGGCCACGGCGGCCAGATGCTCGGCGTCCTCGCGGGTGAGGGCGCTCGAGGCGCCAACGGCCAGCCCGTCGTTCGACAGCACCACGGCGTGCCGGACTTCGGCGGCGCGAAGCACCAAGTCGTCCAGCAGCCAGTCGAGTTCACCGGATCGCTGGGCGGGCCCCGTCCTCGGGTCCTGGATCATGCGTGGTCTCCTTCGCTGCTGTCTGCGCCCGGCCCGGAGCCGGGTCTGCGGGGAGCGGAGCCGGCGCCGGGCGGCCGGCCGCCGCCGCGCGCCCAGCCGTCGCGGTACGCCGCCATGCGCTGACGCACCTGCTCGGGACTGCGCTCGTGGTTGTCCTGGGTGCTCGTGGCCGGTGCCGGTTCCTCGGCGCGGTGTTCGCGCAGCTGGGGAGCGAGGCTCGCCTGGCGTATGCGGCGAGGCAGCCCGTCCGGCCCGTGTGCGTCCGAGTCCTCCCCGGAGGGCTGCCGGTGGAGGCGGAGGGTGGCGACGCCCGGTGGAGGCGCCGGTTCTGAGGGGATGTCGGACGCCTCCACGGCGGCCTGGACGGGTGCGACGAGCGCGGGGCGGGGTGCGCGGTCGCCTGGGACGGAGCTGTGGTCGCCATGCTGCAGGCCCGGTTGTTCCTGCACGCGCGCGTAGTGCCGCTCCTCACCCACCGCCGTGTCCGCCGTGAGGGCTGTGGGGAGTTCGGCCGCACCGGTGTGCAGCAGGGCGGTGGGCAGCAGAACGACCGCCGTGGTGCCGCCGTACGGAGACGTACGCAGGTGCACTTTGATGCCGTGGCGGGCCGAGAGCCTGCTGACCACGAAGAGCCCGAGCCGGTCGCTGTCGAACAAGTCCAGCGCCTCGGACTGTGCGATGCGCCGGTTTGCCTGCTCGAGAGTCTCCTTACCCATGCCGAGCCCGCGGTCCTCGATCTCCAGGGCGTAGCCGTTGCCGACGGGCTCGCCGTTGATCCACACCTTGGTGTGGGGCGGCGAGAACTGAGCAGCGTTCTCCACGAGTTCGGCGAGGAGATGGGTGAGGTCGGCGACCGCGGAACCGATCACGGAGGCGTCGGGGAGGTGTCGTACCTCCACGCGCGCGTAGTCCTCGATTTCGGAGACCGCCGCGCGCACCACGTTCGTCAGCGAGACGGGCATCCGCCAGGCGCGGCCGGGTGCGGATCCCGAAAGGATGATCAGGCTCTCCGCGTGCCGCCGCATACGGGTGGTCAGGTGATCGAGGCGGAAAAGGTCACCCAGCTCGTTCGGGTCCTCGGCCCTGCGCTCCATGCTGTCGAGGAGGTTGAGCTGGCGGTGGACGAGGACCTGGCTCCGGCGGGCGAGGTTGACGAAAACACCGGAGATGCCGCTGGCGAGTTCCGCGCGTTCGACCGCGGCGCGCAGTGCGGCCCGGTGCACCGTGCTGAGGGCTTCGGAGACCTGACCGACCTCGTCCTCGGCGGGCGGCCCCGGCGGGGCCTCGGCGCGGATGTCGATCTCCTCGCCGGAGCGGAGCCGCCGCATGGCGTGCGGGAGTTTGCGGCGGGCGATCTCCAGCGCGCTGTTGCGCAGGCTGACGAGTTCGACGACGAGGCCGCGTCCGATGCGTACGGAGATCACGAGGGAGGCTGCCACCGCTGCGAGCCCGAGGAGGACGGCGGCGCCTGCCGACGTGAGGAGTCCACGTGTGAACGGATCGGCCCGGTCCGCGGCCCAGCCCGCCGCATCCGACTGGATGGTGAGCAGCTCGCCCTGCACGGTCGCGTGCGCCGGGTCCCACGCTGCCGCCGGGGCGGCTTCTGCCGCCTTGCGGCCGGCCGGCGCGCGAAGGACCTTGTCCTCGACGGCGGTCATCGCGGCGTAGGCGCTGCCGTCCGCAAGGTCGCGCCAGGCGGCCCGGTCGGGTCCGCGCAGATCCGCGGCCGCCGAGTCGGTAAGGGTCCGCCTGGTGTCGACAGCGCCGGTGAACAGCCGCAGCCGCTCACCGTCGAGGGAGCCGGTGAGACGCGCGCTGGACAGCAGCGCGTCCTCGCGTGCCAGCATCTCGCCGGCCTGGGAGAACTCGAGCAGCACGCGCGCGTCGGAGCCGAGTTCGGCGTCCTGGATTCCGGTGAGGGCGCCGCCGACGCCGAAGGCGTTGGAGATGGTCTCTGTGTACTGCTCGTACGTCTCAGCCCAGCCCGCCCGGCGCTCCACCACCGCGGTGCGCAGGGTGCGCAGGCGCTCGGCGCCGTCGACAAAGGTGCTGAGACGTTCCGCCACACCGGTGGGCAGGTCGGCGCCGTCGGCGACTGTGTGCCCCTTGCCGAGTCGGAGCTTCGCCACGGCTCGGTCTGTCCGTCCGGCGAGTTTCCTCAGCTCGACCTCTCGTCCGGCGGACGGTTGGGTTGCGTACCGGGCAGCAGCGGATCGTTCCACCTGGAGGGCGGCGACCGCGTCGGCGACCGGGGCACGGACCTCGGCGTCGACGCGCTGCAACTGGCGCAGTCGCGCGACGTCCTGGGCGGTGCTGACGGTGGCGTGCGCCCACAGGGCCAGCAGGGACATGACCGGCACCATGAGCAGGCAGACGATCTTCGCTCGTACTGTGCGGGGCCGCATCCGCCATCCCGCGCGCGCGGGAGGTGAGGGGGCCTGAGGTGATGCCTCGGCGCCCGCGTTCATGTCGGGGTGCTCGTCTGCGGGTGGTCCGGCGTGGGCGCGGCGGCCACGGGCCGGGGGCGCGGTACGGGGCGGTGCGCCGGTCGTCTGGTTCCTTCGGGGTGTGCGCATGGCCTCCTCGCTCGTAAGGGTTCGGGGCGTGCCTGCCGGACCGTCGCCGTCGCCGGCCCGGACCGCCGCTATCGGGCGAGGCTCTCGACCGGCCGCTGGGCCGACGCGGAGGCCTCGCGCTCCCCCGCGGTGGGAGACAGCGCGACAAACGCCGAGGTCAGGAACAGGTAGGAACCGAGGCCCACGGCGAGGGGGAAGATGAACTGCATGACCGTGGCCCCGGGCAGTGCGGCGCTGGAGGGGGCGACCTGCACGCTCACCGCCATCATTCCGGTGTAGTGCATGCTGCTCACCGCGCCGCCCATGACGAGAGAGGCCACGGCGACCGCGATGGGCGACTTGATGTTGAGCGCCGCCCAGAGTGCCGCGGTCGCCGCGACGACGGCGATCGCGACGGAGAGCCCGACGAGCAGCGGGTCGTAGTTCACATCGCCGTGCAGGCGCAGGGCCGCCATGCCGAGGTAGTGCATGCTCGCGACGCCGAGTCCCGTCGTCAGGCCGCCCAGTACGAGGGCCCGGCCACGGTCACGGCTGTATCCGACGGCGAAGACGCCCGCGCCGACGACGATCATCGCGACGATCAGGCTGAGGATGGTCAGCGGCACGTTGTAGCGGATCTCCGTGCCGCTGACGCTGAAGCCGAGCATCGCCACGAAGTGCATCGTCCAGATCCCGGTACCGATGGCAGAGGCGGCGGTGATGAGCCAGTTGCGGCGTGAGCGTCCGGTGGCGGCGAGCGCGCGAACGGTGCAGCGCAGCCCGAGGGCGGCGCCGATACATGCCATCACGAATGACAGCACGGGGGTAAGCCAGCCGAAGGCGGCGTGGTCCAGGTGTCCCATGGCCCAGGGACGCTAGCCGCGGACAAGGCGCACAACGGGCGCATTTCGAAACCTGCTGGAATATGACAAAGAGATGTACCTGAACGATCGCGTCACGCTCGAACATGTGCATGGTGCTCGCGTGCTCGACGGTGGAGGATCATGGGTGCATGAGCGACGACCACACACGCGTTCAGGAGTTCTTCACGGCCCGCGCGGCCGACTGGGACGCACGTTTTCCCGACGACGGTCCCGCCTACCGCGCCGCCGTCGGGGAACTCGGACTGCGCCCGGGTGACCGTGTTCTCGACGCGGGATGCGGCACGGGACGCGCACTGCCCGCGCTCCGGGACGCCGTGGGGCCGAACGGGGTGGTTCTCGGCGCCGACGTGACCCCGGCGATGCTGGAGTCCGCCGTACGGGCAGGCCGGGACCGTGCCGGGCACCTTCTCCTCGCCGACGTCGCACGGCTGCCCCTGAAGGCGGAGTCGCTCGACGCCGTGTTCGCGGCCGGCCTGATCGCGCATCTGCCGGAACCGGCCGAGAATCTCCGGGAGTTGGCGCGGGTGGTGCGCCCCGGCGGTCTGCTCGCGCTTTTCCACCCCATCGGGCGGGCGGCTCTGGCCGCGCGGCAGGGCCGCCGGATCACGCCGGACGACCTGCGGGCCGAGAACAATCTCCGCCCGCTGCTGGCCGGCTCGGGCTGGCACATGACGTCGTACGCCGACGAGGACGCCCGCTTCCTGGCGCTGGCCGTGCGCCGGGCGTGAGAGCGCGAGGACAGAAGTCCCCGGCCCGTCGGCCGAGCGCCGAGCGCCTGCGGTGGTCGCATGGATGGGCAGCCTGGACCTCTTCTGCCGCCCGTCTGCGGCCTTTACGTTGAGCAGCACATATGAGCGACCTATGGTGGCGGTCCGACAGGGGGAAGGTGGCCACATGTTTGACAGGCTCCGAAAGTTCTTACGCGGCCAGGCGGCAGAACCGGTGCAGAAACGTACGCACAACGTCTTCGAAGCGGCGGCCGTCTACGTCTCGGCATGTGCCGAGGACGATCAGGACCAGATCGACGAGGCGGCTGCCTGGGTGTCGCCGGAGGCCCTGTCCCTCGGCGTCAGAGAACTCGCGTGCCGCGCGGTCATCGCGCTCGCCCGGGAGCGTGACGAATCCCCTGAGGCCGTCGCTCGTACACTCCTCGGCCTGCCTGGCGCCTGACATCGGTGTGGGTGGGGTCCGGGCAGACCAGAGCGGCACTCACGGAGATGCCCGTCTCGGCGGCGTGCGCGAGCCGTTCACGCACCTCGCGAACAGTGCGCGGACGGTAGCCCGGACCGCAGCCGCAGCAGGACTGGCGGAAACGGACACCTGACATGAGGACGGCAGTCAGGGCTCGCCAGGCCCCGGTGTCCCGGCGCTTGGGCACGGCGAGCGCCGTACCCGCGTTCAGCAACTGGCCGCCGCACCGCGGGCAGATGTCGACCCGCACGCGCGCGTGGTCGGGCGCCTTCTTGAAGGACACGCGGCACGGCAGGCAGACGAAGTCCGTACGGGATCCGGACATGTCCGTGATCATAGGCACCGACTGGCGTCGACCACGATCGAATTCCTGTCCATAGGCCCTCGACGAGCTCCTCCGCGAATGGTTAGGGTGCGCCGACGAACGATGCGATGGGGAGGCTGGGATGGCCGGGACGGACGAGGCCGTCGCCGCTGCCGGGGACGACGCGCTCTACGTGCTGACCGCGGTGCTGCTCACACCCGCTCAGTTCCCGAGCGTGCTGGGCGACGACTACCCGGAGGCGTGCGGGGCACTGGGCCTCGCACCGCTCGCCGACGGCTACGGCCTGGTGCTCGGTCAGGACGGCGAGGGTGCGCGCTGGACGGTGGTCGTCGACGACGTGTCACTGGTCGCCGTCGCGATCGCGTCCTGGGACTGCGGCATGGAGTACGACCTGTCCCCCGACGAGCGCTCCGTGGTGGCGGCTCTGCCGGGCTGGCCCCTCGCGGTGGCGGTCGCCGCGCCCGGCGTGCCCGCTCCGCACGATCCCGAGCCGGACCCCGGACTGGCCGACCGGCCGCCGCTCTCACCGCCCGACACCAGCACCTGGGGTCCGGCGCAACGACGGCTGGGAGCGGACGAGATAGCGCTCCAGTGGACGGCCTGGCGGGAGCAGATCGACGACGCCGACTTCGCGCCACCCAGCGCGCCGGACGGCGACGGCGACAGCGACGAGGCGTCTGCCGGGGCAGACGGCCAGAAGGACGGCGCACACAAGCCGCACAGCGGCATCCGGCGGGTCCTGGCGGAGGCGCGTGCCTATGTGGACATTCCACCGCCCCTGGGACGCGTGCGTTCCTCCTTCGCGTCAGGCGAGGCGCGCACGCTGCGTGCCGACGGCCCGGGCTGGTCCTTGGTCGCCCGGACCGACGACATCGCGTTCGTACTGCTCGACGACGAGCCCGGAGAGGTGCTTCCGGTCGGCCGCGGACCTGAGCTTCCCGGACTTCTCGAGGCGCTCGACAAGATGGCGGTACGTCCCTCCTGAGGCACACCGGGATACGCGTCCCACACATAACGCCCCTGGCCTATATAGCCCGAACCCATAGCTGCCCTCTGACGACGACAGCACGATGAGGCCGCCCACCCGCTGCTTCTTCATGCCGTGCCACGGAGGCTCTCATGCGTGTGTCCAGAGGTGTTCCGCTGCTCGCCGCTGCTCTGCTGGCGGTGGTCGCCACGGGCCCGGCCGCCGCCGGGTCAGCGGCCGACCGCCCGTCGGATCCCGACGGTGCTCACTGCGACAGGCAGGAACACGTCCGGGTCCCGGGCGCCGAACACCAGCAGCTCGCCTGCCTGCCGGACCTGACGACGGCCGCCCTGGCCGGAACGCCGTACACGGACACGGCAGACCAGGCCGGCCTCACCGCGGCGGGCACCCGCAACCCGTCCGGGGTGCCCGGTCTGCAGATCGACGGGTACTTCCCCGACACCTCGCACTCCAACGCCACGCACGGCTGGCAGCACGACGCGCAGTTCGTGATCCGCCTCCCCGACCGCTGGAACGGGGGTCTCGTGGTGACGGGCGCGCCCGGCACCCGCAAGCAGTACGCGACCGACAAGGCAGTCTCCGACCATGTGCTGTCCCTGGGATACGCATACGCCGCCACCGACAAGGGCAACAGCGGGCCCGACTTCTACCGCGACGGCAACCGCCCGGGCGACGCCGTCGCCGAATGGAACACACGCACCACCCAGCTCACGCGCGCCGCACGGCAGGCGGTGGCGAAGCGCTACGGGCAAGCCCCGCGGCGCACCTATATGACCGGGATCTCCAACGGCGGCTACCTGACGCGCTGGCAGCTCGAGAACCACCCCGAGCTGTACGACGGCGGCATCGACTGGGAGGGCGCACTCTGGACGGCGGACGGCCCCAATCTGCTCACCTCGCTGCCCACGACAGTGGCCCGGAGCCTCGGGAAGGCCCGGGACGAGGATCTGTACGCCGTCGGCTTCTCGCGCGGTTCCGAGTTTCTGTGGCCGTATCACGAGAAGGCGTACTGGGGGGTGACGCAGAAGATCTACCGTGCCGAGTTCGACCCGGCGTACGACCCTGAGTGCCCGGGCTCCTCGGCCGGTTCGACACCGCAGCAGATCCTGGCGCCGTGCGCCTCGGACGCGGCGTACGACTACGCGTCGCGCCCCGCTTCCGTCCACCGTGCCGTCGCTCGCATATCACTGACCGGCCGGATCGGCAAGCCTCTGATCACGCTGCACGGCGATCTCGACGCGCTGCTGCCGAAAGCCGCCGACTCCGACGTCTACGCCCGGATGATCGACAAGAGCGGCCGTGACCGTCTGCACCGCTACTACACCGTCGAAGGCGGCACGCACACCGACGGCCTGTACGACACGTATCCGGACCGGCTGCGGCCCATCCTGCCGTGCTACCAGGCGGCCTTCGACGCGCTCACCGCGTGGGTCGAGGACGGGTCCGCGCCGCCCGCGGACCGTACCGTCGGCAGGCCCGCGAGCGGCGATGTCGTCAACTCCTGCAATCTATAGGCCAGTCCTGCGATCTGTAGGCCAGTCCTGCGATGTGTAGGCCAGTTCGACCGGCAGCGGCCGTGTCAGCGGCCGAGCTCCTTGCGTGTGACACGGCGCAGCCTGCGCCGCTGCGAGGGGTCGAGGGCCAGATACGCCGCTGCCGGCACCCCGAGGATGATCAGGAGGGCAGCCCACCAGGGCAGCCAGATCCACAGGATGAGTCCGGCCGCCACACCTCCTGCGGCGATCTTCGCGTTCTTCGACATGTGTCGCCTCCTTCGCGGCTGCTGCCGCTCTCTGCCTTGAGAACGGCCTGCTGTTCCCGGCGGTTCCAGGTCACCACCCTGATACGACCCTGACGTGCATCCCCTACTCGCCCCCGAGACGCGTCCTCCTACCAAGCGGCCTCGGGGAAGTGCGGGTGCGCTCCCGCGTCGTTCGGTGCGTGCTGTCGGCGTGCCGGGCGGCGTGGGGGCGTGCCTGAACTTCCCCGAGGCCGCTTAGGCCCTGAGGGGCTCCCCCACCTCGTGCATGTGGCGCAGCGCCTGGCGGTAGGAGTCGACGAGCCCGGTCTCCGTGTAGGGAATGCCGAGGTCACGGCAGTGGGCTCGCACCAGGGGCTGGGCGAGCCGCAGGTGGGGCCGCGGCATGCTGGGGAAGAGGTGGTGCTCGATCTGGTAGTTGAGCCCGCCCAGGAACCAGTCGGTCACCGGGCCTCCGCGGATGTTGCGCGAGGTGAGCACCTGGCGGCGCAGGTGGCCCCAGCGCTCGTCCGCGTCCGGGTCGGGCATGTCCATGCCCTTGTGGTTGGGTGCGAAGGCCAGGCCCAGGTGCAGTCCGAACAGGGCCTGGTGCAGCGCCGCGAAGGCGACGGCCTTGCCCGGGGACATCGTGGTGAGGAGCAGGGTCGCGTAGCCCGTGACATGCGCCAGGAGGAGGAGTCCCTCGACGGCTCGCTCGCGCGGCGGTTGCCGGCGCAGGTCCCGGAAGCCGTAGACCTTCAGGGCCAGGCCTTCGAGAAGCGTCAGCGGAAAGAAGAGCCAGGCCTGGTTGCGCGTGAGCCAGCGGCGGAAACCGGCCCTGGTGCGCGCCTGGTCACTGGTGAAGACCAGGACGTCGGCGGCAACGTCCGGGTCCTTGTCGATGTGGTTGGGGTTGGCGTGGTGGCGGTTGTGCTTGTCGTTCCACCAGGCGTAGCTCATCCCCAGGAGCAGATTGCCGTGGACGAGGCCGATGGCGCGGCTCAGGGTCCGGTTGGCGGTGATCTGCGCATGGCCGGCGTCGTGGCCGATGAACGCCGTCCGTGCCGACAGGACCGCGAGCAGCGGCGCCAGGAGCAGCGTCCACCATGAGTCGCCCAGCAGCACGACGGCGGTGACCGCGGCGCCCAGCGCGAGCGCATTGACCGCGATGCCCAGCGTGTACCAGGCGGTGCGGCGGTCGAGCAGCCCCTGGCCCCTGACCGTGCGCAGAAGGGGCGCGAACTCACTTCCGGCGGGCGGTTTCCCGGCAGCGTCCGGGAAGCGCTCCGCAGTGGCTGCGGCAGCCTGGATCATGGCAGGTCTCCGGTCTCTCGCTGGTCGTCTGACCTCATGAAACGTACGGATCGGTGACCTACGGCGACCATGGAGCCACCACCCGTGCCGAGCCTGGGGCAGGCCCGCATGACATGGGGTGCTGACCACCCCCTGGGGGTGGGGCAGTCCGGACGGCCGCGGCGAACGCCCTCCTCGGGGTCCGGGAGTGAGGTAACCTCGACGACTCCGGTCTCAGTAGTCAAATTTGAGGAATGTGGCATCGCTGTGCATGAGCCGCCTGCAGCAACACCCTCCGAGATCTCAGAACTGTCCCGCTGTTCCGTCGTCTTCGTACCCGCCGATCCGGCGCGTGGCGGCAGCGTCGCCTTCTGGCACGCCGACGGAAGCGCGCCGCCGAGGGCGGCCGGGGGCTCGGTCGAGCACCTGACCGTCGCCCTGCCCGGTGATGACTGCATCGAGCTCGTGGGCGTACCCGCCCTGGTGATGCCCGTGCGGCAGGCCCTGCCTGTGCTCACACGCGCGCGTGCCCATGCGCAGGCGCATCCGGCGGCAGCCTTCTGGGGAGCGGCAACGGTGCTGGCGCTGCAGCTCGTCGCACGCGGTCTGTTGTTGCCGGGGCTGACGCCGGCCGACCACGACGCCTGGCGTGCGGGTCCGCTGCGGCCGGAGGACCTTCAGCGGCTACGCGACCACGCCGCCTCCATGCCCCCGGGAGCTCACGCGGTCCCGATCGACGGCGCCGGGCCGCCGCGGCTGCCGGACCCCGAGCATCTGCTGCGCGCTTTCCTCGACGCCGTGGCCGACTCGCTGCCGCGCTCCCCCGCCGCTCCGCTCGCGGCGGGCGGTCCGGCCTTCGCGGCGCAGTGGCCGCAGCACATCCCCGAGCACCGTGCCTGGGCCGCCGATGTGGCCGCGGGGCACGACGCGGGCGTACGGATCTCGCTGCGCGTCGAGGTGCCGGGCCTCGCGTCGGCGGCCTCGGACGACACCGCACTCGCGTTCCGGGCCGTGCTGCAGATGCACAGCGTCAGCGATCCCACGCTCGTCGCGGATGCGGCCGAGGTGTGGACCGCCACGGGCGCGTCAGCGCGGTCGTTCGGGCCCCGCGGGCGCATGGACGCCCTGCTCGCGCTGCGCCGCGCGGCCCGCGCCTGGCCGCCGCTCGCTCCTCTGCTGTCGGCCACCGTGCCCGACGCCGTCGAGCTCGCCGACGACGAGGTCACCGAGCTGCTCGGTGAGGGCGCCCGGCAACTCGCGGCCGCGGGCGTGGAGGTGCACTGGCCCAGGGAACTCGCGCACAAGCTGACCACACTCGCCGTCATCGGCCCTCCGGACGACGGCGGCACGGACAACACCGGACGAACGGACGCCGGTCGAACGGACAGCGCGAGAAACGACGATCTAGGCGACGACCGGACGGCCCGGAGCACCTCCCTCTCCGACGCGCCGTCGTTCCTGTCGGCGGACGCCCTGCTCGTCTTCAACTGGTGGTTCGCACTGGGCGACCAGCAGCTGACCCGCCAAGAGCTGGACCGCCTCGCCGAGGCGAGCCGTCCCGTGGTGCGGCTGCGCGACCAGTGGGTGCTCATCGACCCGGAGGAGGTCCGGCGCGCTCGGGAGCAGCAGGACCGCAAGGTCACCCCGATCGACGCTCTGGGCGCCGTCCTGACGGGTTCCACCGAGGTCGACGGGCGGCGTGTCGAGGTACGGCCCACGGGCTGGCTGGCGACCTTGCGCGAACGGCTGGCCGACCCGGAGGGCATGGAGCCGGTGGGGCAGCCGGCCGCGCTCGATGCGACGCTGCGCGACTACCAGCTGCGCGGCCTGAACTGGCTGGCCCGCATGACCTCACTCGGTCTGGGCGCCTGCCTGGCCGACGACATGGGCCTCGGCAAGACGATCACGCTCATCGCCCTGCATCTGCACCGGCAGACCGATGAGGCATCGGCCGGCCCGACTCTCGTCGTCTGTCCGACGTCACTGATGGGCAACTGGCAGCGGGAGATCGAGAAGTTCGCGCCCGGCTGCCCTGTGCGCCGTTTCCACGGCGGGCGCCGCAGCCTGGAGAGCCTGGCCGACGGCGAGTTCGTGCTCACCACGTACGGCACGATGCGGCTCGACGCCGAGCAGCTCGCCGGTACGCGGTGGGGGATGGTCGTCGCCGACGAGGCGCAGCACGTCAAGAATCCCTACTCCGCCACCGCCAGGCAGCTGCGGAGGATCGGCGGGCACGCGCGCGTGGCGCTCACCGGCACACCCGTGGAGAACAACCTCTCGGAGCTGTGGGCCATTCTCGACTGGACCACACCCGGACTGCTCGGCCGGCTCGGCACGTTCCGCAGCCGCTATGCGCAGGCGGTCGAGGGCGGCCAGGACCCGGCCGCCGCAGAGCGCCTCGCCAAGCTCGTCCGCCCGTTCCTGCTCCGCCGCCGCAAGTCGGATCCGGGCATCGCCCCCGAACTGCCGCCCAAGACCGAGACGGACCGGGCCGTGTCCCTCACCACGGAGCAGACCGGACTGTACGAGGCCGTGGTGCGCGAGACGCTCGCCGAGATCTCGGGTGCCGAGGGTTTCGCGCGCCGGGGGCTCATCGTCAAACTGCTCACCGGGCTCAAGCAGATCTGCAACCACCCGGCGCAGTTCCTCAAGGAAGACGATCCAAGGATCGCGGGCCGTTCCGGAAAGCTGGACCTGCTCGACGAGCTGCTCGACACCATCCTCGCCGAGGACGCGAGCGTGCTCGTCTTCACCCAGTACGTCCGGATGGCCCGGCTCATCGAGCAGCATCTGGCGTCGCGCGGTGTGCCCTCGCAGTTCCTGCACGGCGGCACGCCCGTGGCCGAACGCGAGGCCATGGTGAACCGCTTCCAGGAGGGTGAAGTCCCGGTGTTCCTCCTGTCGTTGAAGGCGGCCGGCACGGGACTGAATCTGACCCGCGCCGGTCATGTCGTGCACTACGACCGCTGGTGGAACCCGGCCGTCGAGGCCCAGGCGACGGACCGCGCGTACCGCATCGGGCAGACCCAGCCCGTGCAGGTGCACCGGATCGTCGCCGAAGGCACGATCGAGGACCGCATCGCCGACATGCTGCTGCGCAAACGCGCACTGGCGGACGCCGTGCTCGGCTCCGGCGAAGCCGCCCTGACCGAACTGACCGATGCCGAGCTGGCCGATCTGGTGGAACTGCGAGGGGGCGACCGATGAGCCGCAGGTACGAAGAAAGCAGCAGCGACGCGGACGACGAGTACGGCCACACGCACGACCATGCCGGCGAAACCCTGAACGAGCCCACCCTTGAACGCACCTTCGCCGCGCTGCCACCCTCGCGCGGGCGTGGCTTCGCAGTGACCTGGTGGGGCCAGGCCTGGCTGAGGGCGCTGGAGGACACGGCTCTGGACGCCGCGCAGGTGAAGTCGGGCCGCCGGCTCGCGCGCGCGGGGGCGGTGGGCGCGGTGTCGGTGCGCCCCGGCCGTATCACCGCGGTCGTCCAGGGCCGGGACCGCACCCAGCACCGCTCGGACGTACTGCTGCAGCAGTTGAGCGACGTGGAGTGGGACCGCTTCCTGGACATGGCCGTCGAGCGTGCCGGGCACATCGCGGCCCTCCTCGACCGCGAGATGCCACCGCATCTGGTCGAGGACGCGGCGGCCGCGGGCGTGGAGCTCCTCCCGGGCATCGGCGATCTCGAGCCGGAGTGCGACTGCGGGACGTGGGACCACTGCGCGCACACCGCGGCACTCTGCTACCAGCTGGCGCGGCTCCTGGACCAGGATCCGTTCGTTCTGCTGCTGATGCGCGGCCGCGGGGAGCGCGAGCTGCTGGACGAGTTGCAGGTCCGCAGTGTCGCGCAGGCCTCCGCGACGGCGGCTCCCGAGGAGGCGCAGGAGGAGGTTCCCGAAGGCGTCGACGCCCAGGAGGCGTACTCCGCCGGACAGATCCTGCCGCCCCTGCCCGCACCGCAGCCCGCACCGCAGGAGCCCGGGGTTCCGCCGTCCCTCGACACGGAGGCGGAGCCCGCGCCCGGTCTTGATGTGCTCGGCCTGGAGTTCCTGGCGGCGCAGGCGGCTGCCGAGGCGCACCGGCTGCTGACCGACGCCCTCGCCGCCGGTCATAAAGACCAGCCTCTCGCATCCGACCTGACAGTGGATCAGGATGCCGTCCGACTGGCTGCCGATGCCCCCGGGACAGAGATCACGGCACGGCTCGCGTCCGCATCGGGCCGGGGCCCGGACGGCCTCGCCCTCGCCGTGCGTGCCTGGCGGTACGGCGGGGCCGCAGCGCTTCCGGTGCTCGACGAGGAGTGGGCGCCCGAGGGGGAAGCACTGGCACGCGCGCGTGCCGCCCTGGAGTCGGCGTGGGAGGACGACGAACGGCCCGAGCTGCGTGGCGCCCGCAACCGCTGGACCGTGGTCGGCACGCAGGAGGTCGGCGCGCAGGCGCAGCTGCGTCTCGGGCGCGACGGCCGCTGGTGGCCGTACCGCAAGGAGCGCGGTCGCTGGGCCCCGGCGGGCCCTCCCGCACACGACCCGGCGACGGCTCTGGCGGTGGCGACCGGCGGCGAGTGAACCGGCGGGCCTGGACGACCACGCCCCTCAGACCAGCGGCTTGGTCAGCTTCCGGTCGCCCGTCCCGTCGTCCGCCGCGAGGCTGCAGGCGACTTTGTCGATGCCCAGCTTGTATCCCGTGGTGTCCGGGTACTGCACCAGCGTGCCGCGTACCGAGCCCGCCGGCTGCTTCTTCGCCTTGGCTGCGAGGGGCTCATCGCAGAGCTCCGTGGCCGCCTTCTTGAGGGCGGCATCGGTCGCGTACGTGCCGTTGAGTTCCGCCACCTTCACGACCTCTGCGTCGTGCGGCCGGCGGCAGGAGCGCTTCGCGGCCTGGCCGGGCCTTGCGTCGTCGGCGTCGAAGCAGTCGCCGGCGCTCAGCATGTAGTACGGCACGTCGTCGCCCACGGCAGACGGGAGCAGCGACTCGATGTCGCTGGGGAAGTCCGAGGGCGGGGAGGGCACTTCGGTGGGAATCCGGGTGGGGAGCTCGGACGGAACACTCAGTGACGGGGTGGGGGTGCGTGCCGTGTTGCTCTCCGCCGGTGTCTTCCTGTCCGGCGAGTCGTCTCCGCTGCCTGCCAACAGGACCACGGCTGCGACGATCCCGAGAGCCACGAGCACCACGAGCACGATGAACAGGCCGCCCTTCCGCCGGCCCGGCTCTCCTGGCGGTCCGGGAGGCGGCGATGGCGGCCAGCCGCCGCCTGAGGGAGGCAGACCGCCGCCACCAGGAGGCCAGCCGCCCCCGGAGGGAGGCTGCCCACCGACCTGGGACGGTGGGCCGTATCCGCCGGAAGGCGGACCGTAGCCACCAGCAGGCGAGCCATACCCTCCGGGATGCGTGCCTCCAGGCGGCGGCCCGAAGCCGCCGCCCCCAGAAGGCGGTGTGTCACTCGGCGGATGGGGAGGCTGAGGCGGTACCGGCGGTATGGCCATACCGTCAAGAGTCGCCTCGAACCGGTCAAGACGCGACCCTGGGGCGGAAGTTGGCGCGCAGGGCACGCATACCGGTCACGGTGCGACCGATTCCGGGCCCTTCCGCCCAGGCCTCGCGGCCTCCCCTCCCCCCAGAGAGACGTTCAGCCCCGCGCGCCCAGCAGGTGGTCCATGGCCAGCTGGTCGAGGTGCTCGAAGGCCATGGAGCGGGCGGCGGCCGCCTCCACGTCGAACTCCTCGAACGAGGCGCGGTCGGCGAGCAGCGCGGACAGGCCGTCCTCGGCGGTGGGCTTGGCCAGCTCGTCGAGGCGCGACGCGCGCAGGGCCTCCTGGACCTCCGGGTCGGCGCGGAAGGCAGCCGCGCGCTCCTTGAGGATCAGGTAGTTGCGCATGCAGCCCGCGGCCGACGCCCACACACCGTCGAAGCCCTCGGTGCGCGGCGGCTTGAAGTCGAAGTGCTTCGGGCCCGCGTAGCCGGCGGACTCGAGCAGGTCGACCAGCCAGAACGCCTGCCGCAGGTCACCCGCGCCGAAGCGGAAGTCCTGGTCGTACTTGATGCCGGACTGGCCGTTGAGGTCGATGTGGTACAGCTTGCCCGCCCACAGGGCCTGGGCGATGCCGTGCGGGAAGTTGAGCCCCGCCATCTGCTCGTGGCCCACCTCGGGGTTGACGCCGACCAGCTCGGGCCGCTCCAGGCGCTCGATGAAGGCGAGAGCGTGGCCGATCGTGGGCAGCAGGATGTCGCCGCGCGGCTCGTTCGGCTTGGGCTCGATGGCGAAGCGCAGGTCGTAGCCCTGGGTGGTCACGTACTCGCCGAGGAGGTCGAAGGCCTCCTTCATCCGGTCGAGCGCGACGCGCACGTCCTTCGCCGCACCGGACTCGGCACCCTCGCGACCGCCCCAGGCGACGTACGTGGTGGCGCCCAGCTCGACGGCCAGGTCGATGTTGCGGATCGTCTTGCGGAGCGCGTAACGGCGCACGTCGCGGTCGTTCGCGGTGAACGCGCCGTCCTTGAAGACCGGGTGCGTGAAGAGATTGGTCGTGGCCATCGGCACCTTCATGCCGGTGGCGTCGAGCGCCTGACGGAAGCGCTTGATGACCGCCTCGCGCTCGGTGTCGCTGGACCCGAACGGGATCAGGTCGTCGTCGTGGAAGGTCACACCGTGCGCGCCCAGCTCGGCCAGGCGCTGGACGGTCTCGACCGGGTCCAGGGCCGGCCGGGTGGCGTCACCGAAGGGGTCCCTGCCCTGCCAGCCGACGGTCCACAGACCGAAGGTGAACCTGTCCTCAGGGGTGGGCTGGTAGCTCATGCCGCGGCTCCTTGCTCGCTCCGACTATTTCGTCATGGCGCTTTACAAATTAGTATGCCAGGGCATCTCTGGGAAGACGGGTCTCGACAAGACCGGCGGATTCGGTCAGAAAACGGGAACCCCGGGACTCGTCAGGGATGCGCAGAGTCCCCCAGAAACAGCGTCGGCCCCCGGTGGGCCCGGCGCGAGCCGCAGAAACGGAGAGCCCGATGTCAGCAGCGGAGGGACCGCTCGTTGTCGGAGTGGACAGCTCGACGCAGTCCACCAAGGCCCTGGTCGTGGACGCCGCCACCGGGCAGATCGTGGCGAGCGGCCAGGCCCCGCACACCGTCACGTCGGGCGCCGGCCGCGAGAGCGACCCCGAGCAGTGGTGGAGCGCCCTGTGCGAGGCGCTGCGCCAGTGCGGCGACGCCGCCCACGAGGCCGCGGCGGTGTCGATCGGCGGTCAGCAGCACGGGCTGGTCACCCTTGACGCGCAGGGCAAGCCGGTGCGCCCCGCGATGCTGTGGAACGACGTGCGGTCGGCGCCTCAGGCCCAGCGGCTGATCGAGGAGCTGGGCGGGCCCAAGGCGTGGGCCGACCGATTCGGCAGCGTGCCGGGGGCGTCCTTCACGGTCACCAAGTGGGCGTGGCTCGCCGAGCACGAGCCGGACGCCGTCCGGACCACAGCCGCCGTCCGACTGCCGCACGACTACCTCACCGAGCGCCTGACCGGCGACGGGACCACCGACCGCGGCGACGCCTCGGGCACGGGCTGGTGGGCGTCGGCCGGCGAGTCGTACGACGAGGAGATCCTCGGCCGCGTCGGCCTCGACCCGG
The DNA here is from genome assembly GCF_013778455.1 of Streptomyces himalayensis subsp. himalayensis. GTDB lineage: Bacteria > Actinomycetota > Actinomycetes > Streptomycetales > Streptomycetaceae > Streptomyces > Streptomyces himalayensis. The sequence continues at coordinate 2,718 of NZ_JACEHE010000004.1, read as the reverse complement.
CTCTGCTCCCCCGCGTCGTACGCCCCGGCGAGGTCGCCGGAACCGTGCGCGGCGGTGACCTGCCATTCGCCAAGGGCACGCTGGTCGCCCCGGGCACCGGCGACAACGCGGCCGCGGCCCTCGGCCTCGGCCTGCGTCCCGGCACCCCTGTGCTGAGCCTGGGCACGTCCGGCACGGTCTACGCGGTGTCGCAGCGGCGGCCCGCCGACCCGTCCGGCACCGTGGCCGGCTTCGCCGACGCGCGCGGCGACTGGCTCCCCCTGGCATGCACCCTCAACTGCACGCTCGCCGTCGACCGCATGGCCACGCTGCTCGGCATCGACCGGCAGGCCGTGGAGCCCGGCGGCAGCGTCACGCTCCTGCCCTACCTGGACGGCGAGCGCACGCCGAACCTGCCGAACGCCTCCGGCCTGCTGCACGGGCTGCGCCACGACACGACGCCCGGCCAGCTGCTGCAGGCGGCGTACGACGGCGCGGTGCACTCGCTGCTCGGCGCCCTCGAGCTGGTGCTGGACGAGGACGCGGACCCGACCGCTCCGCTGCTGCTCATCGGCGGCGGCGCCCGCGGCACGGCCTGGCAGCAGACCGTACAGCGGCTGTCCGGCCGGGCGGTGCAGGTGCCGGAGGCCAAGGAGCTGGTGGCTCTCGGCGCGGCCGCGCAGGCCGCCGGGCTGCTCACCGGCGAGGATCCGGCCGCCGTCGCACGGCGCTGGGGCACCGCACAGGGCCCCGTCCTGGACCCGGTCGAACGCGACGAGGCGGTGCTCGGCAGAATCGGCCGGGTACTGTCCGACGCCGCTCCGCTGCTGGACAGGCGCCCGGACGGGTCCTGATCCGGGGCCGTGCGGCCCGAACCGGGACCGCGCTCCGAACCGGAACCGCGACCGGCCGCGACCGCGGGCCGGGGCCCTGGACCCGCCTCGGCCCGGCCCGACCCCGGAGGGACCCACCCGCCCATGGATGCGCAACGACGACACCTGAGGGAGACGAGGACTGAGCGAGGCATGACCGCACCACTGCACGACGCCCGCCGGGGCACGCCCGACACCCAGCAGGGCATGCGTCGCCGCAATCTCTCCCGGGTGATGCACACCGTCGCCGCGGAGGGCCCGTTGTCGCGCGCCGCGGTCGCCTCCCGGATCGGGCTGACGCGCGCCGCCGTCTCGACGCTCGTGGACGAGCTGATCAGGGCGGGGCTGCTCGACGAGCTGGGACCGGAGCGGCCCGGCCGAGTGGGCCGAGGCCGTCCCGGCTCGGCGCTCGCGGTGAGCGGCCGGGGCCCGGCAGGCATCGGTGCCGAGGTGGGTGTCGACCATCTCGCGGTGTGCGCGGTCGATCTGCGCGGCGAGGTACGCGCGCGTGCCGTGCAGTGGAGCGACAACCGGGGCCGGGCCCCGAAACCCGTGATCGAGGAGCTGGCCGCGCTGGTCCGTCAGGTGACCGGCGAGGCGCAGAGCGCCGGCCTGCGCCCGGCCGGGCTGGCGGTCGCCGTCCCCGGCTTGGTGGAACGCGGCACCGGGCTGGTCGTCCGGGCACCGAACCTCGACTGGCACGACACCGACCTCGGCGAGCTCCTCGCCGGGGAACTGCCCGTGACGGTGGACAACGAGGCGAACTTCGGCGCGCTGGCGGAACTGTGGCTGGGCGATGGCACCCCGCCGGACTTCGTGCATGTGTCGGCGGAGATCGGTATCGGTGCCGCGGTGGTCGTCGACGGCCGGTTGCTACGCGGCACACGCGGGTTCGCGGGCGAGCTGGGCCATGTTCCGGTGCGCCCCGAGGGCCCGAAGTGCCGGTGTGGCGGGCGCGGTTGCCTCGAGCAGTACGCGGGTGAGGAGGCCGTCCTGCGTGCGGCGGGCCTCGGCCCGGGCGAGGGCCGCGTCGGGCTGCTCGCCGAACGTGCCGCCCAGGGCGACAAGGACGTACGGCGGGCGCTGCGCGGCGCCGGCACGGCGCTGGGCATCGCACTGACCGGTGCCGTCAATCTCCTCGACCCGCACACCGTGGTCCTGGGCGGGGCGCTGTCCCGGCTCGCACCCTGGCTGCTCCCTTCGCTGGAGCGCGAGCTCGGGAGCCGTACCGCGAGTCTCGCCTGCGGCGTCGCCGTGTCCCGCCTCGGTCCGGAGGGCCCTCTGCTGGGCGCGGCGCACTCGGTCGTACGGGCGGTGCTGGACGATCCGGCGATGGTGGCCAACGGTGTCTGAGGAGCCCCGCTGGGCCTGGACGTTCGGCGGGGCACCACCAGTGGCGCGCATTGCTCCGGGCGCCTTCTGCTGGTCGGAGCCCGCGTACGCTGGGAGGGGACGTTACCTGGAGGTGATCCGGGGAGGCCGCGATGCCCAGTCATTTCCGCTTTCATCTGGATCAAGACGGTCACTCTGTCACCGTCGAGGTCGCACGGCCGTCTGGGACGTCGGAGGTCCTGGTCGACGGAAAGGTAGTCGCCCACCACCGCGGCGGCGGTCACGGTCCGACTGTGCTGGAAGCGGAGCTGCCCGGTGACCCGCCCCAGCCGATCAGTATCACCGTCGATGATCCCCCGGACCGCGACGCTGCCCCTCTGTGCGTGATGGACATCGCCGGCATGCGGTACGTCATGCCCCTCACACCGCTGACCGGCGCGCACTCCAGCCCACCCGCCCGCACGGCTGGACGGGCGAGGCGGCTGCGCCGCCTGCGCCGGCATGTGCGCCGTATCGTGGCGCGGCTGGGCGCGTA
>NZ_JACEHE010000039.1 GCF_013778455.1 Streptomyces himalayensis subsp. himalayensis | reverse complement strand
TCTCTAGCGATGTACCTGTCGCCTTCATTGACTTCGACACCGCCGCCCCGGGCGACCCGCTTGAGGACCTCGGCTACATGGCGTGGACCTGATCTTCGCGCTCAACATGTCTCATGAGACATAGGGCCGACCACGAGTCAAGCGCTGGGCTTGGGATGCACTGCCGCTGGCGAAGTCCCAGGGAACATCACTCCTCAACAGCCGCCTGACACAGCTGGAGCAAACGCTTCGCGTCGCGAGTCCCTATCTCGCGTGGGCGACCTGCCGGCGCAGCGGCCGGTGTGTCCCCCGCCTTTATGGACAGCGGCGGTGGAAAGGAACCAGTGGCATGTCCGAGATTGTTGACGAAGTCGTCCCCATGCGGGGAGGCCGCATCACCCGCGGCGTCGTCCGTATCGGTGACACGGTCCGGAGACCGGCCTCGGCTGCCTCGCCGTTCGTCGCCTCCCTGCTTGATCTGTTGGAGAGCCGAGGATTCACGGGGGCCCCGCGATATCTCGGCCGGGATCAGACAGGCCGGGACACCTTCAGCTATGTGCCGGGCTGGGTTCCACCCAAGTTCCGGCCATGGACCGACGCGCAGGTTGCTGCGGCCGGCGCCCTGGCTCGCGCCATGCACAATGCCACACGAGGCAGCGATCTTGCTGGTCAGCATCAGGTCGTGTGCCACAACGACCTGGGGCCGAACAACGCCGTCTTTCAGGACGACATGCCGGTCGCCTTCATCGATTTCGACATGGCTGCGCCGGGCAGCCCGCTGGAGGACGTCGGCTATATGACCTGGCTCTGGTGTGTGTCCTCGAAGGCAGGGGCTCCTCCTGTGGATGTTCAGGCCACTCAGGTGCGGGTGCTGGTCGACGCCTATGGCCTGACTTGCCCTGAGCGTGCTGTGCTCGTCGACGCAATGCTGGAACGGCAGGCCCGAAACGCCCGTTTCTGGGCAGAGGTGCAGGCCGGCTCCAAGGCCGTCGAAGCCACTGCCCAGCAAATTTCGGATCGCATCGCCTGGTCCTGGCGTGAGCACGAACACACTGCTGAGCACCGCAAAGTGTTTGAGGACGCCGTCAAGTGATGCGCAGAGAGAACGTCCTTCGGCGGCCTTGTGCCTGGTCAAGTAGGCGGCGGCCGTCGTGAAGAGAGGGCTTGCGTACGGCTGGCCAGCATCGATCACGGCACACACCGGTTGAGGGAGAAGTCGGCCGTCGCGCCGTTTCCCCCGACGGCGAGCTGCCTGGCTGCCCCGCACAGACCGTTGACGAACTCATGAACTTGGGCGGGAACACGAACCGGCTCGCCGAACGCAGCGCCAGCTCGTCACCGACCACGGCATCCCCACCGCTGCCGCGTCCACCGCGATGGCCGCCACGTCACGCCGCTGAACGGAAGAATTCAGCCCTTGTCATCAGCGTTCCGTCGTGAGGGTGGAACTGCCGGTGTAGCGCCAGAGCCAGCTGTCATGGTTCCGAAGTACCGGTCGCCCGTGAGCGTGTACACCGGCGATTCTGCTGTTCAGAGTCTCTGAGGACCAGGGCGATCACCTCCGGTTCCTGCACGGTGCGGGAACCGACTTCGAGTCCCCTTGGAGGACAAAATGGCCAGCGGAACCGTCAAGTGGTTCAACTCGGAAAAGGGCTTCGGCTTCATCGAGCAGGACGGCGGAGGCCCCGACGTCTTCGCCCACTACTCCAACATCGCCAGCTCCGGCTTCCGTGAGCTCCAGGAAGGCCAGAAGGTGAACTTCGACGTCACCCAGGGCCAGAAGGGCCCCCAGGCGGAGAACATCACCCCCGCCTGACCTTGCACCCGCACGGCACCCGCCCCGCAGCGCTCGCGGGGCAGGTGCCGCTGCGATGTGGATCATGTGGTGGTCCTCCTCGAGTCGAGTACGCGGCGGACGTCGGCGAGGCGGTGAGCAGTTGCAGGCGGAGGGCACGGTCATGCTGCCGCGCTGGCGGCGGGGTGACACGCCTGAGGCTGGCAGGCTTCCATGTCGTCGACGAGGCGGATAACACCACGCCGGGCCTGAAGGTGGGCGAGGCGCCCGCGGGCGTGCTGGTGAGCTGGACGATGTCGCACGGGTTCACCGCGCTGGCGGCCGATCAGCGCGGTCGTCCAGCGACGAGATGCGGGTGGTGGTGCAGGCCGCGGTGGCGGTGCCTGCTGGCCCGGTGCGGGCGCACGGTGGTGGAGACGCCGGGCGGGAACGGAATCGTCATGCTGGCAGAGGGCTGCAGCGGCCGGTGCATGACCGGCTGTGGGGCCGGTGCGTCACATCTGCCGACCGGTGACGTCTCCGCCGGGATCGTCGGCCAGCACGATCGCCGTGGTGATCCGTTTGCCCACGGGTTCGCGGTGGATGGCGAAGCTCTGGCCAACGGCCATGACGATCTCCAGCCCGTGCTGGCCAATCCGGGTCCGGTCGGGCGCAAGGATCGATGGCGGGGTCGGGTTGCTGTCCCACACGGCTAAACCCTCGGCCGGAGGCTGTGCGTCCAGCCGCGCTGACTGACTGCTCCTGCCGAGAATCCCTGGTTCCTGGCGAAGGCGGTCGCATGAGGGCTGGCTCCCATCTCTCGTGGTGGCGGAATCGTCGGGAGGGGCCTCACAGGTCGATCAGTCGGGTGACTCGGCCGAGTCGGCCGGCTCGGAATCGTCGGCCGGCGTGGACCGCTCGATGTCGTCGTCGGTCGCGGCCCAGCTGGCCAGCAAGTTCAGGGCGTCCTGCGAGGGGGAGGCGGGCTCGGCGGTGTAGGTGAGAAGGAACTGGCTGGGGGCGCCGCCCACCGGAAAGGTCTCGAACGGTAGGTCGAGGTCGCCGACGACCGGGTGGTGCAGAAGCTTCACGCCGGTGGTATGCATCCGGACGTTGTGGGCGGCCCAGCGGTGACGGAATTCCTCACTGCGGGTGGACAGTTCGCCGATCAGGTCCGTCAGCCGCCGGTCGTAGAGATCGCGGCCAGCCTCGGCGCGCAGCATCGCGACGGCGTCTCCTGCGACCTGGTTCCAGTCGCGGAAGAACTCGGTCGCGTGCGGGTCGAGGAAGATGAACCGGGCGTTGTTGGGCGGCCGCACTGGGTCGGCGTAGACCGGGGAGAACAGGGCGCGCCCGAGGTGGTTGGCGGCCAGGATGTCCCCGCGTCCGTTGAGGACGAAGGCGGGTGTGCCGGTCATGGAGTCGAGGACGCGCTGTACCGCGGGCCGGATGCGCTGCTGGGCGGGCCGGCGGCGGGGCGGGCGGGTGGTGCCGGCGCCGCGCAGGAGGTCGTTCAGGTGGATTCGTTCGGCTTCGTCGAGCTGCAGCGCTTGCGCGATGCCTTCGATGACGCTCTCGGAGACGCCGGTGGCGTTGCCGCGCTCCAGCCGGGTGTAGTACTCGCTGGAGATGCCCGCGAGGAGGGCGACCTCCTCGCGGCGCAGCCCTGTGACCCGTCGGCGCTCTCCGCCGTACACGGGCAGTCCGGCCTGCTCGGGGGTGATCTTGGACCGTCGGGTGCCCAGGAATTCCCGGATCTCGGCGCGGAAGTCGTCACGGATGTCGCGGTTGGTGCCGTTGGGGTCGTTTCTGCCTGCCATGCGTTTCACTCTACGAGCGGTTCCGCCGGGTTGGGGGTCCCTGTCAGTGACCCCCTCATCAGGGACTCCCACGCTGCCGTGACAGCCGGTTTTGTTGGTGGTGCACCGCCCCACGGCGGTGTGAATGGCCCGGATACGGCGGTGCTTGTGCCGCCGGTCTCCAGCCCCTTCGCGGCGCCGTCGGCGCCGTGATCACCGGAGTCAGAAGGACGATCATGCGTCGATACACCAGGCCGGCCGCCGTAGCCACGGCGCTGGGAGCGCTCAGCCTCGCGGCCTTCGGAACGGGAGCCTCGGCCGACACGGCCGACCGCACCACCGGCTCCGGGTCGGCGTCTCGCGTCACGGCGGAATCCGTCTCCTGGAACCACGGGACCGCTCAGGTGAACAAGCGCATCATCGAGCGCTACACCAGCGAGTACCTGCCCGGTCGCAATCCCGCTCTGGCGAGCAAGTTCGTCAGCCCGGACATCGTCGTGCACTCCGGCGGCCAGACGTGGCAGGGCCGGGACACCTATCTCGGCATCGTCGCGGCGAACCTGAAGGCGTTCCCCGACCTCAAATGGACGGTGCAGGACATGCGGGCCGAGGGCGACACCGTGGCCGTCCGCTACACCATGACGGGCACTCACGAAGGACCCTTCGCCGGTGTCGAGGCCACGGGCAAGGCGATCCGCACGGAGAGCATGGCGTTCTACCGCCTGTCCCACGGCAAGATCGTCGAAGAGCGCGCCCAGCTCGACATGCTCGGCATCCTCACGCAGATGGGCGCCATCCCCGCCACATAACAGCGGAGCGCAGTACTTCACCCACCTCCACTCGCCCACGCCGAGGGCGGCTGACCGGCGCTCGCCGCGCCCTGGCACGCACGATCCGCCTCCCCGCCGGGCTTGTGCCGCACATGCAGAGAACCAAAGAAACAGGACACCCTCATGGCATCGAAACTGACTGGCACTGTCGCTCTCGTCACCGGCGCGAGTAGCGGTATCGGCGAGGCCACCGCCCGCCAGCTCGCTGAGCACGGTGCGTCCGTGGCCCTGGTGGCCCGCCGCAAGGACCGCCTGGACGTGCTCGCCGCCGAGATCGAGAAGGTCGGCGGCACCGCGTTGGTGGTGGAGGCCGACATCACCAACCGCACCCAGGCAGAGGCGGCCGTCGAGCGGACCGTCGAGCACTTCGGACGGCTTGACACCCTGGTCAACAACGCCGGCCTGATGCTCCTGGGCCCCGTCGTCGGCGCGGACGCCGAGGAGTGGGAGCGCATGACCGCCGTCAACGTCCAGGGCCTGCTCTACACCACCCGCGCCGCCCTCCCGCACATGCTCAAGGCCGCCGAGGACGGTACGCGCCGGGTCGCCGACATCGTCAACATCAGCTCCATCGCGGGCCGCGTGGCCTGGAACGGCTACGGCGTCTACAACCTCACCAAGTTCGGGGTGAACGGCTTCACCGAGTCCCTGCGCCAGGAAGTCACCCAGCGGCACGTGCGCGTCGGTGTCCTGGAGCCGGGCGGTGTGAAAACCGAACTTGACTCGCACAACAAGCCCGACATCCACAGCGAGATGATCCAGCCGTTCCTCGACACGACCGAGATCCTCGCCCCCGAGGACATCGCCGACGGCGTCACCTACATGGTCACCCGGCCCCGGCACGCCTCCATCGCCGAACTGTGGATCATGCCCACCGACCAAGCCTGACGGCCGTCCGGCCCGGCCGACCCATCCCCGCTTGGTCGGCCGCCGGGACGGCACGACCCATCACCACCGCACACACCAGATGCCGGATGAACGGCGCCTGAAAGGAAACCCATGAGCAAGGTCATTCTCGTCACCGGCGCCGGACGCGGTCTGGGCACGGACATCGCCCGCGAGGCCCTCGCCGCCGGCCACCAGGTCGTCGCCACCGGCCGCCGCCCCGAAGAGGTCGAGAAGACCCTCGGCGGACCGCAGGACAATCTGCTGGTCACGAAGCTCGACGTCACCAGCCTGGAGGACGCCGAGGCCGCCGCGCAGGCCGCCGTCGAGCGCTTCGGCCGCGTCGACGTCCTGGTCAACAACGCCGGGAACCTGTTCACCGGCTTCTTCGAGGAGATCTCACCCGCGCAGATGTGCCGGCAGTTCGAGACCAACCTTTTCGGCCCGATGAACGTCACCCGCGCCGTCCTGCCGATCATGCGGAAGCAGCGCGACGGCCATGTCATCACCATCACCTCGACGGCCGGCCTGGTCGGTATGGAGTTCACCTCCGCCTACGCCGCCTCCAAGTTCGCTGAAGAGGGCTGGATGGAGTCGCTGCGCTACGACGTGGAGCCGTACAACATCCGCACCACGGTCGTGGAGCCCGGATTCTTCCGCACCGAACTCCTCGTGGACGGCTCCACCACCTGGCCTGAGCTGTCCATCGACGACTACGCCCCGCGCACCGCCCCGACGATCGAGGGTATGAAGAGCATGAACGGCAAGCAGCCCGGCGACCCCGCCAAGCTCGCCCGCGCCCTGCTCACCATCGCCGGCCAGGACGAGCCCCTGCAGCGCTTCGTCGCCGGTGCGGACGCCATCGAGGCCGCCGAGGCCAAGGCGAAGCTACTCCTCGCCCAGGCCGAAGCCTCCCGCGAACTGGGCGACAACCTCGCCTACGACGACACCACCGTCTGAGGGGGGCACCATGCCACTGAAAGGCGAGTACGAGCCGAGCACCGCGCAGTTCGTGCGTGACCAGGTCGAGCTGTACGAAAGCTCCGGCGGTGCGCAAGGAACGACGCTGGGTGTCCTGGTCACACGTGAAGAAGACGAGAAACTGGAGGACGTGCCCGTCGTCATCCTGACCACCCTGGGCGCGAAGAGCGGCAAGATCCGCAAGTCCCCGCTCATCCGGGTGGAGCACGACGGCAACTACGCCGTGGTCGCCTCCGCCGGAGGAGCCCCCAAGCACCCGGTCTGGTACCACAACGCGGTGGCCGACCCCCGCGTCGAACTCCAGGACGGCCCGATGCGCCAGGACATGCTGGCACGCGAGGTGACCGGCAACGAGAAGGCCGTGTGGTGGGCCCGAGCCGTCGAGGCATTCCCGCCCTACGCCGAGTACCAGAGGAACACGGACCGAGAGATCCCGGTCTTCGTTCTGGAGCCGGCGGCCCAGGAGCACTGACCCGGCACAGCCGGCTCAGCCCACCGATCCCCGCCGCCTGTCACTGACACACCGGTTTGGCCTACGGCAACCCCCCGCCCTGAGCAACACACACCCCACATTCCACGGTCTGCCGACTGGTGGCGCACCGCACTCATCGCGACCGCTGACCGGGCCTGACGGCCGTTACGACAAGGAGTACCTGATGAAGCACGTATCACTGGGCGGGCTCGATGTCTCGCGCATCGGCCTGGGAGCCATGACCATGGCCGGCACGTACACCACAGGCGGAGGACTCGACGACGCCGAGTCGATCCGCACCATCCACCGGGCCCTGGACCTCGGGGTCACCCACATCGACACCGCCGAGATCTACGGCCCCTTCCACAGCGAGGAACTCGTCGGCAATGCCCTCAAGGGCCGACGCGATGACGTCGTCATCGCGACGAAGTTCGGTCTCGTCTCCCACGCCGGCGACGGCCCCGGCGTCATCGACAGCAGCCCCGCCAACGTGAAGACCGCCGTCGAAGGCTCACTCCTGCGGCTCGGCACCGACCACATCGACCTCTACTACCAGCACCGCGTCGACCCCAACACACCCATCGAAGAAACGGTCGGCGCGCTGGCCGAGCTGGTCGCCGAGGGCAAGGTGCGCCACATCGGGCTCTCCGAGGCCGGCCCCGACACGATCCGCCGGGCACACGCCGTGCATCCGGTGGCCGCGCTGCAGACCGAGTACTCCCTGTGGACCCGGGACGTCGAGGCCGAGATCCTCCCGTTGCTGCGCGAGTTGGGCATCGGATTCGTGCCCTACTCCCCGCTCGGCCACGGCCTGCTGACCGGACAGATCCGCACCGTCGACGACTTCGCCGACGACGACTGGCGCAAGACCAACCCGCGCTTCACCGGCGAGAACTTCCAGCGCAACCTGCGCATCGTCGACGAGGTGCGGGCCATCGGCGCCGAGATCGGAGCCACCCCGGCCCAGACCGCGCTGGCCTGGCTGCTGACCCGCGGCGACGACATCGCCCCCATCCCCGGCACCCGCCGGGTCTCCCGCGTCGAGGAGAACACCGCCGCCGACGCCATCGAACTCACCCCCACGCAACTCGACCGCCTCAACAACCTCACACCCGCCGCGGGCGAACGCCACGACGAGGCCAACATGGCCAGCATCGACCGCTGATCACTGAAAAGGTTTCTCATCATGTCCAAGGTTCTCCTTGTCGTAGGCCACCCCGACCTGTCCCAGTCGAAGGCCAACGCGGCGCTCGTGGACGCCGTCCGCGATCTGGCCCATGTCACCGTGCACGACCTCTACGCCACCTACCCCGACTTCCGGATCGACGTCGCCGCAGAGCAGGCGCTGCTGGCCGACCACGATGTGATCGTCTTCCAGCACCCGGTGTTCTGGTACAACACCACCCCGCTGTTCAAGCAGTGGCAGGACAAGGTCTTCACCCTCGGCTGGGCCTTCACCATGGACGGCTCTCCCTCGCAGCTGGCCGACAAGAAGGCCGTCGTCGCCGTCACCACTGGCGTCCCCGGCGAGCACTACACCCCCGAAGGCGCGAACAAGGCCACCATCGAGACCCTCCTCAGCAACTGGCACGCGACCCTGCGGCTGTGCCAGTTCGACATCCAGCAGCCGATGGTCAAGGTGTACGGCACCGCCTTCGGCCTCTCCGACGAGGACCTGGCCACCGCCGCCAAGCAGTACAACGAGTTGCTCGCCTCCTACGCCGCCTGACGCGCTCTCACCACCGCGGCCCCTTGCCCTCAAGGTGACGCGGTGGTGCTGGGTCACACCAGTCTCCGGCCGCTCTTCGCCGTATCGACGTCGAGCGGCCGGAGAGTGACCGCGCAACCGCAAGGTTCACAACGCCGGCGGTCCCGACGACTTACCGGGACATGGCCTGCTCCATCTGCCGCCTGCCGTGCCTTCCCTTCCGTGTGACATGCGAGGTGAAGGGCTCAGTGGCGTTGCCGAGGACCGCGGGGGCGAATGGGCGTGACGGTAGTGGCGACGTCCGGTGTTCGGCTCGGTTCTTCAGGAGGGTCAGCCGGACGCCCTTGGGGAGGAACTCCACATCCGCCTCTCCGAAGCCGGTGACCTCTTCCGAGGCGTGGCCGGTGGCGTCCATCAGCAGGATGCGGAACGCGTGGAGGTCGAGGTTGTGCGGATACAACATCGCGAACAGCGTGCGAGCCAGATGCCTGCGTGCCATTTGAGCAACGAAGACCCTGACGGGCCTGCGCCGAGCGTCTGCAGGCCTTTGCGGGTGGCGTGAACACTCTGCCAGGCGGCGCAGACCAGGGCCTGCTTCTCCTGGCGCTTGAACTCGTCCCGTTCCGTCTTCTCCCCACTGCCCAGCAGAGCGGGACCGCGGGCCAGCCGGGCCAGGTCCGGGGCAACCGGACGGTCGGAGTGGTCGTCCCGGCGGACGATCAGCACCCGCACGGCGCCCGCCAAAACCCAGGGATAGGTGGAGCTCAGAGCGTAGCTCTCGGGCAGTGACAGCTCCCACTTCACCAGCAGGTCAAGGAGGTTTGGATCGGTCAGGCTCGCCGTCTCCGCCGCCGGTCCGAGCTCCTTGTCCGCCTACTTGCAGAGCCGGGTGATCGCCATGTGGTAGGTCCTCGCGTGAGTCGTGATGGCGGTGGCGGCCACGTACTCAACCCACTCATCGGCCAGCTGCATGGCCAAACGCGAACAGCGGAAGTCCGATGGGTCCACCGCCACGAGCTGTCGGGGGAGCTCGACAACCCGAGGGCCGATGCCGCCCGGCGGGACGGGGTTCGCCAGGGCTGCCCGCAGGCGGTCGCGTTCTTCGTTGTTCCGGCCCTTCCGGCGCGCGTTCGGCATCAGCGACCGCCCTTCGCGCCGTTGATCGCGTGGGATGCGATGTCGGCGTTGGACGCCTCGTCGTCGCCGATCCAGCTGGAGAACGCGGCCTCGAACTCGTTGATCAGGTCGTCCGTGTACTGGAGGTACTCGTAGGTGGTTTCCGGATTCGCGTGCCCGAGTCTTCGGCTGACGATCAGCAGCGGGTTGTGCCGGATGTGCCCGGTCAAGTACGACCGGTGCCGGCGACGAGCCTGCAGGTCCGGCTCCTCACCGTCCATGATGTTCTCCAGATAGGTCAAAAGCCGCAGAGCGTAGGTGTGCCGCAGGTCGGGCCAGCGCCAGCGTCGGCCCGGCAGCAGTGGCGTGGATCGGTCGGCGAGGTTCGTCATGCGCGTCCAGGCCCGGTGGCGGTAGCTCTTCCAGGCGTCCGCCCCCGGCATCAGACCGCCGCGGCAGACGAACAAAGTCAGGGCCTCCAGGCCGAACTCGCCCTCGTAGACGGTGATCCGCCGCAGCTTGGCGTCCATGGCCGACATCTGGAACTCGCGCACCACGCCGTCCAGGACACCCCTCACCCGGCCGCCGACGACGTCGACCTCACCCACCACGAACAGGTCGCGGGCCTTGCGCTCCAGCCCTCGGGCCGCCCTGCGGACGATGTCCGGACGCTCGAGCAGGCAGAACAGGTCGGCGGATGCGACGGCGTCCTCGGGGACGTAGATCAGGCGGGCTTTGCCGTATTTCGCGCAGGCTTTGCCAGGCCCGCAATGCCCAATGGTGGCGCAGCCACCTCACGCACCCGGGACCCCGCGTCGCCGACGACCATCAGATCACCGAGCGCATCTGCTGGTCCGAGCGTGAGCACGCCCCTTCGCGGCAGCCCTGCAATGACGGCAGCGGGAAGCTGCCGAACCCCCTGGGCAAACATCAGTGGCAGAAGGTTGAGTACCTGCCAACTTGAGCGGAACAGGACAGGCCGAGGGGCGGCTGAGATGTCAGAGGGCCCTCCTAAGGTCATCACGAACAGGCAGGGGGCACCATTCCGCTGCTGTTCCTGCTGCAGTGGGACGACGAAGGGAACCCCCGGCAGCGCGCCCTGGACCTGTTCGACGCCTTCGGCACCAAGGAGAAGACGCTGCACGCCAATATGGGCGGGCACGTCGGCACCCCGTGGTTCGAGGTGGACGACGGGAACCGGTTCTTCACCCGGCACCTGCAGTGAAGCGGGGCCGTCAGGCCGGCAGCAGACGGTAGGCGGTGTCGGCCAGGATGCCGCTCATCGAGGACAGGTCCCGACCCTCCTCGATGGCGGTAGCCGGCAGATGCACGACCGCCCCGACCGCGGCGGCCGCTCGGAAGGCCGGGTCGGAGATCAGCCTTTTCCCAGGTCCGCGCGGAGCGCTTGGTTGATGACCAGGGCGGCCGTGAACAAGGCCTGCGCTTCGGCGACCGCCCAGAACGATGAGGGATCACTGAAACGCCAGCCCAGTTCGATGCGCTCACATGCGAGGCGGTCCGGCGTCGACGACCGCCATAGACAGCTCCAGCGGGTCGAAATGGATCAGCGACTCCAGCCACCACGTCATGCCGGCCTCGGCGAGCCCCTTGAGATCAACGTTCTTGTGTTCCTGCCATGCAGGACTTGCGTTACCGCGCACGGCGATGTCGAACGGCCGGTCGGCCGGCAGACCGGCGCGGTGCAACTTCTGGCGGATGTCTGCGATCTCCTCCGGGATCAGCTCGTGGTCGTCAGGGTTCGGGAAAATGCCGTCGCAGCCAGAGGCACGGCTGATCACCCGCGGGTGGTTGGTGGAGCTGGCCATCCAGACCGGAATGCGGTGCGGTTCCGGTTTCGTGGCCGCCAGGTTCACCTGGTAATGCGGGCCGCTGTGCTCGATGGCCCTACCGGCCCACATCGCGCGCATCAACTCGAGGCCCTCGGTCAGCATCGCCGAGCGGGTCGCCAGGTCGGTGGGCTCCCCGAAGATGCTGAAATCACCGGACTCGTCGACGCCCACTCCGGTCCCGACGATAAGCCGTCCCTGGGAGAGCCTGCTGACGGTGGACGCGTGCCGGGCGACCATCCAGGGCCGACGCCGGGCCAGCGGCGTGACGGTCGGGCCTAGCAGCAGATTCTCGGTGGCGTACGCGATGGCCGCCAGCGTGGTCCACGGGTCGGCGATCGGCATCGCATCGGTGACCCCGTGGTCCCACAGGAACACACCGTCCCACCCGGCGGCCTCCGCCCGTACTGCCAGTTCGACGAGGACGTTGGGGTCGCCGAACGGGCCGAACGGCGGCAGGTAGATACCGAAGCGCAAGTTCTCGTTCACGAGGGACCTTCTCCAGGGTCGGCTGGTGGGCTGAGGCGGATATATGGCAATCCCCGCTCAGTCTGGCGGGCCCACCTCACGGCGTGTGAATTGGGTCACCGGTCAACGCAGCACCGACCAGCGATACCCACTGCCTGGGTTGCCGCGTGCCCACTGTGCGGCCTGGACCGTTCCCTCCTGGATGTCCTGCTGGGGCAGTTGAAGGCAAGTACGTCGTCCAAAGCGTGGAAGTACAGTTCGAACTCGCCGGTCAGTTCGGGGTGGTCCATTTCGGCACGGCGTATGGCCTGGTTGAGGAAGTCGAGCTGGCCGCCCCGGTAGTAGGGGGCGCGGCCCCGCTTGTACCCGATCAGTTCCAGTGCACCCCAGTCGTCGTCGATGCGGCGGCCGTCGCGCGTGTCGTCGAAGGTGTAGATGGCCTTCGCGGCGCAGGCGCTCAGCTGCACGGTCTCTGTAACTCCGAGCCGGGAGAGAGCCGCACTATCGGCCCGGGTGCCCGGCGGAGTCTCGTGGTACATCAGGAACGCCCAGTCGCCTGCCTGATAGAAGCAGAAGCTCTCCCAGGCGATGTCCCAGTAGTCGCGGCCAGCGCCGGCCATGGTGCGCAGGTCCGACAGGCGTGCCCGGCGGCGGTCACTTCGAGGTCGGCTCCGTGAAGCAGGGCGACGTGTTCGGCGCTGATGCCCTCGTCGCCGACGGACTCCCCGTCACCGAAGCGGCCCCGCAGCCCGCCACGCCGGACAATCCGGCCTACCAGCAGATCCTGGCCGTCTTCGCCCACGCCGGTCGGCCGATGCGGGCCCGGGACCTGTGCGAGGCCCTCGACCTGCCCATCCTGCCGAAGAACACCGAGGGCATCCGCTCCAAGCTCAAGCGCCTGGTCAGCCGGGGGATCCTCAGGCCGCGTTGCTCCCGGGGGTCGTGTAGCCGGGCGGAGCATGCACAGGGCGGTTGCCGGCCGGCACCTCGACCGCCCCTGTCCCGTTACTGAAGCCGGTCTGTTCAGTCTCGCCCAGTCTCGGCGACGGATAGATCGCGGACGCCGAACTGCGGTTTCTCGCACCTCTGTTGCGTAATACGTGGTCTGTATTCTCCTCCCCTGACGGTGACGGGTGACGGTGAGGAGGGCCCGGGTGAGGGCCAGGTCGGTGGGGTGGCGGAGGCGGCGGGATGCCGTTCTGCTGCTCGTGGGCGCGGTGTTGGTGGGGCTGGTCGGGCTGCTGGGCGCGGTGCTCGGGGAGCCCGGGGAACGGATCGCCCGGATGTGGGTCGGCGCCGAGATACGTACCGACGGGACGGCCCGGATCACCGAGGTGATCGACTACGACTTCAACGGTGAGCAGCGGCACGGCATTTACCGTGACGTGCCGGGGGCGGTTCCCGGAGACGTCAGCAAGGTATCCGTCACGGCGGACGGCGAGCCGGTGCCATACCGCGTCGAGGACAGGGCGGGCACCCGGATCGTGATCGGTGACCCCGACACGACGGTGACCGGGACCCACCGGTACCGCATCGAGTACACCCTGCCGCACCTCGGGGACGAGGAGTGGCTGGCGTGGGATGCCGTCGGCACGAAGTGGGACGTGCCCGTCGGACACGTCGACGTGCACCTGGCCGTCCCGTTCGCCCTGCAACGGCCGAGTTGCGTGTCGGGATCCTCCGGTTCACACGAGGACTGTGCGACGCAGCGGCAGCCCGTACCGGGGCAGCTGGACGTGGCCCAGGACGGGCTGGAGGCGCACGAGGGTCTGACGCTCTACGCGGAGGTCGGAGATGCCGACGGCGGCGGCGCCGCGTCGCTGCCAAAGGCGCCCGGCGGACGGGCGGCTGCCGTCGAGGCCGGGGAGAGTGCGCCAACGGGGTGGCTGTGGGCCACGGTGATCGCCCTCGCCGCGACGGCCGTGGTCGCGGAGTTGGTGCGGCTGGCGGGGCGGGAGCGGGTCCAGGGGGCGGACGGCCGGACCCGGCGGATGGACGTTCGCCGGCTGGGTGCATCGGTCACACCGAACGGTGAGCCGCCCGCGGGCATCGCTCCCGCCCACGTCGGCATCCTGCTTACCGACCGGGTACGCCAGGAACACCTGGCGGCGTGGCTGCTGACCGCGGCGGCGGACGGGCATCTGACCATCAGCGGCAACAAGAAGCCCGTGCTGCACCAGGCCGGCGAGCGGCCGGCCGGCGCCGCCGACCCGCTGACGACGGAGGTGCTCCAGGCCGTGTTCGCCCGTAAGCCGCGCGTCCCGCTGGGCCAGTACAACACGGCGTTCGCCACCGCCTGGAAGCTGCTGCGGCACCGGCTCGAGGACTGGCGGCGCACGGGTGGCGACGGGCTGTGGGAGCCGTCCGGGGAGCGACGCCGCCGGATCGCCCTGTGCGGCGGCGCGGTGGCCGCGGCCGCCGGAACGGTCGTCGTGGGGATCACGGCGACGGACGTGGCGGATCCGGGCGCGGACTGGCGGACGCCGCTGGCAGTCGGCGCGGCGCTGGCCGGCGCCGGGCTCGCGGCCCTCGTACGGGCCTGGGAACTGCGGGCACGCACCGTGCGCGGCTCCCACCTGTGGTGCCAGGCGGAGGCCTACCGGCGCCATCTGGCCGAACCCGGGCGGCACGGCTGGGAGAAGCGTGACGAGGACGAGATCACCGCGTGGGCCGTAGCCCTCGGCGAGGCCGAGGCATGGACGGCCGCGGCGGCAGCGGCCGACGAGGCGAACGCGTATGCGTCCCGCACGCGGGCACGGACGGCCATACCCGGGGACGACGCGACGCTCCGGCCCCACCTCGCCACATACCTTCCGCTGGCGGCCGTGTCCGCCGCCACCCAGCCGTCGTCCGGCGGCTCGGGTTCCCCGTCGGGTTCCTCGTCGGGCGGTTACAGCGGCGGAGGCGACAGCGGAGGGGTCGGCGGCGGAGACGGTGGCGGGGGCGGCGGCTCATGGTGACTGCGGCGAACCCGGCCTGACCCCCGCCACCCCGCCTCGTACAGCGCGTGCGCCGCCCGCCGCACCAGGTTGGTCGCAGCGGTGCTGGGCGCTCACGGGCTGGAGGCTGACCGGGAGGCCGTCCCCGGCCGCGCCGATGCGGACGTCGCGGCCGGCTGCTGGGTCATGTCGAACGGGTAGGTGAAGGGGGCCAGCCGAGCCAGCGGCGGTGACCGGTACCCTCCGCGCACGCCTCGAACGCCGTGGTGCATGGTCGCCGGATGCCGCCGTCTCCACCCGTAGCACCAGCTACGAAACCGCGACCAGCAAACCTCACCCAACCTCACAGGCGAAACAGACATCGAGGCTCATAACGACCTCGCAGTCCGCTCCGACGAAGCCGGCGTGCAGGTTGCTGCACGCCTCCGGGACTTGACCTTTGTGCCAGCCACGCGTTCTCGAGGGACGCCGGTGAGGTCGTAAATCCGTTGCCGGAGCATCAGCATCTTCGGTCGAATGCCTCCATGACTGCTCATGACTGCCGTGCGGACCATGTGGAGCAGAACCGACGCTATTGGGATGACGAGGCGTCTGCGTGGCACGGGCCGCTCGCCCGCGATCACTGGTCACAGGCGGAACCGCGTTGGGGCTTGTGGGCCACCCCTGAGTCACAGGTCTCCGTACTTCCCGACGACTTGGCCGGGATGCGCACCATTGAGCTGGGCTGCGGTACTGCCTACGTTTCCGCTTGGCTGGCCAGAGCAGGGGCCCACCCGATCGGGATCGACCTATCGGACAAGCAGCTCGCCACTGCTCGCGCGATGCAGGCGGAGTTCGGCATCGACTTCCCCCTCGTCCTGGGCAAGGCCGAGAAGGTGCCCTATGACGACAACACGTTCGACTTGGCCATCAGCGAGTATGGCGCCTCGTTGTGGTGCGACCCCTATCAGTGGATCCCGGAGGCGGCCAGGCTTCTCGTTCCTGGAGGCCATCTGGTGTTCATGCGCTACTCACCGCTGTTCGCGCTGTGCGTACGGCCCGAGGGGTCGGCATCCACCATCCTGTCTCGCGCACAATTTGGCCTTACTCGGCTGGACTGGGGGAATCACGTGCAGTTCATCCTGCCGCATGGCGAGATGCTTCGTCTGCTGCGGTCCTCCGGCTTTGTCGTTGAGGACCTGATTGAGATCCAGGCACCCCAGCCCGCACACCGGGACTACACCGAAGTTCCCGCCGGCTGGGCCCAGCAATGGCCCAGTGAGGAGATTTGGAAAGCACGGCTGGCAGGCTGACAGGCCATCGAGGTCACCGCGTCGGACAGGTCTGGCGTTCGGCCTCCGTCGCCCGGAAGCGGTAAGGCTCAGTGCGACTTCCTGGCGAAGCTGCCGGTGTCGATCGCGGTGCGGCCTCGCTGTTCGTGTCCCGGAAGACGTTGGAAGCCCATCTGCCGTGTGTCTACCGGAAGTTGCAGGCACGTTCGCGGACGGACCTGACGCGGCTGCTGACGGCGGCGGATCTGGTGGACTGAGGATCGCTGGTGAGCTGATGCTCTGGTGGATTGAGTACGGGTACTCATGTGGGCGGTGGCCAGTAGCCTGCACGGTACGGACATGCGATCGAATCTCCTCCCGAAGTCCTTGCTGGCGGCTGCGCTCTGCGGCGTCGTCGTCCTGGCCGGCTTCGGCGCGCAGAACGCCACCGCCGATCAATCCTCTACGGTCAGCGTCGCCACGGCGAGCGACGACAATGCGGAGATGCGGTTCCTTGAGTTGGCGAACCTCATCTCGCAGAGCTGCGCTCCGGACGTCTCCAGCGGCACCGATGATGTGGCATCGGCTTCCACGGCCGACACCACGGCAGGGGAGCCGACCCCCTACTCCACCATGCCCATCCTGGTCGAGGAGGTGCCGCTGACCGCGGAAGAGGAGTGCGCCGCCGAGAGGCACGCACTGCGCATCAGCAGGGCGTTCTCGGGCACGGACACGGCCACGTACGAGGGGATGCAGGAGAAGCTGACGGGCCTGGGCTACCCGGCTGCGCGGATCTATCGCATGCCGGACTTCTCGGGCGAGCCCGTGGCAAGGCTCGACCTGCGCGTGGGGGCCGACCACTTGGCTCTGGATGTCACCGGTACCTACCTGGGCGTGATGGTCGAGGCGTTCGGCGCTCCGGAGGGCGTGAGCGTGACCGAAGTGCGGCTGGAGCCGCAGCTGGACGCGCCCACATCCTGAGGACCCTGGAATCCGCCGCCTCGCCGGGGCCGTGCCACCGGGTCACTCCGAGAACGTCGGCTCCGCGGGGCGGACTGCCAGAGCCACATCGAGATCCGGGCGATACCCAGCCGGGCTGGTACCGCGGGCCCGCCGGTGCGACGGTAGCCGGACTGCGCCTTCTACCGATATCGAGGCCCGCCATGTCCGGTCTGCCGTTTGTCGCCCCCTGGCTGGTGCTGCTCTCCGCGCTCTGGGCGATGCTGCCACTCCTTTATCTCCGGCAGCGGCGGGCAGGCACCGTCATCGCCGTCTCGCACCTCACCGCGACGTTGGCGATCACCCAGCCCTGGACCGAGAACTGGTACTGGGACGACGGGTCGAGGCTGATCCTCGTCCTCGGGCAGGGCACCCTCATTGCGCTGGGACGGCTGGTCTTCGAACTCAGCCCGCTCGGCGCCCGCCGCCACCCCGTGGGCCCCGGTCCCCAGACCCGGAGCTGAAGCGTGTGTCCAGAAGTTGTGCGCGTAACGGCGGTGACTGAGCACGCCAGGTGGCCGGTGGCTGTTGGTTGGTGACTGTTCCTCTTCTGAGCCGAGCCACGGCAGTTGGGGTATTTCGATGTCTCCTGGCGTGGGGGAGGTGAGAACATCGCTCGATGCCGGTCGATCCGCACGTTCTCGCCGTGTTCACAGTGAGCACCATCGTCGCCCTGGTCACCCCGGGGCCCGACATGCTGTTCGTGCTCGGGTGCGGCATGCGGGGCGGTGCCCGCGCCGGGCTGCTGGCCACGGTGGGCGTGATCACGGGGGACGCGTTGTACATCGCCGCGGCGGCCGCCGGGCTCGCCGCGCTGCTGACGGCGTTCCCTGTCGTGTTCACGGCGCTACGGATCGCGGGCGCCGCGTACCTGGTCTATCTCGGTGTCCAGATGATCCGTAACCGTAAGAGCAGTCAGGCCGACGATCCCGTCGCCAGCGGGATGTCGGGTCGGCGTGCCTTCCTTAACGGCGTGGTGTCCTCCATGGCCAACCCGCAGACGTTCGCGTTCATGGTCGCCTTCCTTCCCCAGTTCGTCGATCCCACGGCAGGGCCGGTCTGGCTGCAGTTCGCCATCCTCGGCGGCGTCCTGATCGTCCTGGAGTTCCTGGCCGACGGGACGGTCGGTGTCCTGGCAGGGCGGATCGGCGGCTGGCTGCGCGGCCGTGAGGCTGTTCGCCGCCGGATGGACGCCGCGACCGGGAGCGTGTTCATCGGCCTGGGCGTCACCCTCGCCGTCGAACGCTGACCTCACTCTCGTGAGCGCACCGAAACTCAAGCCGTGCCACGCCGTCGTCCCACGCATGAACGGGGGCCAGCAGACCGACTCGGCGATGCCTGGCATCGCCGTCGCCCAAGGGAAGCCTCTGACGGGTCTGGCCCACTGGAGTGCTCAAAGCCAGGTCAGGAGGCGGCAGCCGCGGTTACGTGTTCAGCTGCCGCCCCTGTGGCGAGGCCGCGTTCCTCTGGCAGTGCTGAGGCACGTCGGCGGGAGTGGCACGATAGGCGCACCGACACGGGAAGGGTAACGGGGCATGGCAGTCATCCACCGCACCACGCTGACCCCCAGCAAGCTGGAGCTTCTCAGCTCATGGCTGCCTGAGCAGTCCTGGTACCGGGGCAGAGGGTCCAAGCCGGAACTGACCAAGGCCGGCGGCTTCCGCCTCGACGATCCCCAGGGCGAGGTCGGGATCGAGTTCATGGCGGTCACCGACGCGTCCGGAGACCAGCCCGTCACGTACCACGTACCGCTCAGCTACCGTGGGCAACCGCTGGATGGAGCCGATCACGCGCTCATCGGCACTGCCGAACACGGGGTGCTGGGACGACGGTGGATCTATGACGGAACACAGGATCCCGTTCTCGTCACCCAGCTGTTCGCCCTGATCACCGGCGAGAGCGAGCCGCAAGCCCAAAGCACCAGCAACGCCCCCGACACGTCCGTCACAAGCCACTTCTCGGAGACCGGCCACACAGCAGCGATCAGTCTCACGGCCGTGACCAACGGGCCGGAGTACACCGATCTCCTCGTGCAGACAGATGACGTCCCCGGGTCGGGGACTCGACCGGGCGGACAACTGATCGTCCGAGTCATTCGGATCCTTGAGCCGGGTCGGGACGTCTCGTCAGCCCACGGGGCCAAGCCCTTGGGACACGTCACCGCCAACTGGCTTCAGCCGGACGGCACCAGGGCGCAGGACTTCTTCTCCGTCGTTCACGACGCCGCGACGGCTCGAGGAACCAGGTTGCCACCTTCACCGTGAAGACGGAGCGCTCCGGCAGCCACACCATGGCGCGGATCGCGTCCGGACCCACGTACGCCGGCGTCGTCGCGGTCACCGAGCCACCCGGGCAGTGTCCGAGCCGGGCTCGGCGTCGCCGCTCTACTCCCGCCACCTACGGATCCGGGCTCAACCGCGTGCGGCCTTCCCGAGCGCCCTGACGTCGAACCCGTGTCGCCGGGTCGGCTCCTCAGGCCTCGTGCACCGTGACACCCAGATCGCCACGGCGGACTTCGAGCGCCCGGCGCTCGAGGGAGTGCCGTCCCGCGCGGACGAGACTGCGGCCGCCCGGTGGGGACCCCCGCCGGGCGGTACAGGCCGAAACCTTTGCCCGCATAATGTCCGTTATGTCAGCCATACAGCCGAAGTTCCAGATCAGCCACCGTGACGAGAACGACTGGACCGTGGTGGAGATCCACGGCGAGGTGGACGTGTACACCGTGCCGCAGATCCGCGATCACGTGGTAAGCAGAATCGACGAAGGCCGCCGCCGCATCATTCTCGATCTGCGCCGGGTGACCTTCATCGACTCGACCGGCCTTGGCGTGTTCGTCGGGATCCTCAAACGCATCCGCGAACGCGACGGTGAGTTGCGGCTCGTGATCGCCAGTCAGACGGTCCGAAAGATCTTCGACCTCACCAGCCTGTACGGCGTCTTCCCCATCTACGACTCGCTCGACGCCGCGCTGACCTCCCCTTGAACGCACGCGCGCGGACGCCGTGACCGACGGGAGCAGTCGACGGCCCGGCGGGTAGAAGCCCGCCGGACCGGAGTTCGCTCACTGGCGTTCGTGCGGGGTCAGGCCGCGGCGCCGCCTGGCACGCGCTCCCGTACCAGGGCGTACAGCACCACCGAGACGGCCATGATCCCGGCGGCGGTGAACACGCCCGGCGCCCAGCTGCCGGTCGCGTCGCGCATCACGCCGCTGACGACCGGGCTGGCCACCGCGCCGATCTCGGCGACCAGGTTGAACACACCGAAGGCGGAGCCGCGCTGCTCGTCGGGCACCTGGTCACCGAGCATGCTGTGGACGATCGGCTGCAGGGCGTTGAAGAACAGTCCGGAGACGAACAGGATCAGCCCGAGCAGCCACAGCGACGGGCGCCCGGCCAGCAGGGAGAGGCCGAATGCCACCGCCAGCAGCGTGTGTGCGACGGCGCAGGCTATGGCGAGCGACTTGCGGCCCTTGCCGCGCCGCACCTGCCGGTCGGCGAGCCAGCCGCCGAGTGGGAAGCCGATGATTCCGGCACCGGCGTTGAACGCGGCGGTCAGGGCGGCCGCGATGAGACTGCTGTGCGTGCTCTCCTTGACGATCTGTACGGACCAGAACGAGAAGAACCACAGGTTCCACATCACGGCGATGAAGGCGATGTAGAGCAGCCACATGTTCTTGGTGAGCAGCACCCCGGAGCGACCGGTGCGAATGATCTCGCGCACCACCACAGCGATCATGGCGGCTGCCAGCACGCCGGAGCCCACGGCGGTGAGCCAGTCCGGCCAGCCGAGCCGCTCGGTGAGCAGGAACAGGCCGGTGATGGCGACGGCGGACGGCACCGAGTACGCGAGAAGCCGCACCAGCGGAGGTCCGAGCCGAAGGGGCCGGTCGCCGCGAGCCCGGAAGAAGGCCCACGTGGCCGCGGCCACGAGCAGCGAGACGATGCCCAGGACGTAGAGGGGCATGCTCCAGGCGCGCCCGCCCATGCCGAGCGAGCTGCCCCAGTCGATCAGGTACGGGGTGGCTACGACGCCGACGGTCAGGCCGATCGACAGTCCCGAGATGACGACGCCGAGGCCCATCGTCCGCCGCGTGGGCGGAGTGTGGCCGATGACGAGGGTGCGGTCGTTCGAGTAGAAGACACCCTCACCGAGGCCGGTGAGCACGCGCGCGACGACGAAGGCGACCAGTCCGGTGACCACACCGGAGACGAAGGTCATGACGCCCGCCCACACCAGGGACAGGACGAGCATCTCGCGGTGGCCGTAGCGGTCTCCGAGCCGTCCGCCGGCGTACTGTGTGAGCATGTAGCCCGTGAAGAACATCGAGCCGATGAGCCCGCCGAGGGTGGCGGGGTTGGCGGCGTCGCCGATGAACCCCGCCTTGTTCTCGATCATCCAGGCGATGACGGGGCCTGTGACCGTCCGGTCGGCGTAGCTGATCAGCCAGCCGAGCAGCAGGAACATCCACAACTGCTGGTAGCGGCCGCTGAAGACAGGGCGTGGTTCGGCGGTGGCGACGGAGGCGGCTACGGGCCGTCCCGACCCAAGTAGGTCGCGCATGCATTCCCCTTGACGCGAGTGCCCCGTGGGACCGGCTGTCGATCGGTCACCACGAAGCGACTTAAGTAAGCGCTTGCTAAGGTCGCAGCAGGATGATCAAGCGTCAATAGAGATCACATGGGGAAGCGCTAACTGTTGTGTCTCGGCGCCCGGTACACCGCAGGCATACCGGCCGAACAGGGATGAGCCAGCGAAGAGCGGCCACGACACGTCAGAGATAGTGAGTCCTGAACAGATAGATGCAACGAGCAGCCAGGACGAATGTGGATACGAGTAACAGCAGTACCGATCACGGCAGTACGGGTGACAGCAGCACCGACGCAGGCAGTACCGGTGACGACGGCACGGACGAGGGCAGCGCCGACGCAGGCAGTACCGGTGACGCCAGCACGGACAAGAGCAGCGCCGACGCCCGCTCGGCATCGCACCCCACGACAACAGGTCCGGCGAGACCCCACGGGCGCGGGTGGCGCCGTTGGATGATGGACACTCGGCCGCTGCAGCGCCCGGCCTTTCGCCGGCTCTGGTCCTCGACCATCGTCACCGCCGTCGGCAGCCAGCTCACCGCGGTCGCGGTGCCCAAGCAGATCTACGACATCACGGGCTCATCGGCGTGGGTGGGCTACGCGAGCCTCGCCGGGCTTGTGCCGTTGGTGGTCTTCGCGCTGTGGGGCGGCGCGATCGCGGACAG
Source organism: Streptomyces himalayensis subsp. himalayensis (assembly GCF_013778455.1). Taxonomy (GTDB): domain Bacteria; phylum Actinomycetota; class Actinomycetes; order Streptomycetales; family Streptomycetaceae; genus Streptomyces; species Streptomyces himalayensis. The sequence goes on along the minus strand of NZ_JACEHE010000039.1, from coordinate 39,628 downwards.
CATGGACCGGCGCAAACTGATGCTGCTCACCAACGGCGGTATAGCCGTCACCTCGCTGCTCTTCTGGGTCCAGGCCGTCACAGGTCTGGACTCCGTGCTGGTGCTGATGGTGCTGCTCGCTCTTCAGCAGGCATTCTTCGGCCTCAACTCCCCCGCCCGCAACGCGTCCATCGCCCGCTTGGTTCCCAAGGAGGAACTGGCCGCTGCGAACGCGCTCGGATCCACTGTCATGCAGACGGGGTTGGTGGCCGGACCGCTGCTCGCCGGTGCCCTGATCCCCGTCATCGGGCTGGCCGAGCTCTATCTGATCGATGCCCTGGCCCTGTGCGTCACCGTGTGGGCGGTCTGGCAACTCCCCGCGCTACCGCCGCTCACCACAGCGGCGACCGGGCGGGCGGGATGGCGCGAGATCATCGCAGGCTTCCGCTACATCGCGCAGCGCAAGGTACTGCTGCTGTCCTTCCTCGCCGACATCATCGCCATGGTCTTCGGCATGCCTCGGGCACTGTTCCCCCAGCTCGCCGCAGAAACGTACGCGCCGTACGGAGAAGGGCTCGCGCTCGGGCTGCTGTTCGCGGCCATCCCGATCGGTGCTGTGGTCGGCGGCCTGATGTCGGGCACGTTCTCCCGCGCACGCCGGCACGGACTGATGGTCATCGCGGCAGTGGTGGCCTGGGGAGCGGCCATCACGGGATTCGGGCTGAGCACCAGTCTGTGGATTGCGGTGGTGTTCCTCGCCGCCGCCGGCATCGCCGACATGGTCTCCATGGTCTTCCGTGGAGCGATCCTGCTGTCGGCTGCCACCGACGAGATGCGCGGCCGCATGCAGGGGGTGTTCACGGTGGTGGTCGCAGGCGGCCCACGCCTGGCTGACGTCCTCCATGGCACTGCTGCTTCGGCCCTGGGAGTACGTACGGCTGTCGTAGGCGGCGGCCTGCTGGTCATCGCCACGATGCTGGTCCTGGCCGCCACGATGCCGGCCCTGCGTCGCCATCGAGCGTGATCACGGACGGCTGGGCCCGGCGCGGCGGCCCGGCGCCTCGCAGCCCCCGGGGGCGCCGTCGGCGGTCGCGGTCGTCCGCCACCCTGATCTGGCCGTGCCTGTGAACGTCGGGGCGCCGGTCCGATGGCGTCCGGCGCCGACGGTGGGCGGGTGAGCGGTCCTCGATCTCGTCAGAGCACATGATCAACCGCAGGCCGTCTGCTGTGAGGGCTTCATCTGCCTCTCCGGTTCAGGGCCGGGCCAGCCGCACGTGCCGACGCAGGCCTCGTTGCCCTCGACGTCGGCCACCACCCAGTGCGACGGCGCGAATTCATCGGTCACCAGATGGCCGCCGGCTGCTATCGCTGCCGCAATGCGCGCCTCCGCCTGGTCGTGCGGCACGAAGACGTCGACGTGGAGCCGGTTGCGCTGCGGGCGCGGCGCGTCCATCTGCTGGACGAACAGCGGTGCCCCGCGACGGTGCGGGTCTATCAGGTCCTCCTCGCTGTCGGTGCGGTCCCGGTAGCCGAGGAGGGCGCGCCAGAACGGGATCACGTCGGGGCCGACGAGAGCGTCAATGGCGACTTGAACGGTCTGCACAGCGGACGGATCGGCGCTGACGCCCAGTTCACGCGCCACGGCCGAGATCTGCCGGGCCAGTTCGATGTGCCCTTCGGTCAGCCCGTAATAGTCGTCCGTGATCGTGATCAGCCGGACCGTCACGCCCTCGGACCGCAGGTCGATGTCGGGGACATTGTCCGCGAGGCCGACCCGCTCGCCGATCTCGTGCACGAGCCGGGCGCCGGCCGCGAACGAGCCGGTACGGAAGTGCGTACACGCTCCCTCGCCCAGTACACGCCAATCCTCGACGCCGACGGCTTCATGGAACTGCCGCGGAGAGATCCGCTGGGTCTTGCCCTCAGCATGAGTCATGCACTCAACGTAGCGAGCACGTCTGACAATTCAGCACTCACAGGAAGGCAGGCTGCGCGTAGCGGCGGCGGCGCCTGGCCAGGCTGCGATCGATCATTCAGAGGCGCCCAGGAGGCGCAGCCCCAAGCGAAGGCCGCCGGGACGATCGCCCGGACACCGTGAGCGGCGCGTGTGATCGTGCGGCCACTGTGCCTGTCCCCGGACGCCCCGTGCGGACAGCGCCCGGGCGGCGCCATCGCACGCAGGTACCGTTCCACGGCAGCGCGCCGATCCGCGTCCCGGCACGGGCACGAAGCGCCGTCCGAGCCCCGTTCCCCCTATCGGAGACCACCGCATGAGTACACCCATCACCATCCACGAGACCATCGCCAGCCGCGTACTGACGGGGCGCGGCGCGGTCGACCACGTTCCTGAGGAAGTCGAACGGCTGAGGGCAGGGCGAGTCCTGCTTGTCGCGACGCCCTCGGCCAAGGCGACGGCCGACCGCATCGCCCACGCACTGGGCGCGCGTCTCGCGGCCCGTTTCGACCGTCCCGCCGCGCACACCCCGGTGGCCGTCACGGACGAGGCGATGACGGTCGTCGAGGCGGCCGCCGCCGACTGCGTCGTGGCGATCGGCGGCGGCTCGGCGATCGGTCTGGCCAAGGCGGTGTCCGCGCGCACCGGGATGCCGCAGATCGCGGTTCCCACCACGTACGCGGGCTCCGAGGTCACCCCGGTGCTCGGCGAGACCGAGGACGGCGTGAAGACCACCCGCCGCGATCCCGCGCTGATGCCCGGCACGGTCGTCTACGACCCCGATCTCACCCTCACTCTTCCGCCAGGCCTCACCAGGACCAGCGCGGTCAACGCCCTTGCACACGCCGTGGAAGCCCTCTGGTCGCCCACCGCGAGCCCGATCACGGACGCGCTTGCCACCGAGGCGGTGGACGGCATCCTGTCCGCGCTCCCGGCGGTGCTCGACAACCCGGGCGATCCCGAGGCCCGCGGGCGCCTGCAAACCGCCGCCTGGCTTGCAGGCATCTGCCTGGCCCAGGCGCGTATGGGCCTGCACCACCAGCTCGCGCACGTTCTCGGCGGCGCCTTCGATCTGCCGCACGCGGAGCTGCACACCCTTTTGCTGGCGCACATCATGGCCTTCAACCGGCCCGCCGCGCCGGAGGCGTTCGCCCGCATGACGCGTGCCATCGGCGGCGACCCGGTCGCCGCCGTGTCCGAGCTGGCCCGCGCCTACGGCGGGCCGACCACCCTCGCGGACTTGGGCGTTCCCGCCGACGAACTACGCACGATCGCGGAGCGGGTGGCGGGGGCTCCGTATCCGAACCCGCGGCCGCTCACTGTCGACGGTGTCGCGGCCCTGCTCGACGACGCCTGGCACGGCCGGATCCCCGGCGGCGAGGGTCGGTAACCCAAACTCGCGCGGACCAGCACTCTGTTCTGTCGCTCCTCGGCCGTCCGGCGCAGCTCGATCTGTCACCGCGGCGTTGTTACGATCAGCCATCAATCGACAGGAAACTTGATGATGCGATGGCTCGTGGAGGTACTGTCCGTGGCGCGGGAGCCCGTCACGTGCGGGCGTGGCCTACACCGATCGGAGCCGTATGTCCCTCCTCGCCAGGCCGGCGGTGGCCTCCTTCGCCGCCAAGACGATGCAGAGCCTCACCGGGCTCGCGGGCCGACGCTCCAGCGGACCCGGTTCGACGGTCTCCTGGTACGCCCGATTCCCTGAATTCCCACGACAGGCTCGCCCCTTGACGGTCCCGACGTCCGTCGCGCCGGCCCCGGTCACGGTGTACAGACCCCCGGGTCCGGCGGCGAATCCGCCCGTCCACGTCAACTTCCACGGCGGCGGCTACGTCATGTCGATGCCGGAGATGGACGACGGGCTCTGCAGGTTCCTCGCCGCCGAGGCGGGGGTTGTCGTGGTCAACGTGAAATATGTCGTCGCCCCGCAACACCCGTTCCCGGCCGCGCCCAGGCAGGCCTTCGAGGTGGTGCGCTGGGTCGCCGAGCAGGGCGCACAGCACGGCTGGGACGGCGGCCGGCTCACCGTGGGCGGGCAGAGCGCCGGCGGCGGGCTCGCGGCGGCCGTGGCCCGCCAGGCGTTGGAGCAGGGCGGACCGTCGATCGCGCTCCAGGTGCTGCACTATCCCCCGCTGGACCTCGTCACCAGCGCCAAGGAGAAGCAGGCCGCCGTCGCCAAGCCCATGCTGCGGCCGTGGATGGCGGAGGTCTTCGACACGTCGTACGTGCCGGATCCGAGCGAGCGCGCCGACCGGCTCGTCTCGCCCGCCCATCCGTCGGACACCGCCGACCTGAAGGGCATCGCCCCGGCTGTGGTGATCACGGCCGAGTACGACCTGCTCAGGACCGAGGCGACGCGCTACGCCGAGCGGCTGGGTGCGGCGGGCGCACTCGCCGAGCACCACGACGTGCGCGGAGCCGACCACGGATACGACTCCAAGGACGACGAGAAAGCCCGGGAGACCTACGCCCTGATCGCCCGTCACATACGACGAGTGAACGGGGCCGAAGCCCCCAAGGCCCTTTGAGGGCACGGACGGCCGACACGTCCGCCGCACCGGACGCCCGGCCGTCCCCCAGGAGCCGTCACTACCGAAGCCGCTGTCCCCTATCCAGCAGCTTCCGGCAGCACGACGCCCAGCTCGTCGGCGCGCTCCGTCAGGTCGCGCCGCACCTTCGGCGCCACCGGCAGCCCCTTCGCGGAGCGCTCCGCGGCCACCGCTGCGCTGCGCTCGCCGGGGTAGTACACACCGGCCACGCCGTCCGCCGCCGGCAGCCCCTTGAGCGTGCTCAGGGTGGTGTCGACGGCCGCGGTGAAACCGTCCGGGTCGCCGAAGGCGGCCGGGTCGAGGGCGATGAGCAGGGCGTTCTGGCGGCGCTTGCGGCCCTGGGTGGTCGTCCGAGTGGAAGGCGGAGAAGATCGGTTGCGCATCCTGTGGGTGTACACGTCGGGCCATGTGACGCGGACGTTCACGGAGACCGGCAAGACGGTGGAACACGTGTCGGTCGAGGACCAGATGGGCTGAGCCGGTCCGCGAAGACCTCACCCGTCGGCAGGTCGGCGCGCCTTCCGGGCGTGTCCGGCGCGGAGGCCTCGACGCTGCTCCAGCTGTCCGGAAAGGCCCGCTTCCGGCGCGGTCTTCGTGTTCTGCAGCCGGCGCCCCACGTGGGCAACAAGATTGTCAACAATTTCGTTCTCTCTTATTGCCGAGAGCTCCGGCCACGGCCCTCCGTCAGGTGCGCGACGTGAGGATGCTGCCGGTGTTGGCCGCGACGACGGCCCCGATGGCGGCCCACTCCGTCCATCCCAGGCTCTGCCCGAGGACGACCCATCCGACCACGGCGGCGAGGACCGGATTGACGCTCATGAAGAGACCGAAAGCCCGCGCCGGTACGCGGCGCAGGGTGAACAGGTCCGCGAGGTAGGGCACGGCCGAGGAGAGGACGCCGGCGGCGACGGCGTACACGGCGGCCCCCGCGGTCGGCGGACGTTCGACGACGATGACGAGTCCGGCGGGCAGGAACATCAGGGCGGACAGTCCGGCCGCGGCAGCCGGTCCCTGCGCTCCGGGGATGCGCCGTCCCACGGTGCGGTTGAGCAGGATGTACGACGCCCAGCAGACGGCGGCCAGCAGACCCAGGCCCATCCCGAGGTAGTCGGTGGAAGGCCCCGGGCGCATCAGGGTGACGACGCCCGCCGCGGCCATCACCGCGCAGCACGCGTCCAGTCGGCGGCGTGAGGCGGCCAGGGCGATGCTGAGCGGGCCGAGGAACTCCAGGGTCACCGCCAGCCCGAGACCGATGCGGTCGATCGCGCTGTACAGGGACAGGTTCATCGTTCCGAACACCAGGGCCAGCAGCGCGACCGGCCACCACTGCCGCCTGGTGAAGGTCCGCAGATTCGGCCGGCCGACCGCGAACAGGACGATCGCGGCGACGTATTGGCGTACCGCGACGACACCGACGGGTCCGAGCACGGGGAAGGCGAGGGACCCGATCGCGGCACCGATCTGGTTGGACAGTCCGCTGCCGACCATGGTGACCACACCGGCGAGGTGCTTTCCCCCGACCTCCGGGGACGAAGGCGCCGGGGACGACGGCACGGGCGACGACGGCACGGAGGACGAAGGCACCCCGGCTGACCGGCGTGCGGAAGCTGCTGAACGTTCGGATGCTGCATGCATGCCCCGCATCGTGGGACCACGCTGCTCTTGCACAAAATGCATCCGCAGAAGCATCTATACGCTTCACTCATGGATGTGGAGCTGCGGCAGTTGCGCTGCCTCGTCGCGATCGTCGACGAGGGCACCTTCACCGATGCCGCCATCGCGCTCGGTGTCTCTCAGGCAGCCGTGTCCCGGACACTGGCCTCGCTCGAACAGGCCCTTGGCGTACGGCTGTTGCGGCGGACCTCGCGCGAGGTGACTCCGACGGCGACCGGGCTGCGCGTGGTGGCGCAGGCCCGGCGTGTGCTCGGCGAAGTGGACGACCTGGTCCGCGAGGCCACGTCCGGTCATACGTGCCTGCGCATCGGCTACGCCTGGTCGGCGATCGGCCGCCACACTCTGGCCTTTCAGCGCCGATGGGCGGGCGCGCACCCCGAGACGGACCTGCAACTCATCCGCGTCAACTCCACCACCGCCGGACTCGCGGAGGGTGCCTGCGACCTCGCCGTGATACGCAGGCCGGTGGACGACCGCCGCTTCGACTCCGCCATCGTGGGGCTGGAGCGGCGCCTGTGCGCCATGGCCGCCGACGACCCGCTGGCCCGGCGCCGCTCGATCAGGCTCGCCGACATCGGCGGGCGCAGGCTGATGATCGACCGGAGGACCGGGACGACCACCACGGATCTGTGGCCCCCGGACTCCCGCCCGGCGACCGAGGAAACGCACGATGTCGACGACTGGCTCACCGTGATCTCCACGGGCCGCTGCGTGGGCATGACGGCCGAGTCCACCGCGAACCAGTACCCGCGGCCCGGCATCGCTTACCGGCCGGTGCGCGACGCCGAGCCGATCGCGGTGCGGCTCGCCTGGTGGCGGGACGACCCGCATCCGGCCACCCAGTCCGCGATCGAACTCCTCACGGAGCTCTATCGCAAGGCCTGAATCCCGGCCACCAAGCTCACTCCATGCGGCTCACTCCGTTCAGCTCACTCCATCCAGATCACCCCGTCCAGCTCACTCCGTCCGGCCCAGCGGAATCCTGATGGTGAAGGCCGTGCAACCAGGCCGACTGGCCAGCTCGATGGTGCCGCCATGCGCGCGTACGAGTGACCGTGCGACCGCCAAGCCAAGGCCGCTGCCGCCACGATCGCGACTGCGGGCCTTGTCGACGCGGTAGAAGCGGTCGAAGACGCGCTCCTGATCGGCGGCCGGTATGCCCGGCCCGGAGTCGGCGACCCGCACCATCGCCTCCCCGGACGAGACGGACGTCTCCACGGACACCTTCGTGTCGGCCGGGGTGTGCACGGCGGCGTTGGTGAGCAGATTGTCCAGCACCTGCCGGATACGCAGGGGGTCGAGACGCAGCATCACCGGCTCGGGCCCGGCCGCCACGGTCAGCGGGTGGTCCGGCCGGCCCGCGCGGAACGCGTCCGCGGCCTGGCGCACCAGGTCCATCAGGTCCGTGTCCTCCGGCCGCAGCGGTGTCTCCACCTCTGCGGCGTCCAGGCGGGCGAGCAGAAGCAGGTCGTCAAGGAGCACGCTCATCCTGGCCGCCTCGGCGCGCAGCCGGGCCAGGTGCTTCTCGCGCTCCTCGGGCGCGTTGGCCGCCGCGTACTGGAACAGGTCGGCGTAGCCGCGCACCGACATCAGCGGGGTGCGCAGCTCGTGCGAGGCGTCCGCGACGAACCGGCGCAACCGCTGTTCGGCCTCCGTGCGGACGGCGAGGGAGTCGTCGATGTGTTCCAGCATGGTGTTGAACGCGGTGCGCAGCTCCTCGACCTCGGGGCCGCCCTTCTCGCCGTCGACGCGCACGGGGAGTCGCGCCGAGTCGGTGAAGTCGTGCGAGGTGATGCCGTGGGCCGTGTGCGCCATGTCGCTGAGCGGCTTCAGGCCGCGCCGCAGCACCGCACGGCCGGCCACGACGAGGGCGAGCAACGCGAGTGCGAACGTGGCGACCTGAACCGTGACCAGCTGCTCCATGGTGTCCTCGATGTCCTCCATGGGGGCTGCGGTGACGAGGACCACGCCGGGTTCGACCTCGCAGGCGCGCAGCTGGTATGTGCCCTCCCCCTTGAGGTGCGCGGTGCGCAGGATCTCCGGGGAGCCCGCGTCGGGCAGCTCCGCGGCGACGGCGGCGAGTTCCCCTGTGTCCGCGGGCACGTCGGCGGACTTGCGGAGCACAGGCACGCCGTCCGGCATGTCGTACACAGCGGTGTACCAGCCGTAGTACGGCTTTCGCTGCACGGTGCCGTGGACCAGGGCGTCCTTGGACTGTGTGACCTGGACGAGCTTCATCTGGTCGGCGAGCTGGTGCTGCAGGTAGTCCCGCATATACGTCGACAGCGCCGTACCGACGACGGCGAACACGATCAGCGACAGCACGGCAAGGCCCAGCGCCAGCCGTGTGCCGAGGCGCTGGCTGCGGTAGGTCTGCCTCAGCCGGCTGATCACTGGGTGACCTGCCGTACCACGTACCCGACTCCCCGCACGGTGTGGATCAGCGGCTCGCCGGTGTCCTCGAGCTTGCGGCGCAGGCGGCTGACGACCAGCTCCACGACGTTGGAGCGGCCGCCGAAGCCGTACTCCCAGACGTGGTCGAGGATCTGCGCCTTCGTCATCACGGTCGGTGACTTGCGCATCAGGAAGCGGAGCAACTCGTACTCGGTCGGTGTGACCGTGAGGCGCCGGTCGCCTCGCCGCACATCACGGGTGTCCTCGTCCAGCGTCAGGTCCGCCACCCTGAGCACGGACCGCTGGAACCCCGGCCCGGTGCTGCGGCGCAGCACGGTCCGCAGCCGGGCCATGAGCTCCTCCACCGCGAACGGCTTGACGAGGTAGTCGTCACCGCCCCTGGTCAGGCCGGCGACCCGGTCGGCCACGCCGTCGCGCGCGGTGAGGAACACGACGGGGACCATCGTCCCGGACTGGCGGAGCCGGTCCAGCACGGCGAAGCCGTCGAGGTCGGGGAGCATCAGGTCGAGCACCACGATGTCGGGCTGGAACCCGGCGGCCCGGCTCAGGGCCTCCTCGCCGGAGTTCGCGGTGACCGCTTCCCAGCCCTCGTAGCGGGCAACCGTCGCCACGAGGTCGGCGATGGGAGGATCGTCGTCCACAACGAGGAGTCGCACTCTTTCCACGTGCTCATGGTGCTTCACGTGTCTTATGACGCCATACCCGCCCCCCAGTGCGGCCGGACGGGTCCGTATCGATAACGACTTGAAAGTCGACCGACAGTAAAACGACAGCTCCCACCAGGCAGGCTCGAAAGTCCCCACCCCCGAGCGAGGAGTTGCCGACCGTGACGACTGTCCAACGTGTCCAGCCGCCCCCGCCTGCGGCGGCGATACGCCCCAAGGTCGTCGCCCGCGCAGGCCTGTACGCCGTCCTGGGCGCCAACGTGTGCGTGGTGACCACGTTCTTCTTCCAGGCCGGGCTCGGCTCGAACGCCCTGATGCTGCTGGGCCGACTGGCCGGACTGTACGGCGCGCTCCTGATGGCCTTCCAGCTGCTGCTCGTCGCCCGGCTGCCGTGGCTAGACCGCCGGATCGGCATGGACCGGCTGACCTCCTGGCACCGCTGGGTCGGCTTCGGCGTGCTGTGGACCCTGGTGACACACATGGTGTTCATCACCTTCGGCTACGCGCAGCTGTCGTCGCTGCCGCCGGTGGACCAGTTCGTGGAGCTGGCGACGACCATCGAGTACGTGCTGCGCGCCGTGGTCGCGCTGGCGCTGATCATCACGGTCGGCATCGTGTCGGCGCGCTTCGCCCGGCGCCGGCTGTCGTACGAGACGTGGCACTTCATCCATCTCTACATGTACGTGGCGGTGCTGCTGGCGTTCTCGCACCAGGTCGCGGTGGGCACGACCTTCACGACGTCGGCCACGGCCACCGCGTACTGGTGGACCCTGTGGGGAGCGGCGCTGGGCTCGGTGTTCCTGGGACGGGTGGTGCTTCCCCTGCGGCGGAACCTGCGGCACCAGCTGCGGGTGTCGGCCGTGGTGCCCGAGTCCGACAACGTCGTGTCCATCTACGTAACGGGACGCGACCTGGATCAACTGCCTGCGCGAGCGGGCCAGTTCTTCCTGTGGCGGTTTCTGACCAGGGAGCGGTGGTGGCAGGCCAACCCGTTCTCGCTGTCGGCCGCACCGGACGGCCGGCAGCTCAGGCTGACCGCGAAGACGGCCGGCGACGGCACCGCAGCCCTACGCCACATCCCCGTGGGCACGCGAGTGTTCGCCGAGGGCCCCTACGGCGCCTTCACCACCCTCCACCGCACCCGCCCCGACACCCTGCTCATCGCCGGCGGCGTCGGCATCACCCCGATCCGGGCCCTGCTGGAGGAGCTGCACGGCCACGCGGTGCTCATCTACCGGGTGGCCACCGACCGGGACGCCGTGCTCTACGACGAACTGCGGGAACTCGCCGCCGCCAAGGGCACCGAGCTGCACCTCGTCACCGGCCCGGCCACGCCGGACAAGCTGGCACCGGAGGCGCTCGCGCGGCTTGTGCCGGACGTCTGCGAACGGGACGTCTTCGTCTGCGGCCCGCCCGGGATGACCAGCGCGGTGCTCCGCAGCCTGCGCGAGCTGGGAGTGCCCAGGCAGCAGATCCACTTCGAGCGCTTCAGCCTGGCGGGATGAGAGGGACATCGTGAAACGAGCACTGCCTGTCTTCATCCTGACCGTCGCGGGCCTGATCCCGCTCTGGCGTTACGAACCGCCTGCCGGCACGACGACCACCGAGGCCGCCGAACTCGTCCCGACGCCCTCGCCGGCTTCTTCGCCGTCTCCTTCCTCTCCTTCGTCGTCTTCTTCGTCCGCGGCCTCGCCGTCCGCGTCGGCGGCCGCCTCGCAGGTCGTCCGCGGCAGCACCGTCAACACGTCGAAGGGGGCCGTGCAGGTGGAGGTGACGTTCGAAGGCGACAAGATCAGTTCCGTGCGGATGCTCCAGCAGCCGAACCACCCGCAGACCACGGCTGCCGTGCCGAAGCTGATCGAGGAAACGCTGGAGGCGCAGAGCGCCGACATCGACACTGTGTCCGGAGCCACGATCACCAGTGAGGGATACATCCAGTCGCTCCAGGCCGCCATCGACGCGAAGGACGCCTGAGATGCGGCGCGTCGAACACATCATGGGATTCCCGGTGTCGCTGCGGATCGACGACGAGGACGTCCCCGAGGAGGCGGCGGACGCGCTGTTCGCGTGGCTGCGCGAGGTCGACGCGCGTTTCAGCCCCTTCAAGCCCGACAGCGACGTGTCCCGGCTGGACCGGGGCGAGCTGTCGGACGACGACCTCAGCGCGGATCTGGTGGAGGTCCTCGGCCTCTGCGAGGAGTACCGGGTCGCGACCGGCGGTGCGTTCGACGCCCGGCTGCCGGGCCGCGGCCTCGACCCCTGCGCGATGGTGAAGGGCTGGTCGGTACAGCGGGCGGCGGAGCTGCTGACGGCCGCGGGGGCGACGCGGTTCTGCCTGAACGCCGGTGGTGACGTGGTCGCGGCCGGCGGTCCGTGGCGGGTGGGTGTACGGCACCCCGAGCAGGCCGACAGGCTGTGCACGGTACTGGAGATCACCGACGGCGCGGTGGCGACCTCCGCGCGGTACGAACGGGGTGACCACATCCTTGACGGGCGTACCGGCCGTCCGGCGACCGGACTGCTCAGTCTCACCGTCGTGGCGCCCTCGCTGACCGAGGCCGACGCAACCGCGACAGCGGCGTTCGCCATGGGCGCGGAGGGCATGGAGTGGGCCGCCGCACGGGAAGGGTGCGAGGTGTTCGCCGTGGATGCCGAGCGCAGGGTCGTCCGGACTCCGGGACTTCCCGTGGCCGCCTGATCGCCCCCTGAGTGGCTACGGGCAACGGAGCCGAGTGCTACGGGCAAGGGGCCGCCCCATAGCGAGAAAAACCGGTCGACGGCCGCCCCAGCGACAGACTGTGATGGTCCGGCACCCGCCGAATGGAGCGGCGAGCGACTGTCCGCTGGCCGCTTACCGGCAAATGACGGCACCGGGCAAGGAGCGGGGCCGACCACAGGAGCCTCTCTTGGCTACCGAGACAACCGCGGAGCAATCCCCGGGTCGCGGCGCAGACCACCCGTCAGGTCAACCAGACCCTGATCGGTCAGGCGACCGATCACCGACCCGGCCGCGACCCGGACCGGGAACCACGCCCACGACGGCGGCGGAAGCGATCATCTGGTGCTCGGAATGGGCTTGCCCGGGTACAGAGCTACGTGAACACCAGGACGGCCCGACGGCCGCCGTCTGCCCCGCTCGCCGAGGAGGACGTATGACCACCCTTGCCGACCCCGTCCCAGGTGGACGCCCCGGTGATGTCGAGCGGGCCACCGCGCTGAGCGTGGAGCTGTCCGGGCAGGGCGTACGCGGCATCGTGCTGGCCTATGTCGACACCGCGGGCATCGGCCGGGTGAAGACCATCCCCACGGCCCGGCTCGCCTCGGCGGCCGCCTGGGGCGTCGGGATGTCACCGGTGTTCGACACCTTCCTGGCCAACGACTCCATCGTCTCCACCGATGTGCTCGGCTCACCGGACGGCGACCTGCGCCTCTACCCCGCCCTCGACCAGCTGGTGGTGCTGTCCGGACAGCCGGGCTGGGCGTGGGCCCCCGTCGACCGGATCACCCAGGAGGGCGAGCGGCATCCGGCGTGCAGCCGCACCTTCCTGCGCCGGATCGTCACAGACGCGGCCCGGCACCACGGCATCACGTTCAAGGCGGGCATCGAGGTCGAGTGGTCCATCGGGCAGGGGTCGGCGGCCGGCGACGAGTTCGTCCCCGCGACCTCGGGTCCGGCCTACAGCGCCACTCGGCAGGTCGAACTGAGCGACTACGCCGCCGAGTTGATGGGGGCCTTCACGGCACAGGGTGTGGACGTCGACCAGATCCACCCCGAGTACGCCGCCGGTCAGTTCGAGATCTCGGTGGGCGCGCTCGACCCGGTGGCCGCGGCCGACCGGAGCGTGCTGGTGCGGCAGACCATCCGGGCGGTGTCGCAGCGCCACGGACTCAAGGTTTCCTTCTCGCCGGCCGTCTTCGCCGAGGGCGTCGGCAACGGCGGCCACGTGCACATCTCGGCCTGGCGCGACGGGGTGAACCTGCACTCGGGTGGTGACCGCCGGTACGGCATGACGGCCGAGGCCGAGTCCTTCGCCGCCGGCGTGCTCGCACACCTGCCCGCGCTCACGGCCGTGACCGCCCCCAGCCCGGCCAGCTATCTGCGACTCAAGCCCTCGCAGTGGGCCGGGGTGTTCACCGCCTGGGGCCGCGAGACCCGCGAGTCCGCGGTGCGCGTCATCACCGGTACGGCGGGGCGGCGCGAGCAGGCGGCGAATCTGGAGGTGAAGCCGGTCGACCTGGCCGCCAATCCGTACCTCGCGCTCGGCTGCCTCATCGCCGCCGGGCTCGACGGACTGGAGTCGTCCGCGCCCCTGGCCGAGGAGATCACCGGGGATCCCGCACGGTTCAGTGCCTCGGAAGCGGCGGCCTGGGGCGTGCGCCGCCTGCCGACGTCGCTGGACGAGGCCGTGGAGGAGTTCCGCAAGGACGAGCGGCTCCGCGCCGCGCTCGGACCGGTCCTGGCCGACGCCGTGATCGCCGTGCGCCTCGGGGAGATCGCGGCCGTGGCCGGACTGGACGACGAACTGGTGGCGGCGGCGTACCGGTGGAAGTACTGACCGGTGACCACGCCATCTCCCACCAACGGACCGGTCCACGAGTTCCTCGCCGGTCTTCCGCTCGTGGATCACCACTGCCACGGCGTCGTCACCGCCGATCTGAGCCCGGAGAGGTTCGAGTCGCTGATCACCGAGGGCGGCGTATGGCCTGGCAGTGGCATCACGCCCTTCGACAGTCCGGTCGGCGTGGCCATCCGCCGGCACTGCGCGCCGGTGCTGGGCCTGCCGCGGCACGCTCCCGCCGCGGAGTACCTGGCACGGCGGACAGAGCTAGGCTGGCGCGAGGTGAACCGGAGGTTCGTCGCCGCCGCGGGAACCGGCGTGCTCTGTGTCGACACCGGATACAGCCCGGGCTCGGACCGCCTCACGACACCGGCGGAGCTCGCCGCCACGGGCGGTGCGGCCGCCGCGTACGAGGTCGTACGTCTGGAGAGCGTCGCCGAGGCCGTGGCGGGCGAGGGAGTGGAGCCGGGTGAGTACGCCGCGGCGTTCGTGGCGGCCTCGCAGGCGGCCGTCGAGCGGCCGGGCGTGGTGGCGGTGAAGTCCGTGGCCGCATACCGCACCGGGTTCGACCTGGACCCGAGCCGCCCGTCGGACGCGGACGTCACCGAAGCGGCCCGGCGCTGGCTGCGTACCGGGGACATCGCCACGAAGACACACGGGCCCCATGAGGAGACCCCTGTCCGCCACCGGCTGGACGACCCCGTACTCGTGCGGCACCTGCTCTGGACGGCCGTGGATCTCGGGCTTCCTCTCCAACTGCACACCGGCTTCGGGGACAACGACATCCGGATGCACAGGGTGGATCCCGCCCATCTGACCGACTGGCTGCACCTGACCTCCGGCACCATCCCGGTGCTGCTGTTGCACTGCTGGCCCTACCAGCGCCAGGCCGCCTATCTGGCGACGGTCTTCGAGCAGGTGTACCTCGACGTCGGGCTCACTCTGCACTACGTCGGCCCCGCCCGCGCCCGGGCGATCCTGGAGGAGGCGCTCGAGATCACCCCCTTCCGCAAACTGCTCCACAGCTCGGACGCCTACGGGGTGGCGGAGTTCTACCAGCTCGGCGCGCTGGCCTTCCGGCAGGGCATGGCCGGGCTGCTCCAGGAGCGGGTGAACACCGACGACCTGAGCCTGCCGGACGCGCTCCGGATCGCCGCGTGGACGGGACGCGACAACGCCTTCCGCGTCTACGGACTCCCCGCAGGGCTCCCTGAAGCACTCCCCGAACGCGATCCCCTCCCTGACGGCGACCACGCATGAGCGCGGAACCACCTGCTGGCCGCCGCGGCCAGCGCACCGGGATAATGCCTAATAGGGGCAAAGAGTGCGCTTTCGAGCACAGCAGGCGCAGCACCATCCGGGTGTCACGTCCCCTCAGGGGCGAAGATCTCAGCGAGAGCGAGATGAGCGACCATGGACCGGCGCATCACCGCCGACCAGGTGACGAGTCCCCTCGAAGATGTGGTCGATGAGGCGCTCACGGCTCGCGCCACAGTCGACGAACACGGAACCGTGACCGGGTGGAGCGGTGGTGCCGAGCAACTGCTCGGGTACTCCTCGACGCAGACCCTGGGACGCCCGGCGGCCGCTCTCCTCGCCGATGAGGCCACGGCACGGGACCTGCGCCCACTCGCCCAGTTGCCGAGGTGGCACGGAAGGCTGGCGCCCAGGCACCGGGACGGCCACCGCCTGGAGATCAAAGTGCTGGCACACCACAGGACGCCGGACCACGGGACCCGCGAATGGCTGCTGCTCTCCGCCCTGACCGGGAGGCTCCCCCAGCCGGACGACGAAACCCTGGTGAGCTGGAGCTTCACGCAGTCCCCCTGCTGCGCGCTGGCGCTGTACGACACCGGGCTCCGCCTGCGGCGGGCCAACGAGGCCATGGAACGGAGCGTGGCCCTCACCGAGGACGACATGCGCGGGCTGCGCGTGCCGGAGATCGTGGACAACGAGGCGGGTGAGCTGGCGGAACAGGACATGCTGCGGGTGCTGGCGACCGGCGAGCCGCAGTACCGCGAGAACTATCTGCGCGCCGCCGGTGAGACGCGTGAGCACGCCTGGTCGGTCTTCCTGGCGCCGCTGCGGGACCGGGACGGCCGGATTCACGGTGTCTGCCTCTCCGCGCACGACATGACGGAGCAGTACTGGGCCCGCAAGCGGCTCCAGCTGATCGCAGAGGCGGGCAAGCGTATCGGCAGCACCCTTGATGTCACGCGGACGGCGCAGGAGCTGGCGGACGTGGCGGTCCCGGCACTGGCCGACTTCATCAGCGTCGACCTGCTGGCCTCCCTCGACGACGTTCAGGAGCCGCCGCCGGGAGCGGTGGCCACAGACGGCTCGCTGGCGCTGCGGCGCATCGCCCACCGGTCCGTGCACCCGGGAGTCCCCGAGGCGGCCGTCGATCAGGGCGGGGTGGACGAATACCCGAAGGGCTCCCCGCCGGTCGAGTGTCTCCGGTTGGGACGCGCCGTGCTGCACCAGGTGACCGAGCCCGCGATCACCGAATGGGTCGCCCGGGACCCGGTCCGGGCCGCCCGGGTCCGCGACTTCGGCGTCCACTCGGTGATGACCGTGCCGCTGTCGGCCCGCGGCACCACGCTGGGCGTCGCGGTCTTCGTCCGCCACCGCCACCCCGACCCGTTCCAGCAGGACGATCTCGTGCTGGCCGAGGAGCTGGTGGCGAGGGCGGCGGTCTGCATCGACAACGCACGGCGTTACACCCGAGAACGCGGCACGGCGGTCACCCTGCAGCGCAGCCTGCTGCCGCAGCGGCTGCCCGAGCAGGCCGCGGTGGATGTCGCCTCCCGCTATCTTCCGGCCGGCGCCCAGCCCGGTGTGGGCGGGGACTGGTTCGACGTGATCCCGCTGTCCGGAGCCAGGGTGGGGCTGGTCGTGGGCGATGTCGTGGACCACGGCATCCACGCCTCCGCGACCATGGGACGGCTGCGTACCGCCGTACGCACTCTCGCCGACATCGATCTGCCCCCGGACGAGCTGCTCACCCACCTCGACGACCTGGTCGCCCGCCTGTCCCCCGAGGCGGAAGGCACGGGGCGGCCCGCCAAGGAGCCGGAGACCGGCGACGTCGGGGCGACTTGTCTGTACGCCGTGTACGACCCGGTATCCCGCCGTTGCTCGCTCGCCCGGGCGGGGCATCCGCTGCCGACCGTGGTGAGCCCGGACGGCACAGCGGAGCTGCTCGACCTTCCGGCGGGACCCCCACTGGGCCTGGGCGGACTTCCGTTCGAGGCAGGCGACATCGAACTGCCCGAGGGCAGTCTGCTCGCCCTCTACACCGACGGCCTGTTCGCATCACGTGAGAACGACATCGACGACGGCATCTTCCGGCTGCGCCAGACCCTCACCCGTCCCGCGGCATCCCTGGACGCGCTGTGCGACACGGTGCTCGCAGCCGTGCTGCCCCAGCGGCCGATCGACGACGTGGCCCTGCTCGTCGCCCGCACTCGCGCGCTGAACGCCGACCAGGTCGCCACCTGGGACGTGGCCGCCGATCCAGCCGCCGTCGCCCAGGCCCGCAAGGACGCCGTCGGCCAGCTGGAGGCGTGGGGTCTGACCGACGCCGTCTTCGTCACCGAGCTGGTCGTCAGTGAGCTGGTCACCAACGCCATCCGGCACGCCGAGCCGCCCATCCAACTGCGTCTCATCCACGACCGAAGCCTCATCTGCGAGGTCACGGACGCCAGCAGCACGGCGCCCCACATGCGCCGCGCCCGCACCTACGACGAGGGCGGCCGCGGACTGCTCCTGGTCGCGCAGCTGACCCAGCACTGGGGCACCCGCCACACCGCCAAGGGCAAAACAATCTGGGCGGAACAGACCTTGACGTGACGAGCAGAGCAACGGCCCGCACGCGCTCCGCGAACAAGCTCCAGACCACTGCACAGCAGGGGCTCACCGTCAGCCGGCGACGCAGGCAAGCTCGATGGTGTGTCCGGTGTGCTGGGCCTTGGCTTGCAGGTAGCGCACATTGCTGCCGGTGGCGAAGACGCCGGTCGGCACGGTGGTGCGTACCGAGATTCCCAGGTCGTCCAACTGGCGCGCCTTGTCCGGGTTGTTGGACAGCAGATTGAGCTTCCGGACGCCGAGGGCGGTGAGCATCTGGGCGGCGGCGGTGTAGTCGCGGGCGTCCTCCGGAAGGCCGAGGGCGGTGTTGGCCTCGTACGTGTCCAGGCCGGTGTCCTGGAGCGCGTAGGCGTCGAGCTTGTTGTAGAGACCGATGCCGCGGCCCTCCTGGCGGAGGTAGAGCAGGATTCCCCCGGCGGCGTCGATGCGCTGGACGGCCTCGCGCAGCTGAGGGCCGCAGTCGCAGCGTGCGGAGCCGAACACATCCCCGGTCAGGCACTCGGAGTGCAGCCGCACCAAAGGGGTGTCGGAGCCGGTGGGGTCGCCCAGGAAACTCGATTCAAATTTGAACGAGGGCCGCCACGGTACCGCATATATTTGAATTTGAACAACCCATGTAGGGTGGAGACATGGGTCACCCGAGATGGCTGAGCGAGGAAGAGTCGCGGGCCTGGCATGCCTTCCTCGCTGCCGGCGCGCTGCTGAACCGGCGCCTGGACCAGCAGCTCAAGGACGAGGTGGGCCTCTCGCACCTGCAGTACGAGATCCTCGTCCGGCTCTCCGCCGAACCCAGGCACGAGATGCGCATGACGGAACTCGCCGACTCCCTCTTCAACACCAAGAGCGGACTGACCTACCAGATCACCCAGCTGGAAAAGGCCGGGCTGGTGCAGCGCCGCGCCTGCACCTGGGATGTTCGCGGGGTCAAGGCGGTCCTCACCGACGCCGGACAGGAGATGCTCAAGCGGGCGGCCCCGGGCCATGTCGCCACCGTCCGCGAGCTGCTCATCGACGTCCTCACCCCGGAACAGCTCATCGCCGTCGCCGACGGCCTCGGCGAGGCCAGTCGGCGCATGTGCGACGGGAACGCCTCCGGCCCCCGGTAGGGGACCCGCGGCTTCGACAACGGGCCGCTTGCGGTCGTGGACTTCGAGGACAGCCGGCCTGGATTTGTCCAGCAGCTGTCCCCCACCCCTTTCAGGACTGGTACGGCTGCTGGTGCGGCTGCCCGTACGTCTGACCGCCCTGGCCGCGCGCGCCGCCCTGCCGCTGCAGCTGTTCCGCCTGCTCCTTGGTCACCTTCTGCTCCGCGCCACAGAACGTGCACTGCGTGGCGTACTTCGTCGAGAACGCGAACAGCGGCACGAAGAACAGCGTGAACTTCGTGACGCGCTTTTTGAGCGTGTGCGCGGAGGGATTACCGCAGTGGCCGCACACCAGCGTCAGTATCGCGAGCTGGTACAGGTATCCCTTGGTGCCAAAGATGATCATGCTGTTGGTCCTTCCCGGGTCAGTGCCTGCTGCCGGAACAGTGCCGGCGTGCCGCAAGGTGTGGTCACGGAGCCCAGTCTCGTGCACGTCGGTGCGTTCGGCGGAGGGCGCGGCGCGATGTCGTCAGCGTAAGGCCCTGAAGCGGGGGGAACATCACCGAGGAGGGCCTGCCTCGAAGGCGGAGGAGGGAGTGATGGCGGAGCCATCGCGACCGACGACAACGCGGCAGATGCGCGTGCCAGGCCCCGCGACGCCGCCCTCCAATTGCCGGCCGGTCTAAGCTCGGCGCATGGCGAAGTACTTCGACGTGCACCCGGAGAATCCGCAGCGACGCAGCATCACTCAGGTGGTCGAGATCATCCGTGACGGAGGTCTTGTCGCCTACCCGACGGACTCCTGTTTCGCACTCGGATGCCAGCTGGGCAACCGAGACGGGCTCGACCGCATCCGCTCGATCCGTCACCTCGACGAACGACACCATTTCACACTGATGTGCCAGGACTTCGCCCAGCTGGGCCATTTCGTACGCCTCGACAACGCGGTGTTCCGCGCAGTCAAGGCGTCGACCCCCGGCAGCTACACCTTCATCCTTCCCGCGTCGAAGGAGGCACCGCGCAGGCTGCTGCACCCGAAGAAGAAGACCGTCGGAGTCAGGATTCCCGACCATGTCGTCGCGCAGGCACTTCTCGCCGAACTCGGCGAGCCGCTGCTGTCCAGCACCCTTCTCCTGCCCGAGCAGGACAAACCGCTCACCCAGGGCTGGGAGATCAAGGAGGAACTCGACCATGTGGTGGACGCGGTGATCGACTCCGGTGACTGCGGCGTCGAACCGACGACCGTCATCGACTTCTCCAGCAGGGAACCCGAGATCGTCCGCCGGGGAGCCGGCGACCCCACGCCATTCGAATAGCCGCCGCGCCGCGCACAACCCTTTGTCCCGCCGACGCCTTCGTACCCGACCACAACAAGGCGAAGACGCCTTCGGCGCCGATGCCCCACATCGACGCGGCGACTACAGCAGTTCCTCGATCGTGATCGGCAGGGAGCGGATGCGCTTGCCCGTCGCGTGGTACACCGCGTTGGCGATCGCCGCCGGCGCGCATGTGATGCCGACCTCGCCGATGCCCTTGATGCCCATGGGGTTGTAGCGGTCGGGCTCGCCGACGAAGACGACGTCGAGGTCGGGGATGTCCGCGCTGACGGGGATCAGGTAGTCCCCGAACGTCGCGTTGGTGATCCGGCCGGTCGCCGGGTCGAACGCCGTCTCCTCGAACTGCGTCATGCCGATGGCCATCACCATGCCCCCGGCGACCTGGCTGCGTGCGGTCTTCTCGTTGAGGACCCGGCCCGCGTCGACCGCCGCTACCAGCCGCGTGACCTTGAGGAGCCCGAGCTCCTCGTGGACCCGGACCTCGGCGAACTGGGCGGCGAAGGCACCTGCGGGCGACATCGTCATGCCCTCGGCCTTCGGCGTGGGGTCCGTCTCGCCCTCGGCGCTGAGTTCGTCCTTGCCGTGTCGTTCGAGGATGGCGGTGTACGACTCGCCGACGCCGGGGTCGTCCGACAACTGCAGGCGTCCGTTGGTGGCGATGACCTCGTCGGGGTCCCTTCCTCGCAACGGCGAGCGGTCGTCGTCGCGAACGAGGTCGAGGAACGCCCGTACGAGATGGGCGGCGGCGTCCTCGATGGCGCCGCCGAACGCGACCGCGAGGCCGGAGCCACCGGACGGCGGGGCGAGGGGCAGGGCGCTGTCGCCGATCTCGACGTGCACCTGGTCGACTTCGAGGCCGAGCAGTTCGGCGACGATCTGCGCGGCGATCGTGTACGTGCCCGTCCCGATGTCCGTGGCCGCGGCGCGCAGCCGTGCGCCGCCGTCCCGGCCGAGGGACAGGGTCGCCCGACAGGGCGTCGCCCACCAGCTGTAGGAGACGGCCGCCATGCCGTGGCCGATCAGCCATTCGCCGTCCCGCAGGGATCCGGGTTCGGCGTTGCGGTGGTGCCAGCCGAAGCGTTCGGCGCCCACCCGGTAGCACTCCCGCAGGGCGTTGCTCGACCAGGGCAACCGTGTCTGCGGGTTGACCTCGGCGAAGTTGCGCAGCCGCAGTTCCAGTGGGTCGATTCCGAGGCGGTGGGACAGCTCGTCCATCGCCGACTCGAGCGCAAAACTGCCTTCCGCGTGGCCGGGGGCGCGCATGGCCCCCGGGTTGGGGATGTTCAGGGCCACCAGCCGGTCGTGCGTGGCGAGGTTCGGACAGTCGTATGCCTCGCGGGTCACCACCGTGATGGGTTCGAGGTTGGACTCCTCGGCTCCGGTGGTCGACGTCCCCTCGTGGTCGATGGCCACCAGACGGCCGTCGGAGGTTGCGCCGATCCGCAGGTGCTGGACGGTCTCCGGCCGGTGGCCGACGGACGTGAACATCTGGGGCCGTGGCACGACCAGCTTGACCGGGCGGTCGAGGATGCGTGCGGCGAGCGCGGTGAGCACCGTGTGCGGCCAGGTGCGCAGCCCCGCGCCGAATCCGCCGCCGAGGTACGGGACGAGAACCTGTACGGCCGACTCGTCCAACGAGAAGATCCCTGCAAGGACATGGCGCTCCATCACGGGCCACTGGGTCGAACTGTGGATCAGCAGCCTGCCGTCGTCCCAGCGCGCGACCGCGGCGAACGGTCCCAGCGGATTGTTGGTCACCGGCGCCGTGTGGAACCGCTCGTCGTAGACGATGTCGGCCGAGGCCAGGGCCTTCTCGACATCGCCCCGCTCGACGTCCATCTCGTAGGGGTTCGTCGTGACCTGCGCCCTCGGGTCGTCGATGTCGAGGATGGCCGCCGTCTCGTCGTACTCGACCCGCACAAGCCGGGAGGCCGCTCTCGCCTCCTCGAGGGTCTCCGCCACCACGACGGCCACGTGCTGCCCGTGGTGGACGATGCGGTTGTCCTTGAGCGGGAACCGCGGAGAGGGACCGAACGGCGTCATCACCTCGTGCACGAGCTCGGGGACGTTCTCGTGGGTGATCACCGCGAAGACCCCGGGCGCCGCGAGCGCGTCCGCCGTGTCGATGGCGCGGATCGTGCCCGAAGCGATGGTCGACTGCACGAGCACGGCGTGCGCCATGTCCGGGTAGCCGACGTCCGACGGGTAGTGGGCGCCTCCGGTGACCTTGAGCTGTCCGTCGATGCGGTCGACGGGCTCACCGACGATCTTGTTGGGCGAGGGTGCGGTCATGTCTGCGCTCCCGAGACGTACTTCAGAGTGCGGACGATCAGGCGCTGGGCCAACCCGACCTTGAACTCGGTACCGGGGACCGTGTAGGGATCCCGCAGCGCCACCTCCGCGGCCGCCCGGAAGTTCGCCTCGTCCGCCTGCCTCCCACGCAGCAGGTCCTCCGCCGCCCAGGCCCGCCAGGGCACCGTTCCCACGCCACCCAGTGCGAGACGGGCCTCGGTGATCGCACCCTCCTCGATGCGCAGTGCCGCCGCCGCGGACACCAGGGCGAACTCGTACGAGGCCCGGTCCCGGACCTTCACGTACTGCGCGCGCAGGCCCGCCGCAGGCAACGGCACATCCACATGCGTGATCATCTCTCCGTGCGCGAGCACATTCTCCACATCCGGCCGCTCGCCGGGCATGACGTAGAACTCGGTCAGCGGCACGCTGCGCTGCCCGTCCGGGCCCTCGATGCCGACCACCGCGTCCAGCGCCACCAGCGCCACGCACAGGTCCGACGCGTGCAGCGCGATGCAGTTCTCGCCGGCCCCCAGGATCGCGTGCATCCGCGCCGGTCCCCGCACCGCCGCACAACCCGAACCGGGGGCGCGCTTGTTGCAGGCCGCCACGGCGCGATCGCGGAAATAGCGACAGCGGGTACGTTGCAGCAGGTTCCCGCCGATCGTCGCCATGTTCCGCAACTGCGTGGACGCCCCGGACAGCAGCGCTTCCCGCACCATCGGCAGCCGCTCGATCACCACCGCGTCCGCGGCCAGCTCCTCCATCGTGGTCACCGCGCCCACCCGCAGCACCCCGTCGACGACGCTGGTGCCCCGCAGGGGCAGCCGGCCGATGTCCACCAGCGTGCCGTACTCCACGACCCCGTCCTTGAGCAGCAGGTCCAGCTGCGTGGTACCGCCCGCCAGATACGCCGCACCCGGATCCGCGCTGACCAGCGCGATCGCCTCCGCCACCTGCTCCGGACGCCGGTACTCCAGCACGCTCACGGCATCCCACCGCCCTGCTGAGCGATCTCACGGATGGCCGCGACGATGTTCGGATACGCACCGCACCGGCACAGGTTGCCGCTCATGAACTCACGGATCTCCGCGTCCGAACCGGCCCGCTCCTCCGCCAGCAGTGCCACCGCGGACATGATCTGCCCCGCCGTGCAGAACCCGCACTGGAAGCCGTCGTGCCGGATGAACGCCTCCTGCAGCGGATGCAGTTCGCCCCCCGGCGCCAGACCCTCGATGGTGGTCACTTCACGGCCGTCGCACTGCGCAGCCAGCGTGAGACACGACACCACCCGCCGCCCGTCCAGCAACACCGTGCACGCACCGCACGCGCCCTGGTCACAGCCCTTCTTCGTACCGGTCAGCTCCAGGTGCTCCCGCAGCATGTCCAGCAGTGTCACGCGGCTGTCCAGTTCCAGACGCCGCTCTTGCCCATTGACCTGCACGGTCACCGTCGTCCTGCCGACGACGGACGCACCACCCATGAACTCTTCCTCACGATTCGGTTCGCTCTCGGCTCACTCGACAGCACACAACAGTTGCCGGGACAGGTATCAGCCATGGTCCCGGTAGAAACGGACCTCTTCGGGCGACGGCAGCAGCGCTTGTTCTGCCGGCGTCAGGGAGAAAACCGCCATGACTGTGCTTCCTTCGGTCCCTTGTGGTGTGAGGTGAGCACTGGTGCTCGGGGTCGTCAGTATCGTTTCGCCACTTCCGCTCGGGCCGTCCGCCGCTCCGAGTGGTCCGTCGGTTCACGCGGATGCAGGGAGGACGGGCGACAACCGCACGCTGTCGCGTGGCGGGGCTACGGGAGCAGGGCCAAAGCCTCCCGCAGATTGTGTTCGGCGATCCCCCGCATGGCCTCCCGGTCGGGGAAGTCACCGTCCAGGAGGCAGAGAGGGCCGGCGACCAGGGAGAGACGCATGGCCAACGCGTAGAGGCCGAGGCGCTGCGGGTCGAGACCGGGCCGTGCAAGGGTCTCGTAGCGCTCGTGGAAACGGAGGCTGAGGAACACGTGCTCCCACTCGACGTCGAAGTACATCAGGTCCTCGATGTCGATGAGGACGGCACGCCCGTCGCGGTCCACCAGAACGTGGTCGGGGCCGAGTTCACCGTGGATCAGCCCGTATTCGTTGCGCGCGGTCACCAGCGCCGCGAGCTCCTGCAGACGCTCGTCGAGTCGGCTGCGGGCCGCTTTGATCCTGGTGTCGCGGCCCGCCGCCTCTTCCAGATGCCGGAGCGCGCGGTCGAGAACCAACTGCTCGCACGAGCTTCCTCGGGAGACACCGCCCTTCTCCAGCAGGCCCACCTTCCCGTAATGCGGCGCTTGGTGGCGCGCCATCAGATCGAGTGTCCGAGCCAGGTCGTCCAGGGTCGCCGCCGCGCGGCCAGGGTCGGTTTCGAGCAGTGCTTCCAGCGTGCCACCTTCGATGTCCTCGACCACGGCGACGTCCGCCGCGAACCGCAGTCTGCTGTCATCTGCCAGCAGTACGCGCGGGACCCGCACCCCGAGGCCGTCCAGCGTGCGTTGCGCGGTGAGGAAGTGTTCCAGGCCTGAGGCCGAAGAGAACGGGTTCGCTGGATCCGGCACGGCGGCCCCAGGCCAGAAGTTCTCGTCTTCCGCCCATCGGTAGACGATCACACTCGCCTTCCCGCCCCCGTCGAGCCGGACCCGGTACACCCCCTTCTTGCTTCCCCCACGCAACCGGTCCACCCCGGCGATCCGGCATCCCGCCCCCAGCGCGTCGCGCACCACTGCTGACAGGTCCTCGGTTTCGGCGAATCTACGCATCCGGGGAACGTACTCAATTCCGTGCCGACGCGCGCACGGTTATTCAGCGTGCTGTGGACCTTTGCCCCCGCTCGCTCCGGTGCGGCAGCAGTGCGATCGACGCCGCGGCGACGGCCGCGAGTACGAGCCAGGGCGCAGCCGGCGGCAGGCCGGTGTCGAGCAGGGATCCGGCTCCCGCGCTGCCGGCCAGCACGATCAGGCCGGATACGGACGACATCGCACCGGTGTAGAGGCCGAGCCTGCCGTCCTCGGCGAGGTCGGGCACCCAGGCGCGGGCGGCGGGCGCGACGAGCATCTGGCCGAGGGTGAGCAGGACGACGAAGCCCGCAAGGGGCAGCAGCCCCGCCGTTCCCGTCCACGCGGCGGGACGGGCCAGGGCCACGACGGCGAACCCGGCGGCGATGAGCAGCATGCCGGCCGCCATGGACCGGCGCAGGCCGAGCCGGTCCGCCGTCCACCGCGTCACCGGCAGTTGGGCGGTGACGACCAGCAGCGACGACAGGGCGAACAGCCACGCCAGCGGCGCCTGTGAGCCCGCCGCGCGCTCCACCTCGTCGGGGAGGAGGAGATAGAGCTGGTTGTACGCCAGCAGATAGGCACCGTATGCGCCGCACAGGCGCATGAAGCGGCGGTTGCGCAGCAGGGTCGCCGTGCCGCCGGACACCTTCGGCCGCTCCGCCCGTCCGGGAGTGTGCCGCGGGAGCAGCCACAGGTGCCCGGACAGAACGAGTACAAACACCCCTGCGCCGGCCAGGCACACCGCGAGGAAGTCCGCCGACAGCAGCATCGCGCCGAGGAACGGGCCGACGAACGCGCCGGCCTGGCCCGCGACGGTGAACAGGGCGAGTACGTGCGTACGGGAGCCGCCGCCCGCCTCCTCCCGGCGCAGGGCCTGCCGCGCCACCTCGGACTCCACGGCCGGTGAGAACAGCGCGGCGGCGAAGCCGATCAGCAGGACGGCTCCGATGACCGACCAGGTCTGTTCCGCGTATCCCAGCCAGGCGAAGCCGGCGATGCGGAGCACGCAGCCCGTCAGCACCACCGGCCGGACACCGTACCGGTCGGTCAGCGCGCCGCCCACGACGAACAGTCCCTGCTGGCTGAAGGTCCGCAGCCCGAGCACGAGGCCGACCAGCCAGCCTGCCATCCCGATGGCCGTGCCGAGGTGTTCGGCCAGGAAGGGCAGCACGGCGTAGAAGCCGATGTTGAAGGCGAGTTGGGTCAGGATCAGCAGGCGCAGGAGGGGTGAGAGGGTGCGCCAGGTGCGCTCGCGGTGCGGCTTGGCGCGGTCGGCCGTGCGCGTGGTGGCGGCGGGCGCACCGCGTCCCGGCCGAAGGCGGGCAAGGGCTCGGGCGGGCTGTTCGGTCATCGGGCACCCTCTCGTACGGTGGCGGCTTCTTTCCGGGGCGTCGGTGTCGCCCCGGCGTGCGGCTGGTCGGGCTCGGACAGAATCCGGTCGGGGAGGGTGCCCGGGCGGCGCTCCCGGGGTGGCCTTGCCCGCCGGGGCGGCCGCGGCCACCGCACGCCGTCCGCCGCGGTCACCGCGAGTGCGCCCAGCAGGGCGAGGACGGCGGCCGGGGCCAGGACCGCCCAGGGGGCACGTTCGGCGTAGGGCTGGTTCTCGGCGAGGAGCAGGCCCCACTCAGGCGTTGGCGGCCCGGCGCCCAGGCCGAGGAAGCCCAGGGCGGCGAGGGCCAGGGCGGTTCCGGGAAGCCGGAGCAGGGCGTGGCGGGTGACGGGCGGCAGTACGGCGGGCAGCAACTCGTAGCGCAGGAGGTGGAGCGGGCCTGCGCCGAGGGCGTGGGTCGCGAGCAGGTGCGTGGTGGCGCGCTCCTGTTGCAGCAGGGCGGAGGTGTGTGCGGCGAGGGGCCCCCAGGCGACGGCCGCCACGGCCAGGGCGGGCGTCGCCGGGCCGCTGCCTGCGACTGCGGTGACGAGAAGTGCGGCGAGTACGGGCGGGATCGCGTTGACGGTGTCGACGAGTGGCCCGGAGAGACGGGGCAGAAAGCCCAGCACGACGCCGGTGAGGAGGGCGACGGCGCTGATCGCGAGGGCGAGTGTGAGGGTGTCGAGGGCGCCGTGGGCGACGCGGGCCAGTACGTCGCGCCCCAGGGCGTCGGTGCCGAACGGGTGTTCCGCAGAAGGGTGTTGAAGGCGAGCCTTGGTGTCGAGGGCCAGTGGATCGCGAGGCAGACCGAGGGCGACGACGGCGAGCAGTGCGGCGCCGTAGAGCAGAGGCAGCACCCGGGGTGCGGGCGGGGAAGGGCGGTGAAGTGACTGGAGGGCGCCGTCCCGCAGTGCCGGGCCGGTCAGGAGCCGGACCACGAGGCGGACGAGTCCCCCGGAGGCCGCGGCCAGCAGGACGAGGGCCAGGGCTCCGGCCTGGAGGACGGGCAGGTCCTGGGCGACAGCGGCCTGCAGGGTGGACCGTCCGAGCCCGGGGATGTCGAAGATCTGCTCGACGGCGACCGCGCCTCCGGTCAGGCCGACGACGAACAGCCCGAGGTTCGGCAGAACTCCGGGGACGCAGCGGCGCAGCGCCTGACGGGCGATGCTCCGGCCGGGCAGTCCTCGGGCGGCGGCGGCCAGGGCCCACGGCTCGGCGAAGGCGCCCGGCAGCAGGTCGTCGAGCATGCGGCCGAGCACCGCTCCGGCGGGCAGGCCGAGCGAGAGCGCAGGCAGGACCATCCACTGCGGCCCGTACCAGCCGAGTGCGGGCAGCCAGCCCAGCTGGACGCCGACGATGGTGGCGAGCACGGACGCGGTCAGGAACTCCGGCAGTGCGGCCAGCAGAGCGGCTCCGCTCCCACCGGTCCGGCGCCGGGCGAGCCGGCCCCGCGAGCCGAGCCACAGGGTGCGAGCGCACAGCACGAGTGCCGTGGCGCCCGCGACCGCCAGCGCACCGGCCATCAGCAACAACGACGCGCCGAGGGCCTGGACGACGGAGGGCAGTACCTCGGCGCCGGAGATCCACGAGCTGCCCGCGTCGCCGTGCAGCAGCAGTCCGCCGAGCCACTGCCCGAGTATCTGCAACGGTCCTGCGTCGAGCCCGAGTTCGTCGCGGATGGCCGTCAGCACCTCAGGAGTCGGGGCGCGTTCCGCCGACCGTGCCTTGAGCACCGTGAGCGCCGGGTTGGTGCGCGTCAGCCAGGGCAGCAGGCCGATGCCGCACAACAAGAGGGTCGCGAGGGCGATGCGCCAGATCAGTACCGGCCCGCCACCCCGGGCGCATGTCCGCAGCGTCGTCCGTATGCCCATGGTTTCGTCGCGTATCCGCATTGTTCGTCGTGTGCGCTGCTCAGGGTCGGGTGCCGGTGCCGACGAGCGTGCGCTCGTACGGGTCGAGCATCGCGCCCCGCACGGAGGCGTGAACGCCGGTGACGATCCGCTGGTGGACGAGCGGAACGACGGCGTCGGTGCTGAGAATCGCGGCCTCGGCCGCCATCGTCGCGTCCTGGCGCTTGGCGGTGTCAGCCTCACCCTCGGCCCGGGCGACGGCCTGGTCGACCTTCTTGTCGCACAGCAGCGCGAGGTTGTAGCTGCCGTCGCAGGTGTAATCGCCGGCGAGGATCGACACGGGGTCACCGGTGTCGAGCATGGTGTTGCGGGCGGAGACGAAGGCGTCGAACTTCCCGGCCAGTACGTCGCTTTCGAGGCGTGAGTACTCGCGGACCTCCAGCTTCACCGTGAAGCCGGCCCCCTCCAGCTGCTGCTCGAGCACCTGGGCGACCTCGGGCAGTTCGGGCCGGTTGTCGTACGTGGCCAGGGTGATCGAGGTGCCCTTGGGGTCCGCTGCCCGCACGCGGCCGGACGGCGTGACGCGCTTGCCTTCCGCCCAGGTCAGGGCCGGTCCGAAGATGCCTTGGCCGGGGTCCGCGTGTCCCTCGTACACGCCCTTGGCGAGCGCGGAGGTGTCGACGGCCTCGCGGGCGGCGGCCCGCAGCTTCTCGTCGGCGAACGGGCCGGACGTGGTGTTCAACAGCAGGCTCGTGGTGCGCATCGTGGCCGTCTCGCGGCCGGTGCCCTCGTCGAGAGACGCGGCCTGGGAGACAGGGATCGCCTCGGCGATGTCCACCTCGCCGGTGCGGAGGGCGTTCGTACGGGCCATGCCGTCGGCGGTGAACGTCGCGTCGATCCCGGAGGCCTGGGCGCGGCCGCCCCAGTAGTCGTCGAAGCGGTCGAGGGTGGCCGCGGTCGTGCCGTTGACCTTGGTGAGTTCGAAGGGTCCGGTGGCCGTGCCGACCGGACTGACGGCGCCCTTCTTCTCGTACGCCCCTGCCGACAGCACCGCCAGACCGGGGCTGGACAGCCGTAGCGGCAGGACCGGGTCGGGATCCGCGGTGGTGACCCGCACCTGCTGGTCGGCCGCGGCCTTCGCGGTGAGCGTGGCGCCGGCCAGCGCGGCGGGTGCGGGCCTGGCCTGGGTCGCGTGGGTGAGGGAGGCGGCGACGGTGGACGACGTGACGTCGGTGCCGTCCTGGAACGTCGCCTCGCGCAGGGTGAACACCCATGTGCGGTCGCTTTCCCGCTTCCAGGACTCGGCTAGTGCGGGTGCCGCGCTGCCGTTGGCGTCGAGCTTGGTCAGCCCCTCGGTGACGCCGAGCCGACTGAGGAGAGTGGCGTCGGCGCCGTACGGGGAGAAGCGCTCGGCGGGCGGGAAGGCGAGCGCCACGCGCAGGCGCCCGCCGTCAGGGGAATCGGCTGACGAGGCGTCGCCGCCTGAGGCGAAACAGCCGGAGGGAAGTGGCGAAAGCAGCAGGCCGGCGATGAGCCGGCGACGGCGGACAGAGCGCATGGTCCTCGTTCGTTTGCAGGGGTGGGATCGCTGTCGGGAAGCGGCTGTGGAGGGCGAACCGGCATCGGAACGCTTGGAAGTTGGTCTCATCAAGCGATGGGAACCTCGAAGTGGACGATCCGCTGCCCGCCGTCGGGCTGCTCCTGTCGCTCGTCGCACACCACCTTGCCGAGCGATCGCCAGAAGGCCTCGGCGCCCGGCACGGCCGGATCCGTGTGCAGGTACACCGCCCGATAGCCGCCCTCCGCAGCCGCGAAGTCCAGCAGTTCACCCACCAGTTGACGGGCAAGCCCGCGCCGCCTGTGCTCGGGACGTACGTACACCCGCCGCAGTTGAGCGGTCTCCCCCGACGGGTAGCGCTCGGCCAGCCACCGCGGATTCGGCGGATGGGCCGGCCCTCGGGAGTCCAGCGCCCCGGTCGCGACGACCGCACCGTTCCGCTCGTCGACCGCGACCAGCAGAGTGTGCCGCGCGGGCGCGAGATATGCGCCCTGCAGATCGATGATGTCGCGGTGCCAGCGCGGGATGTATCCCGTGCCGAAGTCGCGGTAGACGGTGTCGAGCATCACGACGCGCGCGCCGTCGAGGTCGTCGAGGGTCGCCGCTCTAATGCTGAAATCACGCACCTGCACATCATATGCATTAAGGGTGTGTGTTCGATAGGCGGCTTGGGCGCGCTACTGCGGTCGCATCAGCATCAGGTCCTCACCCCACGCGTCCAGGACGGCATCGTGTCCTGCGCCCCGGGCCGCTGCCTCGACACGGGCGAAGAGGCGCCGTTGCAGAGACACGTCACCCGTGGCAGAGATGCGGTCCACGGCCTCGAGCAGCAGGTCGGCGCCCCAGTCCGGCAGCGGATACCAGGCGAGTTCCCACTCCAGGTACTTGTTGTAGGGGCGGGGGCGACGGTCGAGCGCGAAGAGCAGTTCGAGCAGAAACCGGATGCTGTCGGCGGCGTCGAGGCGGGCGGCGAGTGCATGCCCGTCACGGTCGTTCTTGACGGAGCGGTAGAGGGAGTTGGCATAGGCATCGAGCCACCCGTCCGCGTCGCGGAATGCTTCATCGGCGTCGAGCCGCGCTTTGGCGGCCAGGATCTGAGCGATTCCTCCGTCGAGCCGGTCCAGCACGATCTGGGCGCGGGCGAGGGCGTAGCGCTCGAAGCCTGGCATTCCGGCTTCACGGAATTCGGAGAGGGTGAGGACGATGAGGTCGAGTGCGGCCGTGCGGTGGCCGGCGAACCGAGTGAGATCCGTGGTGGCGCCATCCGCGACGACCACATACAGGTCATGGTCCGAGTGCTCCGTCGTCATGCCCTCGTGGGCGTGGGAACCTTTGAGGACGAGACCGACTACTGCGGAGTCGGCGGTCGCGAGTTCGACGAATGAGTCATAGGTGAAGGGCTGCTGAATAGCCATCGGGTGATCTCCGGAGTGCAAGGAAGGCGACGGGGGCGTACCTGCAGGGACGGCCCCGGTCTGCCGGGGTCGCACCCGCACCGTCCGCGGCGGCACTCGGCCGCCGCCCAGGAGATCAGCGCATGGGTGGACCGTATCGCCCAGGTGGGGCATGAGCTACTGAATTACCGGCGCCGCGGGCATGCCCCGTTCGTGGGCAGGGAGGAACACCGGACAGGCCTTGGCGGATTCGGCCAGATCTGGGTGCGCGCGGATGTCGGCAGGTGCGCCCCGCCGTTGTGGTTCATCAGTCCTCGTACAGCCAGATCGTGGTGTCCGGAGGCAGTAGCCCGTTGTCGTCGAGCGGTTCTGATACGAGGAGGGGACTGCAGGCGCCGGGGAGCGGGACCGGCTCGTCGGAGAGGTTGACCGCGCACAGCAGGCCGTTGCCTCGTCCGAAGAGGAGCGTGCCGTCCGGGCTGTCCAGCCAGCGGAACTCCTCGCCGCTCAGGCCCGCGTTGGTGCGGCGCAGACGCAGGGCGTCGCGGTAGAGGTGGAGCATGGAGGTGGGGTCGGCCTGGTTGGCTTCGGCGGTGTAGGACTTCCAGTCCTCGGGCTGCGGGAGCCAGGGGGTGGACCCGGCTGGGCCGAAGCCGAAGGGCGGGGTGTCGCCGGTCCAGGGGAGGGGGACGCGGCAGCCGTCTCGGCCTCGTACGGTGTGGCCGGAGCGTTCCCATGTGGGGTCCTGGAGGACCGACTCGGGGAGGTCTTCGACCTCGTACAGGCCCAGTTCCTCGCCCTGGTAGATGTACGCGCCGCCGGGCAGGGCCAGCATGAGCAGGGCGGCGGCGCGGGCGCGGCGGGTGCCCAGGGTGCGGTCGGAGGAGGGGTGTCCCTGGTCGCGCATCCGCGTCGTCACGCCGGTGTAGGCGCGGCCGTAGCGGGTGACGTGGCGAGTCTCGTCGTGGTTGGACAGGACCCAGGTGGCGGGGGCGCCGACGGCGGCGAGGTCGTTGATGCTGCGGTCGATGACCGTACGCAACTTGTCGGCATCCAAGGGAGACTTGAGGAAGTCGAAGTTGAAGGCCATGTGGAGTTCGTCAGGGCGGAGGTAATGGGCGAGGCGGCCGGGGCGGACGTGGGCCTCGGCGACGAAGACGCGGCGGTCGGGGTAACTGTCGGCGACAGCGCGCCAACTGCGGAAGATGTCGTGGACGCCGTCGCGGTCCCAGTGCGGGTGGTTTTCCTGACCCTCATCTGGCATAACGCAGAACTCCGGCAGGCCGAGTTCCGGCAGGGCGGGGTCCTTGACCATGCCGTGGGCGACGTCGATGCGGAAACCGTCGACGCCGAGATCGAACCAGAAGCGCAGGATCGACTCGAACTCGGCGCGGACCTCGGGGTTGTCCCAGTTCAGGTCGGGCTGTTCGGGGGCGAACAGGTGCAGGTACCACTGGCCGTCGGAAGTCCTGGTCCAGGCGGGGCCGCCGAAGGCCGCGTGCCAGTCGTTGGGCGGCAGGGAGCCGTCCTCGCCTCGCCCCTCGCGGAAGATGTACCGCTCCCGCTCCGGGGAGCCGGGCCTCGCGGCCAACGCCTGCTGAAACCAGAAATGCTGGTCCGAGGTGTGGTTGGGGACGATGTCCAGGATCACGCGCAGGCCGAGTTCGTGAGCCTCCACGATCAGCTGCTTGGCCTCGTCGAGAGCGCCGAAGTCAGGGTGGATGTCGCGGTAGTCCGAGACATCGTAGCCCCCATCGGCCAGCGGTGAGGGGTACCAGGGGTTGATCCAGATGGCGTCCACGCCGAGGTGGGCCAGGTAGGGCAGGTGAGAGCGGAGGCCGGCGATGTCGCCGGTGCCGTCGCCGTCACCGTCGGCGAAGCTGCGTATGTACACCTGGTAGATCACGGCGGAGCGCCACCAGGAGTCGGTTGTGGTGCGCACTTTGCTGGGTTCCTGACTGTTCGGTGTGCGTGTGGGGGTGAGGACGGAGACTGCGGCAGCGTCGTACGTGGCTCCCGGCACCGTCCGTTCGGTGCCAGGAGCCACGGCTCGTCTCAGCCCTTGACGGCTCCGCTGGTGAGGCCGCGGACGAAGTACCGTTGCAGGGTCAGGAAGACCAGGATCGGAACGAGCATGGAGAACAGGCCGCCGGCCGTCACGAGCTCCCATCCCGTGCCCTGCTGTCCCAGCAGGCTGTTGGCCGCGATCGTGATCGGCTGCTTGTCGCCGGGGCCCACGAAGATCAGGGCGACGAGCAGGTCGTTCCAGACCCAGAGGAACTGGAAGATCGCGAAGGACGCCAGCGCGGGAGCCGACATCGGCAGGATCAGCCGGTAGAAGGTCTGGAAGTGGCTCGCGCCGTCGATCTTGGCCGACTCGACGACGTCCTTGGGCAGGGTCGCCATGTAGTTGCGCAGTATGTAGATGGCCAGCGACATGGCGAAGCCTATGTGAGCGAGCCAGGCGGCAGGGAAGGTGCCGTTCAGGTGCACGGAGGAGTAGAGCTTGATGATCGGGACGAACGCGACGTAGTTCGGTACGACGAGCAGGCTCACGATGACGATGAAGAGGACGTCACGTCCCTTGAACGTCATGAAGGTGAAGGCGTAGGCGGCGAAGGCGGCGATGAGGATCGGCAGGAAGACGGCCGGGAGCGTGATGGCTACGCTGTTGAAGAAGGCCGAGCCGAGTTCGCCCTGCTCGATGGCCTTCGAGTAGTTGCCAGTGGTCAGGTCGGCCAGTCCGCCGGGGTGGGCCAGCAGGGTCCACCAGCCGCTGGAGTTCGCGGCGTCGACGCTGCGGAAGGACGTGATGACCACCCCGAGGGTGGGCACGATCCACAGGGCGCACACGAACAGCACGCTCAGCTTGACCGGGAAGGGGCTGCGCCTGCCGGTCATGCCGCGGGACGCCTGGGCGTCTCGCCGGATGAGGCGGCCGCGGCGCGGTGCCGCCGGAGTGATCGTGGGGGTCGTCTGGGTGGTCATGCCGACTCCTCCGCCCTGAAGTGGCGAATCTGGTAGATCATGATCGGCACGATGGCGATGAGCAGCATGACGACGATCGCCGACGCGTAGCCGTAGTTGTAGTTCGTGTAGAGCTGGTTGAAGAACTCAAGGCCGACGACGTTGGTGTTGAAGGCCCCGTTGGTCATCACGTAGATCACGTCGAAGATCTTCATGACGGTGATGAGGATGGTGACGAACACCGTGATGACCGTCCCGCGGATCTGCGGGATGATGATCCGCCAGAAGATCCGCAGCTCGCCCGCGCCGTCCAGGCGGGCCGCCTCAAGGGTCTCAGCGGGGACGCCCTTGATGGCCGCGGACAGCAGCACCATGGAGAAGCCCGCCTGTCCCCACAGCAGCATGACCATGAGCAGCAGGCTGTTGGCGTGCAGGGTGCTCTGCTGGAGCCAGGGAACGGGGTCGTGGCCGAAGGCGGTGACGATGCCGTTCAGCAGGCCGGTCTGCGGAGTGCCGGCGGGCTGGGTAGCGTACATGAAGCGCCATACCGTGGCAGAGCCCACGGCGCTGATGGCCATGGGCATGAAGATGATGGTCTTGGCCGCCTTCTCGGCCCGGGGTGTCAGGCGGTCGGCGAGCGTGGCGACGAGCAGGCCCACCACTATGCAGGCGGCGGGGACGATGGCTATCCACAGCAGTGTGTTGAGGAGGGTCTGACGGAAGGCCGGTGTCTCGAGGAGCTTGCCGAAGTTGTCCAGGCCGACGAGGCGCGAGCCGTCGCTGCTCTTGAAGCTGTTGATGACGGTGATGACCGTGGGGTACACCAGGTAGACCCCGATCGCCGCGACCGCCGGCGCGACGTAGAAATAGGGCTTGACCAGGTTCTCCCAGCGGCCCGGCAGGGCCTCGGCGAGCTTGTTGAGCACCCAGTAGACGGCCAGGGCGGCGGCGATGCCCGCCAGCACCGTGAGCACCGTCGAGAGCACTTGGCTGACCACGGCGGTTCCTTTCCTCGAACACCAGTTGTTGTCGGGTCGGTTCGGCGGCCACGGAGGGCGGACGCGACTGCGGCCGCCCTCCGTGGCCCTTCCGCGTGGTGATCAGCTGGCCGGCCAGCTGGCGTCGATGTTCTTCAGGGCGTCGTCCAGCGACTCCTGGCCGGAGATCCAGGCCGTCATCTCCTTCCAGAATGTTCCGGAACCGACCGCGGCAGGCATCGCGTCGGAGGCGTCGAAGGCGAAGCCGGTGGAGTCGTAGGCGACCTTGGCGATAGACTGGGTGGTCTTCAGCGGGTAGCCGCCGAGCGGGAAGTCCTTGTGCGGGGAGATGAAGGAAGAGCCGTTGCTCGCCGCGGTCGTGCCGAGGTCGGTGGCCGCGAGCAGCTTCATGACCTTCCGAGCGGCAGGACTGTCCTTGTAGATGGAGGCGGTGTCGCCGCCGCCCTCGACGGGGTTCTCGCCGCCGGCCGTCGCCGGAGGCAGACCGAAGACGCCGACCTCGGAGTCCAGGTTCTTCTGGACGGACTTGGGGAAGAAGCCGGTGATGAAGCTGCCCTGCTGGTACATGTAGCAGCCGGGCTTGCTCTTGAACATCGCGTTGCCGGCGGTGCCGAAGGCGTTGCTGGCGATGGACTTGCGGCCGCCGAGCACGTTGCCGTCGGTGAAGGCGATCTTCTGGAACTGAGCGGCGGCCTGGCGTATCAGCGGCGAGTCGAACTTGGTCTTGTGTGAGATCCACTCGTTGTACTTGTCGATGCCGCCGTACTTCAGGACCAGGTTCTCGAACCAGTCGGTGGCGGGCCAGCCGGTTGCCGTGCCGGACTCGATGCCCAGGCACCAGGGCGTCTTCCCATCGGCCTTGATCTTCGTCGTGAGGGTGTTGAGCTCGTCGAGGGTCTTCGGAGCGGTGTAGCCGGCGGCCTCGAACGCCTTCTTCGGGTAGAAGACCAGGCCCTTGACGTTCATGCTGACCATCAGGCCGTAGGTCTTGCCATTGACCTTGGCGACGTCCAACGTGCCCGCAGTCATGCTCTTTTGCAGTGCCGGGAGGTCGAGGACGTCGTCCAGCGCGGTGACCTTGCCCTTGGCCGCGAAGTCCTTGATGATGCCCGGCTGCGGCAGGAGCGCGATGTCGGGTGCGTCGTTGGCCTGCACCTTCTGCACGATGATCTGGTTGATGTTGTCGACCCTGCGCCACTGGACGGTGATGCCCTGCGCCTTGGCCCGGGGATTGAGCTTGGCCTTGAGGCCGTCGATGATCGGCTGGTCCATACTCGACCAGATCGTGATGGTCTTCGGGCCGCTTGCGCTGCTGTCGGAGCCGGATGAGCAACCAGTGGCGAGCAGCGTGAGCGCGCTGAGTGCGCTCACGCCGAGAACCAGCTTCCGTGTGGGCATGTGTTCCTCCTTGGCGGGTGAACTGGCAGCGGGGCAGCCGTCATCGTTCACCTGAGGTGACCTCGCCTGCCGGGCGCGGGTCTTGCACCAGCCCACCGGGGCGGGCTACTAATTCGGGTTAGTGGCCCGAAAGTTAGCCGCCCCCTGTTCATGCGTCAAGAAGTTGTTACGAGGGAGTTATCCGTGGATGTCCGCGTGTGTTCGCCGGGCCGGCCTGGCTCAGGCCCCGGCGGGCCCGCCGGCCGGGGCCGCTGTGGAGTCGCGCATCACGAGCGGGCAGTGCACGAGGGTGCGCCCGGTCTGCACGCCGGGCCCGCCCACAGCCAGCTGCTCGGCGGCCAGGCGGCCCATCGCGTCGTACGGCAGCCTTACGGTGCTCAGCGCCGGGCGGATCTCCGCCGCGAGCTGGAACTGGTCGTCGTACCCCATGACCGACACATCTTCGGGCACGCGGATTCCGGCCTCCAGCAGCGCCAGGAGCGCACCGACGGCCATCCGGTCGTTGCCGCACATGATCGCGGTCGGCCGGAGGCCGCGCCGCAGCAGCTTCCGCACCAGCTCGTGACCGGAGTCGGCGTGGTAGTTGCCGGACAGCACGGTGTGATCGCGCGGATTGAGTCCCGCACCGCGCAGCGCCTCGCGGAAGCCGCGCAGCCTGGCCTTGGTGGCCCAGGCGCTGACCGTGCCGGTGAGGTAGGCGATGTCCCGGTGCCCGAGGTCGAGCAGCGCCTGGGTGGCCTCCCGTCCGCCGCGTACCTCATCGGGCAGGATCGCCGGAGTGGGGTCATCCGGGACGAAGCAGTTCAGCAGGATCGTCGGGACCCGCCCGGCACCCTCCGGGAGCACCACCGACCTGGTGCCGGACGCGGCGAAGATCAGCGCGTCGGCCTGCCGGTCGAGCAGCTCACCGACCAGCTGCGCCGCTTGGCGGTTCGAGCCACCGGTGTTGACCAGGAGCAGCAGATTGCCGTGGCGTATGGACACCTCGTGCGCCCCCTTGATCGCGGAGGCCGCGAACACGCCGAAGTCCACGTCGTGGCTGACGAAGCCGATGGTCGCGCTTCGTCCCTGACGCAGCCCCTGCGCGGCCCTGTTCGGGCGGTAGTCGAGTTCGGCGACCGCCTGAAGGACCCGCTGCCGCGTCTCGTCACTGATCGTCTGCCCGGCGGTCCGGTTGAGCACGAAGGAGACGGTCGCGGGCGAGACACCGGCCAGGCGCGCGACATCGGCACGGCGCGGTCTTCTCACCTTCGGTCGGTGATCTTCATGGGTTGACACGCCGCAAGAGTACGAGACGCCCCCACCCCTGAGAACCGTCCACCGCGCCAATCAATCCGTGCGTCATTCATCACACTTCATACGCAATGAGAGGAACATTCGATATGCCTGCATGGCTCCACTATGCCCCCGCGAAAGGCTGGATGAACGACCCCAACGGGCTCGTCCACTGGCAAGGGCGGCACCACCTCTTCTACCAGTACAACCCGGACGGCACCGAGTTCACCAACCAGCACTGGGGCCATGCCAGTTCCCCGGACCTGCTCACCTGGACCGAGCACGAGGTGGCACTCTTTCCCGGCCCGGCTCAGACCGCGCCATACGACGCGACGGCCTGCTTCTCCGGCTGCGCGTTCGAACACGATGGCGGTGTCTCGATCCTCTACACCGGCGTACTCGGCGACGCCCAGCTCCCCTGCCTGGCGCGTGCCGCCGACGACGGGCTGTCGGGCTTCGTCAAGGACCCGGCCAACCCTCTCCTGCCCGCTCCGCCCGCCGCCGACATCACCGAATTCCGCGACCACAGCGTGTGGCACGAGGGCGGCCGCTGGCGGCAGCTCGTCGCGGGCGCGCGCCGGGAGCACGGGGGCTCGGTGTTCGCGCTGTCCTCAGCCGACCTGCGAGCGTGGGACTACGACGGTGTCTTCGTGGACCGGGCCGCCTCGAAGGTGCCGGGAGCGGTGTGGGAGTGCCCGGACTACTTCGCCATGGAGGGTGCGGGGGCACTGTTGGTCTCGGTCATCCACGAGGACGGCGAGGAGGGGCCCGCGGTGTGGTGGATGACCGGCACCGCGTCGGATGCCGGCTTCGAGGTGCGCGAGACGGGCGTGGCGGATGTGGGCGACCGCTTCTACGCCCCGCAGTCGTACTGGGCGCCTGACGGCCGACGCATCCAGTTCGGCTGGATACGCACCCATCAGGACCCGGCCGGCCTCGGCCGCCCGGCGACCGGCTTCATGACCTTGCCGCGCGAGCTCTCGCTGCGACACGGGCGCCTGCACTGCGAGCCCGCCGCCGAGCTGAGCCTGCTTCGGCTGACCTCGACGCCGGTACCGGTGGCCGGTGCATCCGGCCTCGAGGAGGGAAGGATTGCCGGTGAGCTGGTGCTTGACGCCTCGGCGGCGGAGGGCATGGGGACAGTCGCCCTTCGTGCCCCGGACGGCGCCGAGATGACCGTCGACCTGGCGGCGTTCGCCGGACTCGACGGACCACTGCGGCTGTTCTGGGACGCGGGCATCGTCGAGGTCTTCCGCGGCGGCGTGGTGGGGACGTGGTCCGACCTGCGGGTCACCGAGGTCGCCGAACTGCGGCTGGACGGTGACGCGGCTGCGGCGGGCGGCCTGGCCGAAGTGTGGGAGCTCGCCCGACCGGAGCGCCTGGCCGGCCCGGCGGCCTGGCCCGACGCCGGATAAGGGTGCGTACACCGGCGGTGAGCAGGGGCGAGCGGGACAACCGCGCCCCTGCGCCACTGCGCCCCGCGTTCATCCCACACAGAGGCATGGCGATCACTACCCCTGCATGCCGAGGGCTGGTGCCGACGGTGACACCGACACGCCAAGCGGTGCCAGGTTGACCACCCGAAAATTCTCCAAACGGGCTCTAGGACAAGGTGGTTGACATAGGGGC
>NZ_JACEHE010000038.1 GCF_013778455.1 Streptomyces himalayensis subsp. himalayensis | reverse complement strand
GCATCCTGACATCGCCCGCATCTTGACACCGCCCCAGCGGCATCCCATGCTGCGGTTGCATATAGCACGCAGCGTTGCTCCATACACAACACCGTCCGGAGTCGCTCTTCCCGGCGCGTGAATGACCCCTCCACGACGTTCTCCCGAGGAGTGCACCGTGACCTCGACCAGCCTGCCGGACAGCCTGA
Source organism: Streptomyces himalayensis subsp. himalayensis (assembly GCF_013778455.1). Classification (GTDB taxonomy): domain Bacteria; phylum Actinomycetota; class Actinomycetes; order Streptomycetales; family Streptomycetaceae; genus Streptomyces; species Streptomyces himalayensis. The sequence continues at coordinate 61,842 of NZ_JACEHE010000038.1, read as the reverse complement.
TCGCCACTCTCCCCGGCTCCTCCTACACGGATCCGGAGATCTTCGCCCAGGAGCAGGAGCGCATATTCGAGACCATGTGGTTCTGCGTCGCGCGCGCCTCAGAGCTGGCGAAGCCCGGCGCCTTCCGCACCGTCGACGTGGGCCGCGAGAGCATCCTCGTCACGCGGGCGCGTGACAACTCCATCCGTGCGTACTTCAACGTGTGCCGGCACCGCGGAGCCAAGCTGTGCACCGAGGAGACCGGCGAGGTCAAGCGGGCCTTCCAGTGCCCGTACCACGCCTGGACGTACGACCTGAACGGCAAGCTCGTCGCGGCGCCCAACCTCACCAAGATGCCCGATGTCGGCCGCACCGAGTACGGCCTGGTGAGCGTGGCGGTGCGTGAATGGCTCGGCTATGTCTGGGTCTGCCTCGCGGAGAACCCGCCCTCCTTCGAGGAGGACGTCATCGGCGAGATCGTCGCCCGCCTCGGCGATGTCGCGTCGATCGAGCGCTACGACATCGACAACCTCTCCGTCGGCAAGCGGATCGTCTACGACGTCAAGGCGAACTGGAAGCTGATCATCGAGAACTTCATGGAGTGCTATCACTGCGCCACGATCCACCCCGAACTCACCGAAGTGCTCCCTGAGTTCGCGGACGGTTACGCCGCCCAGTACTACGTCGGCCACGGTGCCGAGTTCGGCGAGGACGTCCAGGGCTTCACCGTCGACGGCTCCGAGGGGCTGGACCGCATTCCCGGGGTCGCCGAGGATCAGGACCGCCGCTACTACGCGATCACCGTCAAGCCCCAGGTGTTCATCAACCTCGTCCCCGACCACGTGATCTTCCACCGGATGTATCCGGTGTCCGTGGACCGCACGATCGTCGAGTGCGACTGGCTGTATCTGCCGCACGTCGTCGAGAGCGGCAAGGACGTCAGCAGGTCCGTGGAACTCTTCCACCGGGTCAATCAGCAGGACTTCGACGCCTGCGAGCGCACGCAGCCCGGAATGAGCTCCCGGATGTACGCCAAGGGTGGCGTGCTGGTGCCCAGCGAGCACCACATCGGCGCCTTCCACGACTGGGTGAACGAGCGCCTCGGTACCCCTCAGGGGTGACTCAGCCCAGGTAGCCCATCCGGTGGCTGATCTCCTCGGCGCCCTTGAGCAGCACCGGGGAGAGCTCGTGCAGGCGCTCCTCGGTGAACCGGTAGGACGGCCCGGAGGCGCTGAGCGCCGCGATGACCTCGCCGTCCCTGTTGCGGATGGGCGCGGCCATGGCGTGCAGACCGATCTCCAGCTCCTCGAGGGTGAAGGCGTAGCCCCGTTCCCGCGCCTCGGCGAGGTTCTTCTCGAGCTTCGTCTTCGCGGTGATGGTGTGCGGGGTGACCTTCTTCATGCCGGCGGCGGACAGCAGCGCGGCACGCTCCTTCGCGGGCATATGAGCCAGCAGGATCTTGCCGCTCGACGTGGCGTGCAGGGGAGTCAGCTGGCCGACCCAGTTGTGCGCGGTAATGGCCCCCGGACCGCGCACCTGGTACAGGTTGATCGCGTAGTGCTCCTGCATGACGGCGATGTTGACGGTTTCGCCGATCTCCTCGGCGAGGCGTTCGCAGACCGGGCGGCCCTGCTGAGTGATGTCGATACGGCCGGTGACCGCGCCGGCCAGGCGAACGATGCCGAAGCCGAGCCGGTACTTGCCGCGCTCACCGGCCTGCTCCACCAGACCGCGCGCCTCCAGGGCACCGAGCAGGCGGAAGGCGGTGGACTTGTGCACATCGATCTCGCCCGCCACCTCACTGACGCCCGCTTCGCCACGCTGGGCCAGGATCTCCAGGACGCTGATAGCGCGGTCCACCGACTGCACGCCGCCGGCTTGCGAATTCGACGTTTCTGTGTCAGGGCTGTAGTTGCTCACAGTGAAACTATACGCGTAGTAAACAACGCCCCTGCAAGTAACGGCACCGAAACGAAGACATCGGAAGTTGCGCGCTTCGCAACCTGGTGCGTATAACGCGACTGGGTCTAGCATGCCTCGCATATCTACGGCGCGAGCGAGACGAGGCACCATGGCTCCCTTGCAGTACGACTTCGTCATCGTCGGCGGCGGTTCGGCCGGCAGTGCACTGGCGAACAGACTCTCCGCTGACCCGGCCAACCGGGTGTTGGTCCTGGAGGCAGGCCGGTCGGACTACCCGTGGGATGTCTTCATCCACATGCCCGCGGCGCTGACCTACCCGATCGGCAGCCGGTTCTACGACTGGAAGTACGAGTCCGAGCCCGAACCCCACATGGGCGGCAGGCGCATCTACCACGCGCGCGGCAAGGTGCTGGGCGGCTCCAGCAGCATCAACGGCATGATCTTCCAGCGCGGCAACCCCATGGACTACGAGCGCTGGGCCGCCGACCCCGGCATGGAGACCTGGGACTACGCACACTGTCTGCCGTACTTCCGGCGGATGGAGAACTGCCTCGCGGCCGACCCGGACGACGAGTTCCGCGGCCACGACGGCCCCCTCGTCCTGGAGCGTGGCCCGGCTGCCAATCCGCTCTTCGGCGCCTTCCTCAAAGCCACCCAGGAGGCGGGCTACGCCCCCACCGACGACGTCAACGGTTACCGGCAGGAAGGCTTCGCCAAGTTCGACCGGAACGTCCACCGCGGTCGTCGGCTCTCGGCCTCGAAGGCGTACCTGAAGCCCGCCCGGAAGCGGCCCAACCTCACCGTCACCACCCGCGCCCTGGTCACCCGCGTTCTCTTCGAGGGCAAGAAGGCCGTCGGCGTCGAGTACCAGCGCGGCAAGGGCGCCCTCCAGCAGGTCCGCGCCAAGGAGGTCGTCCTCTGCGGCGGCGCCATCAACTCCCCGCAGCTGCTCCAACTCTCCGGCGTCGGGAACGCCGAGGAACTGAGGGCCCTCGGCATCGACGTCGTCCACGACCTCCCGGGCGTCGGCGAGAACATGCAGGACCACCTTGAGGTCTACATCCAGTACGCCTGCAAGCAGCCCGTCTCCATGCAGCCGTACCTGGCGAAGTGGCGCGCCCCCTTCATCGGGCTGCAGTGGCTCTTCCGCAAGGGTCCGGCCGCCACGAACCACTTCGAGGCGGGCGGCTTCGCGCGCAGCAACGAGGACGTGGACTACCCCAACCTGATGTTCCACTTCCTGCCCATCGCGGTCCGCTACGACGGCTCCGTGCCCGCCGGCGGCCACGGCTACCAGGTGCATGTCGGGCCCATGTACTCCGACGCCATCGGCTCGGTGAAGATCAAGAGCAAGGACCCGCGCGAACACCCCGCCCTGCGCTTCAACTACCTCTCCACCGAGCAGGACCGCCGCGAATGGGTCGAGGCGATCCGGGTGGCCCGCAAGCTCCTCAACCAGCCCGCGCTCGCCCCCTACAGCGACGGGGAGATCTCGCCGGGACCGTCCGTCGAGACGGACGAGGAGATCCTCGCCTGGGTCGCCAAGGACGGCGAGACCGCCCTGCACCCGTCCTGCACCTGCAAGATGGGCACCGACGAGATGTCCGTCGTCGACCCCACCAGCATGCGGGTGCACGGCGTGGAGGGCCTGCGCGTGGTGGACGCCTCCGTCATGCCGTACGTCACCAACGGCAACATCTACGCGCCGGTGATGATGATCGCCGAGAAGGCGGCCGACCTGATCCTCGGCAAGGAGCCGCTGGCGCCGTCGAAGGCCGCGTACTACCGCCACCGTGACGTCCAGAAGCAGGCGGAGTAGGCGTTGGGCGCCGCAGGGCTCCGGGCGCTGCTGGACAGCGTCCGCTACGAGGTGCTGCCCGCGAAGGCGACCGAGGACAAGGTCCTCGCCCATGTCCCGCGCGACGTCGTCGTCACCGTGACGGCGTCGCCGGTCAAGGGCCTGGAACCGACGCTCGACCTCGCCGGCCGGCTCGCGGCGCACGGCTACCGGGTCGTCCCGCACGTCCCGGCGCGGCTGCTGCGGGACGACCTGCACCTGAAGGAGGTCACGGGCCGGCTGCGCGAGGCGGGCGTGGACGACGTCTTCGTCCCGGCCGGCGACGCCGACCCGCCTGCCGGGGCATACGACGGGGCGCTACCGGTGCTGCGCAGGCTGACCGAGCTGGGCAGTCCCTTCGCCCATGTCGGCGTCACCGGCTATCCCGAGAGCCACCCCCTCATCCACGACGACCTCACCATCCAGGCGATGTGGGACAAGCGCGAGCACGCCACGTACATCGTGAGCAACCTGTGCTTCGACCCGCGAGTGCTGGGGGAGTGGCTCGCTCGTATACGACGCCGGGACGTCACCCTGCCGGTCCATGTGGGCATCGCGGGGCCCGTGCAGCGGGCGAAGCTGCTGGCGATGGCCACGAAGATCGGTGTGGGGGAGTCGACGCGCTTCCTGACGAAGCACGCCTCGTGGTTCGTGCGTTTCGCGACGCCGGGAGGGTACGCCCCCGAGAGGTTGCTGTCCCGCACGGAGGAGGCCCTCACCGCTCCCTCGGCGGGAGTGGCCGGTCTGCACCTGTTCACGTTCAATCAGATCGCCGAAACGGAGCGGTGGCGCCGCGCGCTGCTGGACCGGCTGGGCGGCTGAACCGGGAGAAGGATGACAACCGACACCGATTGGCAGCTGACCCGAACCTTCACCAGCACCTCAGGTGACGTCCGCTGGGACCGGTTGGGGCAGCCCGGCCGACCACCGGTCGTCCTGCTGCACGGCACCCCCTTCTCCTCGTACGTCTGGCGTGCCGTCGCCCGCTCGCTCACCCGCCACCACCAGGTGTTCGTCTGGGACATGCCCGGATACGGGACCTCCGAGAAGGCCGCGGGACAGGACGTGTCCCTGGCCGCGCAGGGCCGCGTCTTCACCGAACTCCTGAGCCACTGGGGCCTGGAGGAACCTCTAGTCGTCGCCCATGACTTCGGCGGCGCCGTCGCCCTGCGGGGGCACCTGTTGCACGGCGCCCGCTACCGGGCCCTCGCCCTGGTCGACCCGGTCGCGCTGGCCCCGTGGGGTTCCCCGTTCTTCCGGCTCGTCGGCGAGCACGCCGACGTCTTCGAGCAGTTGCCGCCGGCGCTCCACGCAGCCCTGGTGCGCGAGTACGTCACCTCCGCGAGCAGTCCCGGCCTGCATCCCGCGGTCCTCGACCGGCTCGTCGCGCCCTGGCTGGACGGCCCCGGCCAAGCAGCCTTCTACCGGCAGATCGCCCAGGCCGACCAGCGTTACACCGACGAGATCCAGGGCCGGTACAGCGGGATCGGCATCCCCACCCTCGTCTGCTGGGGCGAGGACGACAGCTGGATCCCGGTGGCGAAGGGGCGTGAACTCGCCGCGCTCATCCCCGGCGCTCGCTTCGAACCGATCGCCGGCGCGGGCCACCTCGTCCAGGAGGACGCCCCCGCGGAACTCACCGCCGCACTCATCGCCTTCCTCCAGCAGCCGCTGTGACCGAGGGGCGGCGCGCCCGGGACCGTATACGACAGGGGCGGGACCGGAAGCCGGTCCCGCCCCACGGTGAGTGCGGCTCAGCGGAAGACCACCGTGCGGTTGCCGTCCACCATCACGCGGCTCTCGCTGTGCCACTTCACAGCGTGCGCGAGCACCTGCGCCTCCACGTCCCGACCGACGGTGACCAGGTCGCCGGGGTCGAGCGAGTGGTCCACCCTGACCACGTCCTGGTCGATGATCTGGCCCTCGTCCAGGTCCGGGGTCACATAGTGCGCCGTCGCGCCGACGAGCTTGACGCCGCGCGCGTAGGCCTGCTCGTAGGGGCGCGCGCCCTTGAAACTGGGGAGGAAGGAGTGATGGATGTTGATGGCGCGGCCCTCCAGCTCCTTGCACAGGTCGTCGGAGAGGACCTGCATGTAGCGGGCCAGCACCACCAGATCGATGCCCAGCTCACGCACGAGCTCAAGCAGCCGCGCCTCGGCCTCGGGCTTGGTCTCCTTGGTCACCGGGATGTGATGGAAAGGGATGCCGTACGTCTCCGCGAGTTTCTCGAAGTCCCGGTGATTGGAGACGATCGCGGGGATCTCGATGTTGAGGGCGCCGGTGCGCCGGCGGAAGAGCAGGTCGTTCAGGCAGTGGCCGAACTTGGACACCATGATCAGCGTCCGGGTAGGTGTGGCCGCGTCGCTCAGGGTCCAGGAGATGCCGTAGGCCTGGGCCACGGGACCGAACCGGTAACGCAGTTTTTCCAGATCGGCGTTCGGATCGGAAACGTCGAAGTGGACCCTCATGAAGAAACGACCTTGAAGTCGATCGTCGAACTGCTGGCTTTCCAGGATGTTGCCGGAGTTCCTGACGAGGAAGCCGCTCACGGCATGAACCAGTCCCGCGCTGTCGGGACAGGAGAGGGTGAGGACGTACTCACGGCCAGGTTGCGGTCGAGGGGACATGGGGTGGCCTCCGCTGGTGCGCATTGCACAACAAGGTGAGCGATACGCAACATGGTCGACTTGGTGCCGCCTGCGGTCAAGGGCGGGCGGGTAAAAGGGGCACATGGTGAAATCGTCATCGGCCATCCTCTTGACGTCTGTCTGGACATTCGCCAGGGTGTTCCACCACAAGCAATCGGGTGCACGATGCGCAACGAATTTCAGTTGAAAGGCTCGGGGCGTGGCAGACCTGTATGTGGATGGCGAATGGCGGGACCCGGTGGCCGGTGGATGCCGGGACATCCGATGTCCCGCTGACGGCACGCTCTCGGCGACCGTCTCGGAAGGGACACGCCCCGACGCCGAGGCCGCGATCGCCGCGGCCCGCCGTGCCTTCGACGAGGGGCCCTGGCCGAGCACTCCCGAGCGGGAGCGCGGCGCGCTGCTGCTGCGCACGGCCGACCTCATCGAGCGCGACGCCAAGGAGTTCGCCCGCGCCGAATCGCTGGACACCGGCAAGCGGCTGGTGGAGAGCGAGTACGACATCGCCGATGTCGTCTCCTGCTTCCGCTACTACGGCGGCATCGCGGGCACCAGCGCAGGCCGCGTCGTCGACACCGGTCGCGACGACGCCCTCAGCCGCGTCACGTACGAACCGGTCGGCGTGTGCGGGCTGATCACCCCCTGGAACTACCCGCTGCTGCAAGCCTCCTGGAAGGTGGCCCCCGCCCTCCTCGCCGGCAACACGATCGTCCTCAAGCCCAGTGAGCTCACCCCCTCCACCTCGATCCTGCTGATGAAGGCGCTGGAGGAGGCCGGGCTCCCGGCCGGCGCCGCCAATCTCGTGCTGGGCACCGGGCCCGAGGTGGGCGCACCGCTCTCCGAGGACCCCGCGGTCGACATGGTCTCCTTCACCGGTGGTCTGGAGACCGGCAAGCGCATCATGGCCACCGCCGCTGCGACCGTGAAAAAGGTCGCGCTGGAGCTCGGCGGCAAGAACCCCAACGTCGTCTTCGCCGACGCCGACTTCGAGACGGCCGTGGACTTCGCCCTCACGGCCGTCTTCCTGCACTCGGGGCAGGTCTGCTCGGCAGGTGCACGGCTGATCGTCGAGGACTCCCTGCACGACCGCTTCGTCGACGAGGTCGTCCGCCGGGCCCGGCAGATCCGCCTCGGCGGGCCCTTCGACCCCGAGGCCGAGACCGGAGCGCTGATCTCCGCACAGCACCGGGAGAAGGTCGAGGCGTACGTCGCGGCCGGCCTCGCCGAAGGTGCCGTACTGCGCTGTGGCGGCGCGCGGCCCGACGACCCCGCGCTGGGAGGCGGCCACTACTTCCTGCCCACCGTGCTCGACGAGTGCCGGCAGGACATGCGCGTGGTGCACGAGGAGTCCTTCGGGCCCGTGCTCACCGTGGAGCGCTTCACCGACGAGGACGACGCCGTACGCATCGCCAACGACACCGAGTACGGACTCGCCGGGGCCGTGTGGACGCAGGACGCCGGCAAGGCCCAGCGGGTCGGCCGGCGGCTGCGCCACGGCACGGTGTGGATCAACGACTACCACCCCTATGTGCCGCAAGCGGAATGGGGTGGCTTCGGGCATTCGGGCGTGGGCCGGGAGCTGGGACCGACCGGCCTGAACGAGTACCGAGAGCCCAAGCACATCTGGCAGAACATCCAACCCCGGCCGCAGCACTGGTTCCGCGGCTGAACGCCGAAAGAAGGTCGAACGTGACCACACAGACCGAGGTGCCGCAGCGGCGCGGCACGCCCCAGGACTCGGGCTCCACCCCGGTCATCTCCGTGCGCAGGCTGTGGAAGGTGTTCGGGCCGAAGGCCGACCAGGTGCCGGACTCCGAGGAGCTGTGCGGGCTCACCCGCCGCGAGCTCATGGACCGCACCGGATGCACCGCGGCCGTGCGAGACGTCCACTTCGACGTCTCGCCCGGCGAGGTCTTCGTCGTGATGGGCCTGTCCGGCTCCGGAAAGTCAACGCTGGTGCGATGTCTGACCCGGCTGATCGAACCCACCGCCGGCGAGGTCGTCTTCGAGGGCGAGGACATCCGCGGCGCGGACGCCAGGCGCCTGCGCGAACTGCGGCGCCGCAAGTTCTCCATGGTCTTCCAGCACTTCGGTCTGCTGCCCCACCGCAAGGTCGTCGACAACGTCTCGTTCGGCTTGGAGATCCGCGGCATGAGCAAGGCGGAGCGCACCAAGCGGGCCCTGGAGGTCGTCGAACTGGTCGGCCTCTCCGGATACGAGAACTCCTACCCCGACCAGCTCTCCGGCGGAATGCAGCAGCGCGTCGGCCTGGCCCGTGCACTGGCCGGTGATCCGGACGTGCTCTTCTTCGACGAGCCGTTCTCGGCGCTCGACCCGCTGATCCGCCGTGACATGCAGAACGAGGTCATCCGCCTGCACCGCGAGGTCGGCAAGACGATGGTGTTCATCACCCACGACCTCTCCGAGGCCCTCAAGCTGGGCGACCGCATCCTGATCATGCGCGACGGCAAGATGGTCCAGTGCGGCACCGGCGACGAGCTGGTGGGCGCCCCGGCGGACGACTACGTGCGCGAGTTCGTGAAGGACGTGCCGCGCGGCGACGTGCTCACCCTGCGCTGGATCATGCGCCCGCCGGCGGACGGCGATGCCCTGGACGGTCCCGAGCTCGGCCCGGACGTCGTGGTGAAGGAGGCCACCCGGGCGGTGCTGGCGGCCGATAAGCCGGTCAAGGTCGTCGAGAACGGCAAGCTGCTCGGCATCGTCGGTGACGAGGAGATCCTCGCGGTGGTCGCCGGGCAGGAAGGCGGCGCGTGATGACCGTCGCCGTGGAGAAGACAGAGAAACCGGAGAAGACTCAGGCCGTGGAGCCGGCCGCTCCCGTCAAGCGGGTGCGCAAGGTCAGCCGGTCCACGGTGGTGGCGGCGATCCTCGTCGTCTGGCTGGTGCTGTTCCTCGTGCTGCGCGGGAAGCAGACCCTCGCCCTGGCGGCGGCGGATCTGACCGATCTGCACCGGTGGTTCAACGACGTCAACGACTCGATCGGCGCGAACCGCAACTCCAACCCGCTCTTCCTGTACTTCTTCAACGAGATCCGCCTGGTCATCGACACTCTGGTGACCTTCGTACAGGAGCTGATCTCGCAGCCCTCCGCCGACCGTCCCGTCCCGCAGATCGGGTGGCTCGGCGTCGTCGGCATCGCGGGCTATGTCTCCTGGGCCGTGGGCAACTGGCGGGTCGCGCTGCTGGCGGTGGCCGGCTTCACCTTCCTGGGCCTGCAGGGCTTGTGGCAGGAGAGCATGGACACCCTGGCGCTCACCGTCTCCGCCGTCTTCGTGGCGCTGCTGTTCGCGATTCCGCTGGGTGTGTGGGCGGGGCTGTCCGACCGGGTCAACCGGATCATGACGCCCTTCCTGGACTTCATGCAGACGATGCCGACCTTCGTCTACCTGGCTCCGCTCACCCTGTTCTTCCTCATCGGTCCGGCCTCCGCCACCATCGCCACGCTGATCTACGCGGCGCCGCCCGCCATCCGTATCACCGCACACGCCATCCGCGCCGTACCGGAGACGACGGTCGAGGCGGCCGACTCGCTGGGGGCGACACGACGGCAGGCCCTGATGAAGGTGCTGCTGCCGATGTCCAAGCGGACCGTGGTCATGGGCGTGAACCAGACCATCATGGCCGCCCTGGCCATGGTGACCATCGCCGCCCTGATCGACGCGCCCGGCCTCGGCAAGACGGTCGTCCAGGCGCTCCAGTCGCTCGACGTCGGCACGGCCTTCAACGCGGGTCTGGCCATCGTCGTCATGGCCATCGTGCTGGACCGCGTCACCACCGCGGCCAGCGCACGGGCGGAGTCGGCCCGGCGCTCGGGGAACCGATTCGCCAAGTGGCGGCGGCCGTTGCTGGGGGCAGGCGGAGTAGTCGCCGCGGTCCTTGTGTACCTGTCCCACACCTATCTATGGGCGGCGGAGTTCCCCGGCGAGGGAGGCACCGGCAGTGCCATCTCGAGCGGGGCCGACACCGTGACCACCTGGGCGCAGGACAGCCTGTCGGGTATCACCAACGCCTTCCGTGACGCCATCACCAACGGTCTGCTCAACCCGTTCCAGACACTGCTCACCGACTCCCCGTGGTGGCTCGTCGGCGCGGCCCTGATCGCGCTCGGCGTCGTCCTGGGCGGCTGGCGCGCCGGCATCACCACGGCGGTGTGCGTGGGCCTGCTGGTCGGCACCGGGGTGTGGTCGGACAGCATGACAACGCTGGCGTCGACCGTCGTCGCCACGGTGCTCGTGATGCTGCTCGGCATCGTCTTCGGCGTGTGGATGGGACGCAGCGCGCTCGTGGACCGGCTGCTCAGGCCCACTCTGGACGCGGCCCAGGTCATGCCGCCGTTCGTCTATCTCGTACCGTTCCTCGCGCTGTTCGGCGCGACCCGCTTCACGGCGATCGTCGCCGCCGTCGTCTACGCGGCTCCCGTCGCCATGAAGATCATCGCCGACGGGGTACGGAACGTGCCCGCCACCACCGTGGAGGCGGCCACGGCTGCCGGGTGCAACACCTGGCAGATCATCACCAAGGTCCAACTGCCGATGGCACGCGGCGCCCTGACTCTCGCCACCAACCAGGGCCTGATCTACGTGCTGTCGATGGTTGTTGTGGGCGGCCTGGTAGGCGCGGGCGCCCTCGGCTACGACGTCGTGGCCGGCTTCTCGCAGGGGCAGCTGTACGGGAAGGGGCTCGCCGCGGGGCTGGCCATCGTCCTTCTCGGAGTCATGTTCGACCGGATCACTCAGGCAGCGGCGCGGCGTACCAGCGCGTAAGGAGCAACTGACCATGCCAAGGCAAGCAAGACAATGGAGAGTCGGCGCGGCCGGCATAGCGGTCCTCGGCCTCACCCTCACCGCCTGCGGCGGTGCGAAGGTCGGTGACAGCTCCTCGGACGCCGGCGGCTCGGGCAGCTCCGGCAAGTGCGGCACCTTCAACATCGCGGTCAACCCGTGGGTGGGTTACGAGGCCAACGCGGCGGTCATCGCCTACGTCGCGGAGAACGACCTCGGCTGCAAGGTCACCAAGAAGGACCTGAAGGAAGAGATCGCCTGGCAGGGCTTCGGGACGGGCGAGGTCGACGCCGTCGTCGAGAACTGGGGTCACGACGACCTGAAGAAGAAGTACATCACCGACCAGAAGACCGCCGTCGACGCAGGCCCGACAGGCAACGAAGGCCTCATCGGCTGGTACGTGCCGCCGTGGCTGGCCAAGGCGCACCCGGACATCCTCGACTGGAACAACCTCGACAAGTACGCGGCCGAGTTCAAGACGTCCGAGTCCGGCGGCAAGGGCCAGCTCCTCGACGGCGACCCGTCGTTCGTCACCAACGACGAGGCCCTGGTGAAGAACCTGAAGCTGGACTACAAAGTCGTGTACGCGGGCAGCGAGACCGCGCTCATCCAGGCCTTCCGCAAGGCGGAGAAGGACAAGGAATGGGTGATCGGCTACTTCTACGAGCCACAGTGGTTCATGTCCGAGGTGCCGCTGGTGAAGGTCAAGCTGCCCGAGTACAAGGCGGGCTGCGACGCCGACGCCGAGAAGGTCGACTGCGACTACCCCGTGTACAAGCTGGACAAGATCGTCAGCGCGAAGTTCGCCAAGTCGGGCAGCCCGGCCTATGACCTGGTGAAGAACTTCACCTGGACGAACGACGACCAGAACATCGTGGCGAAGTACATCGCGGTGGACAAGATGACCCCCGAGGCGGCGGCCAAGAAGTGGGTCGAGGCCAACCGCGACAAGGTGGACGCCTGGATCAAGTAGCGCCTGAAGCCGGGAGCCGGAAGCCGGTCGAAACGGCAGTAGGAAGCCGGTCGAAAGATGCCCGGTGGGCGGTGCGCACCTCGCGCGCACCGCCCACCGGGCATTGCCGTGTTCACGCCGGTTTTCCGAGGTCGCGGACCCCTTGACACCCACTTGCACGGCAGGCACATTGAGTTGCGCAACCTGAATCAAGTTGCGTAGATAGCAACTGGATCGGCTGGACTGGTTATCAAACCGGAGGTGCGGCGATGGCGGGACCCCGAGTGGTCATCATCGGAGCGGGAGTCGTTGGCGCGGCACTCGCGGACGAGATCTCCGCGCGAGGCTGGACCGAGGTGACCGTGGTCGACCAGGGCCCGCTCCCCGCCACCGGGGGCTCCACCTCGCACGCCCCGGGCCTGGTCTTCCAGACGAACTCCTCCAAGACCATGACCGAGCTGGCCCGCTACACCGTCGAGAAGTTCTGCTCCCTCGACGTCGACGGCAAGCCCTGCTTCCTGCAGGTCGGCGGGCTGGAAGTGGCGACCACCCCGGAGCGCCTCACGGAACTGCACCGCCGCCACGGCTGGATCACGGCCTGGGGCATCGAGTCCCGGCTCGTGACCGCCGACGAGTGCGTCGAGCAGCACCCCCTCGTCAACCGCGACAAGGTCCTCGGCGGCCTCCTGGTGCCGACGGACGGCCTCGCCAAGGCCGTCCTCGCCGTCGAGGCGCAGATCCGCCGGGCAACCGAGCGCGGCGTCCGCTTCCTGGCCCGCCACGAGGTCCTCGACGTACTGCAGGCCGACGGCCAGGTGACCGGCGTCCTGACCGACCAGGGCGAGATCCCCGCCGACATCGTCGTGTGCTGCGCCGGCATCTGGGGCCCCAAGATCGCCCGCATGGTCGGCATGAACCTTCCGCTCACCCCGCTCGCCCACCAGTTGGCCTGGACAGGCCCGATACCGGCCCTGGCCGGCCAGACCGAGGAGGCGGTCCGCCCGATCCTGCGCCACCAGGACGCCGACCTCTACTACCGCGACCGCTACGACGGCCTGGGCATCGGCTACTACGGCCACCGCCCGATGCCGATCTCCGCCGACGACATCCTCTCCGTGGACGAGGCCGAGGCGATGCCGTCGGTCCTGAAGTTCACCGAGGAGGACTTCGAGGACGCCTGGACGGAGACCCAGTCCCTGCTGCCCGCGACCAAGGAAGCGAAGGTGGAGGAGGGCATCAACGGCCTGTTCTCCTTCACCACCGACAACTTCCCGCTCCTCGGCGAGTCCCCGGACGTCAAGGGCTTCTGGGTCGCCGAGGCCGTGTGGGTCACCCACTCCGCGGGTGTGGGCCGGGCGATGGCCGAATGGCTGGTCGACGGCTACTGCTCGTCCTTCGACCTGCACGAGTGCGACGTCAACCGCTTCGAGCCGCACCAGCTGTCCCCGGAGTACGTCCTGGCCCGCGACTGCCAGAACTTCGTCGAGGTCTACGACATCCTTCACCCCCTCCAGCCGTCCGGGAAGCCGCGCCCGATCCGCACCAGCCCCTTCCACGCCCGCCAGCAGGAGCACGGCGCCTTCTTCCTGGAGGCGGGCGGCTGGGAGCGCCCGCAGTGGTACGAGGCCAACGCGCCCCTCGTCGAAGGCCGCAGCATCCCCACCCCCAACGACTGGGCCGCGCAGTACTGGTCGCCCATCGTCGGCGCCGAGGCCCAGGTCACCCGCGAGACCGTCGCGATGTACGACATGACGGCCCTCAAGCGCCTGGAAGTGACGGGCCCCGGAGCAGCGGCCTTCCTGGAGCGCCTGTGCACCGGCAAGGTCGCCAAGTCCGTCGGCTCGGTCACGTACACCCTGCTCCTCGACCACGACGGCGGTATCCGCAGCGACATCACCGTCGCCCGCCTGGCCCGCGACCAGTTCCAGGTCGGCGCCAACGGCAACCTGGACCTGGACTGGTTCACCCGCCACCTCCCCGCCGACGGCACGGTCCAGGTCCGGGACATCACCCCCGGCACCTGCTGCATCGGCCTGTGGGGCCCGCTCGCCCGCAAGGTCCTGCAGCCCCTGACGGACGAGGACTTCTCGGGCGACGGCCTGAAGTACTTCCGCGCCAAGCGCGCCTACGTCGGCAGCGTCCCGGTCACGGCGATGCGGCTGTCGTACGTAGGCGAACTCGGCTGGGAGCTCTACACCACCGCCGACCAGGGCCTGAAGCTGTGGGACACCCTGTGGCAGGCGGCGGGGCCCCTCGGCGGCGTCATCGCCGGCCGTGGTGCCTTCAACAGCCTCCGTCTGGAGAAGGGCTACCGCTCCTTCGGCACCGACATGACCTACGAGCACGACCCCTACGAGGCCGGCGTCGGCTTCGCCGTCAAGCTCGACAAGGACGACTTCATCGGCAAGGCCGCACTGGAGCGCCGTAAGGAGAACGTGCGGCGCAAGCTGACCTGCCTCACCATCGACGACCCGCAGTCGGTCGTCATGGGCAAGGAGCCGGTGTACGACGGCGACCGCGCCGTCGGCTACGTCACCAGCGCCGCCTACGGCTACGCGATCGGCAAGGGCATCGCCTACGCCTGGCTCCCGGCCGAGCTCACCGCCCCCGGCACGACCGTGCACATCGGCTACTTCGACCAGCGCGTCGAGGCGGTCGTCGCCGAGGAGCCCCTGTTCGACCCCACCATGTCCCGCCTCCGTGGCTGACACCCCGCGTCGATTCCGAGGGAAGGAACACCGCCGGTGAACGCACAGCTGCTCGACGGCAAGGCGACCGCAGCCGACATCCGCCGCGAACTCGCGGAGCGCGTGGCCAAGTTGACGGCCACCGCCGGCCGCCCGCCGGGCCTGGGCACCGTGCTGGTCGGCGACGACCCGGGCAGTCACGCCTACGTCGCCGGAAAGCACCGCGACTGCGCCCAGGTGGGCATCGCGTCCATCCGCCGGGACCTGCCCGCCGACGCGTCGCAGCAGCAGGTCGAGGAGACGATCGACGAGCTCAACGCCGACCCGGCCTGCACCGGCTACATCGTCCAGCTCCCGCTCCCGCGCCACCTGGACGCGGGCGCCGTACTGGAACGCATGGACCCGGCCAAGGACGCCGACGGCCTGCACCCCGTCAACCTCGGCCGGCTCGTCCTGGGCGTCGAGGCCCCGCTGCCGTGCACCCCGCGCGGCATCGTCGAACTGCTCCGCCGCCACGACGTGCCCCTCGCCGGAGCGCAGGTGTGCGTGATCGGCCGGGGCATCACCGTCGGACGTCCCATCGGCCTGCTGCTGACCCGCCGCTCCGAGAACGCCACCGTGACCCTGTGCCACACCGGCACCAAGGGCCTGGCCTCGCACGTACGCGAGGCCGACATCGTCATCGCGGCCGCCGGCTCGCCAGGCCTGGTCACCAAGGACATGCTGCGCCCCGGCGCCGCGGTCCTGGACGTCGGCATCACCCGCACCGACCAGGGCCTGGTCGGCGACATCCACCCGGACGCCGCCCAGGTGGCCGGCTGGATCGCGCCCATGCCCGGCGGTGTGGGCCCCATGACCCGAGCGATGTTGCTGGCCAACGTCGTCGAGGCGGCCGAGAGGAACGCGAACGCCGAATGAACGCCCCAGTTCCCACGTACCCGCAGTATCCGCACCTTTCAGAAGATCTTCCAGAAGACGGAGACGCCCGATGAGCCTCCGCACGCCCGGCGCCGAGCTCCCCGACCACCCGGACTGGCTGTGGCGTACGCCCGAGCCCAAGCGGTCGTACGACGTAGTGATCGTCGGCGGCGGCGGACACGGTCTGGCCACTGCCCACTACCTGGCGAAGAACCACGGCATCACGAACGTCGCCGTGCTGGAGAAGGGCTGGCTGGCGGGCGGCAACATGGCCCGCAACACCACGATCATCCGCTCCAACTACCTGTGGGACGAGAGCGCCGGCATCTACGAGCACGCGCTCAAGTTGTGGGAGGGACTGGCGGAGGAGCTCGACTACCCGATCCTCTTCTCCCAGCGCGGCGTGCTGAACCTCGCGCACAGCCTTCAGGACGTGCGCGACAGCGTGCGCCGCGTGGAGGCGAACCGCCTCAACGGTGTCGACGCGGAGTGGCTCGACGCGGACGGCGTCAAGGAAGTCTGCCCCATCGTCAACATCTCACCGGACGTGCGCTATCCGGTCCTGGGCGCCACCTACCAGCCGCGCGCAGGCATCGCCAAGCACGACTACGTAGCCTGGGGCCTGGCCCGCTCCGCGGACGCCGCCGGCATCGACATCATCCAGAACTGCGAGGTCACGGGTCTGGATGTGGTCGGTGGTCGGGTGGTCGGAGTCCAGACCAACCTCGGCCCCATCGCGGCGGGCAAGGTGGCGCTCTGCTCGGCGGGCCACACCTCGGTCCTCGCCGCGATGGCGGGCATCGAACTCCCCCTCCAGAGCCACCCGTTGCAGGCGCTCGTGTCGGAGCTGCTGGAGCCCGTGCACCCGACCGTCGTCATGTCCAACGCGGTTCACGTGTACGTCAGCCAGGCCCACAAGGGCGAGCTGGTCATGGGAGCGGGCATCGACGCGTACAACTCCTACACCCAGCGCGGCGCCTTCCACATCATCGAAGAGCAGATGTCGGCGGCCCTGGAGCTGTTCCCGGTCTTCGCCCGCGCCCACGTCCTGCGCACCTGGGGCGGCATCGTGGACGTCAGCCCCGACGCCTCGCCGATCATCGGGCTCACCCCCGTCGACAACCTCTACCTCAACTGCGGCTGGGGAACGGGCGGTTTCAAGGCCACCCCGGGCGTCGGCTGGGTCTACGCCCACACCATCGCCCACGACACCCCGCACGCCCTCAACGCCCCCTTCTCGCTCGACCGTTTCACCACCGGCGCGCTCGTCGACGAGCACGGCGCGGCCGCGGTGGCCCACTAGGGAGCCGATCCATGCTGCTCATCCCCTGCCCGTGGTGCGGGCCCCGCGACGAGGCCGAGTTCCACTACGGCGGCCAGGCCCACGTGCCGTATCCGGAGGACCCGGCGTCCCTCAGCGACGAGGAGTGGGCCCGGTACCTGTTCTTCCGCGACAACGCGAAGGGCCCCTTCGCCGAGCGCTGGAGCCACGCGGCGGGCTGCCGTCGCTGGTTCAACGCCGTCCGGGACACGTCGACGAACGAGATTCTGGCGGTGTACCGGGCGGGGGAGGAGCGCCCGGCAACTGTTGAGCCGAGGCCGGTGCCGTCAGCGGGGTCTGGGGCGGCAGCCCCAGAAGGGGCGCGGGCCGTGCCGATATGCGGCTCCGCCGCGGGGGCACGACCAGCCCCCACCCACCCGCAGCCGAATGACGGCCCTCGTGGGGGTGCAGGGGGCGAAGCCCCCGCCGGGGTCGAAGGGGCGGAGCCCCTGGAGGACGGGACGGGTAAGGGCGGCGGGGGCGCAACCCAGCCGTTCCGCCACCCCACCCGCGGCCGAATGGACCGCGGCGCCCCCCTCACCTTCACCTTCGACGGCACCGAATACCACGGCTACCGAGGCGACACCCTCGCCTCCGCCCTCCTCGCCAACGGCGTCATCCGGGCCGGCACCAGCATCAAACTGGGCCGCCCCCGCGGCATCTTCTCCGCAGGCGTGGAGGAGCCCAACGCGGTCGTCCAGATCGAGGCCCCGTTCCCAGAGCCGATGCTCCCCGCGACAACGGTCGAGCTCTACGACGGCCTCGTGGCAAGCAGCCTCCCCGGCCAGGGCCGCCTTGCCACCGAACCGGACCCCGCCCGCTACGACGCCGTACACGCCCACTGCGACCTGCTGGTCGTCGGCGCGGGCCCGGCCGGCCTGGCGGCAGCGGCGGCGGCAGCGAAGAGCGGCGCGCGCGTCATTCTCGCCGACGACCAGCCGCAGCTGGGCGGCAGCCTCCTGGGCACGGCCGAACAACTCGACTGGGTGCAGGAGATCACCGGGCAGCTCGACGCCGCCCCCGAGGTCCGCGTCCTGCCCCGCACCACCATCTTCGGCTACTACGACGACAACCACCTGCTCGCCGTCGAGCGCCGCACCAATCACCTCGGCGCCGAGGCCCCCGAGAATGTCTCCCGCGAACGCGTCTGGCGCATCCGCGCCCGCCGCGTCGTCCTCGCCACCGGCGCCCACGAGCGCTCGCTGGCCTTCGCGGACAACGACCGCCCCGGAGTGATGCTGGCCTCCTCGGCCCGCACGTACGTCAACCGCCACGGTGTCCTGCCCGGCCGTCACGCGGTCGTCTTCACCACCAACGACAGTGCCTACGCCGCGGCGCTGGACCTCACCACGGCGGGCCTGGGCATCACGGCGATCGTCGACACGCGCCCCGAACCGGGGGAGTGGGCCGAGCGCGCGAGTGCCGTCGGCATCGAGGTGCTGGCCGGGCATGCCGTCATCGGCACGGAGGGCGAGGCGCGCCTCACCGCCGTGACCGTCGCGCCGTACGGAGAGTCCGCGGGGCAGCGGCAGTTCGCCGCCGACCTGCTGCTGGTCTCCGGCGGCTGGAACCCGGTGGCGCACCTGTTCAGCCAGTCGGGCGGCAAGCTGCGCTACGACGAGACGCTGGGCTCCTTCGTGCCCGACACCTGCCGCCAGGCGGTCGAGGTCGTGGGCAGTGCGAGTGGCGTCCTCGACGCGGCCACCGTCCTGGCACAGGGCGCTGCCGCCGGTTCCCGCGCCGTCGAGGCCGAGGGCTACACGCCCGAGGCACCGCGCCTCCCGGAGGTGCCCGCGCAGCCGCGGCAGAAGCCGCCGATGCACGTGTACGTCGTCCCGGGCGACGCGGAAGGCCCCCGTTTCGTCGACCTCCAACGCGATGTCACCGTCGACGACCTGGCCCGCGCGACCGGCGCCGGTCTGCGCTCGGTCGAGCACACCAAGCGCTACACCACGGCCGGCACCGCCAACGACCAGGGCAAGACCTCCGGTGTCCTGGCCAGCGGCGTCGTCGCCGAACTGCTCGGCGTGGACATATCGGCGCTCGGCACGACGACGTTCCGCCCGCCCTACACCCCGGTCTCCTTCGCCGCCCTCGCGGGCCGCGACCGAGGCGCGCTGAGCGACCCGGTCCGCACGACCGCCATCCACGAGTGGCATGTCGCGCACGGCGCCCTGTTCGAGAACGTCGGCCAGTGGAAGCGCCCCTGGTACTACCCGCAGGACGGCGAGGACATGGAAGCCGCCGTGCTGCGCGAGTGCCGGGTGGCCCGCGAGAGTGTGGCCTTCATGGACGCCTCCACGCTCGGCAAGATCGACGTACAGGGCCCGGACGCCGCCGTCTTCCTCGACCGGCTCTACACCAACATGATGAGCACCCTGAAGGTCGGCATGATCCGCTACGGGGTCATGTGCCGCCCGGACGGCATGGTCTTCGACGACGGCACGGTCATCCGCGTCGCCCCGGACCGCTTCCTGGTCACCACGACGACGGGCAACGCCGCGGCCGTACTGGACTGGATGGAGGAGTGGCTGCAGACGGAATGGCCCGAGCTGAAGGTCCACTGCACCTCCGTCACCGAGCAGTGGGCCACGGTCGCCCTGGTCGGCCCGAATTCCCGCGCGGTCCTCGGCACCCTCGCGCCCCGACTCGCCGTCTCCAACGACGACTTCCCGTTCATGGCCTGGCGTGAGACGACCGTCGCGGGCATCGAGGCCAGGGTGTGCCGGATCAGCTTCTCCGGCGAACTCGCCTACGAGATCAACGTGTCACCGTGGGAGGCCCTCGCCCTCTGGGAGGCCGTGTACGAGGCCGGCGCCCCGTACGGCATCACCCCGTACGGCACGGAGACCATGCACGTCCTGCGCGCCGAGAAGGGCTACCCGATCATCGGCCAGGACACCGACGGCACCGTCACCCCCCAGGACCTCGGCATGAGCTGGGTGGTGTCGAAGAAGAAGCCGGACTTCATCGGCAAGCGGTCTTACGCCCGCGCGGACACCGCCCGCCCCGACCGCAAGCACCTGGTCGGCCTGCTCCCCGAGGACCCGGGCACCTTCCTCCCGGAGGGCACCCACCTGGTGGCCGACAGTGTGCTGCCGGCGCCGCCCGTCCCGATGCTCGGCCACGTCACCTCGAGCTATCGCAGCGCGGCCCTCGGCCGGACCTTCGCGCTCGCCCTGATCAAGGGCGGCCGGGACCGCATCGGCGAGCGGCTGTACGCCCCCGTGGGCGACCAACTGGTCCCGGTGACCGTCGCAAGCCCCGTCCTCTACGACCCCGAGGGAGCCCGCCGCGATGGCTGACAACGCCCTGACCGCCCCGCCCCCGCGCCGAGGAGCGGCTGACAACGCCCTGACCGCCCCGCCCCCGCGCCGAGGAGCGGCTGACGACGCCCTGACCGTCCCCCTCCGCAGCCCCCTGTCGCACGCCGCGGGCCGCCTGGCCGCCGCGACCCGCACGTCCGCGGGTGCGGTCCGGCTGGCCGAACTCCCCTTCCTGGCCCAGGTCAACGTGCGCCTCGACGCCAAGGGACCGGCGGCGGAAGCGGTCGGGCTCGCACTGGACCTCCAACTGCCCCTCCAGCCGAACTCCGTCGTACGAGCGGGGGAGTTGACCGCGCTGTGGCTCGGTCCGGACGAGTGGCTGCTGGTGGGACCGCCGGGGAGCGAGCGGGATCTGGAGAGCCGGATCCGGGAGGCCGCGGGAGAGGAGCCGGTCTCGGTCACCGACGTCTCCGCGCAGCGCACCACGCTCCTCGTGACGGGCCCCCGCGCCCACGACCTGCTGGCCCACGGCTGCGCGCTGGACCTGCATCCGCGGGTCTTCGGGCCAGGGCGCTGCGCCCAGACGACGCTGGGCCGCACGCAGGTGGTCCTGGTCGCCCGGGACGAACCAAGGGCCGGATTCTGGGTGCTGGTCCGCTCGTCCTTCGCCGGCTATCTGGCGGATTGGTTGCTCGACGCGGCGTCGGAATACGTCTGAGCGACCTGGGCGGGTTGCCCCGTCGACCCTGTGGGAGCTCCGCTCAGGGGCTCCCACAGGGCTATGTGTATTGCCCGTGGCCGACCGGGTCCGCGTGGTCGTACGCCTGGCGCTCGGCGATTCCCGCCCCCTCGGGCCGCCGGGCGCGGCTCAGCCCAGATAACCCATCCGGCGGCTGATCTCCTCCGCGCCCTTGATCAGCACGGGAGCGAGCTCGTGGATGCGCTCCTCGGTGAAGCGGTACGCGGGGCCGGAGGCGCTGAGCGCGGCGATGACCTCGCCGTCGCGGGACCGGATCGGGGCCGCCAAGGCGTGCAGGCCGATCTCCAGCTCCTCCAGCGTCACCGCGTACCCGCGCTCCCGCGCCTCGGTGAGGTTCTTCTCCAGCTTCGTCCTGGCCGTCAGGGTGTGTGGCGTCAGCTTCTGCAGCCCGGACGCCGCGAGCACGTCGGCGCGCTCCTTCTCCGGCAGATGGGCCAGCAGGATCTTGCCGCAACGGGGCAGCGGCACCCGACCCTTCAGGTCCAGCCCGGTCAGCCGCAGGCCGCCCGCAGCTCCCGGCGCAGGAGGAACTTCTGGACCTTGCCGCTTGCGTTGCGCGGGAATTCGTGCACTTGGTGAAGTTCCTCGGGCCACTTCTGGCGGGCGAGGCCGACGTGTTCAAGGTGGGCGCGCACGTCCTCGAGCGTGGGCATGGCGTGGCCGGATCGGAGCGCGAGAAATGCGGCGGCGTGCTCGCCGAGCCGCTTGTCGGGGGCTGCAACCACCGCGGCCTCGGCGACGGCGGGCATGCCGAGCAGCGCCTCTTCGACCTCCAGGGCGGAGATGTTCTCTCCGCCGCGGATGATCACATCTGACTTGCGGTCCGCGATGGTGAGGTAGCCCTCCTCGTCCAGCTTCCCGATGTCGCCTGTGTGGTACCAGCCTTCGTCGTCGAACACGGACGCCGTCAGGCCCGGGTCGGTGTAGCCGAGGCACAGGTCCGGCCCCCGGGTCAGGATCTCGCCGTCCTTGGCGAGCCGGAGCTCCACGCCCAACAGCGGTTCCCCATCGGTGTACAGCCGCTTGTCCTCGGGCGCGATCGGCAACGACCCGGTGACGGACGGGTGCTCGGTACTGCCGTACGAGCGGTGCGCCGTGAGGCCGAGCCCGGCCAGCCGACGGGTCACGCCGACCGGGACGGCGGCGCCGCCGAGGCCGACGTACTTCATCTTCGGCAGGTGTTCGGGACGCCAGTCGGGGTGGTCCAGCAGGCTGCTGACGTAGTACGGCGAGCCGCCGCCGAAGGTCAGTCCGTCGTCGGCCATCAGCCGCAGTATCCGGGCCGGGTCCCAGGCGTCGACGAGGTTGACCGGCGCACCGTCCAGGACGGGAACGAGGAACGCGGTGAGCATCCCGATGAAGTGGCCCACGGGCGCGGCGGTGATCCAGTCGCCTCGGTCCGAGGGGTAGCGCCGGACGAGTTGGCGGGATTCAAAGCCGAGCGTCTGGTGACTGTGCACCACGCCTTTCGGGTCGCGCGTGGTGCCGGAGGTGAAGGCGATCAGCGCCGCACCGGCCGGTTCCGCGGGGAGCGTTCCGGGCATCGGCTCGGCCGCGAGCAGGGCGTCGAAGTCCCGCCCCACCACGCCGACGACCGGCACGTCGGCCACCAGGTCCGGCTGGTGCTCCAGATGGCCGAACCGCTCCGGTCCGACGAAGACCTTCGGTTCGGTGGCCGCCAGGATGTGGCCGAGTTCCTTGCGGCCGTAGAAGTGCACGACGGGCACCACCACCGCGCCCAGCAGGGCCGAGGCCCAGAAGACGGCCGCGGCCTCCATCCAGTTCGGCAGCTGGAAGACCACGATGTCCCCGGGGCCGACGCCGCGTTCGGCGAGCCCTGCGGCCAGCCGGCGCGCGACCAGTTCGACGTCGGCGAAGGTGCCCGACCACGGGCGCACCGCAGAGTGGACGTGGAATCCGGCGTCGGGGGCGGCGGCGAGGCCGCGTGCGACCAGGTCGCCGAGCGTTTCCCGGGTCCACCACCCTTCCGCCTCGTAGCGCTTGACCAGATCGGCCGGGATGGTGCGTAGCCAAGCCGGTCCGTCCTGGGCGGACCCCGCTGCCGTCGATGCTGTCTGCGCCTGGCCGACCATGTTTCCTCCCTTACTTGAAGTCGCTCATGCTCTTGCCGACGTCCTTCAGGGTCGCGGGCCTGCCGTAGGGACCAGTGAGCTTGTACGCCTTCGCGCCGCAGCGGTACGCGCCGCGATCGGGTTTGAAGTCGGCGGGCTTCCAGCCGTCCGGGGTGGCCTTCTCGACGTTGAAGCAGTTCACCGGGGCGTCCTGCACGGAGAGGTCGAGGGGCGCCTGCAAACCGCCACCCGTCCACGCGGTCTCCTTGCGGGCCGCCTCGTACAGGCACTTGCGGGTGAGCGCGTCCCCGCAGGACGCGGCCGACTTGGCGAACAGCAGCCACGCGGAGAACGCCTTCACCGCCGGCATCGTCACCTGCGCCTCCGGCGCGTATTTGGCGAACAGGTCGATGACCTGCTTCGTCGCGGGGTTGGCGGCGGCCTTCTCGAGGGGGAAGGTGCCCATGAGGTCGGCGAGGTTGTTCTGGGTCGCCAGGACCTCAGGACCAGCGAGCTTCAGGAAGGCGGGGCCGTAGGCGTTGTTGTTGGCGTCGATCCAGTCGAGCTTGTAGTCCATGTCGGTCAGCGCCTGCTCGAGCTTCGCGAGCGAGCCGAAGTCGCCCATGAAGATCAGGCCTTTGACGCCTTTGTTCTTGATCGCCTGGGCGTAGGGCGTCCAGTTGGAGACGCCTTGTGCCGGGTAGAGGTCGGTGTAGGTGATCGTCCCGCCGAAGGCCTTGAGGGTCTCCACGCGCTGGTCGAGGGACATCTTGGTGACCGGGCTGTCGCCGGCGATGATGCCCAGGTCGCCGGCCGAGCCCGGGTAGGCCTCCGTGACAGCCCAGTGCAGCATGCCCGCGTTGCGGAAATAGGACGGGCCGCCGGGCTGGACGGAGACCTGGAGGTCGGAGCCTTCGTTCTGGCGCTGGACCACCTGGGCGGCGAAGTCGGGCATCAGGCAGGACAGCCGTTCCTTGACGCCCAGCCCGTCCAGGGCAGCGCTGCCGCCGACGAGCGCGAAGTCGTCGCGGCAGGCCTCGATGACGCGCTGGCGGACCTCCACCAACTTGGTGTCGCGGACGGTCGGGACGAGCTGGCGGCCGTGGATGCCTCCGGCGTCGTTGCACCATTCGGTGAACACCTTGGCGGCGTTCGGGAATTCGGGGTTCTTGGTGAAGCCGACGTCGGACAGGACGCCGACCTGGATCTCCTTGTCGGTGACGCCCTTGGCTGGTGCGCCGGTCGGGTCGCCCGGCCCGCACACGTTCTTCAGATCCCCGAAGTCGGCGGACGGGGCCGCCCCGGGCGCGGTGGCCGGCCTTCCTTCGCCGTCGGTACCACCGGAGCTGTCACGGCCGCATCCGGCCGTCAACAATGCGGTGGTCACCAAAACAGCGGCGATGGTTCCGTGGGCTCTCACGGGCTGCCTCCTCGGTGCTGTCGGCCGGCGTCGGGTCGTCGGCGTGATCTCCTTGGCGGAACGGCGGTACATGGGGGACGGGACGGTGGATCAGACGCCCAGAAGCGCGAAGCTGTCGTGCCAGGCGACGGCGCGGCCGAGGCGATCGGTGAGGTGTTCGATGATGGGGCGGTCGACAGCGCGGGTGATGGCCCACAGGAAGAACCCGTACGGCAGGTGCGCGCGGTAGGCCCACCAGGCCTCGTCGCGGGTGGGTGGAGTGCCGCCGTGGGCGGCGAGCCGGTCGAGGTAGTGGTCGAGCAGTTCGCGTTCGCTGTGGGCGCGTTCGTCGGGGTCGAGGACGGCGGCGACGTGATAGGCGACGTCGAGGGCCCAGACGCCGTGCTGGACGACCTGCCAGTCGATGAGGCCGGGGTCGCCGTCGGCGGTCTCGTACACGTTGCCGGTGTGCAGGTCGCCGTGCACCAGGCACCGCGGGTGGGCGCCGTCGAGCCTGGCGAGGGCCGCCATCGCGGCGAGCAGCCGGTCGGCACGGCGCAGGTTTGACGGGACGCCCGGGGCCCGGCCGTCGTCGAGCTGGAGTTGCAGCTGTTCGGCGCCCATGTGTCGGGCGAGTGAGGGGATGCGGGGCGGGAAGGCGTTCGCCAGGTCTGCCTTCATGCCGCCCCAGGTCGCGGCATGCAAGGCGGCGAGCTGGTCGAGGGTTCCGGCCGCCTGCTCGGTGCGAAAGCCCACCAGCGGGTCGCCGAATCGCGCTCCGGCCGCGGTGAGGTCGTGCATCATCACCAGCGGGTGGCCGGTTTCGTCGTCGACGGCGGCGTGTACGCACGGCGGCGTACGCACCGGCAGATTCGCCGAGAGCAGTCGGTAGAAGTCGGCCTCGGCAGGCGTCGTGCGGCGCCGGCTGACCGGGTTGAGGTATCCCTTGGCGCACAGGGCGGACGGCGCGTCGGCCGCCTCGTCGGCGTACTCGACGCGGAACCGCAGCTTGGTGGCGACGGTCTCCAGGCGATCGGTCACCTCCACCCTGGCGACCGCGGCGCCGGGATGGCGTTCCGCGAGAACCGCCGTCAGCCACTCGGGGGACAGGACGACGGCTTCGTCGTGCGGCGCGGGGCCGCCCGGGAAACTCATGGCAGGTCCGCCCCTACGGTGAGGTCGAGCATCCGACAGGAGCGTTGCAGGAATGGGTTCGCGCGCTCGTCGGCATTGGGCAGCTTCATCGACCGGCGGGTGTGCAGACCGAGCAGGCCGGCCTTGAGGCCGGCGAACACCTCGTGCCAGTGCAGGCTCTCTACCTGACGTCCGGTCAGTTCCTGCCACCGATCGAGGGTTTCCTGCCGTGTGCCGAGCCCGTCGAGTCGTGCCACACCGTGCTCGACGCTGTGGATGTCGTCGAAGAGCAGCCACCAGCCCAGGTCGGCCATCGGACCGGCCAAGGACGCCTGTTCCCAGTCCATGACGCCGACGACGTGGAAATCGTCGCCGAACATCATGTTGCCGATGCGGGCGTCGCCCCACGACAGTCCGGGAAAGGCGGTGGGCGGTCGGTGGGCCGTCAGCCAGTCGAGGAGCGCGTGCACGGCCTCGGGGATGTCGTCGCCGAGCGCCCAGGTCGCGAACCGGCTCCAGTAGGCGAGTTGTTGCTCGTCCCCGGTGGCGCCGTGGTCGGGACGGTCCACGAAGGGCACCTCCGCCACCGGCACACGGTGGATGGCAGCCAACTGCCGCATGGCGCTGTCCCACAGGACCCGGCGCTGGGCGGGCGTCGCCTCGGCCAGCCATCCGGACGCGTTGTAGACGGGCATGCTCACCGGCACACGGCCGCGCATGCGGCGCATGAGATAGAACGGCCGGCCGAGGACCGCGGGGTCGTCTTCGTACCACAGGGCTTCGGGGACTCGCACCGAGCCGAGGCGGCGCAGCGCGGTCAGGGTGTCGTACTGGAGCCGGAACCGCGGTTCGAGGAACATCTGGTGTTCGCGCGCGGGCGCGACACGCAGAACGAGTTCGTCGACGTGATCGCCGGTTCGGGCCTCGAAGAGGATCGTCTCGTTGGAGACGCCGGCGCCCTGCGGATAGAACATCCCGGTGACGTCGACGTCCGCGACGCCGAGACGGGCGGCCAGCCACGGTCGCAGCGCGGCGGTCGCGGCGTCCAGGTCGCGGCCTTTGGCGAAGACGGGTGCGTCGCTCATTCCTGCTGCCCCTTTCCGGGTCCGGATTCGCCGCCCCAGGAGGACAGGCAGAACGACCACAGCTGTTCGGCGATGTCCTCGATCGGCTCCTTCGCGGTGGCGAACGCGTAGTGGTGGTAGACCGACATCACCAGCTTCATCACGAACCACGCGTCCGCGGCTGGGTCGTTCGGGCGCAACATCCCCAGGTCGGCGGCCTCCCGCAGCTCCCGCTCGACCAGGTCTGCGAAGTGCTGGTTGGCCTGGACCATCTCGTCGGGGAAGAGCTGGTAAAGGCGCCAGTGCTCGGCGGTGATGAACTGGGGCCCGGAATGGTCTTCGGCGCGTAGCGAGTCGAGTGTGCCGGTGATGTAGAAGCGCAGGCGCGCGACCGGGTCCGGGAGCTGCCGCGCGGCGGCCTCGATCTGCGCGCCCTGTTCGGCGATCACATCCTCGACGACGGCCAGCAGGATCTGGTCCTTGCTCGTGAAGTGCCGGTAGATGGTCTGCAGCGCGAGCCCGGCCTCTTTCGTCAGGTCCTGGGTCGTGAAGGAGGTGCCCTTTTCCTGGATCAGGCGATAGGCCGCGCGCGTGATCGCAGTCATCTGCTGCGCGCTGCGGGCCCGCGACCGTTGTACGGCGGGCGAGCGGTCGGTTGCACGGTCGGCCTTCATACGGCGGCACCTCCTCGCAGCGGAGTGAGCACGACGATCGGAATGACCCGATCGGTACGCGTCTGGTACGCCTCGTAGTTGGGCCAATAGCCGACCACGGTCTTCCACAGGCGCGCCCGCTCCGCCTCCGACGCGGTGCGCGCGACGACCGGGATGTGTGCGGCCTTCACCTGGATCTCGGCCTGCGGGCGCGCCAGGAGGTTCAGGTACCACGACGGGTGTTTCGGCGCGCCGCCGGTGGACGCGACGACGAGGTAGTCGTCGCCGTCGCGTCCGAAGATGAGGGCTCTGGTCCGGGGCAGGCCGGTCGTGCGCCCCGTGGTGCTCAGCAGAAGGATCGGCACGCCGTTCCATTCGTAGCCGACCTCGCCGTCAGTCTCCTGGTAGCGAGCCACGTGTTCGGCGCCGACCAGGGACAAGTCCGGTGGCCGGTAGCCGGATTCGGTCATGGTCGTCGTGCCTTTCGTGTCGAAGTGCTTGAGGTTCCCGAGGCGCTCTGGGCCGTCATCCGAACACCACCGGGATTTCGGTGGCCCCCCGTTCGTACAGGCCGATGAACCGGGGTGGTTCGGCGTCCGGGTCGAGGCGCAGGTTCGGCAGCCGGTCGAGGAGCGCACCGATTCCGATGCGCATCTCGGCGCGGGCGACGTGCATGCCCAGGCACACATGCGCGCCCCCGCCGAACGCGAACGACGGCCGCAGTCTCCGGGAGATGTCGAACTCGTCCGGGCGCTCCCAGCGCGCCGGATCGCGGTTGGCCGCGCCCACGCACAGGTGCAGGACGGACCCTTCCGGAAGGCGCACCCCGTGGAAGTCGACGTCCCGGGTGACGTAGCGTGAGAACATCGGGTCGGTCGGCATCCAGCGCAACGCCTCTTCGATCGCCGGGCGCAGCAGAGAGCGATCCTCGCGTACCGCCTCGAGCACCTCCGGCCGTTGCAGCAGCGCGGTGAGCGTGATGCCCATCTGCTTCCACGTGGTGCCGGATCCCGCGGTCAGCAGCAAGAGTGCGAACGAGTAGATCTCGGCATCGGTGAGCCGGTGCGCGACGCCGTCCTCGTCGGTCATCTCCGCCTCGACCAGGACGCTGATCAGATCGTCCCGGGGCGACTCCCGGCGAGCCGCGACGATGGGCCGGAGGATCTCCACGATCGCCGCGGGGTTCCTGAGCGCCGCGCGGATGTCCAATGCCTTCTCGACCGGCACACCGAAGCTGCCGGTGATGGTGAGGACCGGGATCGCGGCGCAGAAATCCACATTCAGCTCGGCTCGCCCGGCGTCGGCGAAGCCGTGGATGAGCAGATCGACGGTGCGCTCGATCCAGTTGCGTATCCACCATCCGGCCTTGCCAGGTACGAAGGACGGCTGGACCAGGGCCCGGTAGCGCCGGTGTCGGCGGCCCCCCAGCGCGATCATGCTGTTGCTGACCGCGAGTGAGCCGTTGCCGGGGTCGACCGGGGTGAGGGAGGCGGCGAAGACCTCGGCGTCGCGGTACGCGGCGTCGCAGGCGGCGTAGGTGAACGCGGAGAAGTGCGGTCGGTCGAGGTGCGGCAGGCCCTGGAAGTTCGCCGGTCCGTCGTATCCGGTCAGTTCGTGCACCGTTCCCGGGTGCACGGCGGCCTGTTCCCGCAACCGGTGCCAGACGGGGTAGGGGTCTCCCTCGTACCCGCCGCCGACTTCCGCGAGGTAGGAGCCGCGGAGGTCGAACAGTTCGCGGACGCGGTCGCGGTCGAGTTGCTCGGTCGTGGTCATGGGTTCACCTCGCCGTGTAGCCGCCGTCGACCGGCAGCATGACGCCGGTGACGTTGGCGGCCTTGTCGGACACCAGATAGACCGCGGCCTTGGCACAGTCCTCGGCGGTGATCGCCCGGCCGAGCGGGTGGGTCGCCGCGATTCGCTCAGCCGTCTGGGTCAGGACCTCGGAGTCGGCGTCGAGGCCGCCGGCGGCCATGAAGTTCGTGTAGGGCATGCCGGCAGGGCAGATGGCGTTGGCCCGGATACCGAACGGCGCGCCTTCGATGGCGACCGCTCGGGTGAGCTGGTGGACGGCCCCCTTGGTTGCTCCGTAAACCGAACCGCCCCAGGCGACCAGGCCCGCGACGGAGCCGGTGTTGAGGATGACTCCGCCGCCCTGGCGTTTGAACTGGATCATGGCGTGCTTGCAGCCGAAGAACACGCCGCCGAGGTTGACCGTGACCAAGCGTTGGAAGTCCTCAGCGGTGTGTTCCTCCAGCGTCGCGCCGAGGCGCGGCGTGGGGATACCCACGTTGTTGAAGAGGATGTCGAGCCCGCCGAAATGCTCTACCGCCGCGGTCACAAGGGCCGCGACGTCGTCCTCGCGGGAGACGTCGCACGCGATGGCCACGGCGGTGCCGCCGGCCTTGCTGATCCGACGAGCGGTCTCTTCGGCCTTCTGAACGTCGATGTCGGCGCAGACGACGCGAGCGCCCTCTTCGGCGAAACGCAGCGCCGACGCTGCGCCGAC
This sequence comes from Streptomyces himalayensis subsp. himalayensis, assembly GCF_013778455.1. Classification (GTDB taxonomy): domain Bacteria; phylum Actinomycetota; class Actinomycetes; order Streptomycetales; family Streptomycetaceae; genus Streptomyces; species Streptomyces himalayensis. The sequence goes on along the minus strand of NZ_JACEHE010000038.1, from coordinate 31,921 downwards.
ACCTGATCCGGCGCCGGTGACGATGGCGGTCTTTCCGCCGAGCAACACGCGGCTCACCTCCCTTCCTCTTCGGCTGCGGGTCTTGCGGCGGAGGATCGTGCGATGGCCGACCCGCCCGCGGTGTGTCCGTTGGTCGTGGGTGCGTGGGTGGTCAAACGCAGTGCCTGGGTCGGGCAGCCCTCCACGGCGGTGCGTACCGCGTCGAGGGGGTCGCCGTGGTCGTGGACGACGGCTTTGGCTTCGTCGTCGTGGGTGAAGGTGTCCGGGGCGTACAGGACGCAGATGCCGCTGCCGAGGCATCTGTCCCGGTCGACGGTGACGGTCCAGGCCGGCACGTCGGGCCTACGCGAGGACGGGCGGTTCGGCCGGCGTGAACCGGTAGAGCCGCTCGGCGTTGCCGCGCAGGATCTTGTACTGCGTCTCCGCGGGCAGGTGGTCGATGCGGCTCTTGACGGTCTGGATGCAGTCGGGCCAGGTCGAGTCGGAGTGCGGGTAGTCGGTCTCGCACATGATGTTGTCCTCGCCGATCTCGTCGATGCTGGCGATGCCGTGCACGTCGTCGATGAAGCAGCCGAAGACGTGGTCACGGAACGTGGCGCGGACGTCGAGGGTGTCGAGGTCGACCGCGTCGCTCCCGGCGTGGTCGCCGAACTTCATGCCGCGCTTGACCCAGTGGCGCTGCTTGTCCAGGACCTGCTCGGCGCGCTCGAGGAAGTACGGCATCCAGCCGATCTCGCCTTCCGACAGCGCGATCTTCAGCTTGGGGTAGCGCTGGAACATGCCGCTGAACAACCACGACAGCATCGCCCCGGAGGTGCGTGTGGCCCCCCATGCGAGATTGGCCAGGAACGGCGCGTCGGGCGCGATCTGCGGCACCCGTGAGGAGGAGCCGACGTGCATCGACACGACCATCTCCAGGTCGTTCGCGGCGGCCATCACCGGATCCCAGTAGCGGGCCGCGTCGTGGATGGTGGGCAGGCCGAGCGGCGCGGGGTTCTCGGAGAACGCGAACGAGGTGGCGCCCTTGGCCGCGCAGCGCTCGAGTTCCTTGGCCGCGAGCGGCGGGTCCCACAGCGGGATGAGGACGAGGGGTATGTAGCGGCCGGGCGCGGCGCCGCACCATTCCTCGATCATCCAGTCGTTGTAGGCCTGGAGACACACGAAGCCGAACTCGCGGTCGCCGGCCTCCATGAACAGCTGCCCGCAGAAGCGGGTGACCGTGGGGAAGCACAGTGAGGCGAGGATCCCGGCCCTGTTCATGTCCTCGATCCGGGCGGTCGGGTCGTAGCAGCCGGGGCGCATCTCGCTGTAGGGCAGCGGCTCGGGGCTGAACTCCTCCTTCGACTTTCCTACGACGGCGCTCAGGCCGGAGCTGGGGTAGCGCTTGCCGTCGTAGACCCAGAAGTCCAGGCCGTTGTCGTCGAACTCCATGTGCGGGGCACGGTCGCGATCGGCCTTCGAGACGCGGTCGACCCACAGGTGAGGGGGCTCCAGAACATGGTCGTCGACTGAGATCAGCCAGTCGAGTGAGAGATCGGTGGACACGTCGGCTCCTCTGCGTCGGGACGAACTCATCGGGTTTACGTCGGGACGAAGTCATCGGGACGAACTCATCGGGTTTACGTCGGGACGAAGTCATCGGGACGAACTCGTCGCAGTTCCCGTTGGCACGAGGTCATCGGAGTTCGCCGATCACCAGGTGCTTGACCTCCTGGAAGGCGCGGATGCCGTCGGGCCCGCGCTCGCGGCCGAGGCCGCTCTGCTTGTAGCCGCCGCCGGGCGCGTACGCGCTGAACAGGGCGGTGTTGACGTTGACAGCGCCGGTACGCAGCCGGCGGGCAAGGGCGGTGGCCGTCGCGGTGTCGGCACCGTACACCTGGCCGGACAGGCCGTAGGGGCTGTCGTTGGCAATGCGGACGGCGTCGTCGAGATCCCGGTAGCCCAGCACGGCGATGACGGGGCCGAAGATCTCTTCCTGGGCCGCGGGGTTGTCGTTGTCGGGCAGGTCGAGGACCGTCGGTTCGAAGTAGTGGCCGCGCTCCAGCCCGCTCGGGCGGCCGCCCCCGTGGGCCACCCGGCCGCCGTGCGCGACGGCCAGGGAGACGAACCGCTCGCAGCGTTCGTGCTGGGCGGAGCTGATGACCGGCCCCATGGTGGTCTCCGGGTCGGTGGGAGAGCCGACGGTGAGGGACGCGTAGGCCCGGGTGACCGCCTCCACGACCTCCTCTTTGCGGTCGTGCGGTACGAGCATGCGGGTGGCCGCGACGCATGCCTGCCCGGCGGTGGCGGCGACGACGGCGACCGCACCGGCGGCCGCCCTGCCCACAGCGTCGTCGAGGTAGATCTGGGCGGACTTGCCGCCGAGTTCGAGGGCGACCCGCTTCACCGTCGGGGCGGCCTGCGCGAGGATCTGTCGGCCGACCGTGGTGGAGCCGGTGAACGAGACCATGTCGACGGCCGGGTGGCTGGTGAGCAGTTCGGCGCCGGCCGCTCCGGCCTCCACCACGACGCTCAGCACGCCCGGCGGCAGCCCGGCCGCGTCCGCCGCAGCGCCGAAGATCAGCGAGGAGATCGGGGTCAGCGGACTGGGCCGCAGGATCACGGAGTTGCCGGACATCAACGCCGGGACGATCTTCTGGAGCGCCATCACGATCGCCCCGTTGTACGGTGTGATCGCGGTGACCACCCCGACCGGCTCGTGACGCCGCATGCTCAAGGCGACCCGGCCCCGCACCAGTTCGTCGACCGGCACAGGGTTCGCCTCCTCGTGCGGCATCGACAGGTACAGGTCGATCGCGCCGCGCGCCACCGCCAGTCCGCCGCCTAACTGCGACCGTTCGGCGAACGCCGTGGGCTGCCCTGCCTCGGCGACCATCGTGGCGACCAGCGCCGCCCGCGAGTCCTCCACGTGGTCGAGGAAGGCGTGCAGGACCCGGGCGCGGTCGCCGGGAGGCATGTCCGCCCATACGCCCCGGTCGAAGCTGTCGCGCGCTTCGGTCACCGCGCGTTCGATCTCGGACAGCGGCGTGACGAAGACGTCGGCCACGTGCGATTCATCGGCCGGGTTCTCGACGGCGAGGACTTCCTCACCCTCGACCCACTTTCCGGCCACGTACGAGCGCCGTTCCGGGATGATCGCACCCACGGGGCACGCCCCTTTCCCGCCGCGCCGCGGCGCTGCGTGCGATGGTGTACGCACGGCCCGGGTCACCAGGGCGTGGTGGTGTAGACGACGGCGCCGCCGTAGTGGGGCGAGGAATGGCACGCGAGCCCGACCGTCGCGCTCTCGCGCTGACGTTCTCCGGCCCGGCCGGCCAACTGGAGGTAGCACTCGAGCATTTGCGGGATGCCGTGCATACGCCCGTTGCCCAGCGCACCCCCGCCCGAGAGCACGGGCAGCCCACCGGGAGCGTCGCTGTCGATGCCGCCGTCCTGGACGAAGCGGTGCGCTTCGCCGAGCGGACAGAAGCCAAGGGCCTCAAGCCAGAACAGAACGAAGGGGGAGAACCCGTCGTACACCTGCGGAAGATCGACGTCGCCGGGCCCGACGCCTGTGTGCCTCCACAGCTGACGGGCCACCTCAGCGCCGCCGGCCATGATGTCGTCCAGAGGCCAGTGCAAGGGCAGCCGCCGCGGGACGGTCCCGCTGCTCGCGTAACCGGCGACATAGACCGGCTTGTTCGGCAGGTCGCGGGCACGCGCGGCCGAGGTGAGCACGAAGGCCGCTACACCGTCCACCGGGATGTCGCAGTCGTACCGGCACACCGGATCGTTGATCACGGCTGCCGCGAGGTATTCCTCCGTTGTCAACGGCCGCTTGTGCCAGTACGACCACGGGATCCTCGCCCCGTTCTTGCGCGCCTCGACCACCACCGCCGCCAGCGCCTCCCGATCGGCGCCGTACCGCTGGAGATACTCGTTGGCGGGCAGCGCGATCATCGGTAACGGGCCGAAGAAGCCCTGCGGCGCGGTCCATTGCTGGAGCCCGCGTGCCTCGCGCATCGAGTTGTCGTGGTAGCGCCCGGGCGGGTTGTGCAGGGCACGGTGCAGCAGGACGTAGTCCGCGGCGCCGCTCGCGATGGCGTTGACCGCCAGGGCGACGGACCCGGGGATCTGGCCGATGCCCTGGAAGCCCGCGACGTAGCGGGGTGTGACGTCCAGCCGCTCGGCCAGCCAGTTGGCGGACACCGTACTGACGCCGTCCACGACGGCGTGGGCTCCCGCGGTGGGGAACAAGGCGGCGGTGACGAACCCGTCGACGCTCCCGGGCCGCAGTCCGGCGTCGGCGATCGCCTCGCGGGCAACGTCGACGGCGAGCGCGCCCAGCGGGCGTTCCGCGTGCCGCCGGAGGACGCTGTGCGCGTACCCGACGATCGCGACCTGGCGGCCGGCTTCGAACTGCGGGCTCATGTGTCACCCCCGAGTACGAAGGCGGGAACGGCGATGCCGGGAGCCGCGTCCTCGAACGCCACGGTCACCCGGTAGCCGACGTGCAGGGCGGCGTCCGGCCCATCGAGGAGCCTGCCGATCATGCGCAGGCCGGACTGCTCGACCAACTCGACGTCGACGAGCACGAACGGCACATCGGCGGCGAAACCGGGAAGGGAAGACTGACGGACGACCGTCCAGGAGCGCACCGCGCCCCGGCCGCTCACCGGCTCGAACACGAACGCCGGATCGGTCGTCCGGCAGTGCGGGCACGTCTGGTCCGGAGGGACGGCGAACGCTCCGCACACGGAGCAGCGCGCGATGGCGAGAACGTGCCGGGCCGCGGCCTCCCAGTAGGGCGCGGAGAGCTCATCGGGCACCGGCACCGGGCGGGCGACCGTCACGGGATCACCCCCGCGTCCTTCAGCTCGGCGATCCGCTCCCACGTGAAGCCGAGTTCCACCAGGACCGCCTCGGTGTGCTCGCCATGTTCCGGCGCCCGGCGCAGCGCGGGCGGCCGCTCGTCGAACTGCACCGGCACGGTCGGCAGCCGATACGACGAGCCGTCCTCCAACTCGACCTCGCCGACGTAGCCATTGGCCAGCACCTGGGGGTCGCTCAGCAGTTCCTCGACGGCCTGCACGGGCGCCCACGGCGCGTCGATACGGGACAGGAGGTCCTTCCACTCGTCGAACGTCCGGAGGGCGAACTCCGCCTCGAGCTCGGCGACGCACGCCTCGCGGTTCTCGCCGCGCGCCCGCAGGTCGGCGAAGCGTGGGTCGCCGATCAGGTCGTCGCGTCCGATGAGTCGACAGAACTCCGGCCAATAGCGGTCCGACTCCAGGAATACGAGCTGGATGTGCCGCCCGTCCTTCGTGCGGTACGCGCCGACGACCGGATTGACCGCACCGCCGCGCCCGGAGACGCCGCGCGGCTTCCCTCCCGCCAGCGCGGCGAGCACATCCGACGAGAGCGTCCACATCGCCGTGGCGAGGAGCGAGACGTCCACGACCGAGCCCAGGCCGGTGCGTTCGCGCCGCAGCAGAGCGGAGGAGATGCCGAACGCCAGGGCCATCGCACCGTTGCGGTCGCCCATCGCGCCGCGCTGGCTGATGGGGTGGTCGCGTTCCGGCGGCGTCAGGACGTGGGCCATGCCGCCCTGCGCCCAGAAAGCGGAGGAGTCGTAGCCGGCGCGGTCCGCACCAGGCCCGCGCACCCCGAAGCCGTGCCCGCGCGCATACACCAGACGGGGGAAACGGCGGGCCAGTTCCTCGGCATCGAGGCCGAGGCGGCGCAGCGCGGCCGGCCGGAAGCTGGTGAGGAACACGTCCGCGGTGTCGAGGAGCCGGTCGAGCAGGCGAGGCCCTTCGTCGCTGCGCAGGTCCAGGGCGACGGACCGCTTGCCGCGGTTGGCGAGGGCGACCGAAAGGTTGGTGCCCGTGCTGTCGCTGCCGATGCCCTGGGTGGACAGGCCGCGGTACGGGTCGCCCTCTGGGCGTTCGACCCGGATGACGTCCGCACCCCAATCGGCGAGGAGCGCACCCGCGACGGGGACAAACACCCACTGCGCCAGTTCGACCACGCGTACACCGTCGAATGCGTCGTTGCCCACCAAGCACCTCCCGTACGCCGCACCGCGCTGACTCGGTGACGCCGCCAGGCTAGAGTTTCGCTGCCGCTTTTGGGAAGGCTTCTTTCGAAATTTGCAGAGCGCCATTCTCGTATCTGCGAAGGCCCACTCCGTACATGCGCCCGCCTCCGCGACGGCATACGGGCATGCCAACGCCCCAAAGCCATGTGTGGTCTGCATCGGCTGGCGTGGGAACTTGGTGTGGTCGGCGCGAAAACCTGGTCATGCACTCGCCCTGCACCAGGAGCTCGAGGACACCGGGCTCGGCAGTCTCATCGGGGTCATGGGACCGCCGGGCCGCCACCATCTGGGCAGCGCGGTGCGCGCCGCCGTAACCCCCCGGCGGCTTCACGCGGATGGTCCAATTGGAATGCTGGCCGACCCGCATGGCCGAGCTCGCCGTCGCCCGACGTTGCGCAGAGCGTGATCAGGCAGTGCCGGCTGGCTGTTGAGCTCTCACGGAGAGCGCGGCACCGATCGCGCGGCCGTGCTCGTCCGGGTCGTCATCGGGACGTTGGCCGCTGTGGTGAAGGGCACATTGCCATGCTGGAGGCGGGGGAGTCGTGATTACTTTGGCGCGGCGGCTCGGGCACTCCTCGGCGACTGTCACGCTCGGTTACTATGCTCACTTCATGCCGGATGCCGGATGCCGGATGCCGGATGCGGGATGCCGGAGACCGAAAGCATGGGGCGCACCGCCATCGACGGGCTGCTCGGAAGGGAGGGGTATCGGCATGCCAGTCGAAACTCCCCAGATTCTCCCCAGGGCTGATCGTGGCCGGTTCCCTGGTCGCACCCGTTTGGGGCTAACCGTGGATTATAAGGAAAAAGAGCCGTGGAGCCTGGGATAATGCTGAGGGAGGTCGCTGTAACCCGCTACATCGCGCCCCTGAGGTCCGGCGGCTCCGTGCCCGGAGTCGTGGAGGCGGACGACCTCGGCACCTACGTCGTCAAGTTCACCGGCTCGGCCCAGGGCCGGAAGGCTCTGGTCGCCGAGGTCATCGTCGGCGAGCTGGCCCGGAGGCTCGGGCTGCGCGTCCCGGAGCTGGTGCGGGCGCACTTCGACCCTGCCGTCGCCCGGGACGAGCCGCACCGGGAGGTCCAGGACCTGCTGCGCGCCAGCGCCGGGCTGAACCTGGGCATGGACCTCCTGCCGGGCGCGAAGGACTTCACGCCCGAGGCGGCCAGGTCGCTGACCGTGGACCCGCTGGAGGCCGGCAAGGTGGTCTGGCTCGACGCCCTGACCGTCAATGTCGACCGCACCGTGCACAGCTCCAACCTGATGACCTGGCCGACGTTCGGGACGCGCGAGCCCAAGCTGTGGTTGATCGACCACGGCGCCGCCCTCGTCTTCCACCACCGTTGGGACTCCGCGGCCGCCTCCGTCGACAAGGCGTACGACTTCCGGCAGCACGCCCTCGGCGTGTACGGTCCGGACACGGCCGCCGCGGACGCCGAGCTGGCGCCCCGCGTGACCCTCGACCTGCTCCGGGAGGTCGCCGCCCTGGTGCCGGACGAATGGCTGGAGGCCGAGCCCGGCTTCGCCGGTCCCGACGAGAAGCGTGAGGCCTACGTCACGTATCTCGCCGCCCGCGCCAAGACCTCGCACGCCTGGCTCCCCACGGACTTCCCCACCCGCGAGCAGCTCGCCGCCGAGGACGCCGCCCGCGCCGCGGCCACCGAGGCGGGCCGTCCTCAGTGGCTGAAGCGGGTCCCGGATCTGCACGGCAAACCGGCGGCCGAACAGGACTGGTCCGTGCACTTCGAAAGAAAGAGCTGAACCGTTGACGTCGTCGTCATCATCGTCATCCCCGGAGTCATCCCAGGACGCATCATCGGACACCAAGTCACCCGCTGACACGGGATCATCCGCGAACACGGGATCATCCGCGAACACGGGATCATCCGCGAACACGGGATCATCCGCGAATACTGGATCACCGGCGGCCACCGGCCACCGGGTCCAGATCGAGTACTGCACCCAGTGCCGCTGGCTGCCGCGAGCTGCCTGGCTGGCCCAGGAGCTCCTGACCACCTTCGAGACCGAGCTGACCGAACTCGCCCTCAAGCCGGGCACGGGGGGCGTCTTCGTGGTGCGGGTCGACGACGAGGTGATCTGGGACCGCCGCGAGCAGGGCTTCCCCGAACCGACGGCCGTGAAGCGCCTGGTCCGCGACCGAGTGGCACCGGACAAGAGCCTGGGCCACTCGGAGCGCTGAGCGGGCGGTGGTTCAGCCGGTGAGCTGCTCGTACGCCGGCAGGGTCAGGAAGTCCGCGTAGTCCTCGTCGAGCGCGACCTTCAGGAGGAGGTCGTGGGCCTGCTGCCACTTGCCGGCCGCGAAGGTCTCCTCGCCGAGTTCCGCGCGGATCGCGGCGATCTCCTCGGCGGCGACCTTGCGTGCCAGCTCCGGCGTGGCGCGCTCGCCGTTCTCGAAGACGACGCCCGCGTTGATCCACTGCCAGATCTGGGAGCGGGAGATCTCGGCGGTGGCGGCGTCCTCCATGAGGTTGAAGATCGCGACCGCGCCGAGGCCGCGCAGCCAGGCCTCGATGTAGCGGATGCCGACCTGGACGGCGTTGACGAGACCGGCGTACGTCGGCTTCGCGTCGAGCGAGTCGATGGCGATCAGGTCGGCGGCCTTGACATCCACATCCTCGCGAAGGCGGTCCTTCTGGTTCGGCCGGTCGCCCAGGACGGCGTCGAAGGAGGCCATCGCGATCGGGACCAGGTCCGGGTGCGCGACCCAGGAGCCGTCGAAGCCGTCGTTCGCCTCGCGGTCCTTGTCGGCCTTGACCTTCTCGAAGGCGACCTTGTTGACCTCCTCGTCCCTGCGGGACGGGATGAAGGCCGCCATGCCGCCGATGGCGTGCGCCCCGCGCTTGTGGCAGGTGCGGACGAGGAGTTCGGTGTACGCGCGCATGAACGGGGCCGTCATCGTCACCGCGTTGCGGTCCGGAAGCACGAACTTCGCGCCGCCGTCACGGAAGTTCTTGACGATCGAGAAGAGGTAGTCCCAGCGGCCCGCGTTCAGCCCGGAGGCGTGGTCGCGCAGCTCGTAGAGGATCTCCTCCATCTCGTACGCCGCCGTGATGGTCTCGATCAGGACGGTCGCGCGAACGGTGCCCTGCGGGATGCCGACGTAGTCCTGCGCGAAGACGAAGACGTCGTTCCAGAGGCGGGCCTCCAGGTGCGACTCCGTCTTGGGGAGGTAGAAGTACGGGCCCTTGCCCAGGTCGAGCAGGCGCTGGGCGTTGTGGAAGAAATAGAGGCCGAAGTCGACCAGCGCGCCCGGCACCGCGCGGCCGCTCTCGTCCTTCAGATGGCGCTCGTCGAGGTGCCAGCCACGCGGGCGCATGACGACGGTTGCCAGCTCCTCGTTGGGCTTCAGCTTGTACGACTTGCCGGTGCTCTCGTCCGTGAAGTCGATGCGGCGCTCGTAGGCGTCGGTGAGGTTGAGCTGGCCGAGGACCACGTTCTCCCAGGTGGGGGCCGATGCGTCCTCGAAGTCCGCAAGCCAGATCTTCGCGCCCGAGTTGAGGGCGTTGATGGTCATCTTGCGGTCGGTGGGGCCCGTGATCTCGACGCGGCGGTCGTCGAGCGCTGCCGGAGACGGGGCGACCTTCCAGGAATCGTCCTCACGGATCGCGGACGTCTCCGGGAGGAAGTCGAGCGTGGAGGTGCGGGCGATCTCGGCGCGGCGCTCGGCGCGGCGGGCGAGCAACTCGTCGCGCCGGGGGGTGAACCGGCGGTGCAGCTCCGCCACGAAGGCGAGCGCCGCGTCGGTGAGGACCTCCTCCTGCCGGGGCAGGGGCTCGGCGTCGACGATGGCCAGCGGGGACGGCGCTGGTGCGGACATGAGCTGTCACTTCCTTCAGCGAACGGGAGCTGCCGGGTTCGGGGTTCACGGGCGTCGGACGGTGCCGCCCGGCCGCTCCGCCGCGTGGCGCCTCCATGGTGCGCACGGAACGGCAGAGCGTGCCAGGGCTGCGGTGGACGGCCGGGTGGGCCGGGCCGGCGTGTGTCGCGGCCTGCAGAAGTGGATACTAGTTTCCTCATTGTGGAAGTTCAATCGTTTGTTGATGTCGAGAGTCTTCTCATCGACATAGCGCGGCCCTGATCGACGTCATGTGGCTCTCATCGTCGTCATGTGGCCCTCATCGCTGTCACGTGGCGCCGTCACTCCAGGCGCGCCAAGTCGGCCACCGTGTCGATGTCGTACGGCTCTGCGACATCCCCGCACTCGACCAGCGTGATCGCGTCCTTGTGCGCCTGCAGATAGGCGCGCGCCCCACGGTCTCCCGCCGCGCTCGCCGCGATTCCGGCCCAGTGGTCGGAGCCGAACAGCACGGGATGGCCGCGTTTCCCGCCGTACGCGGCGGCCGCCAGCGTGGCGGGCGACTCGTACGCGGCCAGCACCCGCGCCACTGCCTCCGGGCCGATCCCCGGCTGGTCGACGAGCGAGACGAGCGCTGCCGGCGCGCCCGTCCCGGCGAGGGAGGCGAGCCCCACCCGCAGTGAGGAGCCCATGCCCTGCTCCCACTGCGGGTTTTCGACCAGTACGCAATCGGTCAACTCCGCACGTTCCCGGACCGCCTCGGCCTGCGCGCCCAGTACGACGTGCACGCGCGTGCAGCCGCCTTCGCGGAGCACGCGCGCCGCGTGCTCGACCAGTAGGCGGCCGCGGCGTTCGAGCAGCGCCTTGGGGCGTCCGCCCAGCCGTCGGCCGCCGCCTGCAGCCAGCAGCAGGCCGCCGATATCGCTGCCCCAGGTGGTGTCGATGGTCTCAGTGGTGTCAATGGTCTCAATGGAGTCGCCGGTGTCGTTGGAGTCGCCGGGGTCGATGGAGTCATGGGTGTCGTTGGAGTCGCCGGGGTCGATGGAGTCATTGGTGTCGGTGGTGTAGATGGTCCCAGTGGCCCCAATGATCCCCGCCGTCTCGATCGTCCAGGTGGTCTCGATTGTTTCCCGTCGCCGCGTCATGCCCCCTGCATATCGCAGCCGTGTACCCATAAGTCCCTTCGGATTCCGTCTATGTGGTGGCGCCCACCGCTCGGGTGGCGGTTTACTGGCCCGCGTCCCCCGGCGTCCGACCATCGCCCAGGGGTGACGAGGCAGAAACGCGCACAAGGACGTGCGAGGGGGGAGAGCCGTGTTGCGGAGCGTGGGGCAGAGGCCATTGACCGGCAGCGACGAGGACCCGCGGGTGATGGAGTTACGTACCGCCGTGTCCCGGCTGCGGCGCGAACTCGCCGCGCATCCGGCCGAGTTCCCGGACCGTGGGATCGCCGAGGAGGAACTGGCGGCCCTGGCAGCGATGGCCGTGAGCGGCGTCCCGGAAACCCCGCGGCTGCGCCGCTCGTTGCTGCTGATCGCGGGCGCGATCGGCTCGGTGAGCGCGCTGGCGGCGGGCCTTGCGGAGGTCCGCAACGCGGTGGACCTGTTCGGCGAGCCGCGGAGGCCGCGGAGGTGACCGTGCCTCGGCGCCCGGCCTGAGGCCGGTGGTTGGGCACCTCATGTGCCGGTCGGGCCCCAAGGGCCCACGCGCTCAGTTCGCCGGCCCGGAACTCGCCAACGCCTCCGACAGCTCCGCCGCCACCTGCTGAAGGACAGGCACGATGTTCTCCGTCGCCGCGTCCGTGAGGCGCCCTGCCGGGCCCGAGATGGAGATCGCCGCCGCGGTGGGGGAGTCGGGGACGGACACCGCGAGGCAGCGGACGCCGATCTCCTGTTCGTTGTCGTCGACGGCGTAGCCGAGGCGGCGGACCTCTTCGAGCGCGTCGAGAAAGCCCTCGGGCGTGATGATCGTCTTCTCGGTCGCAGCGGGCATCCCGGTGCGGGCGAGCAGTGCACGCACCTCGTCCGCCGGGATGTCGGCGAGCAGCGCCTTGCCGACACCCGTCGAGTGCGGCAGCACCCGGCGGCCGACCTCGGTGAACATCCGCATCGAGTGCTTCGACGGCACCTGCGCCACGTACACGATCTCGTCGCCGTCGAGCAGCGCCATGTTCGCCGTCTCGCCGGTCGCCTCGACCAGGCGTGCGAGATAGGGGCGGGCCCAGGTGCCGAGGAGCCGCGAAGCGGACTCGCCGAGGCGGATCAGCCGGGGGCCGAGCGCATAGCGGCGGTTGGGCTGCTGGCGGACGTATCCGCAGGCGACCAGCGTGCGCATGAGACGGTGGATCGTGGGCAGCGGCAGCCCGCTGCTGGCGGAGAGCTCGCTCAACCCGACCTCGCCGCCCGCGTCCGCCATCCGTTCGAGCAGATCGAAGGCGCGCTCGAGGGACTGGACACCACCGCTGGAGGCTTGGGCTTTGGAGGCGTCGGTGGTGCTGGCGCTGGACGTCGGCACGGCGCAGTCCTTTCACGGGCGGGAGGGCAGCAGCCTACCCGGCGGTTTCCCGCCCTCCTGAGTCACGGAAGTCTAATTTCACTTGGTGGAAACGTCGAGGGTGGTTTCATGGGCTCGGGTGCGGGATCGTGGCGGCTCACCGCCGCACGGTGTGGTCTTGACGTGCCCGTACCGGAAGTGAAGACTCCTTCAACAGAACGTTGAATTTGGCGGATGGGCGAGAGGGGCTCGGGTGTCCGACGTCGAACTGGTTGTGCGCTCGACGCGCGTCGTCACCCCCGGAGGGACGAGCGCCGCCTCGGTCGCCGTCGCCGACGGCGAGATCACGGCAGTCCTGGCGTACGACGCCGACGTGCCCGCCGGTGCCCTGCTCGAGGACCTCGGCGACGACGTGCTGCTCCCCGGCCTCGTCGACACCCACGTCCACGTCAACGACCCCGGCCGCACCGAGTGGGAGGGCTTCTGGACCGCCACCCGCGCCGCGGCCGCCGGCGGCATCACGACGATCGTCGACATGCCCCTCAACTCCCTGCCGCCGACCACGACGACCGAGAACCTCCGTACGAAGCAGGAGGTCGCCCGGACCAAGGCGCACATCGACATCGGCTTCTGGGGCGGCGCGCTGCCGGACAACGTCAAGGATCTGCGGCCGCTGCACGACGCCGGAGTCTTCGGCTTCAAGGCCTTCCTCTCGCCCTCCGGTGTCGACGAGTTCCCCGAGCTCGACCAGGAGCAGCTCGGACGGTCGCTCGCCGAGATCGCTGGGTTCGGCGGTCTGCTGATCGTGCACGCCGAGGACCCGCACCAGCTCGCCGCCGCCCCGCAGCAGGGCGGCGAGAAGTACGCGGACTTCCTCGCGTCCCGCCCCAAGGACGCCGAGAACACCGCCATCGAGAACCTCATCGCACAGGCGAAGCGGCTCCACGCGCGCGTGCACGTACTGCACCTGTCGTCCGGGGATGCCCTGCCACTGATCGCCGCCGCCAGGAGCGAGGGCGTACGCGTCACCGTCGAGTCCTGTCCGCACTTCCTCACCCTCACCGCCGAGGAAGTCCCCGATGGCGCAACCGAGTTCAAGTGCTGCCCGCCCATACGCGAGGCGTCCAACCAGGACGCTCTCTGGGCGGGCCTCGCCGACGGCACGATCGACTGCATCGTCTCCGACCACTCCCCGTCCACCAAGGACCTCAAGACGGACGACTTCGCCACCGCCTGGGGCGGCATCTCCTCGCTCCAGCTTGGCCTCCCGGCCATCTGGACGGAGGCCCGTCGGCGCGGGCACACGCTCGAGGACGTCGTCCGCTGGATGGCGACGGCTCCGGCGGAGCTGGCCGGGCTCTCCCGGAAGGGCGCCATCGAAGCGGGCCGCGACGCGGACTTCGCCGTCCTCGCGCCCGATGAGACCTTCACCGTCGACCCCGCCGAGCTCCACCACCGCAACCAGGTCACGGCGTACGCGGGCAGGACCCTGCACGGTGTCGTCAAGTCGACATGGCTGCGGGGCGAACGGATCCTGGCCGACGGCGACTTCAGCGAGCCGAGAGGACAGCTTCTGACACGGCACCCGTAACGCATCGGCCGCCAGTGCCCTGCTCATCGGGGCACGCGTCCGTACCCCCGCATGCCTCGCGCCCGCGGCCTGGATCGGGGGTTCCCGGTCGGGCCGGGGGTTCCTGGACGAGTCGGGGACTCTGTCCCGGGTTTGGTGGTCCCGAACGGATCGGGGCTCCTGGCCGGATCGGGGGCTCCCGAACGGATCGGGGCTCCTGGTCCGGATCGGGGGCTCTCGCCCGGATCGGGGGCTCTCGCCCGGATGGGGGCATCCTGGCTCGGATCTCTCGCCCGGATGGGGGATCCTGGTCCGGATCGGTGGCTCGCGGCCCGGATCGGCGGTTCCCGCCCGGATCGGCCGTTCCCGCCCGAATTCGGCGGTGGCCGCCCGGATCGGCCCCGGGCATCCGCAGCCGGTGGCACGGCACCTGCCCCGGCACCCCCTGGCCAACCGGCCGGCACCTGGAAAGGAAGACCTGATCACCGTGACGGCGATTCCCCGCTTCACCGGCGACGCCAGCCCCTACGGCGGCGGCGACCCGTATGCCGACTACCGCACCGCCGACTTCCCGTTCGTGCGGTACGCCAATCTCGCGGACCGCCGGCTCGGCGCCGGAGTGATCGCCGCAAACGACGAGTTCTTCGCCCAGCGCGAGAATCTGCTGGTGCCCGAGCGCGCCGAGTTCGACCCGGAGCGCTTCGGGCACAAGGGCAAGATCATGGACGGCTGGGAGACCCGCCGCCGCCGTGGCGCCTCCGCCGAGCATCCCTGGCCGACCGGCGACGACCACGACTGGGCCCTGGTGCGCCTGGGCGCGCCCGGCATCGTCCGCGGCATCGTCGTCGACACCGCGCACTTCCGCGGCAACTATCCGGCGGCCGTCTCGGTGGAGGCCGTGTCCGTGCCCGGTGCTCCCTCGCCGGACGACCTCCTCTCCGGCGATGTGAAGTGGACGCCGCTCGTGCCGCGTACGGCCGTCGGCGGTCACGCGGCCAACGGATTCGCCGTGGACGTGGAGCAGGTGTTCACGCATCTGCGGGTCAACCAGCACCCCGACGGCGGCATCGCACGCCTGCGCGTGTACGGCGAGGTAGTGCCCGATCCTCGGTGGCTGGCGGCCCTCGGCACGTTCGACGTCGTCGCGCTGGAGAACGGCGGCCAGGCCGAGGACGCGTCGAACCTCTTCTACTCGCCGGCCACCAACACCATCCAGCCCGGCCGCGCGCGGGCGATGCACGAGTGCTGGGAGACCCGCCGCCGCCGCGACCAGGGGCACGACTGGATCCGGTACCGGCTGGCCGCCCAGTCCGAGATCCGCACGATCGAGATCGACACGGCGTATCTCAAGGGGAACGCGGCGGGGTGGGCCTCGGTGGCGGTGAAGGACGGCGAGAACGGCGACTGGACGGAGGTCCTGCCGCGCACCCGCCTCCAGCCCGACACCAACCACCGCTTCGTCCTGGACACCCCGGTCGTCGGCACGCACGCGCGCGTGGACATCTTCCCGGACGGAGGGATCTCGCGGCTGCGGTTGTACGGGTCGCCGACGGAGGAGGGGGCGGCGCGGCTGCGGGCCCGCCACAGGGAGCTCGGGGGCTGAGGGTTTTCTCTCCCCCACCCCACCTTTCCCGAAAGCAGGGGGTCAGCCCCCTGCTCCCGCGGTCCTCAAGCTCCCCCAGCTAACGCTGGGAGGTGCCCCCAGACGGGCTGAAAAATCAGCCCGTCCGGGACCCGACGGCAGGCTCTTCTCCACGAACGTGGGACAGGCCTCGCTTACGCCGGGTGGGTGGCGCCGTGCGCGGCGATGAGTTCCACGCGCGCGTGGAGTCGAAAAGGTGACAGTGCACGCGTGCGGGGCTCAGCACCGGTGCCCCGGGCAGAGAGAGGCAGGCACCCGACATGAAGATCACCCTCACTCAGTTCCTCACGCTCGACGGCGTCGTCCAGGCCCCGGGCGGTCCCGACGAGGACCGCAGCGGCGGCTTCGAGCACGGCGGATGGACCGTCCCGTACTGGGACGAGGACTCCGGCGCGTTCATCGACGAAGTCTTCGAACGGGTGGACGCCTTCCTCCTGGGGCGCCGGACGTACGACATCTTCGCGGCCTACTGGCCGAAGATCACCGACCCGGCCGACCCGGTCGCGTCCCGGCTGAACAACCTGCCCAAGTACGTCGCCTCGACCACCCTCGAGAAGGCCGACTGGCACGGCACTACCGTCATCGGCGAGGACCTCGTCAAGCAGGTCACCGCTCTCAAACAGCAGCCGGGCCGGGAACTGCAGATCCACGGCAGCAGGACCCTCGCCCAGTCGCTCATGGCCCACGACCTGATCGACACCGTTCACCTGCTCACGTTCCCCGTCGTCCTGGGCACGGGCCGCCGCCTCTTCGCGGACGGAGCGGTGCCGACGGCGTTCCGCCTCACCACGTCCCGCACCACGGGCAAGGGCGTGACCATCCACTCGTACGACCTCGAGGGCCGGCCGACGTACGGCTCCTACGACCTGGAAGGAAATGTGTAGCTGCCACGAAGCCGCACCGGTACGGTGATCGCCGCGTGTGTGAGCCGACGATGTCTCCTCCCGCGAGACCCCTCAGATACCGCCTGAGACATCGCCGCTCCCCGAAGGGCCCCGCACGTGTCCTCGATCGCCGTCCCCGCCGTACTCGCCCCGCGCCGCCGCGCCTGGCTCACCGACCTCCCGGTACTCCTCGTGGCCGTGGTGTGGGGCGCGAGCTACCTCTCCGCAAAGGACATCACCACCCAGGAGACGGTTCTCGCCGTTCTGGTGCTGCGCTTCGGCATCGTCCTGCCGGTCCTCGTGGTCACGGGCCGGCGGGCACTGCGCGCGCTGAGCGCCGCACAGTGGCGCGGTGCCGGGCTGCTCGGGCTCATCCTGAGTGGCATCTTCCTGCTGGAGACGTACGGCGTCGTGCACACCTCGGCGACGAACGCCGGTCTCATCATCAGCCTCACCATGATCTTCACGCCGCTTGCCGAAGCGGTCGTGACAAGGACTCTCCCCTCGCGCGGTTTCCTCGCCGCTGCCGGGCTCTCCGTGCTCGGAGTCGTACTCCTCACCCAGAGCGGCGGATTCACCAGCCCCTCGTCCGGTGACCTGCTGATGCTGCTCGCGGCACTCGTCCGTACCGTCCATGTGCTGGCCATGGCCCGCAACAAGTCGATCCGGGGCGCGGACGCCCTGCCGCTGACGACCGTCCAGCTCGGCACCGCGGTCGCGGTCTTCGCCCTGCTCGCGGCCTCGCCGGGAGCAGGCGCGACGCCCTGGGCCGCGGCGGCCGGCTTCGGGGCGCGGGAATGGGCCGGACTGCTCTTCCTCTCGGCCTGCTGCACCCTCTTCGCCTTCTTCGTGCAGATGTGGGCGGTCCGCAGGACGTCGCCGTCACGGGTGAGCCTGCTGCTCGGCACCGAGCCGCTGTGGGCGGCCGCGGCCGGCATCCTCATCGGAGGTGAACGCCTGGGGCCGGCAGGGCTGTTGGGGGCGGCGCTGGTGCTCGCAGGCACGTCGTGGGGGCGACGCACCACTGGTTGACGATGTTGGCCGAAAGTGCATTCCATGGCCGCCGCTGCCGGTTAACTCCCGGAAAATTTCCCTGACTTGACGTTGACACGTCAGGCTCTACGCGCGTCACACTGTTCCCATGCGAATCCCCCCACGAATCCTCAGCGTCACTGCTCTCGCCGCCGCGCTGTTCATCGGCGGCCCGGCCACCGTGTCCGCCACCGCGGCGCCCGCCCCGTCGACCGCCTCAGTCTCCGCCGGGTTCTCGGCCGCCGCGGTCGGGGACATCTGCTACTCCGACCTGCCGTCCCAGGCCTACGACACGCTCGAACTGATCGAGCAGGGCGGCCCGTTCCCGTACACGCAGGACGGCACCGTCTTCCAGAACAGGGAAGGCATCCTGCCCTCCCAGTCCACCGGCTACTACCACGAGTACACCGTCATCACCCCTGGCTCGAGCACCCGCGGCGCCCGTCGCATCGTGACCGGTGAGGAGTACCAGGAGGACTACTACACCGCCGACCACTACGCGTCCTTCGACCTGATCGACTACGGCTGCTAGCTCCCGGGCCCGGGCCCCTGGCCCCTGGCCATTGGCTCCCGGCCATGGCCACTGGCTACGGGCCCTGGCCATTGGCTCGGGGCCTCTGGCCCTAGCCCTTAGCCCCTCGGGCCTTCCAAGGCGCGCACAGGATCCTCGCCCCGCGGTACCCCCCACGCCATCGGCCGCGGGGCGAGGTATGCGCCAGCCGAGGCGGGATTCTGCCGGAAGGCGACCGGTCATGGCGACCGGTCATGGCGACCGGTCATGGCGACCGGTCATGGCGACCGGTCATGGCGACCGGTCACGGTGACCGGTCACGGTGACCGGGCTGGTGGCATCGGGCACGATGCCGGCCGGAGGAGCGTTGTCAGTACGGTGCGTTACCTTCGATCTCAGTTCGTCGAAGGAGCCGGACGTCGTCGAAAGGGCTGGAGGGGGAAGCTCATGGCAGGTCCGATCGATCTGGCGGAGTACGGCGAGGCGTTCACGGCCGACCCGCATGCGGTGTACGCGGAGTTGCGGGAGCTCGGTCCCGTGCACCGCGTGAGGCTGGGGCCACCGTCGTCCGGGGAGGGCCAGGAAGCCTGGCTCGTCGTCGGGTACGAGGAGGCGCGCGCCGCCTTTGCCGATCCGCGCCTGGCGAAGGACGTGAGCAAACTCGGATACAAGGGGCTCGATGTGGAGCACATCGGGCCGCACATGCTGATGTCGGACCCGCCCGAGCACGCCCGGCTGCGCCGGCTCGTGGCCCGCGAGTTCACTGCCCGCCGGGTCGAGGCGCTGCGGCCGCGGGTCCAGCAGATCACCGATGACCTGCTCGATCAGATGGTGCCGCTCGGTCACGCCGACCTCGTGGAGTCGCTGGCCTTCCCGCTTCCGATGACCGTCATCTGCGAGCTCCTCGGCGTGCCCGACATGGACCGTGCCGCGTTCCGCCGTCTGTCGAACGAGGTGGTGGCCCCCACCAGCGGCGACGCGGAGTACGCGGCGATCGTGGAGCTCGCCGCGTATCTCGACGATCTGATCGAGGACAAGCGCTGCACCGCGCCCGCTGACGACCTGCTGAGCGCGCTGATCCGCACGACCGCTGAGGACGGCGACCGGCTCTCCCGCGATGAGCTGCGCGCCATGGCGTATCTCCTGCTGATCGCGGGCCATGAGACGACGGTCAACCTGATCGCGAACGGCGTGCACGCCCTGCTCACCCATCCGGACCAACTCGCCGACCTGCGTGCCGACATGAGCCTCCTGGACGGCGCCGTCGAGGAGATGCTGCGCTACGAGGGGCCGGTCGAGAACGCGACGTTCCGGTTCGCGGCAGAACCCCTCGACATCGGCGGTACGTTCATCGCGCAGGGTGAAGCGGTCCTCGTCGGCATCGCCGCCGCTGACCGTGACGGGGACCGGTTCCCCGAGCCCGACCGGTTCGACATCCGCCGGGCCCCGCAGGGACACCTTGCCTTCGGCCACGGCATCCACTTCTGCCTGGGCGCCCCGCTCGCCCGTATCGAGGCCCGCGTTGCGCTGCGCTCCCTGCTGGACCGCTGCCCGGACCTGGCCCTGGATACGGACCGCGACGGCCCGCCCGGCCCCTGGATGCCGGGCATGCTCATACGGGGCATGCGCCGCGTACCGGTGCGCTGGTAGCGGCCGTACGACCGGCGCCGGGGGACGGCCTCATAGCCCGTAGCCCGCGATGACCGCTCAGATCCCGGCTCCCGGGATCTCCTCCAGATACACCAACCGCCGCTCACGCCGGGAGAGTTCGCACGCCTCCGCGATCCGCAGTGCATGCAGTGCCTCGCGGCCGTCGCAGGGGTTGGGGCGTTCGCCGAGCACCACGTCGACGAAGGCCGAGAGCTCGGCCTCGTACGCGAGTGCGAAGCGTTCCAGGAAGTTCGTCCACGGCTTGTTCGCGGCAGGCGGTCCCATGGGCTCCGTGGAGGCGATGGGCGTGCGGTCGTCGAGGCCGACGGCGATCTGGTCGAGCTCTCCGGCGAGCTCCATGCGTACGTCGTATCCGGCGCCGTTGCAGCGTGTGGCGGTCGCCGTGGCGAGCGTGCCGTCGTCCAGGGTGAGCACGGCGGCGGCCGTGTCCACGTCACCCCACTCGCGGAACACGGCTGGACCGGCGTCCGAGCCTGTCGCGTACACCTCGGTGACCTCGTGGCCCGTCACCCAGCGCAGCATGTCGAAGTCGTGGATGAGGCAGTCACGGTAGAGGCCGCCCGACAGCGGCACGTACTCGGGCGGAGGCGGGGCCGGATCGGAGGTCATGGCGCGGACCGTGTGCAGCCGACCGAGCCGCCCGCCGCGGACGGCTTCGCGCGCGGCCGTGTATCCGGCGTCGAAGCGCCGCTGGAAGCCCAGTTGGAGCACCGTCCCCGCGGCGTCGACCTCGGCCAGCGCGGCCAGCGTTCCGGCGAGATCCAGTGCGATGGGCTTCTCGCAGAACACCGGGAGCCCCGCGCGCGCGGCCCGGCCGATCAGCTCGGCGTGCGCCGAGGTTGCCGTGGTGATCACCACCGCGTCCACACCCCAGGTGAAGATCTCGTCGACGCCGGGTGCCGCCGTCGCGCCGAGCCGGTCCGCGAGTCCGGTCGCCCTCTGCCTGTCGGCGTCGGTGATGACCAGCGAGCCCACCTCGCGGTGCCGGCTGAGCGAGGCAGCGTGAAAGGTGCCGATGCGGCCGGCGCCGATGAGTCCGATGCGCATGACCCAAACGTGGCGTCCGGGTTCGGTACTGTCAATATTTGTCCTGATAAATGCGCGGTGTTCATCCCGAAAAGTGCACGCGTCTCGCCCACATTCCCTATGCCACGGCACGCCACAGCGGGCAACTCCATCACATCATTCACCTGAGTCACATACGTGTCGCGATCGCGTTCTTCTCAACCGCCGCACAGGCAGAGTTGCGACGCCATGTCGTGACGCCAGATCTCAACGCCATGCCGTGACGCCGGGTCGCGACACCTCACTCCGCGTCGAGCCCCAGCATCACCACGCCGTTACGGCGGCAGCACCGCCGACGAGCGCCACATCAGCGGGCCCTGGTGCGAGACCAGAAACTAGCGCCGCATCAGCGGGTCCTGGTGCGAGACCAGAAATTAGCGCCCGGCCAGTGCACGGTCGCATCGGCCACGGTAATCCGGGCAGCAGGGCGCGGCGCGAACTCTCCCTGAGAACCGGTCAGATGCTCAGGCATGGTGAGTGCAGCCCGTTACGGGCGGGCGTGCCGCGCTGGTTCGCCAGTGAAGCGCTGTACCGGTTTAGGATCAAGAGTGCCCACCCGGTCTAAACCGGTTTATTCCACTCGCCCCTCCATCTGCCCATCCCCCTGCCCCTGCCCCTGCCCCTGCCTCTGCCCGGCCCCGGCTCCTGGTGCACCGACGCTTCCGCGCACCGTGAGCGTCGGAGCCGCGTCCTCCACGTCTCCCAGGCTCCGCCCGCCCGCGGTCTCCCGCAACCGTCGCGCCGCCCGCGCCCCGTACGCCGCTATGTCCCTGCTCAGCGCGGTGAGCGACGGATGCACCAGCTCGCACAGCGCCGAGTCGTCCCAGGCCACCACCGACACGTCCGCGGGCACCCGCAGCCCGAGCGCCTGCGCCGCCGTCAGCCCGGAGACCGCCATCACGTCGTTGTCGTACACGATCGCGGTCGGAGGTTCGGGGTCCGCCAGCAGCGCACGGGTCGCCGCCGCGCCCTGCTCGCCGCTGTAGTCGGCTTCCACGATCCGGCTGGTGAGCCCCAACTGCCGTGCGCAGCCTTCGAAGGCGGCCGTACGGATCATGGTGTGCCGCAGCCGCGCGGGGCCGCCGACCCGCGCGATCCGCCGGTGTCCCAGCTCTGCGAGATGCTCCAGCACCGCACGGACGGCGGCCGCGTCGTCGCTCCACACGGCGGGCAGCCGGCCCGTGCCGACGGGCGCCCCGATGACGACCGCGGGCATCCCCAGCTCCTCGAGAACCGGCACGCGCGCGTCGTCCGCCTGCAGGTCCACCAGGAAGACGCCGTCCACGCGGCGCTGGGCCCACCACGACCGGTACAGGGCGATCTCGGAGGCCTGGTCCTCGGCCATGGTGAGGACCAGGGGAGTGGCGTCGCGGATCAGCTCGCCCTGGATGCCGGAGATCAGCTGCATGAAGAACGGCTCGATGCCGAGTGTCCGCGCGGGGCGGTCGATGACCAGCCCGAACGCGCCCGCCCTGCCGTCCGAGAGTGCTCTCGCCGCGCTGTTGGGCTGCCAGCCGAGCTCTTCGGCGATCGCGAGGATGCGGCGTCGCGTCGGCTCGGAGACGCCCGGCCGGTTGTTCAGCGCGAAGGAGACCGCGGCCTTGGTGACGCCTGCGCGGCGGGCGATGTCCGACATCGTGGGTCTTTTCACTTGCTGCCTCGCAATGCGGCGGGGGGCGTCGGCCACCCGGGACCTGGGGATTCGACAATATTCGACTGAACCGGTTCAGTGAGCGGCCATCGCAGGATTCCGCAATCACGCTCGAGCGCCCAACAGCGAAACGCTGCAACGGCATTGACACTTCATTTTGCACGCCTTTAATTTCACGGCACCGGTAGTGTGCGGACCGCTGCCGGTCCGTCAGCCGTGCCTCGCCCAGTGTCTCAAGGGGCCTGGGAGGTGCCTCCGCCGAGCGAAGGGCCGCCATGACCACCGCCAGGAACGGGTTCGCCACCGCCAGGAACAGGTTCGCCACCGCCAGAAGCCACCGCACCACGCGGAGGTTCGCCGGCGCCAGGTCCGGAATCACCGGAGTCCTGCTCGCCGCCGCGCTGCTGGCCGCGGGCTGCACAGGGAGCGGAGCCTCGTCGAAGGGCGAGGAGGCCAAGGCACCTGACGACCCGAAGAAGGTGTCCGGAACCATCAAGGTCCTCACCCACCGCACGGACCTGGTGCAGGACGGCACGATCAAGAAGTACGCCGCCGAGTTCAACAAGACCTACCCGAACGTCAAGGTCGAGTTCGAGGCCCTCACCGACTACGAGGGCGAGGTCAAGATCCGTATGAACACCGACAACTACGGCGACGTGCTGATGATCCCGGCCGTGATCAAGAAGAGCGACTATCCCAAGTTCTTCGCCTCGCTGGGCGGTCAGGCCGAGCGCAGCAAGAAGTACCGGTTCACGGACTTCACCACGGTCGGCGGCAAGGTGTACGGGCAGAGCCCGAACGGCGGTACCCCCGGGTTCGTCTACAACAAGGCGGTCTGGGAGGAGGCCGGGATCACGGACTGGCCCACCACGCCCGACGAGTTCATCGCCGACCTGAAGGCCATCAAGTCCGAGACGGACGCGATCCCGTACTACACCAACTTCAAGGACATGTGGCCGCTGACCCAGTGGACGTCCGCGAACGGATCGGCCAGCTGCGACGTCCAGGCCAACAACAAGCTCGCCGAGTCCGATCCCTGGGCCGACGGCAGCGATCTACGGGTGATCGACACGCTGTTGTACGACATCGTGCATGAGCGCCTCATCGAGAAGGATCCGACCACCACCAACTGGGAAGGCTCCAAGCCCAAATTGGCCAAGGGTGAGATCGCCACGATGTGGCTCGGTTCCTGGGCGATAGCGCAGATGCGGGCCGCAGCCGAGGAGGCCGGCACCGATCCGGACGACGTCGGCTTCATGCCCTTCCCAGCGCAGAAGGACGGCGCGTTCTGCCCGGTGATGTCCCCCGACTACAACCAGGCCGTCAGCATCCACTCCGAGCACAAGGAGGCGGCCCGCGCGTGGATCGACTGGTTCACCGACAAGTCCGGGTACGCCGATGACAATCTGGCTCTCTCTCCGGTCAAGGGCGCGCCGATGCCCGACGTGCTGAAGCCCTACGAGGACGCGGGCGTGAAGTTCATCGAGCTCGACCAGACGAACGCCGCCCAGGTCGCCGAGATCGACAACGCCTCGGAGGTCGGCATCTACAAGCCCGACTACCGCCAGGAACTCGTGGACCTCGCCCGAGGCGCCCGCAAGGGCAGCCTGGAGGACTACTTCGCGGACCTCTCCAAGCGCTGGACGGACGCCGCGAAGACGGCGGGCTCCTGAAGGGGACGCCCGCGATGACCGACACGGCATCCAAGGCCGCATCCAAGGCCTCCGTGGGGACGGACCGGCCGGGCAGGGCGGGGGCTCCGGTGGCCCTGCCCGGTCCCGCCCCGCGTTCCTGGCGGGCACGCCTGCTGCGGGGCGCCACGCCGTGGCTGTTCATGGCCGCGGCGCTGGCGCTGCTGGTGACGTTCACGTACGCCCCGGTCGCCAACATGATCGCGTACAGCTTCACCGACTGGGACGGCGTGAGTCCCGAACTGGCGTACACGGGTGTCGAGAACTATGGGGACATCTTCACGCGGCCCGAGCTTTTCCAGGTTTTCTTCGTCAGCCTCTACTACCTCGCGGCGTCGGTCGTGCAGATCGCCGCCGCGCTCTACTTCGCCACGATCCTCAGCTTCAACACCCGCTTCCGGAACTTCTTCAAGGGTGTGCTGTTCTTCCCGTACCTGATCAACGGGGTCGCGATCGGCTTCGTGTTCCTGTACTTCTTCCAGGACGGCGGAACGCTCGACTCGGTGCTCGCCCTCTTCGGCGTCGACACCGACCGCGCCTGGCTCGGCACCTCCACATCGGCCAACACCTCACTGGCCGGGGTCTCCGTCTGGCGCTTCATGGGCCTGAACTTCGTGCTGTTCCTCGGCGCGATCCAGTCCATCCCGAGTG
Source organism: Streptomyces himalayensis subsp. himalayensis (assembly GCF_013778455.1). Lineage (GTDB taxonomy): Bacteria > Actinomycetota > Actinomycetes > Streptomycetales > Streptomycetaceae > Streptomyces > Streptomyces himalayensis. The sequence goes on along the minus strand of NZ_JACEHE010000038.1, from coordinate 7,166 downwards.
AACTGTACGAGGCCTCCGAGCTCGACGGCGCGAACCGGTGGCAGCAGTTCCGGCACATCATCGCGCCCGGGATCCGGCCGATCATCACCCTGAGCGCCATCCTGGCCATCTCGGGCTCGCTGTCGGCCTTCGAGGTCCCGTACATCATGACCGGCGGCGCGACCGGCACCGAGACCTTCGTGATCCAGACCGTGAAGCTCGCCTTCCAGTTCAACAAGATGGGCCTGGCGTCCGCGGCGGCCGTCGTCCTGCTGCTGATCATCCTGGCGGTGACCTGGGTGCAGCGCCGTCTCGTCCCGGACGACAAGGTGGACCTCGTATGACGCCCCGTGCGGCCACGGCCGCCACACTGAAGTACGCCTCTCTGGTGTTGGCCGCGATCGTCGTACTGCTGCCGCTCGGCGTCGTCCTTCTGACCTCGCTCAAGTCCTCGCGGGAGATGGCGGACGGCAGCGGCGCGCTTTCGCTGCCGGAGGACTGGCTGAACCTGTCCAACTACGTGACGGCGTTCCAGGACGGCCAGATGCTGGCGGCGTTCGGGAACACCGCCTTCATCCTGGCGTTCGCGATCACTGGAACCGTCGTGATCGGCTCCATGACCGCATACGCGATCGACCGGTTCGACTTCCGCCTCAAGAAGCTCGTGGTGGCGCTGTTCCTGATCGCGACGCTGGTGCCCGGTGTGACCACCCAGGTGGCGACGTTCCAGATCGTCGACAGCTTCGGCCTCTTCGACAGCCGGTGGGCGCCCATCCTGCTCTACATGGGCACGGACATCGTGTCGATCTACATCTTCCTGCAGTTCATCAGGGGCATCCCGGTCTCGCTGGACGAGTCGGCGCGGCTGGACGGCGCGAACGCCTTCACCATCTACCGGAAGATCATCTTCCCGCTGCTCAAGCCGGCCATCGCGACCGTCGTGATCATCAAGGGCATCACGGTCTACAACGACTTCTACATCCCGTTCCTCTATATGCCGTCAGAGGAGCTGGGCACGATCTCCACCTCGCTCTTCCGTTTCAAGGGGCCCTTCGGAGCGCACTGGGAGACCATCTCGGCGGGCGCGGTGCTGGTGATCGTTCCCACACTGATCGCCTTCCTCTTCCTGCAGAGGTACATCTACAACGGCTTCACGAGAGGGGCGACTCGATGACGACGGTCGCCGTGAGCGGTGAGCGACGCCACACGCGCATCGTACGGTTGTCCGGACAACCGAACCTCCCAACTTCGCGTCATCATTTACCTGCGACTACGCTCGCTCCGTGCCCAAACCAGAAGTCGATGCCGCCGTGTCGCTCCAATTGAGCGTCGACCGCAACAGCCCGGTCCCGCTGTACTTCCAGCTGTCGCAGCAGCTGGAAGCGGCGATCGAGCACGGGGCGCTCACCCCGGGCAGCCTCCTCGGCAACGAGATCGAGCTCGCCGCGCGGCTCGGACTGTCCCGGCCGACCGTCCGCCAGGCCATCCAGTCGCTCGTCGACAAGGGCCTGCTCGTACGCCGCCGCGGCGTCGGCACCCAGGTCGTGCACAGCCAGGTCAAGCGGCCGCTGGAGCTCAGCAGCCTCTACGACGACCTCGAGTCGGCCGGTCAGCGCCCGGCCACCCGCGTCCTGGGCAACACCCTCGAGCCCGCGTCCGCCGAGGTCGCCGCCGCACTCCGGGTCGCGGAGGGCAGTGACGTGCACCGCGTGGAGCGGCTGCGCCTGGCTCACGGCGAGCCCATGGCCTATCTGTGCAACTGGCTGCCCCGCGGCCTGCTCGCCCTGGACACCGCTCAGCTGGAGGCCACCGGCCTCTACCGGCTGATGCGCGCCGCCGGCATCACGCTGCACAGCGCCCGCCAGACCATCGGCGCACGCTCCGCCACCGCCGAGGAGGCCGAGCGGCTCGCCGAGCCCGAGAACGCCCCGCTGCTCACGATGCAGCGCACCACCTTCGACGACACGGGCCGCGCCGTCGAGTTCGGCTCGCACACCTATCGGGCCTCGCGCTACTCCTTCGAGTTCCAGCTGCTCGTACGGTCCTGATCTCTGCTGCTCAGACACCTCCCATGCCCCGCGGAACCGCCCGGACGTGACCTTGTGCACAACCCCCAGTGTCCGGATACCGAATTTTTGTACTCGATAATGGTGCGTTTGGGGCCGGAGGAAATCCGGGCCTGACCATCGAGCAGAGTTCAGGAAGGACGCGGCGTCGTGGCAAGGGTTCGGACAGGGGTACGTGCGATGGGCGCCGTGCTGGTAGCGGCGCTCGGGTTGTCCCTTGCGGGATGCAGCAGCACCGGCGGCAAGCGCGCGGAGGACGCCCGCAAGGCCGCGGCCGCCGAGGGGAAGGCCGCGGTGAACTCCCCCCGCTGGACCATCGCGATGGTCACCCACTCCGGCGACGGCGACACCTTCTGGGACATCGTCCAGAACGGCGCCAAGCAGGCCGCCGTCAAGGACAACATCAACTTCCTGTACTCGCACAGCGACGAAGCCCAGCAGCAGGCGCAGCTCGTGGACGCGGCCGTCGACAAGAAGGTCGACGGCATCATCGTGACGCTGGCCAAGCCCGACGCCATGAAGGCCGCCGTGGCCCGCGCCGTCAAAGCCGGGATACCGGTGGTGACCGTCAACTCCGGCTCCGCCGAGTCCAAGGAGTTCGGCGCGCTCACCCACATCGGCCAGGACGAGACCGTCGCCGGCGAGGCCGTCGGCGACGAGCTGAACGAGCGCGGCAAGAAGAAGGCGCTCTGCGTCCTGCACGAGCAGGGCAACGTCGGCCACGAGCAGCGCTGCGCGGGCGCCGAGGACACGTTCGACGGCGAGATGCAGAACCTCTACGTCGACGGCACGAGCATGCCCGACGTCCAGTCGTCCATCGAGGCCAAGCTCCAGGCCGACCCCTCCATCGACTCCGTCGTCACGCTCGGCGCGCCTTACGCGGACGCCGCCGTCAAGGCCAAGGAGACCGCGGGCAGCAAGGCCGAGGTCGACACCTTCGACCTCAACGCCAAGGTCGCCTCGGCGCTGAAGGCCGGCACGCTCGGCTTCGCCGTCGACCAGCAGCCGTACCTCCAGGGCTACCAGGCCGTCGACCTGCTGTGGCTGTACAAGTACAACTCCGACGTGCTCGGCGGCGGCAAGCCGGTGCTCACCGGGCCGCAGATCATCACGAAGGACCAGGCCGCCGCGCTCGCCGAGTACACGGAGCGGGGGACCCGATGAGCCTCACCGCCCCCGCCCGGGAACCCGGCACGACGTCCGGCCCGGCACCGGACGCGCCCGCCCCGGACGAACGGCTCCTCAAGACCTCGCCGCTGCGCAGGCTGCTCGGCCGCCCCGAACTCGGCTCGGTCGTCGGCGCCCTCGCGGTCTTCCTCTTCTTCGCCGTCATCGCGGACAGCTTCCTGCGCGCCTCCAGCCTCAGCACCGTCCTGTACGCGGCGTCGACGATCGGCATCATGGCCGTACCGGTCGCGCTGCTCATGATCGGCGGCGAGTTCGACCTGTCCGCGGGCGTCATGGTGACCAGCTCGGCGCTGATCTCCTCGATGGTCAGCTACCAGATGACCGCGAACGTCTGGGTCGGCGTCGGCGTCTCGCTGCTGGTGACGCTCGCCTTCGGGCTCTTCAACGGCGTACTGCTGACCCGCACCAAGCTGCCGAGCTTCATCATCACGCTCGGTACCTTCCTGATGCTGACCGGTATGAACCTCGGCTTCACCAAGCTGATCAGCGGCACGGTCTCCACGAAGTCGATCTCGGACATGGAGGGATTCGCCTCGGCCCGTGCCCTGTTCGCCTCGCAGCTCACCCTCGGCGGCGTCACCGTCAAGGTGACCATCCTGTGGTGGCTCGCGCTGGTCGCCGTCGCCACCTGGATCCTGCTGCGCACGCGCGCGGGCAACTGGATCTTCGCCGTCGGCGGCAACGAGGACGCGGCCCGCGCGGTCGGCGTCCCGGTCAGCAAGACCAAGATCGGCCTCTACATGGGCGTGGCCTTCGCCGCCTGGGTCTCCGGCCAGCACCTCCTGCTGTCGTACGACGTCGTGCAGTCCGGCGAGGGCGTCGGCAACGAGCTGATCTACATCATCGCGGCCGTCATCGGCGGCTGTCTGATCACCGGCGGATACGGTTCCGCGGTGGGGTCCGCGGTCGGCGCCCTGATCTTCGGCATGACGAGCAAGGGCATCGTCTTCGCCGAATGGAACCCGGACTGGTTCAAGTTCTTCCTCGGAGCGATGCTGCTCCTCGCGACCCTGCTCAACGCCTGGGTCCGCAAGCGCGCGGAGGCCACCTCATGACGACCGCAACGACGACCGCCACGACGACAGCGGACGCGGCACGTACCACGCTCGTCGAGCTCGACGACGTCAGCAAGTACTACGGCACGGTCCGCGCCCTGGAAGGCGTGTCGCTGGAGGTCCACGCCGGCGAGATCACCTGCGTCCTGGGCGACAACGGCGCCGGCAAGTCGACCCTCATCAAGATCATCGCCGGCCTGCACCAGCACGATGCGGGCACCTTCCGCATCGACGGCGATGAGGTCCGGCTCGGCAACCCGCGTGAAGCCCTGGACCGCGGCATCGCCACGGTCTACCAGGACCTGGCCGTCGTGCCGCTGATGCCGGTGTGGCGGAACTTCTTCCTGGGCTCCGAGCCGAGGAAGGGAACCGGTCCCTTCAAGCGCCTCGACACCGCGTACATGCGCGAGACCACCCGCTCCGCACTGCTGCGCATGGGCATCGACCTGCGCGACGTCGACCAGCCCATCGGCACCCTGTCGGGCGGCGAGCGGCAGTGCGTGGCGATCGCCCGCGCCGTCCACTTCGGGGCCAAGGTCCTCGTCCTCGACGAGCCGACGGCGGCCCTGGGCGTCAAACAGTCCGGCGTGGTCCTGAAGTACGTGGCCGCCGCCAGGGACGCGGGGCTCGGTGTCGTCCTCATCACACACAACCCGCACCACGCCTACCTCGTGGGCGACCGTTTCGTCCTTCTGAAGCGCGGCGCCATGTCGGGCGGTTACCTCAAGAACGGCATCACGCTCGACGAGCTCACGCGGCAGATGGCGGGTGGTTCGGAGCTGGAGGTGCTCCGTCATGAACTGGAGCGGGCGCCGATGGCAGCCGGTGCGAATGGGTACCCGTCGGAAGCGGAACCGAATCAGGTGAAATGACCGAAATGCTCTTGAATGGAACGGCCTTTGTCCGCCCGGGCGTCGGGCGTCGTCATGCAGGCCAGTGCGGCCGTGAGGCAGAATCGGCGCGATGAGCACCTACCGCGACCTCGCACTGCCCCGGGCTCTCGGCTCTGCTCGCGCAGGGGGCGCCCCCATAGGCTCCCGCCGGGCCACGGTCCTGCGGACCGTCGGCACGCGTGAGCGCCGTAACCACCTCACGGCGCCCCGCGTACCCACCGTCGGCATCGACATCGGCGGTACCAAGGTGATGGCGGGCGTCGTCGACGCGGACGGCAACATCCTGGAGAAGGTCCGCACGGAGACCCCGGACAAGTCCAAGAGCCCCAGGGTCGTCGAGGACACCATCGTCGAGCTGGTCCTGGACCTGTCCGACCGGCACGACGTGCACGCCGTCGGCATCGGCGCGGCAGGCTGGGTCGACGCCGACCGCGCCCGCGTCCTGTTCGCACCCCATCTGTCGTGGCGCAACGAGCCCCTCCGGGACCGCCTCTCCGAGCGGCTCTCCGTTCCCGTACTCGTCGACAACGACGCGAACACCGCCGCCTGGGCCGAGTGGCGCTTCGGCGCCGGACGCGGCGAGGACCACCTCGTCATGATCACGCTCGGTACGGGCATCGGCGGCGCGATCCTCGAGGACGGGAAGGTCAAGCGCGGCAAGTACGGCGTCGCGGGTGAGTTCGGCCATATGCAGGTCGTGCCCGGCGGCCACCGCTGCCCGTGCGGCAACCGCGGCTGCTGGGAGCAGTACAGCTCGGGCAACGCGCTCGTCCGCGAGGCCCGTGAGCTGGCCGCCGCCGACTCGCCCGTGGCGTTCAACATCATCGAGCACGTCAAGGGCAACATCCCCGACATCACGGGACCGCTCATCACCGAGCTGGCCCGCGAGGGCGACGCCATGTGCGTCGAGCTCCTCCAGGACATCGGCCAGTGGCTCGGCGTCGGCATCGCCAACCTCGCCGCCGCCCTCGACCCGTCCTGCTTCGTCATCGGCGGCGGCGTCAGCGCGGCCGACGACCTGCTGATCGGCCCGGCCCGCGACGCGTTCCGGCGGACCTTGACGGGCCGGGGCTACCGCCCCGAGGCCCGCATCGTGCGCGCCCAGCTCGGCCCCGAGGCCGGCATGGTCGGCGCCGCCGACCTGGCCCGCCTGGTCGCCCGCCGGTTCCGGCGCGCGAAGCGGCGGCGCGTGGAGCGCTACGAACGCTACGAGCGGTACGCGCAGGCTCGGGGCAGTGCGGGCACGGGCACGGCGGAGGGTCCGAAGTGACGCGTGCCGTTCCGACCGCCGCCCGCACCAGCCACGGCGGAACAGTTTCCATCGCCGCCCGCACCACCCAGGGAATCCAGTGACGCCCTTCGTGCCCCACCAGTCGCCGCCGCCGGACGAGGCCGGTGTACCGGGACGCCCCGAGCGCCGCCGGCGTGTGATCCGCCGCCGGTTTCTGACGGCGGTCATCATCGTGCTGCTCATCGGCATCCCCGCCGGCTACCTCGTGATCTCGGCCAACCAGAGCCGTGACAGCGGCAAGGACAAGGAGAGGAAGTACTCCGCGACCGGCCTCACGGCGGGCTGGCCCTCCAAGGTCCAGCGCCGCCTCTACGACGTGCCGATACCGCGATACTCCGACGACGTCGCCCACTACGAGACGAACAACTGGAAGACCAGCCGTCTCTACGTCCAGTTCCTCACGAGCAACGAAGGCCTGGACAAGTTCCTCGACAAGATCGGTACCAACGGCGACACCCTCGCGGACCAGGACATCGCCATTCGCCCACGGGACCGCAGGATCGTCGGCTGGGACTTCTCCGAATCGGGTTCATGGTCCGGGCTCACCCATGAGCAGAAGGACCCGAAGCCCAGCCTGGACGTCGTGGTCGACCGGTCGGACCCGGACCACCCCATGGTCTACGTGGTCTCCACGGCGACGCCCTGAGGTCTTCTCCGGTCACACGCAGAGGTCTTCTCTGGCCACACGCAACTT
>NZ_JACEHE010000037.1 GCF_013778455.1 Streptomyces himalayensis subsp. himalayensis | reverse complement strand
TTCCGCAACATCAAGGGCCTGCCGTTCGCCCCGCCGGGCGGTCCTCGGGTGTCAGCAGGTCCGCGACCTCCAGAACGTGGTGGCCCTTCATCGATGGAAGGCATGTCCCCCTGGCCGGGCCGATGGCGGTCGCCCAGTCCGCGGGGATCGCGGAGACCCCGCACGTGGCGCCGGCCAGGGCGCCCGCGACGGCCGCCGTGGTGTCGGCGTCGCGGCCCATGTTGACCGCGGTCAGCACCGCCTGGACGAACGCACCGTCGGCCGCCGCGTACGCGCCGAAGGCCAGCGCAACGGCCTCAGGAGCCAGATCCGTCCAGGGGTAGCCGCCGATGACGACGGCCCGGCGGACCGCCCGCTCGCCGCGGTGTGCGACGGCCACCGCGCGTCGCAGGGAGCGCGCGGTCCAGGAGTCGTCGGGCACGACGGAGAGCGCGGACGCCACGACCGCCACGGTGGGCGCCCCCGCCATCGCCGCCGCGACGCCCGCGGCCACCGCCTGACCTCCGTAGATGCCCTCCCCGTCATGGCTGACCGAGCCGTCGATCGCCACGAGCCGGGCCGCCTCGGCGGGGCGGCCCGCGGCGAAGACGCCGAAGGGCGCGGCGCGCATCGCGAGGCCGTCGCTCCACGCGTGCCGGTGCTGTGCGGAGATCGGGGCCGCGAGCCCGCGCCGGAGGTTCTCCAGCGTGCCGCGCTCGCTGAAACCCGCGCCGCGGAACGGGCCCTCGTCCCGGTCGGCGATCCACTGGTGCCAGGCCGCCTCAACCTGCGCCACGGTGAGCCCGGAGCCGTACCGGGCGAGGAGCAGCCCCGAGAAGATCGCGTACTCGGTGTCGTCCGTGCCCGACGGACGCTCGGCGACATACCCCGTGATACGGCCCCAGCGGCGGCGGATCTGGGACGGCTTCATGTTCTCCGCGGGCGCGCCCAGCGCGTCACCGACGGCGAGGCCGAGCAGCGCACCGCGCCCCCGCTCGCGGAGCTCGGCCGCGCCACCCGGTGCCGGGACCGAAGGAATACGGGCAATGGACGCCATGCGGGCCTCTCAGCGGATCTGCGGTCTGCGGTCGTCGTCGGTCTGCGATCTGGGGTCGCAGCACCTGCTGGACCAGTCCTTCCTGGACCGGCACGCGACGCTGCCCGCCGGCCCTTTCCTGGATCTCTGCCACGCCGGACGGCGGGCAGGAGCCCCCGAGCCCCAGCGTCACCCCTTCGACATCTGCGCGCGACCTCGTACCGATGAGCGTCAGTGGTCCTCTGAGGCGCTCGTCCAGCCCCTCAACTACCGCAAAACCGCAGGTAAGTACGGCCTTCCTTGCTAGCGGGAGCCGTTTTTCGTGCGTACTTTCGAGGGTGTTGACGGCGTGAGGCGTGAAGGGTCGCCCACCGCAGTCATCAATGGAGAACCACCACTGAGAACCACGACGGCGATCAACCAGGTTCGCGAAAGCGGCGCCGGTTCAGGCGCACAAAAAGGGAGCACTGCGCGGCATGTCCATCATCGACACCGAAGCGGCACTGCACGAGGCGCACCGCGACAACCACACCCACCGTGACGTCAACGGTGGCTGGCTGCGCCCCGCCGTCTTCGGCGCGATGGACGGTCTGGTGTCCAATCTGGCCCTGATCACCGGTGTCGCCGGAGGATCCGTGGCGCCGGGGACCATCGTCCTCACGGGGCTCGCGGGACTCGCCGCCGGAGCCTTCTCGATGGCCGCGGGCGAGTACACCTCCGTCGCCTCGCAGCGCGAGCTCGTCCAGGCCGAGCTGGACGTCGAGCGCCGGGAGCTGAGGAAGCACCCGAAGGACGAGGAGAAGGAGCTCGCCGCGCTCTACGTGTCGCGCGGGGTCGAGTACGGCCTCGCCCGCGAAGTCGCCAGGCAGCTGTCGAAGGATCCCGAGCAGGCCCTGGAGATACACGCGCGCGAGGAGCTCGGCATCGACCCCGGGGATCTGCCCTCGCCCACCGTCGCCGCCGTCTCGTCCTTCGGGTCCTTCGCGCTGGGCGCCCTGCTGCCGGTGCTGCCGTATCTGCTCGGTGCCACCGCCCTGTGGCCCGCGCTCGTGCTCGCGCTGCTCGGGCTGTTCCTCTGCGGGGCGGTCGTGGCGAAGGTCACGGCCCGGTCCTGGTGGTTCAGCGGGCTGCGGCAACTGGCCCTGGGCGGCGCGGCCGCGGGTGTGACGTACGTCCTGGGTAATCTGTTTGGTACGGCTCTAGGATGAGGTCCTATGCAGAGGACCGCATAAGTAGTCGTTACTAGGCGGTTTCAGCGGCTTAACCGCTGGGCATGAGCCGTAAGCGTCGCGGGCAAGGAAGCCCGCCCGCCGTGGGCCGACGGTCATGGATCTGTCCGTATTGGTCCCCTCTTCATCGCCAACCGGCGATGTCCGCATGCTGGAATGCACTATCCCGTTTCCGGGGTGCGCCCCATCATGTAACCTGCATGAAATTTTGTCAGAGGGCCAACGTCGTCCCTCGGCACCTGCTATATGCCACGACGACGACGGGAGAGCCGATGCGTACGCCGCGCCAGCCGTCCCTGCATTCCGCGACTGACGGGTCGACCATCGAGTCCCCGTGGTCGCACATGGATGCACGCCCTGCCGCGCAGGGGATGTACGACCCGCGCAATGAGCACGACGCCTGCGGCGTCGGCTTCGTGGCCACCCTCACCGGCGAGGCGAGCCACACGCTGGTCGAGCAGGCGCTCACGGTTCTGCGGAACCTGGAGCACCGCGGCGCCACCGGCTCCGAGCCCGACTCCGGCGACGGCGCGGGCATCCTGTCCCAGGTCCCCGACGCCTTCTTCCGCGAGGTCGTGGACTTCGAGCTGCCCGCCGCGGGTGCCTACGCGGCCGGTATCGCCTTCCTGCCGCTGGAGGGCAACGCCGCGGTCGTCGCGCAGATCGACGCCATCGCCGCCGAGGAGGGCCTGACCGTCCTGGGCTGGCGCGAGGTTCCGGTCGCCCCCGAGCTGCTCGGCGCCACCGCCCGCTCGACGATGCCGGCCTTCCGCCAGATCTTCGTCGCCGACGGCACGGCTGTGCCTGTTACGGGTATTGCCCTCGACCGCAAGGCCTTCGTGCTGCGCAAGCGCGCCGAGCGCGAGGCCGGCGTGTACTTCCCGTCGCTCTCCGCCCGCACCATCGTCTACAAGGGCATGCTGACCACCGGCCAGCTGGAGCCCTTCTTCCCGGACCTGTCCGACCGCCGCTTCGCCTCCGCGGTCGCGCTCGTGCACTCCCGGTTCTCGACGAACACCTTCCCGAGCTGGCCGCTCGCCCACCCGTACCGCTTCGTCGCGCACAACGGCGAGATCAACACGGTCAAGGGCAACCGCAACTGGATGCAGGCGCGTGAGTCGCAGCTGGTCTCCGACCTGTTCGGCGACAAGGAGCTCGAGCGGGTCTTCCCGATCTGTACGCCGGACGCATCCGACTCCGCGTCCTTCGACGAGGTCCTGGAGCTGCTGCACCTCGGCGGCCGGTCGCTGCCGCACAGTGTGCTGATGATGATCCCCGAGGCGTGGGAGAACCACGACTCGATGGACCCGGCCCGGCGCGCCTTCTACCAGTACCACTCCACGCTCATGGAGCCCTGGGACGGCCCGGCCTGCGTCACCTTCACCGACGGCACCCAGGTCGGCGCGGTCCTCGACCGCAACGGTCTGCGCCCGGGCCGCTACTGGGTCACCGACGACGGCCTCGTCGTCCTCGGCTCCGAGGTCGGCGTCCTCGACATCGACCCGTCCAGGGTCGTCCGCAAGGGCCGACTGCAGCCCGGCAAGATGTTCCTCGTCGACACCGCCGAGCACCGCATCATCGAGGACGACGAGATCAAGGCCGCGCTCGCCGCCGAGCACCCGTACCAGGACTGGCTCGAGGCCGGGATCATCGAGCTCGAGGACCTGCCCGAGCGCGAGCACATCGTGCACACGCATGCCTCGGTCACGCGCCGCCAGCAGACCTTCGGCTACACCGAGGAGGAGCTGCGCGTCATCCTCGCGCCGATGGCCAAGGCCGGCGCCGAGCCGATCGGCTCGATGGGTACGGACAGCCCGATCGCGGCCCTGTCCGAGCGCCCGCGGCTGCTCTTCGACTACTTCACCCAGCTGTTCGCGCAGGTCACCAACCCGCCGCTGGACGCCATCCGCGAGGAGCTCGTCACCTCGCTGTACTCGTCCCTGGGCCCGGGCGGCAACCTGCTCGAGCCGACCGCGGCCTCCTGCCGCTCGGTCACCCTGCCCTTCCCGGTGATCGACAACGACGAGCTGGCCAAGCTCATCCACATCAACGCCGACGGCGACATGCCGGGCATGACGGCCGCGACCCTGTCCGGCCTGTACCGGGTCTCCGGCGGCGGTGAGGCGCTGGCAGCGCGGATCGAGGAGATCTGCGCCGAGGCCGACGCCGCCATCGACAACGGCGCCCGCCTGATCGTCCTGTCGGACCGCCACTCGGACGCCGAGCACGCGCCGATCCCGTCGCTGCTGCTCACCGCGGCCGTCCACCACCACCTCATCCGCACCAAGCAGCGCACCCAGGTGGGCCTGCTGGTCGAGGCCGGCGACGTCCGCGAGGTCCACCACGTCGCGCTGCTCATCGGCTACGGCGCCGCGGCCGTCAACCCGTACCTGGCGATGGAGTCCGTCGAGGACCTCGTCCGGGCGGGAACGTTCCTCCCCGGCATCGAGCCCGAGAAGGCCATCCGCAACCTGATCTACGCCCTCGGCAAGGGCGTGCTGAAGGTCATGTCCAAGATGGGCATCTCGACCGTCGCCTCCTACCGCGGCGCGCAGGTCTTCGAGGCCGTCGGTCTCGACGACGCCTTCGTCGAGAAGTACTTCAACGGCACCGCCACCAAGATCGGCGGCGTCGGCATCGACGTCATCGCCGCGGAGGTCGCCGCTCGCCACGCCAAGGCGTACCCGGCCTCCGGCATCGCCCCGGCGCACCGTGCGCTGGACATCGGCGGCGAGTACCAGTGGCGCCGTGAGGGCGAGCCGCACCTGTTCGACCCGGAGACGGTCTTCCGCCTGCAGCACGCCACGCGCACGCGCCGCTACGACATCTTCAAGAAGTACACGGACCGCGTGAACGAGCAGTCCGAGCGGCTGATGACGCTGCGCGGCCTGTTCGGCTTCACGTCCGACCGCCCCTCGATCCCGGTCGAGGAGGTCGAGCCGGTCTCCGAGATCGTCAAGCGGTTCTCCACCGGCGCCATGTCGTACGGCTCCATCTCCAAGGAGGCGCACGAGACCCTCGCCATCGCCATGAACCAGCTGGGCGGCAAGTCCAACACCGGTGAGGGCGGCGAGGACGCCGACCGTCTGTACGACCCGGCGCGCCGTTCGTCGATCAAGCAGGTCGCGTCCGGCCGCTTCGGCGTGACCTCGGAGTACCTGGTCAACGCCGACGACATCCAGATCAAGATGGCCCAGGGCGCCAAGCCCGGTGAGGGCGGCCAGCTGCCCGGCCACAAGGTCTACCCGTGGGTCGCGAAGACCCGGCACTCGACGCCGGGCGTGGGACTCATCTCCCCGCCGCCGCACCACGACATCTACTCCATCGAGGACCTGGCTCAGCTGATCCACGACCTCAAGAACGCCAACCCGGCCGCCCGCATCCACGTGAAGCTGGTGTCCGAGGTCGGCGTCGGCACGGTCGCCGCGGGTGTCTCCAAGGCGCACGCGGACGTGGTCCTGATCTCCGGTCACGACGGCGGTACGGGCGCCTCGCCGCTCACCTCGCTGAAGCACGCCGGCGGCCCCTGGGAGCTCGGCCTCGCCGAGACCCAGCAGACGCTGCTGCTCAACGGCCTGCGCGACCGCATCGTCGTGCAGACCGACGGCCAGCTGAAGACCGGCCGCGACGTCGTCATCGCCGCGCTGCTGGGCGCCGAGGAGTTCGGTTTCGCGACCGCGCCGCTCGTCGTCTCCGGCTGCGTCATGATGCGCGTCTGCCACCTGGACACCTGCCCGGTCGGCATCGCCACCCAGAACCCGGTCCTGAGGGACAGGTTCGCGGGCAAGGCCGAGTACGTCGTGAACTTCTTCCAGTTCATCGCCGAAGAGGTCCGCGAGATCCTCGCCGAGCTGGGCTTCCGCTCCATCGAGGAGGCCGTCGGCCACGCCGAGGCGCTCGACGTCACGCGGGCGATCGACCACTGGAAGGCGCAGGGCCTGGACCTGGCCCCGCTCTTCCACGTGCCGGAGCTGCCCGAGGGCGCGGTGCGCCACCAGGTGATCGCGCAGGACCACGGGCTGGAGAAGGCGCTCGACAACGAGCTGATCAAGCTCGCCGCCGACGCCCTCGCCGTGGACTCGGCGAACGACGCCCAGCCGGTGCGCGCCCAGGTCGCGATCCGCAACATCAACCGCACGGTCGGCACCATGCTCGGCCACGAGGTGACGAAGAAGTTCGGTGGCGCGGGCCTGCCCGACGACACCATCGACATCACCTTCACCGGCTCAGCGGGCCAGTCGTTCGGTGCCTTCCTGCCGCGCGGTGTGACGCTGCGCCTCGAGGGCGACGCCAACGACTACGTCGGCAAGGGCCTGTCCGGCGGCCGCGTGATCGTCCGCCCGGACCGGGGCGCCGACCACCTCGCCGAGTACTCGACGATCGCGGGCAACACCATCGCGTACGGCGCGACCGGCGGTGAGCTGTTCCTGCGCGGCCGCACCGGCGAGCGCTTCTGCGTCCGCAACTCCGGCGCCACCGTCGTGTCCGAGGGCGTGGGCGACCACGGCTGCGAGTACATGACCGGTGGCCGCGCGGTGGTCCTCGGCGAGACCGGCCGCAACTTCGCGGCGGGCATGTCCGGCGGTATCGCGTACGTGATCGACCTGGACCGCGCCAACGTGAACGCCGGCAACGTCGGCGCCATCGAGGCCCTGGACGACGCCGACAAGCAGTGGCTGCACGACGTGGTGCGCCGCCACGCGGAGGAGACCGGCTCGACGGTCGCCGAGAAGCTGCTCGCCGAGTGGTCCGTGTCGGTGGACCGCTTCAGCAAGATCATTCCCAGCACGTACAAGGCAGTGCTCGCCGCCAAGGAAGCCGCCGAGCGAGCCGGACTCCCCGAGTCCGAGATCACCGAGAAGATGATGGAGGCGGCGACCAATGGCTGATCCCAAGGGCTTTCTGAACCACGGCCGTGAGGTCGCCAAGTCCCGCCCGGTGAACGAGCGCCTCAAGGACTGGAACGAGGTCTACGTCCCCGGCTCGCTGCTGCCGATCATCTCCAAGCAGGCGTCGCGCTGCATGGACTGCGGCATCCCGTTCTGCCACAACGGCTGTCCGCTCGGGAACCTGATCCCCGAGTGGAACGACTACGCGTACCGCGAGGACTGGCAGAACGCGTCCGAGCGCCTGCACGCCACCAACAACTTCCCGGAGTTCACGGGCCGCCTGTGCCCCGCTCCGTGCGAGTCGGCGTGTGTGCTCGGCATCAACCAGCCTGCCGTCACCATCAAGAACGTCGAGGTCTCGATCATCGACAAGGCGTGGGACAGCGGCGATGTCGCGCCGCAGGCCCCCGAGCGCCTCTCGGGCAAGACCGTCGCCGTGATCGGCTCGGGCCCGGCCGGCCTGGCCGCCGCCCAGCAGCTGACCCGGGCGGGCCACACGGTCGCGGTGTACGAGCGCGCCGACCGCATCGGCGGTCTGCTCCGCTACGGCATCCCCGAGTTCAAGATGGAGAAGCGCCACATCAACCGCCGCATCGAGCAGATGCGCGCGGAGGGCACGAAGTTCCGTACCGGCATCGAGATCGGCCGCGACATGCCGGGCAGCGCACTGCGCAAGCGGTACGACGCGATCGTGATCGCGGCGGGCGCCACGACGGCCCGCGACCTGCCGGTGCCGGGGCGCGAGCTCAAGGGCGTCTACCAGGCGATGGAGTACCTGCCGCTGGCCAACAAGGTCCAGGAGGGCGACTTCGTGGCGCCCCCGATCACGGCCGAGGGCAAGCACGTCGTCGTGATCGGCGGCGGTGACACCGGCGCGGACTGCGTCGGCACCGCCCACCGCCAGGGCGCGGCCTCCGTCACGCAGCTGGAGATCATGCCCCGCCCGAACGACGAGCGGAACCCGGTCGCCCAGCCCTGGCCGACCTTCCCGATGCTCTACAAGGTCACCTCCGCGCACGAGGAGGGCGGCGAGCGGGTCTACTCCGTCTCGACCACGCACTTCGAAGGCGACGAGGACGGCAACGTCCAGTGGCTGCACCTCATCGAGGTCGAGTTTGTCGACGGCAAGCTGACCCAGAAGCCGGGCACGGAGCGCAAGATTCCCGCCCAGCTCGTCACGCTGGCCATGGGCTTCACGGGCACCGACCGTGAGAACGGCCTGGTCGAGCAGCTCGGCCTGGAGCTCGACGAGCGCGGCAACGTCGCCCGCGACGCCGACTTCCAGACCAACGTGCCCGGCGTCTTCGTCGCCGGTGACGCGGGCCGCGGCCAGTCCCTCATCGTGTGGGCCATCGCCGAGGGCCGTTCGGCTGCTCGCGGGGTCGACCGCTTCCTGACGGGCGCGAGCGACCTGCCGGCGCCGATCCGCCCGACGGACCGTGCCCTGATGGTCTGACGGTCCGTCACCGAAACGTCCCGTACAAAGGCGTACGGAACGCCACGCGGCGCCTGCCCCCTGTCCCCGACCGGACATGGGCGGGCGCCGCGGCGCGTTTCCCTACGGGCGGCAGGCGGGGGCCTGCTTCTGCCCGTCGTCGCCGAGGGCGGGCACAGTTCAGCGTGCAGCTGCTCGGCCTCGATCAGGCTCAGCCGCAGCTGGGCGTCGGCGTGATGCTCGCCGTCGCGGACGATCCACAGCGGCACGGCGAGCGCCGACTCGTCGGGCGCGCGCACCACCCGCCTGCCCGGAATCCGGTCCAGCCGCCAGCCCCGCGCGGGGTCGCGTACCTCAGGCATCACGGGTACCTCCTGTTTTCGATTGCCTTGCGTACGCATATGGTTGCGCTGCGTTGTCTACGCTCGATAGTGGAGACAAGTCCTCAACGCCCGTTGCGGACATGAGGGATTGGTGTTCATGGCGGCACGTCCACGCGAGTTGACCCCAGACCGTTCTGTCCGGGATCTGTTCGGCGCCGAGGTGCGCAGGTGCAGGGAGGAGGCGGGTATGTCGTTGGTCCGTCTCGCCGAGGTCCTGAACTACAGCAAGACGCATCTTGGCAATGTCGAGACCGCCGACCGGACCGTTCCGCCCGACCTGCCCGCGAAGCTTGACGCCGCCTTCGACACGGGAGGCCACTTCGGGCGGCTGTATGCACTGGCGCGGCGGGAGGCGCATCCGGACAAGTACCGGCGGTACATGGACTTGGAGGCGCAGGCCGTCAGCATCCTGGAGTACGCCGGACACGTGGTGCCGGGGCTTCTCCAGACCAAGGAGTACGCACGCGCGCTCCTGCGGGCCGGCGCGCCCAGGGCCACGCGGGAGGAGATTGAAGCGAAGGTCGCCGCGAGGCTCGACCGTCAGGCATGTCTGCTCGGAGAGGCGCCGCCCAGGCTGTCGGTTGTCCTGGAGGAGGCGGTGATACTGAGGCCGGTCGGCGGTCCAGCGGTCATGCACGCACAACTGGGCGCTCTCCTGCCGCTGATGGATGGCCCACAGACGGTGATTCAGGTCCTGCCCTTCGACCACGGAGAACACTTCTTGATGGGCGGGATGCAGATCCTCCTGGAACTGCACGACGGCACGCGGATCGCGTACGTGGAGGGTGGCAACTCCGGCCAGGTCATCGAGGAGTACGAGGACGTGTCCGAGCGATGGTGGGCATACGATCGGCTGAGGGCACACGCCCTCTCGCCACGGGACTCCGCGGCGATGATCCAGTCTGCGATGCAGGAGTACGCCTCATGCGAGCCGCCCTCGACCTGACCGCCGCACGGTGGCGCAAATCCAGCTACAGCAACCAGGACGGCGGGGCGTGCGTCGAGGTGGCCGACGGCTGCCCCGGCGTCGTCCCCGTCCGCGACTCGAAATCACCCACCGGCCCGATACTGCCCGTCTCCGCCTCCGCCTGGCGGACCTTCGTGTCCGCAGTGAACTCGGGCTCCCTGTCCAGCTCGTGAACTTTGATCCCCTTGAGGCGCTCGACGCGGCCGCACTATGGCGCACCGGGAATGTGACAGATCGGGCGTCGAGTGTCACGTTTTCAGGGGGAGATGCGCCCAAACGGTCTTGGGTTGGGCGGGCCCAAGTCCACGCCCCAGTGGTCGGCGAGCGCCTTGACGAGGAGGCCGCGGCCCGGACGCGGCAGTACGGAACACGGACGTGGCGTCTGCCCTGTCCTTGACCGGACAAAGGTAGACGCCACGGCGCGTGTGCGTACCGCATCGGTGTCAGGGACAGTCGGTGTCCTCCCGATGATTACCCGGCAGACAGGAGTCGAGCTCTCCGATCCGGTAGGTGAACCTGCGGTGGCAGTGGCCGCACTCCCGTGACTCGGCGATGAGTAGCCGACCGGAGCAGTGCACTACGGGCATGGTGTGGCGCAGCCGCACCTCCAGGCGTCCGCAGCACGGGCAGACCGCTGCGGCGGCGCTCTGCGGGCGGTCCTTCACCGCACGCTCCCGCCGCTGCGTGCGCCCACCGCGAGACATGCCGCCGCGGGCAGCAGCCAGCCCGCTTCCTGCAGCAGTGCGACGGTGGGTGCGGGCAGGAGCACGAGTACGACGCCGAGCACGAGCGCGGCTACGAACGCCAGGCCTACACCCGAGAGGTCTATCCTGAAGTCGACGAACATGAGGTCTCCTGGGACTTCTTGTGTTTTGAGCCGAAGGCCGCTCCCTGCTTCCGTCCAGAAGCATCAGGGGGCGGCCTCGGCTTTTCTCACGGTCTCCGACGTGACGCGGCCTTCATGAGCCGTTGCCGAAGTGGTGGGTCGGTCACATGGGTGTTCCTCCTCTCGGGACCGGCACCGGTCGGCCGGTACCCCGAGTGTGGAAGCGGTAATGGCGCATGGACAACGGCTGCGAGACGCGCGTAGAACAACACGGACACCCGGGGTGCGCTGACGGACTCTGGCGAACACCGTTGACACTGGCGGACAATGACGGTCACTCAGGAACGTTGTGTGACATGGCGAGGAGGAACAGGGTGACCGAACGGCGCGCAGAGAACCCGCCACCGGCACCCCAACTCGTTTTCGCGGCCCAGTTGCGCGAGCTCAGGCGCCGGACCTACGCCGAGCCCACTGAGGCCACGCTGGCGCGGAAGATGGGATGCAGCCGCAGCACGGTCTCCGCGATCCTCAACGGCCGCAGATTTCCCAGCTGGCCGCACACGGAGGCGTTCGTCGTCGGCTGCGAGGGGAACGTACGGGACTGGCGCGAGCGCTGGCTGCGCGCCAAGCGGCAGATCGACGAGTCGCGCCAGGGGGCAGTGGCCGGCACAGCCGCTCCGCTCGACACGGTGGCCGAGGCGCCGCTCGCCGAGGGCCTGCACGCGGCCGCACACACGGGTCTGGCCGTGCGCTGGTACCGCGACAACCGCGAGTTCTATGGCGCGGCTGCCGAGCGCGTACACCGTGCCAGGTCTGAGATCCGCGTCACCTACACGCGGCGCTATCCGCCGACCCAGTACACGACCAGGGCGTCGGCCGAGTACTTCCAGGCCATCCTCGAGTGGGCCGCTGAGGAGAGTGACGACGAGCGGTGCGTCCGCCGTATCATCGGGGTGCCCGAGCAGGGCGGGGTGCCCGACAAGGACATGCTGGCCTGGGCGCGCAGGCATCATGAGGACACCAGCCATCTGCTCAACTACGAGGCGAACGTGCTGCGTTGGATGGCGCCCGCCGACGGGCTGAACATGGCGCTCGTCGACGACAACGCCGTCTTCCTGGCGTTCTCCGGCGGCTCGCGGCAGCGTCTCAACGGCTTCAGCGTCGAGGACCCCACCTTCATGAGCTACTTCGCGGGCTACTTCGAGCAGCTCTGGGCGGCGCTGCAGCCATTGAGCACCTACCTGGAGGAGATCGACGGCCGGCGCCCGGACCCGCGCGGCTGAACCCGGACGCGGGGGCGACGCGCCAGAGGATCACGGGCTCCGGCGCGCCCCTGGTGGGGTGCTTCACCGTCTGCCTACCGAGGGTAGCCAGAGTGCACCCGACCCCCCACACATGAGGAGTGATCCATGCGCCGTCGTATGTCACCGTCCCGGGCGCACTCGCCGCGGCCACCCTGCTCGTGCTGGCCGTTCCCACCCCCGCCCAGGCTGCGGAGGGCACTCTCATCATCAACGGAACCGCTTACGAGAACCTGGGCCGTCCTCCCCTGCCACATGGGAGGACGGCCCTCCGCCACGCCTGAGAGCGACGTGGAGGCTACGGCACCCGGAACGTCTCCCCGTACACCTGCCACACCAGCGGAGTGTCCAGCTCGAAGTTGGCGTTGTAGAGGAAGCGCCGCTGCGCCGTGTCGATGCGGCTCGTGTCGCGGTCGGGCTTCTCGTGCTTCATCGCCTTGCGGCGGACGTCCAGGAAGATGTCCAGGTACGCCTTCTCCTTGCCGCCCTCGGCAGGCGTGTCGGCCTCGGCCATGGCTGCCTCGCGCAGGCCGTAGAAGCCGCGCGGTCCTGTGCCGGGGCCGTGCAGCACCATCGCGTCGTAGTAGATGAACTGGCCGAGCGTGCCGAGCCCGTCGAGCTTCGCGAGACGCACGGCCGGTTCGAAGTAGATCTCGTCCCGGTGGGTGTCCTGAGCCTCGCGGAACTCGTCCTTCTGCGCCTCCTGCACCCAGTCCTCGGTGAAGCCGGGGTCCAGGCCCTTGTGGGAGCCGGTGCCGTCGACCTTGCGCAGGGCGGGCAGATAGCGGGCGAGACCGTTGTCCGGGTGGGACTTCGTGTAGCGCTCGACCAGCGTGAGCAGGTCGTGGGTGCCGGTGGTGAAGCCGATGATGCCCGCCGTGTAGCCGCGGCCGTCGCCGATGTCCTCGATGTAGTCGTACTGGCCGCGCCAGTCGAGCGTGGAGTTCTCGGCGCTCGCCACGATCTGCTGGGCCAGCTCCTTCTTCTCGGGAGCGGCGAGGCCCGGCGGCAACTTGGCTATCAGGCGGTCTTCCTTCGCCCGTTCCGAGGCCGACGACGCACCGGCTCCCTTGCCCGGGGATGCGGACGCGGAGAATCGCGGTCCTTTGCCGTCCTGCGAATCTTCCGAGCCCGAGTCGGTCCCGAAGAGAAAAACGGCCGCCGTGGCCACGGGGGCGACGGCGAGAAAGAGACAGCCAGCACGCTTCATAACGGGACAGGGTACGGGCGGCCCTGACGGGCACGGTGCCCAGGATGCCGCCGCCCGGCCGCCGGTCGGTGCCGCAGGATGCCGCCGCCCGGCCGCCGGTCTTCTCCTACGACTTCAGACCGCGCCGCCCCCGCCCGTCAGCTGCGACACCTTCAGCACCGCCAGTGCGACCAGCAGCACCAGCACCGCCACCGCCCCGGCGGCCTGCGCGAGAGTGCGACGGTTCCGCGGAGCGTACGCGTAGGCGACCGTGACCGCACCACCCGCGAGCAGTCCGCCCAGGTGGCCCTGCCATGAGGTGAACGACGCCGAGATCACCATCCAGATCAGAAAGCCCGCGATGAAGCGGTTGACCGCCCCCATGTCCGCGCCGATACGGCGGCTCATCACGTAGTACGCGGCGGCCAGGCCGAAGACCGCGCCGGACGCGCCGACGGCCGACTGATCGGGAGCGATCAGCAGCACGAGCACCGAACCGCCCAGCGCGGAGAGCAGGTACAGGACGAGATAGCGCGAGCGCCCCAGCCCGCTCTCCACCGCACGGCCGATGTTCCACAGCGACAGCATGTTGAGGACGATGTGGAGGATGCCGAACGTGCCCTGTGTGGGAGGCAGATGGAGGAACGCCCCGGTGATGAGCCGGTACCACTCCCCGTCGACGACTCCCTCGGTGTGGAACTCCGCCGGATACGTGTCCTGGTAGAGGTAGTGGCCACCGTCCGGGCCGATCAGCCCGGCCCCGAGCATCGCGAACCGGTCGACCAGCTCCGGGCGCACCAGCTCACCCAGATACGCCAACACGTTGAGGGCGATGAGTGTGTACGTGACGACGGGGACCGCCGAGATCCGTCCGCCGAAGACCGTACGGGCCTGGCGTATGGACCGGTTGCCCTCCTTCACACACTCCACGCACTGGTGGCCGACCGCCGCCTCGCGCATGCAGTCCGGGCAGATGAAGCGGTCGCAGCGGGTGCAGCTGACGTACGACTCGACTTTGGGGTGGCGGTAGCAAGTGGTGACGGAAGGCTCCACGACCGGCTCCTCGGAGACTTCGGGGATCAGGGCATCACAGAACAGAAGGCCGGTGGGGACGGCGGCGATCAAAATAGCGAACCTGTAAGGCTGTCGCGGCAGTGGGTGCCCCGGCCGCTCCTGGGCGGTGCCGTAGCCTCGACAGCCGGGACGCGCGGAACCAGCCGGGATGGGGGCAGGCGCGTCGAGGGGACCGAGCGAACGGAGAGCCCGGATGGGACCGGCCATCAGCCTCACCAAGGTGGAGCAGACCGCGCCCGCACTCGTCAGTCTCTACAAGAGCGCGGGCGTATCCCTCGTCAAGCACGGGCTGAGCGGCGAGCGGGCCGCCGTCTACCTGGTCGTCGACTACTCCGGCTCGATGAAGCCGTACTACAAGGACGGCAGCGTGCAGGCGCTCGCCGACCGGGTGCTGGGTCTGTCCTCGCACCTGGACGACGACGGCCGCGTGCCCGTCGTGTTTTTCTCCACGGACATCGACGCGGTCACGGACATCGCCCTCGACAACCACCGCGGGCGCATCGACGAGATCGTGGCCGGCCTCGGCCATATGGGCAAGACCAGTTACCACCTGGCGATGGACGCCGTCATCGACCACTACCTCGACAGCGGTGCGACCGCCCCGGCCCTGGTCGTCTTCCAGACGGACGGCGGCCCGATCAACAAGCCGGCTGCCGAGCGCTATCTGTGCAAGGCGGCGAGACTGCCGATGTTCTGGCAGTTCATCGGCTTCGGCGACCCGGGCAGCAAGCAGTTCGATTTCCTGCACAAGCTCGACGAACTGGCCGTGCCGCAGAAGCGGCCGATCGACAACGCGGGCTTCTTCCACGCCGGTGCGGACCCGCGGACCGTGTCGGACGACGACCTGTACGACCAGCTGGTCGCGGAGTTCCCGGCGTGGCTGGCGGCCGCCAGGGCGCAGCGGCTCGTGCGCTGAGGGCTACCGGTCGGTCGCCTGGTCGCCGGGCCGGGGCGTCTGGGGGCCCAGCACCCTCGCCCGGCACGCCCCCGGCGTCCCCCCACGCGCCCCGTAGCGGGCGGGCCTTGCGGAGCCAGAGGGAGAGGTCGCGTTCCTCGGTGTAGCCGATCGCCCCGTGGAGCTGGAGGGCCGTGCGGGCGGCGGCGTACGTGGCCTCGCCCGCCGTGACCTTGGCGGCGGCGATGCCGGCCGGGGCCATCGACAGCGCGGCACCGGACAGCAGCGAGCGCGAGAACTCCAGGGCGAGCAGGGTGTCCGCCAGCCGGTGCTTGACGGCCTGGAACGAGCCGACGGGTGTACCGAACTGCGTGCGCTGCGTGACGTAGGCGAACGGTGCGGTGCAGCAGCTCCAGGCCGACTCCCAGGGACTGGGCCGCGGTGAGGAACGCCGCCCGGTCCGCCGCCCGCACCGCCGCCAACAGAGTCCGACAATGGTGACGTGCCGAAGAACAGTCAGACCAAGTCCCCGGAGTCCCGGGTGACCCCGCCGCCCGAGCGGCGCCGTGAACTCCTCGCCACCGCGGCCGAGGTGTTCGCCGCGCACGGCTACAAAGCGACCACCGTCCGCAGGATCGCCGACGAGGCGGGCATGCTCGCGGGCAGCCTCTACTACCACTTCGACTCCAAGGAGTCGATCCTCGACGAGATCCTCTCCATCTTCCTCGACGAGCTCTGGGACGGGTACGACGCCGTGCTCGCCGCCGGTCTCGGGCCACGGGAGACCATCGAGGCCCTGGTCACCGAGTCGTTCCGGGAGATCGACCGGCACGGGTCCGCCGTCGCGATCTACCAGAAGGAGTCCCGGCACCTCGCGAGGCAGCCGCGGTTCGCCTATCTCGCCGAGTCCCAGGAGAAGTTCGAGAAGGCCTGGCTCGGCACCCTGGAGCGGGGCGTCGCCGACCGCGTGTTCCGCGCCGACCTGGACATCCGCCTCACCTACCGGTTCCTGCGCGACACCGTGTGGGTCGCCGCGTCCTGGTACCGGCCGGGCGGACAGCACAGCCCCGAGGAGATCGCCCGCCAGTACCTGTCGATGGTGCTGGACGGGGTCGCCGTACGAGCCGTACGAGAAAACCCCGAA
Source organism: Streptomyces himalayensis subsp. himalayensis (assembly GCF_013778455.1). Taxonomy (GTDB): domain Bacteria; phylum Actinomycetota; class Actinomycetes; order Streptomycetales; family Streptomycetaceae; genus Streptomyces; species Streptomyces himalayensis. The sequence goes on along the minus strand of NZ_JACEHE010000037.1, from coordinate 48,112 downwards.
CCGACAGCGAAAGCCCATAGCGACAGCGAAAGCCCATAGCGACAGCGAAAGCCCATAGCGACAGCTGACCAACGGAGGTCCAGCCATGCCCGAGGCCTACATCGTCGAAGCGGTCCGAACCCCGGTCGGGCGGCGCAGGGGAGGCCTCGCGGCCGTCCACCCCGCCGACCTGGGCGCGCACGTGCTGAAGGCGCTCGTCGAGCGCACCGGGATCGACCCGGCCGCGGTCGAGGACGTCGTCTTCGGCTGCCTGGACACGGTCGGCCCGCAGGCTGCGGACATCGCCCGCACCTGCTGGCTCGCGGCCGGGCTGCCCGAGGAGGTGCCGGGCGTGACCGTCGACCGGCAGTGCGGCTCCTCGCAGCAGGCCGTGCACTTCGCGGCGCAGGGCGTGCTCTCCGGCACGCAGGACCTGGTGGTCGCCGGCGGCGTCCAGAACATGTCCATGATCCCCATAGCGTTCGCGTCACGGCAGGCCACCGAGCCGCTGGGGCTGACGGAGGGCCCCTACGCGGGCAGCGACGGCTGGCGCGCGCGGTACGCCGACCAGCCCGTCAACCAGTTCTACGGCGCCGAACTGATCGCGAAGAAGTGGGGCATCACACGCGGCGACCAGGAGGAGTTCGCGCTGAAGTCCCACCAGCGGGCGATCCGCGCGATCGACGAGGGCCGCTTCGCGCGCGAGACCGTGCCGTACGGCGACGTGACCGTGGATGAGGGGCCGCGGCGCGACACGACCCTGGAGAAGATGGCGGGCCTGAAGCCCGTCATAGAGGGCGGCACGATCACCGCGGCCTGCTCCTCGCAGGTCTCGGACGGCGCGGCGGCGATGCTCCTCGCCTCCGAGCAGGCGGTACGCGAGCACGGGCTGACGCCCCGCGCCCGAATCCACCACCTTTCGGTGCGCGGGGAGGACCCGATCCGCATGCTCTCTGCGCCGATTCCGGCCACGGCGTACGCCCTGAAGAAGACCGGCCTCACGATCGACGACATCGACCTGGTCGAGATCAACGAGGCGTTCGCCCCGGTGGTCCTCGCCTGGCTCAAGGAGACCGGCGCCGACCCCGACAAGGTCAACGTCAACGGCGGCGCCATCGCCCTGGGCCACCCCCTGGGCGCCACCGGCGTGAAACTGATGACGACGCTGCTGCACGAGCTGGAGCGCACGAATGGCCGATTCGGACTGCAGACGATGTGCGAGGGCGGAGGCCAGGCGAACGTGACGATCGTCGAGCGACTCTGAGCCGTTCGGGGGACCGTCCGGGCGGTATTCGTGGTTCTGCCGCCCGGACGTGCTACGGTGAGGGCGTTGCGGTTTTGGTACCCATGAACTTTGTGTGCGCCTGACGGAATGATCGTCAGGCGCATTTTGTTTTACCGGGCTTTCCGGCACGGGGTCATGACGCGGCGACTAGGAATCCACAGGTCGTGGATTTCCGCAGCACACCCGTTAGGGAGATTAAAAATGGCTACTGGAACCGTGAAGTGGTTCAACTCGGAAAAGGGCTTCGGCTTCATCGAGCAGGACGGCGGCGGCGCCGACGTCTTCGCCCACTACTCGAACATCGCCACCCAGGGCTTCCGTGAGCTCCAGGAGGGCCAGAAGGTCAGCTTCGACGTCGTGCAGGGCCAGAAGGGCCCGCAGGCGGAGAACATCCTCCCCGCCTGATCGCCGGGACGCGATTTTCGCAGCCGGGGCCCGCACCTTTTCGGTGCGGGTCCCGGTTTCTGCTGCCCTCAGGAAGGCAAACCATATGACTCGATCCAGCTCAGAACGCCCGGCACGCCCCGCCCGCCGACGCCCCGCGAGCTCCCGCGCGGGGGCTCCGGCGAACTCGGCGAAGAGGCCCGGAAAGATTCCCGCCCGCCGGTCGGCGCCGCCCCAGGAATTCACGCTGCCCCGCAGCACCACCCCCGCGCTGCCCGCCGTCGAGGCGTTCGCCGAGCTGGACATGCCCGCCGCCCTGCAGAAGACCCTCGAGGCCCAGGGTGTGGTCGAGCCCTTCCCGATCCAGGCCGCCACGCTTCCGAACTCCCTCGCGGGCCGGGACATACTCGGGCGCGGGCGCACCGGCTCCGGCAAGACCCTCGCTTTCGGGCTGGCCCTGCTCGCCAGGACCGCGGGCCGGCGCGCCGAGCCGAAGGCGCCGCTCGTCCTGGTGCTGGTGCCCACGCGTGAGCTCGCACAGCAGGTCACCGACGCCCTCACGCCGTACGCCACCGCCGTGAACCTGCGGCTCGCCACCGTCGTCGGCGGAATGTCGATCACCAAGCAGGCCGGTGCGCTGCGGCGCGGCGCCGAGGTGCTCGTGGCCACGCCCGGACGCCTCAAGGACCTCATAGACCGGGGAGACTGCCGGCTCGGCGACGTGGCGGTCACCGTGCTCGACGAGGCCGATCAGATGGCCGACATGGGCTTCATGCCGCAGGTCACGGCGCTGCTGGAGCAGGTGCAGCCTACGGGTCAGCGGATGCTGTTCTCGGCGACGCTCGACAAGAACATCGACCGGCTCGTGCGGATGTTCCTGACCGATCCCGTGGTCCACTCCGTCGACCCGTCCGCGGGCGCGGTCTCCACGATGGAGCACCACGTCCTGTACGTCGTCGACGAGACCGACAAGAAGGCCGTCGCCACGCGCATCGCGGCGCGGGACGGCCGGGTGATCCTCTTCGTGGACACCAAGCGCGCCGCGGACCGGTTCGCCAAGCGCCTGCTGGCCAGTGGCGTACGGGCGGCGGCGCTGCACGGCGGCCGCTCGCAGCCGCAGCGCAACCGCACCCTCGACCAGTTCAAGAACGGCCAGGTCACCGCCCTGGTCGCGACGAACGTGGCCGCCCGCGGCATCCACGTCGACGACCTCGACCTCGTCGTGAACGTCGATCCGCCCACCGACCACAAGGACTATCTCCACCGCGGCGGCCGCACCGCCAGAGCGGGCGAGTCGGGCAGCGTCGTGACCCTCGTACTCCCGGACGAGAAGCGGGAGATGAGCCGCCTGATGAACGACGCGGGCATCCAGCCGCGTACGGCCAGGATCAAGTCCAGCGACGAGGAACTCGTCCGGATCACGGGAGCGCGCGAGCCGTCGGGCGTCGCGGTCACGATCGAGGTTCCGCAGCCGGTGCAGCAGCAGGCGGCCAAGCCGCGGTCGCGACGGGGCGGCGCCCGGCGGGCAGGCGGCGCGGGCCGGCCTGGGCGTACGGGTCAGGGGCAGGCGCCGGCCCATGGCGAGCAGCCGCGGAACGGAGAGCCCCGGGGCACGGCCAGGGGACGGCAGCAGGGTCGCGGTGCGGCGCAGAGCCAGGCGCGCCCGAACCGCTCTGAGCGCGGGGGCCAAGGGGGGCGGCGGGCGGCCTAGGCCCACCACTTCGATCAGCTGTCCGTAGTGACCTTGTGACAGGCAGGGGCCGCGCGGAAGTGCGGCTCCAGGGGGATCGAGTCGAGGGTCGCGAAGGGCGCGATCAGCTTGCGGATGCGGCCGGCCGCGACGAGGAGCCCGACGTCCGGGCCGTGCCCTGCGCGGCGCTCTGCCTGGCGCTGCCCGCGGAGGGCGGTGGCGGCGGGGACCAGTGACGGCCGGCGCTCGCCATGGCATGGGGCCGCGGACCGGGAGGTTCCGCGGCCCCTCCCACGACGACAGCCCTAGGTGTCGCACTCCAGCACCGTCCGGCATAGCGCGCACCGCGCGCGGACGCGCCCCCGCACCGGCACCCTGATCCGCTGATGGCACGTCGGACACGGGAAGGACACCCGCAGTGGCGTCCGCCCGTCGAAGGCGTACGGCCCCGGCTGGAGCCCGGGCGGGGGTACGGGCACCTGGTGGTCCTGCGCGAACCGGCGGTCCTTCGCGTACCGCCGCCGCCCCGCCCACCCGGCCGCCGTCAGCGGCGGCTGCTGCTCATCACGGCGGGCCTGCGCCATGCCCTTCGTATACGCCGTGTACGCCTGCGGACTGGTGAACCACGTCGACGGGTCCTCGCCGAAGGCCAGCGCCCGCTTGGCCAGCACGTACCCGAACTCCTCCGGCGTCAGATAGCCCAGCTTCTGCGACGACACGGCGTCCTCCCGGAACGCGTCGAGCAGCAGCCAGCCCGCGCCCAGATACGCCGCGGCGGTGTCGGTCAGGATCTCGTTGTCGCGCGTGCCGGGGAACGACAGGTCCAGGCGGTGCAGATAGATGTGCGTCACCTCGTGCGCGAGCGCCGCGCCGATGTCCCTGCGGTGGTTGCGGAAGCGGTTGTTCAGCTCGATGAAGTACTCGGGGCCCGCGGCGAGTTCGACGTACGCGGCATGCTCCATCTCGCGGAAGCTGACGATCATGCGGGCGTCCGGCAGCCGGTAGTGCCGCACGATCTCGCGGGCCACACGCTGCACGCCCAGATGGAGATCGTCCTGGTCGCAGAACGCCACGTCGGCCGGGACGACGCTGGTGTCGAAGCTGTTGACCGTGTGGTACGAGAGTCTTCTGTACAGCGCGGTGATGGCCGACCGCACCATGTCCAGATGCGGATAGCCGTGCTCGACCGGTCCGCCGTCCGCCACGTCCGAACCCCCTTCAGACGCCAGAACACATCTCCACGCTGTGGCCTCGCTGCACTGCCCCCACTGTATGCGGGACGGGCGCCGACGGGCCTGGCGATCGACGGGCGCCGGCCCCTTGCCGCCCCGTCGTGGAGGCCACCGTGCCGCCCCCGTCGTGGAGGCCACCGTTCCGCCCCGCCCATCATGGGGGCCATGCGCCGCCCACCGTGCGGGCCATGTGCCGCCCACCGTGCGGGCCACCGCGCCGCCCCGTCGGACAGACCACCGCTCCGCCCGCCGCGCCCCAGCTGACCACCGCGCAGGCCGTCGTGCCGGTGGCTGAGGACCGGGGGCCGTGCCCCACCCTCCACCTGCCACGTAGGGTGTCGCCCCATGACCACCAGCAACATCAACGAGCCCGGTACGCCGCACGGGCCCGGCACGGCCGACGACATCGACCCCGCCGTCCGCGCCGAGCTGTCCCGGCTGCGCGACAGCATCGACAACATCGACGCGGCCGTCGTACACATGCTCGCCGAGCGTTTCAAGTGCACCCAGCAGGTCGGCCACCTCAAGGCCGCCCACCAGCTCCCCCCGGCCGACCCGGCCCGCGAGGCCAGCCAGATCGCGCGGCTCCGGCGCCTCGCGGAGAGCGCCAAGCTCGACCCGGCCTTCGCCGAGAAGCTCCTGAACTTCATCATCGCGGAGGTCATCCGCCACCACGAGACGATCGCGAACGACTCGGCGGGCGGGGACTGATCCGCATCGGCACGGCACATATGCGGGCGCTCACACTCGCGTGAGCCCCGCACCGCTCGCTCCGTCCCTGAGGCCCGCACCGCTCGCGCCGTCCCTGAGGCCCGCACCGCTCGCTCCGTCCCTGAGGCCCGCACCGCCCGCACCGTCCCTGGGGCGAGTGCCCGCTCGCGGTGTCCCTGAGCCGAGCGCCCCCGTGCGCCGCCCCTGAGCTCCCCCCGCACGTCCTCCCCGCATCGGCCGGCCTGGGAAGAAAGCCCCTGTCGCCCCGCCCCGGCCATCAGGCAGCATGGCCCCCATGTCCGTACTGACGCGCGCCGAAGCGCAGAACCGAGCCGAGCTCCTCCACGTCCGGCGATACACCATCGACCTGGATCTGACCCGGGGCGAGGAGACCTTCGACTCCCTCACCGTCATCTACTTCACGGCCCGCTCGGACGCGGACACCTTCGTCGAGCTGAAGCCGGCCGAGCTGCGCTCCGCGACCCTCGACGGACAGCCCCTCGACACCGGCACCCTGGACGGCAACCGTCTCCCGCTGACCGGTCTGACCGCGGGCGAGCACGAGCTGGTGATCGACGCCTCGATGCGGTACTCGCACACCGGTGAGGGCATGCACCGCTTCACCGACCCGACGGACGGCGAGACCTACACGTACACCCAGCTGTTCCTGGACGACGTGCAGCGCGTCTTCGCCGCCTTCGACCAGCCCGACCTCAAGGCCGTCTTCGAGGTGACCGTCACCGCGCCCGACGGCTGGACCGTCCTCGCCAACGGCGTCACCGAACACACCGGAGGCGGCGTCTGGAAGGCCGCGCCGACCCCGCTCATCTCCACGTACCTCGTCGCCGTCGCCGCCGGCCCCTGGCACTCCGTACGCACCGAGCACCGCGGCCTGCCCTTCGGCATCCACTGCCGCCGCTCCCTCGCGCCCTACCTCGACGCCGACGCCGAGGAGATCCTCGACGTCACGCGCGCGTGCTTCGACCGCTACCACGAGAAGTTCGAGGAGCCCTACCCCTTCGATTCCTACGACCAGGCGTTCGTCCCCGAGTTCAACGCCGGCGCCATGGAGAACCCGGGCCTGGTCACCTTCCGCGACGAGTTCGTCTACCGCTCCGCCGTCACCGACACCGAGCGGCAGACCCGCGCCATGGTCATCGCCCACGAGATGGCCCACATGTGGTTCGGCGACCTCGTCACCCTGCGCTGGTGGGACGACATCTGGCTCAACGAGTCCTTCGCCGAGTACATGGGCTACCAGACCCTCACCGAAGCCACCCTTGGGGGGTCTGGGGGGACTCCCCCCAGAAAGTGGGGCACTGACACGTGGGTCGACTTCGGCGTCGCCCGCAAGGCCTGGGGCTACGACGCGGACCAGCGCCCCTCCACCCACCCAGTCGCCCCCGAGGCCGTCGAGGACACCGCCTCCGCGCTCCTCAACTTCGACGGCATCTCCTACGCCAAGGGCGCCTCCGCGCTCCGCCAGCTCGTCGCCTGGCTCGGCGAGAAGGACTTCCTCGCAGGCATCAACACCCACTTCGCCCGCCACAAGTTCGGCAACGCCACACTCGCCGACTTCATCGACTCCCTCGCCGGCGCGACGGAACGCGACGTGCACGCCTGGGCCGACGCCTGGCTGCGCACCACCGGCGTCGACACCCTCGTGCCGAGCACCGCCGGCCACAACGGCAGCCACACCCTCACCGTCGACCACCAGGGCAGCCGCCCCCACCGCATCGCCGTCGGCCTCTACGACCAGGACCTCACCGACGGCAGCCGGCTCACCCTGCGCGAACGGTTCGAACTCGACGTACCGCAGAACCGATCCGCGCACCCCATCGGCAGCCGCCCCGCGCTCATCGTCCTCAACGACGGCGATCTCAGCTACGCCAAGATCCGCTTCGACGACCGGTCCTTCGCCACCGTCCAGGAAGCCCTCTCCGGCATCCCCGAGCCGCTCACCCGCGCCGTCGTGTGGAACGCCCTGCGCGACGCCGTCCGCGACGGCGAACTGCCACCCGCCGCCTACCTCAAGGCCGCCCGCACCCACCTCCCGCACGAGACCGACCTCGCCATCGTGCAGGGCGTCCTCGCCTTCGCCACCGGCCAGGTCGCCGGGCGGTACGTGGCCGACGAGGACCGGCCCGACGCCCTCGCCACCCTGACCGACCTCTGCCGCGACCTCATCCGCCGCACCGAGGACGGCGACAACCCCGGCCTCCGGCTCACCGCCGTACGCCACCGCATCGACACGGCCTCGCGGCCCGACACGATCAGCGCCTGGCTCTCCGAGGGCACCGTCCCCGGCGGGCCCGAGCTCGACCCCGAACTGCGCTGGCGCATCCTCGGGCGGCTCGCCGTGCTCGGCGCGATCGACGACGCCGTCATCGAGGCCGAGCTCGTCCAGGACCCCAGCGCCAGCGGCCAGGAGGGCGCCGCCCGCTGCCGGGCCGCGCTGCCCGACCCCGAGATGAAGCGCAAGGCCTGGGACGAGATGTTCGCCGCCGACCATCTCTCCAACTACCTGTTCACCGCCACGGCCCAGGGCTTCTGGCAGCCCGAACAGGCCGCGCTCGTACGTGAGTACGTGCCGCGGTACTACGCCGACGCGGTCGCCGTCGCCGCCCGGCGCGGCCCCGCCATCGCCGACGCCGCCGGGCGCCACGCCTTCCCTCTCTACGCGGTCGACACCGACACCCTCCGCCTCGGCGAGGAGTGCCTCCGCGACGCGGACCCGATCCCGTCACTACGCCGCCGCCTCGCGGACCAGTTGGACGACTTGGCACGGGCGTTGCGGGTGCGCTCCTCAGCCTGACGGGGCGGGCCGGTCCCGTTGTGGGCAGTCGTTCCTCCCCGGGTGGGCGCGCCCCACGACGGCGGGCCGGTCCCGTTGTGGGCAGTCGTTCCTCCCCGGGTGGGCGCGCCCCACGACGGCGGGTGGGTTCCGTTGTGGGCAGTCGTTCCGCTGGGGCGGAACGGGTGGGCACAACCCACGACGGCGGGGGCGTCGCGTACGGCCCGGCCCCCGGCAGGGGTGGGCGCACCCCACACCGGCGGGTGCCCGACGTGGAACCTGCACCCCGGGTGGGGGTGGCCCCCGCCACAACACGGGCCACGCCAGTACCACTTGCGTGTCCCGATCGTTGAGGCTGGTGCCCCCTGCACCCGTCGCGCCCACCGCCCACCCGAAGGACAGCCCATGAGCACCCCGCCCCCGCGGGCACTGCCGTCCCCACCATCAGAGGAGGAGGGGACGGCAGTGCCGCCCCTCTCCGGCGGCCCCCAAGGCCCCACCGCCCTGCGCCCGTTGCTGACCACCGTCCTCGACGCCCTGCACGAAGGAGCCTCCGCCCGCCGCGGCCCCCTCCCGCCGGGAGGACCGGAGGCCGTGGCCGCCCGCGTGCGCGAGGCCGTAGGCGCCGCCCTCCCCCCAGAGGGCACCGGCGCCGACGAGGCACTCCACACCCTCGTCCGCCTCCTGGCGGAAGGCGCCGCCGACCCCGCCGAACCGCTCTGCGCCGCCCATCTCCACTGCCCGCCCCTGGCGCTCGCCACGGCCGCCGATCTCGCCGTCTCCGCGCTCAACCCGTCCCTGGACTCCTGGGACCAGGCCCCCGCCGCCTCCGCACTGGAAGCCCTCGTCACGGCGGCCCTCGCCGCCGAGGTGTACCCACGCGCCCGTACCGCCGACGCCCTCGTCACCACCGGCGGCACCGAGTCCAACCAGCTCGCCCTCCTCCTCGCCCGCGAACAGCACGGCACCGTCCGGCTCGTATGCGGTGAGAACGCCCACCACTCCCTGCACCGCGCCGCCTGGCTGCTCGGACTGCCCGAACCCGTCACCGTGCCCGCACCGGCGGGAACCCTGAACCCCACCGCCCTCGCGGACACCCTCACCCAGTTGCCGGGCCCGGTCCTCGTAGCCGCCACCGCCGGCACCACCGACGCCGGACTCATCGACCCCCTCCCCGAGATCGCCGACCTGTGCGGCGCCCACGGCGCACGCCTGCACATCGACGCCGCATACGGCGGCGGGCTCCTCTTCAGCGACCGGCAGCGCGCCAAGCTCGACGGTCTCGACCGCGCCCACACCGTCACGCTCGACCTGCACAAACTCGGCTGGCAGCCCGTCGCCGCCGGGCTCCTCGCCGTACGCGACCCGCACGACCTCGACGCCCTGGCCCACCGCGCCGACTACCTCAACGCCGACGACGACACCGAGGCCGGCCTGCCCGACCTGCTCGGCCGCTCCCTGCGTACCACGCGTCGCCCCGACATACTCAAGACCGCCGTCACCCTCAGAGCCCTCGGCCGCACCGGCCTCGGCGCGCTCGTCGACCGGGTCTGCGCGGCCGCCCGCGAATTCGCGCAGCTGATCGACGCCCACCCCGGCTTCGAGCTCTACGACACACCCACGATCAGCACCGTCCTGTTCCGACCCACCGGGTCCGACGACGCCGACCTCGCCCGCGTACGACGGGCACTGCTCACCGATGGCCGCGCCGTCCTCGGCCGTGCCCGGCTCGACGGCCGGCTCTGGTTCAAAGCCACCTTGCTCAACCCGCACACACGGCCCGGCGACCTCGCCGGCCTGCTGAAACTGGTGGAAGGAAACACCGCCCGATGAGCCCGACGCCCTCCGACCCCGGCCGGCACGCCGACCGTCCGGCCCCCCGGCCCGCCCACCGCCGCGGCCCCGCCACTCACCGAGAGTGCACCGAGCCCACACCCCAAGCCCCCCGCGACCTGGTCGGCATCGGCATCGGACCCTTCAACCTCTCCCTGGCCGCCCTCGCGCACCCCCTCGCCGAGCTCGACACCGCCTTCTACGACCAGCGGCCCGCCTTCCACTGGCACCCCGGACTCCTCATCGACGGCGCCACCCTCCAGGTGCCGTTCCTCGCCGACCTGGTCACCCTCGCCGACCCCGCGAACCCCTGGTCGTTCCTCAACTACCTGCGCCACCGCGAGCGGCTGTTCCCCTTCTACTTCGCCGAGCGCTTCCACATCCAGCGCGCCGAATACGACGCCTACTGCCGCTGGGTCAGCGAGAACCTCCCCGGTCTGCACTTCGGCCACCAGATCGACACCGTCCGCTGGGACCCCGAACGCTCCCTGTTCGAGATCGACTTCACCCAGCTCGACACCGACGGAGAAGCCGAGGCACTCGGCCGCACCCACGCCAGGAACATCGTCCTCGGCATCGGCACCGCCCCGTACGTCCCCGAACCCCTCAGAGCGCTCGCCGACGCACCCGCCGTACCCGTCGTGCACTCCGCCGAATACCTCCGGCACCGCGAGCGCATCCTGGCCGCCGGGCACATCACCGTCGTCGGCTCCGGCCAGTCCGGCGCCGAGGTGTTCCTCGACCTCCTACGACACCGTCCCGCCGGGCGCGAGAGCATCCACTGGCTGGCCCGCACCGAGGCCTTCGCGCCGATGGAGTACTCGAAGCTCGGGCTCGAGCACTTCACACCCGACTACACCCGCTACTTCCACGGCCTGCCCCAGCCCGTGCGCGACCGCCTCGTGCCACGCCAGTGGCAGCTCCACAAGGGCATCGACACCGACACCATCGCCGCCATCCACGACGAGCTCTACCAGCGCACCCTGCACGGCGGCTGGCCCGACGCCGTCCTCACCCCGGGCGTCCGCGTCCGTGCCGCGTCCCGCGTCGGGCAGGCCACGATCGAACTCGACCTGGAACACGGTCAGCAGGGCACGAGCTCCCGCCTCCGCACCGACGCCGTCGTCCTCGCCACCGGCTACCGCGAGCGGCCCCTCGACCGGCTCCTCGCCGACCTCGCCCCCCACATCCGTCGCGACACGGCGGGGCGCCTCCGCATCGACGAGCAGTACCGCGTGGACCTCGACCCCTCGATCACGGCAACCGGCTGCAACGTCTACGTCCAGAACGCCGAACGCCACACCCACGGCGTCGGCGCCCCCGACCTCGGACTCGCCGCCTGGCGCAGCGCCGCCATCCTCAACGCCGTCACCGGCAAGGACCCCTACCCGCTGCCCCGGCGCACCGCGTTCACCACTTTCGGCCTGGACGAGCAGCCGACGCCGGACCCCGGCCGGACGGGCGGGGCCGGCGCCGGCCGCACGGGCGGGATCGGCCGGGCGCGGCTGGCAGACCCGGCCTCCCTGTAAGACGGGTATCCCCAGCAGACGGGTACCCCTACAAGTCAGGAATTCATAGAAGACCGGCATTCCTACAAGACCCGCAATCCAAGAAGACCGGCATTCCTAGAAAATCGGCATTCCTAGAAGACCGGCGCCCCGTCCCGCGTCAGCTTCCAGTCCACCGACGCGAACTCCGCCGGGTCGATGGACACCTTCTCCTTCACCCACGCGATCATCGTGTTGCGGATCTCTTCGGAATTCGACCACAGCATCTTGGCGGCGGCGACAAACGGGAAATTGCCGCCGCCATTGGCCCGATAGTTGTTCACGGCCAGCACGAACTGCGCGTCGTCAGCCAGCGCCGCACCCTCGAACTGCACATTCGTCACGCGCGAACCGGCCGCCTTCGCGATGTCGATCTCATAGGTGAGACCGCTGACCACGTCGTAGTTGTAGTCCGGCGTACCGTTCGCGTTCGTCAGCTTCGCCGGGTCGACGTCGGCACCCGCGGCCGTCTGGACGAAATAGTTCGCCGAGAACTCCAGATACGCCTTGATCTGCACACCCGTCATAAGCCGCGCCTCCAGCGTGTTCTCGAAGACATACAGCCCCGCCACATCGCGGATCGTCACCTCACCCGCCGGAATCACCGCGCTCCGCGAGAAACACGCCGCCTGCGACAGCACCGGCAGCGACGCGTACTCGGTGCCCGCCAGCGCGTCCTTCACCGTCGCGGCCTGAATGTGGTTGATCAGATCGATGATCGGCACATCCCTGTACGGAGCCTCCGCCGACGTCATCTCCGCCGCGTTCGTCCCGATCACCTGATTGACGTAGGCCACGACCTTCTCGTGCTCGTCCTGCAGGATCTTCGTGATCTCCTGGTCCTCTTCCACCGTGTTGGAGTTCAGGACCTGCGCGCCCACGGTCTCCACCGTCCAGCGGCCCTTCTCCCACACCAGCCCGAAGTCGAACAGCGTCAGCCGCTGCCCCCACTTCAGCGGCTCCGACAGCACCACCTGCTTGCCGGTCTCCTTGTTCGTCACGAAATACTCGGGGATCTCCGTGTGCGCATGCCCGACCAGAATCGCGTCGATCCCCGGCACCTGCTCCGCCACAAGACCGGCCGCATTCTCGATGTACGGCAGCTGGTCCCCGTACGACGACGTGCCCGACGAACCCGAATGCGCCGACACGATGACGACGTCCGCACCCATCGACCGCAGCTTCGGCACCCACTTGGCGGCCTGCTCCTCCAGACCGGGGAACGTCATCTGGCCCTGCACATTGGCCTTGTCCCAGATCGCGATTCCCGGGTTGGTGAGACCCAGGATCGCCACCCGCACATCACGGCCGTACGGAGTGCGCAGCGTCTTGATGACATACGGCGGGAATGCCGGCTTCAGCGTCTTCGCGTCCAGCGCGTTGGCGCCGAGGAGCGGGAAACGGCACTGCTGCTCGAACTTCCGCAGCACCGGTATGCCGTAATTGAACTCGTGGTTGCCGAGCGCCGCCGCGTCATAGCCGATGGCGTTCATCGCCTGCGCCATCGGATGCACCGGGCCGTTGTCCGCGGTGATCGGATCGACCTTGGCGTAGTAGTACGACAGCTGCGTGCCCTGGATCGTGTCGCCCGCGTCGATCAGCAGCGTGTTGCGCCGGCCCTTCTCCCTGCGGACCTGGTCCACCAGCGTGGAGATCTTCGCCAGACCGACGTCGTTGTGGGCCCTGTCGTCGTACTCCTTGTCCGTGAAGTAGTCCCAGTTGAAGACGTTGCCGTGCAGATCGGTCGTGCCCATGACCGTGAACGCGTACCGCTTCGGCGGGTGCCCGCCCGCGGACCCGGCCGTGGCGGCGGAGGCGGGAACGGCGGCCGCACCCGCGAGGGCGACCCCCGCACCCGTGGCGGCGGACCGGCCCAGGAACGACCTTCTGTCGAACGGCATTTCGTCTCCCTGCTTGACTCAGCGGTCGCGATCTACGCGCGATGACACAACGCGCGTAGAATTCTGTCCCACCGGCCCCAGTCGGCAACACCCCTTTCGCGTTTCGATCTGATGACCGCCAACTCCCGGACGCCGGTGCCACAGTGGGCCCATGACCGCTGAAACCCCACAGCCGCCCGCCCCCCACCCGCCCTACGGCACCCCCGACGCCCCCCGCATCGCGGTCCGCGGCGAAGCACACCTCGAAGCCGACCCCGAGATCGCCCGCATCGGCATCACGGTCAGCGCCCGCGGCACCAGCCGCCGAGAAGCCCTCGACGACCTCACCCGCCGCAACGCCACCGTCCTCGACCTCGTCAAGACGTACGGAGAAGCCGTCGAGAAACTCGAAACCGGCGCCTTCTCCATCGCCCCCGAACTCACCAAATACGGCCGCGGCGAACGCGTCCGCGCTTACCACGGCCGCGTCCACATCACCGCAGAACTCACCGACTTCACGGCACTTGGCGAACTCGCCACCCGCCTCGCCGACCTCGACCTCACCCGCGTCGACGGCCCCTGGTGGGACCTCCGCCCCGACTCACCCGCCCACCGCGAGGCCCGCCAGCAGGCCGTACGAGACGCCGTCCAGCGCGCCCGCGAATACGCCGCCGCCCTCAGCACGACACTCGCCGCCCTCGTCGAACTCGCCGACATCGGCGCCGAGAGCCCCGCCCCCTACGGCGCGATGGGAGCCTCTGCCGCACCGCGCATGCGCACAGCCGCCTACGCCGCCGAGACCGCCGACGAAGCCGCACCCCTCGACCTGGAACCCCAACGGCAGCACATCCACGCCCAGGTCAACGCCCGCTTCACCATGACGCCACCCCGTCTGGAGCCCTAGGCGCTGTCGTCAAACTCCCGCCTGCCCCGCGACGTATCCGGGCGGACCGGCGAATGGACGTGTCCGGACCGGCGCGACCGAGCTCCCGAAGCCCACGCGAAACGACATGGAAGAACCACAGGAATACCCATACGGGGGCACATCGAATGCTCATCGGAGCGGCCCTGCGCACAATTCAACCTTTGTCAAGAGACCTTCACGTAAAGGTTGTTGAGTAGTCATGCGCGACCAATTCTCTACCCGCCGGTAAGGCATACGCTCAAACCATGCGCCGAGCAAAGATCGTCTGTACTCTGGGCCCCGCAACCGACTCGTACGACCAGATCAAAGCGCTGGTCGAAGCCGGAATGGACGTCGCCCGCTTCAACCTCAGCCACGGCACGCACGCCGAACACGAGGAGCGCTACCAGCGCGTACGAAAGGCTGCCGACGAGACCGGCCGCAGCGTCGGAATCCTCGCCGACCTTCAAGGCCCGAAGATCCGACTCGGCCGCTTCAGCGAAGGCCCCGTACTCCTTGAACGCGGGGACGAATTCACCATCACCGTCGAAGAAGGCGCCGAAGGCGACCGCCAGACCTGCGGCACCACCTACGGCGGCCTCGCCGCCGACGTCACCCCGGGCGAACGCATCCTCGTCGACGACGGCAAGGTCTGCCTCGAAGTCACCGCCGTCGACGGCCCCCGCGTCCACACCACCGTCGTCGAAGGCGGCATGGTCTCCGACCACAAAGGCCTCAACCTTCCCGGCGTCGCCGTCTCCGTCCCCGCACTCTCCGAAAAAGACGAAGACGACCTCCGCTGGGCCCTCAACACCGGATTCGACGTCATCGCCCTCTCCTTCGTCCGCAGCGGCGACGACATCCGCGACGTCCACCGGATCATGCGAGAAGAAGGCCGCCGCCTCCCGGTCATCGCCAAGGTCGAAAAACCCCAGGCCGTCGAGAACATCGACGACATCGTCGCCGCCTTCGACGGAATCATGGTCGCCCGCGGCGACCTCGGCGTAGAAATGCCCCTCGAACAGGTGCCCATCGTCCAGAAGCGCGCCATCAAACTCGCCAAGCGCAACGCCAAACCGGTCATCGTCGCCACCCAGATGCTCGACTCGATGATCGACAATTCGCGGCCAACGCGCGCCGAGGCCTCCGACGTCGCCAACGCCGTCATCGACGGCACCGACGCCGTGATGCTCTCCGGCGAGACCAGCGTCGGCAAATACCCCATCGAAACCGTCAAGACCATGTCGAGGATCGTCGAGGCAGCCGAGGAGGACATCCTCGCCAAGGGCCTCCCGCCCCTGACCGACCGCAACAAGCCCCGCACCCAGGGCGGCGCCGTCGCCCGCGCGGCCGCCGAAATGGGCGACTTCCTCGGCGCCAAGTTCCTCGTCGCCTTCACCCAGTCCGGCGACACCGTCCGCCGCCTCTCCCGCTACCGCTCCCCGATCCCCCTCCTCGCCTTCACGCCCGACCCGGCCACCCGCTCCCAGCTCAACCTGACCTGGGGCGTCGAAACCTTCCTCGGCCCCCACGTCGACTCCACCGACGCCATGGTCGACCAGGTCGACGAGCAGCTCCTCAAGATCGGCCGCTGCGAGAAGGGCGACATGGTGGTCATCACGGCCGGCTCGCCGCCCGGGGTTCCCGGGTCGACGAACCTGGTACGCGTCCACCACATCGGCGAGGACGACTCCCCGAAGTAGGGGTAGGGAGCGGGCTGGTCCTCTTCATACGGGCCGAAGTACTGGGGTCAGTACTTCGGCCCTACGTGTGCGTCCATGAGGGCTACGGAGGCTTTGCGGGCGATGGAGATATGGAGTGGGTCGCTGCCGCGAGCAAGAGTGCTCCACTCCACGCCGACCTTGTCGAGGGTGTCGCTGAAGAGCTTCCGGATGTCGTCGGACTTGTTGGTGAAGAAGTACCGCCCGTACTCATAGCGCTTGCGCTCGCCGCCGACCAGACGGGTGGTCCAGTTGGTAATCCGGCAGCCGTCGGAGTGGATGAGCCCGCGTATGAATTCCCACGGGTGTGCGTCCACGATCTCCTGCTGCCACGGCTCGAGGGCAATGGCGCGTTCGTGCTTCTTGCCGGGGCCGTGCTGGGGGAAGAAACAGGGCCAGTGCTTGCTACTGCTGGCGACACTGACGCAGCCCTGGTTCTGGACTCGGAACACACTGTTCTCCGGGCGTACAGCCCGCAGTGCGTCTTCGCACGCGTCAATCAGGCCCGGCCAGGCGTCGGCGCACGCGATGCGGATGACGTACACCCCCCGACGGCTGGGGCTGATGCAGCCGTCGCCGAGGTAGAGGCCGAGGAGGTACGAGTACGCCTCGGGCTCCTCGGGTGGCACGGGCACGTCGCGACATCGCGAGCAGGGTTCGCCGGTGCGCTGGAGCGGCTCGATCCGGGTCTGCCAGTCCCGGATGGCTGCTCGCGAGATGCCGGTCTCCTTGCTGACGGAGTTCAGACTGCGGCCTTGGGCAACCAATGCGAGGGCTCGCCTGCGCGTTTGGGTGTCGTACATGCTGCTGAGCGTGACCGAGCGGCATCGGCCGTGCAGGTGATCGGGGGGCATGTAGCGCGATCAAGTGAAGTTCACGGAGTGTCACGTGACCTTGGAAAAGAAGGAAAGTGCCCCGGGTGGGATTCGAACCCACGCTGTCGGTGGTTTGAGCACCGTGCCTCTCCCGCTGGGCTACCGGGGCCTCCTGCAAAACAAAGGCGGGTACTCACCCGCTGCGCCACCACCTTACCGCAGCTGGGTACCCTCTTGGCAGCAGCACCAGCCCGGAACGAGGAGCCCACGTGACCGCCCCCGAGTCGCCCCAGCCCGTAGCCGATGACGATGACAAGTCGCATGTGCCTCCGCTGACGACGCGTGTCGTCATCGCCGAGGACGAGGCGCTCATCCGTCTGGATCTCAAGGAGATGCTCGAGGAGGAGGGCTACACCGTCGTCGGTGAGGCGGGGGACGGTGAGCAGGCCGTCGAGCTGGCCCGGGAGCACAAGCCCGATCTGGTGATCTTGGATGTGAAGATGCCGAAGCTGGATGGCATCTCGGCGGCGGAGAAGATCGGTGAGGAGTCGATCGCTCCGGTGTTGATGCTGACGGCGTTCTCGCAGCGTGATCTGGTGGAGCGGGCGCGGGATGCGGGTGCGATGGCGTATCTCGTGAAGCCGTTCAGCAAGAGCGATGTGGTGCCGGCGATCGAGATGGCCGTGTCCCGTTTTCAGCAGTTGAAGACGTTGGAGAACGAGGTCGCGGATCTCACTCAGCGTCTTGAGACGCGGAAGCTGGTGGATCGGGCGAAGTCGATTCTGCAGACGGAGTATGGGCTGACGGAGCCGGCGGCGTTTCGTTGGATTCAGAAGACGTCGATGGATCGGCGTTTGTCGATGCAGCAGGTTGCTGAGGCGGTTATTCAGGATTCTGAGGAGAAGAAGGCGGCGAAGGGGCAGTAGGCCGAGGGTTCTTGTCAGTGTTGAGGCCCGCCTCCCTTTCGGGGGAGGCGGGCCTCGTCGTATTGGTCTGCGGGTGCGGGTTGGCTCAGTCCTCGCCGAGGTAGGCCTTGCGTACGGATTCGTCGTGCAGGAGGTCCTGTCCGGATCCGGAGAGGACGATCTTGCCGACCTCCATCACGTGGCCCTGGTCTGCCAGTGAGAGGGCTGCCTGGGCGTTCTGCTCGATGAGCAGGATGGTGGTGCCCTGGGATTTGAGTTCCTGGATGGTGGCCATGATTTTCTGCATCATGATCGGCGAGAGGCCCATGGAGGGTTCGTCGAGCATGAGCAGCTTCGGCCGGGACATCAGCGCCCGTCCCATGGCGAGCATCTGCTGCTCACCGCCGGAGAGGGTGCCCGCGGCCTGCTTGCGGCGCTCTCCGAGGATGGGGAAGAGGTCGTAGGCGCGCTGGATGTCCTTCTCGATGCCCTCCTTGTCGTTGCGGAGGAAGGCGCCGAGGCGGAGGTTGTCCTCGATCGTCATGCGGGGGAAGATGTGCCGCCCCTCGGGGGAGTGGGCGAGTCCCAGCGAGACGACCTTGTGGGCGGGGATCTTCTTCAGCGACTTGCCGTCGAACTTGATTTCGCCGGACAGCGGCTGGAGTAGACCGGACAGGGTGCGCAGGGTGGTGGTCTTGCCGGCGCCGTTGGTGCCGATGAGGGTGACGACCTCGCCCGCGTTGACCTTGAACGAGATGCCTTTGACGGCCTCGATCTTGCCGTAGGCGACCCTGAGGTCCTCGACCTCGAGCAGTGCGGTCACTTGTCGTCCCCTTCCGTGGTGCTTTGCGCCTCGGCCTCCGCAGCCTCGACTTCGGCGGCTTCCTCCTTGCCGGGTGCGCCCTCGAAGGGTGTGCCGAGGTAGGCGGCGATGACGCGTTCGTCGGACTGGACGACTTCGGCGGGGCCCTCGACGATCTTCTCGCCTTGGACGAGCACGGCGACCCGGTCGCAGAGGTTCATGATGAACCGGATGTCGTGTTCGATGACGAGGACGGCGATGCCCTTGTCCCGGATGGCGAAGATGAGTTCTTCGGCGGCCCGGGTCTCCTGGGGGTTCATGCCGGCGGTGGGTTCGTCGAGGAGGAGCAGGCCGGGCTCGCTCGCCAGTGCGCGGGCGATTTCCAGCTTGCGCTGTTCGCCGTAGGGCAGGTTGCGGGCGAGGTGGTCGGCCTTGGCGGCGAGTCCGGTGAACTCCAGGAGTTCCATGGCCCGTGCGCGGGATTCCTCCTCGGCCTTCTTGAAGCCGGGCAGGCGCAGGAGGGCTGACCAGAGGCCTTCCTTGGTCCGGGTGTGCCGCCCGACGAGCACGTTCTCCAGAACGGTCATGTTGGCGAAGAGCCGGATGTTCTGGAATGTACGGGCGATGCCGGCCTGGGTGACCAGGTGCGGCTTGGGTGGCAGGACGGTGCCTTTGTAGGCGACCTTGCCCTCGGTCGGCACGTACAGGCCGGTGAGGCAGTTGAAGAAGGTTGTCTTGCCGGCGCCGTTGGGGCCGATGAGGCCGACGATCTCGCCGGTGTTCACGGTGAGGTTCACGTCGCGTACGGCGGTCAGGCCGCCGAAGCGCATCGTGACGCCGGTGGCGTCGAGCACTGTCGTGCTGGTGGGTGCGGTCGTGGTGGTGGTCATGGCGGTCACGCCCCTGCCTTGGCGACGCCGGTCGCGCCTTCGGGCAATGGCTTGTCCTCCGGTACGTCGAGCTGTCCGGTCTCGTGGAATTCGAGCTGCTTCCTGCGGTCGGCGACCAGGCCTTCTGGGCGGTAGCGCATCAGCAGCATCAGCGCGATGCCGAAGAGCAGCAGCTGGTACTCCGCCATGAACTGGAGCTTGGCCGGGATCAGGTAGAGCAGCGCGGCGCCGATGAGCGGGCCGCTGATGGTGC
Organism: Streptomyces himalayensis subsp. himalayensis; assembly: GCF_013778455.1. Taxonomy (GTDB): domain Bacteria; phylum Actinomycetota; class Actinomycetes; order Streptomycetales; family Streptomycetaceae; genus Streptomyces; species Streptomyces himalayensis. Next base: position 28,487 of record NZ_JACEHE010000037.1, on the reverse strand, counting down.
CCATGCCGCCGAGGATGACGGCGGCGAGCAGGAATGCCGAGTTCGGCGGTACGGAGCCGGCGAACTGGTATTGCTCGGGGGTGACGCTGTAGGACACGTGCGCCTGGACGGTGCCGGCGAGGCCGGCGAGGGAGGCGCCGAGTGCGAAGGCGAGGAGCTTGAGGCGGAAGCCGTTGATGCCCATCGCGGTGGCGGCGGTCTCGTCCTCGCGGATGGCGACCCACGCGCGGCCGATGCGGGATTCCGCCGAGCGGCGGAAGACCAGGACGACGATCGCCGTGCAGAGCAGCATCAGCAGGTAGTAGTTGCCGGACCGGGTGAGTTCGGTCCCGAGGACGTTGTGCGGCAGCCCGAGGTTGAATCCGAAGATTTCCAGGTCCGGGATGTTGGGGATGCCGTTGGAGCCGTTGGTGACGTCCGGTCCGCTGTTGCCGTTGAGGTTGTTCATGGTGATGCGGAAGATCTCACCGAAGCCGAGCGTCACGATGGCGAGGTAGTCGCCGCGCAGTCGCAGGGTCGGGGCACCGATCACGACGCCGAAGATCAGTGAGGCGGCGGCGCCGGTGAGGACGGCCGCCCAGAACGGGAATTCGACGCCGATGCTCGACTGTGGGGAGCCGGAGACCAGGGCGGCGGCGTAGGCGCCGACGCCGAGGAAGGCGACGTAACCGAGGTCGAGGAGGCCGGCGAGGCCGACGACGACGTTGAGGCCCAGGGCGACCGTGGCGAAGATCAGGATGTTCGCGCCGATGAGGGCGAACTGGTCGTTGGTCTGGGTGAAGGGGAAGCAGATCGCCGCGACGAAGGCCGCTGCCATGGCCACGTTGCGGTGCTTGGCGGTGAGCGCCGAGAGCCGCTTGAGGAGGCCTGCGCGGGTCACGGCGGTGAAGCCGAAGGCCGTGACGATCAGGAAGCCGATGAACAGCTCGGAGTACTCGGTGCCGATGCCGTACGCGAAGACGTACAGGCCGACGCCGAAGCCCGCGGCGATGATCAGGATCTCCACCCAGGAGGGCAGGTCCTTGGCACGGCTGGGCTCGGGGGCGGTCAGTGAGTGGCGGATGCGGCCCCAGAGGTTCGGGGTCGGGTCCTGAGCGCCGTAGGGCTGGTCGACCGGGAGGCCGAGGGCGCCGATCACGGCGACGAGTGCGCCGATGCCGGAGACCCAGGCGCCGGGCTCCAGGTTGACCAGGCCGCCGAGTTCCTGGCTGATCGCGCCCATGGCGTAGCCCGTGGTGCCGAACACGCCGAGGGCGGCGAGCAGGACGGGGCTGTTCTTGCCGCCGGGGGTGAGCCAGCCGAGGCCGCGGATGCCGTAGCCGGAGAGGGCGAACAGCAGCGTGAGCAGGGCTCCCACGAGCGTGAGCACCTGCAGGCCGCCGGGATAGCCCGTGACGGTGAGGTTGCCCGGGAACTCGTCGGTCCAGGTCCAGGCGAGGAAGGTGCCGATGAGGGCCAGGGCGGAGCCGGCGACGGTCAGCGCGCGTGCCGCGGCGTGGGGCAGCGGGATGATGGGGGTGGCCGGAGCGGTGGACACCTTGGTGGTGTCGGTGGTCTTGTCCATGGGGGTCTGGGTGGTCATGGGTATCACGCCCGATCCGCGACGCGTTCGCCGAGCAGGCCTTGTGGCCTGAAGAGCAGGACGAGGATGAGCAGGCTGAACGCCCATACGTCCTTCCAGGCGCCGCCGCCGAAGAGTTCCATGCCGGGGATGTCGCCGATGTAGCCGGTGGCGAGGGACTCGGCGACGCCGAGTACGATGCCGCCGAGCATGGCGCCGTAGATGTTTCCGATGCCGCCGAGGACGGCGGCGGTGAAGGCCTTGAGGCCCATCAGGAAGCCCATGCGGAAGCCGACCTGACCGTTCTTCAGGCCGTAGGCGACGGCGGCGATGGCGGCGAACGCGGCACCGATGGCGAAGGCCATGACGATGATGCGGTCGGTGTTGATGCCCATCAGCTTGGCCGTGTCGGGGTCCTGGGCGGTGGCCTGCATGCCGCGGCCGGAGCGCGTCTTGGTGACGAAGAGGCCGAGGGCGAGCATGCACAGCGGGGCGGCGATCAGGACGAAGAGGTCGCCGCGCTGGACGTTGGCGCCCAGGACGTCGATGGGGCCGCCTTCGAACTGCGGGAAGGGCTGGTCCTTCTTCGCGTCCGGGTACCACATCCACACGGCCTGCTGGAGGACGATGGACAGGCCGATGGCGGTGATGAGGGGTGCCAGGCGTGGCGCGGTGCGCAGTGGCCGGTAGGCGAAGCGTTCCGCCGCGGTGGCGACGGCGACCGAGACGATGACGCCGGCGAGGATCATGAGGGGGATCGCGGCGCCGAGGGCGAAGCCTTCGGGGAGTACCAACCAGACGGTGAGGGCCCCGAAGCCCCCGACCATGAAAATCTCGCCGTGGGCGAAGTTGATGAGCTGGACGATGCCGTAGACCATCGTGTAGCCGATCGCGATGAGTCCGTACATCGCGCCGAGGATGAGTCCATTGGCCAGCTGTTGCGGCAGTTCGTTCACCGCAGGGCCTCCGTGGAGTGGTTCGGATACGGCGCCGCGCGGGAGCGCTGGTGGGCGCTCCCGCGCGGCCTGGATCAATGTGTGGTGGGGGAGTGCTCTCTACTCGTCCTCTGCTCAGCCCAGCTTGGGTTCGCCGCTGAACTCCGGCGCCCATGCGTTGTTCTTGACCTTGTACGCGGTCATGGTGTGGTTCGTGGTGTCACCGAACTCGTCGAAGGAGATGGCGCCAGTGACGCCGTCGAACTTGACCTTCGCCATGGCGTCCAGGACCGCCTTGCGGCCGTCGGACGGGACCTTGCCGTCGTTGCCCTCGACCGCCAGCTTGACGGCCTCGATGATGGCCCAGGTGGCGTCGTAGGTGAGGCCGCCGTAGGCCTCGTACGCGTCCTCGTAGCCCGCGGCCTCGTAGTTCTTGATGAACGTCTGGGCGGAGTCGAGCTTCTCGACGGGCTCGCCCACGGAGGTGGCGAGGTCGCCGTCGGCCTTCTTGTTCAGCTTCGGGAACTCGCCGGAGTAGATGCCGTCGCCGCCCATGAGCGGGATGTTCTGGCCGCTGTCCTTGAGCTGCTGGCTCAGCGGGGCCGCGGCCGGGTACTCGCCGCCGTAGTACAGGGCCTCGGCGCCGGTCTTCTTGATCTTGGCGACCACGGCGTTGAAGTCACGGTCGTCGGGGTTGATGTGGTCGCTGCCGACGATCTTGCCGCCGAACTTGGTGAAGTTCGTCTTGAAGGAGGCGGCGAGGCCGGCGCCGTAGGTCTTCTGGTCGTCGATCAGGTAGACCTTCTTGATCTTCGCCTGGTTGTAGAGGTAGTCGGCGGCGAAGGCACCCTGGATCTCGTCCGTGGTGGCGGTGCGGAAGAACGTCTTGAACTGGCGGACGGAGTCGCCGGTCTTCCAGCCGTCGCCCTGGGTCAGCTCGGTACCGGTGTTGGCCGGGGAGACCTGGGTCAGACCGGCGTCGTTGAACGGCTTCTGCATCTGCTGCGAGACGCTGGAGTTCAGCGGGCCGACGACGCCGAGGACGTCCTTGTTGCTGATGAACTTCTGGGCGTTCTGCTGGCCGACGGAGGGCTGGGCCTGGTCGTCGAGGGCCTCGATCTTGAACTCGACGCCCTTGACGTACTTCTCCTTGTTCGCCGTCTTGGCGGCGAGGTCGGCGGAGTTCTTGATGCCGAGGCCGAGGGCGGAGAGGTCACCCGTCAGCGGGGCGTCGACGCCGATGACCACGGTGGTGGTGTCGCCGCCGGTGGTGTCGCCACCGCTTTCGTCGCGCGAGCCACAGGCGGTGAGGGTGAGCGCACCCGCCGCCAGGGCGGCGGTCATGGCTATGAGCGAACGTTGACGCACGATCAGTCCTTTCGTGGCACGGCCGCCCCTCGTGGAACGCGCCGAGTCGAGCGCTGGACCGAAACAGACTTCGAATCCTGTGGCGCGGTGACTGGCGGTGACTCTAAGCGCGTGTGTGGGAATGGAGGAGGGGCTGCCCAATGCTGTGATGCTCTTGTTATGCCACGTCGTAATGCAGAGCGGTGCCGAGTGGGTGATAGAGCTGAATTCCAGCCGTTTCGTCCGGTCCACATGGTGAGAACATGCAGGACTGCTCCGGCGGCTATCAGGACTGTTCGAGTGTTTGGTGCTGACATTCTATCGTTGCCGCAGGCGACTGTGAGGGGGGTTTGACACGGCTCGGCTATAGCGCTTGCCCAGGACGAAATGGGGTTTCTCTATTGCGTGCGTATTACACAGCGTTACGGCAATGAAAAGGGAGTCCGGCGTTCCGCGGCAGTTTTCCGGATTCCGCCACAGGGGAGGCCACGGCGGTGCACCGGCGAAGGCCGCGTTCGTTCGCAGCTGATGCGGGCGCTCCAGCGCCACCGTCGGTGCCGGGTGCCCCGGGTGCGGCTTCTCGGCGCGCCCGGGGCCGGCGCGGGTCAGGGCAGGGCGACGAACGGCGCGAGGAAGGCTCGCGCGCCGGGTGTGTCCAGCCGGTACGTCACGTTGGTCGCGTAGCACGGGGTGTCGCCCGTGATGGTCGTGGCGGCGAGGACGTTCTTGCCGCCGATGACCGCGAAGTTCGGGCCGCCCGAATCGCCGTAGCAGGCGCCGCCGTTGCCCTGGGGTGCGGTCATGGCGAGGCGCACCCAGGAGTCGTTGAGGGCGTTGAAGGTCACGGGGGCCTTCATGCGGACGCCGCCGCCCGGGTGGGTCTGGCCGCCGGGGCCGTTGACAGCCTCCTGGGTGCCGTATCCGGCGACGAACCAGTCGGTGGAGTTCAGCCCCTGCGGGCCGAGCGCGCCCAGCTGGTTCGCGGTCGGCAGGGTGGCCGGGGTGAAGGACCAGCGGGACTTGACCTTCGCGGCGGGCAGTTCGATCACCGAGATGTCGTGCGTGTCCGAGGCGGGTCCTGGGTAGCCGGGGTGGCTGTGGGCCGTGCCCTGGACGGCGACGGCGTTCGCCTGGGCGGCCGGGTCGCCCGGGTACTTCTTCGCGGCGGCGTCAAGACCGGCCTGCACGTCCTGGTCGAGCGAGACGTAGAACTTCACGTTGTCCGGCCAGTCGGTGGTGCAGTGCGCGGCGGTCAAGAACGTGTCCGCGTCGATCATGGTGCCGGAACAGACCCAGTCGACCCGGTCAGGGGTCGCAGGGTCGCCGTCGTTGTCCCAGGTGGCGACGAGCGCGCCGACCTCGGTGCGTTCGGGCGCGGGCTTCGCGTTGTAGGAGTTGATGGCGGAGGACGGCAGCGCGGTGGCGAGCACGGCGGCACAGGCCGCCGCGGTGACGGCGGTGGCGCGTATGGCGGTCAAGAAGAAACCCTTCGATGGTGGGACGGGTGTTCTCCCCGCGGGAGTTGAGCGCCAGTGAAGCGCCTGGGACGGGCTGCCACAAGGGCATGCCCGCCCCGGAGCGGAGCCTTTGCTGTCAGCCCGCGGCGCGGATGCGCTCCTCGTCGCTGGGGCTGACGTCCCGCAGCAGGCACGTCAGACGTGCCGTGCAGACGCGCTTGTCCTGCTCGTCCGTGATGACGATCTCGTACGTCGCCGTGGAGCGCCCCTGGTGCAGCGGCGTCGCGACGCCGGTCACCAGGCCGGACCGCGCCCCGCGGTGGTGCGTGCAGTTGAGATCGACGCCGACGGCGATCTTCTTGCTGCCGCCGTGCAGCATCGAGCCGACCGAGCCGAGGGTCTCGGCGAGCACGGCGGAGGCGCCGCCGTGCAGCAGGCCGTACGGCTGGGTGTTGCCCTCGACGGGCATCGTGCCGACCACGCGGTCCGCCGACGCCTCCTGGATCTCGATGCCCATACGGGTGCCGAGGTGCCCCGCGGAGAAGAGCGCGGGCAGGTCGACGCCGAGTGAGGCGTACTCGTCGATGACCTCTTGCGGGAACTTCACTGTGTGCTGTTCGCCCATGGGATGGCCCGGCTCCGTTCGTTGTCTCGCCGCCGTACGGCGGTGCATGGCATGTGCACCGTTTCTTATCAGGACGACTGAGCGAACGCTTAGGCCGGGGTCCTCTGTTCCCGACGGGAGCGTCCGTTGTTCCCGACGGGAGCATCCGTTCCGTTCCAGCCGTACCGCGACCGGCGTGCTCACCGGCGCCCCTGGTCGTACGGGGGACCGGCTCGCTCGTCGGCGCCCCGGTCACCCGCCGACCGACCTGCTCACCGGCGCTCCAGGCGTACGACGACGGACTTGCTCACGGGCGTGTTGCTGGTGTCGGCGGTCGCGTCCAGCGGGACCAGGACGTTCGTCTCCGGGTAGTACGCCGCCGCGCACCCGCGTGCGGTGGGGTAGTGCACCACCCGGAAGCCGGACGCCCGCCGCTCCACGCCGTCCTCCCACTCGCTGACCAGGTCCGCGTACGCACCGTCGGCCAGGTCGAGCGCAGCCGCGTCGTCCGGGTTGACCAGGACGACCCTGCGGCCGTTCTTGATGCCGCGATAGCGGTCGTCCAGGCCGTAGATCGTGGTGTTGTACTGGTCGTGCGAGCGCAGCGTCTGCAGCAGCAGACGGCCTTCGGGGAGCGTCGGGTACTCGACGGCGGCGGCGGTGAAGTTGGCCTTGCCCGTGGCCGTCGGGAAGCGGCGCTCGTCGCGCGGGCCGTGCGGCAGCGTGAACCCGCCGGGGCGCGCCACGCGCGCGTTGAAGTCCTCGAAGCCCGGGACGACGCGCGCGATACGGTCGCGGATCGTCGCGTAGTCCTTCTCGAACTCCTCCCACGGGGTGCGGCTGTCCTCGCCCAGCACTCGCCGCGCGAGACGGCACACGATCGCCGGCTCCGACAGCAGGAGCGGGCTCGCCGGCTCCAGGCGGCCGCGCGAGGCGTGCACCATGCTCATGGAGTCCTCGACGGTCACGAACTGCTCGCCGCTGCCCTGCAGGTCCCGCTCGGTGCGGCCGAGCGTGGGCAGGATCAGGGCACGCGCGCCCGTGACCACGTGTGAGCGGTTGAGCTTCGTCGACACGTGCACCGTCAGCCGTGCGCGGCGCATCGCCGCCTCGGTCACGTCGGTGTCGGGCGAGGCCGACACGAAGTTGCCGCCCATCGCGAAGAAGACCTTCGCCTCGCCGTCCCGCAGTGCGCGGATGGCCCGTACGACGTCATAGCCGTGCTCGCGCGGGGGAGCGAAGCCGAATTCCTGCTCCAGCGCGTCCAGGAAGGCGGGCGCCGGGCGTTCGAAGATGCCCATCGTGCGGTCGCCCTGCACGTTGGAGTGGCCGCGGACCGGGCACACGCCCGCGCCCGGGCGGCCGATGTTGCCGCGCAGCAGCAGGAAGTTGACCACCTCGCGGATGGTGGGCACCGCGTGCTTGTGCTGGGTGAGGCCCATCGCCCAGCACACGACGGTGCGCTGGGAGGCCAGCACCATGCGCAGGGCCTCCTCGATCTTCTCGCGCGGCAGACCGGTCGCGGCGAGGGTCTCGTCCCAGTCCGCGGCCTGGGCGGCGGCCGCGAACTCCTCGTAGCCATGGGTGTGCTCGCGGACGAACTCCTCGTCGACCGCACCATCCGTCTCGAGGATCAGCTTGTTGAGGAGCCGGAACAGGGCCTGGTCGCCGCCGATGCGGATCTGCAGGAACAGGTCCGTGAGCGCCGTGCCCTTGGTGAGGCCCTTGGGGGTCTGCGGGTTCTTGAACCGCTCCAGGCCGGCCTCGGGCAGCGGGTTGACCGTGATGATCCGCGCGCCGTTGGCCTTGGCCTTCTCCAGGGCCGAGAGCATGCGGGGGTGGTTCGTGCCCGGGTTCTGCCCGGCGACGATGATCAGGTCCGACTGGTAGAGGTCCTCCAGCAGGACGCTGCCCTTGCCGATGCCGATCGTCTCGGTGAGCGCCGACCCCGACGACTCGTGGCACATGTTGGAGCAGTCGGGCAGGTTGTTCGTACCGAACTCGCGGGCGAACAGCTGGTACAGGAACGCGGCCTCGTTGCTCGTGCGGCCCGAGGTGTAGAAGACGGCCTCGTCCGGCGACGCGAGGGCCTGAAGCTCCTCTCCGATGATGTCGAAGGCCCGCTCCCACGGCACCGCCTCGTAGTGATCGGCGCCCTCCGCCAGATACATGGGGTGCGTGAGCCGGCCCTGCTGGCCCAGCCAGTAACCGCTGCGGGTCGAGAGGTCCGCCACGGAGTGCGCGGCGAAGAAGTCGGGCGTGACGCGGCGCAGCGTCGCCTCCTCGGCGACCGCCTTCGCGCCGTTCTCACAGAACTCCGCCGTGTGCCGGTGCTCGGGCTCGGGCCAGGCGCAGCCGGGGCAGTCGAAGCCGTCCTTCTGGTTCACGCGCAGCAGCGTCAGCGTCGTGCGGCGCACACCCATCTGCTGCTGGGCCATGCGCAGCGAGTGGCCGATGGCAGGGAGCCCGGCTGCTGCGTGCTGCGGCTCGGCGACGCTCGGCGCGTCCTGCACCGGATCGCCCTGGGGCGGCTTGGTGGCCATCGCTGCTCTCCTTCGGGACCCTCGTCGGTCACCTGTGATCGCATCTGTGAGGAACGTCTCCGCATCCTCGCACGTACTGCTGACAACGAGGGCGGGTGGGCCGGGCCGGACCTGCAAGCATCGCTTGCCCGGCTGTCAGATCGCTTGCTCGGCTGTCAGAGCGTGGCTCGGTTGTCAGTGGCCCGTGGCAGGATCGGGGGCGTGGCAGAGACAGCATCGAAGAAGACCGAGAAGACGACCGCCGGGGACCGGCCGCGCCTGATGCTCATGGACGGGCACTCGCTGGCGTACCGCGCGTTCTTCGCGCTGCCCGCGGAGAACTTCACCACCGCGACGGGCCAGCCGACGAACGCGATCTACGGCTTCGCGTCGATGCTGGCGAACACGCTGCGCGACGAGGCGCCCACGCACTTCGCGGTGGCGTTCGACGTGTCCCGCAAGACCTGGCGAGCGGAGCAGTTCGCGGAGTACAAGGCGAACCGCTCCAAGACCCCCGACGAGTTCAAGGGCCAGGTCGAGCTGATCGGCGAGCTGCTCGACGCGATGCACGCCCACAGGTTCGCGGTGGACGGCTTCGAGGCGGACGACGTCATCGCCACGCTTGCGACGCAGGCCGAGGCGCAGGGCTTCGAGGTGCTGATCGTCACGGGTGACCGTGATGCGTTCCAGCTGGTCAGCGACCATGTCACGGTGCTGTATCCGACGAAGGGCGTCTCCGAGCTCACGCGGTACACACCCGAGCAGGTCGAGGAGAGGTACGGCCTCACCCCCCAGCAGTACCCCGACTTCGCGGCGCTGCGCGGCGACCCGTCGGACAACCTGCCGGGCATCCCGGGCGTCGGTGAGAAGACGGCCGCGAAGTGGATCAAGCAGTTCGGTTCGTTCGCCGAGCTCGTGGAGCGCGTCGACGAGGTCAAGGGCAAGGCCGGGCAGAACCTCCGCGACCACCTCGAGGCCGTGAAGATGAACCGCGTCCTCACGGAGATGGTGCGGGACGTCGAGCTGCCCAAGACGGTCGACGACCTGGCCCGCGCTGCGTACGACCGCAAGGCCGTCGCCCTGTTCCTGGACACCCTGGAGATCCGCAACCCGTCGCTGCGGGAGCGGCTGCTCGCCGTCGACCCCGGCGCCGAGGTGGCCGAGGAAGCCCCGGTCAGCGAGGGCGTCGAACTGCATGGCGCCGTGCTCGGCGCGGGTGAGGTGGCGCCCTGGATCGCCGAGCACGGCAAGGCGGTCCTGGGCCTGGCCACCGTCGACTCCTGGAAGCTCGGCAGCGGCGCGGTCGCCGAGATCGCGCTGGCCGCCGCTGGAGGCGCGGCCGCCTGGTTCGACCCGACGCAGCTGGACGAGGCCGACGAGACCGCGTTCGCGCAGTGGCTGGCCGACCCGGCGAAGCCCAAGGTGCTGCACAACGCCAAGGGCGCGATGCGGGTCTTCGGCGAACACGGCTGGAGCGTCGAGGGCGTGACCATGGACACGGCCCTCGCCGCGTATCTGGTCAAGCCCGGCCGCCGCTCCTTCGCGCTGGACGCGCTGTCCCTGGAGTACCTGGGCCGCGAGCTGGCACCGGCGGCAGCGGCCGACGGGCAGCTCGCGTTCGGCACCGACGAGCAGGCCGAGGCCGAGGCGCTCATGGTGCAGGCCCGCACCATCCTGGACCTGGGGACCGCCTTCGGCGACCGGCTGCGGGACGTGGGCGCCGCCGAGCTGCTGCGCGATATGGAGCTGCCCACGTCGGAGCTCCTTGCCCGCATGGAGCGGCACGGCATCGCCGCCGACCGGGCGCACCTCGAGGCCATGGAGCAGATGTTCGCGGGCGCCGTGCAGCAGGCCATAAAGGAGGCGCACGCCTCCGTCGGACACGAGTTCAACCTCGGCTCGCCCAAGCAGCTCCAGGAAGTCCTCTTCGGCGAACTCGCCCTGCCCAAGACCAAGAAGACGAAGACGGGCTATACGACGGACGCGGACGCCCTCGCCTGGCTCGCGGCGCAGACCGACCACGAACTGCCCGTGATCATGCTGCGCCACCGTGAGCAGGCGAAGCTGCGCGTCACCGTCGAAGGCCTGATCAAGACGATCGCCGAGGACGGCCGCATCCACACCACCTTCAACCAGACGGTGGCGGCGACGGGCCGGCTGTCCTCCACCGACCCGAACCTGCAGAACATCCCCGTGCGCACGGACGAGGGCCGCGCCATCCGCCGCGGCTTCGTCGTCGGCGAGGGCTTCGAGTCCCTCATGACCGCCGACTACAGCCAGATCGAGCTGCGTGTGATGGCGCACTTGTCCGAGGACGAGGGCCTCATCGAGGCGTTCACCTCCGGCGAGGACCTGCACACCACCGTCGCCTCGCAGGTGTTCTCCGTCGAGCGCTCCGCGGTCGACGCCGAGATGCGCCGCAAGATCAAGGCCATGTCGTACGGCCTCGCGTACGGTCTGTCGGCCTTCGGCCTCTCGCAGCAGCTGAACATCGAGGCCGCCGAGGCGCGTGGGCTGATGGAGACGTACTTCGAGCGCTTCGGCGGCGTGCGCGACTATCTGCGACGCGTCGTCGACGAGGCGCGCGCCACGGGGTACACGGAGACGCTGTTCGGCCGCCGCCGCTATCTGCCGGACCTCAACAGCGACAACCGGCAGCGCCGCGAGATGGCTGAGCGGATGGCCCTCAACGCGCCGATCCAGGGCACCGCGGCCGACATCGTCAAGCTGGCGATGCTGAAGGTGGACCGCGCGCTGACCGAGGCGCAGCTCAAGTCGCGGATGCTGCTTCAGGTCCATGACGAGATCGTGCTCGAGATCGCCCCCGGCGAGCGGGCGGCGGCCGAGGAGCTGGTCCGTCGCGAGATGGCGTCGGCGGTTCAGCTGCGGGCACCGCTGGATGTGTCGGTGGGGGTGGGCGCGGACTGGGAGTCGGCAGCGCATTAGTCCTGCCGGACGGGCGGGAGGGCAGGGGCGCCGTTCCGCCCCGCTGTACCCATCCTGCCCCAAGCTCTCGGCTTCTCCCCCAGCGTTGGCTGGGGGAGGGACGCCTGCCCACAACGGCGGCCGCCGGAGTCAGCGCGGCAGCCGCTCAGGCGGTCGGCGTCAGGTCGTCCAGGCCGTCACGGCCCGGCGTCCGCTGAGGCCGCCTCCGCCTCGGCCTCCGCCGGTGCCGCGGAGACGGAAGCGTCGGTGGCGGCAGAGTTCGGCCCTGCCGGCCGCAAGGCGCGCAGCGCCACGCCGTACACGACGAGCCCCAGGGCGAGGCCCGCCCCCGCCCCGAAGCACACGGTCGGGATCAGCTCCCACGGCTTGGCGGTCGCACCCCAGTACTCCCACCAGCGGAGCGCCCGGTGCACCGCCGCCACTACCGCACACCCGCCGAGCACAGCGCCAGCCAACCACCGCCCGCACACGGACAGCTGAGGCACGCCGACGGGTTCCGCGGGCGCCACCCGGCGCAGCGCGGACGCGACGAACAGGGCGGTCACCACCAGGGCCAGCGCCGAACCGCCGTACTGCGCGTACCAGTAGAGCGGGAAGCCCGCGACCGTCTCACCGAGCGCGGGGAACACCCGCATCCCCCACCGGTCGAAGTGCGTGAACGCATCCCACACCACATGCGTGGCGGCGCCGAGCACCGCGGAGACGTACCCCCACACGAACAGTGCCCCGAGCGACCGTCGCCCCGGCTCTCCTCCGCCGCGCAGCAGCGCATACGTACGGCCCTGCCAGATGCGCGGCAGCAGCGCCACCAACGGCTCGCGAAGCACCCGCCAGACGCCGACGAGCGCCGCCACGACGAGGACGTCGACCGTGAACACGCCCAGGAAAGAATGCGTGACCTCTCCGAACTCCATGGCGCCGGGGAGAACACTCGCCGCGAAGTACGTCATGTCGGGCGCAAAGGAACCCGCGACGAGCGCCGACGGAACCAGCGGCCCTCGCCCCGTGCCGTCACGGCGGATCACCGGCAGTACAGCGGCGGCATGGCTGAGCGTGAACGGCAAGAGGCCCCCTTTTTGACAGTCCCACTGATCGCGCCGCCCCCTGACTGTGGCGCGAGGCAATGCCGCCCAGTATGCGAGACGCGCTGATTAGGCCGATGTGGGTGGCCCGGGCCTGGAGGATGGCTGAAATCCAGAGGTGGCCAACCGGTGAATATCGGGCACGAACAGGTGTCTACGCGCTCCGAGTTGTCGTAGTGTCACGTGGGTCGACGCGCTGGGGAGCGCGCACGGTCCCGCACGATCGTCAATGGGAGGGGTTCTCGGCATGGCGGCGCATTTCCGCAGGAGGCTGCGCAAGGGGGTGGCGACCGCCACCCTGGCGGCGGCCGCGGTCGCGGCACTGTCCGCGTCGCAGGCCCCGGGCCTGACCGACACCGGCACCGGTCGGCAGCGCACGGACACTCCCGCGGCCGACTCCGACACCGACCCCGGCGCGACCGACTCCTCCTACTACACGGATCTGCCGCCCCTCAACAGCCCCACCGCGTCGCCCAGCCCCGGCAACGGCGACGGCAACACGGGCGACACGGAGGCCGGCATACCCGCCACCGTCCTCGACGCGTACAAGAAGGCCGAGGCCGCTCTCGCGGAGTCCAAGCCCGGCTGCAACCTCCCCTGGCAACTGCTCGCGGCCATCGGAAAGGTCGAGTCGGGCCAGGCCAACGGCGGACGCGTGGACGCGAACGGCACCACGACCGGCATCCTCGGACCGCCCCTCAACGGCAACGGCTTCGCGAAGATCACCGACACCGACGGCGGCGCGTACGACGGCGACACGGTGCATGACCGCGCTGTCGGCCCCATGCAGTTCATACCCTCGACCTGGGAGAGCTGGGGATCGGACGGCAACGGCGACGGCAAGCGGGACCCCAACAACATCTACGACGCGGCGCTCGCCGCCGGCCGCTATCTGTGCGCCGGCGACCGCGACCTGTCGGTCACCTCGCAGCTGCACGCGGCCATCCTCAGCTACAACCACTCGCGGGAGTACCTGAACACGGTCCTGAAGTGGCTCGAGTACTACCGCAAGGGCACCCACGAGGTCCCGGACGGCACGGGCGTCCTGCCGAACAACCGCAGCGACGACAGCGACGGGCCGAGCCCCAGCCCGTCACCGAGCACGCCCGGTACGTCCAAGCCCAGCACACCGGGCACCACGAAGCCGGGCGGCGGTACGACGAGCCCCGCCCCGAACGATCCTGGCACCGGATCCGGCTCGCCCTCGCCCAGTCCCACACCGCCCACCGGCACCGACACCGTGGCGCGCCTGGAGGACGCCGGCACAGGGGAGCTGACCGCGATGGCGGGCGACGCGTTCGGTGAGAGGGTGTCCGTGCGGGCCGAGTCCGCGTCGGGCGTCGGCGTGCCGAAGGTCAGGGTGCGTTTCACGATCGTCGGCGACACGGACGCGACCTTCGCGGGCGGCGAGACCGTCGCCACGATCGTCACGTCGGCCACCGGCACGGCCACGGCTCCCACGATCCAGGCCGGCGAGAAGGCGGGCGACTTCACCGTCCGTGCCGCCGTCGTGGGCCGTACGCTCTCCGGTCTCGACTACACGGCGACGGTCACCGAACGCCAGGCCGACACCCTCGTACGCACCAGCGACGCCGCGCTGACCTGCACGCCGGGCGGCGAGTTCGCGAACGACGTCGAGGTCAAGGCCACGTACAAGGGCGCCGTCGCGGACGGTGTCGCGGCCACCGCGACCCTGATCACGTCGGCGGACGACGCCACGGCGAACGACAAGGGCCCCTACTTCAAGGACGCGGACGGCAACCCGGTCCGCAGCCTCGCAAACCTGGAGACGGACGCGAACGGTCTGCTGAAGCTGCCCAAGCTGTACGCGGACGACACGACCGGTACGTTCCTGCTCCGCATCAACACCGCGGGCGGCGCGACGCTGACCGTCGAATTGAAGGTGGCGGCTGCCACCACCTCGTAACGACATCTCGGACGTACCAGCGGCGCCCCTCTGCCACCACCGGCAGAGGGGCGCCGTTCTGCATGTGCAACGTGTTCTCATCTCGCGCGGCCGTTGCTACGGTGCCCCAGCCCTGACGCCCCATCAGTTACCGCCTATGAGCCTGCCGGGAGGCCCCATGCGTGCCCTCATAGCCGCTGCCACCGGTCTCGCCGTCGCGTTCGCCCTGGTCCTCACGCTCACCGCAGTCGGCTCACCCCCGGGCGAGACCTCACCGAAGCCGCTGCTCACCACCGTCCCCGCACACCCCTGACCCGTAGGAGGGCCGTCGAGATGCGCCGCAAGGCCAGCCTGGTCCTGCTCGCCCTCGCCGTGTTCTGCACGGCGCTGTCCCCGCTCGTGCGCTGGTACGCCTTCCCCCGGCTGGCGAAGATCCCCGCGAGCCACTACCAGACCATGGTGCTGGAGGCGAAACCCGCGACCCTCCTCGACTACGGCACCATGCAGGCCAAGAAGGTCGACAAGGTCACCATCGTGCAGACCCTCAAGGGCGATGTGGAGGAGTCCGAGAAGATCGAGAAGAGCGCCGGCCGCGACGTGGTGGTCTGGGACGGGCTCTCCTACGTTCAGGGCCCGGACGGCAAGATGGTCTCCAAGATCCCTGAGCGCTACATCTTCGACGCGCACACCCAGGAGCCCGTTCACGCAGCGGGCGAGATGGTCGACGGGGACCCGGTCGAACGCGAGGGCATCGAGTTCAAGTGGCCCTTCCTGACAGAGAAGCGGGACTACGAGTACTTCGACGCCCAGGCCCGCATCACCGCGCCCATCCACTACAAGGGGACGCAGAACTTCCGCGGTGTCGAGGTCTACTACTTCGAGCAGACGATCCCCTGGACCAAGGTCAGCATGCCGAAGACGATGCCGGTCGAGGGCATCACCCCCGAGTCGGTCGCGAAGACGGGCACCACCCGCTGGTACACGACCGTACGGAAGTTCTGGGTCGAACCCGTCACCGGCGCCCCCGTCTACGGCGAGGAGATCCACAAGGAGGAGCTGCGAGGCGGGACGCTGCTTGGCGACCGCGACAAGGTCACGGCGTTCGCCGGGCACGTCAAGATGCGCGAGGACTACATCAGGTCGACTGTCGACCTGGTTGCGTCCCAGCGCACGCTGGTCCTGCTGCTGACCTCGTATCTGCCGTGGGGCTTCCTCGGTCTCGGCGCCGCGCTGCTCACGCTGTCGCTCGTGCTGGAGGCGCGCGGCCGAAGGCCGGGGGACCCGGCGCCCGCGGGGGAGTGGGAGCCGGAACCGGAACCGGTCAACGCCTGAGCATTCGGTTGCCGGGCGCCAGTGTCCGGCAACGTCAGCGCCTGAGCCGCGCGTTCGTATGGCGGGTGGGCTCGGCGGTGGCAGGGTCCTCGGGCCACGGGTGCTTGGGGTACCGGCCACGCAGTTCTGCGCGTACGGACCGGTAGCCGTCGCGCCAGAAGGAGGCCAGGTCGGCGGTGACGGCGGCGGGGCGGCCGGCGGGCGAGAGCAGATGGACGAGCAGCGGCACTCCGGCCACGCGCGGCGTCTCGGCCAGGCCGAACATCTCCTGCAGCTTCACGGCGAGTACGGGCTGGTCGGGGTTGCCGTAGTCGATCCGGATTCTGGACCCGCTCGGCACCTCCACACGCTCAGGGGCCAGTTCGTCCAGCCGGGCCGCCTCACCGGATGCCCACGGCAGCAGCCGCGTGAGCGCCTGTCCGGCGCCGATGCGCCCCAGATCGGCTCGCCTGCGGGCGCGGCTCAGCTCCGGCTCCAACCACTCGCCCACGCGCGCGTGGAGCGCATCGTCCGAGACGTCGGGCCATGGGGCGCCGCTGTGCCGGTACAGGAAGGCCAGCCGCTGCCGCAGCGCTTCGGCGTCCCCCGTCCAGCGCAGCAGACCGAGCCCCTCGCGCCGCAGCCCCTCCAGCAGCGCCTCGCGTACGAGGCCGGGGTCGGCGTCCTTGAGCGGGCTCGCGGCCAGCTCCACGGCCCCCAGCCGCTCGACACGCCGGGCGACGACGTCGCCGTCCACCCAGCCGACCTCCTCCCCCTCGGCGTACAGGGAAGCGGCGGCCCGGCGCGCGGTCGCCTCGTCGATCACGGCGCCGAGCCGCACGCGCGCGTGCCCGGCGCCCACGGGCCGGTCGGCCACGGCCACCGCGATCCACGGCGCCCCGCGCAACGCGGAACCCTCACCGAGCTCGGCACCGGTCCCGGACACCATGCGATACGCCTCGTCGCCCCGCGCCCGCGCAACCCGCTCCGGAAACGCCAACGCGGCGACGAGCCCGGCTACGAGATCGTCGGTGTACCCGGCACGCGCCGTACCGCCGTACGAGGCCAGGGCGTGCGGGGTGGCACTGCTGTGCTCGTCCTTGCCGCCTGCGGCGCCGGCATGGGCGGCACGGCTGTGCTCGTCCTTGCCGCCTGCGGCGCCGGCATGGGCGGCACGGCTGTGCTCGTCCTTGCCGCCTGCGGCGCCGGCATGGGCGGCACTGCCGTGCCCGCCCCTGCCGCCCGCGGCGCCGGCACGCCCGGCACGAGCCGGTCCGGCACCGTCGTCCGTGTGCCCGCCGCCCGACGGCACGGCGTGTGCGGGTACGGCGTCCTTGGCGGCCGAGCCCAGCCCTGCGGCCTCGACGGCTTCGACGGACCGGGCGTCTGCCGCGCCCCGGCTGTCCGCGGCACTGACAGACGCGGGGCCGTCGTCCGCGCGGCCGCGATCCGTATGCCTGCCCTCGGCGAGCCCGCCGTCCGTGTGCCCGCCGCCCGACGGCACGGCGTCTGCGGGTACGGCGTCCTTGGCGGCCGAGCCCAGCCCGGCGGCTTCGACGGCTTCGACGGACCGGGCGTCTGCCGCGCCCCGGCTGTCCGCGGCACTGACAGACGCGGCGCCGTCGTCCGCGCGGCCGCGATCCGTATGTCCGCCCTCGGCGAGCCGGCCGTCCGCGGGCCCGGCGTGCACCGCGTCCTCGGGGGCCGAACCGGCCCCCGCGGGCCCGACGGCCTCGACGGACCCCGCGTCCGCCCTGCCCCCGCCACGAAGGGCGACCGCGGACGTGAGTCGCCGCGCCTCCGCACGCCAACGCGCGCCGTAGGCGTCACCCCCGCGGCGTGCGGAACGCCACGCCGCGGCGAGGTCGTCGCCGTACTCGCGCGGCGGCTCCTCGCTGAGGAGGGCGATCACCTCGGCCGCACGCCGCGCGCCTACCTCGGCGGCCCCGTCGAGCAGAGCCCTCGCCAGCCGCGGATGGAGCCCGAGCTGCGTCATACGGGTGCCCCGCTCGGTGGCGCGGCCGGCCGAGTCCACGGCCCCGATGGCGCGCAGGACCTCCCGCGCCGCGGCCATCGCCCCGCCCGGCGGCGGATCGAGCAGCGCGAGACCGGACGCGTCAGGGTCGCCCCAGCAGGCCGCCTGCAGGGCGAACGAGGCGAGGTCCGCCACCCTGATCTCGGGCGCCGGAAACCGCGGCAGCCGCCCGTCCTCCGCCTCCGACCAGCACCGGTACACGGCACCCGGCGCCTCACGCCCGGCCCGCCCCGTCCGCTGCCGGCCGGCCGCCTGTGAGGCCCGCACCGTGGTCAGCGCGCTGAGCCCGCGCGCGTGGTCCACCCGCGGCTCGCGCGCGAGCCCGGAGTCGACCACCACCCGCACCCCCGGCACGGTCAGACTCGACTCCGCGACCGACGTCGCCAGCACCAGCCTGCGCGCACCGTCCGCCGACCCCGCCAGCACCGCGTCCTGCACCGCCGCCGGTGCCCGGCCGTGCACCTGCAGCACCTCGACCCCGTCCAGATCCCCCAGCCGGCCGGCCACCCGGGCGATCTCCCCCACCCCCGGCAGAAAACACAGCACATCCCCGTCCCGCTCGCCCAGCGCCCGCCGCACCACCGACGCCACATGCGACAGCAGCGCCGGATCCACCCGCATCCCGTGCGGCGGCCGCACCGGCTGCACGGGTGGCGCCCACACCACCTCCACCGGATACGAGACACCCTCGGCCTCGATCACCGGCGCCGCGCCCAGCAGCCGCGCCCATCCCTTCGCATCGGTCGTCGCCGACGCCGCCAGCAACCGCAGCTCTGGCCGCAGCGCGGCCCGTACGTCCAGGAGGAACGCAGCGACCGTGTCCGCGTCCAGATGCCGCTCATGACACTCGTCGATGACCACCGCGTCGACGCCCGCCAGCTCCGGATCCCGCTGCAGCCGCTGCAGCAGGACACCGGTGGTGACGACCTCCACGCGCGTGTGCCGCCCCACCACGCGCTCACCGCGCACGGTGTAACCCACCCGCTGCCCGGTCTGTTCGCCCAGCAGCCACGCCATCCGCCGGGCGGCGGCCCGAGCGGCGATACGCCTCGGCTCGGCGACGACGACACGCCGTACCGCACCCTCCGCATCCGCCGGAGCGTCGCCCAGCAGACCGGCCAGCGCGAGCGGCACGAGCGTCGTCTTGCCCGTCCCGGGCGGCGCGCACAGCACCGCGGTGCCATGCGCGTCCAGTGCGCCACGCAGGGCGGGCACGGCGGTACGGACGGGCAGCTGTTCCAGGGCGTCGGTACGGATCACGCCCCCAGTCTCGTACGCCCGTCCAAAACGGCCGACACGCCCGCCAAAACGGGCGGCAGCGCGAAGCGGCCGGAACGCGTGCGTGCGTACGCAGACCAGCAGATCACCCGTACCGGCAGATCACTCGTCCCGTACGCAGACGAAGATCGCCGTCCCGGGGATCAGATTCCCGCGCAGCGGGGACCAGCCGCCCCACTCCTGGCTGTTCCAGGCCGGCCACTCCGGCTCGACGAGATCGACGAGCCGGAAACCCGCCGCGGCCACGTCCCGCACCCGGTCGCCGATCGTCCTGTGGTGCTCGACATACACGGCACGCCCCTGCTCGTCCTGCTCCACGTACGGCGTACGGTCGAAGTACGAGGCGGCCACCGACAGGCCCTCCGGGCCCGGCTCGTCCGGGAACGCCCACCGGATGGGATGCGTGACCGAGAAGACGAACCTCCCCCCGGGACGCAGCACTCGCCGCACCTCCCGCAGCACCTGCACCGGGTCGGCGACGAACGGCAGCGCCCCGTACGCCGAGCAAGCCAGGTCGAAGGAGGCGTCCGCGAACGGCAGTGCCTCCGCATCGGCCTGGACAAGGCCGAGCCCCTCGGCGCCGATCCGCAGGGCGTGCTGCAGCTGCCGGTGCGAGAGGTCCAGGGCGACGGGCCGGGCGCCCTGCGCGGCCAGCCAGCGCGAGCACTGCGCCGCGCCCGCACCGATCTCCAGGACGTCCTTGCCCTTCAGCTCGGCCGCAGGGCCGAGCAGCGCCGCATGCGCCTCGTCGAGCCCCTCCGGGCCCCAGACGAAACGGTCGTCGCCGAGAAAGGCGCCGTGATCGCGCTGGTACTCGTCCGCGTTCCGGTCCCACCAGCCGCGGCTCGCGCGACTGCTCTCCGTGACATTCGTGTCACGTCGAGTGGCTTCCGGTTCGGGCAGCTCGGACTCTTGGATGATCGGCTCCCTCGTCGTACTCTTCCGTCACCTGCCGCTGATCTGTCGTGACGGGTCTCGACGGCGGCGCGGCGCGGCGGCGTGCTGTCACGTCAGCCGTGACGCTGTGTGCGTGTCGCGACCGAGCGTTCTGCGGCCCCTGTGGCCTCAGACAACAGGTCTTGTGCCGGGAATGCGGCGATCCGCCCCGGGTGTGCGCGTTCGCGCATTGACCCTGCCCGGCTGCCCCCGTATGCTACAAGTTGCGCTGCGGGCCTGCGCTCCTCAGACATAGCAGGCTGCGCTCGCATCTGTTGTATGTCCCCTCGGTTGTCGAGGCGCTTTCCGTTTTCACATGGAAATCCGGAGAGCACGCCTCCTAAGCTGTCCGGCTTCTGCAGAGCGAAACGGGCTCCCGGCGTAAGCAGTACCTACGACTCAATGTCCGTACCGGAGCCCTTTCCCACATGACGAGCAGCACCGAGACCACCGCCACCACCCCGCAGGTTGCGGTCAACGACATCGGTAACGAGGAAGCCTTCCTCGCCGCGATCGACGAGACGATCAAGTACTTCAACGACGGCGACATCGTCGACGGCGTCATCGTGAAGGTCGACCGGGACGAGGTCCTGCTCGACATCGGTTACAAGACCGAAGGTGTCATCCCGAGCCGAGAGCTCTCGATCAAGCACGATGTCGACCCGAACGAGGTCGTCGCCGTGGGCGACGAGATCGAGGCCCTGGTCCTCCAGAAGGAGGACAAGGAAGGCCGCCTGATCCTCTCGAAGAAGCGCGCCCAGTACGAGCGTGCCTGGGGCACCATCGAGAAGATCAAGGAAGAGGACGGCATCGTCACCGGTACCGTCATCGAGGTCGTCAAGGGTGGTCTCATCCTCGACATCGGCCTCCGCGGCTTCCTCCCGGCCTCTCTCGTCGAGATGCGCCGCGTCCGCGACCTCCAGCCGTACGTCGGCAAGGAGCTCGAGGCGAAGATCATCGAGCTGGACAAGAACCGCAACAACGTGGTCCTGTCCCGCCGTGCCTGGCTGGAGCAGACCCAGTCCGAGGTTCGCCAGACCTTCCTCACCACCCTCCAGAAGGGTCAGGTGCGGTCCGGTGTGGTCTCCTCGATCGTCAACTTCGGTGCCTTCGTGGACCTGGGTGGCGTCGACGGTCTGGTCCACGTCTCCGAGCTGTCCTGGAAGCACATCGACCACCCGTCCGAGGTCGTCGAGGTCGGCCAGGAGGTCACCGTCGAGGTCCTCGACGTCGACATGGACCGCGAGCGCGTCTCCCTGTCGCTGAAGGCGACCCAGGAAGACCCGTGGCAGCAGTTCGCCCGGACCCACCAGATCGGTCAGGTCGTCCCGGGTAAGGTCACGAAGCTCGTGCCGTTCGGTGCGTTCGTCCGCGTCGACGAGGGCATCGAGGGCCTGGTCCACATCTCCGAGCTGGCCGAGCGCCACGTGGAGATCCCGGAGCAGGTCGTCCAGGTCAACGACGAGATCTTCGTCAAGGTCATCGACATCGACCTCGAGCGTCGCCGGATCTCGCTGTCGCTGAAGCAGGCCAACGAGGCCTTCGGTGCCGACCCGGCCTCGGTCGAGTTCGACCCGACGCTGTACGGCATGGCCGCGTCGTACGACGACCAGGGCAACTACATCTACCCCGAGGGCTTCGACCCCGAGACCAACGACTGGCTCGAGGGCTACGAGACCCAGCGCGAGGCGTGGGAGCACCAGTACGCCGAGGCGCAGGCTCGCTTCGAGCAGCACCAGGCGCAGGTCATCAAGTCCCGCGAGGCGGACGCCCAGGCCGCTGCCGAGGGTGGCGAGGCTGCGGGTGCGGCTCCGGCCGCGGCCGGTGGGTCGTACTCCTCGGAGTCCGCGGACAACTCCGGGGCGCTTGCCTCGGACGAGGCGCTGGCTGCGCTTCGCGAGAAGCTCGCGGGTGGCCAGAGCTGAATTCCCGCAACCTTCGGCCGGGGGGACCCCCCAGCCGCTAGGGCTTAGCCGGTAACGCTGGGGCCCGCACCCTTCGGGGTGCGGGCCCCAGTGCGTTTCCCGCAGCGGCATCCGAGAAATGTGGTCGATACACGAATCCCGTTGGCCTGTAACAGGTTCTTGTCAGGATCCCCTGGTCAGATCATGATCGATTAGGGGAGCCGAAGACACATGGCACAGCCTCAGGCCGGTTCGGGCACCAGCCGACGCGCGTTTCTCCGCAATGTGGGTCTCACGGGTGGTGCGGGCACGATGTTCGCCACCATGGGCGCCCTGGGCCTCGCACCCACCGCGCAGGCCGCGCAGCGTGAGCAGCCCTTCCGTGCCCCGCAGTACGGGGACTTCACGCTCAGCGGCCGCGGCGCGGCCAAGGTGGTCATCGTGGGAGGCGGCATCGCCGGGCTCGCATCCGCGTACGAACTCGGCAAGGCCGGCTACGACTGTACGGTCCTCGAAGCCAGAGACCGTACCGGTGGCCGCAACTTCACGGTGCGCGGTGGCGATTCCACCACCGACCTCAACGGCACCAAGCAGACGGCCCGGTTCAGCGACGGGCAGTACATGAACGCGGGCCCGGCCCGTCTCCCGCAGTGGATGGTCACCCTCGACTACTGCCGTGAACTCGGCGTGCCCGTCGAGGTGTTCACGAACACGAACGCCGACGCCTACATCTTCAACGAGTCCGCCGGCATGACCAAGCCGATGCGCTACCGCACAGCCAAGGCCGATGTGTACGGCTACGTCTCCGAGTTCCTGGCCAAGGCGACCGACAAGGGCGCTCTGGACCAGCAGTTGACCACCGCCGACCAGGAGCGGCTGATCGAGTTCCTGAAGGACTTCGGCGAGCTCGGCGACAAGCTCGGCTACGAGGGCGGTTCGCGCCGGGGGTACACCACCGTTCCGGCCGCAGCGGGGACCCCCGGTGTGCTCCTCGGCGACATCCCGTCCGCCTCCGACGTCTTCGCGACCGGCGTCGGGCGCTACTTCTCCTTCGAATTCGAATTCGACCAGGCGATGCTCATGTTCCAGCCGGTCGGCGGCATGGACGAGATACCCAAGGCGCTGACCGAGGCGATCGGTGCGCACCGGGTCCGTACAGGCGCCGCCGTCACGAAGATCACCGACAGGGGCGACGGCGTCACCGTCACCTACACACAGGGCGGCCGCACCCACATCGTCGAGGCCGACTTCTGCATCGCGGCGACGCCGCCCAACATCCTCGCCAAGGTCCCGCACAACCTCGGATCCGGAGTGCAGTCGGCCCTGGAGGCCATCACGCCGCAGTCCGCGGCCAAGATCGGCCTCGAGTACAAGTCCCGCTGGTGGGAGCTCGATCACAAGATCTACGGCGGCATCACCGAGACCGACCTCGACGTCAGCCACATCTGGCACCCCTCGTACGGCTACAACGGCGAGCGCGGCCTGATGATCGGTTACTACAACTACGACGAGGACGCGGACTCGTACGGCGCGCTCACTCCGAAGGAGCGCGAGAAGCGTGCCGTTGCCGCCGGAGTGAAGATCTACGGCGAGAAGTACCGCACCGAGCTCGCCTCCTCCTTCTCGCATCACTGGCGGCAGACCCCGTATCTCGAGGCGGCCTGGCACGACACTCCCGACGGTCCCGACCACCCGCGGTACAAGCCGCTGAACGAGCCCACTGGGCGTGTCTACTTCGCCGGCGACTGGCTGAGCTACACCGACGCGTGGCAGCACGGTGCTTTCGCCTCGGCGCGCAAGGCTGTTACCGCGCTTCACGCGCGCGTACTGGCGTTGTGAAGCACGCGCGCGTGTCGGTGTGAGGAGGCACGCGCGTGTCCGTCTGGTGAGGTGTGCGCATAACCGCCGTCCCCGTGTCCGGGTGCCCGGATACTGGGACGGCACGTAAGACGCACAGCCACGAGCCGGGTGTGCAGGGGCGCGGGACGGGAATGCCCGCGCTCTGTCGCGCGTTCTGCTGTACGAACACGAGGAGGAGCGGTCACAGTGCTTGATCCGCAGGGTTTGTACGCATGGGAGCCCAAGGGGCTCACCGCCGTCGACATGGCGCTCGCACAGGAGTCGGCGGGACTGGTGATGCTCTACCACTTCGAGGGTTACATCGACGCGGGCGACACCGGCGATCAGATCGTCGACCGTCTCCTCGACTCATTGCCGAACCAGGTTGTGGCGCGCTTCGACCACGACCGCCTCATCGACTACCGCGCCCGGCGCCCGCTGTTGACGTTCAAGCGCGACAGCTGGACGGACTACGAGGTTCCCACGCTGGACGTGCGGCTCGTACAGGACGCCACGGGGGCGCCCTTCCTGCTGCTTTCAGGCCCCGAACCCGATGTCGAGTGGGAGCGTTTCGCGGCCGCCGTCCAGCAGGTCGTCGAGCGGCTCGGCGTGCGGCTGTCGGTGAACTTCCACGGCATTCCCATGGGTGTCCCGCACACCCGTCCCGTGGGGCTCACCCCGCACGGCAACCGCACCGATCTCGTCCCCGGTCACCGCAGCCCCTTCGAAGAGGCACAGGTGCCAGGAAGTGCCGAGTCGCTGCTCGAGTACCGACTCGCGGAGGCCGGACACGACGTGCTCGGCGTCGCCGCACACGTTCCGCACTACATTGCTCGCTCCCCGTATCCCGACGCCGCACTGACCGTCCTGGAGGCGATCACGGCCGCGACCGGACTGGTACTTCCGGGCATCGCGCACTCCCTGCGCACCGACGCGCACCGTACGCAGACCGAGATCGACCGGCAGATCCGGGAGGGCGACGAGGAACTCGTCGCGCTGGTCCAGGGCCTTGAGCACCAGTACGACGCCGCGGCGGGCGCCGAGACCCGCGGCAACATGCTCGCGGAACCGGCCGACATCCCGTCCGCCGACGAGCTCGGCCGGCAGTTCGAACGGTTCCTGGCGGAGCGGGAGGGCGACGCCTAGCGGTATGCGGCACCGGGAAACTCTCAGCGCGGCCGCGGAACTGGGGCGGAAGACCGGATCGCTCACCCGGGCCGAGCGGAGCGCTGCATGAGGCGAGGGCCTAAGACCGACCGGCAAATGGGGGGCGGCGTCGCGGGGCTGGGCACGCACCGCGTTGCCTCCCTCCTCCTCGTTGCAGCTGCACGCACCCAGCCCCGCTCCTTCTCCCACCCCCCGCATTTGCCTGTCGGTCTAAGCTTCCGGACATGCTGAGAGTGGGCCTGACCGGAGGCATCGGTGCCGGCAAGAGCGAGGTGTCGCGGCTGCTCGTCGAGTGCGGCGCGGTTCTGATCGACTCGGACAAGATCGCACGAGAGGTGGTCGAGCCCGGAACTCCGGGGCTCGCCGCGATCGTTGAGGCCTTCGGCGAGGAGGTCCTGCGCGCGGACGGTTCGCTGGACCGCCCGAAGCTGGGCTCGATCGTGTTCGCCGACGCCGGCCGGCTGGCCGTGCTGAACTCGATCGTGCACCCGCTGGTGCGGGATCGCTCCGCGGAACTGGAGGCCGCCGCCCCGGACGACGCCGTCGTCATCCACGATGTGCCGCTGCTCGCCGAGAACAGCCTGGGCCCCCTCTACGACGCGGTGGTCGTCGTCGACGCGAGCCCGGCGACCCAGCTTGACCGGCTCGTGCGCCTGCGCGGCATGACCGAGGAGGACGCGCGGGCGCGGATGGCAGCGCAGGCGACCAGAGAAAAGCGGCTGGAGATCGCGGACATCGTGATCGACAACGATGTGCCGCTCGCTGAGCTGCGGCAACGGGTCCAGACGGTGTGGCGGGAGCTGGCGGAGAGGGCGTCCGGAGCGGCCCAGCACTGAAGTGGCCGGTTCCGGCACGGTGCGTCGTCGGCCTTCCGTGGAATAGCAAGGCCTGTGGCGGGCGTTGAACACGTGCAGTCAGGGAAGGACTCAGCCGTGCCCGAACATGTCGAACGTACGCCGGAAACCGATGTCATCGACTTCCGTGCGGCCGAGCAGTTGCTCGCCGCCCGTGATCCGCGTGGTGCGGTGAAGTTGCTGGACCGGGTCATCGCCGTGCACCCGGAGAACACCGCGGCACGGCTGCTACGCGCGCGTGCGTTCTTCGCCGCGGCGCAACTGCGGCCTGCCGAGCTCGAGTTCACGATCGTCCTGGAACGCGAGCCCGACAACGCGTTCGCCCACTTCGCACTCGCCCGTACCTATGAGCGCGCGGGCAAGCCCGAGCAGGCCCTGCGGCATTTCCGGCTCGCCGCGGCGCTCGACCCGCAACCGCAGTACGTCAAGGCAGCGCGGTTCGATTCCTGACGCAGCCGGACACACCGATCCGACGAGGAGCCGGCGCCGTCACCAGCGGTCGTCGGGCGGCTGGTACGGCGGAACGTCGCGGCCTGGCTGGTAGCGCGGACCCTCGCGGATGTGCCGGAGGATCAGCGCCATGTCGATGACCGTGATCAGCCACAGGGCGGCGCACGCGGCCGCCCATCCCGGACGTCCCGCCAGGGCGAACGCCACCGTGCCCGCGACCGTGATGATCAGGCCCCAGACGCTGAGCCAGAAGCGCATCCGCAGGGGACTGCGGGCAGTCACCGGTTCACTACCTGTACGCATCGCCATCACTACTCCCTCCGCGCGGGAGTACCCCTCCAGGGATGGGGCGAACGCGGGGGTCCGGGTGAGCGTGGTTTCACCCGTATGAGGTAGTCGCCGGCGGCACTCGCCGGGGATCGTGCACGTTGGTCCTGGCAGTGAGCGCGGAGGGAACTGGGGGGACGACACCATGCCGGGCACATCGGATGTTCTGGACGTACTCAGGGGCGATGAGGGTACCGCCGACTGGCTGAGGGAAATGGAGAGCGCGGGCGAGCCCGGGGTGGAAGCCGTGATTCCGTCCGCGGAGGATCTGCCGGACATCCTGCTGGACCTCGCCGTGCCGCACGAGGACATCAACGAGCTGGTCGGGCTGCGGGAGCGGGTGGCAGGCGACCCGGCGGTGCGATGGCTCCTGAAGCGGTGCGTGAGCGGTCTCGTGCGCGACATGGGGGAGATCGGCCGTGGGGCCGGTCTGCGTTCCCTTCCCGAGCAGCTTGGGCTCCTCGGGCGGTGCTTCGCGGTGTACGTGTTCGTGGCGGCGCTTCCGTCTGTGCGCGCCTACCACCGTGCGCGCGGCATTCCGGACGACGTCTCGCGCCGCACACTCGCCGACCTCGGCCGTCATATGGCGGTGCACCGCAGGCGTCGTGGCACGAGCGGGCTGCTTGCGCCGGGCTGGCTTGCGCTGCACTTCCACGGAGAGCTGTACCAGCTGGGCCGGCTGCAGTTCGAGCGCACGAGGCTGGGGCAGCGGACGGGGCAGGCGATTGCCGCAGCCGGTGCTGGTCCCGGCGCGGGAGGGCTCTGCCTCAACCTCCATATATCCGACTTCCGAGGACCGCTCTCACCGGCCGCCTGCGACCAGTCCCTGGCACTGGCCAGGGAGTTCTTCCCGCGCCACTTTCCGGAGGAGCGGTACGAGGCCGCCGTCTGCCACTCCTGGCTGCTCGACCCTCAGCTCAAGCGGCTTCTGCCGGAGGAGTCCAACATCGTCCGCTTCCAGAAGCGGTTCCGGGTTGCCTATGAGGAGACGGAGCCGGCCGACAGCGATCCGGTCGCCTTCGTGTTCGGCGATCCGGATCTGCCGGTGGCGGAGCTTCCGCGGCGCAGCAGCGTGGAGCGGGCGATCGGTGACCATCTCCGCGCGGGCGGGCACTGGTACGGGGGGCACGGCTGGTTTCCGCTGTAGCGGCGGGTAGAGGGAACGGCCAGGGAGGGGGCGTGGCAGGCCATGAGCGACGAGACGCGCAAGGGAGTCGGCGAGACGCGCAAGGGAGTCGGCGAGACGCGCAAGGAATGCGGTGAGATGCGCGAGGCAAGCGGTGAGACGCGCAAGGAAAGGCGGTGAGATGCGCGAGGCAAGCAGTGAGACGCGCAAGGAAAGCGGTGAGATGCGCGAGGGATACGAGGGGACGGGGCCCGGCGCGATCACGCCGGACGGCTGCGCGGTCGAGTTGTATGCGCGGCTGCCCGTGGGTGACGAGCCGGACATCATCGCCGGGGCGGTGCCGGCGGGGGCGCACATCCTGGAGCTCGGCAGCGGGGTGGGGCGGGTGACGCATCCGCTGCTGGAGCGCGGCTTCACG
The DNA here is from genome assembly GCF_013778455.1 of Streptomyces himalayensis subsp. himalayensis. GTDB lineage: Bacteria > Actinomycetota > Actinomycetes > Streptomycetales > Streptomycetaceae > Streptomyces > Streptomyces himalayensis. The sequence goes on along the minus strand of NZ_JACEHE010000037.1, from coordinate 482 downwards.
GTCACGGCTGTGGACGAGTCCGCCGAGATGCTGGAGCGGGTCCGCGGAGCGCTCACGATATGCACGCCCATCGAGAGGCTGGACCTCGGTGAGAAGTTCGACGTGGTGATGCTCGCCTCCTTCCTGGTGCACGCAGGAGACGTGGAGGTGCGGCGCAGCCTGCTGAACACCTGTCGGCGTCATGTCGCCGACGACGGCTGCGTGTTGATCCAGCGGGAAGGGGAGGACTACCACACGAATCTGCCGAGGGAGCGGGTCGACCCTAGTGGTTTCACCGTACGGATGGTCTCCGCGAAGCCGGTCGGGGACGGCGTGAACTCGGTGCGCGCGGAGTATGTCTTCCCGGACGTGGCATGGACTCAGACGTTCCTGTCCCGACCGCTCACAAGAGAGGCCTTCGAGGGGGCACTTGCGGAAGCCGGTCTGACGGTCGACCGGTATCTGACGGACGACGGGACGTGGGTGCGGGCGCTGCCGGTGCC
>NZ_JACEHE010000036.1 GCF_013778455.1 Streptomyces himalayensis subsp. himalayensis | reverse complement strand
CCGACAGCACCGTCTCGCCCTCGGAGTACTGGCACTTCCAACCGCGTTCACCGACGAGATCGAGGAGTGCCTGCCAGTCCTCCACCGAGGCATCCGGGACACGCACGTCCGGCAGCGAACCCATCAGATCAGGATCCAAGAAGTACGCAACGTCATCCCACAACAGATCAGACACCCCGCCATGCTGCCCGGCAACCCATCCCGACGCAGCCCGATTTCCTTGACGAACCACATAGGGGCACCCCCCAGCGGCAGGACGGTGCAGGTGACCGACATGCCTGGCTGCAGGGCGCAGGACAGGCGCACGGCGCCGACGTATTGGCCGTTCGGGAGCCGCACCGTCATGAGGAGTGCGTTGTCGTTCCCGGCCGGGCTGAGGTTTTCGAGCTGGTGGTAGAGCTCGAGGGCCCGCAGGTTCTCGGGAGGCATGTCCATCAGGACTCCACCGCCTTGACCAGCTCCTCCGATGACGTTCAGACGGAGCCGATGACGAAGGGGCTCGCCCGCCCGATGACGAAGGGGCTCGCCCGCTGAATGCGCTCACCGCTATGCGTGGGGGCGCCGAGTTCGTCGCCACCACGTGGCTTCGTTCACGTTCAGCAGCAGCGTTTGTCGATGAGTTTCAACAGCAGTCGGCGATCAGCGCGCTCGCAGATGTTCACGGGAATGACGGCATGGCCGTCGGTGAGCGTTTTGCCTCTTCAGTCTGAGCTGGCCAGCCGGGCACGGTGCTGCGCTCGGGGCGCGATACGGAAGGTCAGCACGTGGTGACGCTACTGGCGGTCGTTCCTCTCCGCCTCTGGTGCGATGGCTGTGGCTGGGAAGGTGCGGCGGACCTCCGCGAAGAGGTGGGGCCAGTCGGTGTCATGGGTGACCGCCGCGGCGAGGAGGGCGTCCAGCGCTGCCTTGAGGGGGTCGGGCGCGGCAGCATCGAAGAGAGCGGCGAAGGCGGCGACTTGGGGCAAGCCGGGGGTACCGTCGTGGGAGTGGGGAATGCGTGCGTCGGAGAACGCGGCGTCCCGCAGCCGTCGTGGGTCGTCCAGCGGCGGCGAGTAGGGCTCGCCCCGGTCGAGCTCCACCAGCCCGCCCGCTACCCAGTCGATTTCGCTGAGCCCTGCTGTCGCACAAGCGCGGTGCGCTGCCCAGCGGGCGAGCGCGCGCTGTTCCTCGGGACCTGCGGTGTCGATCGCGTGCACGAGTGCGGCATCAAGGCCCACGAGGCCCTGCGGATAGCCCTGGAATCCCCGGAGCTTGCCCTGGACATCCCGCAGCCGGTCGCTGGGCAGGCGCCCACCCCACGCGCCCATCTCCCGTCGCAGCGCGGTGTGTTCTTCCTCCTCGCGCGCCTGGCGCTCGGCCTCGGCTCGCTCCTCGGGAGTGGGGCCCGGGGGCTGCTTGCGCGCGAACTCGTGCCAATAGGCGGCGGCTTGGCTGGTCTCCTTGACCACACGGTCCGGGGCCGGCGGACTCGGCCAGAATCGCAGCAGATACTCATCCACCGCGGGTTCGCCCGCCTCGCCTGCGGCGTTGGGCGCCTCGTCCATGCCCTGGCAGTGGTACCGCACCCGGTACGAGGTCTCGGAGAGGGGGAGCGGATACCAGCCGGTGTCCCACTCCACGAGCTGGACTTTGTTTGATACGGGCCGGAACGACACCTCGACGATGTCCTCCCAGAGATCGGCGTCCAGGGGCGGATCCGTCTCGTGCAGCTCAACGGTGATCGGGACGGAGCCGGTGTGCGTTCCGGTCACCAGGAAGAGATGGCCTGGCACCGCCCCGCCGCACAGCCCGGCCCGCTGCCCGGCGAAGGACGCTTCGAGGAGGTGGATGTCGTCGCTGCAGACATAGATCTGCCCGTAGGCCACGTGCACTTCGCTGCTGAAGAGAGTTCGCATAGATCAAGCGTGGCGCCCGGGTCTGACAATGAGCGGTTTCCAACAACGGCCACACCTCGGCGCTGGCGGCGCTCTACGACCCAGCCCGTGCCAGAGGCCCGAGCCGCAATGACCGTACCCGTCGGCAACACCGTTCCATCTGAGAGTCCTTGCTCACTGGTGAGGGGTGGTGCCGCCGTGTAGCGTCGCTGGCAGATGTCGTGGTTCGCAGCACCTGCCCGCGCCGGGGTGCGGGCGTTTTGCTGTGCAGTGCCCGAGGACCGGGACGACCACCTCCGGGTCCGCGCGGTGCGGATCCGTCATCGACTGAGAGGCACCGGCATGGCCAGCGGAACCGTCAAGTGGTTCAACGCCGAAAAGGGCTTCGGCTTCATCGCGCAGGATGGAGGCGGCCCCGACGTCTTCGCGCACTACTCCAACATCAACGCCAGCGGCTTCCGCGAGCTCCAGGAAGGCCAGGCCGTCACCTTCGACATCACCCAGGGCCAGAAGGGCCCGCAGGCGGAGAACATCACTCCCGCCTGACCGCCGTCAAGACCGGCACGGTGCCAAAGGCGCACTCACGCCCCAAAGCACCGTGCACCGCGGCCCATGATGAGGGATGTGCCTGCCTAGATCGGCGAGTTCGGGGCAGCGCGTCACGATGCGCTGAGGCGGAGCTGCTGGCCGGAGTTGAGGTTTTCGCGGTGGCGGGTGAGCCAGCCAGTGACTTGCTGGACGGTGGGTGCCTCGTCTTTGCTGACAGCAGAACGCTTCGCTTCGAAGAAGCCCATGCGCCGTCACCGTCACAGCACGGCCGTTCACAACCATTCAGTTGATGGCCGCTTCGAGGACGGCGGCCTCGTAGCGGACCGCGAGTTCGTATCGCGTGGTCACGGCCCCGTGCCTCTTGGGGCGGTTGATGCCGCACTCGACCGCGTGCCGAGCCTTGTAGTCCTGCGGGTCGAACTTCGGCGGCCGGCCGCCGCGCGAACCGCGGTCGGCCTTGGCCGGGATGGTGCAGTGGATCCCGCGACGCCGAAGGCAGGCGCGGTTCTTCCGGGAGGCGTACGCCCTGTCGGCGCGTACCCGATCGGGCCGGGTGCGTGGCCTGCCCGGCCCGAGACGCGGTACATGGACCTTGCTCAGGACCGGCTCGAACTGCGGGGAATCGCCCCGCTGCCCGGACGTGATCACGATGGACATGGGCTTCTGGCCCTGTTTGACTGCCAAGTGCAGCTTGGTGGTCAGGCCGCCCCGAGAGCGCCCGAGGCCGTGGTCGTCCGGCTCGACGCTTACGCAACCCGGCGGCTCCTTCTGCAGCTCCCCTTTTTCCTCGCACCGGCGGCGTGCTGGTGGGCCCGGCACACTGTGGAGTCGACGTTGATGTCCCCGGTGATCAGCTCTCTCGCCTCGGCCCGGGCCTGGAGCGCGGTGAAGATCCGATGCCAGGTGCCGTCCCGTTGCCACCGGCGGAACAGGTCGCATCGAGACGCACCCCGTCAGCAAGAAGATCCCTGCCGAGGACCGCCACCCCCTCGCGGCCTTCCCCGAGATCGCGGTGCTGGCGAACCTGACCCTCAACCCTCCGATCCACACCATCGACCCCAAAGAGCTCTACCTCGCCACGACAGCAGAGCTGAGCCGACAATTCGCCCAGATCTACACCACCTTGGGAACCCAGGACCCCCTCTACCGGCATATCTGTCAGCACCGAGCCCAGACACCCGCCTGATCACCCCTGTGACTCGTGGCGAGCCCGGTGCCATGCTTCCTCGAAGTCGTCACAGCTGATCTCCAGGGACGCATACTGCGGGTCATAGAGGTCACAGGGCGGGTTGAGCGGCCAGTCTTCCACGCTCGTCTTGACGGCACCGCCGTCCGAGCCAATTTCGACTTGCCGCAACCGCCGCCCGTCCGGCCCCAGTTCCATCAGGAAGATCTCTTCATCCCCGTCTTCCTGCCAGCGCAAGTACACACGGTCCCGCCCCGCCAAGACGCCGAAACCAGGCTGACCGCGCTGAGCATCCCGCTGAGCGCGGAAACCGGACAACGGGTTCGGATCCGGTGCGTCGAGGTGGACCTCCTCCGAGGTCCATGTCTCCGCGCGTTCGACGGCTTCCCAGTCTGTGACCACCTCGACCTCGGCGCAGACACGGACGATCTCCTCCGCAGACTCGGCCCACACCCACCACCACAGGCCCCCCATCCCATAGTCGTGAAGGACCAGATAGCGCGTCTTACGAACCTCACCCTGTTGATTCACAACCCGTGAGCCTACGTCGGGCTCGGCACGGCTCCGCCTTCCCTCCCCGGGGGCAGTCCCTCACATCCCATTCACAGGCCACCCGCGATTCTGCAGAAGCCAGCTGCACTGAGAACCGCGGGCAGAACGTTCCCACCTGGCAGTTCAGCAGCTAGGCTCAAGATCAACAGACATGCTCAATGCGACAGGACAATGCTGCCCTGTCGCGCTGAAGCTGTCAGATTCCCAGTCGTTCTCCTTCGTGGCGCTCTGAGCGGCTGTCCGCTCTCGCTCCAGTGCCTGTGGACCGATCTTGGTCAGGCCCGCAGTCTCGATGGGCGGCGTGACTGATTGTTGATCTTCTTCTCGTTCGAGGGCCGCGCAAAGCGTCGCCCGAATGAGGAGACCGTGGCTGCCCGCGAAGACGTCGGCCCGACCGGGTCCCTTCCCTCAGCTCACCCGTACGGTCAGTCGGCCGATCAGACAGTTCGTCGGCCGGCTTCCGGTCAGTCAGCGGGCAGGCCGAACCAGCGGAGGAGTACGGGTCGTGCGTCGTCGGGGGCGCCCTCGGGCCCGCGGGCATAGCGGGCGAGGAGGGCCAGATAGTCGTCATGGAACGCGTCCAGCTCAGCCTTCGTGAGGTGGATGAGGCTGCGTGAACCCCGCATCCAGCCTTCGGACTCCGCCTGTCCCGCGGTGAACTGCCGGGCGAGCTCGATGTCCTCCTCCATCCTCATCCGGTCCAGCTCGGCCGACATGGCGCGCTCGGCCTCCGTCAGCTCACCCTGCGGCGGTCTGCGGATGTCGAGGCCGCGCACCCCGCGCCACCAGCGCTCACGCCCGGTGGAGCGCTCGGGGATGTCTTCGATGAGGCCACTGCGCTCCAGCATGCGCAGGTGGTAGCTCAGCGTCCCTGTGTTCTCGCCGAGGGCGGCGGCCAGCGTGGTTGAGGTGGCCGGGCCCGCCGCGCCGAGGTGGCGCAGGATACGTAGCCGCAGGGGGTGCGACAGGGCCTTGAGTACCTCGGGGCTGTCGACGGTGCGCCGCCCTGCGGCGTCCGCTCTCCGCTCTTTCGTCATGGCGGCAGTCTATCCAGACAGCAGCGATTTCTCTGCAGACCTTCCTCTGCAGAGAAACCTCTGCAATGCTGTGACGTATGACGCCGAACCGAGCGACCTTGAATCGCACAGTCCGCCGCTTCACAAGTGCTGCTGTGGGGGCCCTACTTGCCGGACTCGCCCTGGGCGCCGCACCCGCGTATGGAGCTGAACGGGCCGCGGATCTGCCCGAGTTCGACTTCTCCGCCTGCCCGACCGCCGATGAGCTGCCCACGGGTGCGGACCCCGGGACCTGGCGCTGCGAGGTCATGCACGCCACGGGGCATCTGCGCATGGGCACCGTCGACGAGCCGCTCACCGAACCTATGAAGATCACCTTTGCAGAAGGCCGTGTGGACGGTGAATTCCGCCAGGTCTTCGGGGAGATGACCGCTGCGCCAATCCGGGCGGGAGGCACCCCGTTGACCCTGACTCCGCAGTACGGCGGCTACTCGGACTTCCTGTCCGACGACACCCGGCGCGGCGAGTTCGACATCAAGTTCGCCATAGGCTCGGCGCACGGGCTGCTGGCCCTGCCGTCGTCGGGCTGCTCGGTGGGCAGCGATGAGGACGCGGTCCACCTAGTGCTCAAGGACACCGATCCCACCAGGGTGATATCCAAGGACCCCCTGGTCGCCGCCTTCGGTGCCCAGGACGCGGAGTTCGCCGCCCCGGGCACTAGTGGCTGCGGCCCCCTTAGCCGCGCGCTCGATCGGGCCCTGGGCCTGCCGTCCACGTCGGGAGCGAACGCCTTCGACATGGATGTCATGGTAGCCATCCGGTCCTACGCATAGACCGGTTCGGTTAAGAAGTCATCTCAATTGGTGAGTGCGCCTCCGCACGTGAGAGTCAGGCTGTCCGGCCCAGGCGCCGCGGCTTGACCGTGATGTGAGACTTGCAGCATGGACATGGGGCGTGAGTCGCGGTGGGAAAAGGACGCAATGACGGTGGAGATCGTTTTCGCCCTGGTGACTGCCGTCGCGCTGGCTGCGGCGGTCTTCGCCGTCGCTTTGACTCTCGCACTAGCCTTTGGCATCTCTGGTTCAGCAAAGAAGGGCGTGTTGGTGGGGGGTGCACTGCTCGGAGCGACGGCCGGAATGTGGCGTCTGGTACGGGTGCTGCGTCGGTTCGACGAGCAGCGCCGAATGGGCCGCTGACTGCGGGCCCTCTCCTTGAGGTCGGTAGCCTGCCGACGTGGGGATCGTTGAGCGGCTGGTGCCGGATGAGTTGTGGCAGTTGTTCCAGCGGGTGGTGCCGGAGGCTCCGTCACGGCCTCAGGGTGGTGGCCGGCGCCGCCACGGTGACCGGGAGGTGCTGGCGGCTATCGTGTTCGTGGCGACGTCGGGCTGTACGTGGCAGCAGCTGCCTGCCGCGTCGTTCGGGCCGTCCGGCGCGACGGCTCACCGCCGCTTCACCGAGTGGACGAAGGCCAGGGTGTGGGCGAAGCTCCACCGCCTGGTCCTCGACGAGCTCGGCTCCCGCGGCGACCTGGACTGGTCTCGATGTGCGATCGACTCGGTGAACGTGCGGGCCCTGAAAAGGGGGACCTGACAGGTCCGAATCCTGTGGACCGGGGCAAGTACGGCTCAAAGATCCACTTGATCACCGAGCGGACCGGTCTGCCCCTGTCCGTGGGCGTCTCGGGTGCCAACGTCCATGACAGCCAGGCTCTGATCCCGCTTGTGAAGGGCATCCCGCCGGTCCGTTCCCGCCGGTCCGTTCCCGCCGGGGCCCTCGGCGTCGCAAGCCCGGCAAGCTCCATGCCGACAAGGGCTACGACTATGCCCACCTGCGGCGATGGTTAAGCAGCCGAGGCATCCGGCACCGCATCGCCCGCAGGGGAGTTGAGACCTCGCAGCGATTGGGACGTCACCGTTGGACCATCGAACGCACCATGTCCTGGCTCGCTGGCTGCCGCCGTCTCCACCGTCGCTACGAGCGCAAGGCCGAGCACTTTCTCGCCTTCACGAGTATTGCCTGCACGCTCATCTGTTACCGGCGGCTCGCCCGCTGATGTGCGCCCACAGCAGCTTTGCCGCCAGGTCGTGGCCGTAATGATTGGCTATGTCCATGGGGATGCGACCGTCTGGATCTGCCAGCTCCGGATCAGCCCCGAAGGCCAGTAGCACAGCAGTGGTATGCACGGTCAACGGTTGGCCGCTCTGCAGGGAGCCGTCGCCCTCGACGTCGATCGCGTGGGTCAGCAGCGTCATGTTGCTGAAGACCTCATTGGGATCGGAACCGTGAGCTAGCAACCGGGCCAGGGCCTCGGCGTCCTCGTGCTCGACCGCGTGATGAGCGGGTGTCCAGTAGTCACTCACCAAGGCATTCAACCGCCATCGCAGCACGTCTGCCAGTAACTATCTACGCCATCAGCCACCAATTGAGATGACGTCTAAGTGATCACGTGCTCACTGCCGTGGCGGCCTGTTCATCGTGTTCGCGCAGCATCCGCATGACGGTGGCGGGTGAGGGGTGCTGGCCCTTTTTCGTGCCTGTGGTGATGACGAGCCGCTTGGCGATGTCGCGCAGGCTCATCTCCTGATCGCGTGGGTGGAGGGCCATGGAGAGCATGGCGTCGTCGGTGACGTCCGCGCCGCCGATGGTCTTGCCGCGCTTGCGGGCGGACTCGTGGCCTTCGAGGGTGCGGTCGCGGATGTACTCGCGTTCCATGCCGGACATGCAGTCGTTTGCAACGACCCATGAAACGTGATCGCCGCAGGTGGGCCGTCGGACGGCCGCGTGTTTCACAGGCGACCACCTATGCAACGCCGCCCCGGGGCGGATGTGGAAACCTTCTATCGTCAGAGCCGTTGAGTGTCCGCGCTGGTGCCAAGGTGGTCGAGTCGCGGCGAAAGGAGCGCATCGGTCGCCTGGCCGCACTGGCCGAACAGCTCGACCCGCACCACCGGCAGGCACTCGCCGCATCGCTGCCCGCACTCCTCGAAATGGCCCGGCTCGCCGCCCAACCACCCAACAGGCCGACGACACCGCTTCCTCTACCCAGTAAGGGAATCACGCCATGACCACCCCTCACGCCTTCCCCCTGGAGCCCACCCCGATCCACGTGTCCGAGAAGGTCCTCGATGACCTGCGCGCCCGTCTCACATTGACCCGTCCGCCGCTGGACGAAGGGAGTGGGGACTGGTCCTACGGCGTCCCGGACTGCTATCTCCGTGAGCTGGTCGCCTACTGGCGGGACGGCTACGACTGGCGCACGGCCGAGGCCGCCATCAACGTCTACGAGCACTACCAGGTGAGCGTCGCCGGTGTCCCAGTGCACTTCATGCGCAAGCCTGGTCGCGGCCCTCGCCCGATCCCGTTGATCCTCACCCACGGCTGGCCGTGGACGTTCTGGCACTGGTCGAAGGTGATCGACCCGCTCGCCGACCCGGCCGCGTTCGGCGGTGACCCCGCCGACGCGTTCGACGTCATCGTGCCGTCCCTGCCCGGCTTCGGTTTCCCCGGCCCGCTCACCGGCTTTTCGGACGTCAACTTCTGGAAGGTCTCCGACCTCTGGCACACCCTGATGAGCGAGACCCTGGGATACGAGAAGTACGCCGCCGGGGGCTGCGACATCGGCGGGATCGTCTCCAGCCAGCTCGGCCACAAGTACGCCGACGAGCTCTACGGCATCCACATCGGCTCCGGGCTGCCGCTCGACTTCTTCACCGGCCCCCGCGCCTGGGACTTCGCCCGGAATCGGCCCCTCACCGACGACCAGCCCGCGGACGTCCGCGCCCGCATCATCGAGCTGGACCACCGCTGGGCGTCCCACCTTGCCGTGCACATGCTCGACGGCGCCACCCTGGCCCACGGGCTGAGCGACTCACCCGCCGGACTGCTCGCCTGGCTGCTGGAGCGCTGGAACGCCTGGAGCGACAACGGCGGTGACGTGGAGTCCGTCTTCACCAAGGACGACCTGCTCACCCACGCCACCATCTACTGGGTGAACAACTCCATCGCCACGTCGATGCGTTACTACGCCAACGCCAACCGCTACCCCTGGGCTCCCGCCCACGACCGCACCCCGGTCGTGCAGGCCCCGGTCGGCCTCACCTTCGTCACGTACGAGAACCCGCCCGGCATCCACACCGCCAACGAGCGCGTCCAGGCGTTCAAGACCGGCCCGCAGGCGGATTGGTTCAACCACGTCAACGTCAACGCCCACGACCACGGCGGCCACTTCATCCCCTGGGAGAACCCCGACGCTTGGGTGAGCGACCTGCGCCGCACCTTCCACGGCCGCAGGCCCTGAACGACCCTGCGGGCTCGTCCGGCAACGGGCCAGGCGAACGTTGCCGGTCGCTCACGGCCTGAGCATCTTCCCGGGACGCCATCAGCCATGCCCGTGAACAGGCGCAAGATCTCATTGCCGCCGCCGGGACGCTGCAGACAAGGGCGCAGACCCCATCCAGGCACATCTGGCGGGCAAGCCACCTCCCTGCGCCTGCCGAAGATCCTCGACACCCTGGAGGCGCTGCCGCAGGACCGTCCCGTCGAGGTCAACCTCTCCGGGGTCCACTCTCCGGGGGCCACCATCTGGACCACGCTGTCCGCACCGCCCTGGAGAACTGGGCCGCACAGCACAGCGACACGGGCACCGAGCCGGTGAAGGTCACGGCGCACGCCGAGCCCGCCAAGGTCACATCGGGCGCCTGACGCCGCTCGATGCCTCGACGGCCGGGCGGTACGCGAACCACGGCGCGTACCGCCCGGCCTTGCCGACCTGCTGCCCCCGGTCCCGGTGCCTGACTTGGTGAGTCGGCAGTCCTCGCCGTAGGCGGCCACTGCGGCGTACACCGCGTCGAGGGCTGCCCTCAGCGGATCAGCCTCGGCGGCACCGAACAGTGCCGGGACTGCCATGTGCGGCTGCGACACCCGCTCGGGACGGTCCGGCGAGCCGATGCCGCTCACCACGGCGTACTCCGCGGCTCTTGCGGGCGTCGGTGCCACAGTCCCGAGCCGTCTCAGCGACACCGACTCTTCGATGTCGTAGGTCGTCAGGGCTGGTGCTCGTTTACTGGAAGGCGGGTCCCGGCGGGTTGGGTTCGGGGAGTGTGGGCTGGCGACGAAAGACCCCGCCTATACGATGGACCGATGGCCTCGATCAAGCAGTTCCAAGTCACCTTCGACTGCGCAGAACCTGAGCGCGTCGCTCGTTTCTGGTGCGAGGTGTTGGGGTACGTCGTACCGCCGCCACCGGAGGGGTTTGCTACTTGGGACGATTTCGATGGCGCACTGCCGCCTGAGCGTCAGGGTTCCGCGTTTGCATGCGTGGATCCCTCGGGTGTGGGGCCGCGACTGTTCTTCCAGCGCGTTCCCGAAGGCAAGGTCGTCAAGAATCGGCTGCATCTTGACGTGCGGGTCGGCACCGGGCTCGTGGGTGCAGAGCGCCTGGCCGCACTTGAGGCCGAGTGCGCACGACTGGTCGCCCTCGGCGCGGTACGCGTGCGACTACTGGTTGCCGATGGAGTCAACGAGTCGTGCCTCGTGATGCAGGACATCGAGGGCAACGAGTTCTGTCTCGACTGAGTGGCCGCGAACGTGGCCCCTTCGCGAGTCGACTGGTGCAGTTCGCCATCACGAGGGTCGCCGTCCCGCGGCGCGCCAACGGTCCTGATCCACAACCACCCTTCGGTGTCCACGAGCAGGGACCGGTACGGGGTGGGCGCCGACCGCGTCAACGACATCAACGACGATCAGCTGAGGGTGATCCGGACACTGCTGGGCACCCTGCTGCTGATCCGCCGGCCCGCCGACGCCCGGCGCGGCCTGTGGCAGTCCGAGGAGATCCGGCCCGCCGCAGCCGCCCGCAAGCGTCTGCGCCGGGCCCGGTGCCGAGCACCCCGACGCCCGGTCCGCTGCATCACCCTCCGCCAGTCCATCCGGCCCCGCCCCCGACGACGACGGTGGGGCCCCGGGACACCGCTGGCCGCGTCTACCGCCACCGGCTCTGGGTCGGCTCGTGGAGACCTGAGGGGCGACCAGTGGGCCACGGCTGGAGCCGCTGTTGCCTCCGATGCCCGGATGGGCCCGCCCTGGCTACAGTGGCCCGATGCGTGAAACGCCCGAAGAACTCAACGAGCTCCAGGCCCTGCTCGACGCCTCCCTGTCCCGCTCCACCAACCACCTCCGCTCGATCATCACCGAGCGCACCCTGACCGCAGAGCAGCTCACCCAGATCCTGACCGGCATGTGCACGCTTGCCCTGTCCACCGTGACGGCGAAGGGCGAGCCGCGGATCAGCGGCGTGGACGGGCATTTCTTGCATGGCAAGTGGTATTTCGGCACGGCGCGCAGCGCCGCCAAGGCCCGCCACCTCGCCGCCCGCCCCGCCGCCAGCGTCGCGCACATGCGCGACGAGGACTTGGGCGTGTTCACGCACGGCACGGTGGAGACCCTCAACCCCGAGGACGGGGAGCCGGCTGCGGACTGGCCAGACCTGCTCGCGTACTTCACGGACTTCTACGGCGACGACGCCTTCGACTGGGACAACGACGTGGTCTTCTACCGGCTGCGCCCGCACTGGATGACCGTCTACGCCCCCGATATCGCGAAGCTCACCGCCGAGTGACGGCAGGCTCGTGAGACAGGCCCTGGGCCTGTTGCATGAGCGATCACAGCCACCCAGATCCGGCTACCCCAACAACTCAGAATCCGAGGTGTTCGCGGCGCGGGAGCCATCCCGTAACCGCGAACCCCTCGGATTCTGCATCTGCGCTAGAAGGCCGCAGTTCGGTCTTCGCTGCGCGGGTCGGTCACCTGGTGCTCGGCGTAGACGCCCGCGCGCGATTCACGACGCCAGGGACGCGCGTAGGTCACTGATTCGGCGGCGGCCTCGGAACTGTCGTCAAGGTTCACGACGGCTACGGATGGCGAGCCGTCCGTGGGGCACCGCTCAAGCCAGCCGCCATTGGGCGCGATGACTCCGGGCGGTGCGGTGGCGCTGTGCTGTGTGGGCACCGAGAAGCTGACCCAGTAGCTGTTGACCGCGGCGTGGCCTTGGGCTTGCGCGGCGACGGGGGAGACGCCGGTCGTGGAGAACAGGACGCAGTCGACATCCAGCTTCTCGTATTCGGCGAACAACTCCGGGTAGTGGATCTCCATGCCGAGCAGGCAGCCGAAGCGCACACCGTCGACGTCGAAGGTCACGGGTGAGATGCCCGGCGAGTACATGTACGAGACCTTCGTCTTCGACAGCAGGCGCTCGTCGTAACGCGTGACGACCTCGCCGCGGTCGGAAATGACGTAGAGGCTGTTGTGCGGACGGTTCGGCTCAGTCAAGCGGTGCACCGAGGCGATCGGGCTGCAACAACGACCTGAGACGCTGGTTCCTTTGCCTCCGAGGGGAGACCGTGCTGGGGACGGTCGCGGGAGGTTCGGCGTAGGCCACGCAGTCGGTCATCATGCCGTCGCCCGCTGGCTCCGTCAACATCCTTCAACCTGTCCAGCGCAGTGTCGAATGGCCCAGCCGCTGGAGAGAGAGACACCTCAGTGCAACACGCTGAACTTGACAGAGAGATAGTCAAAGGTCCTCTCATGAGACCTATCTGACTCCATGTCAGCTTACTTCGCATCTCGAGGGAAGCTCACTCCGGCGCCGCAGGGCGGACCGAAAACTGCCAGATCGGCGTGTTCCTCGCCTAGGCCACCGACCGTGGACGCACGCTGAGCGACCGCCGCCTGTATCTGCCCATGTCGTGGACGGATGACCGCGATCGGTGCCGCCGGGCCGGCATCGACGACTCCGTCGGCTTGAGACGAAGGTCGCCATGGCCAAGGCCGTGGTTCGCCGGGCGCGCCTGTGGATACTGATCAAGACCGAGTGCGTCCGCGGCCGCGTCTTCGCCACCCGCGCCGAGGCGAATTTTGCACTCTTCGAGTACATCGACGGCTGATCAGCGCCTCCTGCACAACGGGGGAACCTCAGCTTGCTGGCCCGTGTCACTGCCTGGCTGTGGGGAAGGGAGACATAGACAAGTGTGACGGCGTTGTGATCACCGCTGATGACCGTGCCGATGTCTACGCCCGCGGCCACCGAGTCCTTGCTCGCCTGCACTTGGCCGCTCGGGGTCGGAGGTATGCCACCACCGCCGTCCTGCGCGCCATGGTCCCGGCGGCCCCGCATAGGGGCAGGCGTCCGAAACCCGCGAGCGCCCACACCGAGATTGCCAAGCCCACGAGCCCGGCGATCGCCCCCATCACGCTGCCAAGCCGGTCTGCCGCTGCCAGATCCATGAAGATGGCGACCGCCACCAAACAAACGGCCGCCGTCCGCACGCGGCCGCGCACGCGACGAGCGCGTATCTCCTCCATCCATGCAATAGAAAGGATTTGAGCGAGGCGGCGCCGCGCTGTTACTTTCGTGGTGGACCGTGAATTCGTCGTATGGAGGTGAGCCCCGTGAACACAGTTACCCATGGGTGCTCCCTCAACCCGTCACGGTCCGGCGGCTGACGTTCGGTGTCGCCAGGAGCGCCGAGATCGAGGCACTCCTGGGAGGAGACTCCGATGAACACGAGGCCTTTCACATCTGGCCTGAGCGAGAACGCGGTGATGATCACGCGCGTCGCGGACAGGCAATGGCATGCTCTGGATGACGACCTGGTGGTCGGCCGCGGGCATGCGGAGCACCGGCCCGACGGACGCTTGTTCGTCAGCATCGACGCCTGGCACGACGCCACCTTCGACCGGCTCGCCGAGGCGATGCTGGCACAACTGCCGGCGCCGCTGTACACGGTGGTCGACGAAGCCGACGTCGAGCTGACGGCCGGCTGGCGGCGGGCCGGTTTCGCGATCCGGCGCCGCGAGTGGGAGTACGCCGTGCCGACCGACCCGCGGATCACAGGGCTCGAAGCAGTCCTGCCGCCTTCGGGCGTGACGATCGTGCCCGCCGGTCAGGCGGACGAGAGCCTGCTGCGGGCGGTGGACCGCGCGATCCGTGACGAAGTCGAGGCGACCGTCGGGTGGCAGTCGATGCCCGCGGAGGTAATTACCCGCCCCGAAGGCGACACCATCGTCGACCCGTCGAAGTACGCGGTGGCCGCGGCGCCGGACCGCTACCTGGGTCTGATCCGGGTGGTGACGGTGAACCGGCCGCGCATCGGGCTGGTCGCGGTCCGGGCCGGCGAGCAGCGCCGCGGCATCGCGCGGGCGCTGCTGGCCCACGCGCTGGGGACGCTGCACCGCTCCGGGTTCGCCGCGGCCTGGACCGAAGTCCACGAGTCCAACCAGGCAGCCTCGGCGCTGTTCGAGGGCATCGGCGCCCGGCCGATGAGCAGCAACCGGGAGCTGGTGCGATGACGAAGAACAAGAACGTCATCGAAGTCGAGGGCAAGGTCGTCGAGTGCCTGCGCAGCGCCATGTTCACCGTGGAACTCGAGAACGGCCACCAGGTGCTCGCGCACATCAGCGGGAAGATCCGCAAGAACTACATCAAGATCATGCTGGAAGACCGGGTGCTGGTGGAGCTCCCGCCGTACGACCTGACGCGCGGCCGGATCGTGTTCCGGTACCGGAACTAGCGGCGGTCGGCACCTTCCGCGGTAGCTGATCCTGGGGCCCCGGTCACGGCGTTTCCGTGACCGGGCGCCCCGATGATGCCTCGCACGGCCGCGGCGGCCACCGCTCCAGCCGCCGCCAGCAGGTCTGGCCCGAGCCGAACCCCAGCGCCAGGGGCAGCAGTTGCCAGGCGATGTCGTTGTGCAGCACGTACAGGATGCCCTGCAGGCACAGCCGGTCCGGCACCGACCGCGGGCCAGGAGCCTTCTCGGGCCAGGGCGGCAGCAGCGGCGCAATCAGCGCGCCCACAGGTCATCGTCCACCATCCACGGCCGGGTAGTCACACCATCCCGAACGGTCGAATCGTCACACCGGACACGGCCGAACAGGGCCGTTCAACAAGATCGTGTTACGAGCTCATAGGACTATCAAACCGCCGTTTGAGGGTCGATGTCCGCGAATTGCTTCCTCCCAACGGACCCTGCTGCACAGGGGGTTAGAGGGCAGGCCGGGTTGGCCGGGTGCCGGGCCAGGGGTCGGCCCTGCTCGAAACCCCTCGCCCCCGCCTTGGTAGAAGGATTTGCTGAACGTGGGTGTGCTCGATTTGGCAATGACCGTCTTGTCCAGGTCAAAGAAGGCTGCTGTGCGAGGCAAGGAGTGGTTTTCCGTGAGCTTGAGCATAGGGGCCCACCATTCGGCGTAAGGTGTGGCGCGTGGGTTTGCCTGAGAGGGCTCTCGGGTACGCCATGGAAGTCACGGATCGTTCGCGACCATGCTAACCAACTTCCGAATTCCGGAGGCCGGCATGGCATCGCGACGCGGAGAGCTCCGATCCTCCCCACCTTTCCTGGAACTGCACTGGCATGGAGTGCACTTGGTTGTCGAGCGAGTTCCGTACCGACTCCTGACCATCATGTGCAGCGCCGCCAGCGCGCTGGGCGGAGCCGTCTGGTTCAGCGTACGGTGACACGCGGAACAAGGCGCTGGCCCCCTCATACGACTCTGTCCCGCAGGGCTCCACCGATTCGGCGGCCTCGGAAGGGGTGAGGAAGTCAGGGAAGTACGTGGTGCGCGGCACCAGCGGTAATTGTCGTCGCAGCACCTCGGTCCGGTCGGCGCGGGGCAGAAGAGCAGCAGGCCCGCGCTGCGCCGTGGCGCCGCTTCGCGTCGGCCACGGCTCAGTCCCTCGGGTCCTGGTGCAGCATGCGGATAACGGCGAGGACCCGGCGGTTGTGGTCCTCCGACACCGGTAGATCGAGCTTTCCGACCGAAGATCGCCGCCACGTGCTTCTCGACGGTGCTCGCCGACACGTGCAGCTGCTGGGCGATGGCCGCGTTCGAGCGGCCCTCGGCCATCAGCGTCAGCACGTCCCGCTCCCGGTTGGTGAGCGCCTGCAGCTCCTCGGTGCGGCGGCCCGCACCGGCCAGCTGGGTGATGACCTCCGGGTCCAGGGCGGTGCCGCCGGCCGCGACTCGCTCCAGCGCGTCTGTGAACTCGGCGACGTTGGCGACCCGCTCCTTGAGCAGATAGCCCACGCCGGCGGAGCCCTGCGCGAGCAGCCGGGCCGCGTACTTCGTCTCGATGTACTGGGAGAAGAGGAGGACACCGGTGCCGGGATGCTCGTGGCGGATGTCGATCGCCGCGCGCAGCCCGTCGTCGGTGTGCGTCGGCGGCATCCGGATGTCCACGACCGCGACATCGGGGCGGTGCTCGGTGACGGCCGCGCGCAGCGCGTCGGCGTCCGCGACCGACGCAGCGACCTCGTGGCCGCGCATCGTCAGCATCTGGGCGAGCAGTTCGCGCATCACGGCGGCGTCCTCGGCGATCACTACGCGCATGGGTGGAGCCTCGCATACGTCCCGCCGGGCAGGAGCCCGGATCCTGCGGCTTGTTCAGGCATGGAGCGGCAGCCTCACCGTAAGCGTCGTCGGACCCCCGTCGGGGCTGTGGAGGGTCAGGTCGCCGTCGACCGTGCGGGCCCGCTGCACGAGCCCGGCCAGGCCGCCGCCCTCGGCTATGTGCGCGCCGCCGCGGCCGTCGTCCCTCACGCGCATCCTCAACGTGCCGTCGCCGGTGGACAGTTCGATGCCGCAGTGGCGGGCCCCGCTGTGCTTGATGACGTTGGCGAGCAGTTCCGCCGCGCAGTAGTAGGCGAGGCTCTCGATGGCCGGGGTCGGCCGGTTGGGCACGTCCACCGACACGTCGACCGGCAGCCCGGCCCGCGCGGCGAGCGTGATCAACGCGTCGGCCAGGCCGCCGTCGAGGGCCGGCGGATGCAGGCCGCGGGAGAGGTCTCGCAGCTCGGTGAGGGTCTCCGTGGCGTTGTCGCGGGCTGTCTCGACCAGGCGGTGCAGCTCGGGCCTGTCCCGGTCGTCGAGCTGCTCGCGCACCATGTCGAGGCTCATCGCCAGCGCCGCGAGCCGGACCTGCGCGCCGTCGTGCAGGTTCCGCTCGAGCCGGCGTAGCTGCTCGGCTGCGTCGTCGACGGCGAGGGCGCGGGTCTCCTCCAGGTCCCGCACCCGCTCGGCCAGCAGGCTGGGGCCGAGC
Organism: Streptomyces himalayensis subsp. himalayensis; assembly: GCF_013778455.1. Lineage (GTDB taxonomy): Bacteria > Actinomycetota > Actinomycetes > Streptomycetales > Streptomycetaceae > Streptomyces > Streptomyces himalayensis. The sequence goes on along the minus strand of NZ_JACEHE010000036.1, from coordinate 48,377 downwards.
AGCGCGTGCAGCAGACGGCGGTCCACGGCGACGACGGCCCGTGTCAACCACGGCGCGATCAGCAGGATCGCGCATCCCACGGCGGCCGCGGCGAACGCGCCCTCGAGCGAGTGCACGGGAGGCTGCCCGCCGCCCGGCAGCGGGTGCAGCAGCGCCATGTCGCGCTGCCCGGCCGCCCACCGCAGCGGCGCGATGACATTGATCGCGCCGATCACCCACCACAGCACCGCGTACAGGCCGAGCGTCGCCAGCGGCAGCTTCACCAGGACGTACGCCACCGCCCGCCACGCGCTCGAGTCCCGCAACCGCGCCTCCACGCCCACGACGAGCCCGCGCCGGGCGTCTGGCCGGGGCGGCTCCTCGACCCGCTCGCCGATCAGCCCCCGGGCGAGCCGCCGCTGCAGCGCGCCCAGGCCCCGGGCGAGGGCGAGCCCCGCCACCAGGAACAGGATGCCGGGCACCGCACCGAGCACCGTCAGCGTGAACGCGGAGCCAAGCGCCAGGGCGACCACGACGATGAGGACGAAACCCACCAGCGCCGGGACGAAGGACAGCAGGCAGTACGCCGCCTGCGCCCACGTCCGCCGCGTCAGGGGCGCCGTCAGCACCGTGCGGACGGTGCGCAGTTCACGCATCGCGCCGCACCAACAGCCTTCCGCCCACCGCGAGCAGCGCCGCCGTGTACAGGCACAGGACCGCGAACCCCACCCATGGTGACAGCACGTCGTCGACGGGCACGCTCACCGAGAGCGAGTTGCCCGCGATAATCGTGGGGAAGAACTTGGCGATCGTCGTACCGGTGAACCCGGCCAGCAGCAAGGGCAGCACGAACAGGAAGCCGACCAGCGTGCCGATCGCGCTCGCCGTGTGCCGGGTGATCGCGCCGATGCCGATGCCCATGAGACCCACGAGAGCAAGGTACGTTCCGGACAGCAGCACCGCACGCAGCACGTCCGGGTCGCCGAGCGAGGGGGACGGCACGTCAGCCGCGAGCGCAGCGCGGCCCGCGAGGAACGTCGCGAACGTGACCACCTCGCCGAGGACCAGCGCGAGCCCACCGAACACCGCCACCTTCGCGGTGAGCGCGAGACGCCGGTTGGGTACCGCGGCGAGCGTCGAGCGGATGGTGCCCGACGAGTACTCGCCCGTGATCACCAGCACGCCGAGCGCTCCGATGATCAGCTGGCCGAGCGCCACCCCGGCCAGGACGTTGTTGGTCGGGTCGAAGGACGCGATCTTCTCGGCGCCGCGCGGCGCCCTGGTGTTGGCCATCGTCACGACACCCATGGTGATCATGCCGACGACCGTGAGGAGCAGCGCGTACGTCGTGGAGCGCAGGCTGCGCAGCTTGATCCACTCCATGCGAGCGGCCTGCCGCAGGCCGTAGTGCCCGCTGCGCGCGAGGGCGTACGTCGTCGCGGTCATCATCGGTTCCTCTCGGCGGTGTACGTGGCGCTGGCCTCGGTCAGCGCGAAGAACGCCTCCTCCAACGACCGGCCTGAGGCGGTGAGTTCGGCGACCGACGTGTCGGCGAGCAGCCGGCCCGAGCCGATCACGACGAGGTGGTCGGCGGTCAGCGCCATCTCGCTGATGAGGTGGCTCGACAGCAGGACCGTGCGGCCCTCGGCGGCCAGCGACCGCATCAATTCCCGGATCCAGCGCACCCCTTCCGGGTCGAGGCCGTTGACCGGCTCGTCGAACAGCAGCACCGGCGGATCGCCGAGCAGCGCCGCCGCGATGCCGAGCCGCTGCGCCATGCCCAGCGAGAACGTGCCCGCACGCTTGCCCGCGGCCGAGGCCAGGCCCACGCTCTCCAGGACCGCATCGACCCGCGCCGGGTCGATGCCGCCGCCCGCGGCGAGCGCCGCGAGGTGGCTGCGGGCGCTGCGGCCGGGGTGGAAGGTGCGGGCCTCGAGGAGAGCGCCGACCTCGCGCAGCGGCCAGCTCAGGCCGCTGTAGGCACGGCCGCCGATGGTGACGTGACCGGCGTCCGGCCGGTCGAGCCCCATGATCATGCGCATGGTGGTGGACTTGCCGGAACCGTTCGGGCCGAGGAATCCCGTCACGCTTCCGGGACGCACCCCGAAGCTCAGGTCCTCAACGGCGACCGTCCCGCCGTACCGTTTGGTGAGACCCCTGGCCTCGATCATCACGACTACCTGTTCCTGTTCGTGCGCCGGAAATTCGACGCGTCGGATGGACGGGTTCCACGCTAGGAACGGGAGACGGACGCCGGAACGAGGCTGTCCTCCGAGACCTCTGGGGGAAATCCCCCAGGCCACGGGCACGCGGGAGCGGCGCGAGCGGCGTCACATCGGCGCGGTGGCCTCGGCCTCGACGGGCTCGTGCCACGGCGCCGCCTTCAGGGCGTGGGAGGTGCCCCCTCCGCTGCCCGTCGGAGAAACCCGAGATCCAGGAGGATGTCCGCGCAGCCACGCGTACCCCGACGCCGCGGCGGGTGTCAGGACATCCCGTCGCCGTCGACGCCGTCAATGTGCAGACGGGAGCGCATGTCCAGGCGCACTCGGGGCAGCACGACCGGCTGTCGGCGCCGGCGGCTCGCCCCGCTCCCAGAGCCCCGTGACCGGTCCCACCAGCGCCTGGCCGAACCGTGGCCGATCAGGGCGGGGGTATCTTCAGCCTCCGATGAGGCAGATGTCGATGTGACGCCGATCGATAGTTGGCCTCTAGATCCGTAGTTGGCCAGCGCCCCGTTTCGACCGCCCAAGGCAGGCCCAAGCGCCTGTCGGAAGCTCAGCCGCTCGTCTTTAGTTCGGTGACCCACGTCACACCTGGCTCCTGTCAGCAATCGGGGCGCCGTCTCGTTCAAGGGGCACGCGAACGAGATGGGAGCAACGCCATGAAGCACCGCATCGTGGTCCTCGGCGCCGGATACGCCGGGGCCTTCGCCGCCGGAAACCTGGCCCGCCGGCTTTCGCCCGCCGACATCGAGATCACTGTCGTCAACGCCGTGCCCGAATTCGTCGAGCGGATGCGGCTCCACCAGCTCGCGATCGGCCAGGACCTCGCGTTCCGCAAGCTCGCCGACGTATTCGCGGGCACCGGGGTGCGGCTGCGCCTGGCGCGCGTCACCGGCGTCGACCCCGAGCGCAGGACCGTCGCCGTGACCGGCGAGGACGGTGGCGGCGAGCTCACGTACGACACGCTTCTCTACGCGCTCGGCAGCTCCGTCGCCCACCATGGCGTCCCCGGCGTGGCCGAGTACGCCTTCGATGTGACCGGCCGGTCCTCGGCGCTGCGTCTGCGCGAGCGCCTGGCCGGCCTGGGCGAGGGCGGCACCGTGCTGGTCGTCGGTGAGGGGCTGACCGGCATCGAGACCGCCACCGAGTTCGCCGAGTCCCGGCCCGAACTCTCGGTCGCGCTCGCCGCCCGCGGCGAGCTGGGCGCCTGGCTCTCCCGGAAGGCCCGCCGCCACCTGCGCCAGGCCTTCGACCGGCTCGGCATCACCGTCCACGAGCACACCGGCATCGAAGCCGTCGAGCCGGCACGGGCGATCGCCGCCGACGGCAGGTCCATCCCGGCCGACGTGACCGTGTGGTCGGCCGGGTTCGCCGTGCACCCCATCGCGGCCGCCAGCGGCCTGGAGGTCGCCGAGACCGGCCAGATCGTCGTCGACCGCACCATGCGCTCGGTCTCGCACCCGGACGTCTACGCCGCCGGTGACTGCGCCTACGCGATCGGCGAGAACGGCCGGCCGCTGCCGATGTCCTGCGCCTCGGCCGGCTTCACCAACATGCAGGCGACCGCCGCGATCATCGCGCGCCTGACGGGCAGCGAGGTCCCGACCACCGGGCTGAAGTACTACGGCAACCACATCAGCCTCGGGCGGCGGGACGCGATCTTCCAGATGGTGGACGGGGACGTCCGGTCGAAGTCCTGGTACCTGGGCGGCCGGACCGCCGCGTGGCTCAAGTCGGGCGTGCTCAAGGGGGCCGGGTGGGGCATCGCCCACCCGACCTTCGGCATGCCGAAGCGCAAGCGCCGCCTGGCCACCGCACCGGACCGGTCCGGTGTACGGGTCGCCGCATAGCCTGTTCCGCATGGACAGCGTCGCCATCGATCGATTCGAGGCCAGCCGTGGCCGGCTGGCCTCGCTCGCGTACCGGCTGCTCGGCTCGGCGGCCGACGCCGAGGACGCCGTGCAGGACGCGTTCCTGCGCTGGCAGGCCGCGGACCGGGAACGTATCGAGGTGCCGGAGGCGTGGCTGACCAAGGTCGTCACCAATCTCTGCCTCGACCGGCTCCGCTCGGCGCAGGCGCGCCACGAGCGCGCTGTCGGAGACTGGCTGCCCGAGCTGCTCCTCGAGGGCGACCCGATGCTCGGCCCTGCCGAGACCTTCGAGCAGCGCGAATCGGTGTCCTTGGCCGTACTGACCCTCATGGAGCGCCTCTCGCCCGTCGAGCGGGCCGCTTACGTCCTGCGCGAGGCCTTCTCCTACCCCCACGCCGAGATCGCCGGGATCCTCGACATCACCGAGTCGGCGAGCCAGCAGCATGTCCACCGGGCCCGACGCCGGGTCACCGCCGAGCGCCGCGGCGGCGACGAGGTGGACCCCGCGTCCGCGCGCCGGGTCGTCGAGGAGTTCCTCGCCGCGGCCACGTCGGGGCGCACCGAAAGGCTGGTGGCGCTGCTCACCGACGACGTGACGGCGGTCTCGGACGGCGCCGGACTGGCCAGGCGGCTGCTGCGGTACAAGACGCGCGAGCGCGTCGCCTCCTACGTGCGGGCCGGCTTCAAGCCCACTCCGGCGAAGCGGCGGCTGGCCGGCGGCTCACCCGCGATCCACATCGCGCTGGTCAACGGCTCCCCGGCCGTCCTCGCCGTGGTCGAGGACCGGGTCGTGGGCGCCGTGGCGTTCGAAGTCAGCGACGGCAAGGTCGCGTCCCTGCGCGGCATCGCCGCCACGGACCGGCTCGTGCGCCTCAACGAGGCCTGGCGGCAGCACGAGCCCGACGCGCCGGTCATCAACGCATGGTGACCAGAGCCACCGGAATCCAGTGACCTGAGTCGGAGCGAGGACGGCATCCTTCGACCCCGCGCCGCACAGCAGCGCGGTCTCCCGAATCAGACTCGGCCATGCAGTTCGGATCCCCGTTGGCCGACCATCGGTCGACACAGTGGCCACTACAAGTCGCGGACGGAGGCTCGTCCCGGGCAGTAGGTCACCGTCAGAAGGCACCCCTGCAGAATGCGTCGTCGCGCGCGGGAGTCCGGTAGGTCACCCCTGCCCAGCGAGGCGATGCCGGCCGCGTTCAAGGAAGCGCAGCGTCCTGCCGGGAAGGGCTAGACCCGCTGTCGTGACACCGACGTGATGAGTAACGGTCCCAAGTGAGGCCTGGACCGGGACTTTCCCTTTGGGCGCAACCGAACACGTACCTGGCGTGTCTCAGATCCCGCAATGCGCGTAAAGCGCCACACATGGGCCCAGAGCCCAAGGGGGAACCGAGTTGAGAAACATGACACGGGTAGTGCTGGCCTGCGCGATCGGTACCGGGGTGGTCGCCACCGCGGGCGGGGCCGCCCAGGCCGCTCCGGCGACGGAGGGCGGATCCAAGCCGGTGAAGACGATCGAGAAGGGCTACGCCCTGTCCTGCACCGGGCAGTCCCGAGGCGTCACCGTCGCGGTGGACCTGTACCAGAACTCCGCGTTCGGCTCGCACACCAGCCTTTCGGTCGAGACGCCGGACGGGGAGTACGGCGGCGGTTACGGACCGGAGGAAACCACGCTGTTCTCCAACGGGACGATCGCGGCCGACATCCCGGTGAGGAAGCTGGACGACACGGCCGAGCCGGCGGGAAACGCCGTCATCAGTGGCACCTATGAGGCCGTGGGGCGCCCCAAGCCTGTCCACGAGGTCATCGAGGATCCGGCGGACCACTACGTGATCAGCAAGGGCACCAACATCCAGCTCCGGACGGTAGCCACGGTGGATGTGCTCGGTGAGAGGGTCCCGCTGTCCTGCTCCACTTCCTTCGCGTTCGACCTCACGGTGTGGCGGCTGACTCCTGGTCAGAATTGAGGCAGCGGTTGCGCATGACCGGCCGCGGGTGCACGGGCGGCCGGTCACGAGCATGCTCTGCGTCTCGTGCAGCGACGCATTGATCCTTGGAGGGTCTGAATCAAGGGTTCAAGCGCGTTCGGTCCTCGCGGGGGATGAGGTGCCCAACTGGCCCCTATCCTCGTCGCACATCCCGTGTCGTGGCCGACGGCGCCCCCAGCGAGAACTTGATGTCCAGGAAGTGCTCCACCGCTCGCCACGGAGTGCGGCTCGTTCGGCTACTGGTCCCAGCGGCGCAATTCGGGTGAGGCGCTCGTACCGCGCGGCGCGGCGTGTGCCGGACCGGTCGGGTGGCGACGCGAGGGCGACGATTGGGTCGGCGACCTGGTACGTCGCCCGGTACACCAGCACGTCGGTGGCGGTCTCCATCCAGCCGTCAGTGTCCTTCGCCGGCGGGAGCGGACCGAGGACCGTGATGAACCAGGTGGGCAGCATCACCTGACTGTTGAGAGCATCGGACGAGCGGCTGCGCATCTGACCCCGCAGCCGCCGCGCGGCCTTCTGCCCGGCCTCGATGACACGGCCCTGCTCACTGCGGTTGGCGTCGTCCTCCGCGAGCTCCTCACGGGCTTTGGCTGCATCCGCCGCCAGCTTCGGCAGACTCTTGATGGCCTGGCGCGCCTTGGGGACTGCGTCCTTGAAGGCGGCGGCGGCCTGGCTGTGCTGTTTCTGCTGGGGGAGTGTGGCGGCGAGGGTCTCTGTGGCCGCGAGTACGGCCTGGCAATGAGTGTCCCGCTGCTGAACAGCGGTCTGGTGCCGGCGGATGACCGCCTCCAGTCCCTGGTGCCGCACGACGGACAGAAGGCTCGCCTCTGCGTTCAGGCCAAGTTCGACGGCGCGGACCAGGCGGCGGGTCTCTGCACTGTCGTCGTCGAAGTCGACGGTCTCGGTGTCGGGAGCTTTGCGGACGTGCCGCTCCAGCCACTCCACGCGGGTGGCCAGCTGCTTCAGCAGCCGCCGCCCGTCGTCGATGCCGCTGGGAAGGTCCCTTTCAACACTGTCGACCTTCTCGCCGAGCTCGCTCGGGTCGTAGCTCAGACGGTCCCCGCGTGCATGAACACTGCCCGGTCGCATCGGTTGCCAGCCGCGCAGTCTTTCCACGGTACGGAGCGGCGCTGACAGCGGCAGTCGGCCAGATAGAGGAGCCGTAATCGCTCGCACCAATGCGTTTGGAACGAACTCGCTGGATACTGATGTGCCCCAGCTCGAGCGCTCTGGTTGGGGCACCCTCGTCAGCAGCGCTGACATGGCCCGCTGGGGGTGTCCATCACTGGCAGCGACGGCGGACGGCCATCACCGCGCGGTGGGCCGCAGCGCGTCCGCGACGAGCTGCGCGAACGAGCCGCGGTCAGCAACTTCGTTCAGGTCACCCAGCAGGCCGAACAATGGCTGCACTCTGCATCGCAGGGGCCCACCGGGCCAGAAGGTCCATCAGATGGCTCTGTCAGTGGGAGAGTGCAGCGTTTGTCGACGGTTTTGGGTAGCACTTAGCGATCACAGGGACCCCAGAATGACGATGAGAAGTAGCAACGCTGGTTCTCCAGATGCCTTGCGAGGTTGGTCTTGGATCCGCGTCGCTGGTTTGAGGTGCGTGGCTCATTCGGGGGGCGGTGGTGGATGCCTGGTCGCTCATCTCACTCGGTTCATTCCTCCACGGCGATGTCGCCGTAGCGCCGCGCGACCTCGTGGAACGCCTCCTTGGGGCTGCACGCACCGTCGTCGGTCACCGCCACGACCCCGAAGCCGGCCTTGTCGAGGTCGAGACGAGGATCGTCGTGATGCGGGAAGTCGGGCATGGCGAAGGTGAACACGAAGCATCCGTGTACGCCCTCCGCGTCGTACTGGTCGATGAGTTCACCGAGGTAACGTGCCTGGACGGCCTCGTCGCGGGGGTGGTCGCCGCGGATGCGCGGGGGTGTGGAAAACCAGTTGACGATCCAGAAGGAACCAGCTCCCCGCTGGTCGGCTCCGGTGAAGGCACCGCACCCGAACTCGGTGATGACGACGGGCTTGTCGTGGTCGCGAACCAGGGTGCGCAGGCGGTCTGCGTAGGTGGTGTGGTTGCGGCCAGAGCGGTAGAAGCTGACGCCGACCAGGTCGAACAGCGACCAGTCGACGTGTTCCCACCCGGCCGCGGAGTAGGTGATTGGCCCGCCAAAGCGGCGCCGCGCGGTGGTCACGGCGGTGGTGAGCAGCCGGTGGAGCCGCCTGTCGATCCTGCGCCGCAGCACGCGGTGGAAACGCACAATGAGCTTCAAGCGCAGGAACGACCGAGGTCCGGGGACGATGCCGGGCACGGTGTGGGAGAACTCGCTGCCGACCAGGAGCGTCACGCGGTCCGGGTGTTCCCGGCGAAGTTCTTCGGCCGCCTCGGCGACGGCGTCCAGGTGCTCCAGCAGCTTCGGCTGAGACAGCTCGGGAACGTTGGGCCGAATGTAGACGCCGAGACCGGTCTCGAGGGCGGTGCGGGCGGCATCGATCAACCGCTTCCCCTCCCCGATGAGCATCACCGTGGTGCAGTGCAGATCCCGGGCGATGACCTCCAGGTCCCGCCGCACGTCATCGGTGCTCGCCTCGCCGACCAGGTAGGAGATGCCGCGGACGGTCAGCATGCGCTCGGCTCCTGTCGACGCAGTCGGTGGGCGGCCATGAGGAGAAGTGCGGCGACACCACCGAGCGTCGCGGCGTTGACCGCGTACTTTACCGTGCCATCGATGTCGCCGAGCGGTTCGACCAGGAAGGACAGCCCGGCGCGGACGACGAGGGCACTGCCCGCGGCGGCCAGTACGTGCCGAGGGCCCCAGCCCTGGCGGCGCGACCAGCGCAGCAGCAGCCAGCCGAGTACGACCATGGCGACGAGTCCGAGGCCTGGATCATCGCGAAAGCGAGCCGGTCGTTGAGGTCGACGTGGTCGGGATTGTCGAGATCGAGCTGACGGCCGGTGGTGCGCCGCAGCTCGGCGACGGCGTGCGCCATCGCCGACTGCATCCGCACCCCCAGCACATCCAGCTTGAGCAGGCCGAGGTCCTCGACGTTCTCTGGGGGTTCATAGGTCGTGGTGTGACGTGGCATAGCCCCGCTCGTTGGGGCTGTTGCAACGGGTCTCAGGGGGTGTGGCTCTGCGGCGGATTGTTGCGATCTAGCAGTGGAGGCTTACGTGCAAGTGCGGGCATTTCGTGTGCTGTTGCCTTCGGGTACGCGGTACTGGACTGTGGTCGACGAGAACTTCGAGGTGGTCAAGGAGGCCGATCGGTTCCTGCGAGAGATCCGGTTGGCGAGGGGACGAGCGGAGTCGACAACCAAGGCGTACGCCGAGGGAGTTGGGTTGTTTTTCCGCTGGTGCACAGCGACAAGGAGAGACTGGAGGACTGCGGCCCAAGAGATGGGGTTGTTCATGCTCTGGTTGAAGTGGACGCCAGGTCGTGGCAGCAACGCCCCTGTTGTCGTCCCAGGTCCGGGAGCGAAGCCCGTCCGAGGAGAGCTCCGCGTGAACAAGGTGCTCACTGCGGTGCGGATGTTCCTGCTCTACGCCATGGCGAACAAGATGGTGCAGGCCGAGGTGCTGGAACAGATCTACGAGGTCGGCGACACCCGCGATCTGCCCGAGGTGGCCCAAGGCGAGAGTGGTGGCATGCGGCTGCGGCTGCGTGCTCGCCACCGGGTCCAGGAGCCGGAGACGGACATCGATCGCGCCAGCGACGAGGAGGTCGTGGCGATGTTCCTGGCTTGCCGCTCGGCGCGGGATCGGTTGACGCTGCTGCTTCTTTCACGTGTCGGTTTGCGCCCGGGGCAGGCCGCGGGCCTGCGTCGCAGCGACCTGCACCTGCTGATGGACTCCAGCCCGTTGGGCTGTGACATCGAGGGCGCCCACGTCCACGTCATCCGGCGGCAGAACGAGAACGGTGCCTGGTCGAAGTCGAAGCAGGCATGGGCGATGCCGGTGGACTTCCTGGTGGTTCAGGCTTTCGACCAGTACGCGCTGGAACGTCATGAGCAACTGCCCTCCTGCGACAGCGACTTCCTGCTGGTCAACCTCTTCCGGCCGCCCTACGGCAGGCCGGTGACGACGGACGCGATCGGCGAGCTCTGCGAGTCGTTGTCCCGCAGAGCAGGGCTGGGTCGGATGATCACGCCGCGGATGTGTCGCCACGCGATGGCCAGCAATGTTGCGGATGCCGGCGGTCGCCTGGATGAGATCCAGGTCCTGCTCGGCCAGAAGAACCCGAACTCACCCAGGCCCTATCTGCATCCCAGCCGCACCCGCTTGCGGGAAGCCATCGAGCGGGTTCCATCGCCCCGTCTGCAGTTCGGGGGCGAGCAGTGAGCCTTCGCCACGCTGTCCTTCCCGTCCCTCCGATGCAGGAGAGCGACGACCCTCTGCAGAAGGCCATCAGCTCCGACTTCCTGAAGCTCATGCAGTGGGATCCGCAGGTCCGGCTGCTGTTCACGCCACGTGATCACCCTCAGTTCAGTGCGCCTGACTGCCTGGTCGAGGGCTGCGACAAGATGGTCTATTACGCCTACCAGCAGGGGCTTTGCGTCGGCTGCAACATTCGGTGGAAGGCGAGCGGCCAGAGCATCGAGGAGTTCGCCGCGACGGCGAAGCGCTTGTGGCGGGCCATCGGCGAAATCAGCTGCGACGTTCCCCGGTGCGCTCGGCCGGGAGCGGGCCGGAACCGTCCACTCTGCGTCAGACACCTCCAGCAGCAGCAGAGGATCTACAAGATCCCGATCGAGGAGTTCGTACGGCATCCCGACGTCGTCCCGTTGGAGGCGCTCGGTCCATGCGAAGTTGCGGCCTGCTATCGCCAGCAGCAGGGCCCGACCGGCCTCTGCCACCCTCACGCCCAGCGTCGCTCGGCCCACATCCGCAAGGGAATGCCGATCGACGAGGAGCACTGGCGCAAGACGCAGAACGCGATCTCTCAGAACGGAGTGATCAGTCTTCGCGGCCTGCCCGATCGGGTGGTGAACGAGATCCTCTACGGCCTTCAGGAGCGCGTCCGCGAGGGGGTGATGCAGAAGGACTACATCCTGCGGCCGTTCTGCGACAAGGCCCGCTCGCAGCTGGTCGCCACGCTCAACGATCTCGACCTGGACCAGCTCAATCACGACGTGAGGAGCACTGCCACCGGCATCCTCAAGCACCTCAACCGCTTCGGCCTGACCCCGGAGACCGAGCGGCACAAGGACATCTGGTCGGGCTACGCGTTCGGCCTGGACGGGCAGTTCTACTTCGACAAGATCACACAGCCGTGGCTGCGTGAAGCCGCGAAATCCTGGGCACTGGACGACATCCCGCAGCGACGCGGCTCAAACGCCCGCACGACCGTCCAGTCACACCTCAACTCCATCGCCCTGCTCTCCGACAGCCTGCGCTTGAACCGGCCGGATCACGGCGACGACATTCGTGCTGTTGCCCGCAACGACGTGAGCATCTTCCTCAACCGCCTGCTGTTCCTCAAGGAACAGGGCGAATTGGGTGCTCACAAGCACGTGAACGCGGTCCGCTACGTCAGGCGGATCTTGGGCAGGATGCGCACCCTCGGCCTAACGAAAGCCGGGCAACCGCTGCACGGACTCTGCGAGACCTTCAGCCTGCACCCCGAGGACGTCCCTGACGACCCGGAAGACAACGAAGCCGGCCGCGACCTGCCGGACGAGGTGATGACTCAGCTCTGTCAGCACCTCGATCGTCTTGAGTCCACGGGCAGTCCCGAGATCCGCACCGCAAGTGAACTGATCATGGACACCGGGCGTCGGCCGGCGGAGATCTGCAAGCTGCCCTACGACTGCCTGGAACGGGACGAGGACGGCAAACTCACGCTGGTCTACGACAACCACAAATCGGCCCGGAAGGCCCGGCGTCTGCCGATCGGCGGGGAGACCGGCGCTTTGATCATTGCCCAGCAGGAACGGGTGCGGGCACGGTTTCCCAACACCCCGACGAGTTCGCTCAAGCTGCTACCCACCGTCTTGACCAACGCGACGGGCACCAAGCCGATCAGCCCCGACTGGCTCGCTACCCGTCACCGGGCCTGGGTGGAGTCCTTGCCGGAGTTCCTCGTCCCGACGAGGGTCACCGTCGCCGGGCACCAGGTCACCAAGATGCTGCCGTTCGACAAGGCGAAGATCTTCCCCTACGCCTACCGGCACACTTACGCCCAGCGGCATGCAGATGCCGGCGTCGCCCCAGACGCCTTGCAGTCTCTGATGGACCATCGTCAACTGATGACCACTCAGCAGTACTACCGGGTCGGTGAGGCCCGGAAGCGCGAGGCCGTCGAGCGGGTCACCGCAATGCAGTTCGACCGGAACGGCAACCGGGTCTGGCGCAAGGCCCAGGCCCTGCTCGACTCCGAGCACGCCCGCCGGGCCATCGGCGAGGTCCAGGTCCCCTACGGGCTTTGCACCGAACCCGCCAACGTCCAAGCAGGCGGACACGACTGTCCCGTCCGATTCCGCTGCGTCGGCTGCGATCACTTCCGCACGGACGTCTCCTACCTCCCCGACCTGGAGGCATACCTCGCCGACCTCCTGCGCGGACGCGAACGCCTCGCCGCATTCGCCGCCGATTCGTGGGCGAAGGCCGAGGCCATGCCCTCCGACGAGGAGATCGCCCGAGTCCGGCGCCTGGTCAAACGCGTCCGGGATGACCTCGGGGACCTCACCGAGGAGGACCGAATCCAGATCAAGGAAGCCGTCACCGTGGTTCGTCGCACCCGCCGCGTCGTCTCGCTCGGCCTGCCCCAGGTCAGACCAAACCTGGACCTTCGCCCCGAAAGGCCCGCAAATTGACGAACTCCATGATCGAGGGCAAACGCGCCGACTCGGCCCGCCGTCGCGAACGAGTCCTGAAAGCGATCGACGCGGCGGCCAAGAGCGGCGGGGATATCACCGTCTCCGGTCTCGCCAGAGCCGCACGTGTTGATCGCACGTTCCTCTATCGCCACCGCGACCTGCTCGAACGAGTTCATGCTGCCGCCAACACCCCTGTCGAAGAAGGCCGGGTCACCGCGGTCAGCCGGGCCTCGCTGCAAGCCGACCTTACGAACGCTCTGGAACGCAACAAGCGTCTCACCGCACGAGTCCGTCAGCTGGAGAATCGTCTGTCCTCCCAGCTCGGTGACGCCGTCTGGGCCGAATCTGGTCTTGGCGCACCCGCCGACATCGACCAACTCCAACGTCGCATCGCACTCCTCGAGCAAGAGGTTGCTGCAAAGCAAGGCGAACTCGAAGAGCGGACCGAAGAGCTGGAAGCAGCGCGGGCAGCAAACCGGGAGTTGACCCGGGCCCTGAACCACCGGCTTTGATCAGCACAGGGGTCGATCCCAGCGTTCAGGTCACCGCACCGCGGTTCTCGGCGGCCTACGGCCGCCGAGAACCGAACCACGTCGTCAGGTCAATGGCGAATCACCCGATCAAGCGCTAGCAACACAGGTGTCGTGATGCATAAGCTCAGCTACCAAGTCGTTGAGCTGCATCGATACGAGACTGACATCGCTGCACCCGCTCCGACCCCCAGAGAATCGACGTCTTCCTTGTCGGCCTGCACCATCGGGTAGCCGGCCGGGGTCGGCTGTACCGGTAGCCGGTCCAGTAGCGACGCGTTCGACAGGATCACTCCGCAGGGGTGCATGGCGTAGCCGCGGGGGAGCGCGTCCAGGCCCTCGGCGAGCTCCCACAGCGGCCCGAACTCCTTCGCCCGGGCGGCAAGTTGCCGCAGCTCCGGCAGTTCGACCAGGGCGGCGCGGATGTCTCGCGCCGGCAGGTGCGGGAACGATTTGGCGATCTCGCCCACGACTTGCGGCGGGAGCTCGAGGGCGAGGCCGGTGTCGCGCAGTTCCCTATTGAATCGGCATTATCAAGAGATGAGTGCCGCAACGACCGTCAGCCGAATGGCGATAGCGGCGCTACTGCGCCGAGGCGGCGGAAGTGGGTGGGCTACCTGGTCTTGAACCGGTCCGGACGCACGAAGTCCAGGCCTTCGATGGTCTGTTTGCCGAGCGCCTCGTGTGCGGCGATGTGGCCGTAGCCGGTGGCCATCTTGAAGCCCTTTCCGGAGAATCCGGTGGCGCAGTAGACCCTGCTGTTCTCGTCCAGCCAGCCGAGGAGGGGATGCCTGTCCTCGGTGAAGAGGTCGGGGAAGGCGTCGGAGCGCGCGATGGTGGGGATCAGGCCGGGGAAGAATTCGGTGACGATCTCGGTGACCTTTTCGATTTCTTCCCGGGTGAGTTCCCTGGGCACGGCGTCCGGGTCGGGGGTTGCCCTTACGCGCCCGGCCAGCGGTCCGTCCACCGATGCCTTGACCGTCACGCCGTCGACGGCGGGTGCGCCGTACATGGAGCGATCCTCGTACCACCGGCTGAAGGCGGGGAAGTTCTCCGGCGAGAACTGCGTGCCGTCCTGGGCGATGAACCAGGTCAGGACGATCCGATGGGTTTCCGTGACGGCCTTGAGGTGGTCGGGCATGAGCCTTCGGGACCAGCCGCCCGAGGCGACGATGACCTTCTCGAACGTCCAGGTTCTGTCGCCCGAGGCGACGACCACGCCGTGGTCGGTTTCGGTGATGCTGTCCACGGGTGTGTTCTGAAGGACGGTGGCGCCGTTCGCCTGGGCCGCCGAGACGGCGGCGCTGACGGCGCGGTCGGTGCGCAGAACGCCGGCGCGGGGGTCGTAGACGGCGCAGTCGTCGGGGCGGAGGTTGTGCTGGGGGTAGCGTTCGGCCATGTCCTCCCGGCTGAGGACGTGGTGCTCGGCTCCGGTGATGCGTGTCGCCTTGAGGAGGCTGTTGATGTAGCTGCCGTTCGCGGTCCCGATGGACAGGCCCCCGGTAGTGGTGAGGATGTCCTGCCCGGTTTCCGCTTCGAGCTCGGCCCACAGGCCGCGGGAGCGTTCGATGATGGGGTAGTACTCGGGCCTGCCGAGGTAGATCATGCGGAACAGGCGGGTGTCTCCGCCCACGGCACTGCGGCCGTGGGCGGGGGTGGCGGCCTCGAAGCCCACTACCGAGTCGGACAACCGGGAGGCCTGCCACATGGCCATGCTTCCGATGCTGCCCAGGCCGATGACTGCGAGTTGTGCGTCCATGAGAAAGCAGTTCCTTTTCGTTACTCGTGAAGTCCGGCGAGCCTGCTGCCGAATCTGGCCAGGAGTGAGGTCTTGCTGGAGCCCCTGCGCTCTTCCCACTGGTCGGCAATACCGAAGAGCCGGTACATGGCGTGAACGCCCAGCCAGCGGATGGGTTCCGGTTCCCACTTCCGTGCCCGGTAGCCGACCCAGGGAAGGGTGGTCCGTTCGGTTTCCTGCTCGAAGGCGAGCTCCACGAGAGTCCTGCCGCCGACGTAGGCCGACGTGACGCCGTGTCCCGCGTAGCCGGTGGACGATCCGATCCCCGATGCCGGGTTCCAGTGCACCCCGCCGTTCCAGTCACGCGTGACGCCCAGGACTCCCGACCAGGCGTGGTCCACCTCGAAGGGGATCGCCGGGAAGAAGGAACTGAGCTTCTGCGAGATCAGGTCAATGGTGGACTGGGCGGTTGCGCCGGCTCCCCCTGTGCCGGACCCGAAGCGGTAGGGGACACCGCGGCCCCCCATGGCGATACGGCCGTCCGATGTCCGTTGGGCGTAGATGAACGTGTGCGCGGAGTCGCTGAGGCACTGCAGCCCGTCCCAGCCGATCTCCTGCCAGGCCTCCTCCGACAGAGGCTTGGTCACGATCAACGAGGAATTGACCGGGATCAGTGTCCTGCTGCCAAGCAACTGTCCCGAATAACCCTCGGTGCAGATGAACGTCTTGGCCGCGGTGACACGTCCGTTGGCCAAGGTGAGGGTCCTACCCGCGACACTGTCCACCCGGCTGCCCTCGAAGATCCTGACCCCCATGGACGTCAGGGTGTCGGCGAGGCCGTAGACGAGCTTCGCGGGGTGGAACCGCGCGCAGTGCTTGTAGAAGAGCCCACCGTGAACGGTGGAGATGTTGATCCGGCTCCGGAACTCCTCCCGGCCGAGCATATGGACCTCGTCGTCGGTCAGCCCGTACTTCAGGTCCGCATCACGCCTGGCAACAAGCCGACCCAGCCCCGCCTCCGTGTGGGCGGCGACGAGCGCGCCGCCCTTGTGCTGATCGGCGTCGATACCTTCGGCCTGGAGGATGTCCAGGACCGCGTCGACGCCGGCGACGAACTCCTGCTGCAGTGCCCGGCTCGCCTCCAGCCCTCCCCCGGCGCGGGCGAACGTGGCACGGTTTCCCGGAGGCATCGCCGAGAGCCAGCCGCCGTTGCGTCCTGATGCGCCGTAGCCCACCTGTTCGGCCTCGAAGACGGCGACCGAGAGCGACGGTTCGAGCTTCTTGGCGAAGTACGCCGCCCAGAGGCCGGTGTAGCCGCCGCCGACAATGGCCACGTCGACGGAGTCCTGGCCGGTGAAGCGGGGGAACGAGGGCCTCTTGTCGGCCAGTTGGGCCACCCAGAAGCCGAGCTCTCCGTTTCGGGGTGGTGCCGCAAGGGCGTTCATGGTGTGTCCTTCATCTGTCTCTGGGAACCGCGTGGGCTGCTGCTGGAAGGCGGTGTGGCCGCCGTCGACGGGGTGCGTTGCCCCGGTGATGTACGAGGACTCCGACGACGCGAGGAACAGGACGGCGTCGGCGATCTCCTCGGGAGTGGCGAGGCGCCGGAGCGGGATCTGCCCCTCACGCTCACGGCGGGTGGCCTCCGGGTCGTACCTGCGCCGGAAGGACGCCTCGACGACTCGGCCGACGCTGTCTTGGATCGCGTCGGCCAGCAGGATCCGCACCGGGGTGTCGATCGTGCTGGCCGAGTGCGTCGAGTGCGTCTTGAAGCCGGGCCGCCGCCGCACTGCTCATGATTGGCCCGCCGCTACACAGCGGTGCAGATGACCTGGATCTCGACAGGGGTGTTGAGAGGCAGTCCGGCGACACCGATCGCGGTGCGGGCGTGGCGTCCGTTCTCACCCAGTACCTCGATGAGCAGTTCACTGGCCGCGTTGGCGACCTGCGACTGCTCACCGAAGTCCGGCGTGCTGGCCACGAAGACCAGCATCTGCACGATCCGGACCCGGTCCAGATCGCCCACCGCCTGCACAGCGGCAGCGAGCGCGTTGAGCGCCGCATGGCGCGCGAGCTCCTGCGCGGTCTCCAGCTCCACGTCCCGGCCGACAACGCCCTGACCCAGCAGCTCGCCGTCCTTGAACGGGAGTTGGCCGGAGAGGTGGATGGTGGAGCCCACCGCCCGGTGGGGCACGAGGTACGTGGTGCCGGCGAGGACGGGTAGCTTCAGCCCTAGGGCCTGGAGCCTTTCTGAAGCCGAGTCACCCTCGACCGTTTGAGGCAGGGGCTGACTCATGCCGCCACCGCCTTGCTGTGGATCATTTCCTCAGTTCTCCGCTAGGGCGTCAGGGGCGCGGCAGGCCGAAGAGGACCGGGAGGTCGGCGATGTCGGTGATCCGCTCGTAGCCGAGCCAGTGCTCGTCGTGCTCCCAGCCGCGGTCCATGTACACCTTGTTCTTGATGCCCATGATGGCCGCGGAGCGGTGGTCGTACATGGGGCTCGCGGAGACGTGCACGAGCTCGTCGGGTGTCACGCCGAGCTTGTCAAACGTGTACTCGAAGGCGCGGAGTCGCGGCTTGTAGACGCCCATCTCCTCGGCGCTGATGACGTCTGCGAACGGGGCCTTGAGGTTCTCCGCGAGGCGCACGGCGTGCGCGGTGTCGCTGTTGGTGATGATGACCAGCGGGACCGCCTCGGCCAGGCGGTTCAGCGCCTCGGTTACACCGGGGTACGGGCCCCAGGTGGGGATGGTCTCGTACACCGCCCGCGCCTCGTCCTCGCGGTACTCGAGACCGACGCTGCGCGAGGCGCGTTCCATGGAACGAGCGACGACCTGGTGGAACGGCTGGTACGCGCCCGTGCACTCGTCGATCCGGTACGCCTTGCAGATCCGCAGGTACTCATCGGCGAGCTCGGCCGGCAGTCGGTCGCCCAGGACCTCACGCATCGTGTCGTTGATGCTGAACTTGATCAGCGTTCCGTTCATGTCGAACGTCACGAACTTGGGCTTGACGTCGAATCCCACTGGTCCTCCTAGTGTTTCAGTGGAGTGGCGCTCTGGTCGATTGTCGACCATCCTTCTTTAGTCGATTGTCGACCAGAAGGGCTCGACTGTCAACAGCGTCAGAGGTGTGCCTCGGACGGATCCGGCGCTGAGCCACTTCCGTATGAATGAGGTAATCCGCCGGGTCGGGCGCAATTGGCTCTCGGCCGAGGTCGCCTCCAGTTCGTGCGGACCGGCAACCAGTACCGGATCGACGAGCGCCTCGGCGAGTGCAAACCCTTCCACCAGGTCGTGGTCCACTCTCTGGAATGGACCATGCGCAGGTTCGGCGTGGAGTAACCGGAGAGCGACGGTCCGGCGGTGTACGAGGAGATTCCCACGTGGGGCGAAGGCGATCCCGTGACCCACCAGGACAGGGTGTACGAGCGCCGGGTGTGGCTCATCGAGCAGGCCGCGAGCAACGGCAACGTCACCGGCCAGCCAGGTGCTCGGCTTCTCACGTAAAACCTGGTGCCGACTGGAAGAGTCGGCGTCCTGAGACGTGAAGGTGCTGCGTCGCGCGTCCTGGGCGGCCGAGCCACGGACCGCCGCGCTCCCCTTGGTCGGCTGCATCCCGCTGCAGGTCCACAAGCACCCGCGTCGCCGGACCGGCAGCCTGACAACCAGGTGTCGGTGCAAAATCATCGGAGGTATAGTCGACAAACGACCAAGTGGTCGACGATGACCAGAGAGGGCGTTGGGGTGGACCACAAGTTCGAGTGGCAGGAGCAGCGGATGACGACGCCGGACGGCGTCTACCGCACACTGCGTGCCGCCATCCTCGATGGGACCGTACCTCCTGGTGGCCAGCTGCGCGAGGCGCACATCGCCGCTGATCTCGGGATCAGCCGGTCCCCGCTGCGCGAGGCGCTGACCAAGCTGGAGGAGGAAGGGCTCGTCGTCAAGATCCCCTACCGTGGGGCGTTCGTCGTAGAGGTGAGCGCTCGTGAGGTCGCCGAGATCGACTCGGTCCGGCTACGTGTCGAGCCGTACGCCGCCGAGCTCTCGGCCGAAGCACTGCGCGGTCCTGAGCGGCCCCAGTTGCTGCAAACCGTCGAGGATCTCCGCCGGGCAATGGAGAAGGACGACATCCCGGCCAGCATCGACGCGCACCTTCGATTCCACAGGCTCTTCTACGATCTCTCGGGGCACGGCGTCCTGCAGAGTCTCTGGAACGGCTGGGAGACCAAGCTGCGCCTCCACCTCAGCGTCGATCACCGCACTTACAGCGACGACCCGCATCAATTGGTCGTCGAGCACGAGAGGTTGGCCGCAGTTGCCCTGGAAGGCGACACCGACGCGTTCCGCCAGGAACTGGCTGCCCATTTCCCCATGGGGCTGGGAGCTCAGACGGGAGATCCAGGGGAACGCGCGCCCCGGCATGCATGAGGCCATGTCGGCGTGCGTGAAGTGTCCCAGCCCGGTCGCCACTGTGACGTTGCAGACCCATGCCAAAAAGTCAAGGATCAAGCTCGCACTGTCAACGCGATCTTGTAGCGGATGTTGAGTGAGGGTTGCAGGTTGCCGGTCGCCAGCGCGGTGGGACGGGTAGGGGCGACGGGGCGTTTACGGCTGCGCGGTTAGCTGCGCGGATGGGTCCGTTCTTCCAGGAGACGGATTGTGGCGGCCTTCTGTCATACGCGCGGCTTCTCCCGCGGCGCAGTCGGCGTCGACTCCGGTGCGCTGGATGATCGAGTGGGTGACCACGGGCAGAACCTCGGTGCAGGGCACGCCGGGGTTCGACGTCACGCTCGGTCGTGGCCTTCTCCTGGAGATCCCTCAGCAGCTGGGTGTCGTCGGCAGGCGTGGATCTCCGGCTCCAAGCCGCGCGGGCCGCGTGGGTGCAGGAACCGGTCTGCACAGCGCCGACTGGTGACCACGTCGCGCCGGGGCCCCTCCGTCGATTCAATCTCCCACTCGTGCGCATACCAGACCGCCGTCTCCCGTGCGGGAAACGCAACCTCATTCAGCGGGGTGGACGCGAAGCGATACAGCTCGGTGCGGCTAGTGCCGTCCAGGCAGGTCACCGCCACCACCGGGTCCGCCCCTGGCTGACTTCGGCCCGCTGGGCGAAGCGCCGGTATGCGGTCGGCCAGGCCGCCCCGAACCCGGAGGCAACTGCCCGCCATGGGCAGCCAGGGCGAAGCCACGAAGGTGCCCGCTTCCTGGACCTTGCGGTTACCGGCCCGCCGTCGGCCACTGCCCTGAGGACGCCTCACCTCCCTCGGCGGACAGCAGAACTGTCTTGCACCGCTCAACGAGCTCATAGGCCATGTGAGGCGAGGTCTGAGTGGCGCGTCCTGCTTGAGGTTCGAGGTGAAGCCGTTGGCGGCGGCTTTGATGCCGGCGCGGCCGGGATCGCGGTAGGCCGGGAACGCCTCGCGGCACTGCTTCAGGTCTCGCCGAGGCGCCTGATCTCGGGGATCGGCCGGCGACTCGTAGGCCCTCCATGCCCCTGGTAGACGGGTCGGAGTTGCACCCCGGCGGCGCTGTCCGCACCGTGCCGACGTTCAACGGCGACTCTGCCTGGAGCGCGGGTTGCGGGGCGCGGGGACGCGCACCGCGCCGCTGTACCTCTGGACAGCGAACGCTGACTGATAGTCAGGTCAAGCTGCTTCACTGCATCGCGCACGGTCATACGATCGCGATCGAGTCTTAGTCTTGACAGAGTCTAAACTGGGGCCTAGTTTTCAAGCTCCTTGAGTAGGTGTGTGCGGCCTGGGTGGGTTTGTTCGTGTTGGTTGGCCGCCATACCCCGCCCCCTACTGAAATCGGAGTTGGACATGAGGTGCTATGACTGCCTCCAGGAGGCGCGCAGCGACACCACCGGCATCGGTGTGTGCTCGCGCTGCGGCTTGGCCACCTGCGAGAACCACGCCCGCGTACGTCAGGTACGCGTCGACCACCAGAACGGCCTGGGCTCTTCGTACGGCCGTATCCCGGCACGCAGGGTGGTATGCCACACCTGCGACATGGCCGAGACGGCGCACTGACCCGCATGGTGCGCTTATCGCACCGCACCACCGGTCGCCGAATGCGCGCCGTCCGTCCGAGGATGCGTTCTTGGCCTGCCCGGACGCCGTCCCGGATCACTGGCGCGGCGTCCGGGCCTCAGCCGTGGCCACGGCTCGGCGCGCCATGCTGGAGGCGCGACCGCGGACGACCAGATGTCGTAGGGGCGGGCTTGTTCCTGCTCGGCGGCAGCTTCCTCAAGAAGCTTCATGACGTCTTTATCGACGATCATCCCGGCGCGTCGTGGTGTGGCAGGGACGGTCGTGGAGTCCACGCTGACCACCGGACAAGTCCGTCTTGCCCTGGCGGGTGACTTCGGCGATCAGGCCTTCCGGCAGCGCGGTGAAGAGACCGGTGTTCCTCCCGACCTGCAAACACCCGTAGGCGGTCGGTCAGTCCCGAACTCGCCTGGAAATCTCACGCCACTGCGCGCCTGCCCTGAACCGCCACATCGCACCCTCGAACTGATTCCGCAGTCGCTCAGGGTAGGGGCCGTACTTGCCTATCGGCAGGAACAGCGCGATCAACCTCCGCTGTTTGTTGGTGAGTTGCCTCCGCGTCACGGTCGTCTTCCTGCCGGATCCGCCTGAAGGTCGGCGGCGTTCTTCCGGCCGTGAACGGGTCCAGTGTCGCCACGCGACCCCGTTGCCGTCACCACGGGCTTGCAGCCGGTCGCTGTAGGCCTTGTTGGAACAACCGGGCAGCAGGCCAAGCCGCTGTTGTGGCATGGGGATCTCGTCGGGCGTGAGTTCGACCATCCGTGTCAACCGCTCGAGAATCCCGCCGCCGTCAGCGATCGTCATGCGGACAGGTGTGCTGCACATGCTCGTCCATGCCGAACCGGAGGAGACCGGAGAGCCAGGTCGCGGCGTCGACCGTCGCTTCCAGCAGCGGCGGGTCCAGCCGCACGTGGTGTTCCGAGGTCGCATTCGAGGCTGAAGTTTGTGTTGACAGTGCTCAACGGGCCCCCATATGGTCGACAAACGACAATAGGGTGGCGGGTTTAAGCCACCATACGGCGTTATGTCGCCACTGTTACTCGAGAGGAGAACCGAGTGCAGATGATCAAGATTCATGCGAAGCGGGTTCTCGTGGCCAACTGCGTGGGCATGTGCCCTGTTCCGTCCGCGGAGGTGGCGCGATGAGCCAGTCCGTGACTTCGGCAGCGAACACCGACTCGGCTTCCGATCGGCTTCAGGCCTTGGGTCTGGCCCTTCCCGAGCCCCGCGACAACCCGTACTACGTGCACCACCGGACCGTGGGCTCCAGCATCTACATTTCGGGCCAGCTGCCTTACAAGGACGGTTGGCTGCTGGGGCAGGGCACTGTCGGCAGGGACGTCGACCTCGAGACGGCGCGGTTACTCGCGCGCCATGCCGCGCTCAACTGCCTCGCTGCCGCTGTGCAGGCGGTGGGCGACCTGGACCGGGTCCGGATCGTGCAGATGCTGGTCTTCGTGGCCAGTACGCCGGACTTCGGTGAGCAGTCGAACGTCGCCAACGCGGCCAGTGAACTGCTCATCGAGGTGCTGGGCGAGAACGGACGGCACGCTCGTACCGCGATCGGTGTCGCCGGGTTGCCGCTCAACAGTCCGGTCGAGATCCAGATGGTCTGCACCGCTGTGTAGGGCGTGCCCGACGGCGGTGTACGCAAGTGCGCGCAATATCGCGGGCCGCGCGCGTTCGGCATCCAGGGGGAGTCAGGACCCGCGCCCCTCGATCATTCCAGGCAGAACCACAAGGAGGGCAGCGTGAACCGGCTGCAACGAGCACTCGACGCTCTGGTCGAGCGGATCGACACCCCCGCGCCGATCGTGCTGGTCGACGTCATGCAGGGCAACATCGAGCGCATTCAGGGCTTCGCCGACCAGCACAACCTCAAGGTCAGGCCGCACGTCAAGACGCACAAGTGCGTGGAGATCGGGCGACGCCAGATCGAGGCCGGCGCGGTCGGGATCACCGCGGGAAACGTCGGTGAGGCCGAGGTCTTCGCCGCGGCCGGGTTCGACGACATCCTCCTCGCCTACCCGATCTGGGCCGCGGGAACGAAGCGAGCCCGGATCCGCCGGCTCGCCGAGTCCGCCCGCCTGCGGGTCGGCGTCGACAACGTCGCGGCGGTCGAGGCCCTCGCCGACGCGATGGGAGACGAACCCGACCGGCTGCAGGTCGTGATCGAGGTCGACTGCGGCGCCCGTCGTTCCGGGGCGCCGCCCGAGGCTGCGGGCGATCTCGCGCTCGCCGCCCGCAAGCGCGGTCTGGTGCCGGTGGGCGTCTTCACCTATCCAGGTCACGGTGGCGCCGGCCGGGACGTTCGCCGGCGTGCCGCGCAGGACCAGGAGGCCGCGCTCACCACTGCGGTACGCAGCCTCGCCGACGTCGGGGTCACCGCTGAGGTGGTCAGCGCCGGCTCCACTCCCACCCTCGAGTTCTCCACCAGCAGCGTGATCACCGAGATCCGTCCCGGCGAGTACGTCTTCGGCGATCTGAACAACGCCCGGCTGGGCTCCTGCACGGACGACCAGATCGCGTTGTTCGTCGCCGGCACCGTGGTCAGCGACTGGGTCTCCGACCAGGTCATCCTCGATGTGGGCACCAAAGCCCTCAGCCGCGAAGGCAGCCCTGAGATCGGCTACGGCGGCATCGCCGGCACTAAGGCAGTACTGGCCAAGCTCAACGAGTACCACGGATTCCTCCCGCTGCCGGACGGCGAGTTCCGCCCCAGCGTCGGCACCGTCGTACCGGTGGTGCCCAACCACGTATGCCCCGTCGTCCTCGGTTTCGAGGAACTGATCGTCACCGACAGCACGGGTACGTCGCTGCAGCGCTGGCCGGTCGACGCCCGCGGATTCCTCAACTGACCGGCCCCAGGGCCAAGACCCCGTGGCCGAGCCCGCAACCCGACGACCGATCTCCCCCGTAAAGGAGTGCCTGATATGAGACTCAAGAACGTCACGGCCCTGGTGACAGGCGCCAGCAGTGGCATCGGGCAGGCGGTGAGTTCCCACTTCCGCCGCGAGGGCGCGCGGCTCCTGCTCACCGGCCGCAAGGAGCGACTCGACAGCGCTCAGCCCGACGACCTGTATGTTCCCGGAGACCTCAACGACGAGGCGTTCGTCGAGAGCCTGGCCAAGCAGGCCGCCGAGTCCCTCGGCACCGTCGACGTCGTCGTCCTCAACCACGGCCTGCAGGCCGTCAGTCCGCTCACCGAGATGGCCTGCGACGATGCGAAGAACGTGCTCGAGAGCAACCTGCTCAGCGCGTTCCTGGTGATGAAGCACTTCGCGCCGCTGATGCCCGAGACTGGTGGCTCGTTCGTCTGCGTCAGTTCACGGCTGGGCATGGTCGGCATGTCCGGGCAGGTCCTGTATTCCGCCGCCAAGGGGGGCCTCATCATGCTCGCCAAGGGCGCGGCGATCGAATGGGCCCCGCGCAACATCCGTGTCAACGTCGTCGCTCCGGGCCTGACCGCCACCCCGATTATCGAAGCGGCGTTCCAGCGCAGGCCCGACCCCGAGGGCTACCGCCGCGAGCGCGAGAGCCAGATCCCGCTCCAACGCCTCGCCACCCCTGAAGAGGTCGCTGACGCGGTGCTCTTCTTCGCATCGTCGGAGTCGTCGTACGTGACCGGATCGGTCCTGACCGTCGACGGCGGGTACACCGCTTTCTGAATACCCTGCTGGGCAATCACCACCAGCATTGGACTGGACAACCTGTTTCTCCGTCTCGCCTTCTGCCTCGGGCGACCGCTGATTGCGGCATGACCGATCGATCACGAGTCGAGCGCATGCCCCGATCGCCGCACTCGAACTGCGCCGCCCACAGTGCGCCCGTGCCGAGGACCGCATCCGCGCTACCCCGGCCCCCGGCACCAGCCGCGACGCGTCGCCAGCCTTCGCACATGGGAACGGGCCACGCCCACGAGTGCGTGCCAGGCGCCGCTCGGCAACGGCTCATCGACCGTGGCCGCGGCTACCAACTTCTCCAGCTCAAAAAGGAAAGCATGTCGCTCCTGAAGGCCATCGATACCAATCCCTCCTTCGCGCCGCGCGAGTCCGGCCCGCTCCCGGAACGCCTAATTTCCGGCAACCCAGCCTTCAAGACCTGGGCCCAGGACGTCGCCCGTGGGGAGTCGATCCATACGGGCGTCTGGGAAGCGACGCCCGGCGAGATGCGCTCGACCTCATCCCTCACGAAGGCCCTCATGCTGCGGCTCTGGTGAGGACCGCCGCCACCCTGCTGGTCACCGCCTGCGACGGCTCAAGCTTCCCCACCGCCACTCACCCGGTCTTCTAGCCGGCGTCGCCCCGACAACAAGGTCGTCGGGGACTTCGGTCCATGGCGAACACACGCCCAAAGCGGCGACCGACAACGCAAGCGGGCAATGCTTCTGTCCGCATTCGCCGCCCCGCACCATCCCACCCCCCGCACCTGCGAGGTAAAGCCCCCGCACAGCTGGTCCCACGCGTCCCTAGATGAGGAGTATTGCCATGAGTGATCCCACGATCGGCCGTAGAGCGCTCCTGCGCGGAGCAGGCGGCCTTGCCGCCCTCACCGCTCTTCCCTCGCTCGCCGCCTGCGGCACCGGCACCAGCCGTGCCTCGGCCGGCGGCGGTAAGGGCGGCGGCAAGACGGTGGTCGTCCGTGACAGTGGCGGTTCCTACGGTGCGGCCCTGCAGAAGGCGATCTACACGCCGTTCACCCAGGAGACGGGCATCAGTGTCAAGGTGCTCAACCTGGACGACGCCCCGCTGCTGGCGCAGATCAAGCAGGGTCGTCCGCAGTGCGACCTGATCAACAACTCGATGATGTCCCACCACAAGTACGTCAAGCAGGACGCCCTGGAGTCGCTGGACCTGGACCGGGTCAAGAGCGTGAAGAGCGGGAAGATCCCCGACAGCCAGATCACCAAGCACGCCATCGGCCACAGCTTCTACGGCCAGTGCATCGCGTACCGCACCGATGCCTTCGGTGGCCGTAAGCCGGAGTCGTGGGCGGACTTCTGGGACACCAAGGCGTTCCAGGGCGGCCGCGCGATGGTCAGCCCGGACGGTGACCTGCCGGAGCTGGAGTTCGCGCTGCTGGCCGACGGCGTGCCCATGGACAAGCTGTACCCGCTGGATGTGGACCGCGCCTTCAAGGTGATGACCCGTCTGCGGGCCGACATCAAGAAGTTCTGGGACAGCGGCCCGCTCCCGGGTGTGCTGCTGAGCCGCGAGGAGGTGACGATGTCCACCGTCTGGGACGGCCGGCTCGCCGATCTGCAGAAGCAGGGCGTCCCGGTGGAGAGGCAGCTCAACGGTATGCGCCGCCAGTTCTCGGGCTATGCCATCGCCAAGGGCGCGGCCAACGTGGACGCCGCCTACCAGCTCATGGACTTCTCCCTGCGTGCCGAGAGCCAGGCGAATCTGGCCAAGGCCTTCCCGTCGAACCCGTCTTCTCCGCTGGCCTACGCCAAGCTCAGCGAGGACGAGCGCAACGCACTCGCCGGTGCGCCGAAGTACTACGACAAGGGCTTCGACGCGGACATCGACTGGTGGCTGAAGAACGAATCGGCCGTCACCAAGCGCTGGTTGGAGTGGGCTCGTGGGTGAATTCGGTGTGGTCACACCGTCGGTGAAGGTGGCCGGCGGCAAGTCGGCCGCCTCGACCGGCAAAGCGCTGTCGGTGGTGGCCCTGCGCAAGACCTACGGGGACGTCGTCGCGGTCGACGAGGCGTCCATGGAGATCGCGGCGGGGGAGTTCGTCACCTTCCTCGGCGCCTCCGGGTCGGGCAAGACCACGACCCTGATGATGATCGCCGGGTTCTGCGAACCCGACTCCGGCACCATCACCGTCGGGGATCGTGACGTGACGCGGCTGGCGCCGCAGAAGCGGGGCCTGGGTTTCGTCTTCCAGCAGTACCTGCTCTTCCCGCACATGACGGTCGCGGAGAACGTCGCCTTCCCCCTGACGCTGCGTGGGGTGGCGAAGGCCGAGATCCGCCGGCGGGTGGGGGAGACGCTGGAGATCGCGGGTCTGTCCGGGTTCGGTGGCCGCAAGCCGCGTGAGCTGTCCGGTGGTCAGCAGCAGCGAGTGGCGTTGTGCCGGGCGCTGGTCTACCGTCCGCCGGTCATTTTGATGGACGAGCCGCTGGGCGCGCTGGACAAGAAACTGCGCGACCAGCTTCAGATCGAGATCAAGGCCATCCAGCAGGAACTGGGCCTGACCGTCATCTATGTGACGCACGATCAGGAAGAGGCGCTGGTCATGTCGGATCGCATCGCGGTGATGCGCAACGGCCTGATCGAGCAGTTCGACACCCCCCGGGAGCTGTTCGAGCGGCCGAGGACTCCCTTTGTCGCGGACTTCCTCGGCGCGGCCAACTTCCTGCCCGGCCGCGTGGAACAGCAGAGCGGCGAGCACACCCTGGTCCGCCTGGACAACAGTGGCGGCCTGATCAAGGCACGCCGCCACCAGCTGCCCTCCGGCGCCCAGGTGAAGGTCGCTGTGCAGCCGGGCCGGCTGCGGGCCTGTGCCACGGACGACGGGTTCTGTACCGGCACGGTGGAGACCGCCACGTATGTGGGCACCCTGGTCCGCGCGGGTGTGCGGGTCGATGGCGGTGACGCGCCGCTGCTGCGCCTGGAGGTACCGGCCGGCCGCGGCCCCGTCACCGGCGAGCGGATCGGGATCACCGCCGAACCGGACGACGTCAACCTCTTCCCCACCGAACAGGACGGGTGAGCCATGGCCGCCCTCACCACCACCGCCCCCGCCCGTCCGCGCAAGCTCCTGGCCTCACGCAAGACCCGCGTCGGCGTGCTCTACGCCCTGCCGGTCGTCGTCTATCTGCTGGTGCTGTTCGTCTACCCGATCTTCAGCACCCTGCTGCTCAGCCTGAAGAACGCCGACGGATCGCTCACCTTGCACTGGTACGTCGACGCGCTGACCGGGGTCAACCTCGCGGTGCTGTTCACCACGCTGCGGATCTCCGCCGAGACGGCGCTGCTCAGCCTCGTCTTCGGGTTCCTCCTGGCCAACGCGATCACCCGGCTCAAGCCCCTGTGGGCCGGACTGGCCATGCTGGTCGTCGTCGTCCCGCACTTCATCAGCGCCCTGGTGCGCACCTACGGCTGGATCATCATGCTCGGCGACAAGGGCCTGGTGAACGAGACCCTGACCGCCATGGCGGTACCCGGAGCACCGTTCCAGCTGCTCTACAACGAGCTCGGCGTGGTCATCGGCACCACCTCCATGATGCTCCCGTACACGGTGCTGCTGCTGTATGGCGTGATGCGCGGTGTGGACCGGCGGCTGCTGGCGGCGGCGTCCAGCATGGGCGCGGGCCGGGTGACGATCTTCCGCCGCATCTACCTGCCGCTGGTCGCCCCCGGCCTTGCCAGCGCCGGACTGCTCAGCTTCATCCTCTCGCTGGGCTACTACATCACCCCGGCCCTGATGGGCGGACCCAACCAGACGATGATCGCCACCCTCATCAACCAGCAGGTGACCAAAGAGAACCAGTGGAACGGAGTGGCCGCCCAGGGCGTCATCCTGCTGCTGCTCACCTTCGCCGGACTGCTGCTGGTCAAGGCCGTCAGCTCCCTGGGCGCCAGCCGTAAGAAGAGGAGCGCGTCATGATGGAGCTGCGCAAGACCCTCGCCGGGCGGATCGCCCTGACCGCGGTCGCCACCGTGATCCTGCTGTTCCTGGCGCTGCCGATCGTCGTCATCCTCGTCACCTCCTTCAGCAACAACGCCTTCGCCGCCTTCCCCCCGGACGCGTGGACGCTGAACTGGTACAAGGCCCTGTTCGCCGATGGCAGCAAGTGGCCGGCCGCGCTGTCACTGAGCGCCCTGGTCGCCGCCCTGAGCACCGTGTTCTCCCTCATCATCGGCGTGACCGCGGCGACCGCCCTGACCAGAAGCGAACTCCCGCTGCGCTCGGCGGTCTTCGCCCTGGTCCTCGGACCGCTGGTCATCCCGCAGATCGTCACCGCGCTGGGCCTGTTCCTGCTCTTCGAACCCGCCGCGATGCTGGGCAGCCCGATCGCGATCGCCCTGGGGCACACCGTGCTGGCCTCGCCGATCGCGGTGCTGATCCTGATCGCGACCCTGCGCGGCATCGACGAACGGCTGGAGGACGCCGCCGCCAGCATGGGCGCCGGCCGCCTCACGATCGCCCGGCGGATCACCTTCCCCCTCGCCGCACCCGGCATGATCGCGGCAGCGATCTTCTCCTTCATCACCAGCTTCGACGAGTTCTACATCTCCCAGTTCCTCTCCTCCGTCGACACCGTCACCCTGCCCGTGCAGGTCTACAACTCCCTCACCTTCGAGATCGACCCCAGCGTCACCGCGGTCAGCGCCATCCTCATCGCCATCGCCATCCTCGCCCTCGGCCTGGTCGCCCTGGTCCGCTGGCTCGGCTCCGGACGGCAGGACTCCCTGCTCTCGGTCGAGAACACCGTCGGAGTCGCCAACCCCGGAGGCGAGGCCGTATGACCACCCACCGATCGTGCTCCCTCAACACACCATCCTGCGATCAGCGAAAGAGCCACGCGCATGACTGACACGCTCACCACTCCCTCAGTGGAGTCGGCAGTCCTGGAATCCGTCCCCCGTGGCTTCCTCGCCCACGACTGGCAACCCGCCACCGGCGGTCGCACCTTCGAGGTGCGCAACCCCGCAACCGAAGAAGTCATAGCCACCGTCGCCGACTGCGGCGCACAAGACGCGCTGAAAGCACTGGACGCTGCGGCAGCGGCCGCCGACCAGTGGGCCCTCACCAGCCCGCGGGACCGCGCGACCGTCCTGCACCGGCTCACCGACTCCCTGATCGAACACCGTGAGCGTCTGGCCCGGATCATCACCCTGGAGATCGGCAAGACGATCACGGAAGCCCGGGGCGAGGTCGACTACGCCGCAGCCTATTTCCGCTGGTACGCCGAGGAGGCGGTTCGCCCCCACGCACGCAGCACACCCTCCCCGGACGGCAAGAGTCACATCGTCACCGTCGCCGAACCGGTCGGGCCCTGCCTGCTGATCACTCCGTGGAACGTGCCGCTGGCCATGGCCGCCCGCAAGGCCGCCGCCGCCCTCGCCGCAGGCTGCACCGCCGTGCTCAAACCGGCCGCGCTCACCCCGCTGTCCTCCCTGGTGCTGGGCGAGCTGGCGCGCGAGGCCGGCGCGCCCGCGGGTGTCCTGACCGTGATCACCAGCAGCGACGCGGCAGCGGTCACCACGGCTCTGCTGGCCGACCCCCGGCTGCGCAAGCTGTCCTTCACCGGGTCCACCCCGGTCGGCAGGCTGCTGCTTCAGCAGAGTGGTGCGCGGGTGCTGCGCACCTCGATGGAGCTGGGCGGCAACGCGCCGTTCCTGGTCTTCGACGACGCCGACCTGGACCTCGCGGTCCGAGAAGCGATGATCGCGAAGATGCGGCTGGGCGGTCAGTCCTGTGTCGGCGCCAACCGGTTCCTGGTCCAGGAGGGAATCGCCGACGCCTTCACCGCTGCCATGGGCGAGCGGATGGCCGCCACCAGGGTGGGACCCCCGGACCGGGAGGACACCGAGCTCGGTCCGCTGGCCGACCACCGTGCGGTGGACAAGGTCCGCCACCTCGTCGAGGACGCCGTGGCCCGTGGTGCCGTCGTCATCGGCAAGGCGGACATCCCCGACGGGCCGGGCCACTACGCCGCCCCGACCGTGCTGGACCACGTCCCCGCCGACGCCGCGATCATGCACGAGGAAGTCTTCGGCCCCGTCGCCGCCATCCACCGGTTCTCCACCGAAGCCGAGGCCATAGCGATCGCCAACAACACCGAGCACGGCCTCGCTTCGTACGTGATGACGTCCCACATCGACCGCGCCCGCCGGGTCGCCGCCCGTCTGCAGGCCGGAATGGTCGGCATCAACCGCGGCCTGGTCTCCGACGTCGCGGCACCCTTCGGCGGGATCAAGCAGTCCGGCCTGGGCCGCGAAGGCGGACCCGAAGGCCTCCACGAGTACCAGCAGCTCAAATACCTGTCCCTGCCCGGCTTCAACACCTGAGCAGGCCGGACTCAAGCACACGGCTCGCCCACGTGCCGGCTGGGCAACGCAGCCGGGGTGACGATCCGTTCCGCCCAACCGCGCGGAGATGCCCGAGGCCGCCACCGTGCTGCTGCAGCAGCAGCTGGAGAAGGTCGGGTTCACCGTGAAGCAGGACGTACGCGAGTACACGCAGATGGAGGCCGACCTCCTCGCCGGCAATTACGACGCCCTCGTCTTCTCCAGGGTGGTGCTCCTCGACACCGGCGACGCGGCCGCCTACCTGGCGAGCGACTACACGAGCGACGGCGTGTACAACATCGCCTGTCTGAAGGACTCCAAAGTGGACCGGGCCATCAAGTCCGCCGCCGAGGAAGGCGACACGACACAGCGACAGAAGAAGATGATGGCCGCCGAGGCGCAGATCCTGCGCACCGACGCCGTCGTCCCGCTCGTCCACGAGAAGGTCGTCCAGGGCATCTCCACCGACGTCGAGGGCGTGCTCCTCGACCCGCGCGAGCGCTCCCTGATCGACGTCGACACCCACCTGAAGTAGCGGCCGATGAGCGTCACGTCGGCCGGTACCGAGGCCCGCCCGTCCCGGTGGCACGCGGGCCTCGGCCGCCTCACCGCCGGGGCCGCGCGCTGACGGCCGTGGCCTGCTGCCTGGCTGTCCGGGAACGATCCCGCGATGAGTCAGCGCTCAAGGGGTTGGCGCTCGGTACGGAAGGCGGTCATTGATGTCCCACAGGAGCAGTTTCGCCATGTGCCCTCCCACCGTGCCGCGTTACGGGGTCACACCGGCACCGGATGTGTGCAGAGCGTGCACGCGGCCGCGTGTCCGGTTCTAGGCTGACGGTACGAGAGCCGCGCGTGAAGGGGCCTCGGTGTTCACGCCGCACCTGCCGATCGGCCGCACCATGCGGTACTGCTGGCGCAGGGAATGCGTACACCTCACCCCGGCGGCCGGGATCGTCCGCCGCTGGTCCCGATGATCACGGTAGGGGTTCCGCCGCAGTGAATCCGGTATTTACTGCGGCAGCAGCCAGACGGGACGCCAAGCAACGAAGGTCCGTAAGCCGGCGGTCACACTGGTTCGGAATCGTTTTCGAGCTGGCTCGTCTTGTCCCGCAGCCATGCCGTCAGCTGGCGGACGCGTCCGTCTTGCTCAGGTGATTGACGGCTGAGGAGGTGGTAGCTGGTGCCGTCGGGGACGAAACCGAAGGGTGCGACGAGTTGCCCTCGCTCCAGGTCGTCCCGGGCGACGGCATACGGGGCGATTGCGACCCCGACGCCGGCCGCGGCAGCCTGGAGGGTCAGGTAGAAGTGCTCCAGGGTCTGCTGGGAGGCAGGCTCTGCTTTCATGCCGGTGATACGTCGCCAGTCGTCCCACGCCTTCGGTCGTGTGTCGGTGTGCAGAAGGGCTACCTGCGATACGCCGGCGGCGCCGGTCAGGCGGGTCGCGAGATCGGGCCGGCAGACGGGTCCGATCCGCTCTGCGAACAAGCGGGTCCGGCTCGCCTCTTCGGGGAACGGGAAGTCGTCTCGGCGGATCGCGAGGTCGATGTTGTCCCGCTCGAAGAAGACAGGGCCGCCGCCTGCGGACAGGTGGATGGCGACGTCCGGCACGTTCACGGCCAGATCGGGGAGCCGGGGAATGAGCCATCGCATCAGGAGTGTGGGCTCACACGAGAGGGTGAGCGGTCCTGCGGGTGTGCGCTGTGCGATCTGCCGGGCGGCCGCATCGATCTGATCGAGTGCGTCTCTGACGACGGCCGCCAGCTGGCGCGCCTGCGGGGTCGGGCGCAGGGCGCGTGTCTGCCGCTCGAACAGTGATATCCCCAGGGACCGCTCCAGGTTCTGGACCTGTCGGCTCACCGCGCCGTGCGTGACGTGCAGTTCCTGCGCCGCCGCGGTCATGCTCGCGTGCCGGACGGTCGCTTCGAAGGGCAGCAGCGTATTCACAGGAGGAAGGGCTGACCATCGCATGCGTGAATTCTACTCACAGGTCTTGTGAGAATGAATCGTTTGTCCTGCCCCTTCCTCTGAACGACTATTGATCTGGTCACAGAGCAGGGTGGCTGACGGAGAGGTGAGGCATGACATTCCACAACGACGTGCGGCGGGGAATTGCCATCCTGGCGGACGACCTCACCAGCGCAGGGGACGGTGCCGCGCCGTTCCGCCAGGCAGGCCACGACGCCCGGATCCTGCTCACCACCCCAGCAAGCGTGCCGCGGCACGCCGTGGGCGTGAGCGCGGTCGACCTGGGGAGCCGGGTGCTGGACGAGGAGGCCGCTGCTTCGCGTACGTGGCGGGCGGCCCGCCTGTTCGCCGGCTCCGAGTTGCTCTTCAAAACCGTGGATTCCACCCTGCGCGGTCATATCGCGGCAGAAGTCCGGGCCGCATGGACGGGATCGCGGAGGCGGACCGTCGTCATCGCCCCGGCCTTCCCCGCGGAGGGGAGAGTGACGGTGGAGGGGGTCCAGTACGTGCGGGGCGTACCGGTCCACGAGAGCGACTATGCCCGCGACCCGGTACACCCCGTGCGGTGTTCGGACCTCGCCATGCTGTTCCCGGAGGCCGTTCTTGGGCAGCCGGACCGGGCAGCCGAGCTGCCTGAACTGATCGGGAACGGTGACCTGATCGTCTACTCCGCCGCCGAAGACGGCGACCTCGACCGTCTGGTGGCAGCGGTGCCGCGGCTTGACGAAGTGTTGTGGGTCGGCTCCCCGGGTCTGGCGGCCGCCCTGGCCCGAAGGTGTGCGCGCGCTACGGGCAGCGCTGCATCACTGCCCGCACCGGCCGGACGCCCACTGATCGTGGTCGGCAGCACCAACCCGGCGACCCGACGGCAGTTGGTCAAGCTACGCACCAGGGTGGACGTCCAGGGTGTCACCGTCAGCATCGATCCGGCCCAGGCCGTGGAGACGCTGCGAGGCCTGACGGCCCCCATCCTCACCTTGCAGACACCCGATGAACGCCACACGCCACAGACCGCACAAGTACTCGCCCGCTCTCAGGCAGCAGTCGTTAAGGCGCTGACCGAAGACCACACGGTCGACGCACTTGTCATCAGCGGGGGAGAGACGGCCACCACCGTGCTCCAGCCCCTTGGCGCCACCGGCATCGACCTACTCGACGAACCCGAACCCGGCGTCGTCCGGGGATCTCTGATCGGCCGACTCCCCCTTTCCGTGCTGATCAAGGCGGGCGGCTTCGGCGACGACGCCATGCTCCTGCGCCTGTGCCACCTCATCCGACATCGCCTCGACCCAGGAGAGCATGCATGACCCCGATCGCCATCACCATGGGCGACCCCTGCGGAATCGGCCCCGAGATCACCCTCAAGGCGTGCGCCGATTCCCGGCGCACCGTGCCCGTCGTCGTCATCGGCGACGTGGACGTCCTCGCCCGCGCCAACAAGATCGCCGACACCCACCTCGCAATTCGCCTCATCTCCTCAGTCGACCAGGCGAAGTTCGCACCCGGCACGGTGGACGTCCTTGCCGAGAACGGCCTTCCGGCCGACCTGCCCTGGGGCACACTCGACGCCCGAGCCGGAGCGGCGTCCTTCCAGTACGTCCGCCGCGGTATCCAGCTCGCGATGGCCCACGAGGTACGGGCTCTGGTGACCGCGCCGATCAACAAGGAAGCACTGCGCATGTCCGGCGTCCCCTACCCCGGGCACACCGAGATCCTCGCCGACCTGTCCGGCACCACGGACTACGCGATGATGATGGCCACCGACGAACTGCGGATCGTCCTGGTCACCGTGCACCAGCCACTCCGCACCGCAATCGACGCGATAACCACAGCCCGCGTACTCGACATCATCCGCCTCACCCACCGCACACTCCAGCGCAGCGGCCTGCCCGCCCCCCGCATCGCCGTCGCCGGCCTCAACCCCCACGCAGGGGAGAACGGCCTTTTCGGCCGCGAGGACCTGGACATCATCACCCCCGCCATCCAGGCCGCGCAGAGCGAAGGCATCCAGGCCAGCGGACCCTGGCCCGCCGACACCGTCTTCATGCGAGCCCGCGCTGGAGCCTTCGACGCCGTGGTCGCTCAGTACCACG
This sequence comes from Streptomyces himalayensis subsp. himalayensis, assembly GCF_013778455.1. Lineage (GTDB taxonomy): Bacteria > Actinomycetota > Actinomycetes > Streptomycetales > Streptomycetaceae > Streptomyces > Streptomyces himalayensis. The sequence continues at coordinate 13,089 of NZ_JACEHE010000036.1, read as the reverse complement.
ACCAGGGCCTCATCCCCGTCAAGTACCTCGGGATCGAACACGGCGTCAACATCACCATCGGCCTGCCCTTCGTCCGCACCAGCGTCGACCACGGCACCGCCTTCGACATCGCCGGTCTCGGCACGGCCGACCACACCAGCCTGCTCACCGCCCTGCGCCACGCCGACCGCCTATCCGCGGGGGCACCGGACCGCCCCTGACCACCGGCTCACACCACCCGGAACAGAAAGCCGAAGGACACCGTGGACTTCATCTTCATGCTCACCCGCGACGACCGCACCGTCACCGACTGCCTCGAGGTCCTCGACACCATCAAGGACCTCGGCATCACCCACATCGGATTCAAGGATATCGGCGTCGACCGCGACACCCTCGCCCAGCTCCACACTCGCATCAAGGACATGGGCGCCACCACCTACCTCGAAGTCGTCAGCACCGACCGGGACCAGGCCCTTGCCTCCGTACGGACAGCCACCGAACTCGGCGTCGACTGGCTGATGGGCGGTACCTGGATCAAGGAGACCCTCGATCTCCTGCAGGGCACGTCCATCGGCTACCTGCCCTTCGCCGGAGAACCCCTCGGGCACCCCACCCGCCTCGCCGGCGACCCGGACCGCATCGCCGACGACTGCCGACGGGCAGAAGCCGCGGGCTGCGCCGGCGTCGACCTCCTCGCGTACCGCGCCACCGATGCCGACCCTCTCGACCTGGTCCGCGCCGCCCGCGCCGCCATCACCGGCCGCCTGGTCATCGCCGGCTCCATCACCAGCACCGACCAGATACAGGCACTCGCATCAGCCGGAGCCGACGCCTTCACCATCGGATCCGCCGCTTTCGACGGCTCCCTGCAGCCCCACGCCGGCACCCTCCGATCCCAACTGGCCCCCGTGGTGGGTCTGTAGCAAGAGCCGCCCCCGGAACTCAGAAGCTAGGCGGCGCGGAGCGCCCCGTGCGTGCGGGAGCGGTCTCCGCTTCGCCGTCCGGGATGAAGCGGCATCCGCCAGTGCACGAGGACCGGGCAAGGTCACGGGCGAGGTGAGGTCGAGTCACGCGGCCATCCGCTGGACCTCTTGACTCCCCCCTAAGCCGCTGCCATTCTCTGTGCCAGATATTAGCACGGTATTCCACAATGTGGCACGACTTCGGGAGGATTCGAGGGTTGGGGTGGATCCCCGAACCCGGGACGAATGCGAGCGTTGGGGCCCCAAGGGCGCGCCCCCCTCCAAGTCGCCACCAAGCATCCTCACGCTCGGGGCCCAGCATGCGGCCCGGCGATACGAAAGGAGAGTCCTGTGTCAGCTGCGAGGAAGCGCGTCGCCGTCGTCGGCGTCGGAACCATGGGCAGCCAGGCCGTCTGGCGGCTGGCGGCCCGCGGCGCCGAGGTCGTCGGCTACGACCGGTTCGCGCCCGGCCACGACCGCAGCGCCGCAGGCGGCGAGACCCGCGTCTTCCGCAGCGTGCAGACCCACGACGGCCGCTATGTGCCGCTCGTCCGGCACGCCGACGCCCTCTGGAAGCAGTTGCAGGCGGAGACCGGGCGGGAACTGCGCCGCCTGACCGGAGCCCTGGTCATGGGGCCGGCCAACGACCCCGAGATGCGTACCGTCATGGACGGCATCGCCGAGCACGGCCTCGTCCACGAGGTGATCGACGCCGAGGCGATGGCCAAGCGTTTCCCGCAGTTCCGCGTCGACGACGGCGACCTGGTGGTCCTCGACTCCCACGCGGGCTTCGTCCGCCCCGAGCTGACGGTCCAGACCGCGGCCCGGCGTGCCGAGGAGCTGGGGGCCCGGATCCGCCGCTACACCCCGGTGCGGGAGGTCACTCCCGTCGCCGGGGGAGGCGTGGAGATCCGCACCGACACCGACACGGAGCGCTTCGACACCGCGGTCGTCACCCCCGGCCCGTGGGTGGGCGACCTGCTGCCCGACCTGCCGTGGGAAGTGAGCGTCTACCGCGCAATCAACGCCTGGTTCCTGCCCCACGAGGACCACCCGGCAGACGCGGAGCGTCCCGCCTTCATCCGCCGGGGCGACATCCCCTTCTACGGCATCCCGTCTCCGGACGGCCTGACCGTCAAGCTCGGCCTGCCCCAGGCCCACCACAAGCCCGTGGACGACCCGAACCGGCTGAACCGGACCGTCGCACCGGAGGAACTGGAGACCTTCACGGAGGTGGTGCGGCGCCACCTGCCCGGCCTGAACCCCGACCCGGTACGCCTGTCCGTCTTCATGGAGGGCTACACCGACAGCACCCGGCCGCTGGTCGGCCCCCTGCCGGGCTGCGACGACATCGTCCTGCTGGCCGGCTTCTCCGGCCAGGGCTTCAAGCTCTCGCCCGCCATGGGCGACATCGCCGCGGACCTCGCCCTGGAGGGCCGCACCTCCCAGCCGATCGACTTCATCACCACAAACGACCGCACCGCGGCCTGAGTTCGAACGAGGTAAGACATGACCCTGACCATCGGCCCGCTGCGGGCCGAGCCCGGCCAGAAGACCCGCGGGAGCCTGCCCGCCGACCTCGGCCCCACGACGGTGGAGGTTCCCCTGATCCTCGTCAACGGCTCCCGTCCCGGCCCCAGGGTCGTGATCACCGGTGGTGTCCACGGCGGCGAGTTCATCGGCGTCGACGGCGCCACCCGCCTGGCCGGGCTGCTGGAACCGGACGACGTCGCCGGCCAGGTGGTGATCTGCCCCGTGTCCAATCCGCCGGCCGTTTACGGGGGCAGGCTCAACATCTCCCCGCTGGACGGCGTCAACATCAACCGCGTCTTCCCCGGCGACAAGGACGGCGGCCCCACCGACCGGATGGCGGCCTGGCTGTTCGAGTACGTGATCGACGGCGCCGACGCCTACGTGGACCTGCACAGCGGCGGCATCGACCAGCACCTGCTCGACTTCGTCGGCTACCGTCTGACCTCCGACGACGAGCTGGATGCGAAGAACAGGGGAATGGCCCACGCGGTCGGATACGAGCGGGTCATCTTCGGCACCAGCCCGGACGGCGGCAACAGCCACGCCGCGGCGAACCGGCAGGGCATCCCCGCGATCCTCGTCGAGACCGGCCAGCTCGGCGACCGGGACCCGGCCACCGTACGCAGGCTCCTCGACGGCCTGTACCGGATCCTGCACCACCTCGGTGTCATCGAGGCGCCGCAGCACCTCGCACCGGTGACCGTGCAGCCGCGCGACTGGATCTGGACGGGCGAGGTCGAATCTCCGGCCGCAGGCCTCTGGTACCCGGACGCGGTCACCGGCGACGAGGTGACCGAGGGACAGACCATCGGCCGCATCATCGACCCGATCGACGGCGCCGAGCACAAGATCGCCGCCGTCTCCACCGGAACGATCATCTACAGCATGAACGGGCTGTCCGTCCGCCCCGGCACGCACCTCGCCGCCATCGCCACCCCCCCACGACTGACGGGCCTCATGCCCGACCACTGAACCGCCCCCATCCCGCTCCCCATGCCCTATTTCCAGGAGAGCTGGCATGAGTGATTCCATGATCGGTCGCAGAACGCTCCTGCGCGGAGCAGGCGGCCTCGCCGCTCTTCCCTCTGAAGAACGAAGCGGCCGTCACCAAGCGCTGGTTGGAGTGGCTCGTGGCTGAATTCGGTGTCGCCACACCGTCCGTCAAGGTGGCCGGCGGCAAGCCAGCCACCGCGACCGGCAAATCGCTGTCGGTAGTGGCACTGCGCAAGACCTACGGCGATGTCGTCGCCGTCGATGAGACGTCCATGGAGATCGCCGGTCCCTGGTCTACTGCCCGCCGGTCATCCTCATGGACGAACCGCTCGGCGCCCTGACAAGCGTGATCGAGCAGTTCGACACCCCCCTCGGAACTGTTCGAAGGGCCGAGAACCCACTTCGTCGCGGACCTCCTCGGCGCGGCCAACTTCCTGCCCGGCCGCGTGGAGAAGCACACCGACGAGCACACCCTTGTCTCGGGTGATCTCGCCGAAGTGAGCCGGGATGCCGAGGGACGATTCGCGAAGGAGACGGTCCGCTATGGACGCCATCGACGAGAAGATCCTCGCCGAGCTGACCCGCAACGGCCGAATCTCGCACTCCGAGCTGGCCGGCAAGGTGCTGCTGTCCCGCAACGCGGTGCGCCAGCGCATCGAACGGTTGGAGCGCCAGGGCCACATCGCCGGCTACACCATCGTCCGCGCAGGCGGCGACACCGGCGATGTGGTCTCCGCGTTCGTACTTGTGTACCGCCAGGACCGTATGCGCGGCGGCGATGTCCTGGCCGCACTCAAGCGCATTCCGGAGGTCGTCATCTGCGAGATCCTCAGCGGTGACTTCGACATCGTGGTGCGCCTGGAGGCGGCCTCACTGGAACGCGTACGAGTCATCTGGGAGGACATCGCCCAGATGCCCGGCGTACGGGACACGGTCACCGCGCTCACCCTGTCCAGCGTCGTCAACCGCCCGCGAGGAGCGCGGAGTTCAACGGAGCCGGGGTGAGCAGCGCATCGGCAGGTCCTCGCCGGTTACCGTTCAGTGCCAGGGGTTCGCGCTCGGTGCGGAAGGCGGTCACTGGACCACGTCAGTGATGTGGTTGACGCAGACGACCTTGGGCTGGGTCATCTCCTCGAAGGCGAAGCGCACGCCTTCGCGGCCCATGCTGCCGTATTTGAAGCCGCCGAACGGCATGGCGTCGAAGCGGTAGTCGGACGAGTCGTTGATCATGACTCCGCCGGCTTCCAGCAGCCGGGCCGCGTTCAGGGCGCGGTCCAGGCGGGAGGTGAAGATGCCCGCGTGCAGGCTGTAGTCGATGGCGTTGGCCTGCTCGATGGCGTCCTCGAAGGACGTGAACGGCTGCAGGACGACGACCGGGGCGAACACCTCCTCCTGCCAGATCGAGCAGGTTGCCGGGACGTCTTCCAGGACGGTCGGCGTGTACAGGGCGCCGGTGGCGTGGTTGCCGTAGAGCAGCACCGCGCCCTCGGCCACCGCCGTGTCGACCTTGGCCCGGGTGGCGGCCGCGGCCTCCTGGGTGATCATGGGGCCGACGTCGGTGCGCTCGTCGAGGGGGTCGCCGACGCGAAGCAGCTTGGTGCGGGCGACGAACGCGTCGCGGAAGCGCTCGTAGACCTCGCGGGCGATCAGGATCCGCTGGGTGCCGATGCAGTTCTGGCCCGCGGCCCAGAACGCGCCGGAGACACAGGAGGCCACGGCCTCGTCCAGGTCGGCGTCGTCCATGACGATGACCGGGGCGTTGCCGCCCAGGTCCATGGCGAGCTTTTTCAGGCCGGCCGTGCGGGAGATGGCCTCGCCGGTGGCGAATCCGCCGGTGAAGGACACCATGCGCACGTCGGGGGCGGCCACGATCGCGGCGCCGATGTCGGCATTGCCGTTGACGACGGTGACGATCTCCTCGGGCAGGCCGGCCTCGATGAGGGTGTCGACCAGGCGCAGCGCGGACAGCGGCGTCAGCGCGGACGGTTTGAGGATGACCGCGTTGCCGCCGGCGATGGCCGGGCCGAGCTTGTGGGCGACCAGGTTGAGGGGGTCGTTGAACGGAGTGATGGCGGCGATGATGCCCAGCGGTTCGCGGGTGAACCAGCCCTGCCGTTTCTCCGAGCCCTCATAGGAGTCGAAGGGGATGACCTCGCCGGCGTTACGCCGTGCCTCGGCCGCGGACAGGGACAGGGTGTTGACCGCGCGGGCGACTTCCTTGCGGGCCTGGGCGATGGTCTTGCCGGCCTCGCTGACGATCAGCTGAGCGAAGGACTCGGCGCGCCGCTCGATCAGGCGGGCGGCGCGTTCCAGGACCGCAGCCCTGGAGGCGCGGGACAGCGCGGCCGACGTGCGGCGCCCGCACCTGGCCTGCTGCAGGATGCTGCCGACGGCGCCTGCGTCGACGGTGGGCACCGAGGCGATGACCTCGCCGGTGTAGGGGTTGTGCACGGGCGCCGTGTCGGTGCCAAGTTCGATGCTGGGGGGCACCACGGTGTCAGACACGGTGAGTCTCCTGGAGAACGGGGCGCGTGGGGGCGGTGTCGTCGTCCGCGTGGCGCTGGTGGATGGCGATGATGTCCGACAGCAGGGCGTAGGCGGTCTCGATGCGGCCGGCGCCCGGCCCGCAGACCGTGACGGTGCCGAGGAGGTCGGTGTGGAAGGCGACCGCGTTGACCGGGCCGGAGATCCCGGCGAGCGGGTGCTGGGCGGGCAGGGCGAGCGGGGCGACGCGGGCATCGACGCTGCCGTCCTCGTGGCGGGTGGCGGAGCCGACCAGCTTCCAGCGCAGCCCCTTCGAGGCGGCGTCCTGCACCTCGTGGGGGTTGATCGCGGAGATGCCCTCGCAGAAGACGTCCTCGCGGCGCAGGTCGGCGCCGAGGACCTCGTTGGCCAGGATCATGACCTTGAGCTGGACGTCGTGGCCCTCGATGTCCGCGGTGGGATCGGCTTCGGCGTACCCGAGCTTCTGGGCTTCGGCGATGGCCGCCGAAAGCTCGATGCCCTCTTCGAGGCGGCCGAGGATGTAGTTCGAGGTGCCGTTCATGATGCCCTGGACGCCGGTGATCTCCAGGCCGCCGAACATACGCTCGGCGGTGCGCAGGATGGGGGTGCCGCTGAGTACCGAGCCCTCGAACTCGAAGCTGACACCACGCTCGGCAGCCAGCTGTTTCAGTGCGCGGCCGGCGAGTGCGACCGGTCCCTTGTTGGTGGTGCACACGTGCTTGCCCGATTCCAGGGCCCAGCGCACATGGGAGAGGGCGGGCTCGCCGTCGGTGGGGTTGGTGAACGTCGCCTCCACGACGATGTCGGCCGGGACCTCGCGGATCACCCACTCGTTGCGCGGATCTGCGCTGCCGCCGGCAAGGCCCGCAAAGCTGAGCTCCCCGGGCTCGGCGGCCAGCAGCGGCGCCAGATCGATGCCGTCGGTGTCCACTAGGGAACCGGCCCGCAGATCGGTGATCGCCACCACCCGCAGGGCGAAGCCCAGCTCCTTGGCCAGGCGCTCCCCGCTCTGGGATATCAGCTCGGCAAGCGCGCGATTGACGCCGCCGAATCCGATGAGGGCGAGATCGTATCGGTCCATGAGATCGCTCCTTCACAGTCCGCCGCCTTCACGGTGCGGCTGCTCAGAGCCTCGCTTCTATGCCTGTCACCTGCTCCATGTCGCAACGGCCACGACGCATGCCGATCTGCCGTGTCCTGGGGCGATTCGCCCACCCCACCTCCGGCAACACCGCGATGGAGAGGCCGGACTGCTTGTACGGAGACCGGGGCGACGGCCCCCACTGCTCCCCACAAGGCGTACGGCTGAGGATGCCGCAGACGGATTCCGCGGGCGCTTCGGCACGGACGCAGTGCGCGCGCCCTGGGTGCCGTCGAGGGGCTGGCAACGCGCGAGTGAGCGTTAGACCGTGTAGGTGCGGCCGGGCCTGCAATCGGCCAGACGGTGGGCGGTGGGCGCGGGCCGGTCGATTGCGCAGGTTCCCGCCTGGCGCAGGCCAGCCGCGCCCACCGCCCTTGTCCCGGTCCGCCTTTCCCAACAGACCTCCCACGGCGCAGAGAAGCACACCTTCACCGGCCCACTGCTGCCGACCTCCTGGCGCTGACCGAGCCCCGCATCGACCCCGACGTCAAGAACGCGCAGCTGCGCCTGGTCGTCACCGCCACCGGCTCCGACGGCTACCGCGCCACCCTCGCCTGGGCCGAGACCGACCCGGCCTTCTCCGGCAGAAGGTCCTGCTCGCCGTCACCTAGGACGGCAAGAAACTCGACAAGGAAGGGCCGCGTCTGGTCGTGCCCGGCGACGTCAAGGGCGGCCGCTATCTCAGTGGCGTCGTCCGCCTGCACGTCGGCAACACCGACGCCCTCGACCCGTCTGACCGGCCCCTCGCAGACGCGGCCGCCCGCCCGCGCCGCGGCGGGCAGGTGGCCACACCCCACCGAAGAGATCGTGCGTCAGGCGTCCACCGCCATGAGCTGATCAGTCCGTGCCTTGGCGTGGGCGCAGCGTCGGCAGGCCCGCGAGGAACGCGGTGAGGGCGCGCTTCAGCGTCGGGAGGAACGGCGGGCGGGCGGCAGCGATCCATGGCTCCTGCGCGTAGAGCTCGGCCAGGACCGGGGGCGGATGGGCTGTCGGGTAGAGGAAGGCGGCCAGCGCGGTGGCCGTCCCGACCAGCTCCAGGCCTTCGCCGTCGGTCAACTCGCCGGCGCGCGCCACTTCGGCACCGATCTCGGCGCCCACGTCGAGGAGCACCACCTTGAAGGCGCGGGCCGCGTCGAGCGACACGTTGTGTTCCAGGCTGGCCGCGGCGTAGCCGAGAAGGTCGCACAGGAGCGGCCGTTCCTCCAGCGTCTCGGCGAGCGCGTCGACCACGCCGCCCGGACCGTCACAGGCGCGCAGCCGCTCGGTCACCGCTTGCTTCCAGCCCTGCCATTCTTCGGCGGCGAGTTCGAGATAGATCTCCTCGCGCGTGCCGAAATAGCGCACCACATTGGACTTCGCGAGCCCCGCGGCCGCCGCCACGGCACGCAGGCTGACCGTGCGCACGCTTGAGCGCAGGGCGAGCTCGCGCGCGGCGGCGAGGATCGCCTCGCGTCGCTGTTGCTTGTGCTCCGGCCGCCTGGCCCGCAGAAACTCCGGCTCGCTCATGATCCCGGACAGCATAACGGGACCCTTAACAGACCGCCGTCCTCTTATTAAGCGGACAGTGGTCTGTTAACGTTCATCGGGTACCCCATCGACGGAGGAACGATGCCCGCTGTAGTGCTACGGGTGAACGGCACCACCCATGAACTCGACCTGGAGCCGCAGGTCAGCCTGCTCGACGCGGTGCGCGAACACCTCGGGCTGACCGGCGCGAAGAAGGGCTGCGACCAGGGCGCGTGCGGAGCCTGCACCGTCCTGGCCGCGGCGTGCGCATCAACGCCTGCCTGGCACTTGCCATCCAGTACGAGGGCCGCGAGATCACCACGATCGAGGGCGTCGCGAGCCCGCTCCAGGAGGCGTTCGTCGTCCACGACGGGTTCCAGTGCGGCTATTGCACCTCCGGCCAGATCTGTTCGGCGATCGGCATGCTGGCCGAGCACGGGAACGGCGTCCCGAGCGCGGCGACCGAGCACCTCGACGCCGACGCCGTGGAGTTGACCGGCGCCGAGATCAGAGAGCGGATGAGCGGCAACCTGTGCCGCTGCGGTGCCCACAACGGCATCGTCGCCGCGATCCAGGAGGTCGCCGGGGCAGACGCCGTATCCCACGTCAGGGCGGAGGCGGCGCGATGAGGTCGTTCGCGTACGTGCGTCCGGACGACGTGGCCGCCGCCGTCCGGACGGTCGCGGCCCAGCCGGACGCGAAGTTCCTCGGCGGCGGCACCAACCTGGTCGACCTGATGCGCGAGGGGATCGAGCGGCCCGCGACCGTCGTCGACGTCACCGGGCTGCCGCTGGAGGAGATCGAGGAACTGCCGGACGGGGGACTGCGCATCGGCGCGGGGGTCCGCAACAGCCGCCTCGCCGGGCACCGGCTGGTCCGCAGCCGCTACCCGATGCTGGCCCAGGCGATCCTGTCGGGCGCGTCGGCGCAGCTGCGGAACATGGCGACGGTCGGGGGCAATCTGCTGCAGCGCACCCGCTGCCTGTACTTCTACGACGACGCGGCCGCCTGCAACAAGCGCGAGCCGGGGGCCGGCTGCGCCGCACGCGATGGGTTCCACCGGAGCGGCGCGATCCTCGGGGCGAGCCCGACCTGCATAGCCGCGCATCCGTCCGACATGTGCGTCGCGCTCGCCGCGCTGGACGCCGTGGTCGAGGTGGAGAGTGTGCGCGGCGTCCGCCGTATCCCGCTGGCCGGCTTCCACCGGCTGCCCGGCGACACCCCGCACATCGAGACCGAGCTGGCCGCCGACGAGCTGATCACCGCCGTCGAACTGCCCGCCGTGCCGGTCGCCGCGAACTCGCGCTACCGCAAGGTGCGCGACCGCGCCTCGTACGCATTCGCACTGGTCTCGGTCGCCGCCGCACTGGACGTCCGGGACGGCGCGGTCACCGGCGCGCGGCTCGCCCTGGGCGGGGTTGCCGCCAAGCCGTGGCGGGCCTCGAAGGCCGAGCAGGCCCTGCTCGGCGCGCCCGCCACCGAGGAGTCCTTCCGGCACGCCGCCGAGGTCGAGCTCGCGTCCGCCGAAGGGCTTCCGGGAAACGCATTCAAGATCGATCTCGCCCGGCGCACGATCGTCGCGACCCTGCGCCAGGTGCTCACGGAAGGGGGCGCAGCATGACGGTGCCGCACGACGCCGAGAACCATAGCCGGCTCATGACCCAGGTGGAGAGCCCGTCGAAGCCGCAGACCGCGGCGGAGCCGGTGGTGGGCAAGCCAATCGACAGGCTGGACGGCCGGGCCAAGACGAGCGGGCAGGCGCGCTTCGCGGCCGAGCATCCGTACCCCGATCTCGCGTACGCCGCGCTGGTGCACGCGACGATCGCGCGCGGCCGCGTCACCGGATTCGACGTGGCAGGGGCCGCCGCCGTACCGGGCGTGCTGACCGTCCTCACGCACGAGAACGCGCCCCCCATGGAGCCACCGCCGCGGCCGACGCTGGCAAATATGGGCATGATCCTCACCGGGGCCCCGGTCAACTACCTCCACACCGACGAGGTGCACTGGAACGGCCAGCCCGTCGCAGTCGTCGTCGCCGAGACCCTGGAGGCGGCGCGCGAGGCGGCGGCACTGGTCGAGGTCGCCTACCAGGAGTCCCCGGCCACCACCGACTTCGCCGCCCAGGAGGAGCATGCCGTCCTGCTGAAGGGCAATCCCTTCCAGCCCGGAACCGCGAAAAAGGGCGACGCCGAGGCGGCGCTCAAGGCCGCCCCCGTATCGGTGGACCTGCGGTTCACCACCCCGCCGCTCAACCACAACGCGATCGAGCCCCACGCCACCACCGCGGTGTGGGACGGCGACCGGCTGACCGTGCACGAAGCCACACAGGGCACGACCTTCCTCCGCACCCACCTCGCGGCCAGGTTCAGCGTGCCCGTGGAGTCGGTGCGAGTGATCGCACCGCACGTCGGGGGCGCGTTCGGCGGCAAGGGCCCGGTGTGGGCCGGCACGCTGCTCACCGTGCTCGCAGCCCGCGCGACCCGGCGGCCGGTGCGCATGATGCTCACCCGCGAGGGCGTCTACCGCACGGTCGGCGGGCGCTCGCCATCCATCCAGCGGATAGCCCTCGGCGCGACGGCGGACGGCGAGATGACCTCGCTCATCCACACCGGCGTGACCAGCATCGGGCGGGTCGGCGGACTGCCCGAGGGGGTCACCGCGCCGTCCGGGCACCTGTACGCCGCGCCGAACATCCTCCTGCGCCACAGTCAGGTCGAGCTCGACTGGCTTCCCAACACCTTCATGCGCGCCCCCGGCGAGGCGCCGGGTTCGTTCGCACTGGAGGCGGCGGTGGACGAGCTCGCCTACGAGCTGGGCATGGACCCGATCGCGCTGCGGATGCGCAACGAGCCGGAGACCAACCCGATCGACGGCAAGGCTTTCTCGCACCGGCTGCTGCGCGAGACATACGCCTACGGCGCGCAGCGGTTCGGCTGGGCGGACCGCACGCCCGAGCCGGGCTCGATGCGGGACGGCCGGTGGCTGGTCGGCATGGGCGTGGCCACCGCCCACCACGGGACGAACCGGTTCACCGCCAACGTGACGGTGCGACTGTCGGCGGACGGCAGCGTGCTGGTGCGCTGCGCCCTGCAGGAAGTGGGCGTGGGCGCGGCCACCGTCCAAGCGCAGATCGCGGCCGACGCGCTCGGCGTGCCGCTCGACGCGGTGCGGGTGGAGCACGGCGACTCCACGCTGCCCGCCGCGCCCGGCGCGGGCGCCTCCGCGCAGACCGTGAGCGTCTCCGCGAGCCTGCTGGCCGCCTGCGACAAACTCAAGCGCAAGGTGCGCGCGCTGGGCGAGGGCGCGTCGTACGCGGAGATCCTCCAACGGGCGGGACGAGACCATGTCGAGGCGGCGGTCGGGTCCGAGACGCGGCTCGGCGCGCTGGCCGGGCAGGCGAAGTTCATGGCGAGGTTCCTGCGCGACCAGCGGCGCTGGGTGAAGGCGGCGTCCGGGGCGCAGTTCTGCGAAGTGCGGGTCGACCCCGACACCGGTGAGATACGGGTGTCGCGCTGGCTCGGCGTGTTCGACGTCGGCAGGGTGATCAACGCCAAGACCGCCACCAGCCAGCTCCGCGGCGGCATCGTCATGGGCATTGGCATGGCACTCTCGGAAGAGACGCTGGTGGATCCCCGCACCGGGCGGATCATGAACCCGAGCCTGGCCGAGTACCACGTACCCGTCCATGCCGACATCCCGCCGATCGACATCCACTACCTGGACGAGCCCGACCCGACCATGCCGCTCGGGCTTCTCGGCCTGGGCGAGATCGGCGTCACCGGCACGGCCGCCGCGATCGCCAACGCCATTTACCACGCCACCGGCAAGCGCGTCCACGACCTGCCGATCACCCTGGACAAGGTGCTGTGACCGCACCGTGTCCTCTAGAGGTCGATGCCGGCGGCTTCAGCCGCCGACATCGACCTCTCTGGAACTCGCCGACGGGCATGCCCCGTACGGGCTGCGGGGTGTCGGGGAGGCGCCGACGCTGTCTTCGACGCCGGCGGTTCTCGCGGCGATCCGCGCGGCGACGGGACTGGCGCTTGAGCGGACGCCGGTGCGGCCGGAGCATCTGACGGGCATGGCGTAGACACGCCGCCGCTGTGGGCAATCGTGCCGCTGGGGCGATGGGGGTACCTCCCATGCCCTTAAGGCAATGGGGGAGGGTGGGCACAGCGGCACCCCGACGGCGGGTCACGCCTCCTTACTGTGGATAACCCCGACGTTTGGGGCAGCTGCACATCCAACGGGAACCCGCCGTCGTGGGTTGTGCCCACCCTCCCCCAAGCTCTCGGCTTCGCTCGAGTAGGGGGACTCCCATCGCCCCGCGGAACGCCTGCCCACAACGGTGGCGGAACGCCTGCCCACCAACGGGAACGGGAACAGGAGACCCAAATGCTCGACATCGCCGACGAGTTGACCCGGTGGGTTGTGCAGGGGCGCGGCTTCGCCGTTGCCACCGTCGTGGCT
>NZ_JACEHE010000035.1 GCF_013778455.1 Streptomyces himalayensis subsp. himalayensis | reverse complement strand
CGAGATGGGCGCCGCCGTCGGCGCGACCTTCGGCAGCGCCGACACCGTCCTGTTCGGTCGCAAGACCTACGACAGCTTCGCCGGGGCGTGGCCGGAGCGTGAGGCGGCCGGCGGGGAGGATGCCGACTTCGCCAAGCAGTTCGGCGACGTACGCAAGATCGTCGTGTCGAACCAGAAGCTCGAGTTCACCTGGCGGAACTCCGAGCAGCTCGAGGGCGACCTTGTGGACGCCGTCACCGCCTTGAAGAACGAGCCGGGCGGGGGCATCGCCCTGAGCGGCTCGGTCTCGGTCGTCCGCCAGCTGCTGGCCGCCGGCCTGCTGGACGAGTTGCAGCTGTTGGTGCACCCGATCGCCGTTCGCAAGGGCATGCGGTTGTTCGACGAGGGCGAGACCTCGATCCCGCTGAGGCTGATCTCGTCCGAGACGTTCAAGACCGGAGTGCTGAACCTGGTCTATGCCCCAGCCGAGTCGACCGGCGACGCCACCTATGACGACGCCAAGGCCCACCTGTCCCACCCCGAGCAGTGACGTCGGCCTTATCGGTCGCGGCGCGGGCAGGAAGTGGCCGCCTGGGCCTGCCTCAGGCGTCGTCCGAGGTGGTCGCGTCGTGGACCAGCAGTGCGATCCGGGCTCGGTTGTTGAGAGCCAGGCGGGTCAGGATCCGTGACAGGTGCGTCTTTACCGTGGGCAGCGCCAAGTGCAGCTCCCGTGCGATCTCCGCGTTGGACAGGCCGCACCTGCGCCCGACAGCCCGGGCCACCTCCCGCTTCCGCTCCGGCAGTAGTGCCGGCCGGGCGCCTCCTCCCTCGTACGCCTACCGCCTCCAGCTCGTACGCCTACGCCTCCAGTTTCTGGCCCCGCAGCAGGAACCAGGCCGCCACCGCCGTGGCGAGGAGCACCGCCGCGCCGGCGCCCGCCGCGAGTGTGAGCCCGTCGACGAAGGCTTCGCGGGCCGCGGCGAGCAGGGCGTCCCCGGTGTCCGCGGGCAGCCCGGCCGCCGACTCGACGGCGCCGCCCAAGGACTCGCGGGCCTCGGCCGGGGTGCCCGCCGGTCCCGTGAAATTCCGGTAGACGCCCGTGACCACCGAGCCGAGCAGCGCGATGCCGAGGGCGGCGCCGAGTTCGTACGCCGTCTCGGAGACCGCGGAGGCCGCGCCCGCCTGCTCCCTGGGCACGCTGGCGAGGATCACGTCGGCGGTCACGGTGAACGAGAGGCCCGCGCCCACGCCGACGACCAGCAGCGCCGCCCCGAGCAGCGGATAGCCGGTGGACTGGCTCAGCACGGTGAGCGCGGCCAGTGCCAGGCCGACCGCGGCGAGGCCTCCGGAGACCACGGCACGGACCGAGTACCGGCGTGCGGTGGCGCCCGCGACCAGACCGGCCGCCACCGCGCCGATGGCGGCGGGCAGTTCGGCGAGCCCTGCCTCGAGCGGCCGCCTGCCCTGCACGAGTTGCAGGTATTGCGAGAGGAAGAAGACCAGACCGGACATGCCCAGGACGGTCAGGAGATCCGCGACGACGGCCGCGGAGAACCCGCGGTCGCGGAACAGCCGCATGTCCAGCAGCGGCCTGATCATGGAGAGTTGACGTCGTATGAAGCCGTAGAGCGCGGCGGCGCCGAGCAGCCCTGCGGCCAGGGCTTCCCCGGTCGGCCCGTGCGATGCGGCCTCCTTCACCGCGTACACGATGCCGATCATGCCGACGAGCGAGAGCCCGACACTGATCAGGTCCCACGGGCCGGGATCCGGATTCCGCGACTCGGGCAGCAGCTTGATGCCGACGACGACGAGGACCGCCATCACGGGAAGGTTGATCAGGAAGGCCGAGCCCCACCAGAAGTGCTCGAGCAGGAAGCCTCCGACGATCGGGCCGACCGCCGCACCCGCCGAGGCGGCGGCACCCCAGATGCCGATGGCGATGCTGCGCTCGCGCCGGTCGTGGAAGAGATTGCGGATGAGGGCGAGGGTGGAGGGCATCAGGGTCGCACCCGCGACGCCGAGCAGCGCCCGCGCCAGGATCATCGACTCCGGTGTCGTGGCATAGGCGTTGAACACGGATATCAAGCCGAACGCCGTGGCGCCGACGAGCAGCAATTTCTTGCGTCCGATGCGATCGCCGAGGCTGCCCATGGAGACCAGCAGTCCGGCGATGACGAACGAATAGACGTCCCCTATCCAGAGCAGCTGGGTACCCGAGGGGTTCAGGTCCTCGCTGATGTAGGGGGTCGCGAGACCGAGGACGGTCGCGTCGACGGCCACCAGCAGCACAGCGAGGACGAGGACGGAGAGGGCGAGCCAGCGTCCGGGCCGCGCCTCCACCACCTCCGTCACGGCCGTCCGCTGCTTGGTGCCGGTCATGGTTCCACTCTCCGTAGTGTGCCGCCGAGCAGGAGCTCGACGATCATGAATGGGAAGTCCTTGGCGGCCACGCGGCCGTCCATGACGGCCCAGGCGCCCGAGCTGATCAGCCCGTAGAGCGCGTCGGTGAGCCAGGCGGGCGTCAGGTCGATACGGAACTCGCCGCTCTCCTGGCCGCGACGGAACAGCGCGGCGATACGGGCGTCGAGCCGGGCCCAGCCCTCGTTCTGCTCGTCGCCCTCGAAGAGCTGGTTCTCCGTGACGAGGAAGGAGAGGAGTCCGGCCGCGGGTTCGATCTCCTTCACCAGTCTTCGCAGCGCCTCCTGCGCGGTGCCGTCATCGAGCCGCGCGGCGTCGAGTGCTGCCTCGCATTCCTCGATACCGAGCCCTTCGAGCGCTCGCACGAGGGTGTCGCGCCCGGCGAAGAGGCGGTGCAGCGTGGCACGGCTGATGCCGGCCGTTTTGGCGACCTCGTCCATGGTGGCGGTCGCCTTACGGGTCAGCAGGGCCGCGGCGCTGCGCAGCACGAGTTCGCGATCTACAGGCATGAGACGATGCTATCCCATGTGAGACATTGATGTCTCACGGGCGACAGTCGAGGAGCCGCCGTGTGCCGGGCATGGCGGCCGGCCTGCACCGGGACCAGAGCGGGGGTATCAGCGCCACCTTGGCCGTGGCGCCCGCATTCGGTGACACGAGCCGTCGATCAGCCTCTTGACCTCAGGAGGAAGCTCCTTGCCGGAGCATCAGCTCCGGCTCGGTTGATCCTGCGGAAGCCGAGAACATCGCCCTTGCCAGGACCTTCAGCTCGACGATGTGTCCGGCCTCATGAGTACCGACGGAGTGGAGGTCGACTTCGTTCGAGATGGCTTCGATCCCATCTGCCACATGCGTATCCGCGCGCGGCGTTTCGGCCACCCGTGGGTGCGGGTGAGGCCTCGTGCTGTGCGGGTGGATGTATCGCGCACGGTGCGTGTGCCGTGAGGACGCGCGGATTCTGGTCCGTCTCAAATACGTGTGTTCGATATCGGCGGGCCCGTCGTTGACCGGGGCATCGTCCAACCCGTTCGCGAACGACCTGCCGGAGGAGCCCAGTTGTCGTCCGTAGATGCCATCGATGAGAGCGCCGGATCGCCCCCGCCCCCGCCGCCTGCGGAGTTCACCTACAGCGGCCAGTACTCCACCAACCCGCTGGGCGAGGCGTCGTTCAGGCGCCTGTGCTCGAGGTTGCCGTCCGTGCTGCGCCGCATCGCCGGGATGGCGTGGGCCATCGACCGTAGCGCAGTCATGCTGCTGGTGGGATGCCAGTTGGTCACCGGAGTGTCCTCTGCCGTACTGCTGGCGGCCACGGCACGGGCGATGCAGTCGATCCTCGGTGGCGGCGTGGTCTCCGACCGGCTCCACGAGGCGCTGCCCGCGCTGCTGGTGGTGGGCGGTGCGGCCGCTCTGGTGCGGATCGCGGGTGCGCTGTCCTCGTACGCGGACGGGCGGATCACTCCTCCGCTGACGACTCAGGCGGATTCGGCGCTGGTGGAAGCCGTCTGCCGGGTGGAGGCCTCGGCGTACGCATCGGACGGGTTCGCGGACCGTCAGGAAGCGGCGGAGATGGGCGTGGTGCGTACCCACGTGATGGTCAGCGACGCGCAGCGCTTCATGTCCGCCCTCGTCCGGATGGTCGCGGCCAGCGGCGTGCTGTCGGTGCTCCATCCGCTGATGCTGCCGCTGCTGATCCTGGCGGTGCTGCCCGCCGGCGTCGGGGCTGTGCTGTCGGCCCGCGTGGACTACGAGGTCCACTACGGCAACGTCGGGGACCGCAACATCCGGCACATGATGCGCTGGTGGGCGACCAACGCGAAGTTCGCCGACGAGGTGCGCGCGAACGGCATGACCGGCTATCTGCTGTTCTGGTACCGGTCGCTGTCCGAACGCATCGACCGGCGCACGCTGAGGGCGGCACCGCGGATGCTTGTCATCACCTTGTTCGCCTCGCTGGTGGGCGGGTTCTTTCTCATCGTCGTCTGGGCGGCGCTCGCCTGGCTGGCCGCGACCGGCCGGCTCGACCTGGCGATCGCCGCCACCGCGGTCGTCGCCGTGCAGACCACACTGAGTGCACTGGGCCAGGTCGTCATCAACGGGGCCGCCGTCTTCCACACCAGCCTGTACCTGACCGACATGCAGAGGTTCCTCGACGACGCCGGACAGAAGGCGCCCAAGCGCGGTGAGGTGCGGGTGGCCGCGCCGATCGAGGAGATTCGTCTTGACGAGGTGGCGTACCAGTACCCGGGCAAGGACAAGCCGGCTGTCGATGGTGTCTCCCTGAGGCTGCGGCGGGGCGAGATCCTGGCGATCGTCGGGGAGAACGGCTCGGGCAAGTCGACGCTGACCCGCCTGCTCACCGGCATCTACCTGGCGGACAAGGGCAGGGTGACGTGGAACGGCGCAGACCTCGCGGCCGTCGACCCTGCGAGCGTGTGGGCGTGCACCGGGCTGGTGCCGCAGCTGTTCGCGCAGTGGCCGCTGCGGGTTCGCGAGAACGTGACGCTGGGGCAGCCACGCACCTCCGACGACGGACCCGTGTGGGAGGCGGTCGACGCGGTCGGCATGCGGCAGGCCGTCGACGAGCTGCCGGACGGCCTGGACACGCTGCTGGCGCGGGAGTGGTTCGGCGGCACGGAGTTGTCCGGCGGGCAGTGGCAGCGCCTTGCCTGCTCGCGTGCCCTGTACCGGCGGCCGCCGCTGCTGATCCTGGACGAGCCGACCTCGCAGATGGACCCGCGCGGTGAGCACGACATCTTCGAGAAGGTCAAAGCCATCTCGGCGGACCGCATCACGATCGTGGTGACGCATCGCCTGGAGAACACGAAGATCGCCGACCGGATCGTTGTGATGCAGCAGGGCCGCATTACCGAGCAGGGGCGGTACGACGACCTGGTCCACGCCGGCGGCCTGTTCGCGGAGCTTCTGGCACTGTCCCAGGACCG
This sequence comes from Streptomyces himalayensis subsp. himalayensis, assembly GCF_013778455.1. Lineage (GTDB taxonomy): Bacteria > Actinomycetota > Actinomycetes > Streptomycetales > Streptomycetaceae > Streptomyces > Streptomyces himalayensis. The sequence goes on along the minus strand of NZ_JACEHE010000035.1, from coordinate 62,787 downwards.
TTGAAGCAGCAGAGCCCACCGAGTCGCCGGGGAGGAATGAAGCAACCGCCGCTGCCGTGACGGGGCGCGTGAGCTGGGCGGACCCTAGCGTGAGAGGAGGGCGGGTCCGCAAAGGGACAAGACGGAAGGGAGGGGGAGGACGGTGGCCGTGTCCGGGATCGACTACGCGGCGCTGTTCGCCGCCACGCCGAGCCCTTATCTGGTGCTGGGCCCGGACCTGGTGATCGTGGAGGTCAACCAGGCGTACCTGGACGCGACCGGGCGGACCAGGGAAGACCTGATCGGGCAGCACATCTTCGATGCCTTCCCCGATAATCCGGCCGACCCCGAGGCCGACGGGGTGCGGAACCTGAACACCTCGCTGCAGCGGGTCCTGGCCTTGAGGCAGCCCGACACGATGGCGCTGCAGAAGTACGACATCCCGGCCATGGGACGGCTGGATGTGTTCGAGGAGCGGTGGTGGTCGCCCATCAACACTCCGGTTCTCGGACCGGACGGGTCGGTGGCCTGGATCATCCACCGGGTCGAGGACGTCACCGCATTCGTCAAGACCCGCGCCTCCCGCGCCCAACCGTCGACCGGGCCGGTCGCCGCGCGTGAGGTCCTGGAGGCCGAGCTGTACGCGCGGGCCCGGGAGCTGCAGTTGCTGAACGAGGAACTGCGGCAGGCCCACACGCGCGAGCGCCACGTGGCCGTCGCCCTGCAGGAGGCCATGCTTCAGGTCCCGGACCTGGCCCGGCACCAGGGGGTCGCCGTGCGCTACCTGCCCGCCACCGGATCGCTGAACGTATGCGGCGACTGGTACGACATGGTCGATCTGGCCGACGGCCGCTTCGCCGTGGCCGTCGGCGACGTCGTCGGCCACGGCCTCGAGGCCGCCGCCGTGATGGGGATGCTCCGCAGCGCGCTGAGCGCCGCCATCCGCGCTCTGGAGCGGCCCGCGCAGGCGCTCGAGGTGCTGGGTCTGTACGCCCGCTCGGTCGAAGGCGCGCTGAACACCACTGCTGTCCAGGCGCTGGTGGACCCTGTGAGCTGCCTGATCATCTACAGCAACGCCGGTCACCCGCCCCCCGTCCTGGTGCACGCCGACGGCTGCTGCGAGCTGCTGGACCGGGCCACCGACCCGCCCCTCGCGGTTCGGCCGCAGCATGTCCCCCGCCCCCAGGCCAGTGCGACCTACGGCCGCGGCGACACCCTTGTCCTCTACACCGACGGCCTCATCGAACGCCGCGGCGAAGACCTCGACGCCGGCCTGAACCGGCTGACCGACATCCTCGGCCAGTACTGCCGGCTGGACTCCGAGCGCCTGGCCGACACCCTGCTGACCCGACTGGGCCTGGCGGGCGGCGGCCGCGACGACACCGCCTTGATCATCGTCCGGTTGTGATCGGCGGTGCTCCTGGCGGGGGCGCGGCGGCGCGGCGGCGCGGCGGCGCGGGGGCGCGGGGTCGTGGGTCTCGCGCTCGGGCGGTGACGGGGGATCCTGGAAGAAGGATGTGGATCCTGTCTGTCGTCGTCGTCCTGGTCGCCGCGAACCTGCTCAACAACTGGCTCGCGCCGGGCGCCTACGTGCTCACGTGTGGGATCGCCGCTGCCGTGCTGCTCCTGATCGCCCGCCGGGACGGCCTCACCCCGGCCGACCTGGGGCTCGACGCGGTGGCTCTGCGCCGGGGACTGCGGTGGGCGGCCATCCTGGTCGGTGCCGTCCTCGTCGTCTTCCTCCTCGTCCTGGCCGTACCGGCGGGCAGGGAAACCTTCCGTGACGCCAGGGCCGGGGGCCTGTCCGTACAGCAGTTGCTGTGGAGGGTGCTGGTACGTGTGCCGTTGGGCACCGTGCTGCTGGAGGAAACCGCCTTCCGCGGCGTCCTGTGGGCCATGATCAGGCGTCGGCGGGGAACCAGGTGGGCCACCGCGGTGTCGTCACTGCTCTTCGGGCTCTGGCATCTGCTGCCCTCCCGGGGGCTCAACCGCTCCAACACCGCCGTCCAGTCGGCTCTGGGAAGCGGGTCGGCCAGTGTGGCGCCGACTGTTGCGGCAGCCATCGCCGCCACGGTGGCCGCCGGGGTGGTCCTCTGCGAGGTGCGGCGCCGCACAGGCAGTCTCCTGGCACCCGCGGCGCTGCACTGGGCCGTCAACGGATTCGGCTACGCATTTGCCTGGACAGTTTCACGGTGGTGTCGCCAGGGCTGACCCTCGAGGTGGTCCAGCGCGTCCAGCCACGGCTGACCGACGACCGGCGGCACGACACGTCAGCTGTGCCCGCCACGGCAGTGAACCCCGGCCTCGCAGGAGGCCGGGGTTCTGACTCGCCGGAGGTTTGCGTGCCCGTCCCGCAAAGGAGCTGACCTGGCTCGCCGCTGTAGCGCCATGTGCAGCTGATCACCGGCAGTCGCGCTGATCGGAACGGAGATCACCAGTCACCAGTAGTGGGGGCGGCCGCCTACTGCGTGGCCCATTGTGCCCAGCAGCCACAGGACGACGCCGACGGCTGCCAGGATGATTCCGATGGTCCACAGAATGTTGATCCCGGTAATGAGCCCGATCACGAGCAGGATGACGCCGAGCACGATCATGGCGGCCTCCAAATGATGCTTTGCTGAACTGCGCCTACCCCGATAAACGCTACGTAATCGGTTGATACGGCCCATCGTCAGGAAGTCGAATGGAGTCGTCGGTCGGTCCGGATCCCTCCACGCCCCTTGGCCAGGGTGACGCTGACCGCGAGCGCCGGTCGATGTTCCATGCCCCTCGTCCTCAGCCGCCGGAAGATCATGTCGCGCACGACTCGTCGAGGTAAGCGCGCGCCAGCGCACCGGCGCGCGTGAACCAGTCGGCGAGTACGGCGATCTCATCCGGTGTGTAGTCCGCGAAGAGCTCCGCGAGGCGCGCGTAGTACGGCTCATAGACAGTCCGCACCCGCTCGGCGGCGGCCGGGACGGCGGCGACGCGCACCCGGCGCCGGTCGGCGGGGTCGGGCTCTCGGGTCACGAATCCGCCGCGCTCCAGCCGGTTGAGGATGCCGGTCACCGCCCCCGTCGTGACGTGTGCGCGGGCGGCCAGGTCTCCGGCGGTGACCGGCGAGTCCCCGGCCTCCAGGACGTACGCGAAACAGATGAGGTCCGTGACGCTCAGCCCCAGGTTCCGGGCGAATTCCTGCTGGCCGACCATGCTCGTCGCGATGAGGTCGTCCATCGCGCTGATCGCGTCCGAGGGCGAGGCGGCCGGGTGGGGTTTGCCCTCCATTGAATTTCCTTAGTGCGTAAGATAAATTCCTCACTTGCTAAGACATCGTAGTCCGGCGCCGGTGGAGGCCGCGGTATGCCGCGGCACCGGCCCGGTGGGCGCGAGGAGGCAGGCACGTGAGCGGACAACACGACGAGGGCCACACCGTCGCCGGATGGGTCGGTTGCGCTGTTGCCACGGCCGGGGCGGCGGTCACCGGCGTGGGCCTCTGCGGGTGGGGCCCGGGGATCTGGTTGGGGCTCGGTGTCATGGCGTTAGCGGTGCTGGTCACATGGAGCCTGCACCTCGCGGGCTGGGGCAAACCGCCTGGCCCACGGTCTGCCGACCAGTGGGGCCTCCGGGTCCGGGACCGTGCCGCCCCCCAGGGGCACGCGGGCTGCCTCGGGTGCCGGCTGGCCGGACGGCGCGGCGTTCCGGTACGCACTGGCGCCGAGCCCGAGCCCGCGCCCGCCGTCATCGCCTCTCGTACGGGTTCTCCGGCTGATCTGTCGTCCTGAGGGATCCCGCGTCGAGGGCGGGGCTGCCTGGCCGGGTCCCGGCTTGCCCGTGAGGCGCCAAGTTGCCTAGACGCGTTCCAGCGGCCGGTGCGGGCCAGTGGGAAGTTCGACCTTGATCGGGTCGCCAGGACGCACCACGCCGCCCTGCCGGACCACGCTCATGACTCCGGACTTGAAGGTGAAGTCACCGGTGTCCGGGTCCAGTTCGAAGACCTCCTTCAGGAGGCCCTTCTGGAACGAATCGATCTGCGAGCATGGATTACGCAGGCCTGTGACCTCCACGATCGCCTCCGCACCGATGTGGAGCAACGCGCCGGTGGGCAGGGCGAGCAGGTCGATCCCGCGCGTGGAGATGTTCTCACCGAGCTCACCCGCGGCGACACTGAAACCCTTCTCGGCGAGCTCGTCGAAGAGCTCCTCATGCATGAGATGCACTTGGCGCAGATTGGGCTGCTGCGGCTCATGCTTCATGCGGAAGCGGTGCTTGACGGTCTCGCCGGCGTGGACATCGCCCTCGACGCCGAGCCCGGTGAGCAGAGTGATGCTTGCCCGGTTCGGCTTGCTGAAGGAGTACGTCCCATTGCTGCTGACAGCCGTGACCCGCGCGCTCATGGTGTTCGTCTCCTCGCCTCTGCGTCTGCGTCCTGGGCGAGCGTAACCGGCCATCGACGACTGGTGCTGTGGGCCGCTGCGCCAAGCCGATCTCGTGGCGTACAGGGTGTCGCCTGCAGCGCGCCAAGGCCCAGATCCGCCGCGGCAGTTTGACGCCACGCTCGCGTCTTTCCCCAGAGGCGTTGCGGCTCCAGGTACCCTCGCCGGCCTTTCGCCGTGGTCAGCCGAACCGGACGACGAGGCGGTTCCGAGGATGGACTGGTGGGTTCGTGGCGAACGCGCGGTGATATCGGGAGTGCGAAGGCCGCGAATGGTCAGGGCAGCGTCAGAATGCGGGGGCCTTCTTCGGTGATGGCGACAGTGTGCTCGATGTGGGCTGCTCGGCTGCCGTCAATGGTGTGCAGGGTCCAGCCGTCGGTGCCGGTGCGGTAGTCGTCGCGTCCGCCCGCCATGAGCATGGGCTCGATGGCGAGGGTCAGGCCGGGGCGCAGGGGAAAGCCGCGGCGCGGGCGTCCCCGGTTGGGGACGTGGGGGTCCTCGTGCATGCGGCGGCCGATGCCGTGGCCGCCGAAGTCGGCGGGCATGCCGCAGCGTGCCGATCGCGCGACGGTGCCGATGGCATGGGAGATGTCGCCGATCCGGTTGCCGGGGTTGGCTGCGGCGATGCCGGCGTCGAGAGCGCGCTGGGTGGCGTCGATCAGATCCACGTCGGCGGGCCGTGGGGTGCCGACGGTGAAGCTGATGGCGGCGTCGCCGGTCCAGCCGTCGAGCTCCGCGCCGCAGTCGATACTGACCAGGTCGCCGTCACGCAGGCGGTAGTCGGTGGGGATGCCGTGGACGACGGCGTCGTTCACCGATGTGCAGATCACCGCCGGGAAGGGGACAGGGGCGAAGGGCGGCCGGTAGCTGAGGAACGGCGAGCTGGCCCCGGCCTCCATCAGGACGGCGCGGGCCGCTTCGTCCAGTTCCAGCAGGGACACCCCGATGCCTGCGGCCTCCCTGACGGCGGCGAGGGCGTGGGCCACGACACGCCCGGCTTCCCGCATCGCATCCAGCGCCGCGTCGGTCTTGATCTCCACCATGTCCAGCGATTCCCTTCTCACGTGCCTGAATCCAATTCTTATACCGGTATTAGTATCACGGGCATGGTGAGAACTCCTTTGACCCCAAGGGAACGGCGGCGCGGAGAGCGGTTCGGTGCGCTGCTGCGTCAGGCACGCGGCGATCGCAGCATGGTGGAGATCGCCGCGGCGGCTGGAGTGTCGGCGGAGACGCTGCGCAAGATCGAGACCGGTCGGGCGCCGACTCCCGCGTTTTTCACCGTGGCGGCCCTGGCCGCAGCGCTGGAGGTGTCCCTGGACGAATTGGCTGCTGCCTGCGTGCAGGACAGCGACTGCGATGATCAGGCACTTTCGGCGTGAACCTGGGGCATTCTCGACGGCGGGTTCAGTTGTGTCCGAGAGGGGCCGGGGAAGGCGTCGACGGTCACTGCGCCGCGGCGTGCTCCTCCCCGGCAAGACCTGCATGATCAGCCATGCCCACAATCTCTTCGAGCTTCCCGGCCTTGCGGCCGCATCGTCCCCTCTGAATGCGAGAGACCATGACCGAAACCCCGATCGAACGCGGCTTCCTGGTGCTCCACGGCTGGCAGAACCACCGCCCCGCCGGACACTGGCAGCACTGGCTGGCGGACCGGCTCACAAGTCTCGGGCACGCCGTCGACTATCCCCAGCTGCCCGACCCGGACGACCCCGATCTGGAACAGTGGCTGGCTCAACTCCGCACCCACCTTGGTGAGTTGCGCGGACAGCAACGCACTGTCATCTGCCACAGCCTGGCCTGTCTGTTGTGGCTGCACGCCGTGGCCCGCAACGAGGTGCCGGTCCCCGTCGACCGGGTCCTCCTCGTGGCCCCGCCATCTGCGGGCGTGCTGGAACAGTACGCGGAGGTCGCGGAGTTCACCCCGCCGCCGGTGACGGCCGGGCAACTCTCCTCCGCCGCCAAGTACACCCGACTCGTCGCCGGCGACAACGACCCCTACTTCCCGGAAGGTGCCGCTTCCGTGTACGGCGAACGTCTCGGCCTCCCTGCCGACGTCCTGCCCGGCGCGGCCCACCTCGACCTGGAAGCGGGTTACGGATCCTGGCCCTCACTCCTCGACTGGTGCCTCGCCCCGTCGAACGACACCCCGATCCAGCACCGCACAGACGCCACTCCGGCGTGAGCCGCAGGGCATCTGCCCGACCTCGCCGGGCTCAGAGGTTGACCGGACTCGCGCGGAGCGGCGGCCTGCCGCCGCAGTCACTGACCGGCGGGACCTTCACCCTCAACAATTAGGGGTGTTCGGCGTGGACGGGTCGACGCCCCTCATCAACCACCCGGAGGCGGCGCTCCTCGGCGCGGGCCGCATCGTCGAGAGGCCCTGCGTGGTGGACGGCGAACTCGCATCAGCGTCCGCTCCCCGCGCTTCCGGACGGCGGACGTGAGGCAGGCGCCTCTCCGCCGACTGCCGTGTCCAGCGTCTTGAGCAACGCGCGGGCCACGGCGTCGTTCTGGCGGAAGGCGGGGGCGTTGGTGCGGGGGCGGGCGAAGGCCGCGACACCGCGGACGTTCGTCGGGGCACCGAGTGCGATCCGCCGGGGGTGCGGGCCGCCGAGCGTGGGGTCGACGACGTGGCTCGCGCCGTCCGTCGTCACCGTCAGCAGACCGGAACGGTGAGTGTGCGTGGGGTCGCTGAGGACCTCCTCGCTCAGGGCACCCGCGCCGTGCAGGCCCCGCAGCAGCGGGTCCTCGGTACGGCCCAGGGACGCGCCCGGAAGGTACGCCTCGATCAGCGCGGTCGCCGTGACGGTGTGCCCGGGGACCGTGGGGCTGGACGCGGTGAACGCGCCGCTGTCTTCGTCGGTGCCGACCCGCAACTCGGCGCCGAGGAAGCGCACGATCCCCGCCCGGGACAGGGCGAGCAGCTCGCGCAGCCGGAAGCCGGGCGGGCCGGAGGCCAGGAAGCTGAAGAAGCCGTGCCACCAGCCGTCGAGCCCGTCGGCGACGGAACGGGCGGTCAGCCGTCCCGAGGCGACGAGGCGGGGCAGTTGGCCGTAGACGGAGAGCAGGGCGAGGAAGGCGCCGAGGTCGGCACTGTGGGCGGGGTCCTCGCGTCGGGCGACGTCCTGGGCGATGTAGTCGCGCAGATGCTCCTGGAAAGCGTCCGACGCGGGGAAGGCCAGGCCGTCCAGCGGGCGGTCCAGTGCCTCGAAGTCCAGCCGGTCAGCCGGATCGGGCACGGCCACCGCGACCAGGGCCGTCATCTCGCCGGAGTACCAGCCGAGGCGGTCGTAGGCGGCGAGGAAGTCCCGCCACGGCAGGGTGGTGCGCTCCGGGTGGGCGTGGAACAACTCGTGGTAGTGGGCGAAGCCGATCTCCTTGGCCATCAGTGGCCACACGTCGTGCCGCAGGTCGAGCGGCCGGCCCTCGGCGAGCAGGGCGTCCACCGCCGCGGGCCCGAAGTGGCGTGGGAGCGGCGGCCGCGGGCCCTGGAGCTGGTAGCGGGTCTTGGAGTGGTACGGGACGCCACGGCGCGACCCGACGTACAGGACGGGCTCACGCCCCGACGGCATGTACGTGAGGCTGCCGTCCGCCTCGGAGCGGTACGTGCCGCCCCGCCCCTCGGTCAGCAGCACCATCAGGTCGACGAAGGCCAGCCCGAAGCCGCGCAGGATGACATGCTCGCCCGGCCGGAGGCCCGCCAGGTCGACGTCGGAAGAGAATGCAGGCGGAAGGTGAAAGCGCCCGTGGCGCCGGGCGAACCGGGACAGTTCGAGATGCCCTGCCCCGGGCACGGCATCCAGATGCCCCTGGGTGAGAAGCACCATGTCGGCCGTGAGCGGCGTGGCCCGGTCGGACAGGTGCACCTGCTGCGGCCCGTCCGGCGGGCCCGTGACCGCGGTCGCCGTGGTGGGGTGCCACTCGACCGTGACGTGCGAGGGCAGTTCGGCCAGCGTCCTGCGGAACACCCAGTCGAGGTAGGCGCTTTGGGCACGCCGGGTGGCGAAGTCGGACCCTTCGAGCCCGCGCAGCTCGGCGAAGACGTCCGGGTCGGCCGGCTCCGCGTAGGGCGCGAAACGCACCTCGCCACCGGAGAACCGGGCGGCCCACTCGGCCAGCGTGGGGCCTGGCCGTACCGGGCCCTCGATCACCGAGGACTCGTCCGTGAACATGGTGACGTCCTCGGCCATGGAGTTCATCCGCAGCAACGGCGACTGTTCATGCCGCCACACTCTGCCGGGTCCGGGCGGGTGAGGATCGATCAGATGGATGTGCAGCAGTCGGCCTTCCCACAGTTCGGACGCGTTGGCCGCGATGCGTTCCAGTACGCCCGTGGCGCGCGGACCCGCGCCGACGACGGCCAGGACAGCAGCGCGTGCGGTGGTCGTCGGTGCGTTGATCACCGGTGCGTCGGTCACCGGTCACCGCCGGTCGCGGGCCGGGCGTCGGCGGCAGTCGCCGCACGCAGCCGGGTGCGTACGGCGGCGAACTGCCCGCGCAGCCGTTGCAGCGGGGTGGGCGGCAGTTCCCGGGCGTTGCCGCGCGCGTAGTACCGCTCGACGTAGAACTGCCCCGCGCTCAGCACGGTCGTGACGGCGATGTACCAGAGCGTGGCGACCATCAGCAGCGGGATGACCTGGTACGTCTGGTTGTAGACCAACTGCACGGAGTACAGCAGGTCGTGCACCGCAAGCACGCTGACGATGCTGGTGCCCTTGAGCGTGCCGATCAGCATGTTCCCGGCCGTCGGCACGATGGACCGCATCGCCTGCGGGATCACGATCCGGCGCAGTGTGCGCGTTCTGCTCAGACCGAGGGCCTGCGCGGCCTCGGTCTGGCCGGATTCCACGGAGAGGACGCCGCCGCGCACCACCTCGGCGGCGTACGCGGCCTCGTGCAGCGTCAACCCGATCACGGCGGTGAGGGTGGGGCCGAACAGATTGACCGTCTTGACGGTGACGAACTCCGGGCCGAAGGGGATTCCCAGGCCGAGCGTCGGGTAGAGGGCGCCGATGTTGAACCAGAACAGCAGCTGCACGAGCAGCGGAGTGGAGCGGAAGATCCACACATAGCCCCAACTGAGCGTACGCAGCACCGGGTTGCCGGACAGCCGCATCACCGCCAGGGGCGTGCCGAGCAGAAAGCCGAGCACCATCACCGCACCGGTCAGCCAGAGCGTCAGCAGCAGCCCGTCGAGCACGGCACTCGTGGTGAAGTACCGGCCCACCACACCCCATTGGAAGGCGGGGTTGCGGACGACGGAATTCAGCACCATCGCGAAGACCAGCAGCGCCCCGGCGGCCGCCAGCCAGCGGCCGACGCGGCGGCGCGGCACTATGCGCGGCACGTCGTCGCGACCGGAACCGACGGTCGGCAGGTCTTCGGCGGCAACGTCTTTGGCGGCCGTGTCTTTGGCGGCCGTGTCTTTGTCGGCCAGGACTGATTCGGCCTGAGAAGTGGTGACTTCGGAAGGCGAGACCATCGGGAGGCTCTCCGGAAGAGGGAGTTGCGAGGGCGTGGGTGACCGTTCGGCGGCACACGTACGCAGGCGTCGCGCGGGTACGGAGGAGCCGACATCGGAGAAGGCGGACACTGCGCGGATACGGTGCGGGCGACACTGCCCGCGCACGTGTGCGGCCGAGTCCTGGCGTCATCACGTTCGCCGCGTCCCTCAACGCGGCCGGAGAGGCTCCGCACGAGGGGAGCCGGTCCGCCGTCGATCGTATGTGCCACCGGCCCGGATCTGTCAACAGGGCCCGGGAGCCGGCCAACACCCGTCCGGCATCCGGGCACTGGTTGACGGAATAACGAATGTACTGCTCAATTGACGGCATGAATGCCGATCAGCGTCTGGTCACGCGCGATCACATCGACTTCGGTCGGGTGTGGTCCGCAGCGTGTTGCGCCTGACCCGGCAGCGGGCTGTCTGACCGGCCCTTCCCTCCCTCGGTGAACCCGTCGCGGGCCGAGTTCCTCCCTCGCACCATCGCCGTACACGTGCGCCGACAGGCGTACCGGCGGTTCTGCGAGCCCGGACGCACGCTGCCGCCGCCGCCCCCTCCCGCCCGAGGCCTCATGCCCCTGGCGTCATCACTCATCACTCTTTCTTGATGCCGCATCCGAGCGTGCAGCTGAAGGACCGTCATATACGAACGTGACAGGGGCTGCTCCGCCCTGCCCACGTGCGGCTCACCGCCCCTTGAGGACTTGGGGACGAGTGGGAGGCCCGCGCCCGGGGCCACCGGCGGTTCCACCTCACCACAGGACCACGCCGGCCCGAGGCCCGCGGCCTGTATCTGGCCACCGGTTACACGCCCCTCTTCTGCACGGACGCCGACCCGGAAACCATCGGCCCCCTGCCCTGCGAGAAGCCTCTCCTCCCACTTCACCACCGACATACGCACCTGAAAGGCCCCGGCCCCGTGAACCTCCCAGGAACCAGAACCCGTCTGCGCCTCGCCGCCGCCTCCGTTGCGCTGCTGCCCCTGCTGGCGCTCACCGCGTGCGGCACGGGCACGGCCGACGAGAACGCTCCCGCGGGCGCCAAGGCCTCACCCGCGCCGAGCGACAACCCGGTCGCCTCCGTACAGAAGGTGGACTCCGTCGCCGCCCTGCTGCCCGCCGACGTACGCAAGGCGGGCACCCTGCGCGTCGGCAGCTCCATCGGGTTCCCGCCCGGGGCGTACTACCCGAACGGCACCGGCAAGCCGCCCGCCGGCCAGGACATCGACCTCGCGGACGCTGTGGCGAAGGTGCTCGGCGTCAAGCTGGAACGCCAGGACGCCTCGTTCGAGACGATCCTGCCTGCCCTCGGCAGCGGCAAGTACGACTTCGGGACCGGCAACTTCGGCGTCACCACCGAACGCCTGAAGACCATCGACTTCGTCACCTACATCAACGACGGCCAGGGCTTCGCCGTGAAGAAGGGCAACACGAAGCTCGGGACGAAGGTCACCGAACTGACGCAGCTGTGCGGGCTGACCATCGGCACCGGCGCCGGCACCACCTTCGAGGCGACTCTCGAGGCGCAGAAGGGTGTGTGCGCCAAGGCCGGCAAGAAGCCGTACGACGTGAAGGTCTTCTCGGAGAACGGCGCGACCCTCACCGCGCTCCAGCAGGGCCGGATCGACGTGATCATGTCCACCATCAACGGCCTGCGCTACCAGGCCGCCCAGCCCGCCGCCGGCACCACCTTCCTCGGTGAGTTCCACCGGCTCGACGTCGGTTTCGCCTTCAAGAAGGGTTCCAAACTCACTCCCGCCTTCCAGGCCGCCGTCAACCAGCTGATCGAGGACGGCACATACGCCCGGATCCTCAAGAAGTGGGGCACCGGCGCCTCCGCGATCGAGGAGTCCCGGATCAACCCGCCCGAGCAGAAGTAGAGGCGGCCGATGAGCGATGTCATGGTGGACGTGCACGGCGTCCACAAGAGCTTCGGGCCGCTCGAGGTGCTGCGCGGCGTCGACCTGCAGGTCCGGGCGGGCGAGGTCACCGTGATCCTCGGCCCGTCGGGCTCCGGGAAGTCCACGCTGCTGCGCACCATCAACCACCTGGAGAAGCTGAACCGCGGCTGGATCAGCATCGACGGGGAACTGATCGGCTACCGCCGGTCCGGCGGCAAACTGCATGAACTGAAGGAGAAGGACGTTCTGAAGCAGCGCACCCACATCGGGTTCGTCTTTCAGAACTTCAACCTCTTCCCGCATCTCACCGTGCTCGAGAACCTCGTCGAGGCGCCGGTCTCGGCGCTGCGACGCCCCCGCAAGGACGCCGTGGCGGCGGCCGGGCGCCTGCTGGAGCGGGTCGGTCTCGCCGACAAGGCCGACGCCTACCCGCGCCAGCTGTCCGGCGGCCAGCAGCAGCGCGTGGCCATCGCCCGTGCACTCGCCCTCGAACCCAAGGTGCTGCTGTTCGACGAGCCCACCTCCGCGCTCGACCCGGAACTGGTCGGCGAAGTCCTCGATGTCATCAAGGACTTGGCCCGCACCGGAACCACCATGATCGTGGTGACCCATGAGATCGGCTTCGCCCGCGAGGTCGCCGACACCGTGGTGTTCATGGACGGGGGAGTGGTCGTGGAGCAGGGGCCGCCCGCGGCCGTCCTCGACGCTCCGCGGCACGAGCGCACCCGCGCCTTCCTCTCCAAGGTGCTGTGACATACGCGTTTCTCTGACCGCGACTCGAAGGGCCCGGCGACGCTCAGCCGCCGGGCCCTCACGAGTCCGTCACGTGGTGGTGATCCGCAGAACCCCGGTCACCGTCCCCTGGTAGTAGACGCCGCCCGGTGCCGCCGTACCCGCCATCTGGAGCGAGTCGTAGAGGGAGCCGACGCCGACCTGGAAGCTGCGGATGACCTTCCCGGTGTCCGGGTCGATCTCGGCGTAGCGGTACGGGTCGAGGAGGCTCGTGCCGGACGTGCCCGGGATGAGGGGATCGCGCAGGACGGTGTGCAGCTTGCCGTCCGCCAAGGACAGTTTGGTCACCGCCGCCGACCGCAGTGTGTTGTCCCACACCAGATCGCAGCCGGTGCCGTCGGCCCGTACGTCCACCCGGGTCAGACCGCCCTTGAAGTCCGCCGATGCGGGAACACTGTCCCCGGCGTCGGCCGGCACGGCCGGATACGGGTAGCCGTACGTACTGGCCACGAAGACGCTGCGGCCCGCGCCGATGGGGGAGTTCTCGCTGCCCGCACCACCGGACAGGAGCACCGGTGTCGAGCAGATCCGGCGGCCGGTCGCCGTCTCGTACACCTGGAGCTTCACCCGGCTGTCCGCGTTGTCCACGATGGCCACGTAGTCGGTGCCGTCACCCGGCCCGAAGAAGGTGGGTGTGGAGCCGCTGCCCCAGCTGAGCTGGCCCGGCTTGCGGGCCGAACCGCGGTCGTACTCCTGGCGCCAGGAGATGCGCGGGGTGCCGTCCGCGGTGGCGGTCAGCAGATAGGTGGCCTGCGTGGTGGTGACGAGGGTGCCCTGGGGCGCGGTGGAGATGCTGTTCGCCACCTTCTCGCCGTCCGGCAGTCGCAGGGCGCGTACGGTGCCGGTGCGGTCGTCGGCGGTGCCCACCAGCCCGTTGCCGGTCGCGAACCACACCCGTCCCTGCCAGTCCGGGGACAGTCCGGTCACCGCATCATCCTCGGGTATCACCGAGGTCAGCGACAGACTCCTGTCGATCGTCAGGTTCCAGTCGCCGTCCGCGTCCTGGTGATGGCCGACCCGCAGCAGTGACCTGCTGCCGTCGATCACGACCAGCCGGTCCTGCTGATCGATGTACGCGTACACGCCGCCCAGCAACGAGCCCTTGGTCAGGGCGAGTTCGGCGATGGAGCTGCCGTCGTCCGGGTCGAGCAGATGGACCGTGGGGACCTGCCCGAAGATGGGCGTGCACAGCACCACCGGATAGCCGTCGGACCCGACGAGAACGGTTGGGCAGGCCGACGCCAGCGCCACTCGCTTCGAGGTGAGGGTGCCGGATCCCGGCCCTGCCAGCGGTGTGGTGTCGGAGGAGCCGGTGTCTCCGTGCATGGTGGCTGTGCCGTCCGGGCCGGCGTAGGGGTTGTGCGGGGGCACCGGGGTGAACACCGAGCCGGTGGCACTCGCGGGGGCCGCCGACGCGGCGACGGAGACCACCGCCGCGGTGAGGGCGGTCGCCAGCACTGTGCGCAGCCGTGAACGGGTGTGAGGGGCGGAGGACAACTGGTCTCCTGGGGGGAAGTCGGGATATGGCGGCATGGCGGCTCCGGGCACGTCCCGTCCGACTGCCGTAAGGCACACTTATCGGCAGAAGAGGAGAACTGTGGAAAATGCCCGGCGAATTACGTGCCGCGATTCGGTGCGGTGGCAAAAGGATTGCTCAGCCCACGGCTGAGAATTCCTGGACACTCGCGGCCAGTCACGGGGCGGGAAAAGGTCTGGTCAGGCGCGGGACTTGGACGTGCGTGCGGCGTCGACGCAGGCCATCCGGGGTCGACACAGGCTGGCGGACAGGCGAACCAAGTCGACATGGCGCCGCGCCGTCAGAAAGACTCCCGGATACATGCCGGGAAGAAAACCAAGAGATACGTGTCCCTGTCAAGCAGCTGGCGTGGGCGCCGCTCCATGACGAATCCGACGGCTGGCGGGAGACAGATATCCCATCCCGAATCGCGCCGTTTCCTTGGAAGTTGGCCATTCCCGCTGTGTCTGCCGCATCGGGCGGCCACCATGCCGGATGTGTCCCGTACGCGGCGGCGACGCCGGGCCGTACGAAGCCGGTTGGCGCGCATTGACATTCCCGCCGCTGGCTGCCTACCTTACGGCGCAGAACGGTCATGAGTGTCAGCGACAAGCCCTGGCTCGCTGGCCGGCAACCCTCGCGCCGCGGTGGGGTGCCCCAGGTGACGACCGGACCGGATCTTGGTTTTCGGTAAGCGCGAGGCCCCGCGGGGCGGAACGGCAACGGTGACGGCGATGTACGCAGCTCCGGGGATGGCCGCATGGCGGCGCCACGGTCGCGTCACGACGTGTGCGAACCGTCCCGTCGATCTGCTCCGGGTCAACAGTGCACTGTGTTGCGTCTCCTGCCGCGTCCTCTGTCAGGGCTGACGGCTTTTCTCCATCCCGTCAAGGCTGACGGCTTTCTGATTCCCTGAGGTTCGCCGCCGTCGTCGGCGTTCTCTCTCCCACCCCACCCTGTTCCGCCCGCTCCAGTGCGCTTCGTCCAGCAGAGCTGTTCCCGCTCTGCTGCGACGTCGTCGCCTGCGCGGCCGGGTGCCCGATTCTGCTGGAGTCCTCCATGAGTGAACCTCCCGGCTCTGCTGTGTCCTCCGGCTCAGCACCCCCTGCCCAGGCGATCCCCCGCCCCGAACCTTTCCCGGCCTCCCAGGCCGTGCCGGTATCCGTAGGCTCTCCGGAGCCGATCGAAGGACCCGACGAAGGCTCCAAGCGATCCGACAGCGACTCCGCGCCGCGGCCGCTCTCGGCGCAACGAGTGCTTCCGCTCCGCCGCCCCGGCCGGTGGATCGCCACCGCGGTCGTCCTCGTCCTGGTCGCCCAGATCGCCCACGGGCTGGCGACGAACCCCTTCTACCAGTGGGACCGCTTCGCGTACTGGTTCGTACGCCCGGTGATCCTCGACGGGCTGGTCATCACCCTCGAAGTGGCGGCCTACAGCGCCGTGTTGGGTCTCCTCGGCGGCATCCTGCTCGCCCTCGGCAGGCTCTCCAGGAGCCCGGTGCTGCGGGCGGTCAGCTGGGTCTACATCTGGCTGTTCCGTTCGGTGCCGCTGATCGTCGTTCTGCTGTTCCTGTACAACTTCAGTGCGCTGTACAAGACGTTGAGCATCGGCGTGCCGTTCGGGCCCGCCTTCTTCACCTTCGACGAGTCGCGGCTCGCCACCGACATCGTCGTCGCGGTCGTCGGACTGAGCCTCAACGAAGCCGCCTACGCGGCCGAGGTGGTGCGGGGCGGCATCCTGTCGGTCGACCAGGGCCAGCACGAGGCGGCATCGGCGCTCGGTCTGCCCAAGCGCTACCAGTTCGCCCGGATCGTCTTCCCGCAGGCCCTGCGGGCCATCACGCCGAACTACGTCAACCAGCTGATCGGCCTGATCAAGAGCACCTCGCTCGTCTTCTACGTCTCGCTCCTCGACCTGTTCGGCTCGGTGCAGAGCATGGGCAGCACCTATCCGGGCGACATCGTGCCGCTGCTGCTGGTCGCCACCATCTGGTACTTGATCCTCACCAGCGTCGTCTCCGTCATCCAGTTCTACGTCGAGCGGTACTACTCGCGTGGTGCGGTGCGCACCCTCCCGCCGACTCCGTTGCAGAAGCTTCGGGCCGGCGTGCGTGACCTGCGGGCCCGTGTCCAGAGGGAGGCCGCGATATGACCACCACGGAGAGCACCACCGTCTCCCAGGCGCTGCCCGCCGCGGTCGAGGTCCACGACGTGCACAAGTGGTACGGCACCCACCGGGTCCTGGAGGGCGTGGACCTGACCGTGCGGCCCGGTGAGGTCACGGTGATCCTCGGACCGTCCGGCTCCGGCAAGTCCACCCTGCTCCGGGTGATCAACCACCTGGAGAAGCCCGAGATCGGCTACGTCAGTCTGAATGGCGAGCTGATCGGCGTACGCCGGCACGGCGAGCGCAGCGAGATGGGGGTCCCCCCGGCCGAAGGCTGGGGGAGGCTCAAGGAGCTGAGCGAACGCGCGATCCTCACACAGCGCAGTCGGATCGGCTTCGTCTTCCAGAACTTCAACCTCTTCCCGCATCTGACCGTGCTGGACAACGTGGCCGCCGCACCCGTGGCCACCGGTCTGCTGCGCAAGCCCGAGGCCCAGGAACTGGCGCGCTCCCTGCTCAGCCGGGTCGGCCTCGGCGACAAGACCGCGGCCTACCCGCGGCAGTTGTCCGGCGGTCAGCAGCAGCGGGTGGCCATCGCCCGCGCCCTCGCGCTGCGCCCCGGGGTCATCCTCTTCGACGAACCCACCTCCGCGCTTGACCCGGAACTGGTCGGCGAGGTGCTGGCCGTCATCAAGGACCTGGCCACCAGCGGCACCACCCTGGTCATCGTCACCCACGAGATCGGCTTCGCCCGTGAGGTCGCCGATCGGATCGTCTTCCTCGACGAGGGCCGGATCGTCGAGCAGGGGCCGCCGTCCGAGGTGCTGGACAACCCGAAACATGAGCGGACCAGGGAGTTCCTGAGCAAGGTGCTCTGACCTCCGCTTCCGGTTTCCCAACTCCACGCCGATAACCACCACCGCCGAACACCGAGAACAAGGACAGCCATGCGCACCCTCCGCTTCCGTAGCATCCTCCTCCGCAGCCTCACGGCAGGCACCGCCGTCGCCACGCTCGCCGCCGGGCTCGCCGCCTGCGGGGGCGACAGCGACGCCGCCACCACCAAGGCCGACGCCGCGGGCACGGTCACCGTGGGCCAGCTGTCCAACGGAGCCGCCAAGCAAACCGAGTTGAAGGTCTCCGAGGTGAAGTCGATCAGCGACGCGCTGCCCGATTCCGTCCGCAAGAGCGGCAAGCTGGTGATCGGTGTCGGCGCCCTGCCCGACGGCTTCCCGCCCCTCGCGTACGTCGGCTCGGACCAGAAGACCCTCACCGGCGCCGAACCCGACTTCGGCCGCCTGGTCGCCGCGGTCCTCGGCCTCAAGCCGGAGCTGAAGAACTCGACCTGGGAGAACATGTTCGTCGGCATCGACAGCGGCAAGGTCGACGTCGCCTTCTCCAACATCACCGACACCGAGGAGCGCAAGAAGAAGTACGACTTCGCCTCCTACCGCAAGGACAACGTCGGCTTCGAGGTGCTGAAGGAGAGCACGTGGAACTTCGACGGCGACTACCAGAACCTCGCCGGGAAGACCGTCGCCGTCGACAACGGCACCAACCAGGAGAAGATACTCCTCGAGTGGCAGTCCAAGCTGAAGGAGGAGGGCAAGCAGCTCACCGTCAAGCACTTCGCGAGCAAGAACAGCACCTACCTGGCGCTGACCGGCGGGAAGATCGACGCCTACTTCGCCGCCAACCCCGGTGTCGCGTACCACGTCACGCAGACCGCCAAGTCCCCGGACCCGACGCGCAGCGCGGGCACCTACTCCGGCGCCGGCGCCACGCTCCAGGGCCTGATCGCGGCGACCACGAAGAAGGACAGCGGAATAGCCAAGCCGGTCGCGGACGCTATCAATTACCTGATCAAGAACGGTCAGTACGCGAAGTGGCTGGCAGCCTGGAACCTGTCCAACGAGGCCGTCAGCACCGCGGAGGTCAACCCGCCCGGGCTGCCCGAGAACAACTCCTGATCACGGACGGAGACCCCGAACCGACATGTCGACCAGCGTCCACGAGCCCCAGCCCCCGCAGAGCCCGGCGGCGCCGTACATCCTGGACAACCCGGCCTGGGCCGCGCTGACCGGGCCACACGCCCGGTTCGCCGAGCGTGTCGGCCGCGCCGCCCGCTACCCCGCGGACGTCTCACCGTTCACGGCCCTCGCCGATCCGGCGGACCCGCGTGCCTGGGACGACCTGGCCGCGCTGGTGGGTCCGGGAGGCGAGACGGCGGTCCCAGGAGTGACGGCGCCGCCCGACGGGTGGGAGCTCGTGGACGGGATCAAGGGTGTGCAGCTGGTCGACACGTCGCTGCGTGCCGAGCCCGCACCGGAAGCGGTGCGGCTCGGCCCGGCCGACGTACCGGAGATCCTGGAGCTGATCGCCCGGACCCAGCCGGGGCCCTTCCTGCCCCGCACCGTCGAACTCGGCACCTACCTCGGCATACGGCACGACGGCCGGCTGATCGCCATGGCCGGCGAGCGGCTGCGCCCGCCGGGCTGGACGGAGATCAGCGCGGTCTGCACCGATCCGGCGCACCGCGGCCGGGGCCTGGCCACCCGACTGGTCCGCGCGGTCGCGGCGGGCATCAGGGAACGCGGAGACACCCCGTTCCTGCACGCCTCGGCCGCGAACACGGGGGCGATCCGGCTCTACGAGTCGATCGGCTTCACGCTGCGCCGTTACACGGACTTCCTGCTGGTCCGTGCCCCGGGCGGCCGCCCGGCCGACGCGGAAGGCGGCCGAGCTGCCTCGCACCCGTAACCCGGACGCCTCGGACTCGGACCGGCGGAATAGACGGCGTAGCAGAAACGTTGTGGGTCACGGCAACATGGCTTCCGAGGTCGGCGCCTTGTCTCGCGGTCGCCGGCTGTCCGAGGGCGATGTCGGCGCGGCCGCACATCAAGCACACATAAGCACACGAGCGGAGGGGCGGAGGTGACACTCATGGCACCCCTGTCCAGCCCGCGTGTCATGGTTCTTGCCCCGCGCCGCCGTGTCCGCCTGTACTCCCGGCCCCACATCGATCTCCAGCGCGTGGCCGGCGCGCTCTGTTGCTCCTGACCTGTTGCCTCGACGCCGCGCCCCGCCCGTGAGGTTCGGCTCTCTCGTACGGTCGATCAGGAAGGCACTCCCGGTGTCCTCATCATCTTCTTCGCTGCCTGCTTCACCCCTGTCCTCCACTTCTCTCCACCTCGCCGTCGCGCTCGACGGCGCGGGCTGGCACCCGGCCGCATGGCGCGAGCCGGAGGCCCGGCCGCGGGACCAGTTCACCGCCGGATACTGGGCCGACCTCGTCAAGGAGGCCGAACACGGCCTGCTCGACTTCGTGACCTTCGAGGACGGCCTGGGGCTCCAGTCCTCGCACTTCGCTGAGCCGGACGGCCGTACCGACCAGGTGCGCGGGCGGCTCGACGCGGTGCTCATCGCCGCCCGCGTCGCACCGCTCACGCGGCACATAGGACTCGTACCGACGGTGGTGGCCACCCACACCGAGCCGTTCCACATCTCCAAGGCCATCGCCACACTCGACTACGTCAGTACCGGTCGCGCGGGCCTGCGCATCCAGGTGTCGGGGCGGCAGAACGAGGCGGCACACTTCGGCCGCCGCACCATTCCCCGGATCCGCTTCGGTGAGGCGTACGCACCGGAGATCCAGGAAGTGATCACCGAACTCTTCGAGGAGGCCGCCGACTACGTGGAAGTGGTGCGCCGACTGTGGGACAGCTGGGAAGACGACGCCGAGATCCGCGACGTCGCGACCGGCCGCTTCATCGACCGCGACAAGCTGCACTACATCGACTTCGAGGGGCGGCACTTCAGCGTCAAGGGACCCTCCATCACGCCCCGCCCGCCGCAGGGACAGCCCATTGTCAGCGCGCTGGGGCACGAGACCGTCCCGTATCGGCTGATCGGGCGCTCAGCCGACATCGGGTACGTCACCCCGCACGACACCGCGCAGGCCCGCGCCATCGTCGACGAGATCCGCACCGAACAAGCCGCGGCGGGGCGGGCGGAGGAACCCCTGCACATCTTCGGCGACCTGGTGGTCTTCCTCGACGACGACCCCGCAGCGGCGGCGGCCCGCCGGGACCGCCTGGACGGCCTCGCCGGATATGCGTACGCCAGCGACGCAACGGTGTTCACGGGCACGCCCGCACAGTTGGCGGATCTGCTCCTCCAGTGGCAGCAGGCCGGGCTGACCGGCTTCCGGCTGCGCCCGGCCGTCATCGGCCAGGACCTCCCGAAGATCACCCGGGGCCTGGTCCCCGAACTCCAGCGCCGCGGCGCCTTCCGGACCGCCTATGAGTCCGACACCCTCCGCGGGCTCCTCGGACTCGCCCGCCCAGCCAACCGCTACGCCGCCGCCACCGCCTGAGCCGGAGGGACCGTACGACCATGAGCAAGCCGCTGAAGCAGATCCATCTGGCCGCCCACTTCCCCGGCGTCAACAACACCACCGTGTGGAGCGACCCCGAGGCCGGCAGCCACATCGAGTTCAGCTCGTTCGCGCACTTCGCGCAAACCGCCGAACGCGCCAAGTTCGACTTCCTGTTCCTCGCCGAGGGGCTGCGGCTGCGCGAACAGGGCGGGAAGATCTACGACCTGGACGTGGTGGGGCGCCCCGACACCTTCACCGTCCTGACCGCCCTCGCCGCCGTCACCGAACACCTCGGCCTGACCGGCACCATCAACTCCACCTTCAACGAGCCCTACGAGGTGGCACGCCAGTTCGCCAGTCTCGACCACCTCTCGGGCGGACGCGCCGCCTGGAACGTCGTCACCTCCTGGGACGCCTTCACCGGCGAGAACTTCCGCCGCGGCGGCTTCCTGCCGCAGGAGGAGCGGTACTCGCGGGCCAAGGAGTTCCTGGCCACCGCGAACGAACTGTTCGACTCGTGGCGCGGCGACGAGATCGTCGCCGACCAGGGGACCGGCACCTTCCTGAGGGACGCGAAGTCCGGTGCCTTCGTGCACAAGGGGCAACACTTCGACATCGAGGGCCAGTTCAACGTTCCACGGAGTCCGCAAGGCCGCCCGGTGGTCTTCCAGGCGGGCGACTCCGACGAGGGACGGGAGTTCGCCGCATCCGACGCCGACGCGATCTTCAGCCGGTACAGCACCCTCAAGGCGGGACAGGAGTTCTACACGGACGTCAAGGGCCGCCTCGCCAAGTACGGCCGCACCCACGACCAGCTGCTGATCCTGCCCGCCGCGACCTTCGTCCTCGGTGACACGGACACGGAGGCGGAGGAGCTGGCCCGCGAGGTACGCCGCCAGCAGGTCAGTGGCGCCACCGCGATCAAGCACCTGGAGTTCGTCTGGAACCGCGACCTGTCCGCGTACGACCCGGACGGCCCGCTCCCCGACATCGACCCGGACCTCGGCGAGCACACCATCGCCCGCGGCCGCGCCCAGGTGCGGATGTACCGCGACCCGCTGGCCATCGCCCGCGAATGGCGGGAGCTCGCGGCCGCCAACAAGTGGTCGATCCGCGACCTGGTCATCGAGACCGGCAACCGCCAGGCGTTCGTGGGCTCCCCTGCCACCGTCGCCAAGACGATCAACGACTTCGTGCAGGCTGACGCCAGCGACGGCTTCATCCTCGTCCCGCACATCACCCCCGGCGGCCTCGACGTCTTCGCCGACAAGGTCGTCCCGCTGCTGCAGGAGCGCGGCGTGTTCCGCACGGAGTACGAGGGCACGACCCTGCGCGACCACCTCGGCCTGGCCCACCCCGACGCCGACGCGCCGCGGGAGCGGGCGGCGTCATGAAGTTCCTCGCGATCACCCTCATCATCCACGCCCCGCACCCGGTGACCGGCGTCCAGAAGCCGACCAACGAGCGCTTCCGCGAGGTGGTCGACAACGCCCTGCTGGCCGAGGAGCTGGGCTTCGACGGCTTCGGCGTGGGGGAGCGGCACGAGCGGCCGTTCATCTCCTCCTCGCCGCCGGTCGTGCTCAGCCACATCGCCGCGCTCACCTCCCGCATACGCCTGTTCACCGCCGTCACCACGCTCAGCCTGCTCGACCCGGTGCGCGCGTACGAGGACTACGCGACCCTGGACCATCTGTCCGGCGGGCGGCTCGAGTTGATCATCGGCAAGGGCAACGGTGAAGCCCAGCGCGAGCTGTTCCATGTCACGCCCGAGGACCAGTGGGACCGCAACGCCGAGAGCTATGAGCTGTTCCGCCGCATCTGGCGCGAGGACAAGGTGACGGCCTCGCCGCGCTTCCGCCCCGAGCTGGCCGATGCCGAGGTGTGGCCGAGGCCGTTCCAGCAGCCCATCCGGGTGTGGCACGGCAGCGCGACGAGCCGGGAGTCCGTCGACCTGGCCGCCCGCTACGGCGACCCGCTCTTCTCGGCGAACGTCACCAACCCCATCGAGCCGTACGCCGAACTGATCCGCTACTACCGGGAGCGGTGGGAGCACTACGGCCACGACCCGGCCGGCATCGCGGTGGGGGCAGGCACGGCGGGACTCCATGTGGCCCGTACCTCGCAGGAGGCGATCGCCGCGTACCAGCCGGTGTTCGAGGGCTATCTCGCCTTCCAGAAGCGGCTCGGCGTCGAGCCGGTGTTCCCGACCCTGGAGGACTTCGTGGAGCGCAGCTCCGCGCTGATCGGCAGCCCTCAGCAAGTGATCGAAAAGGTGCACCGCTACCACGAGCTGTTCGGGCACACGGTGCTGCACCTGCACGCGGACGCCGGCGGTCTGACCGATGCCCAGCACCGGGCCTCGCTGGAGCTCTTCCAATCCGACGTCGCGCCCGTGCTCCGGCGCGAGATCCCCGACCCGCCGTTCGCCTGGGGCCCGGTGTTCGCCGAGCCGCAACCGGCCTTGGAGCCCGTCTTCCTCCCAACCGCCCACTGAGGAGAACCCCGCCCGTGTCCAGCATCCCCCTCGGGGTCCTCGATCTCGTCCCGATATCGTCCGGCTCCACCGCCACCGAGGCGCTGCGCAACTCCATCGATCTGGCCCAGCAGACAGAGCGGTTCGGATACGCCCGCTACTGGTTCGCCGAACACCACCTCAACCCGGGCGTGGCCGGCACCTCGCCCGCCGTCCTCCTGGCCCTGACCGCCTCCGCGACGTCGACGATCCGGCTCGGCTCGGGTGCCGTGCAGCTCGGTCACCGCACCGCCTTGTCCACCGTCGAGGAGTTCGGCCTGATCGACGCGCTGCATCCCGGGCGCCTCGACCTGGGCCTCGGCCGCTCAGGCGGCCGTCCGCCCGGGCAGTCGGCCACCCCGCTGACGACCACGACACCGGTCGTCGACGGGCGCGCCCCCAACGGGCTGAGGATCCCGCCGAAGTTCTCATTCGAGCACCTGCTCGGCTCACCCCGGCTCGCCCTCCAGCGCAAGCTGCTCCAGCTGCCGGGCGCCGAGTCGCAGGAGTACGGCGAGCAGATCGACGACATTCTCGCGCTGCTGGCGGGCACCTACCGGTCGCCCGACGGCATCGAGGCGCGCGCGGTGCCGGGTGAGGGCGCCGACGTCGAAGTGTGGATCCTGGGCAGCAGCGGCGGTGAGAGCGCGCAGGTCGCGGGCCGCAACGGCCTGCGGTTCGCCGCGAACTACCACGTCAGTCCGGCCACGGTGCTGGAGGCGGTGGAGGGCTACCGCGCCGCGTTCCAGCCGTCCGACGTCCTCGACAAGCCGTACGTCAGTGTCTCCGCCGACGTCGTCGTCGCCGAGGACGACGAGACCGCCCGCGAACTCGCCGCCGGCTACGGTCCCTGGGTCCGCAGCATCCGCACCGCCGAGGGCGCCATCGAGTTCCCCACGCCGGAGGAGGCCCGCGCCCACGCCTGGACCGACAAGGACAGGGCCCTCGTCCAGGACCGCATCGACACCCAGTTCGTCGGGTCTCCTGCGCGCGTCGCCGACCACCTCGAACGCCTCCAGGAAGCCACCGGCGCCGACGAGCTGCTCGTCACCACCATCACGCACGACCACGCCGACCGGGTGCGGTCGTACGAGCTGCTCGCGGAGGAGTGGCGACGGCGGTGAGCGGTGTCGGCGCGGGCGACGGGCTTCAGCGGCCGTCCCCCGCGTCCGCTGCCACACGGAACCCGATGTTGCCGGTCGAGCTGTCGGGCGTGTTGGAGCTGCGGGCGGCGACGCGGTAGCGGTTGCAGTAGGAGTCGTGGCACATGTGGGAGCCGCCGCGCATGACGCGGGCGGTGCCGGTGTCCGGGCCGACCGGATCCTGGCGCGGTCCGGTCCGGTGGAAGTCGGGGCTGAACCAGTCGGCGCACCATTCCCAGACGTTGCCCACCGTGTTGTACAGGCCGTAGCCGTTGGGCCGGTACGACTTGGCCGGTGCCGTGCCCGTCCGGGCGTGCGGCCCGGTGTTGCGGACAGGGAATTCGCCCTGCCAGATGTTGCACATGTCCCGTCCACCGGGGGCCAGTTGGTTACCCCAGGGGTAGCGGGCCTGCTCGAGTCCGCCGCGGGCCGCGTACTCCCACTCGGCCTCTGTCGGCAGCCGGGTCCCGGACCAGACGCAGTAGGCCTGTGCGTCGTTCCAGGAGACATGGACCACGGGATGGTTCTGCCGGTCCGCGAACGACGAGCCGGGGCCTGTCGGCCGGCGCCAGCTCGCGCCGGACACCGCTCGCCACCAGGGAGTTCCTGGTACGGCCTGCGACGCCCTCGCCACGTGGTCGGGGAGGAAGGCGTCGACGACATACGAGAAGCCGAATTCCTCCGCCTCCGTGACGTAGCCCGTGTCCTTCACGAAGGAGGCGAACTGGGCGTTCGTCACGGTCGTCGGCGCGATACGGAAGGCCCCGACAGTCACCTCCCGGACCGGACCCTCGCCGTCCGCCGGAAAACCGTCCGGGACGTCGGTGCCCATGAGGAAGCGGCCGCCGGAGAGACTGAGGAGCTGCTTCTCGGCCCTGAGCGCTGCCGGACTCCGGACGTGGGCAGGGGGCCGGGTGATCGTGAGAGCGACCAGGTCGTGGCCGTGGCCGGGGGTGCAGCAGGAGGGCATGGCGTTCCCTGAGGGATCGGGCCGCCCGCCCGGTTGCCCGGGCGGGCGGCGGACGGTGTGTCGACCAGCTGGTGACTAGCCGGTGACTAGCTGGTGCGGTCGGCCGCGAGCTGGGCGGCCAGCGCGGGGATGCCCAGGTTCTGCTCGTCGCTCGGCGTCGCCTGGTACAGTTTGTTGGTGAGCTGGTACGGGTCGCCCGCGAGGTCGTAGTACTCCCGGAACTTGACCTGCCCGGTGCCGGTCACCTTGCCGTTGGTGTCGGTGGTGAGGTCGTAGTACTCGGTGTACTGCTTGTCCTTGGCGACGTATGAGGCCCAGGTGGGCGGACCGCCCGCGTTGGTGCCCTGCTCCCACCACTCCACCAGCAGGTGGTCGCGGTTGAAGCCGGACAACAGCGACTTGCCGTCCACCGAGTGGGTCGGGGTGATTCCGGCCGCGTCGAGGATGGTGGGGGCGATGTCGATGTTGGCGACGATGCGGTTGTCGGTGGTCCCGGCGCCCAGGCCGCCGGCCGGCCAGGACAGGTAGAACGGCACCTCGTGGGCCGGGCGGTAGGGCACCGACTTCTTGGTCCAGCCATGATCGGCCCAGCTGAAGCCGTTGTCACCGATGTAGATGACGAGAGTGTTGTCCAGCTGGCCGAGCGCCTGGAGCTTGTCCTTGAACGCCTGCACCGCGTCGTCGACCGACAGCAGGGTCCGCAACTGCTCCGCGCGGATCGTCTTGCCGTCTGCCAGCGTCCCGGTCGCGTTCCTGATGTACGCCGGCTTGTCGTCCCGGTTGTTCTCGGGCACGGAGGGCCGTCCGTTCCAGTCCGGCACGGCCGTGCCCGCGTACTTGGCCTCCGGCGTACGGGGGCCGTGCGAGGCGTACGGCGTGACGTACGCGAACCAGGGACGGGAATCAGTGGCGGCCTTGTCGATGAAGTTCAGGGTCCGGTTCTTGATGATGTTGGTGGTGTAGCCGTTGATCGTCTGAACGGTGCCGTTGACGTTCCACTGGGCGTCGACGTAGCCCGGCTGCAGCAGCGCGAACTCCTCGAAGTGCGGCGGGTTCTGGGACAGCGTCCAGGAGTTGAGGTACTTGCCGAACAGGCCGGTGCGGTAGCCCGCCTGCTTCAGGTAGCGCTGAACGGTGGTGCTCTGGTCCAGGCTGTACGAGGCCTGGTTGTTGCGGACACCGTGGTTGTGGGCGTAGCGGCCCGAGAAGACGGACGACCGTGAGGGCGCGCACAGCGGTGTGGTGACGTGGCCGTTGGTGAACTTCACGCCCTGATCGGCCAGCCATGCGGTGGTCTTCTGCAGGGCCCATTCGGTGTTCTTCGGCTGATCGTCGGTGACGATGAGCAGGATGTTCGGACGGCTGGCTGCTGCCGCCGTATTGGCGGCCGCGAGCCCGGCGACACCGGGGACGGCCGCGGAGGCGGCCACCGCGGCGGCACCCGCGAGGAAATTACGCCGCCCGACCTGCGGTTGGCTCGAATGACTCATCGATTTCACTCCTGTTTTGGCGCCCTGCGTATCGCGAAGTGGACACAGGGGTGCCGTGAATGGAAATACTCCGAAATTCGGCGCAGGCCTGTATCGGAAACGCGTAACTATGCCTGCGTATGCGAATACGAACGGTGCCTGCGCATGCGAATACGAACGGTGTCTGCGCATGCGAATACGGAGCATCGACGGAAATACTCGAGAAGAATCCGGATCCGGTGTGCCGGTCTCCTGGGCGCCCCCGCCGCGCTTCCCCCGGAGCGGCAGCTGCTTGCCGACGCCTGTGCCGGCCTGCTCAACAGGCCTGCAGACGACGCAGGTGAGGGCATGAGGAAGCACCGGACGATCCGGTGGCGATATGGCGTTCAGGTGCCGGATTACCGCTTGGTCGGACGGCAGTCGGCCGAGGCTGTCACGCCGAGTCGGCTGTACAGAGACCGCTGGCCAGTCGACCGAAATTGACGTGGCGGCGGCCGACGAGAGTGTCTCGTGCTGCCATGGCCCCGACAATACGAGTTACCGTGAGGTAAAGGCAATGCCGCTCGGTGAATTCTCGGATCGTGGTACGGATTCCGGAAATCGCAGAGTTGGCGGCTCGTCGGTCGGCGCTGAGGCGGGCGTCCTCGGGTCCACTCGGGAGGGCTGGACGCGGCGTTCAACAGCGACCGTAACCACGGCCGGCCTTGAGCACGGTGTGGTCACGGGTGTGATTCTGCGATCGCGTGAGCGGCGCTGCGGACCATGGTCGCCAGTTCCGGAGGGGCGAGGACCACGGCGTCCCCGGCTTGGGCCAGTACGGCGGCGCAGGCCTCGTGGGCGTTCTCGAGATCTGTGTGCACGATCCACCAGCCGTCGTCGTCGGCGGGGACCATCGGGGCTGTCGGTTTGAAGCGCCGTAGGGCGTGGTCGCGCACGCGGAGGACGATCGGGTACGACGGCCTGCTCGCCCGGAAGCTCCGTTGGGACTCGGCCCAGTAGCGGGTCAGGTCGAAGTCCGTCGGCCGGCTGAACCCGTCGCCGGTCAAGGATGCCGAGCTGATCCGGCTCAACCGATAGGTGCGCAACTCTCCGTCCGGGCGGGCCGCGGCCAGGTACCAGGTGCGGGCCTTGGCGACCAGGCCGAGCGGCGCGACGGCGAACGGTTCGGCCGGATCCCGGTAGGTGATCGTGATCCGCCGTTCCTCCCAGATCGCCTGCCGGCAGAGGTCGAGCCAGCGGGGTTTGCCTCGCGGCGGTCGTCCCAGCCGGCGTGATCGATCAGGAGTCGTTGACGCGCGAACTCGGCGTCACGCCGTACGCCCTCGGGCAGCACGGTCATCAGCTTCGTCATGGCCTGGTCGTTCGACGCGTCGATGCCCAGATCGGCGAGCACGTGCGCGGTCGCTCCGATGAACACCGACATCGCCTCGGACGGCGTGAGCCCTGTGAGCCGGGTCCGGTAGTCGGGTAGCAGGGCCCAGCCGCCGCCTCGGCCGCGCACCGAGTAGACCGGTACGCCGGCCAGGCTGAGGGCATCGAGGTCGCGCTGGACTGTTCGCGGCGAGACCTGCAGGTGCTGCGCGAGTTGGTCCACGGTCGACTGACCGCGGGTCTGCAGGTGCAGTAGCAGCCTGAGGAGCCGTTCGGCACGCATGCTCCGACTATGTCAGGAAAATAAGCCACCAGATGGCGTCTTTTCTTCCTACGGTCGGGCTCATGATTGGTGTCGAGGTGGACGAGCTGACAATGTCCTACCGCGTGCCGGTCCGCGACGGCGGGCTGCGCGCGGCATTGGGTTCGCTGGTACGACGCGAGTATCGAGCGGTGCAGGCGCTGGACGAGGTGTCGTTCAGGATCGAGCCGGGCGAGGTGGTGGGGTTCATCGGTCCGAACGGCGCAGGCAAGACCACCACGATGAAGATCCTGTCCGGGATACTGCACCCGAGCAGCGGCCGGGTTCGCGTCCTGGCGAATGTCCCGTGGCAGCGCCGTTCCGGCTTCCTCAAACGCATCGCTTTCGTTCGCGGCAGCCAACCGGTCGGCGGCTCGCAGGAGCTGACCGTGATGGACTCCCTCGAGTACCAGCGACTCTTGTATGACGTCCCGCGCGCGGCCTTCGGTCGGGCGCTGACCACACTGGAAGAGTTGTTGCGACTCGGGCCGTTGCTGGACAGGCAACTGCGCGCCCTGAGCCTGGGCGAGCGGATGCGGGTCGGGCTGGCGATGGCGCTGATCTACCAGCCAGAGGTGCTCTTCCTCGATGAGCCGACCATAGGGCTTGACGTCACCGCCGCCACCCTGATGCGCGAGTTCGTCTCCGACTACGTGGCACAAACCGGCGCCACGGTGCTGTTGACCAGTCACTACATGGCCGATGTCGCGTCACTGTGCCCGCGGCTGATCCTGATCGACCATGGGCGGGTCGAGTACGACGGGCCGCTTGCAGAACTGTCCGCGCGGCTGTCGCCGTACAAGCTGATCCGCATCGCGGCGCGTGGTGATGGTGACGCCGTCGTCCACGAGCTCGGTGAGGTGGTGGAATCCTCGGACGGACTGTGGGTCCTCCGGGTGCCGAGGGACGAGGTGGCCCGGACGACATCACAGTTGCTGACGGCACTCGAGGTCCTGGATCTGGCCGTCGAGGAGCCACCGCTGGAGAAGGTCATCGACCGGGCGTACCGGGAGGGCCTGCGGTGATCGTCGCGAGGACCGTGCAGTTGCTCGGGTTCCGTCTCCGACAGGAGGTGCTGGAATGGTCCGGCTCGTGGTGGTTCCTGCTGACCCTCGTCGTCCAGGCCGTCGTCGCGCCGTTGAACGGGCTCTTCGTCTGGTCGGCGGTCTACCCGGATGATCCGGCGATCGGGCGCTACTACGTCGCCATCATCCTGGTGACGTTGATGACCGAGTCGTTCGAGCAGCACACCTTCTCGGAACGGATCTACGACGGAACGATCAGCCACGAACTGCTGCGACCGCAGCCGGTGGTGATCGGCGTACTCGGCACGAACCTGGCGATCCGTGCTTGGCTGACCGCCCTTGGCGCGCCCGTGGTCCTGCTGGCCGGATTCTCGCTCAGCGCCGGCTTCGGGTGGTGGCCGGTTCTGCTGAGCCTTCCTTCCGTCGCGCTGGCCGCCGTGCTGGTCTTCCTCTGGACGTTCCTGCTGTCGATGGCCGCGTTCTGGACCGATCGCGTGCACGCCGTCGTCGGCTTCGGCAGCCAGCTGATCTTCCTGTTGGGCGGCACGGCGGCCCCGATCGGCCTGCTGCCGGACCCCTGGCGAGGTCTGGCGGGGGCGTCGCCGTTCTGGGGCATGAACGGTCTTCCGGCAGAGATCGCGGCCGGTGATCCGTACGACGGGTCGATCGCCGCCGCATGGGGATATCAACTCTTCTGGGTGGTGGTGTTCGTGGTCGCCGTCTGGGCTGTCTGGCGAGCAGGAGTACGGCGCTACACGGCGGTGGGATCATGAAGCTGCTGCGCCTGCTCGGTGCGAGCTTCTCGATGTCGCTGCGCCGAAGCGTCGCCTTCCGGATCAACCTGGTCTTCGATGTGCTGCTGGCGTTCGCGGGTCTCGGTACGGCGGTCGCCGCGGTACTGCTCGTCTTCACCCAGGCCGACACGTTGGCAGGCTGGTCGAAGGCCGAGTCCCTCGTTCTGATCGGCACGTACCAGTTGATCACCGCGCTGAGGGGCACATTCATCGATCCCAACCTGTCGTGGTTCCCCGAGACCGGCGTCCGCAACGGCAAGCTCGACGGCTACCTGTTGCAGCCGGCATCGAGTCTCTTCCTGGCAAGCCTGTCGCTGTCCTCACCCCTCGCACTGATCCAGCTCGTGCCGGGTCTGGGGGTACTCGGCTGGGGGATCGTGTCGGCCGAGCGACCGCCAAGCGTCGCCGGACTGCTTGGCTGGCTGCTGCTCGTGGCGGCCGCACTGGTGGTCACCTGGGCGCTCAGCGTGCTGCTGGCCTGCCTCGCCTTCTGGGCATCCAAGTTGCAGCTCGATGTCTTCTACCACTCTGCCTGGCAGCTCGGCCGCTACCCGACGGATATCTTCTCGCGCCCGCTTCGGCTGTTGCTGACCTACGTGTTCCCCATGGCCTTGATCGCTTCGGTCCCGTCAGCCACGCTGCTGCGCGGACCTCGATGGGAAGTGATGGTCGGAGGTGTGGCGGCGGCCGGCTTCGCCGCGCTCCTGGCGGTCACTGCGTGGAGCGCAGGTTTGCGTCGCTACACCGGTGCCACTTCATGACCGTTGCTCGGGGCCGGCGAACCAGCACAATGCCCACGACGAAGGCGAAGTGTCGGTTGCCGGTCGCGGGACGGGCATGGTTTGAGCCCGACGCTCGGGCCGGGTGCCGTGTCGGTGAGGAAGACCTGGTGGCGCATGCCCTCGTCCAGGTCGAACGGGGATCGTTCTCGTAGGTCGCCACTGCCTGTTTCTTCTCGGAGTGGCAGGCAACCATGGTTGCCAGGCCGCCCCAAGGGGGTCGGGCGACGGCCGAGTTCAAGGGCATCCCTATCACGACCTCGTGAATACCGACTCGTCGCCCGGCAGGCATGGCCGGTAATCTCGCCTACGGGTGCACGGTATTTCCGCAGCACAGCACCCGTGTCCGGGATGTGGAATCACATCAGGGCCTTCTTGACCGGCTGGACTTCCCACTGGTTGGATCGGTGACATGAAGCGACAGGACCTCACGCGGCGACGGCACGTCGACCTTGCGCGTGTTTCCAGTGCCTTCTGTTGCTGTCGGGCCTGAGCGGACCTGAGGGAAACCCTCCAACTCGCTGCATTTGCCGGACGCCTGTCAAGCCGTCGATCGATCGCACGGGCCGCAGTGCCGTCCGCCTTCATGAATTCGGTCGCGGTTGATTTCCGCGCCGTGAATCTTCGATTCCCCCGCTCGCTGCCGTAGCGCAACGCATCTGCATCGCTCGCGGTCCATCGACGTCGATTGACTGCATCGACCAAGTCGCTTCGTCGGCGTACGGAAACTCAGATCACTTCGCACGGCCGCGCAGGCTGATTCGGCCTGCCCGCACCGCCTTCACGTACCGGGAGTTCTTCGATGCCCGCACCGTCCATACCGCCCGCAGAGCCCGCAGGGCCCGGCGCCGGTCCCGTCCGCTTCGCCTACTGGGTGCCGAACGTCAGCGGTGGCCTGGTCACCAGCAAGATCGAGCAGCGCACCGACTGGGGCTACGAATACAACCGCGAACTGGCCGTGCTCGCCGAGAACAACGGCTTCGACTACGCTCTCAGCCAGGTCCGCTACATGGCCAGCTACGGCGCCGAGTACCAGCACGAGTCCACCAGCTTCAGCCTCGCCCTGCTGCTGGCAACGCAACGCCTGAAGGTCATCGCCGCCGTACATCCCGGCCTGTGGCACCCCGGCGTGCTGGCCAAGCTGGGTGCCACCGCAGACCAGCTGTCCGGCGGCCGGTTCGCCGTCAACGTCGTCAGCGGCTGGTTCAAGGGGGAGTTCACCGCCCTCGGTGAGCCCTGGCTGGAGCACGACGAGCGGTACCGGCGCTCCGAGGAATTCATCCGCGCACTGCGCGCCATCTGGACCGAGGACCACGCGGAACTGGCCGGGGACTTCTACCGCATCCGCGACTTCTCCCTGAAGCCCAAGCCCGTCGAGGTGCCGGGACGCGCCCACCCGGAGATCTTCCAGGGCGGCAACTCCACCGCCGCACGCGCCATGGCCGGCCGGGTCTCCGACTGGTACTTCAGCAACGGCAAGGACTTCGACGGCGTCACCGAGCAGATCAACGACGTCCGAGCCTCGGCGGCCCAAGCGGGTCGCCCGGCACCGAAGTTCGGCCTCAACGGCTTCCTCATCGCCCGCGACACCGAGGCCGAGGCCCGCGAGACGCTCCGCGAGATCGTTGCCAAGGCCGACACCGAGGCCGTCCACGGCTTCGGAGCAGCCGTCAAGCAGGCCGGCCGGTCCACCTCCGACGGCAAGGGCATGTGGCAGGACTCCAGCTTCGAAGACCTCGTCCAGTACAACGACGGCTTCCGTACGGGCCTGATCGGCACCCCGGAGCAGATCGCCGAGCGGATCGTCGCCTACAAGCGGCTCGGTGTCGACCTCTTCCTCCTCGGCTTCCTGCACTACCTGGAGGAGGTCGAGTACTTCGGCAAGCGCGTACTGCCTCTCGTTCGCGAACTGGAGGCCGAGCTGCCCGAGTCCGATACGGCCACCGAGTCCGATACGGCCCGCGAGTCCGTGCCGGTGACTACCTGACGGCTGGTCACACACAGCGTCGGCATACACGCCTCAACCCGAAGGAAACCCTCATGGCCACCATCCTCTCCGTCTCCGGCAGCCCCTCCGCAACCTCCCGCACAGCCCGTCTGCTGCGCCACCTGGATGCCCGGCTCACAGCCCAGGGACATGAGGTGATCCCGCTGGACGTCCGCACGCTGCCCGCAGAGGCGCTGCTCGGCGCCGACTTCAAGCACCCCGCGATCGTCGAGACCACCGCTCTCTTCGCCCAGGCCGACGGAGTCGTGGTCGGTACCCCCGTCTACAAGGCCGCCTACTCCGGCCTGCTGAAGTCCCTGCTGGACCTGCTCCCGCAGTACGCCCTGGAGGGCAAGACCGTCCTGCCGCTGGCCACCGGTGGTACGACGGCCCACGTCCTGGCTATCGACTACGCGCTGCGGCCCGTGCTCAACTCCATGGGCGCCGGGCATATCGTCCAGGGCTGGTTCACGCTCGACAAGGACATCACGGTCGGCGACGACGGCTCCCTGACCATCGCCCCGGGCTCGGCCGAGGCCCTGGAGCAGGTCGTGGACCGCTTCTCCGTCGTCCTCGGCGGCCGCCCGTCGCGTACGTCCCTGCTGGCGGCCGCCGGATGAGCGCCGAGCCCACCAATGGGACGGCCACCGCGCGCCCGACCGCAGCCGTGATCGGCGACGACGACGAAGCTCTCGCCGTCGCCGCCGATCTGGCCGCGCAGTTCCGCAAGGACGCCGCCGAACGCGACGCGCAGCGCCGGCTGCCGCGCGCGGAACTCGACCGGTTGTCCGCATCCGGACTGCTCGCTGTGACGGTGCCCGCCATGTTCGGCGGCGCGGACGTACGCCAGGAGACGCTGGCCGAGATCTTCAGGCTGCTGGCCGCCGCCGACGCGAGCATCGCCCAGATCCCGCAGAGCCACTTCGTCTACGTCAACGTGCTGCGCCGTCAGGGCACCAGGCAGCAGCAGGAGTTCTTCTTCGGGGAGGTGCTGTCGGGGAAACGCTTCGGCAATGCGCAGTCCGAGGCCGGCACCAAGCACGTTCAGGACATCCGCAGCCGTCTGGTGTCGGGGCGAGGGGCCGACGGCGACGGCTCGTACGTGCTGACGGGCGTCAAGCACTACTCCACCGGAGCCCTGTTCGCCGACTGGATCCCCGTGCTGGCCCGCGCGGAGGACGACAACCTTCACGTCGCCTACGTGCCGCGCAACGCGCCCGGTGTGACGGTGGTGGACGACTGGGACGGCATGGGACAGCGCACCACGGCCAGTGGCACCGTCCGCCTGGACGCGGTGCACGTCCCCGCCGACCGGATCGTGCCGCACCACCTCACCTTCCAGGGGCCTCAACTCCATGGCGCGATCGCCCAGTTGCTGCACGCGGCCATCGACGCCGGGATCGCTTCCGGTGCGCTGGCCGAGGCCGTGGAGTTCGTCCGTACGAAGAGCCGCCCCTGGTTTGAGAGCGGTTTCGAGACGGCCGCCGAGGATCCCCTGCTGATCCAACGGTTCGGTGAGCTGGCGATCCAGGTACGGGCCGCCGAGGCGCTGCTGTCCGCGGCCGCGCGGTCCGTGGACGCGGCCCGTGCCGACCTCACCGACGACACGGCGGCCGAGGCGTCGATCGCGGTGGCGGCGGCGAAGGTGACGGCGGCGCACGCGGCCGTCGATGTCGGGAGCGCTCTCTTCGAGGTCTCCGGCACCCGGTCCGCGCTCAACGCGCTGGATCTGCACCGCCACTGGCGGGACGCCCGCACCCACACCCTGCACGACCCGACCCGCTGGAAGGTCCAGCACGTCGGCCGCTACGTCCTCAACGGGACGAGGCCGCCACGTCACGGCCTTCTCTGACACCCCCACATCTTCCGCGAGCGAAAGGCGTACTCCGGTGAGCCTCACCTTCCACTGGTTCCTGCCCACCAACGGCGACAGCCGCCATGTCGTCGGCGGCGGCCACGGCACCCCGGTCACCGCGGCCGGCGGCGACCGGCCGCCGACCGTCGGCTACCTCACCCAGATCGCCCGCGCCGCCGAGGACCTGGGTTTTACGGGCGCGCTGACGCCGACCGGTGCCTGGTGCGAGGACGCCTGGCTCACCACCGCCATGGTCAGCCAGCAGACGGAACGGCTGAAGTTCCTGGTCGCCTTCCGGCCCGGCTTCGTCTCGCCCACCCTCGCCGCTCAGATGGCATCCACCTACCAGCGGCAGACCGGCGGGCGGCTGCTGCTCAACGTGGTCACCGGCGGCGAGAGCCACGAGCAGCGCGCCTACGGAGACTTCCTCGACAAGAACGCCCGCTATGAGCGTACGGACGAGTTCCTGGCGATCGTCAGGGCGCTGTGGACCGGCGAGACCGTGGACTTCGCGGGCAAGCACCTGAAGGTCGAGGACGCGAGGCTGGCCCGGGTGCCCGACCCGCTGCCGGAGATCTACTTCGGCGGCTCCTCGCCCATCGCGGGCGAGGTCGCGGCCCGCTACGTGGACGTCTACCTCACCTGGGGCGAGCCGCCCGCCGCCGTCGCCGAGAAGATCGCCTGGATCCGGGCGCTGGCGGAGAAGGAGGGCCGCACCATCCGCTTCGGCATCCGCCTCCACGTCATCACCCGCGACACCACCGAGCAGGCCTGGGCCGAGGCGCAGCGGCTCCTTGACGCCTTCGACCCCGAGACCGTACGGAACGTCCAGAGCGGCCTCGCCCGCAGTGAGTCCGAGGGCCAGCGGCGCATGCTCGCGCTGCACGGCGGCAGCCGGGACGGCCTCGAGATCTACCCCAACCTGTGGGCCGGTATCGGCCTAGTCCGCGGTGGCGCGGGCACAGCACTCGTCGGCAGCCACACCGAGGTCGCCGAGCGGATCGCCGAATACCACCGGCTCGGCATCGACGAGTTCGTGCTGTCCGGCTACCCGCACCTCGAGGAGGCGTACTGGTTCGGCGAGGGCGTCCTGCCGAAGCTCGCGGCGCAGGGCCTGTGGTCCCACCCGAGTCGCAGCGGCGACGCCCAGCCTGCCGCGCAGGTGCCCTTTGCGGCCGCCGCGAGTCCGCGCTGACCCCCAGGCACAGCACCCCGGGGGCTGCGTCATGCCTGCGGACCCTTGCCCGCCCCGCCAGGTACGGGCCGGGCCGCCCCTCTCACAGCTCCACCTGCTGTTGTCGAGCAGGGCTCGGCCACCTGTACGCGATCGGCGCCGGTGTCGGGAAGGGCGGCCGGGCGTCGCCGGTTGCGGTGGAGACGTAGGGACAGCAGGGCGGCGCCCGTCACCAGCAGAGGCCAGATCAGGTACACGCCCGACAGGGCCAGCAGCAGAGCCACGGCGGCGAGCGCGGCCCAGGCCGCCGCGCGCCCGGCGCTGCGTCGTGGCAGCAGGCGGATCGCGGCGGCCACGCCGATCGCGTACACCGCGACGAAGGAACCCGTCGACAGCAGCACCACCGGCCGCGCGCCCACACCGGTCACCGTCACCGCGAGCAGGGCAAGCATCGCAAGCGCGGAGATGAAGCCGAGGCTGCGGCGGGGCGTCTCGCCCGCCAGGCTGCCGTGCGCGAACCAGCGGGGGAGCACGCCGTCCCGGCCGAGGGCCGCGCCGAGCTTGGCCGCACTGGCGTAGTAGGCGTTCATGGTGCCG
Source organism: Streptomyces himalayensis subsp. himalayensis (assembly GCF_013778455.1). Taxonomy (GTDB): domain Bacteria; phylum Actinomycetota; class Actinomycetes; order Streptomycetales; family Streptomycetaceae; genus Streptomyces; species Streptomyces himalayensis. The sequence continues at coordinate 26,222 of NZ_JACEHE010000035.1, read as the reverse complement.
AGGGTGAGCAGCACGGCGGCCAGCGCGGCGAGCGGACGGGCGCCGCCGCCCAGGCCGCGGGCCATCAGATCCCCGAGCGGCGCGTCGGACCGGGCCGCGCCGCCGCCCAGCACCGCGATCACGGCGAACGCCACGGCCAGATACAGCACGCCCACGATCACGACCGCGAAGGCCGTGGCGCGCGGCAGATCGCGGGCCGGATCGCGGAATTCCCCGGCCATATGCGTGATCGCCTCCCATCCGGCGAAGCTGAACACCAGAAGGACCGCAGCGGGCCCGACGGCCGTCCAGCCGTGCGGCGCGAACGGCTCGAGGTTCTCCGCCTTCGCGTGCGGCAGTGACAGCACGACGGCGGCTGTCAGCAGGGTGACGAGCAGTCCGAAGAGCACGGACTGCAGGCGGCCGGTCATCCGCAGTCCCGCCATGTTGATCACGGTGACGGTGGCCATCAGCGCGCCGCCCGTCACCGCCGTGGTCACCGTCCCACCGCCGACGGCCGCGGCGACATACGACCCGCCGAAGAGGGCCGCGGCCGTCGCGCCCGGAGGTATCGCCAGGTAGAAGCACCAGCCGACCACGGCGGCGGTCCGCTCGCCGAACGCCAGCCGGGCGTACGTCGACACTCCTCCCGCGTCCGGGTGGCGCGCGCCCAGGGCGGCGAAGGCCGCGGCGAGCGGTGCGGACAGGACCACGAGGCCGAGCCAGGCCAGCAGCGAGGCCGGCCCGGCGACCTCGGCGGCGAGCGCGGGCAGCGCGATGACACCGGTGCCGAGTACCGCGCCGACGTAGAGCGCGGTGCCCTGGACCGCGGTGAGCCGTCCCCGCGGGGGACTGATCGTTTCGTTCTGCATGCCGATCAGCCTCGCGGGCGCCGCACCTCACCGGCCATCGGCAGAAACGCCGGTGTGCGCTAAATTCCTGCCATGAGCGCAGACCAGCATGTCGTGGCCGTGGCGGTGACCGACGCCGCCCCCACCTTCGAACTCGCCGTGCCCTGCGAGGTCTTCGGCGTCGACCGGAGCGACATCACCGACCCGTGGTACGACCTGCGGCTGTGCGCCGCCGAACCGGGCCCGCTGCGCACCACGGCCGGGCTGAGCCTGGAAACGCCGTACGGCCTCGACGACCTCGTCGAGGCCGACACCGTCGTCGTGGCCGCCTGCTCCCGCCGCGTCCAGACCAACCCACCGGAGCCTCTGGTCGATGCCGTACGCGCAGCGCACCAGCGGGGCCGGCGCGTCGTGTCCCTGTGCAGCGGCGCCTACGTGCTCGCCGCCGCCGGGCTGCTCACGGGCCGACGGGCGACCACCCACTGGATGAACGCCGTCGACTTCGGCCACCGCTTCCCCGACGTCCAGTACGACCCGACAGCGCTCTACATCGAGGACGGCACCGTCTACACCTCGGCCGGCACCGGTGCCGTCATCGACCTCTGCCTCCATCTGGTCCGGCTCGACCACGGATCCGCGGTCGCCAACGAGGTCGCCCGCCGCATGGTCGTGCCACCGCACCGCGAGGGAGGACAGACCCAGTACGCCAAGCCACCGGCCCGGGAACGGAAGAACGACAGCCTCGCCCCCGTCCTGGAGTGGGCACGCGAGCACCTGCACGAGCCGCTGACGGTCACCGCACTCGCGCGCGCCGCCCATCTCAGCGAACGCACCTTCGCCCGCCGCTTCCGCGAGGCGCTCGGCACCACCCCGCTGCAGTGGATCCTCCAGGAGCGGGTGCGGCTGGCCCAGGAACTCCTGGAGACCACGGACGACCCCGTGGAGAACATCGCCCGGCGCACCGGCTTCGGCACCGCCGCCAACCTGCGGCACCACTTCGGGCGCCTCACCACCATCTCGCCGCAGGCGTACCGGCACATCTTCCGCCACCGTGCCGCCGCCGCGCAGCGCGCAGGCGCGGGCGTGGCGCCGGGCTCACCCTGACCGCCGTGGCGCCGGGCTCACCCTGACCGCCCGACCTTGTGGTGCGTCAGTGGTGACGCGTCAGTCCCAGAGTTTGAACGTCTCTTCCTTGTCCGCCTGCGCAGGCTTGTCGTCGGTGTAGACGAGGCGCATCCGGGTGTAGTGGTCCTGGTCCGGATCCTTCTCCCAGGGCTCAGGCCGGTCGAGCTTCACGGTGACCGGGTAGGCGTGGAACTTGCCCACGGCGCAATAGGGCCGGCAGTCGTTCACGAGGTCGACGCCGCGGGCCTCGGCGACCGCCGGTCCCCAAGACGACCATCGGAGGTCGACGAGCCGGTTGTTGCCGTCCCCGCAGGCGAGGATGAAGTCGTCGGGGCGGACTTGTGGGTCGAAGAAACAGTCGACCAGGACCGGATCGGGCTCCGGCGTCGGTGACGATGCCCCTGCGGAGGTGGATGCCGGTGCCACCGCTGCAAGCGCTGCGGCGGCACAGAGCGTGACCGCTGTCCTCAGCTTGTGTCTCTGCATGTCGGATCCCCTCCACAGCTTGGCTCCAGTGTCGACGCTACGACCGCGCCTGGAGATGCACCACTGCGACACGCATAACCATGCAAGTCATGAAATATGAACAGGGCTGGGGCTGATCCTGTGTGGGTCGCCGCGGCGGCACCCTGCCAGAATCGGGACAGCACTGGTGCACGGCAGAACATGCCGCCGCGAACGATGGAGGAGCCTGTGCCGCTGACCTCGGAGCCGTTGCGGAAGCTGGGCTTCCTGACCATCGGGTTGTTCGACGAGGCCGACCCTCGCCGGGGTCACGAGTCGACACTCGAGATCATCGAACTGGGTGAGCAGCTGGGTTTCGACAGCGCGTGGGTACGCCACCGTCATCTGCAATACGGCATCTCGTCACCCGTCGCCGTCCTGGCAGCGGCCTCACAGCGCACCACCCGCATCGAGCTCGGCACAGCGGTCATTCCCCTGGGCTGGGAGAACCCGCTGAGGCTGGCCGAGGACCTGGCGACGGTCGACATCCTGTCCGGCGGCCGCCTCAATCCGGGCGTCAGCGTGGGCCCGCCCATGCACTACGACCACGTCAAGCACGCGCTCTACCCCGGCACCGCCGACAGCGAGGACTTCAGCTACGACCGAGTGGAGCGGCTGCTGGACTTCGTACGCGGCAAGCCGGCCACCGACTTCAGCGGCGTCGAGGGTTTCGAGGTGTTCTCCGACAGTGTCCAGCCCCACGCCCCCGGTCTGGGGCGGCGCATGTGGTACGGCGGCGGAAGCCTGCGGTCGGCCCAGTGGGCCGGTGAGCACGGGATGAACCTGTTGACCAGCAGCGTCGTGAAGGCGGAGGAGTCCGAGGACTTCGCCGAGATCCAGCTCTCGCACGTCCGGGCGTTCCGCGCCCACCACCCTGACGGTGATCGCGCCCGCGTCTCCCAGGGACTCGTCGTCATCCCCACCGACTCCGCCTCACCGGAACAGCGCGCGAAGTACGGGGCGTACGCCGAGAAGCGGACGCCGCGTACCACCGCACCGCAGGGACCGGCACGCATGATGTTCGCGCCCGATCTTGTCGGAACCTCCGCGGAGATCGCCGAGCGGCTCTACTCCCACGCCGCGTTCCGGGAGATCGACGAGGTCGCGTTCGCGCTTCCCTTCACCTTCGCCCACGAGGACTACGTCCAGATCCTCACCGACATCGCCACCAAGCTCGGCCCGGCGCTCGGCTGGCGAAGGGCCGCCTGAACCCCGGTGTCGGGTCCGAACGGCGACGCCGGTCGAAAGCGTCGCATGGAGCGGAACCGGCATGGGCCACCTCCTTCGCAAAGCCTGGTCTCATCTGGACGAGCCCGGCCACATCAGGTGAGCCCTGCCTTGTCGCAGGCGGACCGTAGCTTGGGGATGCAGATCTGGTCGATCGTGTAGACGCCGTCCTTGATGAGGGTGTCCTTGATATCGCGGACGGTCACGGAGACGGGAGTGAGCAGTACGGCGGGGATGTCCTTGGTGGTGGCGCTGTCGATGGTGCCTGTGGCGATGCCGCCCACGTCCTCCCCGCGCCCCAGGGCGACGGCCATTGCGGCAGCGGCGCCGGCCTGGTCCCTGAAGGGCTTGTAGACCGTCATGTACTGCTCACCGGTGACGAGGCGCCGCACGGCTTCAAGGTCGGCGTCCTGACCGGTGACGGGCGGCAGCGGTGTGACGTGGGCGGTCTTGAGCGCGGAGATGACGCCGGTGGCGATGGAGTCGTTGGCCGCCAGGACGCCGTCGATCCCGCCCATGCCCAGGGAGGCGATGGCGCCGGACATGTTGGCGTGAGCGTTCCCCGCCTGCCAGTCGACGGTGTAGTAGGACTTGCCGATCTTCACCTTGCCCTGGAGGACGGACAGCGCGCCCCTCTCGAACCACTCCGCGTTGGGGCCGCTCGGATCGCCGTTCATCATGACGATCTGGCTGTGGTCCGCCTTGTCACCGAGGGCCTTGAGCAGAGCCTCACCCTGGAGCCTGCCGACCTGCGCACCGTCGAAGGTGACAAAGCCCGAGATGGGGCCTTGGGCCAGCCGGTCATAGGCGACGACCGGGATTCCCGACTTGTGGGCCGCCTCGACCGAGGAGCGGAGCGCCTTCGGGTCGACGACGTCGAGGATCAGGACGCTCGCCCCTTTGGTGATCATGGTGTCAAGCTGGCGCCGCTGGACCGCCGCATCGTCGCCGGCGTTGGCGTACTCGACCTTGCAATGGGCGCACAGTTCCTTCAGCCTCTTCTCGATCAGGGGCCTGTCGAAGTGATCGAAACGAGGGCGCCCGTAGCTCGGAAGCAGCAGGCCGATCGTGAAGCTGTCACCGCCCGCCCCACCGTTCCCACCGCAGCCTGCCAGGGCTGTGAGCATGAGTCCCGCGCTCATGGCTGCGATGGCGTGCAACCTGCGGGTCCTCATGTCAGAGACCCCCGCATCGCTCAGCGGCCGGGCAGGCGCAAGCCGAGAAGACGCTCAAGGCGACTCGCAAACGGCCCGCGGCGAGGGTGAGGGCTCGGCACATCCCCATCTGCCTCCCGTCCGATGCCGCAAGTATCGGCAGGTGGAGGTCCCGGACACGCTCGGCGACGGTGAGGGCGCCGAATCCCTGCGCTGGGGGACCAGCAGCCGCCCAAGACTGGTAGGGCACCTACACACCAGAGTGGCACACTCGGCGGTGCTGGTATTGCGTAGTCCCCCTGCCAGTCGGGCAGGGTTGTACGTCGAACGCGAAGCGGGGCGACGCCGCGTTGCCCCTCGCAGAGGCGGTCGCGTGCGACATCGCCGCCGTCTGCTGGGACGTCGCGGTGGGCCGCGTCGTCAGTCCCCGGCGACCAGCACGACCTCCAGGGTCCGCGGACCGTGCACGCCCTCCACCCGGTCCAGCTCGATGTCGCTGGTCGCGGAGGGACCCGAGATCCAGGTGAGCGGGCGCGCCGGGTCCAGCCGGTCCAGGGCCTGGGGGACCGAGGAGACGACCTGTCCCGGCACGCGAACGACGCAGATGTGGTGGTCGGGGACCAGGGTGATGCGGCGGCGGCCCTGGTCGGGGCCTCCGTCGAGGACGATCGTGCCGGTCTCCGCGATGGCCACCGCACAGCCGGTGACGACGCTGTCGATCTCGTCCAGCTCGTGCGGAGTGCTCGCCGCGCTGTCGGGGACACGCGTCGCGTCGGCCGCCTCGGCCAGCCACTCCGGGGGCAGACCGGAAGGCACCAGCACCGTCCGAGAACCGCGCTCGGCAAGCAGCCTCGCGATCACACCAGGCAGGCCGCCGTTGTCCGTGCGGTGCACGATCGCCCGGTAGTCGGCGAGGTTCTCGGCGAGCAGGTCCACGGTCTGTTCCGTCGTACGGTCGCCGTGCTCGCGCAGATACGTGCGGTCCACGGCCTGCTCGTACTGGGGGTCCCTCCCAGGCCGTTCAGGCACTGGGGGAGTGTCGTCCTTCGGTACGTCGGCCAGCGCGCGACGCACCCGTCCAAGAATCAGATCCCTGCTGCTCACTTGGCGTCCTTTCCACCGCGCGTACGCTGCCACCAGTCGCGGAACGGCTCCGCCGGTACCGCCGGCATCTCCCGGCTCGCGCTCCACGCCTGGCCGGGGCCCGGCAGCGACCGGGGATGCAGCCGGCGGGTGCGCGATGCCAGCCGCTGGCCCGTGCGCAGCGCCCCCGGGTGGCTGAAAGCCCAGCGTGCCGCCCGCATCGCCGCCCGCTCGGCGGCATGCCCCTTCGCGGGCTTCAGCACCACCTTCGCGCCCTGACGCGTGACCGGGCCGCCCTCGACCACGCGCTCCCGCAGATGCACCAGCACCTCCGGGATGTCGATCGCCACAGGACACACCTCGTAGCAGGCGCCGCAGAGGGACGAGGCGTACGGCAGCGAGGCGTCGATCTCGCTCTCCGTGCCGCGCAGTTGAGGGCTCAGGATCGCGCCGATCGGGCCGGGATACACCGAGCCGTACGCATGGCCGCCCGCCCGCTCGTACACCGGGCAGACGTTGAGGCACGCCGAGCAGCGGATGCAGCGCAGCGCCTGGCGGCCGACCTCGTCGGCGAGTGTGTCGGTGCGGCCGTTGTCGATCAGGACAAGGTGGAACGTCTGAGGGCCGTCCTCGTCCGTGGTGCCGGTCCACATGGACGTGTACGGGTTCATGCGCTCGGCCGTCGACGAGCGGGGGAGTGTCTGGAGGAAGACCTCCAGGTCCCGCCAGGTGGGCACGATCTTCTCGATGCCCACGACCGAGATCAGCGTCTCGGGGAGGGTCAGGCACATACGGCCGTTGCCCTCCGACTCCACGACGACCAGGGTGCCGGTCTCCGCGACCATGAAGTTCGCGCCCGAGATACCGACCTTCGCGCGCAGGAACTTCTCGCGCAGATGGAGACGGGCCGCTTCGGCGAGTTCGGCGGGCGTGTCGGTGAGTCCGTCCGGCGCCGGTCGGCCCCACTCGCCCATCTCGCGCTTGAAGATGTCGCGGATCTCGCCCCGGTTGCGGTGAATGGCGGGGACGAGGATGTGGGAGGGGCGGTCCTTGCCGAGCTGCACGATGAGTTCGGCCAGATCGGTCTCGTAGGCGTGGATGCCCTCGGCCTCGAGGGCCTCGTTCAGACCGATCTCCTGCGTCGCCATCGACTTGACCTTGACGACCTCGGTCTCGCCCGTGGCCTTCACCAGGTACGTGACGATGCGATTGGCCTCGTCGGCGTCGGCCGCCCAGTGGACGGTGCCGCCCGCCGCGGTGACCGCATCCTCCAACTGCACGAGATAGCGGTCGAGATGGTGCAGCGTGTGGTCCTTGATCTGCTTGCCCGCCTCGCGCAGCCGCGCCCAGTCCTCCAGCTCCGTCACGGCGCGGGCGCGCTTGTCGCGGATGGTGTGCGTCGCGTGCCGCAGATTGCCGCGCAGGGTCTTGTTGCGCACGGCGTCGTGCGCGGCCTTGGGAAACGCGGGCATGCCCACGAAGGTGCCGGTCATGCCAGAGGCTCCTCTTCCGTGCTTGCCAGGATCTCCGCGATATGGACGGGACGCATGGCCGTTCGCAGCCGTCCCATCGTGCCGCCGATGTGCATGAGGCACGAGTTGTCCGCCGCGCACAGCACGTCGGCACCGGTCGATTCGGCGTTGCGCACCTTGTCGGCGCCCATGGCCGCCGAGACGTCGGCGTTCTTCAGGGCGAAGGTGCCGCCGAAGCCGCAGCACTCCTCGGCGCCGGGCAGTTCCACCAGCTCGAGCCCCTTGACGGCCTGGAGGAGCCGACGCGGGCGGTCGCCCAGGCCGAGACCGCGCAGGCCATGGCACGTGGGATGGTACGTGACCTTGTGCGGGTAGTACGCGCCGACGTCCGTCACCTTCAGCACGTCCACCAGGAACTCGGTGAGTTCGTACGTCTTGGGAACCACGGGTGCCAGTGCGGTCGCGAGTCCGTCGCCGCGGCCCTCCGCCCGCGCCCGCTCACCCATCCGCGGATACAGCTCACGTACCATCGCCCCGCATGAGCCGGACGGCGTCACGATCGCGTCGTAGTCACGGAAGACATCGGAGAAATGCCGGGCGAGCGGCTCGGCCTCGTGCCGGTATCCGGTGTTGTAGTGCGCCTGCCCGCAGCAGGTCTGCGCCATCGGGAAGTCGACTTCGACACCCAATCTGGTCAGCAGATCCACCACGGCACGGCCGGTGTCCGGATAGAGCGTGTCGTTGACACAGGTCAGGAACAGTGCGACACGCATTGCGGCTCCTTCGCGTTCCTTCGTATTGGATCATCGGATGAGTGCAGAGTACGCGGCGGGAGGGTGCCCTGGGAGACGCCCCGCAACACCCTCCCGCCGTCCCCTCCTGTTTCCCGAGTCACGGTGCGGTGATCCTGGCCTCCGCCGCACGCCATGCGGCGGTATCGCCGGCCGGCTCGTAGCGCCGCAACGGCTGTGTCCGCGCCAGGAGCTCACGCATCGACGCGCGGTCGCCGACGAGGCCCCGGGCCCGCGCCTGGACCAGCACGTTCCCGAGGGCGGCGGCCTCCGCGGGTCCCGCCACCACCGGCAGCCCGCACGCGTCGGCCGTCAACTGGCACAGCAGCTCGTTGTGCGCGCCGCCGCCCACGATGTGCACGACATCGACGGACCGGTCGGCGAGCTGCTGGGCCTCGGTGATCGCCCGGCGGTGGGCGAGGGCGAGCGAGTCGAGGATGCAGCGGGTGGTCTCGGCGGGGGAGCCGGGCACCGGCTGGCCGGTCGCCCGGCAGGCGTCGGCGATCCGCTCCGGCATCCGGCCAGGGGCGAGGAACGCTGCGTCACCCGCGTCCACAACGGCCCGTAGCGGCTCGACCTGAGCAGCATCCCGCAGCAGCGCGGGCAGATCCGGGCCGCCCCAGGACCGCAGGCACTCCTGCAGCAGCCACAGGCCCATGATGTTGCGCAGATAGCGGACCGTGCCGTCGAGGCCCAGCTCATTGGTGAAGTTGGCCGTTCGGCTCGCCTCGCTCAGCACGGGAGCGTCGAGCTCCAGACCGGCCAGCGACCAGGTGCCGGTGCAGATGTAGGCGAACCGCTCGGTCGTCGCAGGGACCGCGGCGACGGCGGAGGCCGTGTCATGCGAGCCGACCGCTGTCACCGGCACGGGTCCGGTCAGCCCCGTCTCCTCCAGGATGTGCGGGAGCAGATGGCCTGCCGGGTCCCCCGGGTTCCGCAGAGGCGCGAAGAGGCTGAGGTCGATGCCGAGCCGGGCCGCGGTGTCGTACGACCAGTCACGCGTGCGTGGATCGATCAGCTGGGTGGTGGAGGCGTTGGTGAGCTCCGTGCCCGCCTCGCCGGTCAGCCAGTACGAGATCAGGTCCGGGATCAGCAACAGGCGCTCGGCGGCGGCCAGTTGAGCGGTGTCGTGGGCGGCCACCAGCTGGTACAGCGTGTTGAAGGGCGCGTGCTGAAGCCCTGTCGCCGCGTACAGCTCCTCCGCCGGGACCGTCGCCCACACCTTCTCGGCGACGCCCTCGGTACGGGCGTCGCGGTAGTGCACCGGGTTGCCGAGCAGCGCGCCGTCCGTGTCCAGCAGTCCGTAGTCCACGGCCCAGCTGTCGACGCCGACCGAGTCGACCTGCCCGGCCGCCCGCAGCCCGTCCAGCACGCCCGAGTACAGGGTGAGGATGTCCCATCGCAGCCCCTCGGCCAGGCGCACCGGCCGGTTGGGGAAGCGGTGGACCTCCGTGAGGTCCAGGGTGCCGGGGCCGACGCGGCCGACCATGACGCGTCCGCTGGACGCGCCGAGGTCGACCGCGGCGAACGAGCCCGCCGTCCCCGCGCTCATCGCAGGAAGGCGGCCGCGACACCCGCGTCCACGGGGATGTGCAGCCCGGTCGTGTGTGTCAGGTCCCCGCCGGTCAGCGCGAACACGGCGTTCGCGACATGATCAGGCAGCACCTCGCGCTTGAGGATGGTGCGCTGGGCGTAGAACTCGCCGAGCTTCTCCTCCTCGATCCCGTACGTGGCCGCGCGCTGAGCACCCCAGCCGGCGGCGAAGATGCCGGAGCCGCGCACCACACCGTCGGGGTTGACGCCGTTGACGCGGATGCCGTGCTCGCCCAGCTCGGCCGCAAGGAGCCGCACCTGGTGGGCCTGATCCGCCTTGGTCGCGGAGTAGGCGATGTTGTTCGGCCCTGCGAACACGGCGTTCTTGGAGGCGATGTAGACGATGTCGCCGCCCAGGCCCTGGTCCCGCATGACGCGCGCCGCCTCGCGGGAGACCAGGAACGAACCGCGAGCCATGATGTCGTGCTGCAGGTCCCAGTCCTTGGCCGTGGTCTCGAGGAGCGGCTTGGAGATGGAGATGCCGGCGTTGTTGACGACGAGGTCGACGCCACCGAACGCGAGCAGCCCGGCCTTGAACGCCTCGGCGATCTGCTCCTCGCTGGTCACGTCGACAGTGACGGCGACAGCCTTGTCAGGACCGCCCAGCTCCTCCGCGACGGCGGCCGCGTTCTCCGCGTTCAGGTCGGCGACCACCACGCACGCGCCCTCGGCGACCAGCCGGTGCGCGATCGCCTTGCCGATGCCGCTGCCCGCGCCCGTCACCAGCGCCACGCGCGTGGCGAGCGGCTTGGGCTTCGGCATCCGCTGGAGCTTGGCCTCCTCCAGCGCCCAGTACTCGATGCGGAACTTCTCCGACTCCTCGATCGGCGCGTACGTCGAGACCGCCTCGGCGCCCCGCATCACGTTGATCGCGTTGACGTAGAACTCGCCGGCCACGCGGGCCGTCTGCTTGTCCTTGCCGAAGGAGAACATGCCCACGCCCGGGACCAGCACGATCGCCGGGTCCGCGCCGCGCATCGCGGGCGAGTCGGGCTCGGCGTGCCGCTCGTAGTAGGCCGCGTACTCCTCGCGGTACTCGGCGTGCAGCTCCTTCAGGCGGGCGATCGCCTCGTCGAGGGGAGCGGTCGGCGGCAGGTCGAGGACGAGCGGCCTGACCTTCGTACGGAGGAAGTGGTCCGGGCAGGAGGTGCCGAGGGCCGCGAGGCGCGGGTGCTCGGCGCGCGCGAGGAAGTCGAGGACGACATCGGAGTCGGTGAAGTGGCCGACCTGCGGGCGGTCCTGAGAGGCGACGGCCCGGACGTACGGCGCGAGGGCTGCCGCCCGCTCACGGCGCTCACCCTCGGGCAGCACCTCGTATCCCTCGATGACCGTCCCGAACGGCTCGGCCTTGCCGCGCTCGGCGAGGAACGCCTCGGCGGTGCGGATGATGTGCAGCGAGTTGCGCTCGCACTCCTCGGCCGTGGCGCCCCACGCCGTGATGCCGTGGCCGCCGAGGATGCAGCCGATCGCCTGCGGGTTGGCCTCCTTGACCGCCGCGATGTCCAGACCGAGCTGGAAGCCGGGCCGGCGCCACGGCACCCACACCACGCTGTCGCCGAAGCACTCGGCGGTCAGCTTCTCGCCGTCGGCCGCGCAGGCCAGCGCGATACCGGAGTCGGGGTGGAGGTGGTCGACGTGCGGCGCGTCCACCAGGCCGTGCATCGCGGTGTCGATGGACGGCGCCGCACCGCCCTTGCCGTGCAGGCAGTAGTCGAACGCGGCGACCATCTCGTCCTCGCGCTCCACGCCCGGGTAGACGTCCGTGAGCGCCCGCAGCCGGTCGAGGCGCAGGACCGCCAGTCCCGCTTCGGTGAGCGTACCGAGATCGCCGCCCGAGCCCTTGACCCACATCAATTCGACGTCGCCGCCGGTCACGGGGTCGGTGTCGGTGCCTTTCGCGGATGCGTTGCCACCTGCGTAGTTGGTGTTGCGGGGGTCGGCGCCGAGCCGATGGGAGCGCGCCAGGAGGGCGGCGGCTTCGGGGTGGGGTGCCATGGTTCTCAGTCCTTAAGTGAAGATTGGTACGGGTGCTCGGGCGCCCCATTAGGGGCGCGGGGAACTGCGCGACCAGCCGAAGTCGGCCGGCAGACTGCCACCGGCCTGGCCCGCAGACGAAACCCAGCGATCAGGCGCCCCACCCCGCCTGCTGCCCGCCGACCCGCTCCTCGGCGATCCTCTGCGCCCAGCCGGAGGCGTGATAGGCAGCGATCGGGTCGGGGTCCAGCCCCATCTCCTCGCGCACCTCACGCAGCAGGGGCCGTACATCGGTGTTGTACGCATCCATAAGTACGGCGTTCGCGCCCAGCACGTCACCAGACCGCTGAGCCTCGGCGAGCGCGTCGCGATCGACGAGGAGAGCCTTCGCCGTCGCCTCCTGCACGTTCATCACCGAACGGATGATCGCCGGGATCTTCGCCTCGATGTTGTGGCACTGGTCGAGCATGAAGGCGACATCAGAGGTGAAGCCACCGCCGCGCACCACCTCGTACATGATCCGGAACAGCTGGAAGGGGTCGGCGGCACCCACCATCAGGTCGTCGTCCGCGTAGAAGCGGGAGTTGAAGTCGAAGCCGCCGAGCTTCCCCTCGCGCAGCAGCGTGGCGACGATGAACTCGATGTTGGTGCCCGGCGCGTGATGCCCGGTGTCCACCACGACCTGCGCCTTCGGGCCGAGCTTGAGGCAGTGCGCGTACGCCGTGCCCCAGTCCGGGACGTCCGTGGTGTAGAAGGCCGGCTCGAAGAACTTGTACTCGAGCAGCATCCGCTGGTCGTCACCGAGCCGCCCGTAGACCTCGGCCAGGCCCTCCGCGAGGCGGTCCTGACGCTCGCGGACGTCGTCCTGGCCGGGGTAGTTCGTGCCGTCCGCGAACCACAGCTTCAGGTCCTTCGAACCGGTCGCGTCCATGATGTCGACGCACTCCAGGAGGTGGTCCACGGCCTTGCGGCGCACTGCCGCGTCCGGGTGGCAGATGCTGCCGAGCTTGTAGTCGTCGTCCTGGAAGGTGTTGGAGTTGATCGCGCCCAGCTTCAGGCCGCGCTCCTCCGCGTGCTTCGCAAGAGCCGCGTAGTCGTCGACCTTGTCCCAGGGAATGTGCAGGGCGACGGTCGGTGCGACCCCGGTGTACTCGTGCACCTTCGACGCGTCGTCCAGCTTCTCGCGGGGATTCCGCGGGACCCCCGGCTGGGCGAACACCTTGAAGCGGGTCCCTGAGTTCCCGTACGCCCACGACGGCGTCTCGACGGCCTGGGTCTTGAGCGCGGCCTTCACCGCGGCGAGCTCGGTCACTTCGGGGCTCCTGTGACATCGGGTCTGGAAGACGCGTACTGAAGAATTCTGAATCGATTCAGACAGCGAAGCTATGAGCCGCTCGAAGGGCTGTCAACCCTTCGGACAAAGACTGACCGCCGTGACCCTGTCGTGACCATTTGGCGTCGAAAATTTCGACACGGACCCATTGACGTGACCTGCGTGGCATGTCTAACGTCCCGGCAACCCAGTTGAAACCTTTCACGACGTCGTGAGGCGGCTCTGCCCGCGTCGTTGAGGAGCCCCCATGACCCACCGGTCCGACACGGGTCCGGCCCCCGTGCTGGCGCTGAAGGACATCTCCAAGTCCTTCGGCGCCGTACGCGCCCTGCGGGACGTATCCCTGGAACTGTTCCCCGGCGAAGTGCACGCACTCGCCGGCGAGAACGGCGCGGGCAAGTCGACCCTCATCAAGACGCTCGCCGGCGTGCACCGACCGGACGCCGGTCAGGTGCTGCTGGACGGCGAGCCCACCGTCTTCCACGGTCCGGCCGACGCCCGCGACGCGGGCATCGCCGTGATCTACCAGGAGCCCACGCTCTTCCCCGACCTGTCGATAGCCGAGAACATCTTCATGGGCCGCCAGCCCCGGCGCGCCCTCGGCCGCATCGACCACAAGGCCACGCACGCCGCGACCGTCGCCCTGATGCAGCGCCTCGGCGTGGAACTCGACCCCGACCGCCCGGCGCGCGGCCTGTCCATCGCCGACCAGCAGATCGTCGAGATCGCCAAAGCGCTCTCCTTCGACGCACGCGTCCTGATCATGGACGAGCCCACCGCCGCCCTGACCGGCAGCGAGGTGGCGCGCCTGTTCGGCGTCGTCCGCACCCTGCGCGAGCAGGGCGCCGCGGTGCTGTTCATCTCGCACCGCCTGGAGGAGATCTTCCAGATCTGCCAGCGGGTCACGACTCTGCGGGACGGCGCCTGGATCTCCAGCGAGCCGCTGGACGGCATGACCGAGGACGACCTCGTACGACGGATGGTCGGGCGCGATCTCGACGAGCTGTACCCCAAGCAGGAGGTGCAGGCGGGCGAGGTGGCGATGAGTGTGCGGCGCCTGACCCGCGAGGGCGTGTTCACCGACGTCTCCTTCGACGTCCGGCGCGGCGAGATCGTCGGCCTCGCCGGACTCGTGGGCGCCGGCCGCACCGAGGTCGCCCGGGCCGTCTTCGGCGTAGACCGCTGGGACGCCGGTGAGGTGGAGGTCGACGGCAAGGCGCTGACGAACGGCGCACCGTCCACCGCCATGGCCGCCGGGCTCGCCCTCGTCCCCGAGGACCGGCGCGCCCAGGGCCTGGTGATGGACATGTCCATCGAGCGGAACATCGGCCTCACCGGTCTGCGTACGACCGTGAAGGCCGGCCTGATGGACCGCGGCGCCGAGCGCAGCCGGTCCCTCGACTGGGCGGTCAAGCTGCAGGTGAAGTACGCCCGGATCGCCGACACCGTGAACACGCTGTCCGGCGGCAACCAGCAGAAGGTCGTCCTCGCCAAGTGGCTCGCCACCGCGCCCAAGGTGCTGATCGTCGACGAGCCGACCCGTGGCATCGACGTCGGTACGAAGGCGGAGGTCCACCGGCTGCTCAGCCAGCTGGCCGCCGACGGCGTGGCCGTCCTGATGATCTCCTCCGACCTGCCCGAGATCCTCGGCATGGCCGACCGCGTGCTCGTGATGCACGAGGGCAGGCTGACCGCCGAGATCCCACGCTCTGAAGCCACCGAGGAATCCGTGATGGCCGCAGCCACCGGGAGGGCCGCCGCATGACGGTGACCGCCCCCAACCCCGCGCCCGCAGCAGAAATACGCAAGTCGAGTGGCACTCGCCTGGTCGACCGCGTCTTCAAGATGCGCGAACTCGCCATCCTGCTCGTGTTCCTGGTGATGATCGCGATCACCCAGATGGGCAACAGCGAGTTCCTCTCCGAGCAGGGCATCAAGGACCTGCTGCTGAACGCGACCATCCTGGTGCTTGTCGCCACGGGCCAGTCGCTGGTCGTGATCACCCGGAACGTCGACCTGTCGGTCGGCTCGACGCTCGGCATCAGCGCCTTCGCGGCCGGGACTTATCTGCAGGGCGGCGGGAACTCCGTCGTGGCGATCGCCCTGGCGGTGCTGCTCGGAGTCGGCTTCGGCCTCCTGAACGGCCTGCTGGTCAGCCTCGGCCAGGTGCCCGCGCTCGTCGTCACCCTCGGCACGCTCTACATCATCCGCGGCATCGACTCGATCTGGGTCGGCTCACGGCAGATCACCGCGGCCGATCTCCCCGGCGGATTCGTCGACTTCGGCTCCGGCGGCATCTCCGCGGTGCCGTACCTGGCGCTGATCGCGCTGGCGGTGCTGGTCGCCACCGCGTACTACCTGAAGCACTTCGGCAGCGGGCGTGAGCTCTACGCGCTCGGCTCCAACCCGGAGGCCGCCCGCCTCGCCGGCATCCCGGTCCGCAAGCGGATCCTGGCCGCGTACACCTTCTGCGGCGGCCTGGCCGGTCTCGCGGGCGCGATGTACCTCGCCCGGTTCGGCAACGTGGACTCCGGCACGGGCAACGGCTACGAACTGACCGTCGTCAGCGCGGTCGTGGTCGGCGGCGTCGTCTTCACCGGCGGCTCCGGCAGCGTCTACGGCGCGGCGCTCGGCGCACTGCTCCTGACCTCCATCAACAGCGTGCTGCCCGCACTCGGCGTCAGCTCCGTCTGGGTGCTCGCCATCAACGGCATCCTGCTCATCCTCGCCATTGCCGTGGACCGTGTGGTCGCACTGCGGGTGGCGTCCGCCCTGAAGAAGAGGAACGCCCGCCATGGCTGACTCGCCCCTCGCGCGCGCCGTCCGCTGGGACACGGTCGTCGGCGCCCTCCTCATCGTCGTACTCCTGCTGTCCTTCGGCTTCGTCGACGGCTTCGGCAACGCCCTCAACCTGTCCTTCCTGATCGGCA
Source organism: Streptomyces himalayensis subsp. himalayensis (assembly GCF_013778455.1). GTDB lineage: Bacteria > Actinomycetota > Actinomycetes > Streptomycetales > Streptomycetaceae > Streptomyces > Streptomyces himalayensis. Next base: position 10,206 of record NZ_JACEHE010000035.1, on the reverse strand, counting down.
ACACGCTGCCGATCGCGCTGATCGCCCTGCCGATGACCCTGCTCGTGGTCTCCGGCGAGATCGACCTGTCGGTCGCCTCCACGGCCGGTCTCTCGGGCGCCGTGATGGGCGCTCTGTGGAACCAGGGCATGACGATCGAGACGATCATCCCGCTGTGCCTGCTGCTCGGCGCGGTGTGCGGCCTCATCAACGGCCTGCTCGTCACCCGGCTCGGACTGCCGTCTCTCGCCGTCACGATCGGTACGCTCGCCGCTTACCGAGGCATCGCCCAGATCATCCTCGGCTCGGACGCCGTGACCGACTTCCCCACGCAGTACCTGGACTTCGCGGCCGGACGCATCGGCGACACCTTCATCCCGTACGCCCTCCTGCCCTTCCTGGTGCTGCTGGCGATCGCCGTGGTCGTGCTGCACGCCGCGCCGTTCGGCCGCTCGCTGTTCGCCATCGGCGCCAGCGAGGAGGCCGCCCGGTTCGCGGGCATCCGCGTCAAGCGGCAGAAGCTGATCCTGTTCACCGTGACCGGCCTGATGGCCGCGCTCACCGGCGTCTTCTGGGCGCTGCACTACGCCAGCGCCCGCTACGACAACGCCACCGGCCTCGAACTGGCCGTCATCGCCGCGGTGCTGCTCGGCGGCATCGACTTCGACGGCGGCAAGGGCACGCTCGGCGGTGCGATCGCGGGAGTCTTCCTGCTCGGCGCGCTGCAGAACGTGATGAGCCTCGTCAACGTCTCCGCCCAGTCGCAGATCGTCGTCACCGGCGTCCTGCTCGTCGTCTCGGTGCTCGGCCCCCGGGTCGGGCGCCAGATCTCGGTCGCGAGAGCGGGTCGCAGAGCCGCCGCCTCGACACCGACCTCGTAACCGCTCCGCTCACCCTCGTAAAGGACCTCCACCATGCGCAAGTCATCCATCCGCCGTGCCTGCGCGGCCCTCGCCGCCGTCACCTCGCTCGCCCTGGCCGCCACCGCCTGCGGCGGCACCACCAAGAACGACGTCAAGGACGAGGGCGGATCCTCCGCCTCGGCCGGCAAGGCCGACCCGAACGCGGAACTCAAGAAGGGCCTGACCGTCGGCTTCCTGCCCAAGCAGGTCAACAACCCGTACTTCACCTCCGCCGACAAGGGCGGCGAGGCCGCCCTGAAGGAGCTGGGCTCCAGCTACAAGGAGGTCGGCCCGAGCAGCGCCACCGACACCTCCAGCCAGGTCAGTTACGTCAACACGCTCACCCAGCAGCAGGTCGACGCGATGGCCGTCTCGGCGCAGGACCCGGGCGCCCTGTGCACCGCTCTCAAGCAGGCCATGAAGAACGGCATCAAGGTCGTCACGTACGACTCGGACACCAAGGCCGACTGCCGCAACGCCTTCGTGTCGCAGGCCAGCGCCGAGGACCTGGGCCGCACCGAGGTGCAGCTGCTCGCCGAGCAGATCGGCTACAAGGGCGAGATAGCGATCCTGTCCGCGGCGCAGACCGCGACCAACCAGAACACCTGGATCGAGTTCATGAAGGACGAGCTCAAGGATCCCAAGTACAAGGACATGAAGCTGGTGAAGGTCGCGTACGGCAACGACGACGCGCAAGCGTCCTTCCAGCAGACCCAGGGCCTGCTCCAGGAGTACCCGAAGCTGAAGGGGATCATCTCCCCGACCACGGTCGGCATCAAGGCCGCGGCCCAGTACCTGTCCGGCTCCAAGTACAAGGGCAAGGTCAAGCTGACGGGCCTCGGCACCCCGAACGACATGCGCAAGTACGTCAAGAACGGCACCGTCGAGGCGTTCGAGCTGTGGGACCCGGCCAAGCTCGGCGAGCTCGCCGCGCGTACCTCGGTCGCCCTGGTCTCCGGGCAGATCACCGGCAAGGAGGGTGAGACCTTCAAGGCCGGCGACATGGGCACCTACACCATCGGCAAGGACGGCGTGATCAGCCTCGGCAAGCCGACCGTGTTCGACAAGAAGAACATCGACCAGTTCAACTTCTAGTACCTGGAGGGTCGTTGATGCAGCGCGTGTGCTTTCTGCTGAAGGTCCGTGCGGACCGCCTCGACGAGTACCGCGAGCGGCACGCCGCCGTGTGGCCCGAGATGCTCGAAGCGCTCTCGGCCACTGGCTGGCACAACTACTCGCTGTTCCTGCGTGAGGACGGCCTGCTGGTCGGCTATCTGGAGACCGAGGACTTCGCGGCCGCCCAGGCCGGCATGGAGGCCACCGACGTCAACGCCCGCTGGCAGGCGGAGATGGCGCCGTTCTTCGAGTCGTTGGACGGCGCCCGGCCCGACGAGGCCATGAAACCCCTCACCGAAGTGTTCCATCTTGCGTGACACACCCCCCATCTCAGGAGCATGCGGATATGAGAAGACGCACGTTGCTGGCCACCGCCCTCGCCTCGGGACTGAGTGCCGTGGCACTCACTAGCACGGCCCGCGCCGCCGACCCGGGCCCCTCGCTCACCCTCACCGGCAGCACCACACTCGACACCCAGGCCCTCTACTTCGTCTCCTACGACGGCCTGGTGAACAACAACTCGTTCCAGAAGAACGGTCTGCTGACCTACAAGGGCTACCAGTACGCCGTCTGGTACACCGCCGACCGCAACGCCGTCGTCGGCCGTCGCGTGTTCGGTTCGAGCACCTGGTCCACGGTCAAGGTCGGCCACACCCTCCGGTACAACGACTCCCACAACGTCATCTCCATGGGCATCTCCAAGGTCGACGGCCGGCTGCACCTCAACATGGACTCCCACAGCGACGGCTTCACCTACGTCAGGTCGGTGGCCGGCCTCATGGACAACCCGGGCGGACTGAGCTGGACCGCGAGCCGCTTCGGCGCACCGCAGTCCACCCTCGACGGACTCGCGCTCACCTCGCAGTTCACCTATCCGCAGTTCATCTCGACGCCCGAGGGCAGGCTCCAGCTCAGCTACCGCGTCGGGATCTCGGGCAACGGCCGCAACGCACTCGCCGAGTACGACGGCACCTCGTGGACCAACCTCGGCGAGTGGACCAGCTCCACCGGCACCTACACCAGCGAGCACGGCTCCAGCACGGCCCGCAACATGTACCTGCACGGCATCGACTACGACAAGAACGGGCGCCTGCACTCGTTCTTCACCTGGCGCGAGCAGAACGGTGCCGTGATGTGCAGCAGCGGCGGCATCACCAACCACGACACCGGCTACGTCTACTCGGACGACCGCGGCCGGACCTGGCGCAACAACGCGGGCACCGTCGTCGGCACCACCGGCGGCTCTGACAAGGTCGCCGTCACCGACGCCGGACTCGTCGTCGACCCCCTCAACCCCGACCACTCGCTGATGAACCAGGAGAGCCAGTTCACGGACTCGGCCGGTCTGCCGCACGCCATCATCAGCTACGTGCCGGGCCGCTTCGGCCAGTGCACCACGAACTACGTCACCGACCGGACCAACAACGGCCGTGCCTTCCACGTCCGCAAGAACTCGTCCGGCGCCTGGCAGAAGACCGAGATACCGGTGCCGCTGAACTCCAGCCAGCGCACCAAGCTGATCCTCGACAAGTACGACAACGCGTACGCGATCTTCCCGTTCTGTCGTATCGCCGGGGCCTCCAAGGCGTCCGGGTACACGGACTGGACGATCCTGTACGACGGAGTCGGCGCCGGGCTGAACGCCTTCGGTGAGGTCGTGATCGACGAGACGCGGGTCGCGCAGGACAACTTCCTGTCGATCATGTACCAGGAGAAGTCCAGCGGTACGACGCCTTCGGCGCTGCGCAACCTCAACTTCCGCCTGCCCACCTGATCCGTGACGTCGTCACCGGGAAGCCGTGACCGACGTGACCGTGGCGGGTGCGCCACGAAGGTAATGTGAACGCGCACCCGCCGCTCCACATCCCTTTGGAGGTCCTCGCCCGATGGCCCAGTCGGTGGGTATCAAGGACGTCGCCCGCGCCGCCGGAGTCTCCGTGGGCACGGTCTCGAACGTCATCAACCGTCCGGACACGGTGGCCACCGAGACCCGCGCCCGGGTGCTGTCCGCGATAGACCGGCTCGGCTACGTCCGCAGCGAGTCGGCCCGCCAGCTGCGGGCCGGCCGCAGCCGGATCATGGGTCTGCTCGTCCTCGACATGGGCAACCCCTTCTTCGTGGACGTGGCGCGCGGCGCCGAGCGGGCCGCGCGCCAGGCCGGTCTTGGTGTCATGGTCTGCAACAGCGCGCAGAGCGCGGGCGAGGAGGCCGAGTACCTGTCGCTCTTCGCCGAGCAGCGGGTGCGCGGTGTGCTGTTGACGCCCGCCGACGCGACGGGACGCAACATCGAGACGTTCCGCCGCCACGGCATCCCGTTCGTGCTCGTCGACCGGGTCGCCGAGGGCACCACCGAGTGCTCGGTCTCGGTCGACGACGTGGTGGGCGGCGCGCTGGCCGTACGGCATCTCGTCGACGCCGGGCACCGCTCCATCGCGTATGTGAGCGGGCCGCCCGGGCTGAACCAGGTCCGGGACCGCCGGACGGGTGCCCTCAGTGCGCTCGCCGAGGCGGGGCTCGGGCCGGATGCGCTGCGCGAACTGCCGACCGAGCGGCTCGATGTGGCCGCGGGCCGTGACGCCGGGGCCCGGCTGCTCGGGCTCGCCGAGCGCCCGACGGCCGTGTTCTGCGCCAACGACCTGCTCGCGCTCGGCGTCCTGCAGGCCATGTTCGCGGCCGGGGTGAGCGTGCCGGACGACCTGGCGATCGTCGGGTACGACGACATCGAGTTCGCCGCCGCCGCGGCCGTGCCACTCACCTCGGTGCGTCAGCCCGCGGTGACCATGGGCGCGCTCGCCGCCGAGCTCCTCCTGGAGGAGACGGAGGCCGAGACCGCCTCGGCGCCGCACGAGCACAAGCGGGTCGTGCTCCAGCCGGAGCTCGTGGTGCGCCGCTCCAGCCTGGCCACGCGCTGACGTCGGGCCGACGTCGGAAGGGTGGTCACTCCTCCGACGGGAGGCGGGTGCCGCACCGGCTGCAGTACAGGGCGTCGCGCTCCGACGCGAGACGCCCGCAGTCGGGGCAGACACGGTGCAGGAGACAGGCGGCCTCGCCGCCTTCCGGCTGTGCCACGGGCTCGCCCGGGTGTGGCCGGCGCTGCGGCTCTGGCGCGCCCTCCGCCTGCAGCTCGCTCTCGCTCCCCCTCTGCGGCTCGCGCCCAGGTGCGGCCGAGCGGATGGTGAGGCCGGGCCTGCGGCGGTGCACTGTGACATAGGCCATGCCGTCCGGGCCCGCCGACAGCGACCGGCGGGTGCCGTGCGGCAGCCACGTCAGGCTTCCCGGCCCGAGCGTGTGCCGTCTGCCCTCCGCGTCGAGTTGTCCGCCGCCGTCGGTCACGTACAGCAGTACGTCGAGATCCGGCTCCGTGTGTGCGGCGACATCGGCCCCAGGCGTCAGACGCACCACGTTCGCGTCCAACTGCCGTTCCCGGGCAGCCAGCCGCCACAGTGCTCCGCCCTGTTCCGGGGGCGTCTCACCGAGCAGATCGGCCATCCAGGCGAGCACGCCGGGTTCCGAGTGCGGTGCCACCGACTTCCTCCCATGTTCAGCCTATGCGGAGGCGGATGTTACCCGGAGCCGGGAGACACCCCGGGCCAGGCCGCGACGCCATAGGCTCCCGTTCATGACTGAGCCGCAGACCGACCCGACGACCGAGCCGCAGCTCGCACCCATGCCGACCGACTGGCAGCGCGCCCTCGCCGTCGTGGCCCACCCCGACGATCTCGAGTACGGCTGCTCGGCCGCGGTCGCCGCATGGACCGACGCCGGCCGCGAGGTCGCATACGTCCTGGCCACCCGCGGAGAGGCGGGCATCGACACGATGGAGCCCGCCAAGTGCGGGCCCCTGCGGGAACAGGAGCAGCGGGCGAGCGCCGCCGTCGTCGGGGTGACGAGTGTGGAGTTCCTCGACCACAAGGACGGCGTGATCGAGTACGGACTCCGGCTGCGCCGGGACATCGCCGCGGCGATCCGGCGCCACCGGCCCGAGTTGGTCATCACCCTCAACCACCGCGACACCTGGGGCGGCGTCGCCTGGAACACACCGGATCATGTCGCCGTCGGCCGCGCCACCCTCGACGCCGCGTCCGACGCCGGCAACCGCTGGATCTTCCCGGAGCTCGCCGACGAGGGCCTCGAGCCGTGGAACGGGGTGCGCTGGGTCGCCGTCGCCGGATCCGCGCAGCCGACGCACGCCGTGGACGCCACCCCGGGACTGGAGAGGTCGGTCCGTTCCCTGTTGGAACACCGCACCTACATTGAGGCGCTCACGGACGAGGATCCGGAGACGTACTGCCGCACCTTCCTCTTCGACAACGCCGAGGCCACGGGCCGGCGGTTCGGCGGAAGGCCCGCGGTGGCGTTCGAGGTCTTCGGCCGCTGAGGCCGACGGGAGGCGGGCAGGGAAACTCACGCGGACAGTGATGGACGCGACTGTTCCCACACATCCAAGCGACCGCTTAGTATGCGTGTCCGAGCCTGGTTCTACGAACAGTCCCGTGGAGGCCCCGCAATGCAGGCATGGCAGGTGCACGAGAACGGCGAGCCGAGGGAGGCGATGCGCCTCGAGGAGACGGCCGAGCCGGTACCCGGCGACGGGCAGGTCCTCCTCAGGGTGCGGGCCGCGAACGTCAACTTCCCCGACGCCCTGTTGTGCCGCGGGCAGTACCAGATCCGGCCCTCGCTGCCGTTCACGCCCGGCGTGGAGATCTGCGGCGAGACGGAGGACGGCCGCCGCGTCATCGCGAACCCCGCGCTCCCGTACGGCGGTTTCGCCGAGTACGCCGTCGCCGATGCGGCCGCCCTGCTGCCCGCGCCCGACGCGCTGGACGACGCCGAGGCGGCGGCGCTGCACATCGGCTACCAGACGGGCTGGTTCGCCCTGCACCGCCGCGCCCGCATCCAGGAGGGCGAGACGCTGCTCGTGCACGCGGCCGCGGGCGGCGTCGGAAGCGCGGCCGTGCAGCTCGGGAAGGCGGCGGGTGCCACCGTCATCGGCGTCGCGGGCGGCCCGGAGAAGGTGAAGGTCGCTCGTGAACTCGGCTGCGACCTCGTGCTGGACCGGTACACGGACGACGTCGTCGCCGCGGTCAAGGAGGCCACCGGCGGCCGGGGCGCGGACGTGATCTACGACCCGGTGGGCGGCAACGCGTACGCGCAGTCGGCGAAGTGCGTGGCGTTCGAGGGCCGGATCGTCGTCGTCGGGTTCACGAGCGGCACGATTCCGACGCCCGCGCTCAACCACGCGCTGGTGAAGAACTATTCGATCCTCGGCCTGCACTGGGGCCTGTACAACACGAAGGACCCGCAGGCGGTCCTGCACTGCCACGAGCAGCTGACCGAGCTCGCCGCGAAGGGCGCGATCAAGCCCCTCGTCAGCGACCGCCTGCCGCTGGAGGGCGCGGCGGAGGCCGTGCAGCGCGTCGCTGACGGAGTCACGACCGGTCGTATCGCCGTCGTCCCGGGTCTTGGGGGAGCGGCGATCGCCTGACGGGCGCAGCCACACCGTGCCGTCGCGCAGGACCCCCTGCGTGACGGCACAGCCCGCGCCATGCCGCTGACGTCACCCGTCGGCGACGTCTTGGTTCTCCCAGCGCAGCAGGTCTCCCGGCTGGCACTCGAGCACCTCGCAGAGCGCCGCGAGCGTCGAGAAGCGCACCGCCTTGGCGCGGCCGTTCTTGAGCACGGCCAGGTTGGCGGGCGTGATCCCGACGCGGTCCGCGAGCTCGCCCACGGACATCTTCCGCTTGGCCAGCATCACGTCGATGTCGACGGCGATCGGCATCAGATCACCTCTGCCAGCTCGGCCTGCATCTGCGCCGCTTCGATGTCGCGCGCGACGGCCTGAGCGAGCAGCATCCGCAGCACGAGCACGATGAGCGCCACGCCCAGGACCGCCACGGAAACCCCGCAGACCAGGAGGACGATGCCCGGCGCGACGGCCTCACCCGGCGCCAGGACCACCGCGATCCCGAACACCAGTAGAGCGGCCGCCGCGAACGCGCCGGTGATGACGTCCACGTACCGGAACGCCGCGTCGGAGAAGACCGTTCCGCGGCGCACCATCGTCACCAGGCGCCACACGCAGACCAGTACGACCTGGAAGGCGAGAACTCCGAGCACCACGATCACCAGGAGCGGGACGCGCTGGGTCACGAGATCGGCTTCGGCCTCCTTCAGGTCGATGGCCAACAGCGGCACCATCACGGCCTGGACGAACACCGAGCCGGCGAGCAGCACCACGAGCACGGCGCGCAGTGCAAGCACTGTCAGCTTTCCCATCGCCTCTCCTTCGATCGAGTCACGATGGGAATCTATCGATTTTCGATAGGTGCGGCAAGGTGAGACCGCCACCTCGTACGATCGCTCCCGCCGGTATCCAGCCGACCGCGCAGCAGCGGCGGTGGTTGAGCCGGTTGTCGGCGAAGCGCCACGAGTACGTTGAGCCGGTTGTCGGCGAAGCGCCACGAGTACGTTGAGCCGGTTGTCGGCGAAGCGCCACGAGTACGCCGTGCCCTCGCTGCCGCTCGCCATGGTCGCCGCGTGAACGCGAGGTGCGGCTCCGTCGCGAAGTGAACGCACGGCGGCAGTCCAGCCAACTCAGTGCGCAGTCATGCCCGTTGTGCATCCCGGGCCCCCATACTCGCCGGTGTCCCGTACGGCACTTCCGGGAGGCTGAGTATGGCCCTTACCACCCGCCGCAGAGCCCTCACCACCCTCGGCGCCGCCCTCGCGGGCAGCGTCGTCGCTCCCGCCGCGCATGCCCGCGCGAGCGAGCGACAGCGGGGGCCGCGACCGCTCCGGCGCGCCCACGCGCACAACGACTACGAGCACCCCCGGCCCCTGTTCGACGCACTGGACCACCGCTTCACGAGCGTGGAGGCCGACATCTACCTCGTCGGCGACCAACTGCTCGTCGCGCACGACCCGGTGGACCTCGACCCGTCCCGCACGCTCGAATCGCTGTACCTGGACCCGCTGCTGGCCCGCATCCGGGCGAACAGCGGCTCCGTGTACCGCGGTTATCGCGCGCCCCGGCAGCTCCTCATCGACATCAAGACCGAAGGCGCCTCGACGTACCTCGAACTCGACCGCCACCTCCAGCGCTACCGGCAGATCTTCACCTCGTACGCGCACGGCACCGTGCACCAGAGGGCGGTGACCGCTGTGATCTCCGGGGACCGGGCCGCCCGTGCCCCGATGGAGGCGCAGCATATGCGCCGCGCGTTCTACGACGGCCGGCTGGCCGACCTCGGATCGCCGGCGCCCGCCTCCTTCATCCCGCTGATCAGCGACAACTGGAACAACAACTTCACCTGGCAGGGAGTCGGTCCGTTCCCCGCGGCGGAGCGCGACAAGCTGCGGGGCATCGTCACCACCGCCCACGCGCGCGGGCAGCGCGTGCGCTTCTGGGCCACTCCCGACCTGGCAGGGCCCGCACGCGACGCGGTGTGGAGCGAGCTGGTCGCCGCCGACGTCGACCACCTGAACACGGACGACCTGGCGGGCCTCGAGGCGTTCCTGGACGCGCACGACAAGGCGTAATCGAGCGGTCCCCCGGTTCAGGGCCATGCCATCACAGCGAGTCAACACACTTTCGGGGGACACGCCAGTCGCCGGGAGGGTCCCTCCGCTACGCCAGACTTGCGGCCGGAGGCCACGGATTTCGACGTGGCGGAGGAGACCGGGCGATGGCTGTTTCAATTTCTGCGGTGCTACTGCTGCTGATCCTGGCGGTGGTCTTTATGCGTAACGGCTCGCTGAAGGTCTCGCATGCCTTGGTGTGCATACTGCTCGGGTTCTATCTCGCGAGCACGAGCATGGCGCCGACCATCCATGAGGGCCTCTCGGCGACGGCGGAGATCGTCAGCCACCTCGATCCGTGAGCAGCCCGGGCGGTCGGCGTCATCGCGCTGGACTTGCCCAACAGCCCCAGGGCGTCTTACTGATCGTTTCAGAATGATTTGCGGAGTCGGCGGAGGCAGATGATGGCGCATGCCAGTTCCAGCAGGCCCTGGTGGAGGTCGGCACGGCGCTCGTAGCGGGTCCTCAGTCGTTTGAACTGGTGGAGCCAGGCGAAGGTGCGCTCGACCACCCACCTGGTTCGGCCCAGGCCCGAGCCGTGGGCGGCACCGCGCCTGGCGATGAGGGGCTTGATGCCGCGCTTCCACAGCAGGCGGCGGTACTTGTCGAAGTCGTAGCCGCGATCAGCGAA
>NZ_JACEHE010000034.1 GCF_013778455.1 Streptomyces himalayensis subsp. himalayensis | reverse complement strand
TGGCAGAAGCCGCATCGTGGCTCAGCGCACTGCCCCGGCCCACGTGCTGGATGACGTACCCGTGCAGACACCGTCGCATCGCTGAGTCCGCTCGCTATCCGCCACGAGCCGACGCGATGTTTCCGCCGCACCGAACGAGAGGATCCAAGATGAGCGCCAACGACGATGCCTTCACCGGCAAGGTGGCCTTCGTGACCGGAGCCGCATCCGGCATCGGCCGCGCCACCGCCCTCGCCTTCGCCCACGCGGGCGCCGGCGTCGCACTCACCGACCTCTCCTCAGTAGGGCTCAAAGAGACCGCACGGCTCATCAAGGAAGAGGGCGGACAGGCCCTGGCCCTGACCTGTGACGTCACCAACGAGGCTGAAGTGAAGTCCGCCCTGGACGACACCGTGCGGGCATTCGGCCGCCTCGACGTTGCCTTCAACAATGCCGGGATCGAGCAGCCGGTGAAACCCGCCGTCGACATCACCAAGGACGAATGGGACCGCGTTCTCGGCGTCAGTCTCACCGGCACGTTCCTCTGCATGAAGCACCAGATCCTCCTGATGCAACAGCAGCGGTCTGGCGCCATCGTCAACGCCTCGTCGGGCGCAGGCGTCAAGGGCTTCAAGGGCGCGGCGGCCTACACCGCGGCCAAGCACGGCGTCATCGGCCTGACCCGTTCGGCCGCCCTCGACTACGCGGCCTCGGGCATCCGTATCAACGCCATCTGCCCCGGCACCATCGACACCCCCATGCTCAGCGACATGATCGCCAAGGGAGAGCTCGACCGCGCCGAGGCCGAGGCCAACCAGCCCATCAACCGCCTCGGCACCGCCGAGGAAATCGCTCAGGCAGTCCTGTGGCTGTGCAGCCCCGGGGCCGCCTTCGTCATCGGAGTCGCCCTCCCCGTCGACGGTGGCTACGTCGCCCAATGATGACAACCAGCGGGAAGACGTGAGACAGGAACTGCTCGACCAGGCCGCCAACCGCACGGGGCACCGACATCACCCACAACGCTCGCCTCGGACCAGAGGCGCCGAAGCCGACCGCCGGGCCCGGCAGTTGAGGACGGCGCACCACGCTGGGCCCTCGCGGAACACGTCGCCGTGCCAGCGCACTTCGCCGTCAGGTGACGGCATCATCCACCACCGCGTACTGCACCAAAATGCGCTTACCGCCTCAGCTCGACGCTGACCACGCGATCGTCATCGGGCCGCGGTCGGCCGTGGCCATCGGTGTTGTTCGTGACGAACCTGAGATCGCCGGCCATTGGGTGAGAGCACGCAAGGCCGCCCACAGTCGGAGAATCGTTGATCGGCGACAAGAAAGGGCCCATGTGCTCATCGACACCTACGGCCGAGTGGCCACCGACCTGAGAGTTTCCCTGACGGACCGGTGCAACCTGCGCTGCACCTACTGCATGCCTGAGGAGGGCCTGCAGTGGCTGGCCAAGCCCGACCTGCTCACGGACGACGAGGTCGTCCGCCTGGTCGACATCGCGGTCCGGATGCTCGGCATCGAAGAAGTCCGTTTCACCGGCGGCGAGCCCCTGCTGCGCCCCGGCCTGGTCGGCATCGTCGAGCGGGTCGCCGCCCTCACCCCCCGCCCTCAGATGTCGCTGACGACCAACGGCATCGGCCTCAAGCGCACGGCGACCGCGCTGAGCGCAGCGGGCCTGGACCGGGTCAACGTCTCCCTGGACACCCTTCGTCCGGGCGTCTTCAAAGCCCTCACCCGCCGGGACCGCCACAAGGACGTCCTGGAGGGCCTCCAGGCCGCCCGCAAGGGCGGCCTGACCCCCGTCAAGGTGAACTCGGTCCTGATGCCCGGCCTCAACGACGACGAGGCCCCTGACCTCCTGGCCTGGGCGATGAGGCACGGCTACGAGTTGCGCTTCATCGAGCAGATGCCCCTGGACGCCCAGCACGGCTGGACCCGCGAGGGCATGGTCACGGCCGACGACATCCTCGCCTCCCTCCGCAGCCGCTTCGACCTGGCACCCGAGCGTGCGAACGAGCGGGGTTCGGCCCCGGCGGAACGCTGGCTGGTCGACGGCGGCCCTCACCGCGTCGGCGTCATCGCCTCGGTCACCCGCCCGTTCTGCGCTGCCTGCGACCGCACCCGCCTCACGGCCGACGGGCAGATCCGCGCCTGCCTCTTCTCCACGAAGGAGACAGACCTCCGCGCGGCCCTCCGCTCGAACGCCCCTGACGAGGAGATCGCCGGCATATGGCGTCTGGCGATGTGGGGCAAGAAGGCGGGCTCGGGCCTTGACGACCCGACGTTCCTGCAGCCGGAACGCTCCATGTCGGCAATCGGCGGCTAAGGGCTCGCAGAGAATCAACGTGTTGCTTACCCTGAGCGAGCTCGTTCACGTGGTGTACGCATACCTGAAGAGACTCGAGAGCAACTCGCCATCAAGTTCGGGGTGTTGTTCCCGCATCTGGACGTCTGGACGAGCGACAGCGGCGGCTGATGATGGGGCCGAGGCCCGGATCCTGGGCCATGGCGGTATCCGGGCGGTCGCGCGCGGCCCAGGTCAGCTTCTCCCGCAATGTCAAAAGGAGAGCAGGACTGGGGAAGCTGGTCGGCTGTCAGTTCGCCGGTGCTGCTGGTTGATCAGGGTCTCTCGCACCCTGCTCCTCCTGTTTCAAAACCACCGATTTGCGCGATGCGGTGCGCATCGGACCTGCGACGGTGAGTTGCCCGGACGCGAGAGCCGCCGGTCACCTGTGGCGGTGAGTTCTGCGTGCTCAAACTCACCGGCAGCTGCGGGAGCATGCGCACTCACCATCTGGCCGCACTCCCCGCACGGTGCGCAGGCGGGACGAACTCACCGATGCGCACTCGTGCGTGCACACTCGCCACGTGCTGCGCATTGCGCACGCACAGACGTGGCCACCCCTGAAGGAACAACGTGCGCATCCGCGTTGATCACCGAGGAGGCTGGTGAATGAGCGGCACGCCACCTCCTCGAAGACGGCGAACTGCCGACCGGCGTCGTGGCGTTCAACGACCGATGCGCCATCGGTATCCCGGCCGCCCTCGCAGAGCCGGCATCGATGTCCCCGCCGTGACGGCCGCGGTCGTCAGGACGGCTTCACGGCGTCTGTGCTGCTGCCGTCAGGCGGGCGACAAGGTCGTACCAGCCGGCTTCCAGGCGTTCGAGCGGCATGCCGCTTCGGGTGAGCAGATGGTGCACCAGGGCGGGGTCGAGATAGCTGAGCAGGCTCTGCGCCAGCAGTTCGGTGTCGCCGCCTGCCCCGGTCTGGCGCAGCAGCATGGCGACATGGGTGAGGCGGAGGCGGTGGGCGGGCACGGTGTAGTTCCGGGCGGCGTCCGTCCGGGCGGCCACGTACAGGTCGTCGTGTGCGTGTTCGTGGCGGATGACGGCCGGCCCGAAGGCGCGCAGGCGCTCCATTGCTGGGGCGTCGGGGCCCAGCGGGGGTGGGCCCGCCATGAACGCGGCCTGGAATTGCTCCTCTCGGTGGGCCAGGAGGGCCTGGAGGAGGCCGAAGCGGTCGCCGAAGCGCCTGAACACGGTGCCCTTGCCAACCTTCGCGGCTGCGGCGACGGCTTCCATGGTCAGGTTTGCCACCCCGCCCTCGGCCACCAGGCCGGCTGCGGCCTCGAGAAGGCGCGCGCGGTTGCGCGCCGCATCGGCACGCAACTGAGGCTGCTCGCCGTTCGAAGCCAGACCGAGCTCCGTGCGTCCGTCCGGGAGATCGCGCGAGTCGAGGGGTGGAGAGGGCGAGGCGGTCATTGCCCCAGCGTAGCGCCCACCAGAAGAACTGGACCACGGTCCGGATAAGTGCTACAAAGTTGAACCGGACCTCGGTCCGGTAATGCTGATCCTTCTTCTCAGGAGCTCACCCATGTCTGTACGCATCCTCGCGCTCGTCGGCAGCCTTCGAGCCGGCTCCCACAACCGTCAGTTGGCCGAGGCCGCCGCCAAGCACGCCCCCGAGGGCGTCGAGATCGAGCTGTACGAGGGTCTTGCCGACGTGCCCTTCTACAACGAGGACATCGATGTCGAGGACGGCGCACCGGAGGCCGCCGCCCGGCTGCGGGCCGCGGCCGGTCAGGCCGACGCCGTCCTGCTGTTCTCGCCCGAGTACAACGGCACGATGCCCGCCGTGCTGAAGAACGCGATCGACTGGCTGTCCCGCCCGTACGGTGCCGGCGCGATCTCCGGCAAGCCGGTCGCCGTGGTCGGCACCGCCTTCGGTCAGTACGGCGGTGTCTGGGCGCAGGACGACGCCCGCAAGTCCGCGGGCATTGCCGGCGGCGCCGTCCTGCAGGACGTCAAGCTGTCCATCCCCGGCTCCGTGACGCGCTTCGCCGACACCCACCCCGCCGACGACGCGGAGGTCGTCACCGGGCTGACCGAGGTCATCCAGCAGCTGACGGCCCAGGCCGCCCCCGCTGCGGCCTGACCGGCCAGGACGGAGGCGCCGCGGCGCCTCCGTTCTGCTCAGTGGCACCCTCGCCGCCGCGACGGCGTCAACAGAGGACGCCGGCTGGGCGAAGCATCCTGGAGGGGCGCCCGCCGCCGGGCCCGGGTCGCGGCCATCCTCGGCCAGGAGCACGCCGAGGACCTGCCGGTCGGCGACCGGCTGCGGCGCTACCTGCGGGAGATGGCCGACCTCAACGTCGCCTCCCGCGTGGAGACCACCGTCCTGATGGACGCCTCCGCGCGCTTCGGCCGACTGATGCAAGACCCGTCCTTGGAGATCAAGAGGTGCCGTTGAAGGCGGACAGGAACCTTTGTGCTCCGCCGGGCGAGCGGAAGCGTTTCATCGCCCGTTCCCGCTGCCGCGTCGGCTGATGCGAGTTCTCCGCCCGGTTGTTCAGACACCTCGAGGACCGGTGCTCCACGGAGGGCATCACCTCGCGGTGGGCGGCGCCGTAGGAACGGAGCTTGTCGGTGATCACCACCCGCGGCACGTACCGGAGATTCTTGAGCAGGCGGCGGAAGAACTTCTTCGCGGCCTTCGCGTTGCGCCGGGGCTGGACGAGGATGTCGAGGACGCCTCCGGCCTGGTCGACGGCCCGCCACAGGTAGTGGACCGTCCCGTTGTCTTGATGAAGACCTCGTCCATGTGCCACTTGTCGCCCGGGCGGGGACGGCGCCGACGCAGCCCGTTCGCGTACTCCTGCCCGAACTTCGCGCACCATCGGCGCACCGTTCGTAGGAAACCGAGATGCAACGCTCCAGCAGGAGCTCCTCCACCTCACGGAAGGACAGCGGGAAACGGTGGTACAGCCACACACCGTGGGCGATGACCTCCACCGGGTACCGGTGTCCCTTGTACGACGGCGCTGAACTCTCCACGGCCAGGCCCCCCACGCAGCCAACCCGAAGTTCATCCCACGTCGTCAGCCAACGTGACAGCGCCGCTCCACGAGCTTGCGCACCGACGCACGTTCGCCCTGCTGCCTCTCGCGGGCGAGGAGCTTCGACAGGGTCTCCTGGTCCATCGGCTGAACGGCCGGGGCGGCAGGCGCGGCGGATGGCGGGGCCGCGGGGTCGGGAAGCTGGTCGTTGGACGCGTCGGTGGGGTCCGCGCTCAGTATCGGGAAGGTCGGGCGGCCATCCCGCCGGTAGCCGACGGGCGTACGGGGATCGGGCAGCAGCCTGTCCATGCGGATCCAGTCCTCCAACAGCACAGCGCCCCGCGCCGAGGATCAGTGTAGCCACAGCGCCCGCCCGACACGGGAGACCCGGGACAGGCACAGGTTCCGTGATCATGTTGCGATGCTCTGTGACCATCGGAAGGCCTGTGCCAACGCTGCGATCGCGGCGGTGAAGTTGGGAACAACGAGGCTGTTTTGACTTCCGGGACGGATTGGCCCGGTCTGCCGAAGACCTGGCCTCTCGTCACGCCGTTGCAGCGGCCGCTGCCCGCAGGGCGCCCGCCGCGTCGTGCGGGATTGGGTCGCCGTGCCCGAAGACTGCTCTGTCGGTCTCCAGCTCAGCCGGGCGGTGCAGCGACGCAACGGCCCGGACGTGGTCGGTGTTGAAGACACCCAGCATGGTCCGGCCAGCGTTTGCGAAGGCATCGCCGGTGAACAGCACGCCCGGACTGGGCAGGTGGAGCGCGATGGGCCCGTCCGTGTGCCCGGGCACCGGGACCACCACCACCGCCCCGCCGCCGAACTGCAGCACATCGCCGTCCCCCACCTCCCGGTCCACCCGGCACGGCGGAGCCGCGGAAGCGTCGCCCGGATCGGCACCTCGAACTCCTCGAGTATGGGCGGCGCTCTGGCCATCTCCCCACGGATGACGGGTGCCTCCACCCGGTGCGCTACTACCTCCGCCCCCGTGCCGGGCGGCCAGTTCGGCGGCCGAGCCCGTATCGTCCTCGTGCCAGTGCGTCAGCACGATCCGCCGCAGTCTGGCATCCAGCACTTATCGCAGGAGATTTCCGACCATTCACGGCTGACCGAATAGAAGGGGAATTTTCTCGCATGCGGTCAGTACCGCATGAATCGGGGGTTTTGCGGACGCGCAGGGAAGGGGCCCCTTGTGTACCCCTCCTGGCCGGGTATGGTCTGAGGTCGGCTCGGCCATGCAGTTCGGCCCGTGGCGCGCCTGCGACGCCCATCAGTCCGGGCCGCGGGGCTTGACGCAGCGGCGTAGAGACCCCCACGGGGAGCGGCATCCCCTCCCACCGGATACGGCACGACTCCATCGAAGAACTGGCCGCGGCTACGCCCGGCCAGGGCACAACCGTCTGAAGGAGACACAGAGCAACGTGGAAGGCCACGTGAACCTGGACGAGCACACGGGCCCGGACCGGAACGAGGACCCGGAGCGGAAGCAGACCCCGGGCCCTGCCCCGGCGCAGGGCGCTGGGCTGGAGCCCAGTCCCGAGGGGTCCGACGCAGGGCGCCCGGGAGTGGACACGCGGCCGCTCCAGGCCAGGCCCGACGGCGCTAAGGGGGTCGCGTCCAGGACCGAAGGCGCCGACCTGGCCCACGGCGACGGTGCTCCGATCCAGCACCAGCGCGCCCTCGTACCGCGCGGCCGCCACGCCCGGCCCTCCCGGCCTGACCGCCCGGGCGGTGACGGCGAGCACCGGCTCCAAGAACGCATGGGCACCACCGACCGCGCCGACAAGTTCTACGACGAGCAGGTGCTCGACCGGCTCAACCTGCGGATGCGGGAGTTCGCGGCACGGCAGGAGATGTTCTTCCTGGCCACGTCCGACCGCCACGGGGAGTGCGACAACACCTTCCGGGCCGGCCCTCCCGGCTTCATCCAGGTCTTGGACGACAGGACGCTGGCCTACCCCGAGTACCGCGGCAACGGCGTCCTCGCCAGCCTCGGCAACATCCAGGAGAACCCACACGTCGGCATTCTCATGATCGACTTCCTTCAGGACCGGATCGGCCTCCACGTCAACGGCCGGGCGCGTATCGTCCCCGACGACGCAATGCGCCGCGCACGTCCGGACCTGCCGGTCGACCCGGTGCCCGGCCGCCGGGCGCAACTGTGGGTGGAGGTCACGGTGGAGGAGGCGTACATCCACTGCGCCAAGCACATTCCGCATCTTCAGAAGGTCCCGGCGCGCGGAGGCCGCGCGTGGGGCACGGACGACCACAAGCGCAAGGGCGGTGACTTCTTCGGCGCGGCGGCCGAAGCAGCCAACCGTGCTCCGTACCAGGGCCCGCGGCGCGAGGACGGAGTTCCCCCGTCCTGGGAACGCGAGGGGACAGAGGTCTGGCAGCGCGAGGCGGAGAGGGTGCTCGCCACGGCGGCGCGGCAGCAGGGCGCCAGTGCGGAGGAGGAGCCGTTCCGCGGGTGGTTCTGCTAGACCAGACCCGTCAATGCGCCATGAAAATCCCCCTCTGAGCAGGGAAACAATTGGCCCCGTGGTTGCAACTTGCGACGCTCACGAGTTCGAACCTTGTATGATCCACAGCCACTGACTAGCGGATAGCCCGACCGGAAGACGGTCGAGGCTCGGTAGGGCACCCACACCGGCCGCCAGCACCTGGTACCCCTTGTCGGCCCAGCAGTGCAGACCCCAAAGGCCAAAGCCGACTCCGTACGCCGAGACCAACAGGCGTGGAAGCGGCTGCCCGCCGCGGATCTGCCGGACGGGCCCGGCACCGCGGCCAGCCCCTACGGCGACGTCGGCCGGTACGCCCCGGCTCTGGTGGAGCGGGCCGAGGCCGCGAACGCAGAACGCCCTCGGACAGCAGCCCCGCTTCGCCGCGGCCGAGGTGAGCACCCCCGGCAGAGCCCGTGCCCGCCACTCCCGCGTGGCCAGGCGCAGCGACGAAGGCGCTAACCACGCGGGGTCGCAGCGAGCGCAGGAACTCCGTCCCGAACGGCTTTGACTCGCTGTCGCCGACCCTCAGTCCGAAGATCTGGCGGTGTCCCGCTCGCGGAGATTTCCGGGGGACCGGACCGGCATGGCGCATACGATCCGCTACCGATCGAAAGCGGTCAGTTCCCGTGATGGAGCGGCAGGCCGCCTCCAGCGAATCTGCACGCCGTATGCTCAACCGCGGCAAGGTGTGCGATCGATCTACACAAAGGCTCGTCGCACGATGCTCTGTTGGCCCGGAGTGTCCCGTTAGGGATCGCGGTGGCAAGACCAGTCACGCCCAGCGCCGTGTGACGTGTGGAGAAGTCACCCCCAAATCGTGTGCACCCCTGCACGAATGAGTCGCCCTTACGTTGAACTGCCATGGCGAGAGCGATGGTTGGTTGGATGCCCGGCGGAGCTCCGTGCTTTGATCCTTTGCACCGCGGGGCACGCGAAGGTTTCCGGAAACGGGTGCCGCACGCCCGCGGTCGAGGCCCGCTATCTGTCCCCAGCGGGGCCACCCCCCCTTGTGGATCATCCATACGAAGGGAAGTTTCATCATGAACTCCGCTCCCCAGGTTGAGACCCTTGAGATCTCCGACGCTGAACTCGACAACATCTCCGGCGGCCTGAGCCCGCACGCCAGCGTCGTCGCCGGCCCCGCCGCGGTCAGCGACTCTGCTGTCCTGGCCCAGGTCGACGCAGCCAAGAACGAGGTCCTGAGCGCCGCCGGCCAGTACAACCACGCCAGCGTCAGCGTCTCCTTCTGATAGGAGGCCCGAACTCGGGCAGGGGGCACTGTCCCCCAAGGGCACCCGCCGCGCGCAGGCGCGCGGCGGGTGCCGCCACGGAGTCCGGCACGCTAGCGACGGTGAACAGCACGGCCAGCAGCAGTCCCGACGTGTCGATGACGATGCTCCGCTTCCGACGATCTTCTTCGCCGCGTCCGCGCCCTGGCCAGGGGCGGGCACGCTGGTGGACTCATGTTGCTCGAGACGCCCGAATGGTGATTGCGTCGTGCCGACGCGGTGACGGCCAGTCACCACCCAGTGTCATGCCCGTAGTCCCCAACACTTGGAGATCGTCGACCCGGCGCAGCAAAGGGACTGCTGCATGATCGGGTGACAGCGGGGTTTATGCAGCAAGAGCTGCGGGTGGGGTCATGATGGTCGCGTACTCGACGGGGGTGAATCGGCCCAGGCGTCGTTGCCGTCGGCGCCGGTGGTAGCTCCGCTCGATCCAGGTGACGATCGCGATCCGCAACTCCTGGCAGGTGGCCCAGGTACGGCGGTCGAGGACGTTCTTCTGCAGCAGTGCGAAGAAGCTCTCCATCGCGGCGTTGTCGCCGGCGGCCCCGACCCGGCCCATCGAACCGACCAGGCCATGCCGGTTGAGTACGGCGGCGACCTTGCGGGACCGGAATTGCCCGGGTTCAACCAGTCGTAGCAACACGCCTGATCAGAGAGGTGTGTTATGGGGCGACCAGCGGGTTGGATGACGGAGTTGACGGGACGGTCGCCGATGAAGTCGCCGGGGCGGCCCTCGACCCGGCGGGAGATCGAGCGGCTGTTCTGGGGCGAGATCGCCAAGGGGCTGACCAGTGAGGACGCGGCGGTCACCGTCGGAGCGGCCCCCGCGGTGGGAACCCGGTGGTTCCGACATGCTGGCGGGATGCCGCAGATCAACCTGACTGTCTCGGGCCGCTACCTCTCGTTCGCTGAGCGAGAGGACATCGCTCTGCTCCGCGTGCAGGGTGCCGGAGTACGGGAGATCGCCAGGCGGCTGCACCGGTCACCGTCGACCATCTCGCGGGAACTGCGCCGCAACGCGGCCACCCGCGGCGGCAAGCTCGAGTACCGGGCCTCGGTCGCGCAATGGAAGGCCGACCTGGTGGCACAGCGGCCGAAGGAAGCGAAACTGGTCGTGAACCACCGGCTGCGGGAGTATGTCCAGGACCGGTTGCTGGGCGTGATCCGCGCTCCGGACGGCACGGTGCTTCCCGGGCCGCAGGTTCCCGAATGGAAGGGGCGCAACAAGCCGCATCGCAACGATCGCCGGTGGGCGAACGGGTGGAGCCCGGAGCAGATCTCGGCCCGACTGAAGATCGACTTTCCTGAGGACAAGTCCATGCGCATCAGTCACGAGGCGATCTACCAGGCCCTCTACGTCGAGAGCCGCGGCGCTCTCAAGCGTGAGCTCGTGGCCTGCCTGCGCACGGGGCGCGCCCTGCGTGTTCCGCGCGCACGGGCCCGTGCGGTGGACGTCCGCGTCCGTCCTCAGGATGTTGGCCAGGTTCATCGCGTCGGCATGGTCGGACTTCGCGCGGGCAGTGCGGTGCCGTTCCCGGTAGCGGGCCACTGCCATCGGGTTGATCGAGTACACCCGGCGGCCGGTCGCTCGCAGGCAGGCGAACAGCAGTCCTCGTGCGGTCTCCACGGCCACAGGTATCGGGTCTTCCGGAGTGTCGCCGGTCTCCGCCAGAAGGTCGAGCAACTGGCGGTACCCGTCCGCGTCGTCGCCGATGCGCCGCTTGGCGACCAGCTTCCCTGCCTCGTCGACCAGTGCAACGTCGTGGTGTTCCTCGGCCCAGTCGATCCCGCATGTGATCGTCAACCTGATCGCCCTTCTCCGGTGTTTGCCCAGTTCATGAGCCTGCGCGGGGCGCGCCGCGACCTAATGGGAGGGCTCGGTGGCCCGACATCCGATGAGCAGTTCGCGGCCCCAGCTCACCGCGCGGACCCCGGTCTCTGGACAGAGCTCGAGGCTCGCGTAGTGAGGAGAGGTGCCCGTGCGGACGGCTCAGGCCACGATCATGACGCCCCCGCGAGGGGCATAGCGGCGGAGCCCTCTGCCTGTGGTGAGGAGTCCGGCTCCAGGTCTTGAGTAGGGGTCACCCGCCGCCGTGCACTGCTATTAGGTCATGAGCCTTGTTCCTGAGACAGGCGTAGAACCTTGTCCTAAGGCTCTGAGTCTCGGGTCATCGACGCTTGCCAGCGCGACGACCTTGCCCCATCGACGAGAGCCTGGAAGCAGGCGCGGCAGCTCGAGCCCGTTCGCGGTGGCGGTACGGCTGAGGTACGAGGCGTTCGTCTCGCCGTGGATCAGCGGAACCGTGATCGGCAGATCCTTTCGGCGTGCAACTCGGACAAGACCTGAAGCTGGGGTTCGTGAACGGCAGTGGGCAGGCGCATCTGACGGTCACCGCCACATGGAAGCCCGGGGGTGACCGATGCGAGGGTGCATAGCCAGGGACGCGTACCGTGCCTCGCGTGACGCGGTCCAGGGCGGGCTCCCTGCACCGGCTTCAGTGCAAGGTACTGGTACGCGCGACTGCTCCGCCGCCCGCCGTACGCAGCCGCACACGTCTCTAGCGTGCGCCCTCGGGACCGGCCCCGTTGGTGTCGTCGGTGGGCGGGGTCTCGCCGGACTTGCGTGGGGGCGGCCTGCGGTGCGTGGTGTCGACGGGGCCGAGTTCGGCCACGAGTTCGGCCAGCTGCCCGCAGACCTGTCTGATCTCCTGCTGGGTCCGGTTCCGCTCGGCGATGATCACGGAGAGCAGCAGGGCGGTGAGCGCAGTTGCGAGGTTGAACGCCTGGAAGGTGATCACGTTGAGGACGGGCTCCCGGTGGGCGAACGCGCCGGTTCTGTTGGCGAGCGCGATCATCACCAGCGTCGAGATAGCCAGCTGGCACGGCGCGGCTCCGGCCAGCTGGAAGCGGAATGCGGCCCAGATCAGGCAGGGGAAGACCATGAAGAGGAAGGCGGAGATGTTCACCGAGAGCGCGGCGGCGATCGTGGCCCCGGCGAGCGCCCACGCCTCGACCCAGTGCAAAGCCGTCACGCCGCGGGGGAGCCGGACGCTGCGCAGCACGAGGAGTAGCGGCGTGACGACGAGTACGCCCCGTGCGTCATCGGCCCACCACACCGACCACCTCGGCCAGAAGCCACTTGCCGGCAGCCTGCCGGTGAGCACCAGCGCGCTGCTGCCGATCGTGGCGCTGACCACCATCCCGGCCAGCGCGCCAAGGAAGATCAACGCGAGCACGTCCCGCAACCGTTGTGCCGCGACGTGGAATCCGGCGCGGTGGAGGAGGTGGTAGGCGCAGATCGGGGCGAGGGTGTCCCCCACCGTGATCGCCAGCACGGCGGGGACGGACGGGCCGGCTGTGACGTTGGCGCAGAACGCTCCGATGGCGATGCCCGGCCACATCCGCAGGCCAAAGAGCAGCAGGGCGGCCAGGGCGAAACCGGCCGGTGGCCACAGCGGGCTGATCCCGCCGGGGGATAGCTCCTGGGGCAGGCCGAGCTTGGCGGCGCCGACGTAGACCGCGGCGAGGGCGAGGATCTGCAGGCTGGTGGTGACGTGGCGCGGCAGCCTGCCGTGACGCACTGTGCGCAGGGCGTGCGCCGTAGCGGTCACTGGGGGACTGCCCTGTCCGGGAGCGAGCCCTTCGAGGGGCCGTCGTAGCAGGCGACGAGGACGGCGGCGTCGTCGCTGTGGCCGGTCAGGTCGGCCACCTGGACTACCTGGGCGGCCAGGTCGTCGACGCCGGTGTCGATACCGGCGCTGACCATCCGCATCACCTCGTCGAGGCCCCTCTCGAGGGGACAGGAGGGGCCCTCGACCACTCCGTCGGTGAGCAGGACGAAGATGCAGGGCTCGGTCAGCCGTCGCCGGGACACTGGATACTGCTCGGCGGACTGGATGCCCAGGGGCAGCCCGCCGTCGTCCAGGGCGACACCGCACCTGCCGGTGGCGGTGGCCCAGACTATGGGGACGTGCCCGGCCCGGGCGGCGGCCAGCTCGCCGGTGCGTGGGTCGAAGCGGACGAAGGTGCAGGTCGCGAAGAGCCCGCAGCCCATGGACAGCAGCAAGTCGTTGGTGCCTTCCAGCACCTCGCCGGGGTCGGTGGTGGTGTGCGCGATGGCCCGCAGCCCGGTGCGGACCTGTCCCATGAACGCCACGGCCTCCACGTCGTGCCCCTGCACATCGCCGATGGCCATCGCCACCGAGCCGTCCCGAAGGGGGAAGGCGTCGTACCAGTCGCCGCCCACGCCCAAGCCGCCCCGCGCGGGCGTGTACCGGGCGGCGACCCGGAATCCCGGCAGCCGATCGGGCAGCTCCGGCGGCAGCAGATACCGTTGCAGCGCCGCGGCCAGCTCCACCCTTGCCCGCTGTAGTTTGACCCGCTCCAGAGCCTCACCCGCAAGATGCCCCAGCGTGAGCAGCTGCTCTGCCGCGCTGTCGGGGCCCCCGGGAAGGGGGAAGCGGCGTCGGCTCATAGCGACTCCGGAACGGTCGGATTCCCTTCATGTCACCTTATCGCCGGTGAGATCCGTGGTGCTGGTCCGTCGTGCTGTTCAAGGTTGGACGAATCTGACCAGACGCTCTCTGCGAGAGAGCCACACCCATCTCTATGTGCCACCGCTGGCGGGCCAGCCACTCCTCCAGCTCTTGCCAGCGTTCGGCGAGCAGGGCTGCGTGGTCTGCGGCTGAGAGGTCCTTGATGCTCGTGAGGTCTTTGGCCTCCTCATTCGCCCAGTGTGTCCGTGACGCCTTTCCCCATTCTCAAGACCGGACCCGGACGCTACGAGGGAGCGGCATCGGTCTCTGCGGTTACCCTCCGATCCGGGCGGATCGCAGTTCGAAGACGAGTTGGGGGGTCAGCAGTTCCCCAGCCCGGTCAGCGAGTACCGCCATCTCGTATCCGACAAGGCCCAGGTCGCATCCGTCCGCGGCCAGTACGCCCAGGCAGCTGCCGTCCCGGATGCGGCCCACCATGAGAAAGCCGGCCAGCATCTCGATCATCACGAGCTTCATGCCCTGGAAGCCGTGTGCACTGGCCGCGTTCTGGGCCAGGCTGGTGATGCCGGAGACCACGGCGGCGAGGTGGTCGGCGCGGTCGCGTCCGAGTCCGTCAGATGCGGCCATGAGGAGACCATCGGAGGAGACTGCGATGGCGTCGGTCACCCCGTCGGCGGTGCGCACGAAGTCGGAGATGAGCCAGCCGAAGCTGTGGACGGTGGTGGTCACGATGCGGTGTCCTGTCTGGTCTCGGCCCGGGCGACGCCGGCGCGGAAGCCGTTGAGTAGGGAGGAGACGTGCTGTGGGGTACGCGGTGCGGGCGCGGGTGGGTGGCGCTGCTCGGGCTCCGCGGCCGCGGCCAGTAGCCGCGGCGGGAGGCTGACGAGCGCGGAGACGCCGCCGCCGGGGTGTCGAAGAGTCGGACCTCGGCGTTGAGGCGGCGGGCGAGCTGTCCGACGACGTAGTGGCCGAGGAAGCGGGTGGGGGCCACAAGGAAGGCTTCTTCGCCCGCCAGACGTGCGTTGCAGCGTTCGAGGTCGGCTGCCGACAGGCCTATGCCGTGGTCGACGACGGCGATGCAGTAGTCCTCGCCGTCGGTCCAGCCGTGGACATCGACCGGCTCGTGGGGCGGCGAGAAGGTCAGCGCGTTTTCGATCAACTCGGCAAGTAGATGCGCGAGGTCCGCGACGACCGGCCCTCGTACCCAGCAGTGCTCGACGTCCGCGACGACGACGCGCTGGTACTGCTCGACCTCGGCGAGGGCGGACTGGACGACCTCCCGGCCGCTCGCCGTCACCGTCCCCGGACGCGGGGTGTGCTCGCCGACCAGGACCAGCAGGCTCTCGGCGTTACGCCACATGCGGGTGGCGAGGTGGTCGAGTGCGAAGAGCTCGGCCAGGGCATCCGGGTCGAGTTCCTGGCTCTCCAAGGCGGTGATCAGACCGAGTTGGCGACGGACGAGGCCTTGGTTGCGGCGGCCCAGATTGGCGAGGGATTCGGAGGTGTTGCGGCGCAGCAGGGCTTGCTCGGCGGCCAGTCCCACCGCGGTGCGTTCGACGTTGTGCAAGGCGTCGACGACCTTGGCGATCTCCTGTGCGTTGCTGGACGGCCGGTTCTCGGCCGCAGGTGGTAGGAGTGCGTGCTCATTGTCGGCCTTGGCCCTTTGGATGTGTTCGACGGCTTGCGGCAATCGGTGGCGGGCGACGCTGTCGGCCTCGGCGGCGAGGGCGTCGAGGGGTCGGGCGATGGAGCGGGAGGCCAGGACCGCGGCCGCCGCGACGAGCGCGGCGACCAGCAGCCCGAGGGCGAGGTAACCGCCCAGTCCGGCAGCGGCGGTGTCGGTGAGGTGCTCTGCCCGGGCCCGTGTGTCCGCGCCGACGTGCTGCTGAACCGCGTAGAGGTCGTCGACGAGCGTGGTCATCGCGTTCCACCAGCCCTGCGGGTCGACGCGCAGGGCCGAGCCATCGACGCCGCCTTCTGCTTGCCGCTCGAAGGCGGCGGCCCGCTTGGCCGCAGACGTCGAAAAGGCCTTGTCGAGTGCGGACTGCTGTGCGGGGGTGGCGACTTGGCGGTATCGGGCGAGGGCGGCCACACGGGTCGCCCGCACCTCGGTGAAGTCCAGGTCCTCCTGGCCCAGGAAGGCTCCGGCGGCGAACACGCCATTCAGTGAGCCGCGTTCCAGGGCGACGGATTCCTTCGCCGCGGCCAGGGCCTGCAAGGCAGCAAGGCTATCGCGCAGCTGCCGGTGGCCGCGGGTCGCGGTGTCGGTAGCGGGGTCCTCGGCATTGAGGGCGGTGATGGCCGCGGTGTAGAAGTGCAAAGTGGCCGCCCGGTCCGCCTGGCCGGAGTCCACGTCGGCCCGAACGGCGGTGAGCCGGTCGAGCCGATGCAGCGCGTCGACCACGGGTGGACTCGGCGCGCAGACCCGCACGGGCCGAGTCGACCTGGTCGCGCTGCCCTGCGAGCTGCGCCCGGTAACGGCCGGCGCCTGCGAGCAGGCCGTTGGTCAAGCCGCGTTCCCGCTGGAGTTCGTGGACCAGGCCCTGGATACGCAGAGAGAGGTCGACCTCGGCCCGGGTCGTACGAGCGTCACCGAAAGCCTCGGCCCGGCCGTCGACCGCAAGGCCGAGCATGACCAGCAACAAGCAGGTGGGCACGGTGAAGACGACCGTCACCCGGCCACGTAGCGTGCGCCACCCGGGCAGCGGTCGCCCGCCTGTCCACACCGCTGCCCATCGTTTCCGGCGCGTCATGCGCCAGGAGGGTAGCGGCATAGAGAGAGAAATCGGTTTCCCTGCCGTAAGCCCTAAGACCGACCGGCAATTGGAGGGTGGGAGAAGGAGCGGGGTCTGGTGCGTGCAGCTGCAAGGCGGAGGAGGGAGTGATGGCGGAGCCATCGCGACCGACGACAACGCGGCAGATGTGCGTGCCAGACCCCGCGACGCCACCCTCCAATTGCCGGTCGGTCTAAGTTGCGTCGACTTCACGGCTGCGGCCCGGGCGGAGAGGACACGGCACGGCGTACGGCGCGGGCATAACGGCTCTCGGCCCGCGTCTGGCCGCGCCCCGCACGGCGGGGCCGCTGCCGGAGATCCTGGCGGCCGTCAGCAAAGGGTGAGCGGGCCGCGGGTTCGGCGAAGGGGCAGCGGCCGCGGTCGGCTAGGGGTGAGCGGTGTCTCCGGGGCCAATTCGGCGAGCACCTCCGCCACTGTCTCCCATTGCCAAGTCACCGGCGTCGCCTTCTTCGTCAAGCTTCTCTGCACCAAGCCGAAGATCCTGGTCGCTATCGGTGGTGCGCGGTGAGCACCGGAACGGCTATCGAGTGGACCGAGGTCACCTGGAATCCAGCGACCGGGTGCGATCGCATCTCGCCGGGCTGCGATCACTGCTATGCGCTGACCCTGGCGAAGCGGCTGAAGGCGATGGGTCAGGCAAAATACCAGCGGGACGGTGATCCGCGGACCAGCGGTCCTGGGTTCGGTGTCACGGTGCACGAGGACGCCTTGTTCGAGCCGCTGCGGTGGCGTCGGCCGCGCAAGGTGTTCGTGAACTCCATGAGCGACATCGGCCACGCCCGTGTCCCCACGGAGTTCGTGGCCAGGACCTTCGCGACGATGGCGCTGGCACCACAGCACCAGTTCCAGGTACTCACCAAGAGGCCCCGGCGTCTGCGTCGTCTGCTGGAATCGCAGAAGTTCGTGGACACGGTCTGGACCGAGATGGAACGGTTGTCAGAGGACGATGCCGTGCCGCTGGCCAGGCCCGTACGCGAGGACGTGCGCAAGCGTGTGGCCAACTGGAACGCCTTGAGTTCGTGGCCGCTGCCCAACGTCTGGATCGGCACGTCGATCGAGTCGGATGAGTACTGCTGGCGGGCTGATGAGCTGCGGGGTATCCCTGCGGCTGTCCGGTTCTTGTCGCTGGAGCCGCTGCTTGGGCCAGTGCCGTCGCTGGAGCTGTCGCGGATCGACTGGGTGATTGTCGGCGGCGAGAGCGGTCCGGCTCACCGAGCGCTGGACTTGGCCTGGGTTCGCGACATCCGAGACCAGTGTGTCGATCTTCGGGTGGCTCTGTTCTTCAAGCAGGTCGGTGGGCTGACCCCGAAGGCCGGCGGCCGCCTACTCGATGGCCGGACCTGGGATGAGTATCCCGACACAGCGGAGATGGTGGGGGTGTGACCCAGATGTGCGTCAAAGAGCCCCTGGGGGCCCTCGAGTTGCTGACACCCCGCTTGCGCGGAAAGGGGAGCTCAGCCGGTCCTCAAGGTCCGCGGACAGCGGCGCCGTCCTCCTGCTCGGAGACCCTGCGCCGCCCCGCTGCCCGGTCGCTAGCCCCCGGTGTTGCTCAATCGTGCTCAGCACTGCCCACGGGAACCTCTGGTGTGGCTTGGATTCCGGTCCAGCAGCAGGGCCCTCGGCCGGCGCGGGTACCGGCGCTGTCGCCGTGGCCCTGCGCCGAGACCTTCAGGCGTCATGGGCCCGGGTGAAACCGCCCGCAGAGTGGTCATGTTCGAGCGCAACTGCCCCCGGCCAGCACGCCGGGTTCGCGGACCAACGCCTCGAGGGAGGCAGATGAGGGTAGGGATGAAGGAGTTTCTTCTTGTCCGCCATTGAACGACAACGAGTGGCAGTACGCGCTTCTCGCGGCGGACGTTGCCCCGCGGTACTGCGGTGGCCTCACTCCTTCGGAGACGAGTGTGCCGGGGTCGGTGTGGATGTCGTGGCCGGTTGACGCAGCAGTTGTTCGATGAGGCGTTCCTTGGCCAGGGCAAGGTGGCGCCGGTAGGTGCCGTAGGGCACCCCCAGTCGTCGGGCGGCGGCCTTGTGGGTGCGCAAGGCCGTGATGTAGGTGGCGGTGAGAGCCTCGTGGGCTTTGACGCCCGCGGGGTCGGTCTGTATCGCGTCCAGGGCGGTGGTGATGGCGCCGCGCAGGTCCGCGGTCGGGTCGGGTGAGCCTGGTGTCACGAGATGGGAGTGCAGCAGGACGCTGGTCGCGAATTCGCGTGAGGTGTGCCAGGTGCGCAGCGCCTCGAGCACGCCTTCCTCGAACGCGGCGCGCGGCAGCTGGTCGCCCGGGCCGCTCGTGGAGGCGGTTGCAGGCCATGTCGCTACGGGCGTGAGTGCGGTGCGAGCCCGGTGTTGCACCCACTGTTCCACTGTTTGCCGTCGCCAGTCCCGGCCGAAGACGTGCTGTCGCAGGCCGCCGACGTCCACGGCCGCGACCTTCGGCATCCCGGCCTTGGCGAGGTAGCGTCCCCACAGGTCGGCGTCTTCGAAGACGGTGAAGGTCACCGCGCGTCCGTGGCTCCTCATCTCCTCGGCGATGGTGCGCCGGCTGATGAGGTCCATCAGGGGTGAGGGCTGCTGGTGCCCGCCGGGCTGCACCGCGAAGCGGCGGATGCCCAGGTGCTCGCCCGGTCCCAGGGGAGCGGCCGCCTCCACGAGGTCCCAGACTGCTGCGATCACCGGGTCCTCGGCGCGGTCCTCGGGCAGCGGTGCGTCCAGCCGCAGGATGGCCATGAACGACACGGGTGCGGAGGAGCCCGCGTAGCGGTGGACGCGGAAGGCCTCCGGCTGGCGGCGCAGCCAGTGTGCGACCGCAGCTGCCGATGCCGGGCCCTCGGCCTCCTCGGCCATGCGCAGCACGCCGGGCACGTCTTCGGAGCGGAGCGGAGTGTCCTCGATGTGGGGGTGCGTGCGGTAGTTGTACAGCCTGTCCGGGCCGCCCTGGTCGCGGAAGAGGAACATCCATTCCGCGACTAGTAAGAGCGCGTCGTCGGCGGTGGCGGAGCGCACGGCGTGCAGGCCGGCGAGCGAGATGCGCGCGCGGACGTCGTCGTAGCGCTCGGGGTCCCGCCAGCGCAGGTCGGCCTCGAGGGTCGCCCGCACCGCGTCGTGCGGGTGCAGCCCTTCAGGCGTGGCCTCGATGTAGGGCAGCTGGCGCAGCCAGGAGAACACCGTGTTGGTGTCCTGGTCACCCAGCACTTTGCGGAGCAGGGGCTCGCGGGTGACGTAGGCCTGCGCGACGACTTCGAGGGCGCGTCGGTGGACGGCGCTGGGCACGTCGCCGACCAGCCGCTCGACCAGGGTCGTCAGGATGTCGCCGGTGGGGTACCACGGTGCGCCGGGTGCGGCCGGGGGCACGGAGGCGGCCAGCGAGAGGGCGAGCGGGCTGCCTCCGGCGAAGGCGACGAAGGCGCCGCGCTGCTCGGCGGGGACACCCCGGGCGGCGAGCAGGGCGTCGGACTGGGCGGCGTCGAGCGGCTGCACGGCCAGTGCGGTGAACAGTTGCGCCCATCCAGGGTCCAGCGACCAGTCGGCGTCGGGGGCGACTCTGCTGGCCACAACGACGATCGCATGGTCGGCGAGCCGCAGCAGGAAGGTGTCGCGCAGCCATGCCTCGAGTGGCTGACACTGCTCGAAGGTGTCGATGAGCAGCACCGCGCCGGGTTCGGTGCACGCCGGGGCGGCGGCCTCCTCGAGTCGGCGCGGATCGGCGTCGAGGAACCGTCCGTCCACGTGCACCACGCGGCGGCCGGTGAGCTCGGCCTGCCGGGCGGCATAGCGCACCAGCGAGGACTTGCCGATGCCACCGGGGCCGTGCAGGTACGCCACAAACGGCGCTTGCGCCGCGCCCGAGAGCATCCGGTCGAGCACCGCCCGCTCCGGCTCCCTGCCCACCAGCGCACCGGCTCGTGCCGCGGCCAGCCGGCCCGCCAGGCCCCTCGCACCCAATCCGGGCTCCTCTCGTCAGGCCCATCTTGCCGTCGAGGATCCGATTGATGAAGCGCTTTCGACGTGAGTAGCACCGAGCGCGGGGCAGCACCCGGGACGGAGAGCGCTGCTCGCATGTATGCAGCACCGACTCGACGTCGTCCGGGTGCTACGCCACAGTCCCTGTCCTCGGCGTGGCTCGCCGATTCTTCCCACTGGCCCCACGTTGATGAGCGGGACGTGTCGTGGTCCCTTCTGCGTGGCCTGGGTCGGATCCTTATGCTCCGCCTTTGCGGCGGCGCGGCGCGGCCGAGCGAGACGGCATCGAGCGCATGTGGTCGCGCACCGGCGCCAGCAGGCCGGCGAGAGCCTTGACGTCGTCGCGCGAAAGCGGCTCGAACAGCAGGCCGCTGACTACCTCGACGTGACCCGGCAGCACCTTCGCAAGCAGCGCACGCCCGGCATCGGTGATGGTGACGGTGATGCTCCGCTCGTCGTCCGGCGAGGGAGCGCGGACGACCAGGCCCTCCTTTTCGAGCAGATCCACCTGGTATGTCAGGCCGCTGCGGCTGTAGACGACGCCGTCGGCCAAGTCGGTCATGCGGTGACTGCCCGTCGGCGAGTCCCCGAGGCGGGCCAGCAGCTGGAACTGCACATAGCTGAGATCGCCGGCCTCGCGCAGCTGCTGCTCGACGGCATGCCGGAGCAGGCTGGTCACCTCGATGAGGTCGAAGTAAGCGCCGAGCTGCACGGGGTCGAGCGACGGCGGTGAATCAGGCATGACCGAAGTCTACTGCTTCGAATTCGAAGAGTGTGGGGTGCCGACTTCCAGTTGCCGCAGGCGGCGCTGGAACCGAACTTCTCCGCGTGTCTCGATGCCATCCCGGCCGGGTGTATTGAGCCGGACGCGAGGGTCTCACGGGTCTGATGTCGTGACCTCGTGCGCGCACGGTGTGGGCAGTGTTGAACCCGGCTGAGCACCGCAGAACATGGAGATCGGGCAGTGGTGCGGCGCAGGGTTGCGAGCAGAAGGACGGCGCCGCCGCCCACAGATCTCGAGGACCGGCCATGAACGTCCCCTACCTCGCGCAACATCGTCCTCGGCCCTCCCCGGTGACGGCACGACAGGCCGGCCGCGAGGAGGAAGCCATGAACACGATGCCGGGATGAGCACCGCCGCGTGGAGTCCGGTGTCCTTGGCCGTCCTGTGTGCCGGCGTCGGCTACGGGCGCCCGACCCGCTTGCTCGCGGACTGGGTCGCGGAGGCTGTGTGCCGGTCACTGGCGGCTGGTGGTGCGCGCGCCGAGGTGGAAGTGCTGGAGCTGCACCGGCTGGCGGCCGACCTCGCCCAGCACTCCGCCCACGACCGCGTCAGCCTCGACCTGCGGGAGGCGATCGCGGCGGTCGTGGCGGCCGACGGGCTCGTGGTGGCGACCCCGGTGCTCGCCGCCTCCCCGAGCGAGGTGTTCGACTTGTTCTTCGCCGTCCTCGGGGACAAAGTCCTTTCCGGCATGCCGGTGCTGCTGGCGCTCAACAGCGGCTCCCGCTGGCGGCCGCCGGACCTCGCTCAGGTGCTACGCAGGCGCCTGGCCAGCGTGCACGCCGACCCGGTGCCCACGGTCGTCGTCGCCGACCCCGCCGACTGGCCGGCCACGGCTCACAGCGACGCGGCACGGCTGCGCGCCTGCATCGACCAAGCCTCCGCCGAACTCGCCGTGGCGATGCGCTCGCACCGGCAGTGACCGACACCACTTGCTTCGAATTCGAAGCAGAGGTACCGTCATCAACAGTTGCTTCGAATTCGAAGCAGCATCGACCGCAGTGAAGGTGAGAACCGAAATGAAGGCAGTGCGTTTCCACGAGTACGGCGACCCCGACGTCCTGCGCTACGAGGACGTGGAGCAGCCCGTCCCCGGGGCCGGTGAGGTCCGCATCCGCGTCGCCGCGACGTCGTTCAACTCCGTCGACGGCAACATCCGCGGCGGCTTCATGCGCGGCCCCATCCCGGTGGTGCTGCCGCACACTCCCGGCCTCGACGTCGCCGGCACCATCGACGCGCTGGGCGAGGGCGTGGACGGCATCGCGGTCGGCGACGACGTCATCGGTTTCCTGCCGATGGACGGGAACGGCGCCGCCGCGCAGTACGTCCTCGCGCCGGCCGAGGTCCTGACGCCGGCACCCAAGAGCGTCCCGCTGCCCGACGCCGCCGCACTGCCACTCGTGGGCCTCACCGCGTGGCAGGCGCTGTTCGACCACGGCAAGCTAACGGCCGGGCAGCGCGTGCTGATCAACGGCGCCGGCGGAGCGGTCGGCGGCTACGCCGTGCAACTGGCCAAGGGAGCCGAGGCCCATGTGATCGCCACGGCCAGCCCGCGCAGCAGCGAGGCGGTCAAGGCGGCCGGCGCCGATGAGGTCATCGACCACACCACCACCGGGGTGACCGCGGCGGTGACCGAGCCGGTCGACGTCGTGCTCAACCTCGCGCCGGTCGACCCGGCCGAGCTGGCCGCGCTCGTCACGCTGGTCCGTCCGGGCGGGGTCGTGGTGAACACGACGGTGTGGATGCCCGCGCCGGCCGACGAGGAGCGCGGTGTGCGCGGCATCGACCTGTTCGTCCGCAGCGACGCCGACCAGCTGTCGCGGCTGGTAGCGCGGATCGACCGCGGGGAGCTGCGCGTCGACGTCGCCGAGCGGGTGCCGCTGGCCGAGCTGTCGGCGCTCCACGCCCGGGCCGCCGAAGGCGCGGTGCACGGCAAGGTCATCGTCGTCCCGGCCGCCGCCTGACGCCGATCCTCCGCCGAAAGGAAAGGGCCATGGCACTCAGTTTGGATCCCGAAATCGCCCAGGCGCTGGCCCCGATGGCCGGTGCGATGGCGGACGCCACACCACCGGCCGTGGGGGACATCGCGGCGCGGCGGCGCCATGTGGGAGCCGATCATCGGCGCCGCGGGAACGGCCCGGCCGATCCCGGCCGACGTGAAGACCAGCGAGCACTACGCGACAGCGGACGACGGCGCACAGATCAAGCTGCGCTGGTACACCAAGGACGGCGCGGCGCCGGGCCCGGCCGTGCTGTTCTTCCACGGCGGCGGATACATCTTCGGCCACATCGACCTGTTCGACGGGCCGCTCGCCCGCTACGTCTCCGTCAGCGGCGTGCCGATGCTGTCAGTCGAGTACCGCCGCGCCCCCGAGTACCCCTTCCCGACCCCGCTCGAGGACGCCTACACCGCACTGCGCTGGCTGCACGAACACGCCGCCGAACTCGGCGTCGACCCCGACCGGATCGGCGTCATGGGCGACAGCGCCGGCGGCGGCATCGCCGCAGCCGTGTCGATCCTCGCCCGCGAGCGCGGCGGCCCGAAGATCGCCCGCCAGATCCTCATCATGCCGATGCTCGACGACCGCACCACCACCCCCGATCCACACATCGCGCCCTACCTGCTGTGGTCCTACGACGACAGCCTCACCGCATGGCCGGCCCTGCTCGGCGAGGCCGCTGGCGGGCCCGACGTCCCGGCCACGGCGGCCCCGGCCCGGCTCGAGGACGCGACCGGCCTGCCGCCGGCCTACATCGAGGTCGGCCAGCTCGACGTCTTCCGCGACGAAGACACCGCCTACGCCACCAAACTCAGCCGCGCCGGCGTGCCGGCCGAATTCCACCTGCACCCCGGCGCCCCGCACGAGTTCGACTCCATCGCCTTCACCTCCGACGTCGCCCGCCGCGCCATCGCCGACCGCATCCGCGTCCTCAAGTCGATCTGAGCCGGCACCGAGCGCGCTCACCCCGTGCCGCAGGAGGGGTATGCAAGCGCTCCACACAGGTGGCCCCTCGCCCCGTTGCCCGCCGCGATGGGGCCCCTCGGACACCGGCAAGAACCCACTGAAGCACCGCACGGCCGGGCCGGACTCCCACTTCGGGCAGCATGCGCATCGACGGCCGGGAGACTCCCGGACTGCATGAGACCCGCCCGGCACCTGATCCTCACCTGACTGACCTTTGAAGGAGACGATTCCGATGATCCCCGACGACGACCCGTCCCGCTCGCTGACCGTGGCGGACCCCGACGACCCCGGCACGACGTACATCTCTCTGGTGGGCAACACGTACGCCATGCTGGTCACCGGCGAGCAGACCAACGGCCGGTACTGCCTGATCGACATGCGCGTCCCCGACGGCGGCGGCCCGCCGCCGCACCGGCACGACTTTGAGGAGATGTTCACGATCCTCGAGGGCGAGATCGAGTTCACCTTCCGCGGCGAGAAGCACACCGTACGGGCCGGGTCCACGATCAACATCCCGGCCAACGCCCCGCACAACTTCCGCAACGCTTCGGGTGCGCCGGCCCGCATGCTGTGCATGTGCACCCCCGCAGGCCAGGACGAGTACTTCACGCGCATCGGCGATGTCGTCGCGGGCAAGGACGCGCCGCCGCCACAACTGTCGGAGAACGAGCTCGCGGAGCGCCGCCGCCGCGCGGCCGAGTTGGCCTCGACCTACCGGAGCGAGTTCCTGTGACTCGCAAGGCCGGCAAGCCCGGCGCCGGTCGACAGGGTGAAGTTCCCTGCTGAGCTGGACAGCCAGGACGAGATCGTTCGGGTCCATCGCCTACACCCCGACCAACAGTTCCTGGCTCAACCGTATCGAGGCCCAGTTCACCGCCCGGTTCTCCGGTTGAAGCGCCAGGCGGCTCCTTCTGGACTTTTCCTAGACCGTGACGACGATCTTCTTCCCGGCGTGGAGCCTCTTCACGAGATGGCGGTGTGCCTCTAAGACGTCGTTGAGGGCGAACACCTTGTCGATGGCGGGCCGCAGTGCACCGAGGCGTACACCGGCGTTCAGGAAGGCCGCCATGCGTTTCACCACGACGCCGTCGAGGGTGTGCTCGAAGCTCCGGTAGCTGAAGATCGTGAGCGGCGTGCTTCTCGGGAAGGGTGTGGGCCGAGGGTCCAGGAAGCCCGCGGCGACCAGTGTTCCGCCGGGGCGGGCCGCCTTCAGGAGATCCTGCTGGCCGGGGCCCATGACAACGTCGAGGACGATGTCGGCGCCGGTCCCGCCGGTGTGGTGGCGGACGGCTTCGACGACGTCCATGTGGTCGGTGGCGATGACCGCGGCGGCGCCGGTCGGCGAGCAGGTCGTCCTTCCTCATCCGGGCCGGGGCCGTATGGGCATGCCCAGGTCCACACTGGTTGTCGCGGCGGCCCGGTGGGCCTGGGCGCGCTTGCTGCGCAGGAACCTCAGGGTGAGGTCGAGTCCGTCGACCTCACCGCGCCAGCCTTCGTCAATCGCGCGTTGACGGCGGGCCAGCAGGTCGGCCTCCAACTCGTCGAGGCGGGGCAGCATCTTCGGGTTGATCGACAGCATTGGGCAGCGCAGGCAGGCGTGCTCATGCTGGCAGGGCGTGCCGTAAGGGCGTCCGCAGGAGCCGAGTTCGACCTTGCGCTTGTCGAAGTGCTCCTGGAAGTCACTCCACTCCTCGTCAGTGGGCCGGCGGTACTCCGTCGGGGGCCGCTTGGCCCGTCGGCGATCGAGGAATTCGGTGTAGTGGGCGATGACGTCCTCGTCGAAGACGGCGACGTAGCCGCGGGTGGTCTGGATGTCGAGGTGGCCGAGCAATGCGGCGCCGATGTGGATGGGCAGGCCGTTGTTGACCAGGTCGGTGGCGAACAGCCTGCGGAAGTCGTGCGGGGCGAAGCGGATCTCGGCGAACTCCGGGTGTGTGGGGATCAGGGCCTTGGCAGCGTTGAGGACGATCTGGCGCACCCCACTGGTCGACAGGGCCCGCGGGGTGCCGCTTTGCACTCGCTGGAAGAGGTAGGGCAGAGGCTCGCACCAGGTGCGTTCACTCTGGTCGTAGCGGGGGCAGACCGGGACGGTCCCGTGCTCCTCGCGGTGGCGGCGGATGATCTGCGCGGTGACGTGGAACAGCTCCGCGGACATCGGGATGACGCGCTCGCGGTCACTCTTGGACGGGCTGACCACCAGCAGGGCGACCACCTCGCCGTTAGGGCGCTGGTATTGACGGACGCTCAGGTGGGTCAACTCGACGAGTTCCTCGCGGCGCAGGCCGGCCAGGCGAAGGGTCTCCACCACGGCCCATTGCCAGAAGGCGCCGTTTTCCTCGTAGACCAGGCGTACCAGTTCGCCGGTTTCCCTGTTGATCACCCGGACCGGTTCAGAGCCGAGAAGTTCGGGCTGGCGCGCGGTGGCCTTGCTGGCGGCACGCTGCCAGGTGACGCCGTCGACGGTGAACTGCTCCCCCAGCCGGGCTTGCTTCGCCGCGTCCAGCAGGGTCCGCAGGCGCCGCCATTCGGTGGTGACGTGCTCGGAGAGGATCGCCAGCAGCGGCTGACGCTCGCGGGTGCGGTTGGCCATCCGCTCCCGCAGGCGGCGCCGGCGGATGTGGAACCAGCGCAGATCGGCATCCCGGATCGGGCAGGGCGCCACCCAGCGGCCCCAGCGTTCGGGCTCGGCCGCCGACCAGGGCTGCAGGTCCAGGTAGAAGGCGCGGACGGCGAGAAACGGGCCGTCGATGTGCTGGCGGGGTTTGCCGTCTTGGCGGACGAGAAGTCGTTCCTTCCAGGCTTGGACGATCTCTTCGCTCAGCCGCAGGTCGACCTGGTCCGGGTTGATCTCTTCGACGATCTTCCAGAAGTACCGGACCAGGTTGCGCACCAGGTTGTCCAGCGTGCCGTAGTCGACCTCGACGGCGCGGCGGCGGATGTAGTCGACCAGCAGGTCGCGGATCTCGCGGTTGCGCACCTGGTGGCGGTCGACCAAATCGTCGACGGACTGGCGCCCACGGATCCTGGCGTCCTGCAGGGTCTGCGGGACCCAGGCCGGCAGGACGCCCATGTCGCGCAGCAGCGGCCAGGCGCTGGCGATCCCGCATCCGGGATGGGCGTCGGCGTAGTGCACGAGCGCGCCCGGGGTCAGGTCGGCCAGGCTGATCCCGTAGACGGTCAGGGCCCGGCACAGATGCCGGATCCCGTTCTTGCGTCCGTCGGCGCTGACCGGGTGCCGCTGCAGCCGGGTGCGGAACTCCTCCAGGAGCGGATCACGGCTGAGGGCCAGGAACTTCTCGGTGTACTGCGGAGGGTTGGTCGCCCGCAAGGCGTCCTCGGTTGGCTGGATCAGCCGCATGGCGAAGGCGATGCCGGCAGCCCGAGTGAGTCGGCTGCGCCACTTGGGATCACCGTCGGCGAGGTCGGCGACGGCCCGGCCGGGCTGATTCAGACCGGCCGCCTCCCACCGTTCCTGCCAGATCTGCCCCGGCTCGGCGGCCAGCTGCTGCAGCAGGCGGCTCATGCCGTGCTTGTAGTCGGCCCGGGCGTTGCGGCTGACGTCGGTGAACTCTTCGGCGACGAGTGCGACGATCTGGTCGATTGTGGCGGACGACAGCTCCCCGAGCGGCCGTGGCGGCCGGTCCGGGACTGGCGGCGGTTCCGGCGCGATCTGGGTAAGCTGCCCATCCGGCAGCGAGGTGGCGGGCTCGGCGGCATGGCGGCGGATCCGGTTCGAGGTCAGGTGCGGGCGCATGTTCGGCCCGACAGCGCTATCGGTCACCGAATACCGCCGCAATGTCGTCGGCGTCGTACGTTGCTGACCACCGGGTCGGCTCTGTCGGCCGCTGGTAGTGCTCGGCGAGCTGATCGAGCAGGTCGTCCAGGCGCACTGTCGTGTAGAGGGCGGTGGTGCTCAGATGCGCGTGCCGCAGGATGGTCTGCACCTCCACCAGCGTCAGCGCCGGGTCCCGTGCCATCCGGGTCGCCGCGGTGTGCCGAAGATCGTGCAGCGTCCAGTTCGTGCCCAGCTGTTCGTCGGCGCGCTGAAGGATCCGTCGCGCCGCCCAGTAGCTCAACGGCCTCGGCTCGCCTCGCCGGGTGCGCCAGACGGGATCGCCACATGCGGGTAGCCCCGCTTCCTCGAGGTAGCCCGCCAGGTAGGCCAGGGCCTCCGGGGAGACGGGGACCGCCTGCCGCAGCCGGGTCCCCTTGGAGATCACCCACAGCTGGCCCTTGGTCCATTCGACGTCGCTGAGCTGGACACCCAGAAGTTCCGAGGCCCTGGCACCGGAAGAGATGTAGCACGCCAGCAGGGCCCGGTCACGGGCACAGCGCATCGCGGCGAACAACTCCTCCCACTGCGAGTCGGGGATCGCCCGCGGCTGACGGGCCGGGAGCTTCGGCCGCAGCCGTGCCCGCCGATGCGGCCTGGCGGGCTCGATCGGCGACACGTGCGCCAAGGCCCGTCGGCGGGATCTGCTGTGTGGCACCGGATTGACGACAGGTCCCCGGCCGAAGTGCAGGTGGAAGGCGTAGAAGCCGTGCATCACCGACAAGTTGTGCGCAATAGTGCGCGGCGCGTACCCGGCCCCAAGATTCAGCTTGCCGGTCTT
Source organism: Streptomyces himalayensis subsp. himalayensis (assembly GCF_013778455.1). GTDB lineage: Bacteria > Actinomycetota > Actinomycetes > Streptomycetales > Streptomycetaceae > Streptomyces > Streptomyces himalayensis. The sequence continues at coordinate 43,641 of NZ_JACEHE010000034.1, read as the reverse complement.
CGGATTGACCGTCCCGGCCGCCAAGGCATCCACGCGGCGGCGTTGCCGCTGTGGGTTCGGCGCCGACCGCAGCCACCCCACCAGCGTGGCGGTCTCGGCCTCGGTGGCCTGCTCCCACCCGACGTCGACCGCCCACAGCAGCCGGAACCACCGCAGCAGATCGTGACCGTAGCTCCGACAGGTCAGCGGGCTCACATCGCCCAGCAGCAGATCCCGCAGGTACCGGCTTACCGGCTCGATCTCCCGGCCCGCCCCATCGACCACCACGTACGGCAGCGACGCCACCGTGCCCTCAAGCACGGCGCCGACCCGTGGCAGATCAGCCCTGCCGTCCATCAAGTCCCGATGCGCACCAGTGAACTCAGAATTCCCAGACACAAGGACAGATGCTTCATGCCCGTGCCAACTGATCGCCAGCAGATCAACCAGATAGTGCAGTCAACGGAGCAGTGGGGCGGCCGCACCCCAAAGGCCGGTGGCCGCCTGCTGGAGGGCCGGACCTGGGACCAGATGCCGCTGCCGGTCGCGGCCTGACCGATCTGTTCGTTGTGGCCGGGCTTGCCCGGGCCCGGATCCGAGCTCCTCTTCTCCTGCGTTGTGGGCTCGCCGGCGTCAAGCGGATCGGGCGAGGGCGTTGGCGCGCACCGGATCCGCGTAGGGCAGGCCCCGCGCATAGCGCTCGAGTTCGTCCAGTGCACTGTGGGCCATGCGGTGCAGTTCGTTGCCGAGCGAGCCCGCCACGTGCGGGGTGAGGAGCACGTTCGGCAGCTCGTACAGCGGTGAGGAGGCGGGCAGGACGTCGGGGTCGGTGACGTCCAGGACCGCGTTGAGCCGGCCGGAGACCAACTCGTCGGTGAGGGCGGCGGTGTCGACGAGAGAGCCGCGGGCGGTGTTGATCAGCGTCGCGCCGTCCCGCAGCAGCGCCAAGCGGCCCCGGTCGAACAGGTGGCGTGTCTCAGGCAGTTCCGGCGCGTGCACGGTGACGATGTCGCTGGACCGGGCGAGCGAGTCCAGGGAGACGAGGCGGGCCCCGAGCGCGGCGGCCTCCTCGGCCCCGGCGTACGGGTCGTACAGCAGCACCCGCAGGTTGTACGGGCGCAGCAGTTCGACAACCCGCCGGCCGATCCGGGACGCTCCCACGACGCCCACGGTGCAGCGGTAGTTGCCGCCCCCGCCCATCACCTCGAGGGAGTCGACCCGCGCGCGTTGCTCCCGGTACACCCGTGCCGCGTGCAGCACCCGCTTGCCGGAGAAGAGGATCGCGGCGACCGTGTACTCGGCGACCGGCAGCGCGTTGGCGCCGGCCGCCGAGGACACCGTCAGTCCCCGCTCCCAGCAGGCGTCCGTGATGTGGTGCTTCACCGAACCGGCCGCGTGCACGACCGTGCGCAGGCGCGGCATCCGTGCCAGGGCCGCGGCGGTCAGGGGAGGGCACCCCCACCCCGTGAGCAGCACCTCGGCGTCGGCGAGCGGGCTGGCGGCGGCCGGGTCCGCGAAGTCCGCCACCACCAGGGACGGGTCGCTGTCGGCCAGCGCCGCAAGGCGGTCGAGCGAGGCCTGGTCGAACAGGGCGTCGCGGACGGGGGCGTCCATTGCGAGGACGGTGCGCGGGCGGCGCAGGGGGAGAGAGGTCACTTCACGGCTCCCGCGGTCAGGCCGGAGCGCCAGTGGCGCTGCAGCACGAGGAAGGCGACGACGAGCGGCAGGACGGATACGAGCGAGCCCGTGATGACGAACGCGTACAGCTGCGGCTGCTGCGGCAGCACCGCGTTCCAGCTGAACAGGCCGAGCGCCACCGGGTAGAGGGAGGAGTCGTTGAGCATCACCAGCGGCAGGAAGAAGTTGTTCCAGCTGGCGGTGAAGGAGAAGAGGAAGAGCGTGACGAAGGCGGGCGCCATCATCGGCAGCGCAACCGACCGGAACGTGCGCAGTTCGCCGGCGCCGTCCATGCGGGCGGCCTCCAGCGTCTCGCCGGGCACATACCCTTCGGCGAACACCCGGGCCAGGTAGACGCCGAACGGGTTGACAAGACCGGGGATCAGCACCGCCCAGTACGAGTTGACCAGCCCGACCTGCGAGGCCAGCAGGTACATCGGCAGTGAGATGACGGTGTGCGGCACGAGGATGCCGAGCAGCACCAGCCCGTACACCTTCTCCTTGCCGGCGAAGTCGTACGTGGCGAAGGCGTACCCGGCCAGCAGCGACACCAGCGTGGAGGCGAGGGCGCCGACGACCGAGTACAGCAGCGTGTTGGCCAGCCAGCGGCCGAAGATCCCGTCCTGGTGGGCGAACAGCTCGGCGATGTTCGTGAAGAGATGGAATTCCCCGAACAGGAAGCCGGGCCGACCGAACAGGTCGCCGTTGCTCTTCGTCGCGTTGACCAGCAGCCAGCTGAGCGGCATCAGGGTGTACAGAGCGACAGCCGCCAGGAGTCCGTTCACGATGACGCGGGAGGACCAGGGGTGCCGGTCGGAAGTGCGGCGGGGCGCTCGGCGCGCTTGGGGAAGTGGTGCGTGGGTGTTCGGAACGGCCGGGGGAGCGGCGGTGTCGACGGCCATGCTCACGCCTCCTTCCAGCGGTTGCCGAGCTTGGTGACGACGAACGACAACACGGCCCCCAGGGCCGCGAGGAGCAGCGAGCCCGCGGCGGCAAGACCGTAGTCGTGGTCGGTGAAGGCGGCCTGGTAGATGAACATCACCGGACTCCAGTCGGAGGAGATCGCCGACGAGCGTGAGCGCAGCACTTCGGGCTCGTTGAACAGCTGGATCGCACCCACTGCGGTGAACAGCATGGTCAGCACCACCGAGGAGCGGATCATCGGCAGCTTCACCGACCAGGCGGTGCGCAGCTGGCCCGCGCCGTCGACCACGGCGGCCTCCAGCGTCTCGCGCGGGACGGCCTGCAGCGCCGCGTAGAAGATCACCATGTTGTAGCCGATCCACTGCCAGGTGGCCGCATTGGCCATGGAGAACAGGACCGCGTCGGGCCCGAGCGGTTCCCAGTCCGCGCCGAAGCCGGACAGGAAGTCGATGACGGGGCTCAGGCCGGGGGTGTAGAGAAAGCCCCAGATGATCGCGGCGATGAGGCCGGGCACGGCGTGCGGCAGGAAGTAGGCGAGCTGGAAGAACCTCTTCGCCCGGGCCAGCGCGGAATCCACGAGGAGGGCGAGCGTCAGCGCGCCGCCCACCATGACCGGGATGTAGACCGCGCAGTACAGCGCGATGTGCGCGAAGCCGCGACGGAAACCCGGGTCGGCGAGGGCGCGCAGGTAGTTGTCGAGGCCGACGAAGAGGGTCTCGGTGCCGCCGAAGCCGAGGCCGGACGCCGCCTGTTCGCGGAACAGGCTCATCCACACGGCGTAGCCGATCGGGGCGACGAGAGTGGCGAGGAAGAGGGAGAGGAACGGCGCGAGGAAGAGGACCGGTGCGGCGCGCCGCCCGAGACCGGGCCGGGGGGATGCCATCGGCGAAGCTCCTTCGAGGGCCGGGCCGCGCTCCACGGGGAGGCGGGGCCGGTCGGGGCGGGCGGAGGAGAGGGCCGGGCGCATCCGCCCGGCCTCGTCCGGGGACGGATCAGTCGGCGAGCTTGAGCCCGCGGTCGCTGATCTTCTTCTCGGCGGCGCGCTGCCCGGCCTGGAACGCAGCCCAGAACTCGCCCGTCTTCTGGGCCTTGCCGAGTTCCGCCTGCATGGTGGCCGTAGTCGAGTTGTGCACCGGGCTCCACACCCACCCCTCGGCGATGGTGGGCACCTGCTCGCTCGCCACGGCGTACACGTCCTGGTCGCCGAAGAAGGAGGCGTCGAAGGACTCCTTGGCGGTGGCGCGCAGCTCGTCGGCGGCGGGCAGGCCGCTGGAGGTGCCCGCCGACAGCCGCGCCGTGACGGCCGCCTTGTCGGTGGTGGCCCACTTGACGAACTCGGCCGCGGCCTCGGCCTTCGCGCTGTCCTTGGTGATCGCGTAGGAGGAGCCGCCGACCGCACCGGTGGCGGGCGTGCCCCAGTTCGGCAGCGGCGCCTCGGCCCACTTGCCGGCCTGCTTCGGGTACGTGGCCTTGATCCCGCCGGCGCTCCAGGAGGCGCCGATCAGGGCGATGGCCTGGGAGTCCGTCACTACCTTGGTGGCCTCCGGGCTCCACGCCTTGTGGTTGTGCACCAGGTCGTCCTGGACCAGGTCCTTCCAGTAGTCGGCGACCTTCTTGGTGGCCGCGTCGGCGATGTTCACCTTCCAGGCGTCCCCGGAGGCGCCGTACCACCGGGCGCCGGCCTGCTGGGCGAGGCCCGCCCAGGTGGCGACGTCGTCACCCCAGAAGTCGAGGATCCTGGCCTTGCCGTCGGAGGCGGCCTTCACCTTCTGCGCGGCGGACCGGAACTCGTCCCAGGTTTTGGGCACTTCGACGCCGTACTTCTCGAACAGGTCGGTGCGGTAGTACAGCGTCTGCGGGCCGACGTCGTACGGGGCGGCCCAGGTTTTGCCGCCCAGCGTGACCAGGGTGCGCACCGAGTCCGGTGCGTAGCCCTCGACGTACGTGCCGAGTTCGGCGGACGAGTCACGGAGCAGGCCCTGGGTGACCAGGTCGGGCAGGGCCTGGTACTCGACGTTGACGACGTCCGGCGCGTTGCCCGCAGCCACGGCCTTGGCGACCTTGTCGTAGCCGCCGTTGAGGCCCGCCGGTATCTCGGCGAACGTGACGTTGATGTCGTCGTGGGTCCGGTTGAACTTCTCGGTCATCTCCTTGGAGCCGGACAGCCAGGACCAGTAGGTGATCTGGACGGGTTCACCGGCGCTGCCGGTGTCCACCGAGTCGCCGCTCCCGCAAGCGGTGGCGAGGAGGGCGAGGCAGGACGCAGCGGCCGCGAGAGCGGCAGGGGCCTTGCGCGAGACAGACATGCGGGAGGCCGGTCTGCGGGAGAAGAGCTTCATTGCGCTGACTCCTACGGGAGGGCCGCGCCGTTGAGGGCGAGGCGGGTGACGAACATCTTTCGCACAGACCTGATCGGAGTCAAGGGAAAACAATCAAACAATCAGAAAATGATCAGGATGTGATCGGATATCGCTCGTGCGGGCACGCGGACCAGCGCTCGTGCCGGAATCCGGGCAGCGAACCCCGGAGCGGTCACCCCAACTCCGGTGCATCGCACGTCTCGACGGCCGTCGGCAGCGTGCCCAGATCGGCGTCCACCTCGAGCACCACGACCTCGTTGCGGCCGGCCCGGAGCAGCGGCCAGGGCAGGTACAGCGTCCGCTGCGGCCCGCGGGACTGCCAGTAGCGGCCCAGGCAGAAGCCGTTCACCCAGATGTAGCCCTTGCCGCCGCCGGGCAGCGCCAACCAGCCGTCGGCGGGCCGGTCCACCTCAAGCGTGCCGCGCAGGAAGACCGGCCCCCGGCCCGCCTGCTCGAACCCGCGCGGCACACCGCCGTCCCAGGGCAGCCGCTCCGGTGTGCCGTGCCCCAGCTCCACCGGCCGTGCCCGCCACCCGTGCAGCATCTGCTGCGTGTGCAGCACGCGCCGGACACCCTTGCGGTCGCCGAGCCCGGCCCCGTAATTGACCCTGCCCATCGACTCGACCAGCAGCTCCAACCCAACCGCCGGACCCGGCACCGCCACATCGCGCAGCTCCTCGGCGGCGTCCCGCTCCAGGACCCCGGAATGCACGCCGTCCACGTACACGTGCGCCCGGTCGGCGAGCCCGTGGACCGACAGCGGATACGGCTGCCGGGGTCCGGGGATGCCCCCGGTGTAGAGCACCAGCCCGTGGGCGAGGCCCAGCTCCTCGAAGGACGGCGGCACCGGGGCCCGCACCTCCTCACCTGCCACCGCATCCAGGACGTCGAACAGCCGCAGCGCTTCGGTGAGTTCGATCCGGGCGGGCGGCAGCAGGGGCGCGGGCGGCTCCGGTTCGGGCAGCGGTGCCTGCGCGTACTCCTCGAGCACCTCCCGGAACGCCCAGAACTTCTCCGTGGCACCGCCCCGCTCGTCGATCGGCGCGTCGTAGTCGTACGAGGTGACCGTGGGCAGGTAGTGCGCGCCGGTCGCCGGATCCTTCGTGTTGGCGCCCGCCCAGGTCGAGAAGTTCGTCCCGCCGTGCGCCATGTAGACGTTCACCGACGCCCCGGCCCGCAGGATCTCCGCCAGCGCCGCCGCGGCGTCCCGGGGATCGCGTACGACGTGTTCGGCGCCCCAGTGGTCGAACCATCCGCACCAGAACTCCATGCACATCGCCGGATCGTCCGGCCGCACCCGGGCAAGGCCGGCGAACGCCTCGCCGGGACGGCCGCCGAAGTTCACGGTCGCCAGGCAGCCCGGCGCCGTGCCGCCGGTGAGGAAGAAGTCGTCGGGCCCGTCGGAGGTGAACAGCGGCACGTCGATGCCGCGCGAGCGCAGCCCGTCGGCCAGGTGCTCCAGATAGCCGGTGTCGGTGCCGTAGGAGCCGTACTCGTTCTCGACCTGCACCATCAGCACGTTGCCGCCGCGGGTGGCCTGGTGCGCGGCGACGATCGGCACCAGGCGGTCGTACCAGCGCTCGACACGCGCCAGGTAGCCCTCGTCCCGGCAGCGCAGCGCGCGGACGTCCGGGTCGGCGAGCAGCCACCAGGGCAGCCCGCCGTTCTCCCACTCGGCACAGATGTACGGCGAGGGCCGCACGATCGCGTACAGCCCGGCTTCGCGCGTCGCGTGCAGGAACCGGTCCAGGTCGGCGATGCCGGTGAAGTCGTACTCCCCGGGCCGCGGCTCGTGCAGGTTCCACGGCACGTACGTCTCCACGGTGTTCAGGCCCATGGCCCGCAGCATCCGCAGCCGGTGCGGCCACTGCTCGGGCAGCACCCGGAAGTAGTGCAGGGCGCCCGAGAGCAGGCGCAGCGGACGGCCCCCGAGGGAGAACCCCTCGGGCGAGATCTCGAACATGAGGGTTCTCCGATGGGTGCGGCAACCGGCGTGGCAGCGCGCGTGGTTGTGCCGGTCAGCTGACGGGCGTGCTCTGGGTACTGGAGGTGCGGACGCGCAGGTCCGGCAGGAGCGCGAGACGCCGCCGGGGATGGGACGGATCCGCGAGCCGCTGCGCCAGCAGGTCCACGGCCGCGGCGCCCACCGCGTGCTTGGGGGGCGCGACCGCGGTCAGCGGGATGTCGGCGAGGGCCGCGACCTCGTCGTCGTACGCCACGATCGCCAGGTCGCGGGGGACGTCTACGCCCTGGGCCCGCAGCCGCCGCAGCACCACGATCGCGTCGTGGTCGTTGTGGATGAGCACCGCGTCGAGCCGCCGGTCGGCGACGGCGGCGGTGAACTCGCCGAGTCGGCGCTCCCGTTCGGCGGTGTTCCCGCCCGGCGGCGGCAGACGGAAGACCGTCTCCTCACCGGTCTTGCGGCCGGCCGCCTTCTCACCGGTCTTATGTCCGACCGCCGCGAGACCTTCGCGGTAACCCGCCAGAACGTGTGCGCCGTGGGGGCTGTCGTCCCGCAGTAGCAGGCCGATCCGGCCGCGCCCCGCCTCGGACAGGTGGCGTACGGCGATCCTGGCACCGTAGGCGTGGTCGCTGACCACCCACTCGGTCCCGGCCGTGTCGTCGTCCGGGCGGCGCTCCACCAGCACGTGCGGTATCGCCAGGCTCTGCAGCCGCTCGCGAGCCGCGGCGGGGTCGCACGGCGTGATCAGCAGACCGTCGATCCCGTCCGCCAGCATCCGCTCGACCTGTGCCTGTTCCTCGTCGGCGCTGTACTGGGAGATGCCCAGCACCAGACGTACGCCGCGAGCGGCGGCCGCCTCGCTCGCCCCTTTGATCACCTCGGGGTAGTAGTAGTCGGCGGCCGGGACGACCAGGCCGAAGACCGCCTCGCGCGCGCCGGGCGCGGCGTGCACCGACTGCGGTGCTGCCCCTGCCTCTTCGTCGGCCTGCTGCGCCGGCGGCAGCGTGGCCCCGCCGTGCACCCGCGCCACCAGGCCCCGGTCCGCCAGCACGCCCACGTCGCGGCGGACGGTGATCGGCGAGACGTTCAGCTCCGCGGCAACGTCGCTGACCCGGATCGATCCCCGCTCGCGCAGCCTGCGGAGAATTTCCTGATACCTCTCTTCGGCGTGCACGTTCGGGCTCCCCTCGTCTGTCATTCAGGCAGTGGCAACTATAGCGCCCTGCTGATCGAACCTGCACGCATGAGATCGACTGAACAAGTCAGCTCACACCTGCGGGTCGTTGTGTTTCTTCTTGGTGCGTAGTTGTTTCTTTGGTGGATCTATTGATCGAACGCTCGGGCGCGTAGTACAAACGCCTCGCGCGGCCGGGCTCCCCTGATCGCCACCACTCCCCCCTCTCGTCTGCCTCGGAGGCACCATGGCACCGCCGCTGTCCCGCCGCACCCTCCTCCGCTCCGTCTCCGGCGCCGCCGCGGCCACCGGCCTCGTCACCACGGCGGCCACGGCTGTCACGGCGACGGGCGCCCTCGCCGCTCCCGCGTACGCCGCCGACGACGACTTCGCGGCTCTGCGCAGCACTTGGCGCACCATCCTGCTCGGCCAGGGCTTCAGCCCGACGGCCGAGCCGTTCGCCACCAAGCTCGCGGCCATGGGCGCCACGGCCGCCGCCCGAGCCGCCGCCATGGCCCCGGACGAGGGCTCGCTGTGGCCGGACGCCGTCTGGGCGGACCCCGAACCCGACACCGACAGCGCGTCGTACGCCTACTCCGCCGCCATCCAGACCAGCTGCCAACGCCTGTACGCGATGGCCGAGGCGTACGCACAGCCGGGCACCGGCGTCACCGGCGACCCGGCACTCGCCGAGAAGGTCCTCACCGGCCTCGACCACCTGTACGCGCGGATATACAACGAGAACCAAACGCGCTACGGCAACTGGTACAACTGGCAGATCGGCGGCCCTCAGGCCCTCCTCGACACCGCCGTCCTGCTGTACGACCAGCTGTCCGCCGAGCAGATCGCCGCCTGGTGCCGCGCCGTCGACCACTTCGTGCCCGACTCGGTCGTCGCCGTCTACTCCGGCACATCGACCGGCGCCAACCGCATCGACCTGTGCCGGGTCCTTGCTGTCCGCGGCATGCTGGAGGGCAACGCGGAGAAGATCGCCCTCGCCTCGACCGCCATCGCCCCCGTCTTCCCCTACGTCACCTCCGGCGACGGCCTGTACGCCGACGGATCCGTCATCCAGCACACCTGGGTCCCCTACACCGGTTCCTACGGCGCCGTCCTTCTCGACGGGCTGAGTAAACTCCTGGCGCTCCTCGCCGGCTCGTCGTGGGAGGTCACCACCCCGGACAGGCAGGTCTTCTTCGACGCGGTGGAGGCGGCGTACGCCCCGTTCCTGCACAACGGGCTGTGCATGGACGGCGTCTCCGGCCGCGCCATCGCCCGCGGCCTGCCCCCCGGCTCCACCTCCGGGCAGAACGACGACCACCTGCGCGGCCACGCCATCATGGCGTCGATCGTCGCCCTCGGCCAGGCCGCCACGACAGAGGAGGAGACGCGGTGGCGCGCCCTGGTCAAGGGCTGGATCCAGCGCGCCACCTATCGCTCACCGGTCACCGACACCGCCCTGTCCGTCTCCAAGCTGGCGCTCCTCAATGGGGTGCTCGCCGACGGCACGGTCTCCCCGGCCGTCCAACCGCCCGCCTCGAAGGTCTTCCCCGCCATGGACCGCGCGGTCCACCGCCGCAAGGGATGGGTCGCCTCGGTCTCCATGGCGTCCCGGCGCATCACCTACTACGAGAACGGCAACGGCGAGAACCTGCGCGGCTGGAACACCGGCTCCGGGATGCTCTACTGGTGGGGCGGCGACTTCGCCGACGACCAGTACTCGGACCGTTTCTGGCCCACCGTCAACCCCTACCGCCTGCCCGGCACTACGGCCTCCGCGAAGCCGCTCGCCAACGGCGAGGGCGGCATCTGGGGCGCCGCGCGGCCGGACGTCGACTTCGTCGGCGGCGCGAGCGACGGCACCCACACCGTGCTCGGGCAGCACCTCAAGGCGCTCTCCTCCACCCTGGAGGCCCGCAAGTCCTGGTTCCTCCTCGACGACGAGATCATCTGTCTGGGATCCGGCATCACCGCCGCCGACGGCGCCGCCGTCGAAACAGTCGTGGAGAACAGGCATCTGGGCGCCACCGGCACGCATGCCCTGACCGTCGACGGCCACCTCCGGTCCACGGACCTCGGCTGGTCGCAGACGTTCCCCGACGCCCGATGGGCCCACATCGCCGGCCACGGCGGCTACGCCTTCCTCCAGGGCAGTGAGCTGAGGGCACTGCGCGAGGAACGCACCGGCGCCTGGTACGACATCAACACCCAGGTCGGCTCGAAGACCCAGTTCAGCAGCCGATACCTCACCCTGCTCCTCGAGCACGGCACCGATCCCGCCGACGAGTCGTACGCCTATCTGCTCCTTCCCGGTGCCTCGGCCGCCACCACCGCCCGCCGCACCGCGGGACTCAACGGCTGGATGACCTCCTGGACGAACTCGCTCGGGATCCATGGCATCCGCGTCCCGTCCCTCGGCGTGACGGCCGCCAACTTCTGGGCCGCGGGCGACTTCGGGCGCCTCTCGGCGAGCGCACCGGTGTCCGTCCTGATCCGGGAGCGACGCGACGGCACGGCGGTCATCTGCGTCAGCGACCCCACGCGGCTGCAGAAGGACGTCACCCTCACCTGGCACCGAAGCGTGTCCGCGGTGCTGTCCAAGCCGGGGACCCTGACCGAGGCATCCACCGGGCAGTCGCTCCGCCTCACCTTCGGCGATCTGACCGGCGCCGGGGGAGCGACGCAGACGGTCACCGTCCGCCTCGACTGAAAGGACAGTCCGGAAGGGCTTCGCGCCCCCGTCGGAACCACTACGAGAGAATCAGGTAGGAGATTGTCATGCGCATGCGCGCACGCGCTGCCGCGGCCCTCGCCGCAGCCTGGCTCGCCCTGACCGCCCATCCCGCACACGCCGCCCTGCTCTGGGACGGCGACGCCGCAGGCGGAACCGGCGTCTTCGGCAGCCTCGAATGCGCCGACCCCGGCAGCATCGAGGCGGTGACCAGCACGAGCGGCCACGGCACGATCTTCCGCTACACCAAGCCGGCGGGCTCCATCCGCTGCGAGTCCCGCGGCATCTCGGTCAACGGGTCGCGCTACTCCTTCTCAAGCGACTCCACGTACTACTTCGGCTGGGAGAGCCAGCCGTCGACCGTCAGCGGCGACTTCGTCGTCTGGCAGTGGAAGTCCTATCCGAACGCGGACCAGAACTACCCGCTGATCATGACGATCAAGGACGGCGCCGTCCGGCTCTTCTACGTGGCCCCCGGCGCCGGCAGCTGGACCCTGCTGTGGTCGCACACGATCGCGGCGGGCGAATGGAACAGCTACGCCGTCGGCATCCACACCTCCAGCTCCGAGTCGTCGGGCTGGGTCGAGCTGTACTTCAACGGCGCCCGGCAAACCCTGTCCGGCGGCACCCCCCGGTACACCGCCCGCACCTGGGACAGCGCCAACGAGCCCAAGTGGGGCGCCTACGACAGCGATGACGGCTCAACGGAGATCATCAACAGGATCGACAGCCTGAAAACGGGCACGTCCTACGCGGACGTCAGCTGAGGCCGTACTCGCGGTCGTCGACCACTGCGAGGGGCCTCGTCGACTGTGTCGTGGGTGACGAGGGGGTGCCCCTTGGCGGCATCCTCCACGAGTACGCGCATGCGGCCTGAGCAGCATGGATGAGGTATTCGGCAAGCGCAGCACCGGATCCGGCCCTCCAGCGGTACCACGGGGGGCCGACTTCCTGGCCTCTACGGCCCCGGGCGGCCGCTGCTGCAGAGATTGATGCGGCCGATGGACACGGAGGAAGTGACGTTCAAGCGTCACGCGTTCGCGACTTCTCGCACGGGCCGGCCGGAACCGGAAGACGCGGACGCCTCGAGAAGCGGCGTGATACCCAGCACTCGACGCATCGTTGCGAGCTTCGCCGTGGTCTCCGCGAACTCGACCCCCAAGCGGCTGCCTTTGACGATGCCGCCACCGGCCCGGAGGGTCAGGCGGCCGTGCCGTGCATCGAAGTCGAGGCCGCGCAGCGCCATGTAGAGCTCGCAGTCGCCGTTGCTGTCGAGCCAGCCGACGAGTCCGCCGTAGTAGCCACGTGGCGATTCGTTCCCTGTGATCAGTTGGAGCGATGCGCTTTGGGGGACGCCGCATACGGCCGGCGACGGATGCAGTGCCGACACGAGATCGGCGACGCGTACCCCGGGGCTGGTCAGGCGGCCACGGATGGGAGTTCCCAGGTGCCAGACGCTGGGCACATCGATCAGCTCGGGTTCGTGGGGGTGGTCCACAACGGTGCAGAACGGTGCCAGGCCCTTCAGCATGAACTCGACCAGGTGACGATGCTCGAGCAGGTACTTGTCGGTGAACAGTTCGGCATGGGCCCGCGCCGTGTCCTCCGGCGTGGGCAGCGACGGGTTCCGCGGGATGGTTCCGGCCAACGGGGTCATGGTGACGATGGCGCCGGTCTTCTTCACGAAGAGCTCCGGGCTTGCCCCCATGGTGTAGACACCGGGAGTCTCCAGGTGCTCTACGAGATAACTGTGGACCCGGGGGTACATGTCCACGATGCTCCCGTACAGCTGCAGCGGGTCGACGGGCTCGGTGGTGAAGAACCGTTCGGCTCGTGCCGCGACGATCTTCTCCAAGACGTTGTTCGGCGACCGGAGCATCGGCAGCACGTGATCGACCAGGCGTATGTAACCGGCGATCTCGGTGTCATTGAATATGACGTCGGGGACGAAGTGACTGCGCCGGGTCCGCCGCCCCGAGACGGCCGGTCGGCCGGTAACCCGCCGTCCCAGGTAGAACGATGAGGTCCCGGATTCCTGGTCGAACGGAACCGCGCCCGCGACTAGGTTTCCGTACGTTCCTTCGCGTACGGCGTTCTCCGCCTCGGACAGGCCGCTGAAGGTGGTCAGTGGGCCGTCGAGCCCGACGGAGCCGTTGGGGCCGTGGAGGAGGAATCGAGCCGGCGCGGCGATCAAGCGTCCCCGGGAGCGGCCTGTCCGTGGCCTCGCGTGGTCAGGCATGCGTCCGCTGCCGGCTCGGGTCAGTCCACGGCTCATGGTCGGTGTGTCCTTTCCTGTTGCCGCCGTAGAAACGCCTGGGTCCGCAATCGCCAGGAGACGGCCGTTGCCGGCGTGGACGTCGACGCCGTCGAACGCCCTTCCACGGCCGTGGCGGTGGCGCGGGCATCGTCAGATCGTTGGGCGTGCCGTCGGCGTCCGCTCTGTGTCGTCCCATGGGGCTCATGCCGATCCGGTTGCGGGCGGAGGTGTCAAGGACACCGCCAGAACACGTCAACTGCCATGTCTGCCTTGCCTGCTGTGAATACGGCTGCACATACTGCGATGAGCACTGCCGCGAGCACCTGCGCTGCCCACGGCGGCCCTCAGCCGCTCACGGACCTCCGACCGGTCGATCTTCGAATTCGGCAGCAGGGGAACGTCGTCGCTGAAGACGATCTTCTTCAAGATCGCCGCTCCACCCAGCTGCCCGCGTATCCGGTCCCGGAGCGATTCGGTGTGCCGGGTCGTCCCCGCGCGCGGGACGACGTAGGCGCAGACGATTTCGCCCCACTCGTGGTCGGGAAGCCCCATGACCACGGCGCTGTCCACCCAGTCGACGCCGAGCAGGCTCCGCTCCACGGCTTCTGCGGAGACCTTGACCCCACCGGTGTTGATGAGGTCGTCGGCCCGGCCAAGTGGGATCAGGTGGCCGTCGCCGCCCCAGCGGCCTCGGTCGGAGGTCCGGAACCAGCGCCGGCCACCGTCGGTGTAAAACCTGGCCGATTCCTCGCCGACCGCACCGAGATAGCCGCTCGCCACCGTGTCACCGCCGACATGGACGATGCCGTCCACGATGCGCACCCGCACCCCGTCGAGCGGCTGTCCGTCATAGACGCATCCGCCGCCGGTCTCCGTCATGCCGTACGTCACCACGACATCCGTGACCTCACGCAGACGCGCGGCCGTGTCGTGGTCGAGGGGTGCCCCGCCGACCAGGACCTTGTCGAAGTCCGCCAGGGCGGCCCTGGCATCGGCGTCCGCGAGCAGGCGCTTGACCTGGGTGGGGACCAGCGCCGTGTACCGTCGGCCGGACCCCATGCGGCGGGCGGCCGCCGCGAAGCCGGCGGCGTCGAACCGGCCGCTGTCGAGCGGCGTCACGCGCGCCCCGCCGATGACGGCGCGGGAGACGACCTGGAACCCGGCCACGAATCCGGCCGGCAGGCACAGCAGCCAACTTCCGTCGCCGCCGAGCCGGTTCAGCGATGCCGAACAGGAGGCCAGCAGCGCACTCCGCGGGATGACCGTCCGCTTCGGAACGCCGGTCGAACCCGAGGTCGACAGCACCACTCCGGTGCCGTCCGGGACGGTCCCGGCGAGGTCCCTGGCCTGAGCGGCGCTCGTGACCGGGGCGATCGCGTGACCGCCGTCGTACATGTCCTCGGTCGAGCGCAGGAGGACGTCGACGGCCCGGGCGGGGTCCTCGGGCAGTACGACGGGCCGCAGGGGGATGCCGGACACAGCCCCTCCCTCAGAAGTAGTAGGGATGGCCGGACCAGTCGGGAGCACGCTTCTCCAGGAAGGCGTCGCGTCCTTCGACGGCCTCGTCCGTCATATAGGCCAGGCGGGTCGTCTCCCCGGCGAAGACCTGCTGCCCGGCGATCCCGTCGTCGGGGAGGTTGAAGGCGAACTTCAGCATCCGGGTCGCCTGCGGGGACTGGGCCGTTACGTCACGGCAGTACTCGATCGCCGTACGCTCCAGCTCCGCGTGGGGGACGACCTCGTTGACCGCTCCCATCGCGTGCATGCGATCGGCGTCGATCTCGCGGGCGAGGAAGAAGATCTCGCGGGCGAACTTCTGGCCCACCTGTCGGGCCAGCAGCGCGGACCCGTAGCCGGCGTCGAATGAGCCCACCGTGGCGTCCGTCTGCTTGAACCTGCCGAACTCGCGGGAGGCGATGGTGAGATCGCAGACGACGTGCAGCGAATGCCCGCCGCCGGCCGCCCAGCCGGACACGGCGGCGATGACGACCTTGGGCATGGTGCGGATCAGGCGCTGCACCTCCAGGATGTGCAGCCGGCCGGCGCGAGCCGGGTCGATGTCCGCCGCGGTGTCGCCGTCTGCGTAGCGGTAGCCGTCGCGGCCTCGGACGCGCTGATCGCCTCCCGAGCAGAACGCCCAGCCGCCGTCCTTGCGCGAGGGGCCGTTGCCGGTCAGGATGACCGCACCGACATCCGAGGACATCCGGGCGTGGTCCAACGTGCGGTACAGCTCGTCGACCGTCCCGGGGCGGAACGCGTTGCGCACCTCCGGACGGTCGAAGGCGATCCGCACCCACGGAAGGTCCCGTACGACATTGCCGTCGGCGTCGCGTTCGACACCGCGGTGGTACGTCGTGTCCCGCAGGTCGTCGAAGTCCTCGACTTTCCGCCAGCACGTGGGATCGAACGGGTTGGCGGCCGGGTTGGCGCTGCGGTTGCCGACGGGGTCGGCGGTGATCGGATAGGCCGCGGTTGATGAGGCTGGTATCTCAAGGGTCATGTCCGTACTCCCGTTGATTGGCTCGTTCACTGGCCGACCAGGACGGGCGCACCGGCCGCGTCCGCCGTGACGAGCCGCCCAGCCGGGGAGAAGGTGGGGGCGAGCACGGCGTCGACACGTTGTCGTGCCGCCGCGTGGACGTTGCGCAACGTCGTGCGGGCGACGGGGACTTCGAGCACGCACGGCCTCTTCGCGTGACGAGCCGCCGACAGCGCGGTGCCGAGTTCGTCGGTGTCCACGGTGCGGTGGGAGACCGAGTAGGCGTGGCACAGGGCTTCGAAGTCGACGTTCTGCGGAGTGCCGTAGATCCGCTCGAAGGTGTCGGCGTAGGGGTCCGTCTTGTATGTGGGGTGTCCCTGCTCCAGTACCTCGAAGATGCCGCCGCCCGCGTCGTTCGAGACGACGACGATCAGGTTGTCCGGCACTCGCTCCAGAACGCCGGCCTGCAGACCGGACGCGTCGTAGGCGAAGGTGAGATCGCCCACCAGTGCGACGACAGTGCGGTCGGGTACGGCCAGTGCGGACCCCACGGCCCCGCTGACGTTGCCGTCGATGCCGGCGACACCGCGGTTCGACAGCACCTGGACCCCGGAGGGCACGGATCCCGTCAACGACACGTCCCTGACCGGATTCGATGCCCCGAGCCAGAGCAGATCACCGGGTTCGAGTGCGTCGAGCACCGCTCTCGCGACGTCCAGACCGGTGCGCGGGCGGCCGCCGTCGCGCAGGACGTCCGACCACGTACGCCGCAGGACCCGGTCGACCCGCGCGAGCTCCTCCGTCCACGACGCGGTCACCTCACCGGTGAACTCCGGGTGCGCGGTGAGCACGTCGATGTGCGGAGCGGCATAGATCCAGTCGTCATCGCCGCCGCCGACGAGAACGGCGGTGACGTCGGTGCGCGCCAGCAGCCGCCCCACGTTCCGGTGCAGCGTCGGACGGCCGCAGACCACGACCTGTTCCGGCCGTACGTGGTCCAGCACCCAGGGATGCAGGGACGTACGCCCGCCGGTGTCGACGGTCGGCTCGGCGACGCAGGGTATGGTCTCGGGAACGGCCGTGACGTCCGCCCCGTCGCCTGCGACGACGACCGTCGGGCGCCGGAGATCGATCTCGTACGGTGTCACGGGCCCGTGGCTCCGGGACGTGGTCCGGATCCACGGCCGCCCTTCCGTACGGCCGGCCGGGAAGGGCACGTTGCGGTTCTCGGGCGGGAGTCCGGACGGCAGCGGCACATCGATCTGCACGGGTCCGGGCCGCCCCTGGAGCCGTCCGGACCCGATGCCCAGGGCGTGGCAGATCTGCGAACGTACGACGCCGTTCGTGTCCGGAGTCAGTTCCGCCCCGACCTGTACGTGCTGGACATGACGCACCTGCGAGGTGAGCAGCTGGGTCTGCTCGACGGTCTGCGAGGCCCCCGTGCCGAGGACGGCGAGCGGGCGGTTCGCCGTCACGAGAACGATGGGGATCCGGGAGTAGTTGGCCTCCGTCACGGCGGGCAGCAAATTCGCCACCGCCGTACCGGAGGTCGTCACGACCGCGACCGGAACACCCGTCGCCTTCGTCATGCCGAGCGCGAGAAAGGCTGCGGACCGCTCGTCCAGCCGCACGTGGAGGCTGATGTCACCCGCGTCGGCCAGCCGGGTGAGTTCGAATCCGAGGGGGCCGTTCCTCGAACCGGGGCAGTAGACGAACGTCTCGACCCCGCCCCGGACGAGCTCGTCGACGACGATCGCCGAGATCACGGACGGCACCGATCCCGGCGCGGCGGGATGCAGTTCAGGCTGAGCGGCCGACGGAAGGGGCTGCTGAGCCGACTGGGGGTTGGACTGCGACTTCAGCGGCGCTGTGGCCTGCGAGTTCACCTGCGACTGCGAGTTCATTGGTCTCCAGACACTGGCCGATCTCCGTGCTCGCCGCCTGCGCGTCGTGGTCGTCGAAACGGGCCCAAGGCCAATGGCCGACGACGTCGGAGGACGGAGTGGTGACGTACACGCCGGGCGGCAGCGGCGGGCGTTGAGCTTGCCACCGAGGCGCCTGACTGCCGAGCTGCCTGCGGAGGGGACGGCCCAGTAGGCCCCGGGTTCGAGCCAGGCCGGCACGGAACGCCGTCTGTTGCCGACCACACCAGCGGTCCTGGCGGCCAGTTCTGGCCCGGGTCCCGTGCAGCGGCATGCGCGCACCGAAGAAGTCGGCGTCGGCCCAGTCGGGTGTCCCGTGACCCGGCCTAGGGGCCGACGGACCTGGATGAAGGCGGTCCGGTGCAGCTCCGGCCCAGCAACCGGCCGGGCCTGAGCGGTCGCCGCCCGCGGGCGCTCCTGGTCCCCGCGGCCCTCCCACCGGTCGGTGGTTTCCTCGGCGGCCCCCAGTTCGTCGGCCACCTCCGGTCTCCGTAGCCCGTCGTACCGCGCCACCGCCTCAGGCACACCGACCGCCCGGCGCAACTCGGCGGCCTGCTTGAACGTGTCCTCCAACGCGTTCGCCCATCAAGGCGAATTTCGCACTTTCCCGCTGCCGCCCTGTTGAATTGAATAAGCCCACTATCCACGCCGCAGTTCAACGCCACAACTCGAGCACCGGAATTGGAGTCCTAATGGGTGCGGGGCCCGCTGTACAGGTCCCACCCGTATGTCTCTGTCCATACTCGTGCTGATCCTGGTTGGCGATCGTGGGACTCAGCGCCGTCTTGCCGGCGCACTTCCGCCCCACGCTCGCGAGCCCAATCCAGGCCGTCACAGGCGCAGTAGGCGCCATGGTCGCTGTCCTGGCCGTCCTGCCGCCTTCATCCGATGACCAGGGTTCTGGGAGCTGTAGACACCAAGCTCGGCGAGAGCCTGATACCGAACATCTATTCCTTGAAAATATGGGTCGAGGAGAATATAGCGGAGGTATTGCGCGTCGCGCGTTGTACGGAAGTAACTGAGCGGATCGCGGCCGGACAAGGGCCGGACGCCGGCCTGCGCAACAGTCCGGGTACTCCTGGCCCGGGGCGCAGCACCAGAAGAAACATCCCCGCCACGCGCCGAGGAGAGGCCACCACAACCCGATGAACGACGCCACCCGCATCGCCGCCGTACACGTCTACGCCATTCCGATGCGCACCCCGTTCCGAGGCATCACTGTCCGCGAAGGCATGCTTGTGCACGGCCCTCTCGGATGGGGCGAATTCTGTCCCTTCACGGAGTACGACGATCATGAAGCGGCATCGTGGCTGAGCACCGCCGTCGAGCAGACCACTCTCGGCTGGCCCGCACCGGTCCGGGACCGTATCCCGATCAACGCCACGGTACCGGCGGTTGCCCCGGAGTGCGCCTTCGAGATCGTCGCGCACTCCGGATGCCGTACCGCGAAGGTCAAGGTGGCCGACCACCCGGACTCACTGGCCGAGGACCTAGCCCGGGTGGAAGCCGTCCGCTCGGCCCTCGGACCCGGCGGGAACATCCGCGTCGACGCCAACGGCCGCTGGGACGTCGACACTGCCGTCACCCGCATCAGACGGATTGACCGCGCCGCCGGCGGACTGGAGTACGTCGAACAGCCTTGCCGTACTGTCGACGAGCTGGCCACCGTACGCCGCAGGGTCGAGGTGCGGATCGCCGCCGACGAGTCCATCCGCCGGGCCGACGACCCGCTGAAGGTGGCCGTCGCCGGTGCCGCCGACATCGCGGTGATCAAGTGCACCCCGCTCGGCGGCGTGCGCCGCGCCCTGCGGGTCGCCGAGGCCGCCGGACTGCCCTGTGTTGTGTCATCCGCGCTGGAGACCAGCGTCGGCCTCGCCGCCCAGCTCGCCCTCGCCGGAGCCCTGCCGGAACTCGACTTCGCCTGCGGGCTCGGGACGGTGGGTCTGCTCGACGGCGACACCGTGCCCGCGGGTGACGCGTTCCGGCCCGTGGACGGCTGCCTGCCGGTGCCGCGCACACCGCCTGCGCCCGATCCGGCGTTGCTCGATGAATTTCGGCTCGCGGACCCAGGACGGGCGGCTTGGTGGCACGACCGCCTGGCCCGAGTGGCGGACGAACTGGGGCGGGCGCCGCTGATGCCGCCACGACCCGGCGTTCTACTATCGGCCCAGGAAGCCGGTGTTGCGACGACCGGTTGAGTCCGAGCTGACAGCCGTGGTCGGCGTGGTGCACGAGTGTGCCGGGCTCGACCTCTCGGGAGGCGAGCGCGTATTCGAGCGTGGTGAGGACCAGGTCGGCGTCCGCGCGGGCGGAGGTCTCCCAGGCCACCACCCGACGTGAGAACGCGTCCCGGATCGCGGACAGCCACAAGGGCCTCTCACCGGTCGCAATCATCGTCAGGTCGGTGACCCACAGCCGGTTCGGTGCGGGCGCGGTGAAGTCCCGCTCGACCAGGTTCGGGGCGAGTGTGGCCGTGGGATCGCGGCGCGTGAAGCCGCCCCGCCGCGGGCTGATCCCCGAGATCTCGGCCTCGCGCATCAGGCGCTCGACCCGTTTGCGGCCCACCCGGACGCCCTCGCGCCGGAGGACGGCATGCACGCGCGGCGAGCCGTAGATCCCGCCCGACTCCGCGTGGATCCGCTGGATCTGCTCGGTGAGTTCCACGTCCCGGCGCACGCGCTCGCACGGCTCGCGCTCGGCACGACGCCAGCGGTAGTAGGTGGAGGAGGCGATGTGCAGTTCCCGGAGTACGCACTCGACCCCCAGGTTGGGGTGCTCGTCAACGAGCGCCGTCACCTGGGCCGGGTCGGGTCGAGCTGCGCCGCGAAAAAAAGCCGAGGCCGTCCGCAGCACCTCGTTCGCCCGCTTGAGCTGGGCGTTCTCCTTACGCAGCGCGGCAAGCTCGGCTCGCTCGTCGGTGGTCAGCCGGTCGTCGCGTTCGCCGGCGTCCGCCTCGGCCTGGCGGATCCAGCCGCGCGGCGCCTCGGGGTGCACGCCGAGGTCGACGGCGAGCTTCTCGATCTGCGGCTTCGGGTCGGAGGTCCGGTACATCCGCACCGCACGCTCGCGCAACTCCAACGAGTACTTCCTGGGGGCAGTCATGGTCGATGTTCCTCTCATGAGTCCTATCTGACCCTCTGTCAACTCACTCCGCATCTCGGCGGAAGCTCACCTCGATGTCGGGCAGGGCCAGCGGTCTGACCCAGGCGTCGAGATCGGCGGCGAGGTTCGCGGCGAGCATCCAGCCGCGGTTGATACCTCCCACGAGGCGGACGGCAGATTGTTCAGTCCCATGGCTTTGTTGGTGCGGACCCGGTCCTCCACCCCGGCGTGCGAGCGGTGCCGTACGTCCAGGAACTGGCTGTGGCCCGAGCCGGCGATGCCCCACATGTGACGGGTGTTGGTGGCGGTGATGCAGTAGCGTCAGCCGGTGGAGGCTGCTGAGCGCCAGCAGACCAGCGTGTTCGGGGAGAAGCCGACAGCGCAGCTGGTGCACACCCTGGCGAAGGAGGTGATGCGCCTCAACGGGCAGATCGCCGACAGCGACAAGCTCATCGAGGCCCGGTTTCGCGAACACGGGGACGCGAAGGTGATCACAAGTATGCCCGGCATCGGGCCGCTGCTCGGTGCCGAGTTCCTCGCCTCCACAGGCGGAGACAAGACCATATTTGGCACCTCCGACCGCCTGGCGGGCTTCGCCGGCGTGGCCCCGGCCCCACGTGACTCCGGCCGGATCAGCGGCAACCTGCACCGGCCCAAGCGATACAGCAGAGGACTCCAACGCGTCTTCTACACCTCGGCGTTGATCAGCATCCGCTGCTGTGACGAGTCGCGCCGCTTTTACGACCGCAAACGCGCTGAGGGTAAACGGGATACCCAGGCAGTGCTCGCGCTCGCCCGACGCCGAGTCAACGTGCTGTGGGCACTGCTCCGTGACGGACGGTGCTACGGGGCGGCACCACCCGTCACAGCAGTCGCTTGAGAAAAAGATTAGTAATCGTCACCGGCGTAGCCGGATGACGTGGTGAGTGGGATCGGTCGAAGCTGTCTGGTCGGCACAAGCGAGGCAAGCAGCCTGTCACACACCCTCATGCGGCAGCATTCATGTCACCGGCTACGGAGGGTGTGTGACGGGCCCGATGGCTCATTGGATCAGGTCGGTGTGCGGATGCTCGGGGGAGGTCGGGCAGACGTAGAGCTGCATGTTGTCGGTGCTGCCCACTTCGACCGCAGTCGGCTGCGAGGGGTCTTGGCCAGCGTAATGGGCGGCGTAGGCGGCGGCCTGGTCTTCGCACGGCGCCCAGCTGCGTCCCTCACCACCGTCCCATTCGAAGGAAGCGATGGTCAGCAGCGGGACCATCTGCACATCGCAGACAGTGCAGTATCGGCGATACGGGTCGGTGCGACCCCACGGGGGCCAGCCGCCGACCTTCCAGCCGGGAGCGTCAGCCAACTCGCAGTCATAGAAGTCCCGCGGATAGTCCCCGTAGGCGCTGTCCACGCCGACGCCGGCTGCCTGCCATCTGCTCCGGTCCTCCACCATCAGCCGCATCTCCGAGCTCAGATCGAGGCTGTCGGGGTACTCGGTGATCGCTTCTGGTGCCAGCACGCACGGCTCCGGCACATAGCCCGGATAGTTCGCCTCGTACGGTTCCGGCGGTGTGGCGAGGATGTCGACGACCGCGGCGGCGGACCGCCAGAACAGCGCGGTCGACGGCTTGTAATCCGGTTCGTGGTCGTAGGGGCACCAGAGAATCTGGAGCAGATCGGCCTGGCCGGGCGGCCGCAACAGGGGTATGTCGCGCAGATACAGCTGAGCCACGGGCAGCATGGGGACCGGGCAGTCCGCAGGCCACGGAGGGCTGGCGTCGAGTCGCTCCGCGAGCCTCGCGGTGCTCCGTTCCTTGAGCGCCTCCTCCTCGGGCGTCAGCTCGAAATCACCGGAATCAGGGTGCCACCGGGCCTGCATGCGTCTCTCAAGCCGCACTATGGCCGGCGACTGGCGGAACCCACTGTCACGGTGCAGGTGCGAGCTTTCGCAGTGCGGCCACGGCTCCTCGGCCGGCCACAGCAACGGCCCCCCGACCGAGCTCTCCCTGACCGAAGGCGCCCCCGGGCGGGGATGCAGCCGAATCGCAGGACGCGCCAAAGAAGCCAGCTCAGGAAAGACCGCGGTCACATCTACAGGCCGCGGCGGAGTCGTACGTACAAAGACCATGCCGGTGATCCTGCCACCAGCCACCGACAGTCCCCTGCCCCCTCAATCGGCGTCGTTGGCGTCGGTGCTCAGCTGGTCAAGTCCAACGCACGCAGACTGGGCCACGGTGACAGCAAGCCCGCCTGTGTGACACCTATCGTGCTTCGGCTCAGCCACACGAACATCACACCACATGAGACGACCTCTCAGTTGGGTGCCGTTCAGCGTGCCGGAGTGGAGTCTTCGGGAAATTACGGAGCGGCCCTGTCCCGATATCTGCTGTCGCAAGGCATCGAGGTCTTTGAGGCACCAGGACCTGGGCATGCGGCTCGCCGCCGACTTGCTAAGTCAGACCGGGGCGATGCTGATTGCTGCCCGCGCCGTGCTCAGTGGCCGTGCGCATGCGCCGACGAAAGCGGGAAGCGGCCCCGCGGAGATCGCGCGTCTATACATTGTGGTCATCGCCGCGATCAGCGCGGTCGCCCTGCGCGACGCGCTGACGGACCGGCATCGGGCGCCGACGACCCGTCGCGTGCAGCGGGCGCTCCTGGCCCCTCACGCCAGGCCTGGGACATCTCGACCGGGGTGGACAAGGCGATGCCCAGGGCGACCGGGGACGCGGTCATCACCCGGGCCATGGACCGGCCCGTCGGCTGGTATCTGCGCCGCGTCCAGGAACGCTACCCGGGCGACCCCGTGGTGGGCCGCGCCTTCCGTTCCGTACTGACGCTCACGGCACCGGTCACCGCACTGTTCGCCCCGAAGGTAGTGCGGGCCGTGCTGCTCGGTCCTGTGCAGGCGACGCCCGCCGAGCCTCCGATGGCGCGGGAAGACACGGGCACCTGAAGCGGTGCCACTCACCGCTTGTTCTGCGAGCCTTCGGCGAAACAACTCGCCGAAGGCTCGCGCCACTTCGTGCGCGATGTCTTGACGCTGATCAGGGCCGTACCTAGAGTCCCGGCCCGTAACGATCGGAAAATACACCGAAAGTTTCCAGGCAGCCGTCGGTACGTTGCGGCGGTGTCCAGCCTGGAATGAAGCAGTGACGTTCTAACTCGCCCAGCCCGTTTTCCATCCGCTCGTTTGAACGGCGTTCGGAATGTCGAACGTTTGATGATCTAGAACTCGACGATCCATGCAGGAGCCGCAATGCGATCAGAGGGACGTTTCAGACTCCAGTCCGTCTTCCTGAACAGCGCTTCGCCCGCCGCCGGACCTCCGCCGCGGTCGCGGCGGGTCACCCGCACCGGCAGGCGCTGGCGCGCGGCACTGGCCGCCATGGCGCTGACGTTCGCCGGGCTCGCGGCCGGAGCCACCTCCACGGCGGCCGCCGACCCCTCGGGCAGCGGCGTCTCGGAGACCGCGAACCACATTCCGTCCACCTTCCAGTGGTCCTCCAGTGGACCGCTGATCAGCGCCAAGTCCGACGCCACCCACGACATCGCCGCCGTCAAGGACCCGACGGTGGTCCGCCACAACGGAAAGTGGCTGGTCTATGCGACCACGGCGCTCCGCTCCGGCGGCTGGAACCTGATGTACACCAGTTTCGAGGACTGGTCCGAGGCCGACTCCGCCCCGCACTACTACCTCGACCAGTCGGCGATCGGTCCCGGCTACCGCGCCGCGCCGCAGGTGTTCTACTTCGCCCCGCAGAAGAAGTGGTACCTCGTCTACCAGACCGGTCTGCCTTCGTTCTCCACCACTGACGACCCGACCAAGCCCGATTCCTGGTCAGCGCCGCGCAACTTCCAGGAGGAGATGCCGGACATCATCAAGGAGAACATCGGCAACGGCTTCTGGCTCGACTTCTGGGTCACCTGCGACACCGCCAAGTGCTATCTGTTCTCCTCCGACGACAACGGTCACCTGTACCGGTCGGAGACGACCGTGGCCGACTTCCCGAACGGCTTCGGAAACACCCAGATCGCCCTGCAGGACTCCAAGTTCGACCTGTTCGAGGCCGCCAACGTCTACAAGATCAAGGGCACCGACGACTACCTGCTGCTCGTCGAGGCGATCGGCAGCGACGGCCGCCGCTACTTCCGCTCCTGGACGTCCGACAGCATCGACGGCAAGTGGACGCCGCTCGCCGCGAGCGAGGACAACCCGTTCGCCCGCTCCAACAACGTCACCTTCCCCGACGGTGCCTGGACCAAGGACATCAGCCACGGCGAGATGATCCGCTCGGGCGTCGACCAGACCATGGAGATCGACCCGGGCCGGCTCCGGTACCTGTACCAGGGCATGGACCCGTCCGCGAGCGGGGACTACAACCAACTCCCCTGGAAGCTCGGGCTGTTGACGGAGACGACCGCATACGGGAGGGACTGAGCGGATCGTCACGGCCGGCGTCGCAACCACGGCGCCGGCCGCCTGCCCACCCTCTGGCAGACGACAGAACCACGCCTAGGGCGCAGGCACTTCACTTTTCGACGCGTCACCGAAAATTTCCACGAACACCGGCTTCTCCGATGCCCCGCCGCCGGACCCTGACCGTCCCCCTTGGGAGGAAAGATCGCCGTGAAGTTCCGTTTCGCCGCACCCGTCGCGCTCGCCGTGGCCCTCACGCTCGCCGCCGCCGGCTGCTCCGGCGGCCCCACCACCGCCGCGGGCGACGACAAGTCCTTCGAGTTCTGGTCCTTCACCGGCATCGACCAGAAGGCGGCCGTCCAGGAGTACCGCAAGGAGCATCCGGACGTCCGCGTGAAGCTGACGGAGGTGGGTTCCTCGACGGAGACCGCCCAGGCGCTGACCACGGCGCTGGCCGGAGGCAAGGTCCCGGATCTCGTCCTGATCCAGGGCGACGACCTGCCCAAGTTCGTCCAGCAACCGCAGAACTTCCACGACCTGCGGGAGTTCGGAGCCGACAAGGTCAAGGGCGACTACCTGGACTGGGTGATGAGCCAGAGCACCACCGAGGACGGCCAGATCATCGGTGTCCCGACCGACGTCGGCGGCATGGCCGTCGCCTACCGCAAGGATCTGTTCGCCGAAGCCGGCCTGCCCACCGACCGCGAGGCCGTCAGCAAGCTCTGGCCCGACTGGGACGCGTTCATCGAGACCGGCAAGAAGTACACCAAGGCCACGGGAAAGCCGTTCGTCGACAACGCGCCGACGAGCGTCTTCTACCAGGCGGTCAACCAGGTTTCCGAGAAGTACTACGACAACGACGACCACAGCCCCATCTACGCCAAGAACCCGCAGGTCAAGGAGGCGTTCGACACGACGCTGAAGGCCATCGAGGCGGGCATCACGGCCAAGCAGAGCTCCTTCTCCAACGGTTGGAGCGCAGGCATGGCACGGGGCAAGTACGCCGTCGTCGCGGCACCCTCCTGGATGCTCAACTCGATACGTACCACCGCACCGGGCACGAAGGGCAAGTGGGACATCGCGACGATCCCCGGCGGCAACGGCAACTGGGGCGGCAGCTATCTGGCGATCCCGCGTAACGCCAAGAACCCCAAGGCCGCCTGGAACTACATCAAGGCGACCCAGTCCCCGAAGGGACAGCTCCAGCACTTCCTCGACTCGGGCTCCCTGCCGACCACTCCCTCCGTCTACGAGGACGCGCGCCTGACGTCGATGAAGGACGAGTTCTTCTCCGGAGCTCCGACGGGTCAGATCTACACCAAGTCGCTGCTCGGCCTTGAGCCCTTCTACATCGGGCCGGACAGCGCGATCATCGGGCAGGAGTTCCTGAACGCCCTCACCGACGTCGAGCAGGGCAAAGGCGACCCCGCGAAGGCGTGGGACACCGCGGTGAAGAACATCAAGACCGCCATCGGGCAGTAGTGGAGTCCCGGCGAGGAAGCGACGACCTGTGACGACAACCCTCAGCCCGCAGCGGGCGGGACTTCCCCCCGCCCCGCCCCTGACGCGCATACGCCGGGGCATCGGCGAGCGGATAGCCCCGTACGCCTACATCGCTCCGTTCTTCCTGATCTTCGCGGTGTTCAGCCTCATCCCCCTGCTGTTCACCCTCTACGTCGCGCTGTTCGAGTGGAATCCCATCGGCGACCACACGTTCATCGGCTTCGACAACTTCACCCGGCTCTTCGACGACCCACGCTTCTGGAACGCCACCCGCAACACGATCAGCATCTGGCTGCTGTCGACCGTCCCCCAGCTCATCGCGGCGCTCTTCCTCGCCCATCTGCTCAACCACGCACGCCTGCGCTTCGCCCTCCTCTTCCGGATGTCGATGCTGGTCCCGTACATCACCTCGGTGGCCGCTACCGCGATCGTCTTCGCGCAGCTGTACGACCGGGACTACGGGCTGCTCAACTGGCTGCTCGGGCTCGGGGGAGTGGAGCCGATCGACTTCATCCAGTCGACGTGGGGCAGCAGGGTGCTGATCGCCGCGATGGTCACCTGGCGCTGGTTCGGCTACACCGCCCTGCTTTACCTGGCGTCGCTGCAGGCCATACCGCGTGAGATATACGAGTCGGCCTCGGTGGACGGCGCCGGCGGCTGGAAGCAGTTCCGCCACATCACCATCCCCTCGCTGCGGCCGGTGATCGTGTTCACGGTGGTCACCTCCACGATCGGCGGACTGCAGATCTTCACCGAGCCGCTGCTCCTCAACCCGATCAACGCCCAGACCTGCGGGGCGACCCGGCAGTGCCAGACCCTCACCCTCTTTCTCTACGAACAGGGCTTCGGCCAGTACCAGTTCGGCTACGCGGCGGCCATCGGAGTGGCCCTGCTCGTACTGGTCCTCGTCATCGCAGGCATCAACTACCTTCTGTCCACCCGCATCCGCCCGGAGCGATGATGACCGAGCCGATCGAAGCGATGCCTCCATCCCCGCGGCAGACGACACCGTCGACGCTGCCGACGCCGCCGACGCAACCGATGTGGCGGTCGCGACCGACATGGTCCGCACGGCAGCCGCGGCGCCGCCGTCCCGTCGAACGGGTCCGCTGGTGGACCTACGCCTTCCTCATCCTGGCGGTGCTCGTCTGCGTCTTCCCGCTGTACTGGATGTTCGTGGTCGCCACCACGGACACGGCGGCGGCGACACAGATGCCGCCCCGGCTCGTCCCCGGCGACAACTTCTTCCACCTTGCCGGACTCGTCTTCAGCACCGTGCCGTTCCTGCAGTCCGTCCTGAACAGCCTGCTCGTCGCCGGCGCGATCGGCGCCGGGCAGGCGGTGCTCTGCTCGCTGGCGGGCTTCGCCTTCGCCAAGATGGAGTTCCCGGGCCGCAACACGCTGTTCCTGATCGTCGTGCTCACCATGACCGTGCCGACGCAGCTCGCGATCATCCCGCAGTACCTGATCATTTCGGAGCTCGGCTGGGTCGACACCCTCCAGGCGCTGATCGTGCCCGGCCTGGCCAGCGCCTTCGGGATCTTCTGGATGAGGCAGCACATCGCGTCGACCCTCAGCGACGAGATCATCCAGGCGGCCCGCATCGACGGGGCGAACAGCTGGCGGATCTTCTGGCACATCGCGTTCCCCATCGTCCGCCCCGCGGCCTTCGTCCTGGGACTCTTCGGATACATCACGGCCTGGAACGACTTCTTCTGGCCCTTCGTCGTGCTGAAGTCCCCGGAGCACTACACCGCGCAGATCGCCATCAAGGCCCTGCAGAACAACCGCGACATCGATCTCGGTCTCGCCATGTCCGGCTCCTTCCTCGCCACCATCCCGCTGATCGTGCTGTTCGTCTTCGTGGGCCGCCGCCTGGTGGCCGGGATCATGGACGGCGCGTTCAAGGGGTGACGGGGCCTGGGGCGCCTTGCCAGGCGTGGTCACGATCACGCCTGGCCTACGCTACTGACCGTGTGACACCGGCCGAGGGCCCGGCGGTCAGCGTCCGCGCGGAAGGCCGTAGGCGCGCTCCACGTGCAGCCGCAGGACGAGACGGTGGTCGCGCACCATGGCCGCGCGGTAGTCGTCCCAGTCGGGATGTTCACCTTGGACGTCGCGGTAGAGCCGGATGAGTTCCTCGACGGTGACGTCGTGTGCGTCCCTGGCGACCGGGGTGAGCTCGGTCGTGCCCTCGACGACCGTGTAGGCCCATCGGTCGTCGCTGGTCACGTGGTAGGAGGCCCGCGGGTCCCGGCGTAGATTGCGGAATCGTCTCGTCTCAATTCATGCGTGTCGCGAAGTCCGTGATCCGCAGCACCCTCGTTCATCCGAGGGGTGGTGAGGTCTGGGAAGCCTCATGGTTCTCCGCGGTCGACCGGGCGGCGTCCGCCGGGGGACGGGGGCGGGCACGGCGCGTGCAAGTCCCAGGTCGAGGCGCATTCCTTCAAGAGCAGCAACTGCGATTTTCGACGAGCACTAACAACGCCAGGACGCTGGCTATGGCGGCCGCCAACACCAGGCTTGCGGCGGTGTCTTTCCCCCTGACCGTCATGGGTGGTGAGGGTTGCAGTGGAGGGCTTGTTCGGGCGTTTGCCTTTATGGGGCTGTTTCGGCCGTCTCAGTGCGACGCTTACTCACGGCTTGAACACGTCCGCCGCAGCCGACGCGAGCGTCCCTGTCATGGCGAGTACAGCGACAGCAAGGCCGAGAGCTGCGAGCTTTTCGGCCTGGCAGCGCGCCCCTCTACCGGATAGTCCGGTAATGGGCCGCAGGCGGCAGCCGCACGCTGCGGCCGATCTCGCCCATCAGGTCGACGGCGTACCCCCGATGGGCGGGCCAAGTCCCGACGTCGGCGAACCAGACCACCGAGGTTGCTCCGCTGCCGGGCAGCAGCAGTGCCTTCCCCGCGGCCCAGGCCGGGGTCTCGGCTGTCCCGGTCCATGCCGCCGGACCGTACGTCCGCCATTCCCCGAGCCGCGCCTCGTGTACATGCCACTTCTCCTGGGTACCTTCTCGACCGCCTCCCCCCATGGGCACTCGGGCAACGCCCGGTGAAGTGGTTGCCACGGCATACCCCGTTCACCGGGCGGAGCTCCTTTCGACAGGAGTTCATGTGGTGAGTTCACTTCGACGACCTGGCAGACGCATGGCCATCGCCTGCGCCGTGGTCACCGCCGCGGCGAGCGGACTGCTGCTGCCTGTCGCCACGGCGCCGTCCGCCAAGGCGGCGGACGAGTTCCGGCCCCAGCTCGTGACGGTCGACACCCCCAGCCGCGCCGCCAAGGAAAAGCTCGCAGCCCTCGGTCTGGACCTCACCGAGCACGCCGGACACGACTTCACCGAAGTCGTCCTGCACCGCCCGGCCGACGCCCTCGCGCTGCAGATAGCGGGTCTCAGCTGGGAGGTCCGCATACCCGACCTCGTCGAGCGGGAGTCCGAGGTCAACGCGGCGAACCGCGCCTATGCCGCCGCCACCGCGACCTCACCGCTCCCGTCAGGACGCGACAGCTACCGCCGGCTCTCGGACTACAACGACGACCTCGACCGACTGGCGTCGCTGCGCCCGGGTCTGGTGAAGAAGTTCGCCCTCAACCACAGGAGCCTCGAGGGCAAGCCGGTGTACGGGGTGGAGATAGCGCACGACGTGACGGCCGCCGAGGACGGCCGTCCCGTCTTCCTCATGATGGGCCTGCACCACGCCCGCGAATGGCCCTCCGGCGAGCACGCCATCGAGTTCGCCTACGACCTGGTCGAGAACTACGGCACAGAAGAGCGCATCACCACCCTGCTGAAGAAGGCCCGCGTCCTGATCGTGCCCGTGGTCAACGTCGACGGCTTCGAGAAGTCCGTGAACGACGGCCAGTTGATCGACCTGCGCGCAATCGACGGCGGTGGCACCGGCTCGATCCTGGCCACGCCCGGCAACGCGTACAAGCGCAAGAACTGCCGGATCGTCGACGGCCTCACTCCGCTGGCCAACGAATGCGCCCTCGCGAGCAGCCCAGGCGGCTTCGGCGCCGGCATCGACCTCAACCGCAACTACGGCGGCTTCTGGGGCGGTCCGGGCGCAGCCGCGGAGCCCGCCGACGCCACCTACCGCGGCCCCGCACCGTTCTCCGAGCCCGAGACGCAGAACATCCGCGAGCTGATCAGCACCCGCCAGGTCACCGGCCTGATCAGCAACCACACCTTCTCCAACCTGGTGCTGCGCCCGAACGGCGTCGCGCCCGACACGGTCGGCCCCGACGGACTGCCCGTCGGCAACCCGCCGGACGAGGCCGCGCTGAAGGAGCTCGGCGATCGCATGGCTGAGCAGAACGGCTATACGAGCCAGCACAGTTGGGAGCTGTACGACACCACCGGCACCACTGAGGACTGGTCGTACAACGCGACGGGCGGCTACGGCTACACCTTCGAGATCGGGCCCGACGAGTTCCACCCGCCGTTCCCGGAGGTCGTCGACGAGTACCTCGGCGCCGGCCAGTACGCCGGGAAAGGCAACCGGGAGGCGTTCCTGCTCGCGTTGGAAAGCGCAGTCGATCCCGAGTCCCACTCCGTGATCAGCGGCAAGGCCCCCGAAGGGGCCACGCTGCGACTGAAGAAGACCTTCGCCACGCCCACCTGGTCGGGCACGATCAAGGACACCCTCGACACCACCATGACCGTCGGCGAGAGCGGCAGCTACACCTGGCACGTGAACCCCTCCACCCGGCCGGTCGTCAAGGCCCGCCAGATCGAGGTCATCTCCTCCGAGCCCCTGAAGCGGCAGACGTACACGGGCACGACCGCTCCGACGCAGCCCACGGATCAGGAGTTCACCGTCGACCGGGCAGCCGACGTCCTCGAGGTGAAACTGGACTGGGCCACCCCGGACGACCTCGACCTCTACGTGCTCCGCAAGAACGCGGACGGCAGCCTCAGCCAGGTCGGCAGTTCCACGGGCTCCGTCGGGGAGAAGGAGCGGGTCCTCCTCGACGACCCGGAGCAGGGCACGTACGTGCTGCGGGTGGAGAACTGGGCCTCCGTGGCGCCTTCCTGGACCCTCACGGCATCGCTCTACGACGCGACAGCGGACGAGGTGGGCGGCGTCATCGAGAACTGGACGCTGTCTTGCGAGAAGGACGGAAAGGTGCTCGAGCAGGTACCGGTCGTCGTGGACCGCGGACAGCGGGTCAAGGCAGACCTGAAGACCTGCGCGCAGAAGTGGGGCACGAGCTGATGGCACGCGCATGGTTCAGACGCCTCGCCGCCACCGCCTCGCTGGTTCTGGCCGCGTCACTGCTTCCTGCCGCGGCCGCCGCGGCGGACGGATCCGATGTCCGCGTCACCACGGTCGGCGGCCAGGAGGTGGTCGACGGCACGGTGCCGCAGCCGGTCAGCGGCTCGGTCGACGTGACAGGCACAGCACGCACAGGATCCCGGGGCGCAGCGCCCGCCCCCGCCCCGCTGCACGCCGACGCGGGCGACAGCTCCTTCGTCGCCGTGGGCCAGAAGGCCGTGCTGCTCGGCAGCGCCTACGGCGGCACCGCGCCGTACAGCTGGGCCTGGACCGCAGAGCGCGGCACCATCAGCGGCGCGGACTCGGCGAGCACCTCGTTCGACACCACCGGGCTCGACGCAGGCACGTACGAGGTGCGGCTCACCGTCACCGACGCCGCGGGCGGCACGGTGAGCGACACCGTCAAGGTCGTCGTGGTTCGCGAGACCACGGCCGAACTGCTCAACGAGACCAAGGCGGACCCGACGCCGGGCGTCTTCCCTACGGGCCAGGCCGTCGAGTTCCCCTTCGACGTCCCGTCCGGCGTCGCGTCCCTCGATGTCACGTTGTCGTGGACGACGACTGCCCAGGACTACGACCTGCGGGTCGCCGATCCATCGGGCGAGATCGTGGCGCTGTCCGAGTCGGCCGACCACCCGGAACGGACCTCGGTCTCCTCCCCGCGCGCGGGCACCTGGAAGGTCGTCGCCGTCAAGTGGGCCACACTGACCGACGAGGTGACGGCCCGGGTCGTCGCCACCCAGCGCCCCGCCGACCCGCGGCCGGTGGTGGACGCAGGAGGACCGTACGAGTTCGAGACCGGCGCCGAGCAGCGGCTCAGCGGCACGGTCTCCGGAGGCACCGGGCCCGTCGAAGCGGCCTGGGACCTCGACACGGATGGGCGGTTCGACGACGGTACGGGCGCGACGGTCACACCCGAGCTGCCCGAGGGCAGGCACATGGTCACGCTCAAGGCGACCGACGCGACCGGTCTGGAACGCCGCGAGACCACCTCCGTGCTGGTGGGCAGCGCGGACCGGCTCGCTGCCGGGCCGCCGGTCACGGTCATCGGCATCGCCGACACCGGCATCAACCCGTACCACCTGGAGTTCTCGGCCCGCACCTATCCGGATCCGGACGTCCTGGCGCTGACGAAGAACTTCACCCGCCACCCGTCGGAGTACATCCCCGGTTATCCCGCCTTCGCGCCTGCCCTCCCGGTGACCCTCGGCAAGGGCTATCTGCCGGTGGAGGACAAGGAGTTGTGGACGAGCGGGCGGGTGCCCGGCGGCACGCTGCACTGGATCCCCGGCACAAAGATCATCGGCGCGTACTCGTCGAGCATGGACGGTGATCATCCGGTCCTCGACGACAACGGGCACGGCACCGGCTCCGCCTCCGTCGCGGCCGGTAACCGCTACGGCTACTGCCCGAGTTGCCTGCTCGTCATGGTCGAAGGACTCGACGAGACGGTCGCCACCAAGTACCCCTGGGTCGACATCACGTCGCACTCCTTCGGCTACATCGGCGGCGCCCCGGTGGGCCCTGTGCTCAGCGGCGAGGAGGTGACCAAGGACGCCGCCGAACGCGGCCAGACCGTGCTGTTCGCCGCCGGCAACGGCGTCGGCAACGCCTTCGACGTACCGGTCAGCACCTGGCACTCCGACCAGACGGGACCCGACTGGAACATCACCGTCGGAGCGCTGCGCCGCGACGACCAGCGCGCCGTCGTCGGCGACGGAATCCCCGTGCATCTGTCGTCGTGGGGCATCGGCAGTCTGCCGTCCGCCTGCCACACCGGCGTACTGTGCCAGGACCAGTTCAGCGGCACCTCCGCCGCCACCCCGTACACGGCGGGTGTCTTCGGCACGACGCTGCAACGGGTCCGCGACACGATCGGTGACCCGAGAGCAGGTCAGAAGACCGGCCAGGCGGTCGCAGAGGGCACGGCGCTGCCCGAGAGCGTGTACCTGGACGACGGCAGGCTCACGCGGGGCGAACTGCGTGAGGCGGTCCTGAAGAACGCCTTCCCGCTCGGCGAGGACGACCTGCCCTCCGCCAGTTGGCCGCTCGCCTCGCCGTACTCGGCCGGCAATGTCCTCTTCGAGGGCTACGGAGCCGCGACACCGGAAACGGCACGACGGGCCGTGGACGTGCTGCTCGGCCGGGCGCTGCTGCCCGAACGGCCCGTCGAGGACGACTTCTTCGCCACCGACCGTGCCATCAGGGACACGATCTGGGGCGGCTACGACCGGGACGGCGACGGCACGGAGGACCGGGCATCGCTGCCCACGGGGCTGTCGGCCGGTCTGGACGACGTGGCGACGCTCGACGGCTCGCTCGCCGTGCTGCGCAGAACGCTGGATGCGCAGAACGGCGCACAGAAGGAACAGGGCGGGCAGGACCAAGGCCCGCACTCCGCACAGGCGTATCGCTACTACCTGCACCAGGGCCCGGACTGTGCGGGTGAACGGATGATGGACCGCATCGACCGCGACGACGACGCGGACGGCTGCGCCGTCGGCGACACCCTGTCGTCCGCGGCGCCGTATCTGCCCACCGCCGCGCACCCCGCGACCGACACCCTGGACGCGCCACTCGCCGCGGGATCGCAGG
Source organism: Streptomyces himalayensis subsp. himalayensis (assembly GCF_013778455.1). Classification (GTDB taxonomy): domain Bacteria; phylum Actinomycetota; class Actinomycetes; order Streptomycetales; family Streptomycetaceae; genus Streptomyces; species Streptomyces himalayensis. The sequence goes on along the minus strand of NZ_JACEHE010000034.1, from coordinate 9,289 downwards.
TACGGGCCGAACTGTACGTGCGTACCCGCGCCCCGGCGGCGCTGGTGGGCCCCACCGTCGTCCTCCTCGCCACCGACCGGGAGATCGGTCGCGGCAAGGCCGCGGCACAGCCGGTCACGGGCGCCTGGACCAGGTTCACCATCGAGTTCGACACCGCCCGGCACGCCTTCATCGGAGAGCAGCTGACCGTACAACTGCTCTCCGACACCACCGCGTTGGCCGTCGTGGGCTACGAGGACGGCCACGCCACGCAACTGTCGATCGACCCGGCGCCGCTGCCCCCGAGCGGCCTTGAGTTCGGCGTCACGATCGCTGCTCCGTCGGACGGCGCCCAGGTCGCCGAGGGCGAGACCGTCATCGCGGGCGGCCGGTACGCCTTCCCCGACCTCGGCACCGACCCGGAAGGCGTCGGCGGCCGGCCGGAGACCCGGCGCGTGCAGCTGTCGGTGGACGACGAGACCTTCGCCTCACCCGTGTCCGCGAGGCTCGACGAGGCCACCGGCACCTGGCGGGCCGAGGCGGGCCGGCTCGACGTGGGCGAGCACGTGCTGTACGCACGCGCGGTCCGGGACGGGACGCCCTCGGTCGTCGCCAAGACGACCTTCCGCGTCACGCCGGACGCCCACGTCGAATGGCAGGTCGTCAGCCGCAACGCTCCCGTGGCCGCGGAGACCTGGCGTCGCGCCGCCGGCCTGGGCGCCTGGTCGTTCCCGCTGGCCACGTCCTCGTACGGCAACGGCCACCGCACGATCGTGGTACGGCTCGTGGAACGCGGCACCGAGACGGCACGGGACACGGTGCGGGTCCGGTTCCGCTGATCGGCGGGTCCTCGACCGCTGTTGAGCACGCCAGTCGGAGTCGGAGCCGGAGGCAGTTATCGGAGGTGCGACGGGACAGTCAGTCGTCCCGTCGCACCTCGGTTTTCGAGCGCTGCTTGAAGCGCCGCCTCGCCGACCACGGGTGGCTCGTCATGATCGCCGATGAGCGCAGATCCCGCACCAGTCGACGGGACTGACCTACGCCTGTGCGCCGTGTCGAAGCACACGGCTGGGGACCGCTTCGGACCGCCTTTCGCTTCGTGCTCGGGGCGGTCAGCGTGGGGCCTCGCCCTGGGCGACCTCGACTTCGTGGTGGAAGGTGATCACGCCGGTCACCGCGGCGCAGGCCGAGACGGCCGTGCAGGCGGCGAGGAGCAGGGCGATCCAGGAGGCGGTGCGCGGACGGGCCTCCGGCGACGCAAGGAGGGCCGCGACCCGCTGAGGGACCGGGCCGGTGGTCGCCGCGGAGGCGAAGTCGGGCCGGGTGGAGCGCCAGGCCTGGGCCGCGAGAGCGGCGCGGGCGATGGCACGCGCGGTCAGGTGCCGATCGCCGACGGCGGCGGCAGCGGCCTCGTCGGCGGCTCTTTCCGCGGCGAGCTGGATGGCGCCGCGGACACGACGCAGGCCGGGGTGGCAGTGTTCCGCCAGTTCTGCGGCGACGAGGAAGCGGTGGTGGCTGCCGGCGTTGTGGGCCCGTTCATGGGCGAACAGCGCTTCTCTCTCAGCCGGGCCGAGCGTCCGGAGCATCGCTGTGGTGACGACGATGCGGTTCGGCCGGCCCGGCAGGGCGTACGCATCCGGATGGGGCGAGTCGATGACGCACAGGTCTCCTGCGGTGGGACTGCGCTCGGCCTGCACGCGGGCCGAGCGGAAGGCACGGAGCTGACACAGGGCCGATCGCAGAATCGTCAGGACGCTGACGGTGAGTACGCCGGTGGCCGCCGCGGCCGCGGGCAGGACGAGGAGGTCCGACGGCGTAGGCAGGGGCCGGACGAGCTCGCCGAGCGCGGCAAAGAGGGGCAGCTTTAGCAAGCCCGTCAGGACCAGCGCCCCGAGCGCGGACACGGAGGCTCCGGCCAGCACGATCGCGGTGAGGGTCAGTGCCCACAGCGCGGCGACGGGGCCGAGGCGGTCGAGCGCGCGCCCGGCCAGCGGCTGCACCGCGAAGGGCAGGAGCAAGGGGACCAGCAGCAGAGCGGTCATTGCTCACCCGATTCCAGGAGCTCCCGCAGGAGCCGCTCGTCGTCGGAGCTGAGCTGCGCGACGAAGCGGGCCAGGACCGTCTCGCGGTCGGCGTCCCGGTCGAGCTCGCTGTGCATGCGGCGGGCGGTGAGGCCGGGGGCGTCCTGGACGGGGAAGTACGCATAGCCGCGCCCCTGCCGGTGACGGTCGACGATGCCCTTCTCGTACAGGCGGGACAGGATTCCTGGTCCTGTTCGCTGTGCTGCTCCTTGCGGGCCGCGGCAGACTACTCGAGGTCGGTGAACACCGCTCCGCGCCGCCGTCGCCACCGCTGATGTCCCGTACCGCCGCGCGTGTGGTGGCGGTCGCCGCCGTTGCAGCGGCGGCGGTCCCGTTCCTGGCCGGCACCAAACTGCCGGTGTACTCGACGGCGTTGGTTGCGTGCTGGTCTCCTCCTCGCTGCACCTGCTGGTACGCACCTCCGGTCAGGTGTCGCTGGCCCATGCCGCCCTGGTCGCGGTGGGCGCCTCGACCTTCTCGCACCTCGCGGTGGGGGCGGGTCTGCCATGGCCGGTCGCGGTGGTGCTGGCGGGCGCGGTCGCGGTGCCGGTCGGTGTGCTGGTGGCCGTACCCGCGATCCGGCTCTCCGGGCTGTATCTGGCCCTGGCCACCTTCGGTATCGGGCTACTGCTCGAGAAGGTCGTCTACGGCTCGACGTGGATGTTCGGGGCGACCGGCACGCTGCCCGCGACTCGGCCCGCCCTGCTCGCCGGCGACACCGCCTTCTACTACGTGCTGCTCGCCGCCGCCGTCGCCGGATCACTGATGGTCGCAGCCATCGGCCGGAGCCGCCTTGGACGGTTGTTGTGGGCCATGGCCGACTCGCCGACCATGCTGTCCACGCTCGGGCTCGGGCTCGGCGTGAACGTCACCAGGGTCACCGTCTTCGCCATCTCGGCGTTCGTCGCCGGGATCGCCGGAGCCCTCCACGCCTCCCAGGGGCAGTCCGCGGCCAGCGTGGCCGTTCACGTCGTACGCCTCGCTGACCTGGCTGGCGATCCTGGTGCTCTGCTCCGGCCTGCGCTCGGCGGCTCCGGTGGCCGCCGCGGTGGGACTGGTGGTCGTACCGGCCTACATCACCAACGCGACCGTCGTCACGTGGCAGCCCGTGCTGTTCGGGCTCGGCGCGCTCGCCGTGGCCATCCGCGCTGGTGCTCATCAGCGGCCTCCGGCCGCGGGCCAGGCGGCGGGGCGGCGCGGCGGAGAAGCGGGCACCGCGGCCCCGGCGGCGTCGCGGGCCGGCGAGCGCATCGGCTCGGAAGGTCCGGCCGTCCAGCGGCTCAGGGCCGCCGCCACCACGGGCGCGCGCCGCGCCGAGCCGGGACTGGCGCGGGTCCGGCTCGGCGCGGCCTGACGAGAGAGGCTTCGCGATGAACGGCGGTGAGGGGAGCTCCGCGGTGAGCGGTGGCGAGGGAGGTGCCGCGAAGAGCCACGGCCCTCCGTCGTCGCGGGGCGCCCGGCGACGGAGGGCAGCAGGCCCACCCCTGTCCTCGCGGCTGTGGGGGAGCGGCGGGGGCTGCTGGCCCGGTGGCGGGGCGCCCGTCGCAGGCGCCGTACCGAGGTCCGGGCCGGGCAGGCGGCGCGCACGTTAGAGGATGTCGCCGTCCTGACGCCCGCTGGCTGCGCAGGAGCCTGCTGTGGCACCTCAACGGGCATTACGGCCCGGATCCGGAGACGCGATCCTCGCGGCCGCCAACGACGCGGGGTTCCTCACGGAATGTTCCCAGCCGGGCGAACTCGCCGAGCACCATGAACTGCCCTGGCGGCAACGGGCGTTCGTTGCCGGATTCGTCGCGGATCCGGCGCTCGCCCGCGCGCTGTGCGCGCGGGCCGCCGAGGCTGGGCTGATCGTCCGGGCGTACCGGCCAGGAAGCCGCCTCGAGATGACTAGCTGACCAGCTCCGGCGCACTGCGGTTCTCTGACGGCTCCACCTAGCCCGTCCTGGTAACAGCTGTTACCATACGCCTATGGCTAAGACGCAACTGGGTGCCCGGGTCGACACGGAGCTCGCAGGACTCGCGAAAGCGCGGGCAGAGGAACTCAGGCTCTCCATCGGGGACTACATTGCCCAGCTGATCCGCGACGACGTCAGCGGTCTACGTGCCCGCGGTCTCGACGCCGCCCGGCGCTTCCTCGACGAGCACCAGCACGTCTTCGACGAAGCCGAAGACACCCAACGCCCCGCTCCGGGAGCGCGTGCCGCGTGATGAACCTGCACATCGACGTCCCCTGGATCCTGCAGGTAGCTGAGATCGCAGGGGCGGGGGACCCTGCCCCTGACGACTACGGCGTCCCGGTAGCTGCCGTCGCCCGCCACAAAGCCGAACTCCTGCAGCAACCCCTCTACGACGGTCCCTACGCGCGGGCTGCCGCCCTGGTGCACACCCTCGGCCGCTGCCGGTGGCTGGAGCGGTCCAACCTCGCCGTAGCCGCCGCAACCGGCGTCATGTACCTGGAAGCCTCCGGAATCCCCGTCAAGCCCAGCCACGACGACGCCATTGCCCTGCGCGACCTGCTCCTAGACCCCGCCTGCACCGCTGCCAAGATCGCCACAGTGCTTCGCTCTTGGCCCTCGGCAACCTGACCACCACACCAAGGGAGCGGCCACGGTCAGCCCCTGGGGATTGAGGAACGGTCAGCTCGCCTCGGGCAGCCGGGATGCGGGCAGCTGGCCGCGCGCGGCCGCGCCGGTCTGCTGTATACCGCTCTGGTGTTTCCTGGTGTGGGGGCGCCGGCACAGACCGCCGACCCGCATCCCACGCAGCGACGGCACACAGGTCGAAGGCTCGCCGGACATGGCTACCGGCACCCGGTCTCGAAGCCGGGCGAGGGTCCGTGAAGTTTCGCCCTGCCCTGGGACTCTGCGGCGGGCGGCGTGGGGCCTGCCTAGCGGCTGTCCGCCCAAGCACGGCGGCGCGTTCCTTTTCCGCGACCCGGACACACTATGGCAAAGAGCAGGCCATAACCGTCACCGGCACCCGTCTGTACGGCCGAGCGGACCTGCGACCAGGGATGGCATCCAAGCTGGACGGAATGCCGAGCGCGGCAGTAGTTTGCGGCTCTGTGAGTCACGACGACGCCATCGCCATCTCCCCACCCACGCCATCGACCGAGCCGCGCGAGCCGCTCTTCGTACCGAAGGCGATGACGACCGTGGTCGTGACCGCGCTCGGGGCCTGCGTGCTGGTGAACGCCGGGTTGCTCATCGCTCAGCTGCGCCTTTACCACGCGGCTGACGGCTCGTATGCCGCCTTTGAGTGGGAGATATGGGTTGGCAACCTCACCGGCATGAGGCTATTGGCCTTTCTACTGACCGGAATCGTCTTCCTGCGCTGGCTGTGGCAGATGCGCGTGAACGCTGAGGCGCTGGCGCCCGGCGGACACCGGATGAAACGCGGCTGGACCACAGGCGCGTGGCTGGTGCCGGTCGCCTGCTTCTTCCTGCCCAAGCGGATCATCAATGACATTTGGGCCGCCAGCTCTCCGCCCGATCGCCCGCAGCGCAGCGATGTGCTGCTGACGTCGTGGTGGCTGCTCTTCGTGGCGGCGCAGCTTCTCGCCTTTCCCTCCAATTCCCGGGGCCCGCTGTCAACAGAGATGGCCGGGGCCGCGCTGTATGTCGTCGCAGGGTTGCTGTGTATCGGTGTGGTGCGGCGGCTTGCCGCGATGCAAAGGGCGCGTCTGCGGGTTGAGAGGGGTAAGCCTGCCTGTTGAGAGGGCGGCGGCCGACGAAGCCCATCGTCCTCTTCGGCGCTGGTGGCTATCCCTGTTGGTTTGGCGGGGTTGCGCCTGCCGAAAACTCATCCGCGCTGGTGGGAGGCAGTGTGCCTCGGCCACCGGGCGCCGACCGCGTCGCCCGAAGTGTCAAAGTCAGCACCCTGGCCGCCCTGTGGATCAAGGCGGCATGATGATCGACCGTGCTGCTGAAACTGGCCTACCTCGGCGTCATGAATGCCCTCGCCCTCCTGCGATTGCTCCCGATGAGCGACCGCGAGAAGGATGCCGAGATACTCGCCTTGCGCCACCAGATCACGGTGCTGGAACGCCAACTCGGCAAGAACCGAGTCCGGTTCACCCCCAGCGACCGGGCGTTCCTGGCAGCTCTCCTCCATCGGCTGCCGCTCGACGCTCTCCGCAGCATGCGGCTACTGGTGCGCCCCGAGACGGTGCTGCGCTGGCACCGCGACCTGATCGCACGCCGCCACGCTGCGGCCTCCCACCCCAAGCGCCCCGGCAGGCCGCGGACCATACGCTCCATCCGGGCCCTGGTGCTGCGACTGGCGACAGAGAACCCCACCTGGGGCTACAGGAGAGTACATGGCGAACTGCTCGTCCTCGGGGTGAAGGTGGCCGCGTCCACGGTGTGGGAGATCTTGCACCAGGCCGGTATCGACCCCGCACCCGAACGGACCTCCAACACCTGGGCGGGCTTCCTGCGCTCCCAGGCCGACGGCCTCCTCGCCTGCGACTTCTTCGAAACCGTCACCCTGTCCGGGGCGCGCATGTACGTGCTGGTCGTCATCGAGCACGCCACCCGGCGCATCCGCATCCTCGGCGCGACTGCGCACCCGACCGCCTCCTGGGCGGCGCAGGCCGCGAAGAACCTCGTCATGGACCTTGAGGACGCCGATTGTCGGGCCAGATTCATGATCCGGGACCGGGACGGGAAGTTTCCCGCCCCTCTTCGACGCCATCCTCGCCGACGCCGGCATCGAGGTCATACTCAGCGGCGTGCAGATGCCGAGGATGAACTCCATCATGGAGCGCTGGATACAGACCTGTCGACGCGAGCTTCTGGACAGGACGTTGATCTGGAACCAGCGCCATCTCCTCCACATTCTGCGCGAGTTCGAACAGTTCTACAACTCCCACCGACCCCACCAGGGCATCGCGAACGTACGCCCCCTCAACCCCCTGCCCACGCCGATCACCGCTCCGGAGCAGATCGCCCGCCTCGACATACGCAGACGCGACCGCCTCGGCGGCACCCTCCACGAGTACGAACATGCCGCCTAACCTGCTCGGATGACATTTTCGGCAAGGGCAGCGCTGGATGTCGGCGAGTCCCTGCTCGATCGCGGGCAGCAGCTCGCGGGAGACCTCGCGGGCGCCCTCGGCGACGGTGAGCATGCCGTGGACGTTGCCCTGCACGCGCATAGCGAGCTCGCCGACCTGGTAGCGGACGCGGCTGCGGGTGAACTCGGCGATGCTGGCGGCGAGTTCGCGCCGCCCGGCAACCAGGTTCCCCTCGGGCCAGCTGCTCCAGCCGGTCCACGGCGGTCTCCAGGCGTGACTCGCCCGCGTCGATCTAGCCGCGCCCCTCGGCTGTGGCGAGGGCGGCGGCTACTTCCCCGGCGCCGAGGTCGGCCAGCAGCGTGGAGGTGAAGACCGCATGATCGCCAGGTAGGTCCGACGCTCCGGCGCGGTGAGGTAGCTGTAGAGCCGCAACCGGTCCGGTCCCCGGAGCCGCCGCGAGAGCCGTCCGCGCCGTCCCCGGCAGTCCCGCGCCCGCGGCCTTGTGTGGCGTTTCGTCGCCATCGTTGAGCATGACCCGCCCCAACTTAGCGGCTCGGACTGCCCGCCGACGCCATTCGCGCGGATGATACCGCCCCGGTCCACCCCCGTGGCCGCGACGGGTGGACGGGGACGGCGGCGTGTCGCCCTGATGGCCCGGCGGTGGATCGCCGGAGAGGGATCGGTGAGTGGTGGGTGAACACGGGGGAATTACTCCGCGAAGGCGTTTTCGGGGTCTTTGGGCCGCTCAGGGGGCGCGTCGGTGGGCTACTGTCGGCCGCGTACCCGCCTCGCCGCGCCGCACGCTGGAGGGCGGAAACGCCCGGTGGCCCGTGTCCGCGGCGTCGACGCAGGGTCCCCGACGCTCGGCCGTCCCGTGGGGATGGGCCTGACCACACTGGAGATCTCATGCTGCCGTTCCTGCGATCCCGGCTCCTGCTTTATGTGGTCGGGGCGGGGGCGCTCGGCGCCCTCGTGCTGGGGGCGCTGGCGGGACTGGGGCTGCTTGAGGCCGGCACCGCGCTGGGGCTGGCCGCGATGGGGGTCGTCGGGGCGGCGGTGGCCGCGGTGGCGGTCATGGTGCGGAGGCTCGGGCGGCGGGTGAACCGGCTGAGCAGGGAGCTGGAGGGGCGCATGGGCGAGGCCGTGCGGGCGGTCGAGGAGCACCAGGCTCGGACCGGCGCTTCGTTCGAGGAGCACCAGGCCCGGACCGGCGCGTCGTTTGAGGAGATGACGGCGGAGCTCGCGCGGCTGCGCGACGAGACGCTGCCGAAGCTCAGCCGGGATGTCATCCGCACCGTCACCATGCAGGGCCGCACCGACTACGAGCAGCAGGTCGCCTGGACCGAGCTGCGGGACTACCTCAAACCCGGGCCGTTCATGCCGCCGCTGCGCGGCTGGGCTGCCTCGCCGGACGTGCTGCGGCTGCTGGTCCGCATCATCGACGAGCGTCGGCCGGAGCTGGTGGTGGAGTGCGGCAGCGGCTCCTCCAGTGTCTGGCTCGGCTACGCGCTGCGGCAGGTGGGCAGCGGGCGGCTGGTCGCGCTGGAGCACGAGGAGCGCTACGCGGAGCTGTCCCGCGAACTGGTCACCGCGCATGGGCTCGACGACATCGTCGACGTCAGGCACGCCCCGCTGACCGACTGGGTGCCAGAAGAAGGAAGCGTCGAGGACCCGGCCCAGCCCTGGTACGACCTGAAGGCGGTGGCCGACCTCAAGGAGATCGGCCTGGTCTTCGTGGACGGGCCGCCCGGGGCCACGTCCCCGCAGGCCCGCTATCCGGCCGTCCCGGCGCTCCTGCCGCACTGCGCGCCCGACGTGATCATCGTCCTGGACGACACCGTCCGCCGCGCCGAGCGCGACCTCAGCGACCGGTGGCTGGCCGCTTATCCCGAACTGTCCTGCCGTCCCGAGCCGGTGGAGAAGGGCGCGCGCGTCTTCACGCGCAACGCACTCTGACGGCGAGGGCCGCGGCCCTCGCCGTCAGAAGCAGCGCGGAGTGATCGCCCCTCGTTCGGTCGGGTCCGGTTACGAATCGAGGAGTTCCCCGACCGCCCGGTGCGCTCGTCGATGGCGGTGTCGGTGTAGGCGTTGGGAGTGGCGTCGGAGTTGGCGATGGCGATGCGGCCGAGCTTGCGGCGCGCCGTCTCGGCCGGTCGGGCCGTCCGGCCAGAACCGGTCGAACGGGCGCGCGTACTCCCCTGCGTAGCCGTGA